>JBHJGP010000009.1:0-181348 GCA_050331695.1 Geminicoccaceae bacterium
GTCCTCCAGATAACGGGCGTTGGCGAAGAATAGGCTCTCGACAACACAGATCGTGAGAACAGTCCGATCAGATACAACCAGATTGCGTATGACATTGCGGAAATGCTCAGTGCCCGGCACCAGTCCGACCTCAGCGATATGTGGCCTTGAGGTCTTGTAGAGATACAATACCAGGGACAGCGCCACACCGGCGGACACGCCGATCTCGACACCGAAGCCGAGCGTCAACGCGATGGTGCCGACCACCGCGACAAAGTCCGCTTTCGAGTAGCTCCAAGTTCGTCGAACAACGGAAAAATCTACCAAAGAGAGCACGGCGACAATAATCGTGGCCGCGAGGGTCGCCTTCGGAAGCTGATGGAGAAGTGGTGTGAGGAAGAGGCTTGCGATCGCTATGCCGAGCGCAGTGAACGCGCCTGCGGCCGGCGTCGCCGCGCCGGCGTCGAAATTGACGACGGATCTGGCGAAACCGCCCGTCACCGGATATCCGCCCGAAAACGAGGCGGTGACGTTCGCGGTGCCGAGGCCAACGAGTTCCTGGTCTGGATCAATCCTTTGACGGCGCTTCGCCGCCAGTGTCTGGGCAACCGAGACCGATTCGACGAAGCCAATCACCGAGATCAGAAGGGCGGATCCGAGGAGGGCAAGCCAGAGCTCGGTGTCAAAGCTCGGCAGGGTCGCCGGCGGCAATCCCCGGGGCACGTCCCCCACCACCGCGACGCCTCGGTCAGCGAGGCCGAACAGCCAAGTAACAAATGTGGTCGCGGCAACCGCCGCTACCGGCCCGGCTTTGACGATCAGGTCGGCGAGGCGGGAATTAAGCCGCCAGGCCGTTAGCATCCCCTTCAGAGGGCCACGAACCCAATACAGAAAGCCGGTCGCCGCCACGCCGATCGCCATTGTAAGCCCGTTGGCGCTGTCGAGATGGGCGACCATCGACGCCGCCAATTCGACCAGATTGTGACCCGAAGCATCGATACCGAGAATGCCTTCGAGCTGACTGGTGGCGATGATGATACCGGAGGCGGTGATAAACCCAGAAATCACCGGATGGCTTAGAAAGTTAGCGAGAAAGCCGAGCCGCAACAGGCCCATGGCCACGAGCATGAGCCCCGACATGAAGGCGAGCGTGATCGCTGCCATCGCGTATTCGCTGCTGCCCGGCAGAGCGAGATTGCCGACGGCGGCGGCGGTCATCAGCGAGACCACCGCCACCGGCCCGACAGCCAGAGTTCGGCTTGTGCCGAACAATGCATAAGCAAGGAGCGGCAGGATGGAGGCATAGAGCCCCATTTCCGGCGGCAGTCCAGCCAAGAGCGCATAGGCCAGAGATTGGGGGATGAGCATGATCGTGACGATCACGGCGGCAATTAGATCGCTTGTCAGCTCATGCCGGCTATAACGCGGGGCCCAGGTGAGGATCGGGAAGTATCGTCTCATCCCCGATGTCTCCGCGGCGACGAAAACGATGTCACTCCGCAGCGACGCTTCCGACGGCCGTGACCTTCTCCGGTTTCGCCAGCCATTCCCGACCGCGAAGCATCGCCTTCCAGTAGACCGGCGGAAGCAGCCGTTCTTTTAGCAACCAGGCGAGGCGGCTGGGCTCGCTACCGTCGATCAGCCATGCCGGGAAGCTCGGTAGAAGTTTCCCGCCATAGCCAAACTCGGCGAGCACGATCTTGCCGCGCTCAACGGTGAGAGGACAGGATCCGTAGCCGTCGTAGTGAGCGACGGGTTGCTTGCCCCGCATGTCCGCGAGCAGATTTTCGGCGATCACCGGCGCCTGCTTTCGCGCGGCGGCAGCGGTCTTGGCGTTTGGCGCGTTCATGACATCGCCCAGAGCCCAGACATTGTCGAACGTCTTGTGACGAAGGGTGGCTTGATCGACATCGACCCACCCGGCAGCGTCGGCGAGGGGCGATACTCGAATGAAGTCGGGCGCCGTTTGCGGCGGACAAACGTGGATCATATCGAAAGACATCTCCACGGTTGTGGGTTCCATTTCCGGCTTCGACACGCGGAACCAGGCCCTCTTCGCGGGGCCGTCGATGGCCACCAGATCGTGGAAGAAATTCAGCTCCGCGCCGTAGCGCTTCACATACTCCATCAGGGCCGGAACGTAGTGCGGAACACCGAAGAGAACGCCGCCAGCGTTGCAGAATGCCACTTCGATATTGTTGAGATGGCGATGGCGCCGCCAATGGTCCGCCGACAGGTACATCGCCTTTTGCGGCGCGCCGGCGCATTTGATCGGCATCGGCGGCTGGGTGAACAGCGCTCGCCCGGATTTCAGATCCTTGACCAACTGCCAGGTGTAGGGTGCCAGGTCATAGCGGTAGTTCGAGGTGACCCCGTTACGACCCAACGTTTCGACCAGGCCCTCCACCTTGTGCCAGTCGAGCTAGAGTCCCGGACATACGACAAGGCGTTTGTACTTCACGACGCGGCAGCCATCGAGGATCAGCGCATTGTCTTTCGGCTCGAACGCGGCAACCGCCGCCTTGATCCAATGAGCACCCTTGGGCACCAGCGATCCCATGGACTTGGCGGTCGACGCGGCGTCGAAGATGCCGCCTCCGACCATGGTCCAGCCGGGCTGATAATAGTGGATATCGGCAGGATCGATCAGAGCCACGTCGAGATCGGGGTCGCGGGCGATGAGGCTAGAAGCCGCGGCGATGCCGGCGGCGCCGGCGCCAACGATGACGATTTCATGTTCGGCATCCGCTCGGTCGACCGGCGTCCGCCCATTATTGGCGATGCGCCTGACGACACCAGCCATGTCATAGCCTGCGGCTTTAGCCTTCTCCAAAAGCTCCGGCAGTGGGCGCTTCGAGCTTTCAGAGAGAGCCCAAAGCGTCATCGAGCGCATGCCGCTTCGACAGTAGGCCAGCACGGGCTTTGGAAGTTCCGCCAACAACGCACCGAATAGCTCGGCCTCCTCATCTTGAACCTTGCCGCTGACAACCGGCAGATAGCGGGCTTCCAAGCCACGAGCCTTGGCGGCTGCTTCGATTTCCTCAAAAGTCGGCTGGTCGGCGCCTTCGCCATCGGGCCGATTACATATGACGGAGCGAAACCCAGCATCCGCAAGGTGCTCGATGTCACCGATGGCAATCTGCGGACTGACAGCAAAGGGCGGCGCCACTTGCTTGTATTCCATCTCTTACCTCCCAGGCTCTTCGGCGGCCGTTATGCTTCAAAGTTGATTGAGCGGAACTTTCAAGAAGGCCTTGCCGTCCTGGTCTGCCGGCGGAAGCTGGCCCGCCCGCATGTTGACCTGCAGTGAGGGGATGATGAGCTTTGGCATGTCCAGTTGCGCGTCGCGTGCCTCGCGCATGGCCACGAATTCCTCACGAGACTTGCCGCCGCCCACATGGATGTTGTTTTGCTTCTCCTCCGCGACCGTCGTTTCCCAGCGGATTTCTCGTCCCTGGGGACCGTAGTCGTGGCACATGAACAGGCGCATCTGCTCGGGGAGCGACAACACCGTCTGGATCGAGTCGTAGAGTTGTCCGGCATCACCGCCGGGGAAGTCGGCGCGGGCGCTGCCACCGTCCGGCATGAACAGGGTGTCGCCGACGAAGGCGGCATCGCCCATCACATGGGTCATGCAGGCCGGCGTGTGCCCCGGCGTGTGCAGGGCGAACGCGGTCATCCCACCGATCTGATAGCTGTCGCCGTCCTCGAACAGGCGGTCGAACTGACTACCGTCGCGTTCGAATTCGGTACCCTCGTTGAAGATCTTACCGAAGGTATCCTGGACGATCGTGATGTTTTTGCCGATGCCAAGCTTGCCGCCCATCTTTTCCTGAATGTAGGGGGCTGCCGACAGATGATCGGCGTGGACATGGGTTTCGATCAGCCATTCGAGCTCGAGGCCGCGGTTCTGGATATCGGCGATGATCTCGTCGGCATGGTGGTAGGCGATCCGGCCGGCCGCGTAATCGATGTCCATCACGGAATCGATCACGGCACAGGATCGGGACGCAGGATCCTTGACCACGTAACTAATGGTGTTGGTGGCAGGGTCGAAGAACGCTTTGACCTCCGGTTTCACACCAAGGTCGACCGAATAGTTGCTCATGATTGGTCCTCCAACGGGCTCATGCGGTTTGAGATGAAGGCTGACCGTCGGCTCTTACCCACATTCTCGTGATCAATCCGGTGCCGAGAATGCCGGCGACGAGGGCGGCTACGAACACCAGGACATCGATTCTGGCGGTGCCCAGCGCCGGAAGTGCGCCGCCGGGACAAAAGCCCGCGATACCCCAGCCGACGCCGAAAATTGCAGCACCTAATACAAGGGTGCGATCGATCTGCTTGTTCGCCGGCAGGTAAAATCGGTCAGCGAGCCATGGCTTTTGGCGCGCCGTCACGTAACGGTAGCCGATCGCGGTCACCGAAAGCGCGCCGCCCATCACCAGGGCGAGGCTCAGATCCCAAATGCCGGTGATGTCGAAGAAATTCAGCACCTTCGCCGGAATGATCATGCCCGAAATGGCGATCCCAACGCCGAAGATAAGCCCGACGACGTAGGCGGAGAGAAGACCCATGCCCTAGCCTCCGATCAGGTGACGGACGATGAAAACGGTCGCGGCGGTCGAAACCATGAAGGTACCCGTGGCGACAAGTGATCGGGGCGAAAGGCGAGCCAGGCCACAGACGCCATGCCCGGACGTGCAGCCGCTGCCGAGCGTCACCCCGACACCAACGATCAAACCACCGACGACGAGGGCCGGCATCGAAATCGGCACCGTGATCTCAGGCAAGCGCCCGGTGGCGATCATGGACACCGCCGGCGCACTGACCATGCCGGCCAGCATCGCCGCTCGCCAACGCCAGTCGGCCCAATTGTCCGGCAGAAGCAGACCGGTCAGCATGCCGGTCGCGCCGAGGATCCGACCGTGCAGCGCCATGAGGAGGACCGCTGCTGTGCCGATCAAAACACCTCCTGCAAGTGAGGCGAAAGGTGTGAACGCCGTTTCCACGACCGTCAGACCCGGCAGGTTCTGACACCGAACAGGCGATAGATCGGACAAAACCGGACCAGGGCCGTGGTCACCAAAACGACGCCCACCAGTGGCGCGCCGAACTGAAAAACCGGATTGCTCCAAACCGCGAACGACGTGGTCAGTGGCAATCCGATAAGGACCATTCCCATCAGGAAGCGGAACAGCCGATCGAGCGTGCCCAAATTGACGGTCATCGTGAGGTCCTCCCAAGCTGCGTCGTTGTCGGACCACACTCTTGTCGGTAACGCCGGTTGGGTCGGTGACCAAATCACCAACCGTAAGAAAACGGCGTCAGGCAGCTTCGGCGAAAGCGCTCAGTGCGTTGTAGTCGGCCAGCCGGATCTCACCTCTAGAGACCACCACCCAGCCCCTCCGTTGAAATTCCTGGAGCTGTCTAGAGACGACTTCCCGCGCGGTACCGAGTTCGGTGGCCAGCTGGTGATGGGTCGTATGGATCACGCCCGTACCTTGATCGAACTCCAGGAGCTTTTCGGCGAGACGGAGATCCACCCGGCGAAAGGCCACTTCCTCGATCACCAGGAACAGGTCGGTGATCCGCTTGGCATAGGCGGTGAACACGAAGTGCCGGAAAATCGGCGAACGGGCGATGAGGTCATCGAAAACCGCCCTCGGGATCGCCACCGCTCGAACCACGGTTTCCGCGACACCTTCCGCGTTGTAGTCCTCATAGGCGAGCAAGCAAGCGGTGGTCAGGACGCAACTCTCTCCGGCGTGAACCCGATAGAGAACGATCTCGCGACCGGTTTCCGAAACCTGTTGAACCCGAATCACACCTTCCAAAAGCAGGAGAAGATTGTCCGGGGCCTTACCTGGCCCGAAAATCACGGTGCCGCCCGGGAGATCGACAATCCGGCTGCTTTGAATGAGCGAATCGCGAATACCGGGCTCGAGGCTGGCCAGTCCTGGAAAGTCGCTAAGCCAGTCGCTCATCCACATTTCCAGCACGTTCTCGCATCCCACCTGATCAAGCCGATGTCCGATCTCCTTGATGCATCGTCTGCGTGACCAGCGCTTTGACGCCGCTCAAACGATGGCTCGCATTCGCATATAAAATACCGTCGTCGTGTCCTCTTACAGAAGAGGAATCCCGTGGTCGAAACAACGCATACAGCCGGCTGGTGGCCGAGCTTTTACGAACCGCTTCGCCAGGTCGGTCAGCGGGTGTCCGATTGGATCGCCCCGCTCCGAGGCCTCAGCGCTTGAAGACACCCACGAGATCGATGTTGAGCTTCCAGGAGTGAAGGCGGAAGACGTCGATGATGGAGGCGGCGGTTCGTCCAAAGCAGACCCATTCGGGATTTCGCTTCAACAGATCCGAGGCAGTTGATCGCCATCCAGCATGTCGATCAGTCGCTCGCCGCCGAATAAGGAGGTCATCACCACTTCGCCCGAATGATCCGAGGTCACTTCGCCAATAATTGCGGCAGCCGCTCCACCGGCGAGCGACGCGAGCCTTGACGGGACGGCGTCGGCTTCTTCGGCCGGTACGACAGCGCCGAACACACCTTCATTGGCGAGATAGAGCGGATCGAGACCCAGGATCTCCGCCATGCCGCGCACCGGTTCCGAGACTGGCAGACGCTCCTCCTCGATCCGTAGGCCCAAGCCCGATGATTGGGCGAACTCGACCAGAACCGTTGCCACGCCGCCTCGGGTGGCGTCACGTATCGCCCTGGTGTTGGGAGCGACGTCGAGCAGCGCCTCGACTAGTCTGTGGAGCGACCGACAGTCGGATCTGAGCGTGGTCGCCAGCTTCAGGTCGCCGCGGGCGGCCATCACCGCCGCGCTGTGGTTTCCGATCGTGTCGTTCACGAGAATAGCGTCGCCGGCCTGTATCCGCTGGGGTCCGAGCTCGCGTCCCGCCAGAATGACACCGATGCCGGTGGTCGTGATGAACAGCTTGTCGGCGGCGCCACGGTCGACGACCTTGGTGTCGCCGGTGACGATAGGAACGCCCGCGAACCTTGCTGTCTCGGCCATGCTCGCGGCGATCCGCCGGAGATCATCGACCGGCAGACCCGCTTCGACGATCATCGCCGCGCTGAGCGCGACAGGTGTGGCGCCACCGACCGCCAGATCGTTGATCGTGCCGTTGATCGCGACCGTTCCCAGATCGCCGCCCGGAAAGAAAATCGGATCGATGACAAAAGAATCGGTTGTGAACGCTAAACGGTCGCCGGCGCGAAGGAGCTCGGCCAGCTGTAACCGGGCCTGATCGTCCTGCTCGACGATCGGTCCGCTGCCAAACGCGCTGAGGAACACGTCGTCGATAAGATCACGCATCGCCCGGCCGCCCGAGCCGTGGGCCAAGGTGATCGTCGATCCTCGGATCCTGCCGTAACGCCGCCCCTTGGCGTCAGGCACAGGACGACTTGCGTAACTCGGCGCGCTGACGCGGCGCCGCGTACTGCTGATAGGCGGCGCAGGCCCCCTCTGATGAGACCATGAGCGCGCCGAGTGGCGTTGCCGGCGTGCATTCCTTGCCGAAGGCCGGACACTGCCACGGCTTGAGGTGACCCTTCACCACCTCGCCGCACTTGCAAAGCGCGGGATCGGGCACGTCAGCCGAAACCAATCCGAATTTTCGCTCCGCATCGAACGTGGCGTATTCGGCGCGGATCTGGGCACCGGAGCCATCGATCTGACCGAGACCCCGCCATTGTGTTTCGGCCCTGGGCTCGAACACCTTTTCCATGGCGGCGAGCGCCACCGGGTTGCCCCGCTCCGGAACCACCCGAACATACTGGTTTTCGACCTCTGCCCGGCCGTGGGCGAGGTGTTTCAGGACCATCCAGAGCGCTTGAAGGATGTCCAAAGGCTCGAAGCCGGCCACGACCATCGGCTTGCCGTGCTCGGCGGCGATGAAGTCGTAACCGCGAACGCCGATCACCATCGACACATGGCCCGGTCCGATGAAGCCGTCGATCAAGGTGTCGGGATCGGCGAGGAGCGCACGCAGCGGCGGAATGATGGTGATGTGCTGGCAGAGCATCGAATAGTTGTCGATGCCATCGCGTTCCGCCTCGAGGATGGTGAGTGCCGTCGACGGCATGGTCGTCTCGAAGCCGAGCCCAAAAAACACGACCTCGCGGTCCGGGTTCCGGCGGGCCAGATCCAGCGCGTCGAGGGGAGAATAAACCATGCGGACGTCAGCGCCTTCGGCCTGGGCTTGCAACAGGCTTTTCCTCGAGCCCGGGACGCGCATGGCGTCGCCGAACGTCGTGAGGATCATGTCCGGTATTTGCGCGAGCGCAATGCAGTCGTCGATGCGCCCTTTAGGCAGTACGCAGACAGGACAGCCGGGACCGTGAACGAACTCGATCTCCCGGGGCACCAGACGCTGCAGACCGTAGCGAAACACCGAATGGGTATGACCGCCGCAAACCTCCATGATCTGCAGCGGCCGACCCTTCGGTAGATCGATATCGGCGACCAGTCGCTCGATCGCTCCCAAGATCGAGCGCGCCTTTCCCGGGTCGCGAAATTCGGACGAAAACTTCATGGCTTGGCCGATGCCAGCGCCGCACTGTCGCGCATCGCCTCAAGTTCGGCCTGGACCTCGCCGAGCTCGCTTAGAACTTCGAGGGTGCGCGCCGCTTCGGCCGCATCGATGACACTCATGGCGAAGCCCACGTGCAAAAGCACCCATTGTCCGACGAGTTCGCCGAGCTCACCGGTTTCGGGCGCGACGCAGATGACGTTGGTCTCCCGTTCGACACCAGAGACCTCGACCATCGCGAGGAACCGTTCTGCATCGATTATCCGGGTGACTTGAGCCGGCACGCCTAGACACATGGCGCTACGTTCCTCCGTCCGTCGCAACGGTTCTGGCGATACTGACCGCTGCCTGGCCAAGCGCGAGACCACCGTCTCCGGCTGGAACCGCCCGGTGCTCGACGACATGGAAACCTTCCGCCGTCAGACGCTGACGCAGGAGCTTCGCCAAAAGAGTATTCTGAAATGTGCCGCCGGTAAGCGCAATGATGTCGCCGTGGCATGGCTTCGACCAAGCCGCTTGAACCAATGCGAGGAGACCGTTCGCCAGACCCGCATGGAAGCGACTGGCGACGATTTCAACATCGACGCCACCTGTGAGATCGGCAGCGATCTGGTTCCAGATCGGTCCCGGGTCGAGCACCAAGCCGTCAACCGACCGGGAGCAGGAGAAGGTGTAAGCCGCCGGCATGGCGCGGTTGCTTTCAGGATCTCCGCGTAGGGCGGCTGCTTGCACGCGCATCGCCGCCTCGCCTTCATAATCCTGACGATCGACGGTGAGGTCGAGCGCGGCGCTCACCGCGTCGAACAGCCGCCCCGCGGAAGAGGCTGGCAGCGCGTTGATGCCCGCCCGGCGGGCAGCGAGCAGCGTGTCGACCGGTTTTCCCTCCAAGCGTTCGATCAAGGGTCGCGGCCAGGCGCAAAGATCGTCGCCGAAGACGTCGGCGAGCCGGGCGGCTAAATTGCGCCAGGGGTCGATGGCCGCCCGGTCACCACCGAGAAGCGCCGTCGGCCGGAGACCCCCCAAACGCCGGGCACATCGGTAGTCGACATAGAGGAGCTCGCAGCCCCACAAAGCGCCATTCTCGCCTAAGCCGACACCATCCAGAGCCAAAGCCGGAATAGGCTGGTGATCGAGCGGCACGCCGTGTTCCACCATCAGCGACGCGGCGTGGGCGTGGTGGTGGGGCACGAAATCCAAGGGAACGGCTTCGCGATCAGCGATCTCCTTGGCGACCAGGGCGGAACGATAGGCGGGGTGCGGATCGGCTACGATCCTCTCGGCCGTGAACCCGGTGAGTTCCGCCAGCAATGTCAGCGTCTGGCGGAAATCGGCCACCGCGCTCGGCTCAGCGAGATCGCCGATATGCTGTGACAACACAATTTCGCTGCCGCGAGCCAAGGCGAACGCATTCTTGAGATCGCCGCCCAGAGCCAGAACCTGGTCGTGGTTTTTTGGAAACCCCGGAGGCAAGCGGATCGGCCGTGGCGCCAAGCCGCGAGCGCGCCGGACGACCTGGCGCTGGCCGTCCATGATCTGGACCAGGCTATCGTCCGCCCTGTTCACGATCGGCCGATCGTGGGTGAGAAAGCCGTCGGCGATCCGGCCCAGCCTATCGCGGGCCGCCTCTAGGTCGATCACCTGCGGCTCGCCGGAACGGTTGCCGCTGGTCATGACCAGCGGCTCGTCAAACGCCTGCAAAAGGATTGCATGGAGCGGCGTGTAGGGAAGCATGAGGCCGACCTGCTCGAGCCCCGGCGCGATGCCGGGAAGCTCGGTCCGCCAGGGTGCCAGGACGATTGGCGCAGCAGGCTCGATCAATGCCTTCCGGACCGCGTCGCTGATGATCGCCGTTCTCTCCGCCACGGCGATATCGCGAACCATCAAGGCGAACGGCTTGCGCGACCTTCGCTTTCGCGTTCGCAACCGGTCGACGGCCCCGGCGTTGGTGGCGAGCACCGCCAGATGAAAGCCCCCCAGCCCTTTCACGGCGACGATTTGGCCATCACGCAGCATGTTTACAGCTTGGTCAATCGCATCCACGTCTTCGGCCAAAAGCTCGCCCGGCACCGGCCCCTCGAGCCAGAGCCGCGGGCCGCAGGCAGGGCAGGCGATCGGCTGCGCGTGATAGCGGCGGTTCCTGGGATCTGTGTATTCGACCCGGCAGTCGGCGCACATGGTGAACCTCCTCATCGAGGTTCGCTCGCGATCGTAGGGAAGACCCTCAACGATCGAAAACCGGGGGCCGCATTGCAGGCAGTTAACGAAAGGGTATCGATAGCGGTGGTCGGCGGGATCGCGCAGCTCTTCCAGGCAGTCTGCGCAGATTGCGGCGTCCGGCGTGATCGCAACTCGGCCGCCCGCTGGATCGCTGACAGCGATCAGAAACTCGTCCGGACACACCGTCGCCGAAGGTCTTTCCGCAAGCAACGTCGTGGTAATCGTGTCGATGATGGCGAGCGTGGGCAAGTCACGCGTCAAACGGTTTTCGAACCGCGACAGTTTGGCGGGGCTGCCCCAAACCTGAATGGCGACACCGGCGCCGGTGTTACGAACGCTGCCGGCAAGGCCCTCCTCGTGGGCGAGCCGATAGACGAAGGGTCGAAAACCCACGCCTTGAATGGTTCCGCCAACATGGAACTCCAGGCCCGGCATCCTTTTCACCTTTTTTACCACCGAAGGCGGATCACCGCGCTCAAAGGCTGATTCTCTGTGACGAACCTGGCTTCAACTCGAACAGCTGGTCACGACAACCAATGGTGACCGTCAGCGCCGGAAACTTGTCGGCAGCGATATCGATCTCGTCCTGACGGAGGATCAGCCGAAGCTGATTGCCCCGGTAGCGGAGACGCAAGCGCAGTTCCTTCAAATCCTCGGGCAGGAAGGGATTGAGCCACAGGACGTCGTCGCGGGTTTCGACGCCGGTGAAGATCCGAAGGACCGCGTCGACCGTGCCGGCCATGGCGCCCAGATGCACGCCCTCGGCGGTCGTGCCGCCCTGGGTGTCGGCGACATCGCTGTAGAGCGCTTCGCGGAGAAGTTGCCAGGCGCGTTCCCGATCCGAACGGTAAAGGACCCAGCCGTGAACGACCCGGCTGAGGGTCGAGCCGTGGGAGGTCCGCTGGGTGTAGTACTCGACGTTGGCCGGGATCGTCGCTGGATCGAAATCGTAGCCCATCTGATCGAAAAGGGCAGCCAGTTCCTCGGCCGAAAACAGGTAGAACAGCATGAGCACGTCCGCCTGTTTGGACACTTTGTAGCGGTTGGGGGTGTCACCCTCGGCCTCGAGGATCCGGTCCAAACGCTGGATATCATCATGTTTGGCCCGGTAGCCTTCCCAATCGAATTCGTCGAGCGCCTCGTAGCCTTCAAACTGGCTGATGATGCCGTCGTCATGGAAAACCACTCGCATCCGCCGGCTGATCTCGTGCCATCGGTCGAACTCCGCGCGGGAGAGATCCATGCGGCGGCAAAGCTCATCGAGCCGGGTCGGCGGCAAGTGGTCGATAATGGCCAGCGCCTGACCGAGACACCAGGCCACCATCACATTGGTGTAGGCGTTGTTGTCGACACCGGGCTGCTCCGCGTCTGGATAGCCATCGTGATACTCATCCGGGCCCATGACGCCTTTGATCTCGTAGCGCTCGAGACCATCATTGTAGTTGGTCAACGAGGTAACGAAGCGGGCGATCTCGAACAGCATCTCAGCCCCATAATAGGCCATGAACTCGAGATCCCAGGTGGCCTGATAGTACTGCCAGATATTGTAGGCGATCGCGAGATTGACGTGACGCTGCAGCCGGCTGTTATCGGGGAGCCACCGGCCGGATTTGGGATTGAGGTGGAGCTGTTGGGTTTCCTCGCGGCCGTCGCTGCCGCTCTGCCAAGGGTACATGGCGCCGGCGAGCCCGGCTTCGCGGGCGGCGACCTTCGCCTCGTCCAGCCGCCGGTAGCGGTACTTCAGCAGCGAGCAGGTAATCGACGGGATCCTGAGATTGATCACAGGAAAGATGAACAGCTCATCCCAGAAGATGTGACCGCGATAGGCCTCGCCATGGAGGCCTCGGGCTGGGATGCCGACATCGAGGTCGATCACGTGGGGCGACGCGGTCTGAAGGAGATGGAAGGTATGAAGACGGAGGATGCGGCGGCCCTCGAGGTCGCGCTCCTCGTGATCATTGTAGGTCATGTCGACCTCGAACTGGCCCCAGAGCTCCGCCCAGGCGTGGGCGTGGCTGGTCAAAAGCTCGGCGAAGCTGGGCGCCCGTCGCGCCGATGTCGCCGCTGCCAAGCTAGGGCTGGCGATCGCATGGTCGCGGGAGGTGTGGATCGCGACGATCTTTTCGACCGTCAGCCGATCGCCGAGCTTGAGGTCGAGAGCGAAGGTGTCGGCAATATGATCCCGCCGATGTTCGATGCGATGGCCCACATCGATGCGTTCGCCGTTCAGGAGTGCGTGGGTCCGCGCGGCTTCAGCGATCTCGATCATCGACTGGTTGGTGCGTGCCGAGAGAACGATCACGTCATCCTCCAATCGCTGGGTGCCGAGCGGCTCCAGATGCTTATTGCTCAGGCTCGCGTAGCGCGCGACACCGGCATTGACGACCCGACCGTCGAGGCCCGAGTGGATCTCGATCCGTCCCGACCAGTTGACGGCCTCAATCATGGTTTCAATCGCCGCCAGGTGAGGGTTGGCCATGTGCATCAGCCGCCTCTGATCGATCCGGGTCTCCTGGCCCTTGGCGTCCCGGCAATGGATCCACCGATGAAGGATGCCATGCCGAAGGTCTAGCTCCTGGCGGTAACCCAAGATTTCCACCTTGTGCAGATCGAACCAGCCGGCGCCGTCGATGCGGATCGCAAGCGGCAGCCAGTTCGGCAGGTTCACAAGGTCTTCGTTCTCGATCACCCGCCCGGCGATTTCGGTGGTCAGCCGGTTATAGCCGCCCGCCAGATAGGTGCCTGGATAATGCCAGTCCGACGCCGCGCTTTCCGGTGCCGCGCCGCGGGTCGCGATGTAGCCATTGCCAAGCACGCAGAGTGCTTCACGCAGTCGCTCCTGTTCGGGGTCGAAGCCGTCGAACACGAAGGACCATTCGCTCATCTCGGTCGGCTCGCTTTAGTTAGAATTGTTTCGCTGGTGCCGAATGAGCGCCTGCAGAAACGCGGCAACCTCATCCGTGTCGGCGAGAACGAAACTCGCCCAGGTCATCTGAACCGCGCCTTTGACGACGATACCCAGACCGTTTTCCTGCAGTTCGCGAAAGGCATCCTCGTCGGTAATATCGTCGCCGATATAGAGAGTGAGAACGTCGTCGCCGCCCAATCCGAGGGTTTCGAGAAGACTGCGCACCGCCCTGCCCTTATGCCAGTCGATGTCCGGCTGCAGATCGTAGACCATTTTGCCGAGGGTCCGTCGCAGTCCGGCATGGGTATCCACGACCTTGTCGGTGATCGCCTTCACCTGCGGCCTGTCGGCGTCTGCGACCAAACGATAGTGGACGGCAAGGCTCAGGCGTTTTCGTTCGATCAGAACGCCTTCTATGCTCCCGAGGCGGGATTTGAGTTCGACCTCGGCGGCGTCGAGCACGGGAAAATATTCCGCGCCGTGTTCAGCTACTGCCCGCTGGCTTCCCGGTCCGCCGATCTCGAAGCCGTGGCTACCGGCGTAGTAGAGCTTGTCCAAGGCCACCAAGCGCCGCAGGTCAGCAAGATCCCGGCCGCTGACGATCGCCACGGTGGCGACCTCAGCCAGCCGCTCCAGCGTGTCCCGCATGGGATCGGAGAGCAACGCCAACGCCGGCCGATCAACGATCGGGGTCAGCGTGCCGTCATAGTCCAGGCAGACAGCCAGTCGTCGGCCGGCCGCACAATCAATGGTGCCGCCCAGCGCCTTTAATCCTTGAGGAAGGGTGTCCACGTCACGCCGCCCGCTGCCCACCACCGGAACCTCGTTCAGTTCGGAAACCACCAGATGAGCGCCGGCTTCGGCGAGCGCTTTCGCGTGGTGGGTACGATCGACCCCGATGACCAAACCGAAGCCGCCACGAACGCCGGCCTCGACGCCGGAGATCGCGTCCTCGACCACAACGGCCCGGCGTGGCTCGGTGTCGAGTGCCGCCGCCGCCCTGAGGAAAAGGTCCGGATCCGGTTTGCCTCTGAGAACGTGGGTCACGACGTCGTTACCGTCGACCCAGGCGTCAAACATCCCATCCAGACCAGCTTGTTCGACGATCGCTCGGCTATTGCGACTGGATGAGACCAGCGCCGTCTTCATTCCGACGCGGCGCACCCTACCCAGAAAATCCAGTGCCGCCGGAAAGGTGGTCACGCCATCCTTTTCAAGCGCCTCCAGGAACAAATCGTTCTTGCGCCGGGCGAGACCGTGGACCGTGGGCGCTGTCGGAAGATCATCGATCCGGCCTTCGGGGAGATCGATACCCCGTGCTGTCAGGAAGCTTTTGATACCCTCGTGCCTAGGCTTGCCATCGACGAAGTTGCGGTAGTCTTGATCAACGTCGAAGGCCTGAAAACTCTCGCCATCCCGCGCCCGCAGGAAATCATCGAACAGCTGCTTCCAGCACTGCGCGTGGAGCGCGGCGCTGTCAGTAAGAACGCCGTCCAGATCGAAAAGTACCGCATCGAAATTCTTCGTGCTCAAAGACGGGAAAGACATGGCTTACCACTTGATTGGGGCCGGACGACGATGCGGATTAAATATCGTCGATCAGTTCCTTCAATTGACATCCATCAAACGATGGCGGGCTTTGATCTGATCGGTTGGCCGTGAAGCAAACGACAGCTGAGGCAACCATGGCCGGGACGTACATTCGTTGGTTTGGGGAACTGGGACTGGACGACGTTCCTGCGGTGGGCGGCAAGAACGCCTCACTCGGTGAGATGTACCGGCAATTGTCGGGACTTGGGCTCAAGGTCCCCAACGGCTTCGCGATCACCGCCGATGCCTTCCGCGACGCCCTGACGGCGGCAAATGCTTGGGACGAACTGCACCGCCTGCTCGACGACCTTGATAAAAGCGATGTGCGCAAGCTCCAAGCCGTTGGCGCCCACGCCCGGGACCTCGTCTACGCCGCCAGGCTGCCGAAGACAGCAGAAACGGAAATCCTTGAAGCGTACCGCAAATTGCGGGACGAGTATGGCGAGGACCTCAGTGTTGCCGTCCGCAGTTCCGCCACAGCCGAGGATCTGCCCACCGCGAGTTTCGCCGGTCAGCACGACACCTTCCTTAACGTCCACGGAGAAGCGAACCTGTTGGACGCGGTCCGCCGCTGCAACGCGTCCCTGTTCACCGATCGGGCGATTTCCTATCGAACCGACCAGGGCTTCGACCACTTCAAGGTGGCGCTGTCGGCGGGCGTCATGAAGATGGTCCGCTCCGATCTTGCCGGCAGCGGCGTGATGTTCTCGATCGACACCGAAACCGGCTTCAGGGACGCGGTGTTCATCACCGGCGCCTACGGTCTCGGCGAGAATGTGGTCAAGGGGACGGTCGATCCGGACGAGTTCCACGTTCACAAACCGACCTATCGGGACGGTTTTCGCGCCGTTTTGCGCCGCCATTTGGGCGACAAGCAGGTGAAGATGGTCTACGCCACTGGCCACACTCGCGAGCCGGTGAAAAACATCCCGACGCCGAAGGCAGACCGCCGGCGTTTTTGCGTCAGCGACGACGACGTCCTGTCCCTGGCCGGTCAGGCTATTCAGATCGAGGACCACTACAGCAAGGCCGCAGGCAGCTTCCGGCCGATGGACATCGAGTGGGCGAAGGACGGCCTGGACGGCGAGCTCTACATCGTGCAGGCGCGACCCGAAACGGTCATTTCCCAGCGCTCGGCGATGGTCATGGAAAGCTACACCATGGGCGCCAGCGGTGAGGTGATCGTGAGCGGCCGCGCGGTCGGCACCAAGATCGGCACCGGCAAGGCGCGAGTGATCAAGGACCAGCATAAGCTGGGCGACTTCCGGCCGGGCGAGGTCTTGGTCGCGGACACGACGACGCCCGACTGGGAGCCCGTGATGAAGACCGCCGGCGCGATCGTCACCAACCGTGGCGGCCGGACCTGTCACGCGGCGATCATCGCCCGCGAATTGGGAATCCCGGCGATCGTCGGTGCCGAGCATGCGACCGAGAAGCTGAAAGACGGTCAGGGGGTGACCGTGAGCTGCGCCGAAGGCGACACCGGCAGGGTCTATGAGGGCGAGTTGCCGTTCGAGGTGACGACCACCGACCTCAGCGAGATCAAGCGGCCCGCCACCCACATCATGGTCAATCTCGGCAACCCGGACCTGGCTTTTCAAACGAGCCAACTGCCCAATGACGGTGTTGGTCTGGCGCGGATGGAATTCATCGTCAGCGAGGCGATCAAGGTTCACCCCATGGCGCTGGTCGAGCCCGAGAAGGTCGAGGACCCGGCCGTCCGTGAGGAGATCGAGAGGCTGGTGGCGCGACACAGCTCGCCCACGGCCTATTTCGTCGAAACCCTGGCCGAGGGGGTGGGCACGATCGCCGCGGCCTTCTATCCGAAACCGGTCATCGTCCGCATGTCGGACTTCAAGACCAACGAATACGCGGCGCTGATCGGCGGCCGCTGGTTCGAGCCGGAGGAGGCCAACCCGATGATCGGCTTCCGTGGGGCTTCTCGTTATGCCCATCCGGCCTACGAGCCCGGTTTCGCGCTCGAGTGCCAGGCCATGCGTCGGGTGCGCGAGACCATGGGTCTCACCAATCTGAAGCTCATGATCCCGTTCTGCCGGCGGATCGACGAGGCGAAGAGGGTCATCGACGTGATGGCCAGCCACGGGCTGGAGCGCGGCAAGGACGGTCTCGAGATTTACGTCATGTGCGAGATCCCGAACAATATCGTCCTGGTCGATCAGTTCGCCGAACTGTTCGACGGTTTCTCGATCGGCTCGAACGATCTGACCCAACTGGTCCTCGGCGTCGATCGCGATTCCGAGATGGTGGCCTTCGAGTTCGACGAGCGTGATCCGGGCGTGTTGGAGATGTTGCGGCTCGCGGTCGAAGGCGCCAAGCGCAATGGCCGTCATTGCGGTATCTGCGGTCAGGCGCCGTCCGATTATCCCGAGATCGCCGAGTTCTTGGTGAAAGTCGGGATCGAATCCATCAGCCTGACCTCGGACCGGGTGATTGAGACGACCTTGTCCGTGCTCGAGCTGGAGGAAAAGCTGGGCCGGGCACCGCGCAGCTGATCGGGGAGTGAAGGCTCAGCGTCGGTATCAACTCTCGATATCGACGCTTTCCAGCATCACGTCCTGGGCGCGCCGGTCGGTAATGTCGTCGGAAACCGTGACGTCGAGGGCCGCGCCCTCGGCGATCGTTCCCCGCGCGGCCTCGCGAAAATGCTCGGCGCAATGGGCCGCCGACATGTGAGAGAGGGCACCGCACCAGACCCTGACCCTGGTCACGCGAGACGCGCGTTCCTGTTCAGCGATCTTTTCGATCCGGCGGATCAATCCGGTCATCAGCGAGGCTTCATGCATCGATTTGCCGGGTGATGTCGGCGGCCACGTCTTCGGCTGCCTGCAGCACGGCCGGTGATAGGGAGGCGCCCATGTCGAAAATCGCGCCCTCGATCGCGTAGACTTGACATCTCTCAGGCAGCGAGCCGAGCGCGCGCGCCAGCTCGATGGCCTGAGCGACGCCGAAACCATGGGACGACGTTTCACCGAGGTCAGCAGGGAGGGGGCCGTCAGCGGCCTCGAAGCGTCGATAGGTGCCCAAGGCGTCACCCGACGAAGCCGCGTCGATGATCGCCACATACTCCCGGCCGGCGAACGCTTCCACCAACGAGGTGGTCTCGCCCGAGTGCTCCGCCAGCTCAAGACCGTCTTGAGGAAGGGTCCTCGCCAACCTGTCGCGCAGAAGCTCGATCACCTTTCGACCGGCGCCGTCGTCACCCCGATCGGGGTTGCCGACGCCGATGATCAGGACGGGCTCGCTGGTCATCGATGCCGTTCAACCGCGATCCAGGTCGAGCCGGAGGAAGTGGGTCGCGCATGAGATGCATGGGTCATAGTTGCGCACGGTCTGCTCGCACCGCCAGCGGAGATCCTCGTCGGTCATGTTCAGCCACTGGGGAATGAAGGTGCAGAGATCCTCTTCGATCGTCGCCTGATTCTGAGAGGTGGGCGGGATGATAACCGCTTCCTCAATCGAGCCGTCGTCGGACAGCCGATAGCGGTGATAGAGCATGCCTCGCGGCGCCTCTGTCGCGGCATGGCCGGTTCCGGCCTTGGCCTCCAGGGGCACCGAGGCCGCGTCCGGCTCCTCGTACTCTCGAATGATGCGAAGCGCCTCGTCGAACGCGAACAGGATCTCGACGCTGCGGACGATGATGCTTTGGTAGGGATTTTTGCAGGTGGGTCCGAGACCGACCTCACTTGCCAGATCCCGGGCGATAGCGGGCAGCTTGTCGAAATTCAGGCTGTAGCGGGCCATCGGGCCGGCGAAATAATGACCCCGCCCCTTGATCCGGCTGTGAAGGGCCGTCGATTGCGGCATGTGGATCTCTTCGAAGTGATCCGGATAGGCGCTCGCGTCGATGTCGAGCCCGCGGTTCGAGACGATCCGCCCCTCGTTGAACGGATATTCGTCCGGATGGCGGATGCAGACGAACTCGTAGTCACGCTCCACGTTCGGAAAGTCGAAGCCCGCGACCCAGCGGACGGTTTCGATCGCGGCGTCGCGGCCCCGCTCCAGCGTATCGACCAGGCCCTTTAAGGTCTTCTTGGCAGGTGCCTTATAGAAGCCGCCGACCTTGACGTTGACCGGGTGGATCTCCCGGCCGCCGACCGTCGCCACGATCTCGTTGCCGGCCTTCTTCATGGCGAGGCCGCGCTTGACGATATCGGGCTCGTCCTTGGCCAGATCGATGGCGCTCGGATAGCCCAGGAAATCCGGCGCGTGCAGCATGTAGACATGAAGCCCGTGGCTCTCGATCCACTCGCCGCAATAGAGCAGGCGGCGAAGCGCGCGGATCGGCCCGGTGATCTTGGCGCCGATCGCGGCCTCCATGGCGTGAACGGCGCTCATCTGATAGGCGACCGGGCAGATGCCGCAGATCCGGGCGGTGATGTCGGGGGCCTCGGTGAAGGCGCGGCCCCGCATGAAGCCTTCGAAGAATCGGGGCGGTTCATAGATTTTGAGTTCTGCTTCCTTCACCTCACCGTCGCGGATCGTCACTTTGAGCGCGCCTTCGCCCTCGACCCGAGCGAGCTGGCTGACCTTGATCGTCTTAGCCGTCATGGCGCTGGCTCTCCTGGCGGAATGGCTCGGCGTTGACGTTGAAGCTGCCGTAGAGATGGCGGAGCGTCCGCTGGTCGACACCGAGCTTTGTGAGCCAGGGTCGGAGTGCCTCGGTGTTGGGGCTCTCCATCGGTCCGAAGCAGCCGTAGCAGCCGCGATCGATGCTCGGGCAGAGGGCGCCGCAGCCCGCATGGGTCACGGGGCCGAGACAGGGTGTGCCGTGAGCGACCATCACGCAGACATTGCCCCGCTGCTTGCACTCGATGCAGACACTATGGTTGACGATCGCCGGCTTGCGCTCGGCGAGAAAGGCGGCCAACAGCTCGAGCAGCTGGCTTTTGTCGATCGGGCAGCCCCTGAGCTCGAAATCGACCGGCACGTGCTCGGCGATAGGCGTCGAGGTGGCGAGCGTGTCGATATAGTCGGGCCGGGCGTAGACCACATTGATGAAGTCCTTCACGTCCCGAAAGTTGCGCAACGCCTGAATGCCGCCCGAGGTGGCGCAGGCGCCGATGGTGATTAGCACCTTGGATTGGCGGCGGATTTCCTGAATGCGTTCGGCGTCATGGGCGGTGGTGATCGACCCCTCGACCAGGGAGATGTCGTAAGGCCCCTCGAGCTCGGCGCGGGTTGCCTCCAGGAACACCGCGATCTCGACGGCGCCGGCGACCGTCAGAAGCTCATCCTCGCAGTCCAGAAGCGAGAGCTGGCAGCCGTCGCAGGAGGCGAACTTCCAGACGGCCAGCTTCGGTCTCGCGCGGTTTGCCATGATCTCAGAGCTCCTTCACCGTCAAGAGATCGCGCAATCGATCGAAGCTCATGACCGCCCCGTCCCGGCAGATGAGGTAAGGCCCCCACTGGCAGCGACCACAATGGCCGAGGCCGCATTTCATATGCCGTTCCATGGAAAGATGGATGGCCTCCTCGGCGACGCCGGTCTCGCGAAGCGCTTGGGCCACGAAGCGCATCATGATCTCGGGGCCGCATACGAGCGCCACGGTGTCGGCGGGATCGAACGCCGCGTAGCGGATCAGGTTGGTGACGACGCCGACGTGACCGCGCCAATCGGTGTCGGCATGATCGACCGTGACTTCGACTTGGAGATCGAGCTGGCGACGCCAGCCGGCGAGCTCGTCGGGGTAGAGAATGTCGCCGGTGCCACGGGCCCCGTGCAAGAGCGCCACTTGGCCGTAACGCTCCCTGTTGGCCAGCAAATGGTAGATTGCCGGTCTGAGGGGCGCCAGGCCGAGGCCGCCGGCGATGACCAGCACGTCATGGCCGTCGGCCTCCTGCACCGGCCAGGCGGTACCGAACGGCCCCCGGACACCGATGACCGCGCCAGGCTCCACGGCGGCGAGCGCGTGAGAAACCCTGCCCACATCCCGGATGGTGTGGACCAACGTCGCGGGCTCGGTCGCGTCACCGCTCACGCTGATCGCGGCTTCGCCCACACCTGGGGCGTAGAGCATGTTGAATTGGCCAGGTTCGAACGCGAGGAGATGGGGATCGTTGACGTCTAGTTCGATGGTCCAGACGTCGTCCAATTCCTGCCGCCTGGCCATCACCTTGGCGAAGCTTGGGATCATCGGATCGGTGACGAAGGGCGTTTCCGAGCGCTGTGTCGCCACGGCTGGAAAAGTCATGGCGTCACGCCGGCTTGCCGTAGAGATCGAGAAGCTGCAGGCGGGTGGTGTGAAGGCGCTTGGCCAGCGCCGGCACGAACCGCTTCATCAGCTCGTAGCCCAGATGATTGTCCGTCTCGCACTTTTTTCTCAGGCAATCGGCGTCCAGCGAGATCGCGCGAACGAGCTCCAGCGCCTTGGCGTCGTAGCTCCAGCGATAGGGCGGAACCAGCCAGGAGATGCCGACGATCTCGCCTTCGCCGGCGGTCAGGAAGCGCATCGGCACCCGGCCAGGCGCCTTGATCTCCAGGCCCACCCGGCCATGGCGGATCAGGTAGAACGCCGCCGCCTTGTCACCCTCGTTGAACAGATAGCTGCCGGCATCGAAGCGCACATTCTTGGCGCAGCCGCTGACCAACTCCGAGAAGGACGGGTCCAGGTCCCTGAAGAACTCGTGCTCGGCGATGATCCACTCTAGCCCATGCTGTTGCATGCTCAACGCACCTCACTGTCTTGGATCGCCTTCACCTCTTCGGTAATGTCGATGCCCACCGGGCACCAGGTGACGCAGCGGCCGCAACCGACGCAACCGCTCTCGCCGAACTGGTCATGCCAGGTGGCGAGCTTGTGGGTCATCCACTGGCGATAGCGGGAACGGGCCGAATGCCGCACGCTGCCGCCGTGAACGTAAGCGAAATCGAGGCCGAAGCAGGAGGCCCATTGCCTGGTCCGGGAGATCTCTTGATCGTCGAAATGGGTCCCCTCGTCGACCTGCGTGCAGAAGCAGGTGGGGCAGACCATCGTGCAGTTGCCGCAACTGAGACAGCGTTCGGCCACCTCGTCCCAGCGGGGATGATCCAGATTGCGAAGCAGGAGTTCGTGAACCCGGTCGGCCGGTTTGTGGCGGGTCATGCTGGCCGCGGTCCGGTCGCTGACCTCCTGGGCGGTCTGGACATCGTCGGGCGTTGCGTTCTCACAAGGCATCTGGTCGAGGAAAGCACGTCCCCGCTCGCTGCCGACCTCCACGAGAAGACGATGATCACCGGCCGGATCGAGCTCGGTAATTGCCAGATCGAACCCCCGCTCGGCCTTCGGCCCGGATCCCATCGAGCTGCAAAAACAGGTGGCGGCCGCCTGGGCGCAATTGACCGGCAGGATGAACACGTCCTTTCGGCGCGCTTGATAATGGGCGTCCTGATAGGCGCCCTCCTGAAACACGCGGTCCTGGATCTCCATGGCGCGGATATCGCAAGGGCGGACACCGATGAAGGCGAGCCTGGGTTCGGCCGGTCGGGGTTGCTCGAACCGGTAGCCGTTACCGTCTTTCGAGGCCTTCCACATCTGCTGCACCGGCGGATGCAGGAAGCGTTTGATGGCGTGGGGGCCGACGACGTAGCCGAACAGGGCCCGGTCGTCGCGGCGCTTCAGCCGATAATGTCCGCCGTCCTGCTCGTCGGACCAACCCACCGGTAAATCGGCGGTGCCTTCCACCTCGTCATAGACGATCGCGCCATCCCGGACGGTTGGGCCGATCGTCTGGTAGCCATCACGCCGAAGCAGGGCCAGCAACCGGTCAAGGCCAGCCGCATCGATCAGCGAGAAACCGCCATGGACTTTTGTGTTCCCGACGATGACCGGTCTCCCTGGTGGCGGGCGCAATCGATCCTGCCCCTGGGACCGATCTTGTCGTCTTCGTTTCGAAATCGGTTTGATCAGGATCAATGCGCCGTTGTGGCGATGACGACCGATCTCCCTACAATCCCCGTCGCGATATCATTTGTTGCCAAGCCGACATCCCCCAACAATCTTGACGGCGCCACCGGTTCACATGGGTGACGGCCATTTTGTTCGCGATGGTCAGGATGGTCGCGCTAGAAGCGTCGCGATGTCCGTCGGTTAGGGCAGCGAATGAGGGAACAATCAGAGGATACAAGAAAATAATGTGGTTAAAACAAACACATAGATAGATAGAGTGGCGGAGCGGGAGGGATTCGAACCCTCGATACGGCTATTAACCGTATACTCCCTTAGCAGGGGAGCGCCTTCAGCCACTCGGCCACCGCTCCGTCGCCAGTGAGCCGCCCTTCTATCCAAGCGTTCCGAAGGCGTCAATCGACCCAGACGAGACACCTTTTGGCGCGCTCAGTGGCGCACCGAGCCGCTGACGATGCCGCCGGTCAATCGCACAAGTTCCTGGAAGCTGGTCTCGAACACGCAGTGGGGATGACCGGCCGCGGCGAACAGCCGATCGAAGCGAGCGAGGCTTTGGTCGAGCACCACCGGCAGGTGGGTCCGATGGCCCACGGGCGCCACGCCGCCGATGGTGAAGCCGGTCTCTGCCTTGATCCTGTCGGGCCCAGCCCTTGAGGGCTCGCTCGACAATTGGAGCGCCTCTCGGAGCGCCTTGGTGTCGCATCGCCGGTCACCGGCGATGAGCGCTAGAATCAGATGTTCGTCGGTTGCGAACAGAAGGGATTTGACGATCTGGCCAAGCGGCGCGCCGAGGCTGTCGGCCGCCTCCTGAGCGGAACGGGCGGTGGTGTTCAACACGATCACCCGGGCTGGCGAACCGGCGGCCTCGAGCGCCGCCTGCACCCGCCGAACCGGCTCGCTCTGCAATAGCTCGCTCACGATGGTCTCGCCAGATCAGCCAGGCTCTTGCCGGGCATGATCTGATCGGGATCGATGACGAGCTCGATCAGGGAGGGCCCCTCTGCTTCCAGCGCCCGTTCCAAGGCCGGACCGAACGCCGCTGTCGTTTCGATCTGTTCGCCCCGGGCACCGTAGGCCCGGGCCAGGGCGGCGAAATCCGGATTGGCGATCGCGGTGCCGCTGGTTCGTCCCGGATAGGCCCGTTCCTGATGCATCCGGATGGTGCCGAACATGCCGTTATTGACCACGAGGATGATCAGCTTCGTCTGGTACTGGACCGCCGTCGCCAGCTCCTGGCCATTCATCAGAAAACAGCCGTCGCCGGCGAAGGCGAGGACCGGTGTGCGGGGACGGCAAAGCGCAGCCGCGACTGCGGCGGGCATACCATAGCCCATGGACCCGCTGGTCGGCGCAAGCTGAGTCATGAACCGGCGAAAAATGTAAAATCGGTTGACCCATGAGGCGTAATTACCAGCGCCGTTGCAGACGATCGCGTCAGCCGGCAGCCGCTCACGGATATGGGCCAGGACCTCGCTCAGATTGAGAGCTCCGGGCGCGGGCACCGGTTCGACATGGGCTCGGTAGTCCCGGTGCGCGGCTTCAGTCCGGGCCCGCCAGGGAATGGCCTCCGGCGCCGGCAGGTTGGCGAGCGCTTCCGCCAGGCGATTGACACCACTGACGATACCGAGGCTGGGTTGGTAGACGCGCCCGACTTCGTGCGGATCGGCGACCGCGTGCACAAGTGCCTGGTCGGTTCGGGTTTGCGAGATCAGCGTGTAGCCGTCTGTCGACGCTTCCGAGAGGCGGGTGCCGAGTGCCAGGACCAGATCGGCGCCCTCGATGCGGGATCGCAAGCTCGGATTGATGCCGAGGCCGACATGGCCGGCATAGCAGGGGTGGGCGTTGTCGAACAGCGACTGGCGGCGAAAGCTGCAGCCCACGGGCAGCTGCCAGTTTTCCGCGAATTTGCGCATCGCCTGGTAGCCATCCGCTTGCCATCCGCCGCCGCCGAGGATGACAAAAGGTCTTTCCGCGGCCGCCAACATGTCACCAAGCCGGGTGATCGCGGCCGGATCGGGTGACGCTTCGATGCTCGCGCTGGCCGCCGCCGGTGGGCATTCCACCTGGTCCCGCAGCATGTCTTCGGGCAGGGCCAACACGACCGGACCTGGCCGTCCGGCCGTGGCCGTGGCGAAGGCTCGATGGACGAACTCGGGGAGACGGCGCGCATCGTCGACCTCGATGACCAGCTTCGCAACGTCACCGAAAAAGGCTTTGTAGTCGATCTCCTGGAACGCTTCGCGCTCGCGCATGTCGCGGCCGACCTGGCCGATCAGCAGGACAAGGGGCACGCTGTCCTGGCGCGCAATGTGCAACGCAGGGCTGGCATTGGTGGCGCCAGGCCCGCGGGTCACGAAAGCGACGCCCGGCCTGCCGCTGAGGCGGCCGGCAGCGTCCGCCATCATGGCCGCACCGCCTTCTTGTCGACAGACGATGAAGCGTATGGTCGGGTGATCGAACAGCGCGTCGAGCGCGGCCAGGTAACTCTCCCCCGGCACGCCGAAGATCAGCGAGACCCCTTCGACTTCGAGTTGGTCGATCAGTATCTGCCCGCCCGTGCGCACCATTGCTTCCCCCTCAAAACTCGGCTCGAGAGCTAGCAGAGCCGGCGCGCAGGGCCATAGAGGAAATCGCTCAGGTGGCGCCGGACGAGCGCTCTTGCAGCAGATCGATCAGACCGTCTATTCCCCGGCGGGATATGACTGACGAAAACTCATTGCGCTGAGTGATCGCCTGGCTGACCCCTTCGATGACGATGTCAATGATCTTGGGCTCGCCGTCTCGATTGCGGACCCGCCAATCAATCGCTACGGGCGCCTCGTTGCGGGGGACGGCACGGGTTTCGACGATCCTGTCGCGCTCACTGGTTTCGGTGGTTCCGGTGGTCTCGAATTCCTCGACGGCATAGTCCTCCAGATATCGGCCGTAGGTTTCCAGGACGTAAGCCCGATAGGCATCCCGGTACCGGCTCAGCTGTTGTTCGTCGAGCTGGCGATATTCGCTGCCGAGGACGAAGCGCGCGATGTGGTCGATGTCGAAGCCTCGATCAACGAGGCGCCTAATCTCGTCGTCGCGCTGTTCCGTGCCGATGCTATCGTCACGCAAAACCTCAAACGCGTCGTTAGCCAAGGTCGCGACATGGGACCTCGCCGCTTCCGCGGTTGGCCTTTGTTGCGCAAGAGCTGGCCCAACACCGGACGTCATCAGGAACGTCGCCAAGGCGATCACAGGAAAAATGAACTGGATTGGTTGGAGCATGGCTCCTCGTCACCTCCTCTACTGAGCGCAAACAATTGTTCGCGTTCCAGGAGGCAACGCATGCGGCGGAAAGATGATCCAAACCGACCTGATGGTCAGGTCTGCTCGCGAACCCGCTTTTCCATGATGTCGATAAGCCCAGCGATACCCCGGCGCGAAACGACGGACGAGAACTCGTTTCGCTGGGTGAGCGCCTGACTGATGCCCTCGATGGCGATGTCGATGATCTGTAGGCTGCCGCCACGATCGCGAATGCGCCAATCGATGTTGATCGGCGCCTCGCCGATCGGTTTGACCCGACTGTGGACGACCACGTCACGCTTGCCGGCATTGCTGGTGCCCGTCAGCGCAACCTCGTCGACCGCGTAGATCTTCAGATAGCGGCCATAGATTTGCAGCACATACTGGGTATATGCATCACGATAGCGCTTTTGCTCATGGCCATCGAGCCCGCGATAGGTCCGTCCGAGCACGAACCGCGCGATGTAATCGACGTCGAAACCGACCTCGAGGAGACGGGCGAGTTCGCGATCCTTTTCCCGCTCGCTCAGATCGTCGCGCGCCAATAGCTGGACGGCCGCGTCGACCAGCCCCGAAATATGGGATTTGGCCGCATCCTTCGAAGGCTGGGCCGCGTTCGGCGTCCCCATGCCTGAGATCGTCAGGACGAACGCAACCGCGCCCAATGCAACCAACCGACCCAACGATGCCATCGCAACCTGCATGCCGCTCTCCCACAGGTCTTTGAGATACTCACGAGTGAAATAGTGCATGCAATACGTTAACAATGTATCGCCGCTCACAAAATTGTTAGTCAAGGCGCGTACCAGCCTAGGTCGACCCAGGCTCGCTCGCGCGATGACGCCAGGATGGCGTCCACCACCTTCTGCACCTCGTACGCCTCGCGGAAATCCGGCCATGGATTTTGGCCGGTTGCCAGGGCGTCGACCATCTCGCGCACTTCGATCGTCTTCAGATCATTGAACCCCAGTTGGTGGCCAGGCGCCGGGCAGAAACCGGCGTAGTGCGCATGCTCCGGGCCGGCGACGATGGTCACGGGACCTGAGCGGCCGGCGGGCTGGCCTGCCGGATAGAACGAAAGTTCGTTGAGCCGTTCCTGATTGAAGGCCAGCGCGCCCTTGGTGCCGTAGACCTCGAAGGCCAGAAACATGGTTCGGCCGGTCGCGACCCAACTCGCCTCCAGCGAGCCCAAGACCCCAGAAGAAAAGGTCAGCAGCGCTTTCGCTTCATCTTCAACCTCGACCGGCCGTCGCTCGGTCGACCCGCTGGAGACGGGCCGGGAGGCGTGCACGGTCCTGGTTTTCGCCGACACGCTTTGGATCGATCCGAGCAGAAACCGGGCCATCGAAATGATGTGACTGCCCAGATCAGCGGTGACCCCGCCGCCGCCTTTGGGATCCAGCCGCCAACTCCAGGGCTGGTCCGGGTCGCTCATATAGTCCTCGGCGTGGATGCCCCGAAAGCCGGTGATCTCCCCCAGCTCCCCTCCATCGATCATGTCCTTGGCGAGCTTAACCACCGGGTTCTTGAGATAGTTGAAGCCCACTTGCGTTTTCGTGCCGCGGGCTTCCGCCGCCTCGGTCAAGCGACGCGAAACCTCGGCGTTCGGCGCCAGCGGCTTCTCGCAATAGACAATCTTGCCCGCTTCAATCGCCGCCAGCGCCATGGCCTCGTGCAGATGGTTCGGCGCGGTGATGTCGACCAGATCGACAAGCGGATCGGTGACCAACTCGAGCCAATCATCCGTCGACCGGCGAAAGCCGAAACGGGCAGCCGCCTGGTTCGCCTGATCCGTGGTGATATCCGCGAGGATCTCGAGGTTCGGCGACAGCGCCAGCGGAAAGGTCGCCGGCGCCATGCGCAAAGCAAGCGCATGGCTGCGGCCCATGAAGCCGCTGCCGATCAAGCCGACATTGAGCCGCTCCATCGCGCCTCCCCACCCTTGCCTTGCCCATCGGCGGGTAAGACAATACAGCCAAAACCCGGTAGGCAAGTGGCAATGAAGAGACCGGTCCGATGCGGGCCGCAAGGGAGACAGGCGATGCAAACGGTCAGGCTCACGATGGCGCAGGCCCTGGTCCGCTATCTGATGGCCCAGCGCACCCATATCGACGGCAAGGAGGTGCCGCTGTTCGCCGGCTGTTTCGGCATTTTCGGCCATGGCAACGTCACCTGCCTGTCCGAGGCCCTGGAAGCGGTCAAGGACGAGTTTCCGACCTGGCGCGGCCAGAACGAGCAGTCGATGGCGCTGGCGGCGATCGGCTTCGCCAAGGCGAAAAAACGCCGGCAGATCATGGTCGCGACGAGCTCGATCGGCCCGGGCGCCACCAACATGATCACGGCCGCGGGCGTCGCCCACACCAACCGCCTGCCGGTCCTCCTGCTCTCGGGCGATGTGTTCGCGAGCCGCCTGCCAGACCCGGTGCTCCAGCAGGTGGAGCATTTCGGCAATCCCAGCATCAGCGTGAACGACGCGTTCAAGCCGGTGAGCCGTTATTGGGATCGGATCACGCGGCCCGAGCAGATCATCCAGTCCTTGCCTCAGGCGGTGGCGCCGCTGTTGGATCCGGCCGACTGCGGGCCCGTATTCCTAGGTCTTTGCCAGGATGCCCAGGGCGAGACGTTCGATTACCCGATACGGTTTTTCGAGACCACGCTCCACCGCATCCCCCGCCCCCGGCCCGATCTGGCCCAAGTCAAGGCGGCGGCCGATGTCTTGAAAAGCGCCACCAAGCCCCTGATCATCGCCGGTGGCGGCGTTCGCTATTCCGGCGCCGAGGCCGAGCTTTTGTCGTTCGCCGAACGCCACAACATGCCCGTTACGGAGACGATTGCCGGCCGCACCGTGATGATTCATGACCATCCGCTCAATGCGGGACCGGTCGGCATTCTGGGTGCCACCAGCGCCAACGATCTGGCGGCCGAAGCGGACGTTATCCTCGCCGTCGGCACGCGCCTTCAGGACTTCACCACCGGCTCCTGGTCGCTGTTCGCCGACAATGCCAAGTTCGTCTGCCTCAATGCGGCCCGCTTCGACGCCCACAAGCACAAGGCGACGGCCGTGGTCGGCGACGCCCTGGAAGGGCTCGAGGATCTGAGCGCGGCGCTCGGCGACTATGCCGGGTCCAAGAGCTGGACCGAGCAAGCAACAAAAGACTATGCCGCTTGGAGCGCGTTCATCGACCAGCGCTCCGGCCCGACCAATGCCGAGGTCCCCACCTACGCCCAGGTGGTTGGGGCCGTGAACCGGCTCGCCGATGACCGGGATCTGGCGCTGACGGCCGCCGGCGGCCTGCCCGGCGAGCTCTGCATGAACTGGCGGGCCCGGGCCACCGATACCTTCGACTGCGAGTTCGGCTTTTCCTGCATGGGCTACGAGGTCGCCGCCGGCTGGGGCGCGGCCATGGCCGACGCCACCCGGGACGTCATCGTCATGGTCGGCGACGGCTCCTACATGATGCTGAACTCGGACATCTATTCGAGCGTGCTGACCGGCCACAAGATGATCGTCATCGTCTGCGACAATGGCGGCTTCGCCGTGATCGACCGGCTGCAGCGCAACAAGGGTATTCCCAGCTTCAACAATCAGATCGAGGATTGCCGGATCGAACGGCTCGAGCGGGTGGATTTCGCCAAGCACGCCGAGGCCATGGGCGCCATCGGTATTTCCGTCGGTTCCATGGGCGAGTTCGACGACGCGTTTCGCCAGGCCAAGGATGCCGAGCGCACGGTCGTGATCCATGTGCAGGTCCAGGCGCGGGATTGGACCGAGGGCAACAATAGCTGGTGGGAGACCGGCGTGCCGGCGGTGAGCGCCCGCGAGGAGGTGCAAAAAGCCCTCGCTGAACATAACCAAGGTAAAGGAAGGCAGCGGATCGGCGTCTGACAACCCTCGCCTCGGAGACCGACGAAAATGACCGTGCGTTTGGGCGTGGCACCGATCGCCTGGAGCAATGACGACCTGCCGGAGCTGGGCGGCGACACGACGCTCGAAACCTGCCTGGAAGAAGCTCGCGAGGCAGGTTTTTCAGGCGTCGAGAAGGGCGGCAAGTTCCCGCTCGATCCGAAAATCCTGGGCCCGCTTCTGAAAGAGCATGACCTCGCTCTGGTTTCGGGCTGGTTTTCCGGTCTCTTGCGCGATCTCGATATCGAGGACGAAAAAACGCGGATCAAGGACCAGCTTCGCCTCTATCAGGAGCTGGGCTGCCCGGTGATGATCTACGCCGAGACCACCGGCACGGTGCAGGGACGGACGGACACGCCCGTCTCGATGCGGCCCACCATGAGCGAGGACCAGTTCAAGCGCTACGGCGAGAAGCTGACCAAATTCGCCGAATTCCTCCTGACCGAACAGTGCCCCATGAGCTTTCATCATCACATGGGAACGCTGGTCGAGAAGGAACATGAGATCGACTGGCTGATGAGCTACACCGACAACTCGGTCGGTCTCCTGCTCGACACCGGCCACCTGACCTTCGCCGGCGGCGACGTCGATGAGACGACCCGGCGCTGGGGCTCCCGAATCAACCATGTCCACACCAAGGATATCCGCGCCGAAAAACTCGAAAAACTTCAGGACCAGGACTGGTCGTTTCTCAAGGGCGTGCTGGAGGGCGTGTTCACCGTGCCCGGCGACGGCTCAATCGATTTTTTGTCGTTCATCAAGGTCCTGAAAGACATTTGCTACGCGGGCTGGATCGTGGTCGAGGCGGAACAGGATCCGGCCAAGGCCACCCCCCTGGAATACTCACGCAAGGGCTACGAGCATCTGACGGCATGTCTTGCCGAGGCGGGGATTGAGGTCGCGGGCTGAGGTTAGTCGGCGGACGAATCCCAGGGGTTCGACATCGCCACGCCGGTCGGCGCGAAGTCGCTGACATTACGGGTCACGACGGTCATGCCCAAGACCAGGGCCGTCGCCGCGATCAAAGCATCGCGGTCGCTTCGCCGATCGGGGACATGGAGCGGCGCACAACGCCGCACCACCGCCACATCCACGGGCAAGATGCGGTTTGCAAAAGCCGCAATGACACTTCTTTCGATCCAGGTCTTGAGCAGGCCGCCTTGAATTGGATCTCGCCGCTCAACTGAGAGCGCGCCGATCTCCAGCTCCAGAAGCGTGATCGCCGAAATGAATAGATCATCGGTCGATACCCCGGACGACCAGGCCGCGACGTTTGGATCGGCCCTGCCGGCCCGGACCTTGCGCAGCTCCGAGACGACGTTGGTGTCCAGCAAGAACATCAATCGAGATCGGCAACCTTCGTCAGTTTATTCAACCGCGGCGGATCGAACTCGGCATCCTCGACGCCGGGATAGGCCAGTAGATCGGCGATGTTTTTCGTCTGGCCGGTGAGCTTTCTGTAGGTCTCAATGGTGAGGAGCACATGGGCGGGCTTGCCCCGGTCAGTGATGATCACAGGCCCTTTCTCGGCCGCCTTCTTGGCGCCGCTCGCGTCCTGATTAAACTCCCGGCTCGACATGGTTGTGACGGTCATTGAAACTTCCGGCTGACACTAATGTAGGTACGTTACTACATCTGCGAATAGCGGGCAAGTCTCACTTTCAAACGCCCACATGTTGAGACGTTCTCGTTGCTGCGTAGTACGCTCGGAATCCCCAATCTTTTGAAAATGTCTGATCGACGAACCAGGAGGACGCTTTATGGCCGTGCGAAACGGCGTGGTCGTGGTGGGGCTAGCGCTGACCCTGCTCGCCGGGCCGGCCTTGGCCGACCAGATCGACGGCGATTGGTGCTTTCCCGCCGACGGGCGGAACTTGACCATCAAAGGTGACGCGATAGTCACGCCGAGCGGCACCAACACTACCGGCCACTACACCCGCCACGCCTTTCGCTACAAGGTGCCGGAGGGCGATCCGGGCGCCGGGTCCGAGGTCCAGATGCGGCAGCTGAACGACCAGACCATGGTGCTGAGCCCACCCGACGCCGAGGAAGAAACCTGGAAGCGATGCAAGCTTCAGGTCAGTTGACGGGCGGTACGCGCTAGTCAGCCCCCGTCGTTGCCGGCTGCCGGTCCTCGACGATCTTCCGAACCAGATCGCCGTGGACTTCGACGTAGTTCTCGCCGATGTGGGCGATGTGGGGCTCGATCGCGGCGTGGAATTGGGGAAGCCGATGAAAAGGCACGCCAGGCGCGAAGTGATGCGCCGTGTGAAAAGCCATGTTCCAATTGAGTACGCGTAGCGGCCACATGACCTTGGTGGTGCGCGTATTCTCGAGAAAATTGGGGACCAGCGGCAGGCCGACATGCTCGGCCATGCGGATCACCCGCATCCAGGGCTCGCCGATCAGCCTTGGGATCAGCCAGTGGGTGAGCGCGGCCCAACTGCCGGTGACGAATGAGACAAGTGCGACCAACAGATAGAAAAGCCACATCAGTCGGGCGCGGTGCATCACTTCGCGCCGTCTGGCCTCGTCCAGAAAACCCTTGTCGGTTTCGCTGAACTTGCCCCGGGCGTGGTCGACCATGCCGTGGACCAGGAGCGTCCAGTAGGGAATGGTCGACAGGTACCAGAGATAGCCCCGAAGGGTCTTGGGAAGACGAATGATCTCCGGATCGTTCTCGTCGTGCTGGGTGTGGACGTGATGGGCTTTGTGCTCGTAGCGGAAAAAAGTTGGCGAGAGGATGATCACCAGCCCGCAGAACCAGGCGACGGTGTCGTTCAGCCACTTGGTGCGAAAGGCGGTGTAGTGGGTCGCCTCGTGGAGCGGCGCGAACAAGTGCACCAGCACGGTGCCGTGGAGGAACCAGGCGAGCGGCAGCCACCAGGTGTTAAGGCTCAGGCTCACCAGCCAGCCGGTGACGCCGAGGCTTGCCAGATGGCAGCCAAAAAACACAAAGCCCGGAACATCGCTCCGCACCAGGTGCCGGCGAAAGGTTTGTCTGTCGATGACGTCGCTGACCCGCGCCTTCTTCACCAAGGAAACTCCATCGATCGCTGACAAAAATCTTCGGCCATGCCCGTGGAAGTCAAGACGGCGATCGGGCGTTATGCTGATCAATCACGGCAAGGGAGAGAGCCATGGTCGATATTCAGGAGCTTGAACGGCGGATCGATCAGGCGCTGGGGCGCGAGCCCGCCGATCTGGTTGTCCGGAACGCCCGGGTCCTGAACACCGCCACGGGCCAGATCGATCTGCCGACCGACGTGGCGGTGACGGGCGATACCATCGTTGCCGTGCGCTCGGACCTCGAAGGTCGCGAGGTCATCGATGCTGGCGAAAAAATTGCGGCGCCGGGCTTTATCGACACGCACCTCCATCTCGAAAGCTCGATGGTTGTGCCCAGCGCCTTCGAGCGGCTGGTGGTGCCGAGAGGCACCACGACCGCGATCTGCGATCCCCACGAGATCGCCAACGTGCTCGGCGCCGATGGCATTCGCTACTTTCTCGACGCGTCGCAGCACCTCCACCTATCGCTCAAGGTCAATCTGAGCTCCTGTGTGCCGGCAACCCATCTGGAAACGGCTGGCGCCCGGCTGGAGCTCGAGGATCTGTTGGCACTGGCCGACCATCCATCAGTCATCGGCCTCGCCGAGATGATGAATTTTCCGGGCGTTTTGGCCAAGGATCCGCTCGTGCTGGCCAAACTGGCCGGCTTCGGCGAGCGCCACATCGACGGTCACTGTCCGCTGGTGACGGGCGCGGATCTGGACGCCTATCTGGCCTGCGGCATCCGCACCGACCATGAGGCGACGTTGCGGGAGGAAGCGCTGGAGAAGCTCGGCAAAGGCGCCGTGATCCTAATGCGCGAGGGCAGCGTCGCCAAGAATGTTTCGACGCTGGCGCCGCTCCTTACCGAGGCGACCTGGCCGTCGATCGCGTTCTGCACCGATGACCGCAATCCGGCCGAGATCGAAGCGGAAGGACATATCGATCACTGCGTCAGGCTGGCGATCCGCGCCGGGGTTCCCGCAATCGCCGCCTATCGGAGCGCGACCCTGGCGGCGGCGCAAACGTTCGGGCTCACGGATCGGGGCCTGATCGGCCCCGGACGGCGGGCTGATATCCTGTTGATCGACGATCTGGAGGCGGTTCGGGTCGCCGAAGTCGTGGTCGCCGGCAAACGTTTCGATGACCGCGCCGACCAGGGTTCAAGGTCAAGCGAGACCGAAGCGGGCAGGCGCTCGGTCCGATTGTCGCCGATATCGACCGAACGGCTCGCGGTCGAAGCGAAACAGGGCCCAAGGCCGGTTATCGGTGTCCGTCCCTTGTCCCTGTTCACCGACCGGCTGAGCCTGGCGCTGCCGTCTGAAAACGGCGTGCAAAGGGCGGATCCGAGCGCCGGCATTCACAAACTGGCCGTGGTCGAGCGCCACGGCAAAGGCGGATCTGTCGGACTTGGCTTCGTCCGGGGTTTCGGTCCGATGGCCGGCGCGCTCGCCACCTCGGTCGGCCATGACTGCCACAATCTAACGGTCGTTGGTGCTGCGGACGAGGATATGGCCGCTGCGATCAACGCGCTGATCGCCATGGAAGGCGGCCTGGTAGCGGTCCAGGACGGAAAGGTTCTGGCACAACTGCCCCTGCCGATCGCGGGCCTCATCAGCGACCGCCCCGCGTCCGAGGTCATCCATCAGTTGAACGGACTAAAGCGGGCCGCGCGGGATCTCGGCTGCGTGCTGGAAGAGCCGTTCATGCAGCTCGCTTTCCTGCCGCTACCGGTCATTCCTCATCTCAAGCTGACCGACCGGGGCCTGGTCGACGTCGCCGCCTTCCGCATCGTCGAGGAAAGCTAGCTTTCGGGCGGCCTCAGGCTTCTGAGCGTGCGAAGCGCGGCCTGGTCCGGCTCCAGACCCAACAGGATCTGGATGGTCGGCGTGCCCTCGGCGCCGGTTCGGCTGATGCGATGGACCAGCTGCTCCCGCGAGCCGGCGCCGGGCCCCACCGGCACCGACGAGGTGAAGGTGGACTTGTCGAGAACCCCGCCCTCGGCATCGACGGCCGCCGCGAAATAGGTCACCTCGACGGTGTCGCCGACCTGGCCGCTGCCGGGTTCGATGGTGACCAGTAGATCGGTCGTGACAACGACTTCACTTCGCTCCTCGGCGCACACCGCCCGAACCGGTTCAAGACGAACCCGATGGCTGTAGGTTTGGCTTTCACCGCCACTGGCTCCGTAGTTGAGCGTATCAACGCCGTAGATCGCCGCCACCCGCGGGCAGGTCAGAGGCTCTAGGTTCATATCGGCCGCGCATCCCGCCGCCAGGACCACCGAACCCATGATCAGACAAGAACGAAGCCACACCGCCGGAGCCATCCCTACAGACTGTTATGCGTGCCGTCGCAAAACGGCTCGCCCGCCGTTGCCTTACAGCCACAGAAGAAAACTTTTCCATTATCATCGGCCGTGTACTTGACCGGCTCCAGCCCGGTGCCCTGGTGCGACCCATCGCAGAAGGGCTGGCTGCTGCTGCGGCCGCAGGCGCACCAGAAGTAAGTCTTTCCTTCCAACACCTTGACAACGTAGGGGCCCTTTTGGGCGATGACGGGCTCGGTCATGAAGCGGTCAATCCAGTACGGCTCTAAGGACGCTTCCCGGGCTATCGCATCTGGCTGGCCCGGTGACAAGGCGCGGCAGAAAAGCCTTTGCGCACATCGCCTAAACTCCATAACTTCAAACCCATGTACGGGCGCATCGAAACAGAAGGTCAAAAACTGCCACGACATCGGCCCGTCGCCGATTGTATCGCTGCGCTTGATCTGGGAACCAACAATTGTCGTCTCCTAGTTGCCCAAGAAATCGCCGGCGAATTGCGCATCGTCGATCGTTTCTCGCGCATCGTTCGCCTGGGCGAAGGCGTCGGGCACGCCGGTGAACTGACCGAAACGGCGATCCGCCGAACCATGCAGGCGCTCCGGGTCTGCGCCCATATCATGGCTCGCCATCGCGTCCGATTGGCACGTTGTGTGGCGACCGAGGCCTGCCGCAGTGCGCGCAACAGTGACCGGTTCATCGAGCGGGTTCGAAGCGCCATCGGCATCGATCTCGAGGTGCTCGATCACGAGGATGAGGCGGCCCTAGCCCTTCTGGGATGCCTGCCGCTTATCGCCGAACCGACGCGACAGATCATGCTCGTCGACATTGGCGGCGGCAGCACGGAAGTGGTGTTGGCGGACCTGAGCGGCACCAAGCCGGAAATCTTATCTCTTTCCGTGCCCCGGGGCGTGGTCGAGCTGTCCGAGCGCATGGGCGCCGATCCAAGCGAGGATCGCTACCAGGCGATGGTCGAAAGCACTGCTGCCGCTCTCGCGTCCCATCCCGATTTCGAGCGAATGGTCCAGCGCTATCGGGGCGACGATAAGCTGACGGTCATCGGCTGTTCCGGTACCGTGACGACACTGGCGGCCATGCATTTGGGGCTCCGGCGTTACGACCGGCGCCAGGTCGATGGTGTCTGGCTGGACGAGGACCAGATGCGCCGTGCAAGCGCCATGATCCGCTCGATGGGTCACGAGGCCCGCCGTGCTCATCCTTGCATCGGCCGAGACCGCGCGGATTTGGTCGTCGCCGGCTGCGCCATTTTCGAGGGCGTTCAGCGGCACTGGCCCGCCAAACGCCTTCGGGTCGCCGACCGGGGTATCCGCGAGGGGATCTTGGCGGAGCTGACGGGCCACAGCCTCGAGCGCGAATTGCGGCGGCGCCATCACTAAGGGCTGACACCGGTCCCTCGACGGCTTGGTCGGGCCATCAGCGCGGCGCTACTTGAGCTCGACGCGCGCAATCGGAGGTTTCCCAATTTGCCCCGCACGGCAGGAGGCGGTGGCCAGCGGCCCAAGAAAAACCGGGTGCGTTCAGCCCGGGGCCGGCCGCTTCAATCCACCCGCTGGCTCGAGCGCCAGCTAAACGACCCTTACGTCCACCGGGCAAGGGCCGAGGGCTTCCGCGCCCGATCCGCCTACAAGCTCTTGGAAATCGACCGCAAACACCAGCTCTTGAAACGTGGCGCCCTGGTCCTCGATCTTGGCGCCGCGCCCGGCAGCTGGACCCAGGTGGCCTCCCGCAAAGGCTGCCGGATCGTCGCCGTCGACCTCGTACCCGTCGATCCGGTCGAGCGGGCCCATCTGATCCAGGGGGACGTACGCGAAAGCGATACTCAACAATCGATCACCCGGGTCTTGGGCGGACGGGCAAGCCTCATCTTGAGCGACATGGCGCCCGCAGCCACCGGCCAGAAGCTGGTCGACCGGCTGAAAAGCGAAGAGCTTTCTCTCCTGGTTTTCGATCTCTGTGAGACGTGGCTCGAGCCAGGGGGGCGGGCGCTGGTCAAGCTGGTCAAGGGGGCAGAGAGCGCGGTTCGCACCCGGGCGTTGGAGAGTTTTAAGACGACCGCCTTCATCCGGCCGCCGGCGACCCGTAGCGATTCCTCCGAGACCTTTCTCCTCGCCAGCGGCTTCAGAGGGCCCAATCTGTAGTCCGCACCTATGTCATACTCCAAGACGCGGCCGTTAACCTCTTGCCAATCACCTCTGCCCTAGCATCGCTCGCGATCGAACGCAGTTCCGTGAGTGAAGGCCATGACCCGATCTGTTCACCCCAACGGCCTGAGGGCCGACTTCAGCCTCGCCGAGGCTGACGATCTCGGCGCGCCGATCGGCGATCCGTTCGCATCGCCGGACGGCGCCATCGACGTGCTCGATTTCGACGCCTTCGACGATGGCGATGCCGACCTGACATTGATCGACGGCGTCGACCGCGCTCAAGAGGAAGACGACGAAACCGTGGACGCCGGCGATCTGTTCGAGGCTGAAACGCTTCTCGACGACTGGGAGGGCCCGGAGGAAGACGACGAGTTCGAGAGCTATGCCGGCTTCGACGGCAACGATCTCGACCTGGACCAGCTGGTCGGTTTCGACGACGCTTTCTGAGCCTTTGGTCTCGTGAAGGGGCTTCCGGTCGGCGATGGCCGGCCCCCAGACGGCGAAGCCTTACAATCACGCGGTCTGACGGTAAGAAATGGCCGGGCGTTACGCGGCCCTTCCCTGTGCTCAAGATCCTCGTTCACTCGGAACAAAGCTAAATTGGGACGCACTCGGTCAACCCATAAGCGTTGAACTCTTTTGATCACCAACGCGCTTCTCGGAACCCGCCCCGCCCGGCGGCGTTATCTTCCTCTGATACAGAAAATCCTGGTCCAACTGATCGTGCCGTTAATGAGTTGGCACGCTCGGCGCGCCTTTGGGTCCTTCGTTCGTCAGCAATTCGGATGCCGGTCTGCCTTACGGTTATCAGACGGCGGTTCGTTTTCGTGTGAGATCGAAAGGCGATGGACCTGCGGCCGTTTCGGGCATTTCCAGATTGGTTAAGGCCGGGCCCATCCCTCATCCGACCGTCGAGAAATCTCCAACCCGAGGAGTGAGCTGATGTCCCACCTCCGTTTCAAAAAACTGGCTTTCGTCGCCACCTCGTTTCTCCTGATCTCCCTGATCTTGCCAACTCAGCCCAAGGCCGCGGAAACGGCAGAGGAGGAATGGCAATTGAGCCAGGACGTGCAGGAGTCGTGGCAGGCATTCAAAAGCTTCAGCTACGAGCAGAAAGAAAAGGCGCTCGCCGCGGGCGAGGATTTGCTCGCCAGCCTGGACCGTCAGTTGGAGACCATGGAGCAGCGACTGGCGGAGGCGTCCGACAACGCGGCAGCGAGTTGGTCAGAACGTAAGGATGACCTGCAAGCGCTGCGCGATCGTCTGGCGACCAATCTCGAAGCCTTGGAGCAATCCAGTGCCGATGCTTATGAGACGGTCAAAACCGAGGTAGGCGAAGCCTATGAGGCGACCACGACGGCGATGGCCGATGCCTGGAATGAGCTGACCAACTGACGGAGCTGACGCTTGGGTGCGGGATTGGGTAGGCTCGATTCCCGCCGGTCCGGGGCCAACGGGCTCACAGAGGTTTCCTGATCGCGGGAGGGCGCGGCAAAAGCGTCTTCCGCTGTGCTTTGCGGTCGAACCAGGTTTGATCCGCGGAAGAACGGATTGCTGCCATCCGGCCGATCGACGAAAAACAACCGTAGGTAGTTGAACCCACGGGAAAGCGTCATTGTGATCGGCTCCCTGCAATCGACGACACTTATCGCGCCCCCTGAATCGCGGGCGGGTGTCGGCCCTACAGGCGCTACCTTCATCCTGTTCGTCGTCCTCGCGGGTGTCGCCTGCATCACCCATGAGCCCTGGCGCGACGAAGCTCAGGCGTGGCTGATCGCCCGGGATGTGGGCTTGTGGCAACTGGTTTCGCATCAGACCCGCTACGAGGGTTCGCCCGCTCTCTGGCACCTCCTCAACATGCCTCTCGTCTGGGCGGAGATGCCTTTTTGGAGCCAGCGGCTTCTAAATTTCCTATTCGCTGCCGGCGCCGCGGCGCTGCTCCTCTGGCGGGCTCCCTTGCCGTTCTGGATGCGGGCGGGCGCCGCCTTATCCTACTTCTTGCTCTATGAGTACGCCGTCATCGCCCGAAACTACGCGCTCGGCATGTTTTTGCTGTTCGCGGCCCTGGCCTTTTACGAGAAACGGCTCGAGCGGCCGCTGATTTACGGCCTCTTGTTGGGGCTGCTCGCCCAGGCGAGCGTCTTTGGTCTGTTGTTCGCCTTCGGGCTAGGCCTGAGCTTCTTGACCGAGACCACTCAACGAAAAAACCTCCGGCCTGCCGCGCTCGCGCTCTCGGTCGCCTTGATCGGCGGTATAGCCGCGTTTCTCCAGATCCTGCCGGCCGAGGACGTCGTGTCGACCGGTGCGACGGGTGGCGACGATGTACCCGATCTTATGCTCGCCAACATTGTCCACGCGTTCGGTGACGCGCTCGCACCAGGCATCGCCGACACCATCCGGGGGATCGACGACCGCCTTCCCCGCCTGGCGGCGCTGGTTGTGCTCTGCCTCGTCGCCGGCACCGCCTGGGCGCTCTTCAGCTTGCGGATCGTCGTTTCTCTTCGCGCATTCGTCCTGTTCGCCGCGGTTCTCGGCGGGATCGTTTATCTGGTCGCTGTCGTCAGGACAGGAACGCCGCGCGTCCATGGCCATTTACTGCTGGCGTTGATCGCATCGCTGTGGATCTCCCGTCAGTTGGGGGAAGACGGGCGGGCGATACGGATCGGTCCGATCAATCTCGGTGGAAGCTGGCTCGCCCGCGGCTCCGCCGCCTTCCTGGCGGTGAGCCTCGCCATCTCCATCGCACTCGCCGCCCTCTCGGTCGGGCGGGAGATCATTCATCCGTTTTCCGGATCCAGCGACATGGCCCGCCATCTTGGCGAAAGTGGCCACGGGTCGAGGCCGATCATCGGCTACCGGGCCTCGCAAACAGCCACGGTGCTCCCTCACCTGGGCGACAAGACCCTATGGCTGCCCGAATATGAGAGGTTCGGTTCCTACGTCACCTGGAGCACGGCCTGGCAGACCCGATCCCGCGGCCTGTCCGCCGGCGAGGTCGCATCGATCGCGGAACCCCATCTCGATCTGAGCGAAACCCTCTTTCTTCTGAGCGCCCCGACAAACGACCCGCGGTTCGAGCTGCTCCATCACGCACCCTCGGTCATGAAGGACGAATCGCTCTATCTCTACGGCTTCACCGCCCACACGGGCGATCCGTCTCCGGACGACCGTGGATGAAAGATCCCAAATCACTTTAGTCGAGCCGGCAGGTCTGTGGGGGTGCAGCAATCGGCAGGTGTTGAGCTCCGCTTGTCTGGCGAGCGCCCCCGCCATCAGCGCCTCGACCAGCGCGCCGCTGATGAAAATCGCCCCCATCAGCACGGGAACAGGGGAGTTTTGGCGCTCGTTAGGGCTGAACCAGCGCTTGGCCCGCCGGGAGGGCTTGTTCGTTCGGACGATCGGCAATACCGATGACCTGACGGCCTGGCGCCGGGCTCATGCCCTGGCTTTCCCGGCCGCCAAAACCAACGGACGGAAAAATCAGGCGGCGAAGGAGCCGAATTCGTGGCGGCGACCGCCGGCGAGGCTCGCCTGCTGGACGGCGCGCTCCGCCGCCTCGAGCATGGCCGGCAGATCGCCGTGGCTAGGGAGAATGTGGACGATACCGATGCTGGCCCGGACCTGGATCGGTTGGCCTTCGATTTCGAACGGGGCCTCGAAGCGGGTCAGCAGTTTGTTGGCGACCAGTTCCGCGTCGTCCGGAAGGGTCATCCCCTCCACCAGAACGGCAAAACTTCGCGAGCGATGGCGGCAGAGCGTGTCGCCCCGCCGCAGATGGCGGTTCAGCCGCCGGGCCACGGCGCGGACCACCTGATCGGCGAAATCGCCGCCATGCTCCTCGATCAGCTCGACGATATTGTCCAGCTCAATGGCCATGAGCGCCAGCGCCATGCCGGTCCGCTGGGCCCGGACCACGGCGCGCGCGAAATGCTCCTCGAGCAGCATGAGGTTGCCGAGCCCGGTCAGTTCGTCATGGCGCGCCCAGCGGATGCGATGCAGCTCCAGACGCTTTCTTTCAACCGCGATGTGGACCGAGCGCTCGACCAGGGGCGCATCGAAGTCCGACTTGAAGATGAAGTCCTGGGCGCCCTCACGGATCGCTTCGCGGGCAAGACCGAGGTCGGCGGCACCGAGGCCGCTCATGACGATGATCGGCAGATCGGCCTGGTTTTCCTGCAGGCGGTGGACCGTGGCGAGACCCCGGCTGTCCGGCAGATTCAAATCCAAGAGCGCGACGTCGAAGCGTTGTTGGCCGAGCAAGATGATGGCGTCGCCGAGCGTCTCCGCATGGCTCACGATCAACCGGCGGCCATCGGCGAACATCCTGAGTAGGAAATGTGCGTCGGCCGGATTATCCTCGACCAACAAGGTCCGGATCGGTTGATGCGACATCAGATATCCTCGCCAGAAACAGGTGCGAGGATCTTCGCAGCGAAGGGTTTGCAAATGCTTAAGCTTTGAAGTGCTCTGGGCGCGACCGGCCGATCTTCATGCCATGATATGGCGAATCGAGAGAATTTTCGAAGAAATTCAGATGTTTGTAAGCAGACGAGGGGCCGTCAACAAAGGTCGACGGCCGGACAATCAAGCTCTTTGGTGCGCAGGGCTCAGGCGGTTTTGGCGATCGCCTTCTTGGCTTCGTCGAAACTTTCGAGGGTGCGCTTATTGAGGATGCCGAAGGCTTCCTGATTGGATTTGACCGCCATCTCGGTGATCTCTCTCATATTGTTGAGAGCGGTTTCCACCGATTGCTTGGCGAGGTCTAGGCGCATACTGGCGTTGGCCTTGGGATCGGTCTCTCCGGCGAGATCCTTGGTCGCCTTCACGGCCTCGTCCATGGTCGACTGCATGATCTCGAACTCACGCTTGGCGACCGCCTGGGCGGCTTCCATGAGGAGCTGATTGGCCCGGGCCAAGGCTTCCAGATTTTTCTGCTGCAGGGCCATCAGGCTGCCCATGTCCATGCCGGGTACGGCAAAGGACTCGAACATCTTGTTGAGGTCCCCATTTGACAACGGCTTATCTGCCGCCATTGATGTCTCCCACTGTCACGGGTTTCTGCTGCACCGCAGCAATGCGGTGAGCCCATCTAGGCCTTTGGTCTGAGCGCGTCAAAGAGGATTCCGGTCTTCACGCTAAATTTACGCGGCGCGCGCCTGACCCAGCATGCCGTCCAGGCGGGCGAGAGCCTTGTCGAGGGCGGCCATGGTCTTCGCCGCGTCCTCGCTGTCGTCATTAAGCCAAACCCGGACCGCCCGCAGATAGCCGAAGACGATGGCCGCGCCGACGGCTACTCGGCGAGGACCCCGAACCGGGATGTCGGCCATGTCCATTAGACGGCCGAGCGCCCGATCGAGATTGCAGAGCGTGGCCGTCGCCGCTTTCGGATCCGAGCGCCCTTCCCGGGCAATGGTCAGGAGCGCCGGGCGGAACGGCTTCATCGCATCCAACCGGCGCATGAGCATCTCGAACAGGCGCTCCCGAACCGACATCTCGTCGAGCTCGTCGCCGTCGATGCCGAGCATGGCTCGATCGGCATGGCGGCCCAAGGCCGACAGCACCGCCGCCCGATCGGGAAGATCATCGTATATCTCCTCGACCGGCCTGCCGGTCTTTCGCGCCAAGCGACGAGCCGAAAAGCCGATCCAACCATCGGTCTCGATCATCGCCATCGCTTCGGTCAACAGCTCCGATGGCGGCTTTTCAGCGCTCACCATGGTTCAAGCCCTCCTCAGCGTTGTCCGGCCATTGTCGACAGGCCAGCTCACAATTTGGAACGGTTGCGGATCTAAGCCAGATCCCGCGATCGCTTCTCGGCAGCCGCCACCGCCGCGACCATGAGCGGTGCCAACCCCGGTTCAGCCGTGAGCACCGCCAAAGCCGCCTCGGTCGTGCCCCCGGGACTGGTCACATTGCGGCGCAAGGTTTCGGGCGGAAGTGACGCGGCCTCGATCAGGGCCCCCGCCCCAGTAACCGTGACATTGGCGAGACGCGCCGCCAGGTCCGGCTCGAGCCCTGCTTCCGTGCCGGCGCGCGCGAGACATTCGGCGAGCCAAAACACGTAAGCCGGTCCGCTGCCCGAGACGGCGGTGACCGCGTGCATGAGATCCTCGTCATCAATGAAGGCCACCTCGCCGACGGCGGCCATCAACCGTTCCCCCAGGGCCCGGTCATCAGCGTTGGCCGCACCATTGGCGCAAAGCACCGACATGCCCCTGCCGATAGCCGCAGGCGTGTTCGGCATGACGCGGATCACGGCACAAAGGCCGAAGGCGTCCTCGAAGCGCGCAATGGGCGTACCCGCCGCGATCGACATCACCAGGGTGCCGTTCTCGACCAGCGGGGCGAAAGCCGGCAGAACGTCGGCCATCGCCTGGGGCTTGACGGCGAAGAGAATGACCCGGGGCGCCAATCTCTCCTGTAGATCCGTGATCTGATTGTGGTGATGCGCGCCACCGGCAATCAGATCCGCGACGCTCTCCACATCCGGCTCGATGATGTGCAGACGGTCGGGATCCAGGCCGGCAGCAAGCCATCCCCGCGCCAGCGCGCCGCCCATCTTGCCACAGCCGACGAGAAGCAGCGTGCCGTCGAGCATGACCGTCAGGCCTCGCCCTCGGTCTCCAGCATGGCGGCGGCCAGTGCATCCGTCGGCGCCTTGCCGCCCCAAATGTGGAATTGAAAAGCGGGGTAGAACCGTTCGCTCTCGCCGACGGCGATATCTACCAGATCCTCGACCAGCTCAGAGGTCACACCGACCCCCTCGCGCAACAAGATCGCGTGGCGGAACACCGGCAAGGCTTCCTCGCTCCAAAGATCGAAATGACCGATCCAGAGCTTTTCGTTGGCCATGGCCAGAAGCTGATAGAGCCCGCTGCGTTTAGCGGTCGGCACCTTAACGTCCAGCGCGCAGGCCAGATGGAGAACACCCATTTCGGGATGCCAGGAGAACCAAACCCGGTAATGACACCACTGGCCGCTGAATTCGGCGGCGAGTTCTTCCTCGCCCTGGCGATGATAGGCCCAATCATTGGCGTTGGCGATTTGTTCGACGAGATCGAGCGGGTTGACGCTGTCGTCGGCGATCTCGGGATGGAGGGACGACACTTTCTTATCTCCGTGGCTAGGCTGGAACGCGAGCGCCGAACGACACGCCCCGAGCCTTAACGCACCCTGCCAGTTCGCTCCAACGCCTGCAAGACAGCAGGCGGTAAGCGGCCGAAACAGAACTGCAAATCTGGATGAAAGACGACCGATCTCGGTCAGGCTTCCGGATCGTCAGCCTTGCGGGTCGTCTTGGATGACGAGATCCGACGAGAGGTGGCTTTGGTGCCGCTTTTGGCTTCCGTGGCGGCCGATTTCCGTGTCGTCTTCTTTTCGGTCGTCTGCTGCATCGTATCGATCTTGGCGACGAGTTCATCGATCTTCGCTGACAGCGCCTCTTGCTCCTCGCGCGTCTTGACGACCATGGAGCGCAAAGCATCGAATTCCTCGCGCGTCACCAGCTCCATTTCGCCGGCTACGCGCTCTAGACGTTCGCGGACCCGAACTTCGATCTCCTCGCGTAGACCGCCCAGCGTGTTGATGGCTCCACCCGCCACACGCGCCAGATCGTCGAGAATTCGGTTTTGGGTCTGCATCGGCACTCTCCAATTCGCTGCTTGCCATTGGCCGACCGGCGCAATGGGCGACAGTTCCGTGATATGGTTCGGTCCGCCGCGGGACACAAGCGTTCTTGAAGTCGGGCGCCGCCGCCCCTAGAAGCGGGATATCGCCGTCCCGCCCGCGAAAGCGCTCGCCTCCATGCTCGTCCTTCCTTTCCCGGCGATCGATCCGGTTCTGGTCGAACTCGGTCCAATTCAGATCCGTTGGTACTCGCTGGCCTACATAGCCGGCCTTTTGATCGGCTGGCGCTATCTCCGGTGGTTGGTATCACGGCCCGGCTGGAGGCAGACCAGCGACCAGATCGACGATCTTCTGGTTTACGCCACGTTGGGCGTGATTTTGGGCGGCCGTCTCGGCTACGTGCTGTTCTATCAGACGGGCTACTACTGGGAGAACCCGGGCGCGATCTTCGCCGTTTGGCAGGGGGGAATGTCTTTCCACGGCGGCGTGCTGGGCGTTGTCATCGCCTGCCTGATCTTCGGTTACCGGCAGAATGTATCGCCGTTCGAGGTCGGTGACGCGATCGGTGTCGCCGCACCCATCGGCCTTTTCTTCGGGCGTATCGCCAATTTCATCAATGGCGAGCTCTACGGCCGGGCAAGCGATGTTCCCTGGGCTATGGTCTTTCCGACGGGCGGGCCCGAACCACGTCATCCGAGCCAGCTTTACGAGGCGTTCCTCGAAGGTCTCGTCTTGTTTTGGATCATGGCCTGGGCGGCAACGCGGACGCGCGAGCGGACAGCGCCCGGCTTCCTCAGCGGCCTCTTTCTCGTAGGTTATGGTCTCTTCCGGTTCATTGTCGAGTTCGCTCGTGAGCCGGACGCCCATTTGGGCTTCATCTGGGAAGGGTTCACGATGGGCCAGCTCCTATCGCTGCCCATGATTTTGATCGGCGTGCTCTTCATCGCCCTCTTTCGCGCCCGGCGGACACCGGTCGAGGCATGAGCGTCGCCGAGCGTCTGCGCTCGGAGATAAAGGCCTCCGGTCCGGTCTCGCTGGACCGGTTCATGGACCTGGCGCTGACCGCGGCGGAAGGCGGCTACTACCGGGCCACGCCGGCGATCGGGCGGGCCGGCGATTTCGTAACGGCCCCCGAGATAAGCCAGCTCTTCGGCGAGATGATCGGCGCTGTTCTGGCCCAGGCCTGGATCGACATGGGCCGGCCGCCGGCGGTCAATCTCGTCGAATGCGGGCCCGGCCACGGCACGTTGATGGAGGATCTTTTGCGTGCCACCCGGTCGGTCCCGGGTTTTCATCAGACGATCAGCCTGCATTTGGTCGAGACCAGCCCGTCCTTGCGCGAGGCACAGCGCACCAAGCTCGAAGCCTTCCGGCCGACCTGGCATGATCGCGTCGACGATCTACCGAATGACCTGCCAGTTTTAGGCGTCGCCAACGAATTCTTCGACGCCCTTCCCTGCGTTCAATGGTTGTCACAGGCCGGCTGTTGGCGCGAGCGGCGGATCGGGCTCGATGAAGGGGATCGGTTCATGTGGACGCTGGGCGACAGGCCGAGCGCGGATACGCCCGCACTACCTCCGGCCGATCCAGGCGAAGAGGTCGTCCACGAAATCTCTCGCCGCCGGTGTCAGACGGTAGCGATGCTCGGCAACCTTGTCCGAAAGGGCGGCATCGTCCTCATCATCGATTATGGCGCGGTCGCACGGGGACCGACCGGCGACACCTTGCAGGCCGTGCGCGACCACCGACCCGTGGATCCTTTAGCCGAGCCCGGGATGGCCGATCTCTCCACGGCCGTCGACTTCAGGGCCCTCGGCCTTAGCATCCACTCGACCGGAGCCCGCAGCTTCGGGCCCATAGCGCAGGCGACCTTTCTCAAACGCGTCGGCATCCATCTTCGCGCCCAGGCCCTGCGGCGCCGTGTTAGCGGTGAGGGCGCGGCGACGCTCGACAGCGGGCTCCGCCGGCTCTTGGACCCTCAGGCCATGGGTGAGCTGTTCAAGGTCATGGCGATCACGGCGCAGGACGAGCTTCCCGCCGGTTTCACGGCGGAAGACAGGGACGCTTGGCAATGATCGATGTCGTTCGAGCAACAGGTCTCGAGGTCGAGGGTCTGGTCCACGGCTTTGCCGGCCGGCGGGGTGGGGTCAGCGAGGGCATTTTCGCGAGCCTCAATGTCGGCGCCCGGCGCGACGATTCCCCCGAGGCCGTTGCCACCAACCGGGAACGCATCGCCAGAGCTCACGGGTTCGCGCTCGACGATCTCAAGCTTGTTCGGCAGGTTCACGGAGCCCGCGCGGTCGAGGTCAGCGCGGCCGCAGCCGATGTCGAGGCCGACGGATTGGTCGCCGACCGACCGGATGTGCTGCTCGGCATTACAACGGCCGATTGCGCGCCCGTCCTGCTGGCGGACGCCAGCGCCGGGGTGATTGGCGCCGCCCATGCCGGTTGGCGGGGTGCCTTGGCGGGAATTCTCGAAGCGACCCTCGAGCTCATGATCAGCCGGGGGGCGAGTCCGGAACGCGTGCTGGCCGCCATCGGCCCATGTATCCAGCAAAATTCCTACGAGGTGGATGCGCCGGTCCGGGACGCGTTTTTGCGGGCGGACCGGTCCTTCGATCCGTTTTTCGCAGCCAATCGACCCGGTCACTGGCAGTTCGACCTAACGGGCCTATGTCAGGCCAAGCTTGCGCGGCTGGGTGTGGCTCAGGTCGAGACCACCGGTCATGACACCTATGGCGACGCCGAAAGGTGGTTCAGCTGCCGGCGGGCGACCCACCGGAGCGAACCCGGCTACGGCTTGCAGCTTTCGGTGATCGGTCGACCGGCCGAAAGCTAATTGACAGGCAGCGCTGCGGCGGCTGGCCGCGGGTATCCCTCGGCTCTAATTCGTGTCATGCGCGGGTCCCTCGTGGGCGAGCCGAAACGGACGAAACATGCTTGTTAAGGCGAGGACGGATTTCCTCTTTCACGCGTTTGCCGTTCTGTTCGACCAGGAACGGACGGTACGCTGGCGCACGCTCGTTTTGTTCCGCTGGGTCACCGTCATCGGCCAGTTGTTCACGGTTCTGTTCGTGCATGCCGTTATGGGCGTGCAACTTCCGCTGATGGCGTTGCTGGTGGCGATCGGCCTTTCGATCATCATCAACGGTTTCTTGCTGACCACCCTGGAACAGCACGCCCAGGTTCCGGAACGCCTGGTCCTTCTCCTTCTCATCTATGATGTGGTGCATCTGGGTGTGCTGCTGGCGCTCACGGGCGGCATGCAGAACCCGTTCGCGCTGTTCCTACTGCTGCCGGCGAGCCTAGCGGCGACCGGTCTCTGCCTGCTCAGCTGCCTCTTCTTCTGCGGCTCGGTGGTCGCCGTCGCCACCGGTTTGACCCTTTGGGACGTGCCGCTCCAGGAGCTGCCCGGCCATGAAGGGCCCGGCGGTCTCTTCACCATGGGCCACTGGGCGGCGCTGGTACTGGGAACCGCCGTCGTCGCCGGCTACTCCTGGCGGCTCGCCGAGGATGCCAGGCGCGATACCGAGGCCGTGAACGCGTTGCAGCGCGCGCTGGAGCGCGAGCAGCAATTGTCCGAACTGGACGGAATTGCCGCCGCGGTTGCCCACGAACTGGGTACGCCCCTCAGCACCATCACCATTCTCGCTCGCGAACTGGTCGAGAACCGCGAGGAGATCGACGACGTCGAGGCAAGGCTTCAGGAACTGCTCAACCAGGCCTATCGCTGCCGTGACATTTTGGCGCATCTGCGGCAAGGCATGGACCCGACGCGTCGGCCGGACACCGGCGCCATTCCGCTCTCGGAGCTGCTGCAGGGGCTGATCGAGGACAGGACCCGGGAGGGTGTGACCGCGACCTTGAACGTGGAGATTGAGGAAGGCTTGAGCGAACCGCGCGTCCCGCGTTTCGGTGAGACCCGTCACGCGCTGGCCAACCTATTGGACAATGCGCTCGACCATGCTCACTCAACCGTGGCAATCGACCTCGGCGTCTGCAAAGCCGGCCCTTCGCTTCGCATCGTCGACGATGGTCCCGGCTTTCCGGCCGACATTACCGAACGCCTCGGCGAACCCTTCATCAGCAATCGCGCCCGTTCCCGCGCCGGTCACCAAGGTCTGGGTGTTTTTCTCGCCCGCACCCTGCTTGCCAGAACCGGGGCGCGACTTAATTTCGAAAATGATCCGAACGGCGCCAAAGTGTCGATACAATGGGCACCGAGATAAGTGGAACATTATCGCTCATGGACCAGCTAATCCAAGACAAGGCTGACGAACTTAACCGTCTTCATCGCCGAGGCGAGTTGACGAAAGGCTCTCTCGCCTTGATCGACGATGATCCAATGTTCAGACGAGTCCTTCGGCGGACACTCGAACGCGATGGTTTCGATGTTCACGAGGCCGAGAACTTGTCGCAGGCTCGCGATCTCATCAGAGCGAACCGGTTCGATTATGCGGTGCTCGATCTGCGTCTCGAGGATGGCTATGCACTTCAATTTCTGAGTGAGTTCCGTCAGCTACAGCCAAAGGTTAGGGTCGTGATCGTCACCGGTTTCGGCAACATTGCGAGCGCGGTGGCCGCGGTGAAGCAAGGTGCGGTCGACTACCTCGCCAAGCCGGTCGACGGCGCGGATGTGATTAAAGCCCTGCGCAACATGGATGATGGCCACCTGCCGCCACCGCCCGAAAATCCGATGTCGGCCGATCGGGTCCGTTGGGAGCACATTCAGCGGATCTTCGAGCAGTGCGACCGCAACGTCTCGGAGACCGCGCGCCGCCTCAACATGCATCGCCGCACGCTCCAAAGGATCCTGAGCAAGCGCGCCCCTCGCGAGTAGCCGATCGAGCGCGTTTCTCAGAAACAGGCTGGGAACTCAACCTGATTAAGCTAGTTCTAAGTCAGTTTTGACTGAGGCCACCACCTAACTCCTGCCACAAATTGACCATGACCATCGCCGCGGTCTCAGCGCGAAGAACACGGGGCCCAAGGCTAGCGGTCTTTGCGCTGTCATGGGACGCGATAAGCTGACGGTCAATATCGCTGAAGCCGCCCTCGGGCCCGATCAAAAGCATGGCGTCCGGATGTTCTTCCAAAAGGTCGGCAACATGGGGATCATTGGCGGTTTCATCGGCGACGATTAGCGTAACGTTGGTCGACCGCGCGGCGAGCCAAGTCTCCAAACTCTCGACTTCAGCGATGGTTGGCAAGGTCAACCGCTCGCTTTGCTCGGCTGCCTCGATGATGATGGCCTCGGTCCGGTTGACGTTCATCCGGTCGGCGACGGTGTTTTGAGTGATGAGCGGCACGAGATGACCAACTCCCAGCTCAACCGTCTTCTCGATCAGCATTTCGAGCCGCTGTCGTTTGATCAACGCGAATGCCAGGACAGGCCCCAGCTCGGTCTCTTGGGCACGGATCTGTTTCTCGACCTGAAAGATCGCCTGGCGCCGGTCGAGGGCCACCATTTTCGCCAACCATTCTCCCTGCCTGCCGTTGAACAGGCGCAAGGGATCGCCCTTTCTCGAGCGCATGACGTTGACTACGTAGTGACTTCGGCGTTGGTCGAGCTCGATGGTGGCTGCATCTTGCAAATCGTCTTCGACGAATAGGCGTATAATTCTTGATGTCATGACCTCTATTCACCTGATTTCCGCATGATATGAAGCGCGGGCTATGAATGTGGCGAGATCCTCTTCGATCCGTGACCGAGAGTGGCGAAATCTTGAGCGTTGGCCCGAGCCCTGGCGCGCTTTTGCCGAACTCGGCCGGTGGGACCGACCTATCGGCGCGTGGTTGCTGTTCTGGCCCTGCGCCTGGAGTGTGGCCCTTGTCCCCGCACCGGTGCATTGGTGGTATCTGCTCTTGTTTGCACTCGGCGCCTTTGTCATGCGCAGCGCTGGCTGCACGGTCAATGATCTCGTCGATCGCAAGCTCGATGCTCAGGTGGAGCGCACCCGCAACCGCCCGTTAGCATCTGAACGACTCTCGCCGATAGCGGCTCTCGCTTTCCTGGCCGCCAACGCTCTGATCGGTCTCGGGGTCCTGATCTGCTTCAACGTGACGACCATCGTGATCGGCCTGGCGTCGGTACCGCTGATCCTCGTCTATCCGTTCATGAAGCGGATCACCTATTGGCCCCAGGCGTTTCTCGGCATCACCTTCAATTGGGGCGCTCTGGTCGGCTGGACCTCGATCGCCGGTGAACTCCAGCTCCCGGCACTCTTGCTTTACCTTGCGGGCATAGCCTGGACCCTGGGCTACGACACAATCTACGCCCATCAGGACAAGGAAGATGACGCGCTGATTGGCATAAAGTCGACGGCACTGCGTCTGGGAAAAGCGTCTCGCCATTGGATCATCGGCTTCTATCTCGCGTTTCTGGGCCTCCTGGCGGTGGCCGGCCTTGCCGCCGACCGTGGGCTGATCTTCCTCATGGGAACAGCGCTCGTCGGCCTGGCGGCATGGCGTCTGTTGGGAGATTTGGACGTCGACGACGGCGACGACTGCTTGGCGAAGTTCCGCGCCAATCGTGAGTTGGGGCTGATCGTGTTCTTGGTCTTGATTGTGAGTCGGCTGGAAATCTGATCGCGATGGCTTCGTTACTGGACCGGCTCGGCCACAATGCCCGAGACATGTTCGATTGGGTTCCGGGCATCGGCCTGATTGATGCCACCGTGACCGATCTCAGCGCTATGGTTTTCGACCGCCGCCTAAGGGTGGCGGTCACCGGTCTCAGGCGCAGCGGCAAGACGGTGTTCCTGTCGGCGCTCGCCCACCATCTGCGTGCCGGAACCGGCCTGCCCTTTCTCTCCGTAGTTCGCGACTCCCGTTATCTGGGCGCCCGGCTCTTGCGTGTGGCCCGGGACGAGCGGGCCTTTCCCTATCTCGAAAACCTGGACCGGCTCAGCCGTGATCCGCCATCCTGGCCGGACGCAACCGATCAGATCAGCCATCTCCGGCTGGAGTTGAGATACGAGCCGAGAAGCCTTCTTGGCCGAAGCCTCGGCACCATCCGCTCCCTGTTCGTCGAGATCGTCGACTATCCAGGCGAATGGCTCATGGACCTGCCGTTGCTCGAAACCCCATACCGTCACTGGTCCGACGCCACGCTCGCCGCGCTTGTGGCCGAACCCCGCAAAGCTTTCGCCGGCCCTTTTCTGCAAGCGTTGGATGCGGCCGAAGATCTGAGCGCGATCGATCGGCTGGTTGACCAGTACACACACCTGCTGATCCGTCTCCGGGACGAGGCCGGCCTCAGCCTCCTGCAGCCGGGCCGGCTCATTGCGCCGGGAGAAGCCTCACTTCCCCGAAACGTCGCCTTCGTTCCCTGCCCGGCACACAAACCGGACCTCCACCGGCAGATGGAGCAGCGCTACCAGGCCTACCTTCGTCAGTTGGTCCGTCCCTTCAAGGAAGAGGTCGTCGACACGATCGACCGTCAGATCGTGCTGCTCGACGTTCTCGAAAGCCTCAATCGGGGCCCGGATCATTTCGCCGATACGCAGAAGGCGATCGAAACCGTCCTCGAAAGCTTCAGCTACGGCCGGAGCGGCTACTTGACCCGGCTCCTGAGCCCGAAGATCGACCGCCTGGTCTTCGCCGCGACCAAGGCCGACCATGTCGCCTTCACCCAACACGCCAATCTGGAGCGGCTTCTCGACGACATGGTCGATCACGCGAAACGGGCGGTCCGCCTCGAGGGCGTCAACTGCGAGACCCTGGCCCTGGCATCGCTACGCTCCACCGACACGGTCAAGACCGACTATGACGGGCAGCAACTGTCTTGCGTGCGCGGCGTTCTGGTCGACGACGGCAAGGAGACGATCTTGTTTCCCGGCGAGATACCGCCGACCATGCCCAGGGGTCGGGAGTGGAATGAAAGCTACTTCGCCTTTCGCCGGTTCGCGCCGCGGCCGCTCGATCAAGGCGGCGCCAACAGCCACATCCGCCTGGACCGGGCGTTGGAGCTTCTGATCGGCGACCGACTTGCCTGAAGAGCCGAACGCGATGAGAAAGCCGATCCGCCCGTTCCAGCTCGATCCGTCGACGGCGGAGGTCGAACTCGTCGACATGGTCGAAGAACCGGAAGCAAAGGTCTTGCCGCCGGCTTCGGGCGGCCTCGGCTGGTGGTGGTTCTGGATCGGCGTTGCCGGCGTCATCGGCCTCGCAATGCTGGCGCAGGCGGTGTCGGCAGTCCGGACCTGGACCGCGACGATGCCTTGGATCGGATGGCCGTTCGCGGCTCTGCTCGTGGCCACGGTCATGGCCGGTATCGTTATGATGACCCGCGAGATCATTGCCGTGCGGCGATTGGGCAATCGCAGTCTGCTCCAGGCGGAGGCGGCGCGGGTCGCCCATTCGCGCGAGCATGGTGAGAGCGACGCCCTGATCACACGCTTGGGCCGGTCGATCCGGGGCCAGGAAGACGCGTTCGACCGGTTCGAGCGCAGCCAGAGCGACCATCTCAGTGACGGTGAACGGGTTCGGCTGTTCGAAACGACTGTGATGACCGCCTGCGACCGGTCTGCCTACCAAGCCGTGGTTCGCGGCGCCCGCGACATCGGCATCATCACGGCCGTGAGCCCGCTGGGCGTTCTGGACTCGGTTCTGGTCTTATGGCGCAGCATCGCCATGTTGCGCTCGGTCGCCCGGGCCTACGGCTTGCCCGGCGGAGCTTTTGCCAACGTCGTGCTCTTCCGCCGCACCATCCGCAACATGATGTTGGCCGGTCTGACCGACGTCATCTCTCACAGTGCTGTCGAGGCGGTCGGCGCCTCGTTCATCGGTATGCTCTCGGCGCGGGCCGGTTCCGGAGCGGCCAACGCTCTCCTGGCCAGTCGTCTCGGCCTGGAAGCGATAAGGACCACTCGTCCCCTGCCATTCACGGCTGTGGATCCGCCGAAACTGAGCCACCTGAGAAGCGCGGTCTTCCAGGGACTGGAAGAAGCCAAGCCGAAGGCCCGAACGCCGCGCTGATGCCCTGGTGAAATCGATTACAGATTGCCGACCACCAGGCCGTCCAGTTTTTCCTCGACGTCCGTTGGCGACAGCTCGCCGGTGCGTCCGCAATAGATGCCTCGGATTAACGTCGTCGCCCGGGACCATTCGTCGAGCGACGAGGTGTTGCCCGCCCGGACGAAGCCAAAACAGCTCTCGGTCGGAAACTCGTTGATCTTGAACATCTGATAGCTGTAAGCGTTGCGCGGACCGATCGACCCTGAGGTTCCGGGGAAACTGACCGACAGATCATCCCGAATGATGCTGCGGACCGATTCCGAGACCGAAAGCTGGTCCCAGACCCGCTCGGTGCCGGCTCGTTGATGGTAGACCAGCGCATAGGCCTGGTCGTTGTTGTATTCCGCCACCGAAACCGTGGCGCCGCGTCTGGGATCCGGCAGTTGCTCGAACGATGCATCCGTTTCCGAGAATTCCGGAAGCTCGAAGCGGACCGGCGACTGGCTTCGACCGATCTCCGCGAACTCGGCGGGCGGCACGGTCTCGCAGGCCGCGAGGGTTGTCAGGGAAATACAGGCGAGAAGCGAACGAACCCGAGCCAATAGACCGCTCCCTTTTCGAAGCGGCCGCCGGCGGCAACCGCCTGGTTAGTAAATCATGCCCAGCTCGAGCTGAGCTTCCTCGCTCATCATCGACGGATGCCAGGGCGGCTCCCAAACGACGGACACCTTAGCATCACCGACCTCTTCCACCATCTTGACGCGGTACTCCACCTCGGGCGGCAGCGTCTCGGCGACCGGGCAGGCCGGTGACGTCAACGTCATGTCTATATGAACGACATTATCGTCGTCGATATCGATCTTGTAGATCAGGCCCATATCGTAAATGTTCACCGGGATCTCGGGATCGAACACGTCGCGCAGGACATCGATCACCTTGTCACCCATGGCCTGCACCTCGGCCATGCGCTCCTTAGAGACCTCAGCCTCGCCGTCGTCGGCTTCGAGAAAGGCGTTGGCGCTGTCGATAGCGGCCTGATCGGTTGACGTATCGCTCATCGCAAGGACCTCCTAGCCGAACATGGTGGCGACGCGATGGAGACTTTTGACCAGCGCATCGATGTCGTCGGTGGTGTTGTAGACGCCGAAGGACACTCGGGCCGTGGCCGTATGACCGAGACGCTCGATCACCGGCTGAGCGCAGTGATGACCGGTTCGAATGGCGATCCCGTCCAAGTCGACGAGCGTGCCGATATCGTGCGGATGCGCCTGGTCCATAACGAACGAGATGACGCTGCATTTGTCGCGGGCTTCGCCGACGACCCTCAGCCCCGGCACCTGCTTCAGTGCCCGCGTCCCGTAGGCCAGGAGCTCCGCTTCGTGGGCCTGAATGGCGTCGAGACGCAGAGATCTCACATTGTCGATCGCGACGCCCAAGGCCGCGGCGCCGGCAATGTCGGGCGTGCCCGCTTCGAACTTGTAGGGCAGATCGTTGAAAACGGTCTTCTCGAAGCTGACGCTCAAGATCATATCGCCACCGCCCTGATAGGGCGGCATGGCTTCCAGATGCTCTCGCTTGCCGTAGAGAACGCCAACGCCTGAGGGGCCGTAGATCTTGTGACCGGAAAACGCCAGGAAATCCACGTCCAGAGCCTGGACATCGACCTCCATGTGCTGAACCGCCTGGGCCGCGTCAATCATCACCGGCACCCCCTTGGCGCGAGCCATGGCGATCATCTGCTCGACCGGGTTCACCGTGCCAAGCGCGTTGGCAACCCAAGGAAACGAAACCAGCTTTGTCCGCTCGGTGATAAGAGCGTCGAACGCGTCCAGTAGGAGCTCACCCTCGTCGGTGATCGGCGCTACAGCCAGATCGAGGCCGTATTCGTCGCGAAGCAACTGCCAGGGGACGATGTTGGCGTGATGCTCCATGGTCGTGATGACCACCCGGTCGCCGGGCTTCAGTCCCGGCCGCACGAAACTTTGGGCGACCAGGTTGATCGCCTCGGTGCCGTTGCGGGTGAAGATCACTTCCCCCTGGTCGGCGGCATTGATGAACTTTTGAATTTTCACCCGTGCCGCTTCGTGCGCCTCTGAGGCACGTAAGCTCAGATCGTAAACGCCCCTGTGAATGTTGGCGTAGTCGTTCTCGTAGAAGCGCTTCAGTTCATCGATGACCACGTGAGGTTTTTGCGCGCTGCCGGCGCTGTCCAGATAGACCAGCGGCCGGTCGTGCATGGTGGTCGCCAGGATCGGAAAATCGCGGCGGACGGCGTCGACGTCCAACCGGGTGTGAGCGGCAACATCCATGCGCTTAGACCAACTCCATCAGCCGGTCGCCACCGGGCAGAATGTTGAAGAGCGCCCGGCGTGCCTGATGTTTGACGTCTTCGTTGTCAAAGCGCTCCAGGACCTCGCTGGCGTAGGCATAAGTCAGGAGCGAGCGGGCCGTCGGCTCGTCGATACCCCGCGAGCGAAGGTAAAAAAGCCCGTCCGCGTCGAGATCCGAGGCCGTGGCGCCGTGGCTGCATTTCACGTCGTCGGCATAGATCTCGAGCTCGGGTTTGGTGTCGATCTCCGCATCACGCGACAGGAGAAGATTGTTGTTTTGCTGGTAGGCGTCCGTTTTCTGGGCCGCCTGCTCGACCAGGATCTTGCCGGCGAACACGGCGTGAGAGCGGCCCATCATGATGCCCTTGTAGAACTGGTTGCTCTCACAGTTTGGCGCCCGGTGCTCGATCCTGATCTGGTTGTCGACATGCTCGTTGCCGGTCGGGCTGTAAACGCCGTTGAGTGTCAGTTCGGCCTCAGCGCCATCGATCCGGCCCAGGGTCTCGTTGCGCACCAGAGCGCCGCCGAAGGTTGCCAAGGTCTGGCGGAGGCGGGCGCTCACGCCGATATTGACGTAAGTTTTGCCGATCAGGGTCGAACTCTCGGCGCCCAGTTGCAGGCGATCGTGGATCAGATCGGCCCGATCGCCAAGCCGACAGCGATTGACCAGGTTGGTGACACCGGCGCCGTCGAGCGCAACGTGCGTTTCGGCCAGTTTGAGGGAAGCGCCATCGCCGAGTTCGAAGTGATTGCGTGGGCTCGCGATCGCCGAGGGCCCGCCTGTCGAGACGAAAAGAAGTTGGATCACGGGCTCGACATTGACGCCCGCCGCCAGCTTTATGACGGCACCGCCGTGGGCCAGCGCCGCGTTCAGAGCCGTGAGCGAGCGCTCCCGATCATTGTCGACCAGAATGTCCTGATCTTCGGGAACCATGTCGGGCAGGGAGCGGATCGAGAGGCCTTCAATTCGATGCTCGGTAGCCGACAAGCTGCTGACCAGATGACCGTTGACGAAGACCAGGCGCAAAGCATCGTCATCGCTCAAAAAATAAGGCTCCACAGCGTCGTAGGCGACCGGCACCTGGGCCGGCCGCGTCGGCTGCAGTTTTGCCAGCGCGCTCAGGCCCGTATATTTCCAATCCTCAACACGCTGGTTCGGAAATCCCAGCTCCGTGAACCGGGCGAATTTTTCTCTCCGAAGAGTAGCCGCCCCGCGGAGTTCGCCCTCCAAGCTTTGAAACAACTTGGGATAGCCGTCGGAGGGCTCAAATCGTCTGATAGTTGCCATCGGAACAGACCTCAGACCGGCGCCGCTGCTGGAGCCGCCTGCGGGGCGAATTCACCATAGCCCCTGGCTTCCAGCTCGAGCGCAAGCGTCTTGTCGCCGCTGCGGGCGATCTGGCCGTTGGCTAGAACATGCACGAAATCCGGCACGATGTAGTCGAGCAGGCGCTGATAGTGGGTGATGACGACGATCGCCCGGTCGGCTGACCGCAGCTGGTTGACACCGTCCGCAACTGTCTTGAGCGCGTCAATGTCGAGCCCGGAATCTGTCTCGTCGAGAATGGCGAGTTTCGGCTGCAGCACAGCCATCTGCAAAATCTCATTTCGCTTTTTCTCGCCGCCGGAGAAGCCGAAATTGACGTCTCGTTTCAGGAGGTCCGGACTGATCCCGACGATCCTCGCCTGCTCGCGCACCAGTTTCAGGAAACTGGCGGCGTCGATCTCCTGTTCACCCCGGGCCACGCGCTGGGCGTTCAGCGCCGTGCGCATAAAATACATGTTGGTGACGCCGGGAATTTCGATCGGGTACTGAAAGGCGAGAAAGATCCCGGCCGCCGCCCGTTCGTCGGCCTCCATCTCGAGAAGATCCTCGCCTTCGAACTGAACCGAACCCTCGGTGATGTCATAGCCGTCGCGACCGGCCATCAAATGCGCCAGGGTCGATTTTCCGGAACCATTGGGGCCCATGATGGCGTGAACCTCGCCGGCCTTTACCTCGAGCGAGATGCCGTTGAGGATCGTGCGGTCCTCGTCTTCGATCTTGGCGTGCAGATTGTCGATCTTGAGCATTCGTGAACTATCCAAATCAAAACGGTGATCGATCGGGGCAAGGCGGGCCGATCTAACCGACACTGCCCTCGAGCGAGATGGCGAGCAGTTTCCGGGCTTCCACGGCAAACTCCATGGGCAGTTCCTCCATCACCTCGCGGCAGAAGCCGTTGACCACCAGGGCCACAGCATCTTCTTCGCCAATCCCTCGGGCCCGGCAGTAGAACAGCTGATCCTCGCTGATCTTCGACGTCGTGGCCTCATGTTCCACCTTGGCGGTGGGGTTCTTGGTCTCGATGTATGGCACCGTGTGAGCGCCGCACTGATCGCCGATCAGCATGCTGTCGCACTGGGTGTGATTGCGAGCGTTTTCAGCGCCGCGCATGATCCGAACGGCACCCCGATAGGTTTGGTCCGATCGGCCGGCCGAGATGCCTTTGGCGACGATACGTGAGCGGGTGTTCTTGCCGATATGGACAATCTTGGTTCCGGTATCGGCCTGCTGACGGTTGTTGGTCACGGCCACCGAATAGAACTCGCCGACCGAACCGTCGCCCTGGAGGATGCAGCTCGGATACTTCCAGGTGATTGCCGATCCGGTCTCCACCTGGGTCCAGCTGATCTTCGAGCGCTTGCCTCGGCATGCGCCCCGCTTGGTGACGAAATTGTAGATCCCGCCCTTGCCCTCGCTGTCGCCGGGATACCAGTTCTGGACGGTCGAGTATTTGATCTCGGCATCGTCGAGCGCGATCAGTTCGACCACCGCCGCATGTAACTGGGTCTCATCACGCTGGGGCGCGGTACAACCTTCAAGATAGCTCACATAAGAGCCTTCATCGGCGATGATCAGCGTCCGTTCGAACTGTCCCGTGCCCTCGGCATTGATCCGGAAATAGGTCGAAAGCTCCATCGGACAGCGCACGCCCTTGGGCACGTAGACGAAACTTCCGTCCGTAAACACCGCCGAATTCAGCGCTGCGAAGTTGTTGTCACCCTGGGGAACGACCGAACCCAGATACTTCTCGACGAGTTCGGGATGATCCTGGACCGCTTCAGAGATCGGGCAAAAGATAACGCCGAGTTCTTTAAGCTTGGCCTTGAATGTGGTGGCGACCGAAACGCTGTCGAAAACATAGTCGACAGCGACCCCGGCCAGCATCTTCTGCTCTTCGATGGGAATGCCGAGCTTCTCATAAGTCCGGCGGATCTCGGGATCGATCTCATCGAGGCTTTTCGGCCTCTCCTTTTGAACCGGAGAAGCATAATAGCTGATGTCCTGATAATCGATCGGCGGGAATTGCACCTTCTGCCAAGTCGGCTCCTCCATGGTGAGCCACCGACGGTACGCGTTCAAACGCCATTCCAGCATCCATTCGGGCTCGCCCTTCTTGGCGGACACGAAGCGGATCGTGTCTTCGTTCAGCCCCTTCGGCGCCAGATCGGAATCGATCTCAGTGACGAAGCCATATTTGTATTCGCTGCCCGAATAGTCGCGAACGGTATCAAGAGCCGTTGCCATCAGTCACTCCTCAACGCTGGTAGCATGCGGGCTCTGCTCAACTGGCGACCCGCGATGATTGAATGTCGTCCCGGGCGACGATGTCGCCCGCCAGCAGCCCGCCCCGACCCAAGGTCCAGCCGTCCACCATTTCCGCGAGCGAGATTTGATCGAGCGCGTCTCTGATGGCAGCATTGATACGGTGCCAGTTGGAGCGCGCGGGACAGGTCGTCTCGAGTTCGCATTCCCCCGGCCCCACCTCGATGCAGGCGGTCATGGCGATCGGACCGTCCAGAGCCTCGATGATCTCGGCAACGGTGATCAGCCGCGCGCTACGGGTCAGGAGGTAACCTCCTTTGGCGCCTCGCTGCGATGCGAGTAGATCGGCCCGCGCCAGCTGTTTCAGGATCTTTCCCGCCATGGGCTGCGGCACGCCCGTTCTTTCAGCTACTTCCGGGGTGTTCGCAGACCGGCCAGAAAGCCGCGCGAGCTCGGTCATGATCACGATGCCATAGTCTGCATTTCGGCTCAGTCGGATCATGAGACCTCCCGTTAGACCAGGCGCAAATAGAACCAATTAGGCTCAGGCAACAACGTTGGATGGGCGGAAATTTATCGCCGCCACCGCAAAACAGGACCAAACCAGTCCGCATTCACAAAATGTGTCGCCGCCGGCCCTTGTGTCAAGCGAGCAGCGGGAAAAAACGACGTTCTGACGGGAGGTTGGAGGCTTCCTTAGAACGATCCTATTTTGACAGAACCAATCTAAACAACTGAAATAATTTGCGAAGCCGTCGAAAAACGTCCCCTGGTACACCACCTGTGCGCGAACTAGTACGCATTGATTTTTGCCTTCGGTTGGCTTACGCGAACGGATGGCAGCGGCAAAAAGCAGATGATTTCTTCAGGGGATGCCTTCAATTGGGCACGCTCGTTTCTTTTGATGACATTAGCCGGTCCCGTGGACCTGCACTATCTCATCTTTGCCGTGTGGACCGCGTTTGGGAAGCTCACCAGATCCGCGGCGTCGCCTGCTTTCGCCAGGGTGATCTTTTCGGCGCCGGTGTCGGTTGGCGCAACGCGCTCGATCTGGCGGTCCGCAATCTGAACAGCCACGATCCCCGCCTGGCCACCTCTTACGCGAACTACGCTTTCGCTTTGCGCATCGGTCGCAAACACCAGGCGGCCGTGCAGGCCTTCGAGCGCTCGCTCGGGATATGGCAGTCGGGTTGGCAATGGATCTCAGAGATGGATCAAGCCTGGATCCGCAAGGGATGCGGGCCGCAAGCAATCAGTTGGTGCCGGGCACTTTCTGCCAAAGGCGAGGCCGCCACCCTGGACCTTTATATCCACGATCGTCCCGGCGTTCGCGGCCTTGAGCGCTGGTACCGGGAGAAGGACCGCGTGCATCACGGGCTGCGCCATCTGGCGAGCTCGGTGCTCTTGCTCGTCTCGAACCAGGGGACACCTGGCCAGCTCACCACGCGAGCCACGCGCCACTGACCAATACCGCCGCAAGACTGGGCCAGGCGGCACGGACTGTCTGAGCCCGCTCATCGGGTTTAAGTGAGCCGAGGAGGCCGACAAAACGGCTGAGCTCACCGATGAACCGCGCGGCGACGGCGATGGCCAAGAGTTCCCAGAAGGCAAAGACGAGAAGACCGATACCAAGCGCGGCCACCGCCCAGAGGTGAGCGCGAACCAGGTGCCGGCGCTTGGTGTCGGCTGTTGCCCGGGCGATCAGTACCGCATTCACATGGTAGATCGCGAATGTGGGTAGTAGGCCAATGAGGATCGCGATCGCGGGCTCGAATTCCGCGCCGAAGACCAGCGGGACCATCCAGGGCGAAAGGCTTAGGCACGCAATCGCGCCGCCGAGTGCCAGGCAGCTGATCAGCGCGATATCGGCGCCCAGCGGCGGGGTCTCGCCGAGCGCGAAAGCCCGGGCATAGCGAGGCAGGGCCGTCTGCTGGAAGGCGTGCGCGAACACCAAGCCAGCACCGATGATACCGCTTGCGAGGGCGTAACGCCCGGCCGAGACATCGTCGAGAACCGTTGCGACCACCAGAAGGTCGAGCGTCAACAACGCCTGGGACAAGAGCGTCACCGCCAACAATGGCTTCCCGGCCCGGAACAGGGCCGGGACTTGCAAACGCCATTCGGTTTCGCGAAGTCGCAATCCCGGCCGGGCCAGCCACCAGCACCAGAGAGCGACGATCAGCCAGGAAAGACTGAAAGCTACCGCCAGATGAGTGGCCTGAAGGTCATTCTGGGTGGCGATGGCGGCAATGAGAAGGAGATAGACGCCGGGTCGGGCGACCTGGACGGCACCGGCGGAAGCGAACCGGCCGTCGATGATCAAAAGCCAATCGGTGAGAAGCGCGATGCCGATCACCGACGGCATGACCAGCGCGTTCAGGGTCAAACGGTCGGGCGCAGCGGCGGCGAGAACTGCCAGGGCCAGGAAGATCGCGGGTACCGCTAGCGCCAGGCGAGTCAGGACATAGGCCTTGGCCAGGGTTGAGCGCTGATCGGGGCGGGCGGCGACCGCTGCCGTGACCGCCGGCCGCAGGCCGAACTCGCTGATGTGGGCGACATAGGCCTGAACGCCGATGGCGAAGGCGTAAGCACCAAGTCCGGCGGCACCGACGCTCCGGGCCGCGACCGTCATCGCGACGAAGGACAGGATGGCGCTGAGCGCACGCGCGCCGCCCAGAAGCGCGGTCGTTCGAAAGCGTTCCTCCCGCCAGAAGCGCGTCGACGCCTGGGCGCTCAGGCCGCTTGCGGCCATGATACCCTCTCGTCGAGGGAGCGGTAGACCTGAAGCACCCGGTCCATGATCTGGGCCTCGTCAGGCAAACTGACGCTGGCGGCCTGCCCCTGCTCAATGAGCCTCGCCGCCGCCTCGGCCAGGGCCGCGAGATCGAGCGCTTCGGCACTGTCGGTGATGAAACCGGTTCGTCCGTGGTCAATCCAGGCGCTGACATCGCCAACATCGGTCGTGACGATCATCCGCCCCAGGGCGAGCCCCTCCTTGACGACAGTGGGCGACGCTTCGGAGCGGCTAGTCACCAGAACGATGCCGTGCTCCTCGATCAGATCGGGAACGCGGTCATGGGCGACCAGCCCGGTGAGCCGGATCCGCCGTTTGTGAGGACTAGCGACGATCCGGGCCTCGATGGCAGGCCGTGCACCGCCATCGCCGGCGATCGTCAGCCGCCACCTGGTGTCCCGATCGGCGAGCCATTCGAAGGTGTCGATGGCGAGCGGCACGTTCTTCACCGGCTCCAAGCGGGCGAGGACCAGGAGAGATCGGGCCCGATCCGCATCCGGCGGCTCACTCGGACCAAAAAGCCGGCTGTCGAAGGCCGCAGGAATGACCATGGCCCGTTTCAGCGAAGCGGCCGCCACCTCCTCCATCATCGCCTGTTTGTCGCGGCCGCTGACGAAGATCAGCCGGTCGGCCCGGGCCACGGCGCGATGCTCGAGCCGCTTCAGACCTTGGTGGATGAGCCGGCCCAAGGGCCCCAGCCACAGTTCCAAGACCTTGCCGGTGAGGCAGTGATAGGTGATGACCACCCGGCCGCGGCTCGGGCTCAAGAGATATTTGGGCCAGGCGCAGTAGTTGCGGTGGACGTGGACGACGTCGTCGCCGGCAAGCCGGTTCCTCAAGAACCAGAGCCAGAGAGCGAGATAGAAGCGGCCGAAATGGGCGCCTTGAGACAAATAGACGACCCGGGGATCGCTTCGCTCGTTCTGCATGCGCGACGCCAAGAAGGTAAATGGCAAGTCGGAGCTTTTCAGCGCTCGGAAAAGACCGCGGGCATGCTCCGCCCCGCCACCCTGATCGCTGCCGAGCGGATCATTGTTGTAAACGACGTAGATCATGGGCTCGAAGACACGGGCTGACGGCAGATCTCGACGATCCGGCCAAGGGCTTCAGTCGGCTCGCCATCATTGGCGATTATCGGCAGGCCCAGGCGTCGGGCCGCCAGCCGGTAGAGGCGAAAGCGGGCCATGAAATCGGGATCAGCGGCAACGTCGGGCCGATCGGCGAGTACCGACCGGGGTGATCTGTCGAGCACCAAGATGCGACGACGCCGGGGCAGCATCGCCATCAGGCTGCGGCCATACCAGCCGAAGACGATATCTTCCCGGCCGGTATCGACCGCCAGATCGACCAGCGTGTCGACGACGCTGCGGTCGCCCAGGACCAGGCCAACGCGGCCGACGCGATAGCGAACCAGGCTGTCGATCGCGCTGTCCAGCCACTGGGCGGCCAGAAACGAACGGGCGAGGAGAGCGGGTTCGCGGAACCGATGCAGCCGGACCGTTCCCTCGGCACGTTCGATCCGTCGGTTGTGACCGGTCAGGCGGGTCAAGCCGAGGAGCGGCTTGGAGAGGTAGTTTCGAAACCGCGTCCAAACGATCTGGGCCTGGACATCCTGATCCTGCAGCCGCTGTTGCAGGGTCCGCAGCAGGGTGGACTTACCGGTGCCGTCCACGCCCGAAAGGCCGATCAGATCGAACCGGCCAAGAGCTGTTTGCTCGCTCGCCAGCGCGCCGGTGATGTGTTCGCACCAATCGCCGGGCACAGGCGCGGGGCGACGGGAGCCGAGGCGCCAGGCCTCGCTCAGACCTTTCGCCAGATCGCGAGGTTGGCCGACGACCACGCCACCGCCGGCCCTGACGAACTCGGCAACCCCGGGCGTATCCAACGAGACCACGCGCCGGCCGCTGGCCGCGGCCTCCAAGGACACAAGGGGCGCGTCGGAAATGGTCAGGCGAAAGGGCAGCAGCATGATCTGGCAAGGGCTCAGAAGCGAGGCCAGGCGGCTTCGTTCCAGGTGGCCGACCACCGTTGTGATCCGATCGGCGAAACGGCTTTCTCGCGCTCGCTGCTCAAGACGTCGGGCCGCCCGAAGCTCGGCAACCCCGTCAGCCCGAAGCGCCAGGATCAGCTTGCCGCCAACACCAGTCTCGACCATTTGCTCGAAGGCGTCGATCACCAGATCCGCTCCCCGCACCGCGAGCGGTGGCCCGAAGTAGCCGACCGCCGGCTCCCGGCCACGGGCTGGTTCCGACAGCCAGGCACGGACCAGCGGCGGGACGACTGGGCCTCCGGGAAGGCCGGCTCTGGACCAGCGCCGGCGAGCGGCCCGGCTCACATAGATGATGCCCGCGATCCGATGGCGCGCCGGCGCGTAGCGGAGCAACAGCCCGGGCAACAATGTCTGGATGAAAGCCAGAACCAGGCCCGGCGCCTCGCGCCACACCCGGTTCAATGGCAACCGAAGCCATTCGCGGAGCCGCCAACGCTGGCTCGCCAAAACGAGCCAGGGTGCCACCGGCCAGTTCATCCGGCTCATCCGAAAGAGATCCTGGGCACCGCCGACGATCAGCACCTGATCCGGGTCAAACCCGTCGAGGTGACGGCCCAGATCACGGTCATCGAACAGGCGCGCCGTGGATTTCTGTCCGTACGGCGCGCCGATCACCGGCGCATCGACGTCGCTCAGGACCAAAACCTCGGCGCCGGCGGCCGCCAGGCCGCGGGCGATGCCGTCAACCTGAAACCAGGGTTGCTTACGGATCCGGTTAGCGCCGAAGCCGAAACAGACAATCGTGACCCTTTCCCACCCCTCGAGTTTCGGGCGACGAGAAAGGTCGGAACGCTCGGAGCCTGATGGGCGGGACAGTTCGGCGAACGCGGTGGTCTCGCCGGAGGTGGCAGATCTGTCCGCGCTCACGCCGCCAGCCGCTTGCGGGGGTCGAGAACGACCTCCAACCGGTCGACGACGGTATCCCATGAGCCGTGATTTCGGACCCAGGCCCTGGCCTTGTGGGCGCGTTCGATCATGTCGCCGGGCCGGTCCGCCATCTGCCCGATCGCGTCGGCCAACCCATCAACGCCGATGTCGCAAAGCACCATCATACCCTCGGCTTGCGCCAGATCGTTGACGAAACCGGCTCGGGTCGAGATGACGGGCGTTGCCGTCGCCATGGCCTCGAACAAGGTGAGCGGGCAAGCCTCGTAGGTGGAGGGGCTGATATAGGCAGCGGCTGTCCGCAGCGCCTGACGCACGCCGTGGCGATCCGCGAACCCTGAGAAGTGGACCCGTTGCTCGATACCGAGTTCGATAGCGAGCCGCAGCAAGTCGTCCTCGAGAGGACCTTCACCGACCAGTCGGAGATCGTGCTCGATCCGCGGCGCCTGGCGGGCGAAGGCGTTGAGTAGATCAACAAGGCCTTTGCGATAGCCGAGACGACCGACATAGAGGATGTGCCGTCTCTTGATCGTTGGACCCGGTGTGAAGAAATCGGTGTCGACGCCGTTCGAGATCACTTCGATCGCTTCCGGATCGACGGAATAAACCGCTTCCAGCTCACGGCGCACCGATTGGCTGACGGCGATGATCCGCCGCGCCCGCGCCAGGTGCCAGCGTTCCAATCGCTGGCTGAAGAGCTTCGCGTTGATGCGTGTGAGCGCTGCCCGGAACCCGGTCTCGGTGATCGCGTCCGTGTAGGTCAGCATCGGACTGTGGACCGTCAGCACCATGGGCAGATCGGTCTGGATCTTGGGCACGAGGGGAAGGTGCACATGGATCAGATCGAACCGGCCGCGATTGGCCGCGAGCCAGTAGTTGATCGCCATCTTCGTGCGCTGGTGGTGCCAGGGTCGGATCGGCCAGAACGGCGCGGCCAACACCTGAACCGGGCCCAACTCGTGCTCGAACCAGTCGCTGTAGGCTTCGCCGCGGGTGATCACGGTGACCTCGTGCCCCCGGTCCACAAGTCCCTTGGTGGTCTCGGCGATGTGCCGGCCGATCCCTTCGCGCGGCGGCCAGACATTGTTGGTAAGCGTCAGGATGCGCACAGTTCAGACCTCGGGCCGGCCGGTGGTGTCGATGGGCTCGGGCTCAGGCTCGGCGACGGCTGTCTGCAACTGGCCCAGCATCGGCGCTTCCACCACATCGTCCTGGGACGTTTGCGAAGCCCAGTAGAAATCCTGGGCACTCAAGAGGCGGCAAACACCGGTGGGCAACGCCCGACCCATGAGGCCGAACCGATAGCCCGCATATTTCGCCGCTATCTCAAGCAGCGCCTGGGGCAGATGAAAGGGGGTGGTCGTCAGGAGATGACCCAGAAGCGAGCGCACATATTGGACGCCGCGGGTTTCGTCGCGTTCCCGCGCCAACAAAAGCTCCTCATAGGCCCGCCGGGCGTAGCCAATATCGAAATGGCGTCGAAACTCAGCGACCGGTCCGCCCGGATGAGAATGGCGGACACGAGCCTCGGCGACATAGGCGATGGTGTAGCCGCGCAATAAGAGCTTGCTCGCGGCGATCGTCTCCTCACTCACCAGCGTGTGCGGAAAACCGCCGATCTCGTCGAGGGCCCGGTTCGACCAGGCGGCCCAGGCGTTCGAGCAGAAATGGGTATACGCGCCATAGCGCGGCCAGTCGGCCAATCGCCGTCTTTGGCTCTTCGGCGGATAGTTGAACCACCGGCCGAAGCTCTCGATCGGGCCGGCCCCGTCCCGGGGCAACTGCCGGCCGTAGGCGACCGCGGCCTCGCCCGCGGCCACCGGTTCGACCAGGCGGGCCAACGCGTCGGCACCCTCGGCATAGGCGTCGGGCGTGACCATGACGGTAATGTCGGTCGCCAGATGGCGGCGCGCCAGATTGCGTGTGGCGCCATGATTGAAACGCTCGCGCGGGACGACCATGATCTCCGCGCCCATCGCTTGCGCTTCCTCGACCGTGCCGTCATCCGAGGACGAGTTGACCACCAGGACGCGGTCCGCAACCGGCGATGTCAGAAAGGGCGGCAGGCAGCGGGCCAGGTGATGGCGCGCCCGGTAGGTAACCAGAGCAACACCAACGCTCGGTCTGATCATGGATGCCTCGCTGATGACGGTGATATTTTTCGTTTTAGTTGATTTATATGATGTATTTTCTCTTTTCAAGAGATCAAAATGACTGAGGCGCGGCCCATGCCGGCGTAGAAAGCCGCCAAGCGATCCCAGGCTTGCTCGTATCGGATCGGAGTGACCAAACGTTCGATCGGATCGGAGGCAACCCGTACGGTCGGTTGGTCAGCCGGGGTTTCGACTGAATGGGCCAGCGGTGTCGGGATCTTTAACCGCTCGCCGATCTCACGGCCGAACCGCGTGGCGAATTCCAGGAGCGTCTCGCGGTAGCCGCTCGGCGCGAGGCGCCCACCTGGAACGTCGAGCTCGCCGGTGGCGACCCGGGCGTAAAGGCGAGCCAGCAGGTCCACGTGCAGATTGTCCCTGACCCGTGACGGCGCCTCGACGAACGGCCGATCGCCGGCGAGCCAGGTTCGGGCGAGATAGGTGGTGAAGCCCGATTTCTCCAAGGGACCGAACGGGTTGGCAATGGTGAACTTGATTGCGTCCAGCCCTCGGGCCGTGGCAGCATCGATCAGGCGGAGCGAACTCCGGCTCTTGGCCTCGCCATAGCCGCCGATTGAGCGGTCAGTGCCGTCGCCCACCCCCTCGCCCGCCTCGAAGACGGAACCGGTGACGATCATCCGCCGGCAGCCGCTATCGGCCAACCGCGCCATTACCGTGTCAGCGTTTAGGGTGTTTGCCTCGACGGCTGCTTCGACGTCGAAATGGCGAGAGCGATGATCGCCGACCTGACTGCCGTGGAGACAAGCCGTCTCAAAGGGGCCGAGCCTGGTGATCGCGTTCAGGAAAGCCGGCGTTCCGAAGGGAGCCCGGTCGATCAGGCCGACCTCGGCCGGCAGAGTGGCGAGGCGCACATCGCGGTCGGCGCGACCGTCGTTTCGAGGCCCGGCCAGGAGCGCTGTGACCTCCGCTTCCCGCTCGATCAAAGCCCGCGCGAACCAACAACCGGTGAACGAACTGGCGCCGGTGAGAAGGACCCTCACGCCGCCCAGTGCCGCTTTCTGCCGTCCCTGACCAGCGGGAACGACCGGTCACGCTCGGACATCAGCACCGGTTCCATGGGCCATTCGATGCCGAAAGCCGCGTCGTTCCAGCGAACCCCGGTTTGGTGGTCCGGCGCGAACCGCTCGGACACCATGTAGAGTAGTTGCGCGTTGTTGGTCAGGGTGATGAAGCCGTGGGCGCAGCCGGGCGGCATGACGACGATCCGACCGTTCTCGGCGGTCAGGTCCACGCCGATCCAGCCGCCATAGGTGAGCGAGGTTTCACGCAAGTCGAGCACCACGTCGTAGATGGCACCAGCGACACAAGTGACCGTCTTGGTCTCACCATGGATGCCCGTTTGCAGATGCATGCCCCGGAGGGTGCCCATGAGCCGGTTGGTGGTGAGATTGATTTGAGCGAGCCCCGGTTCGATTCCGGTCACGTCGTAGATGTCATCGCAGAACAGGCGGCTGATGGATCCCCGCTCATCCCGATGGCGGCCCGCCTCGAGGATGTAGACACCGTCGAGGACGGTCGGCTCGACCGAAAGGCTCAGGCCGCCCACGGTGCTTCCCCACGGGCCCAGACATCGTTCAGATGCATGCGGTCGCGTAGCGTGTCCATGCATGCCCAGTACCCGCCATGCTTGTGCACATGCAGCTCGCCATTGCCGGCGAGGCGGGTCAGAGGCTCCTGCTCGAGAATGCAGTCATCACTGTTGCCGAGATAGGAGAGAAAGGCCCGTTCGAAGAAGAAGAAGCCGCCATTGATCCAACTGTCGTGGCGTTCCGGCTTCTCCGCGAACGAAGTCAGATGATCGCCCTCGAAACGGAACTCTCCGAACCGAGCCGGCGGATTGACGCCGAGAACGGTGCCAAGGCGCCCGACATTGTGGTGATCTTCCAACTCGGCACGCAGATCCGCGTCCGTGAGCCCGTCGCCATAGGTTACGGCAAAGGTTTCGGCATCGTCGAGATAGCGCGAAGCGGCCTGACGCAACCGCGCTCCGGTCATGGTCAACTCGCCGGTATAGGCAACGGTCACGCGCCAGCCGGGTTGCCGGCAGGTCGGGTGGATCTCGATGCTGTTGGCGGCGAGATCGACGGTGAAGTCGTCGTTGAGCGCGTGGAAGTTGGCGAAGTATTGGCGGATCACTTCGCTTCGATAGCCGGCACATAGGATGAAGCGCTTGAACCCGAACTTGGCGTACCAGCGCATGATGTGAACCAGGATCGGCTGGTCACCGATCGGCACCATCGGTTTGGGACGAAACTCGGTTTCCTCGCGGAGACGGGTGCCGAGCCCGCCGCAGAGGATGAAGACGGGCGTGTCTGCCGGCCTCGGTGCTGAATTGCTGGAAGCAAGGCTAAGATGCGATCGCGAAATCATCAGCCGGTTCCTCATGCGGTCGCGTGGTGGTCGGTTTCAGCGCGTGGGCTTCGATTTCCTGCGCCATGATCAGCGAGGCGGGCATGCCGTCGATCAGCGACCGATAACCTCGAGCGACCCTTTCGATCGCCACGGTCGTCGACCAGCGGGGACGCCAGCCCAGCCGCCGCCGGGCCTTAGCGCTGTCCAGGAGCAGGCTGTGGGTTTCGATCGGGCCGGCCGGGGCGACCTCCTGCAATTCCAGCGGGCCCATCGTCTTGAGGGCGAGAGCAACGACATCGCGGCTGGTCAGGATCTGATCGGTATCGGGCCCGAAGTTCCAGGCGCCGCTGTGGGTCCGAGGAGCCTGAGCCAAGGCCTCGGCAAGGGTCAGATAGCCGGTGATCGCGTCGAGCACGTGCTGCCAGGGACGAACCGCATCCGGTCGCCGGAGCACCATTTTCGACCGGGTCGCGACCGCTCGGGCGAGATCGGGGAGCAACCGTTCCGGCGCCCAATCACCGGGTCCGATGACATTGCCGGCCCGAACCGTCGCCAGTCCAGCGCCATCGAAATCTGCGGCGTAGCCCTGGCGGAACGCGTCGACCGCCAGCTCGGCGCAAGCCTTGCTAGCGCTGTAGGGATCGACGCCGCCGAGCCGGTCGTCCTCGCGGAGCGGATGGGTCTGGGGCTGATAGCACTTGTCGCTCGTGACCATCAGCGCGGCCCGAAGCGAGCGCGACCCGCGCAACCTGTCGAGCAGACAGACGGTGCCCAGAAGATTGGTGGCGTAAGTGCCAGCCGGATCCTCGTAGCCCGCGCTCACCAGCGGCTGAGCGGCGAGGTGGAAGACGATCTCAGGCTGGGCGCGGTTGAGGACCGCTACCAGCGCGGCCCCGTCCAGTATGTTGCCCTCATTGTGGTCGATGACCTCGTCGAGACCGCTGGCGACGAACAGCGAGTGATGATCCGCCGGAGGCAAGGCAAAGCCTGTTACCCGGGCGCCGTAGCGCGTCAAGCAGGCCGCCAGCCAGCTTCCCTTGAAGCCGGTATGACCGGTGATCAAAACCCGTTTGTCACGCCAAAAACGTCTGTCTCGAGAGGTCATAGCATCCCCGTAGATTTTCAACCACAGGTTATTGCCAACACGGTTGAGTGAGACAAGTGTAAATAACGTTTTAGTTGAAAATATTCCCGCACTGACGTTACTTTTTTCTCTGCTTCGTCAAGGCGATGCCGGAAAAACGCAGATATTTCAGTCTTGTTAAGCGGACTTTCTCAAATCGTTGATTAAATAGAGCTGCGCTGGCCCATCGGTGCCCGCTCAACGGTTGCGTCATCAACGGGTTTTTGACCGCTCGCCGGTCGATCAGTTCCCCAACGGGTCATGACGTAGAAGACCGGCGTGAACAAAAGACCGAAGAAGGTGACGCCGAGCATGCCGCTGAAGACGGCCGTTCCAAGGGCCTGGCGCATCTCGGCGCCAGCGCCGCTTGCGATCATCAGAGGGACCACGCCAAGAATGAAGGCGAAGGAGGTCATCAGGATCGGCCTAAGCCGCAGTTTGGCCGCCTCGATCGCGGCTTCAAACCGATTGCGACCCTGATCTTCCAGAGCCAGGGCGAACTCGACGATCAAAATGGCGTTCTTCGAGGCGAGGCCGATCAGAACGACGAAACCGATCTGGACCATGATGTTGTTGTCGATGCCGCGAAAGGAGATGCCAATGACCGCGCATAACAGGACCATCGGCACGATCAGGATCACCGCCAGCGGCATGGTCCAGCTCTCATACTGGGCCGCCAGGATCAAAAAGACGAAGACCACCGCCAACAGAAAAACGATGCCCGCGGTGTTGCCGGTCTGACGCTGTTGGTAGGCGATTTCCGTCCACTCATAGCCCATCTGCGCCGGCAGCACCTCGGCGGCCACGCGCTCCATGGCATCCAGCGCCTCGCCGGTGCTGAAGCCGGGTGCTGCGGCGCCCTGGATGCGCGCGGCCGAATAAAGATTGTAGCGTGGTACCCGGGATGAGCCGGTTTGGTACTCGAGCGAAGCGACGCTACCGATCGGCACCATCTCGCCCGCAGAACTGCTGGCTTCTAGACGCATGATATCGTCTTCGGTCAGACGATAGGGCGCATCGGCCTGGGCGGTGACCCGGAAGGTCCGGGAAAGAAAGTTGAAATCGTTGACGAATGCTGAACCCAGAAAGATCTCCAACGTGTCGAAGACATTCGCCACCGGGACGCCGAGCTTCTCCGCTCTGGTCCGGTCGATATCGAGATAGATCTGGGGCGTCGAGGTCTCGAACAGGGTGAAGATGCCGCTCAGCGCCGGCTCCTGATTGGCCCGAGCCGCGAAATCGTCAGCCACCGACTTCAGGGTATCTAGGCCAAAGCCGGCCCGGTCCTGGATCATCATGCTGAAGCCGCCGGCGTTACCGATACCGCGCACCGGCGGCGGCTGAACGACGATGGTGAAGGCCTCGTCGTAGCGGGCCATCAGCGCGTTGATGTCTGCGGCGATGACCTCGGCGGTCCGTCCTCTGTCGGACCGTTCGCGAAACGGCTCCAGCACGGGGAACATCGCTGCTGCATTGGTCGCGTTGGTCGAAGTCGCACCTGAAAAGCCGGTAAACGCCGCGATATCAGTAACGCCATCCACCCGGAGAACCTCCGGGATCGCCTGGCGAATGATCGCGTCGGTCCGCTCGAGAGAAGCGCCCGGGGGCAATTGGGTGACGACGATGACGTAGCCCTGGTCCTGGGCCGGGATGAAACCGGTGGGCGTCGCTTGGAACCGCTCGTAAGTGAGCGCGATGAGCCCGGCATAGACCACCACCACGATCAGGCTGGTTCGGACCAACCGGGCGGTCAGACGGCCGTAGCCGATTGCGAGTGCGTCAAACACGCGATTGAAGCCGGTGAAGAACAATCGCGCCGGCAGCTCCCAAAAACGAGGCTTTCGAGCCGGGTCTGTCGGCTTCATCAGCAGCCCGCTGAGCGCCGGGCTAAGGGTGAGCGACACGAGGGTGGAGATCAGGGTTGCCACGGCGATCGTCAACGCGAATTGGCGGTAGAACTGACCGGATATGCCGCCCAGAAACGCTGTGGGGATGAACACGGCGGCCAGAACGAGCGAGGTCGCAATCAGCGCGGAGCCGACCTCGTCCATCGCCTTGTGGGTGGCTTCCTTCGGCGAGAGCCCCTCGCTGATGTTGCGCTCCACGTTCTCGATAACGACGATCGCGTCATCGACGACGATGCCAATCGCCAGCACCAGACCGAACAGAGACAGATTGTTGAGGGAAAAACCCAGGGCCGCCATCACCGCGAAGGTACCGATCAGGGAAATCGGGATGGCGACGATCGGGATGATGGTCGCGCGAAGCGACTGCAGGAAAACGACGATGACCAGCACGACCAGGGCGACCGCTTCGTAGATCGTGACGTAGACCTCGTCGATCGATTCGGCAATGAACTCGGTCGGGTTGTAGACGATGTCGAATTCGAGCCCCGGCGGAAACCCTTCCGACAGCTCCTCCATGGTCGAGATGATCGCTTCGGCGGTACCGAGCGCGTTGGATCCAGGCCGCTGGAACAACAACATGGCCACGGCCGGGCTCTCGTTGAGATAGGCCCGCGTGGTGTAGTCCTGGGCGCCGAGTTCGACCCGGCCGACATCACCCAGCCGGACGACGCGTTCGTTTCGTCCGCTCTTGACGATGACATTTTCGAATTGCTCGGGCTCGACAAGGCGGCCCAGCGTTTGCACCGAGAACTCGAAGGCATTTTGTTGCGGCACGGGCGGCTGATTGACGATGCCGCCCGCCACCTGAACGTTTTGCTCCCGGAGCGCGTTGACCACTTCCTGGCCGGTCAAGTCCAACGAGCCGATCTTGTCGGGGTCGAGCCAAACCCGCATGGCATATTCGCTGGCACCGAAGATCTGCACCTGACCGACACCATCGAGCCGGGCGAGCACGTCACGCAGTCGGAGCGTCGCGTAGTTCGACATGTAGAGCTGATCGTAGGTGGAGTCCGGTGAGAAGAGATGGACCACCATCAGAAAGTCGGGCGAGTTTTTGCGTGTGGTCACCCCCAACCGACGCACCGGTTCCGGCAATCTCGGCTCAGCGATGGCCACCCGGTTCTGAACGAGCACCTGAGCCTCGTCGAGATCGGTGCCGAGCGCGAAGGTGATGGTCAGCGTCAGACGGCCGTCCTGGGTCGCCTGGGAGAACATGTAGAGCATGTTCTCGACGCCGTTGATCTCCTGTTCGAGAGGCGTGGCGACCGTGTCGGCGATCGTCGTCGCGCTGGCGCCTGGATAGGATGCGCTGACCTGGATGGTCGGCGGCGCCACCTCGGGATACTGGGCCACGGGCAGGCTGAAATAGGAGATCCCGCCGATCAGGACGACGATGATCGACAGAACCGTCGCGAAGATCGGCCGTTCGATGCAGAAATGAGAGAGGTTCACCTGTCAGCTGCCCGCCGGCGCTGATTCCTGCGGCGCCTCGACTCGCCTGATCTCGGCGCCGGGTCGGGCACGCAGAAGACCGGAGACGACAATCGTTTCGTCGGCGGACAGGCCGTCATGGATCACCCGGCGCTCGCCGTGAAGCGCGCCGATCGTAACCGGACGATACTCGACCACGTTGTCGTCATCGACCACGAGCACGAATTTCTTGTCCTGGTTGCTGGCGATCGCGGTGTCAGGAACCAGGACCGCCTCGTAGGGTTCGCTGCCGACCAGCCGCATGCGGCCGAACAGACCGGGTGTCAGCAGCCCGTCCGGATTGTCGAAAATCGCCCGCCCGCGGATGGTGCCGGTATCCGGGCTGATCCGGTTGTCGACGAAATCCATCCGGCCCTCATGGATGAAATCGTCTTCGTCCTCGAGCATGACGAAAACCGGGTTCGCCGCTTCTCGCGAACTGACCCGCCCGCCGTCACGGCTCAATCGCGCATAACGGAGAAAATCCCTCTCGGCGGCGTCAAAGTAGAAATGGATCGGATCCATGGAGACGATCCGGGTCAGTTCGGTGCCACCGGTATCACCGCCGCTGACCAGATTGCCGACATTGACGAATTCACGGCTGATCCGCCCGGTGATCGGGGCCCTAACCTCGGCGAACTCGAGGTCCAACTCCGCTCGGCGTACCCGCGCCTGGGCCGCCTGCACACCGGCTCGCGCGTTTCTCAAATCCTGCCTACGGCGATCGACCTCCTGATCCGAGATGGCCCGAGTTAGCAGGAGCTCCTCGCCGCGGGCCAGCTCGCGCTCGGCGAACTCCACGTCGACGCTAGCCTGGATCAGATCCGCTTCGGCCTCGTCGAGCGCCACCTGAAAGGGCCGCTTGTCGATGACAAACAGAATATCGCCCCGGTCGACGATTTGCCCGGCCTGGAAGCGGACTTCCTCGAGATAGCCGCTAACCCGCGCCCTCACCTCGATCAGGCTGACGGCGCCGAAGCGGCCCGTATATTCATCCCAGTCGGTGACCGTTTCCACGGTCGGGCTTGCGACGGTGACCTGCGGCGGCGGCGGTGGCGTTTGGGCGGCGTCATTCTCTGAAACCGCGTCACAGCCCACGAGCACCAGCAAAGCGATGCTCGCCAACAAACGACCCAGACGCGTTGTGGTGCCAGAGGGAGCGAGCAAAGGTGAACCACCTCCGAGCCATGATTTTCTTTGAATCAGTCCCGGTAGCGACCTTAGCCGTCGCCGCTCAAGCCGCAACGCCTAATAGAGACCTGCGGCAGGTTGTACGGAGATCAGCGCTTCGAGAACTGGAAGCTGCGGCGTGCTTTGGCCTTACCGTACTTCTTACGCTCGACCTCACGGGCGTCGCGGGTCAGGAACCCACCCTTCTTCAAGGCCGGCCGCAGCGACGGATCATTGGCAATCAAGGCGCGACTGACGCCGTGGCGCACGGCACCGGCTTGACCGGACAAGCCGCCGCCTTTGACCGTGCAGTAAACGTCGTAGTGATCCTTGCGATTGCAGGCCTCGAAGGCCTGATTGATCACCATCTGCAGGGTCGGCCGGGCAAAGTAAGTGGGCATTTCCTTGCCATTGACCGAAAACTTGCCGGAGCCCGGCTTTATCCAGACCCGAGCGACCGCGTCCTTGCGCCGTCCGGTGGCGTATGAGCGGCCAAGCGCATCGATCTTCGGCTCCGCCGGCTCGGCGACGCTTTCCGGCGTCACCGTCTGTTGCAAGTCTTTCAGGTCTTCAAGGGTCCGGGTCTCGGCCATCGGTTATGTCCAGGATCAAACAGCGTTTTTTCGGTTGAGGGAGGCAACGTCCAGGCTTTCGGGCTGCTGCGCCTGATGAGGGTGGCCGCTTCCCTTATAGACGTGCAGCTTGCGAAGCTGCCGGCGGCCGAGGGGACCTGACGGAACCATGCGCTTCACCGCCATTTCGATGACCCGTTCCGGGAATTGGCCGTCCAAGGTCTTGTTCGCCTTGCTTTCCTTGATGCCGCCCGGATAGCCGGTGTGGCGATAGTAGGTCTTCTGATCGCGCTTGTTGCCGGTGAGCGCGACCTTCTCCGCATTGACGATGACGATGTGATCACCGCAATCCATGTGCGGTGTGTAGATGGCCTTGTGCTTGCCGCGCAGCCGGTTGGCCACCAGCGCTGCCAGCCGTCCCAACACCAGGCCCTCGGCATCGATCACGTACCAGTCCTGCTTAATGTCGGCGGGCGTTGCGGAAAAGGTCTTCATCACGTGTCCGTCCGTCAGTGCTCCTCGCGCGAACGCGGAGCACCTTTATCATGGGGATTACGGTCGGCGCGATCGCGCCGACAAGGCGCCAGTTTCTAAGGGCCGGGCGCCAATCTGTCAATGCGGCTCGGCCATCCCCTTAGAGCCGCCCGTGACACTGCTTGTACTTCTTGCCGGAACCGCAAGGACAAGGCGCGTTTCTCGGAACCTTACCCCAGCTCTGCTCCGTCTCGGCGCCGTTGGTCGTCTCGACCTGCTCGACACCATCGCCGGCGAGCGCGCCATTGGGTTTGGATTCGGTCCTCACCTGCGGCGGCGGCGGTTCGGGCAGACGGATCTCCATGTACGCCATGACCTGACTGACGGTCTGGCGCAGATTGGCGAGCATGCCCTCGAACAGATTGAAGGCCTCGCGTTTATACTCGTTTAGGGGGTCGCGCTGACCGAACCCGCGGAGATGAATGCCCTGGCGCAGATGGTCGAGGTGCAGAAGATGCTCTTTCCACAGGTGGTCGAGGATCTGCAAAAGGAGCGACTTCTCGGCGTTGCGCATAACCTCGGGTCCGAGATCGACGGCGCGCTTGGCCATAAACCGGTCGGAAGCGTCGAGCAGCCGACTGCGGATCTCTTCGTCGGCGATGCCCTCTTCCTTGACCCATTCCTCGACCGGCACGTCGAGACCCAGAACCCGCTTGGTCTCATTTGAAAGGGTTTCGACGTCCCATTCCTCGGCGAACGCCTTTTCCGGTATGCAGCGGGTCACCAGGTCATCGATCACCTGATGGCGCATATCCCGCACCGTCTCGCTGACATCGTCAGTATCCAGAAGCTCGAGACGCTGCTCGTAGACGACCTTGCGCTGGTCGTTCATGACATCGTCATATTTGAGCAGGTTCTTGCGGATCTCGAAGTTGCGCGCTTCGACCTTTTTCTGGGCGCGCTCCAGGGCTTTGTTGATCCAGGGGTGGACGATCGCCTCGCCTTCCTGCAGGCCCAGTTTCTGCAGCATGCCGTCCATGCGCGAGGAACCGAAGATCCGCATCAGATCGTCTTCGAGCGACAGGAAGAATTTTGAACGGCCCGGATCGCCTTGCCGACCCGATCGCCCGCGATGCTGATTGTCGCTCCGCCGGCTCTCGTGGCGCTCGGTGCCGATGACATAAAGCCCCCCGGCCTCGAGCACCCGATCGTGCTCGGCCTGCACTTCTGCCTCGATTCTGGTAACCGCTGCCACATCCGGGTTTTCACCGACCTCATGGGCGATGCGCATTTCGGCATTGCCGCCCAGCTGAATGTCGGTGCCCCGGCCGGCCATGTTGGTGGCGATCGTCACTGAGCCGATCCGCCCGGCCTGGGCGATGATCGAGGCTTCCTGTTCGTGGTAGCGGGCGTTCAGCACGTGGTGGGCGACTTTCCGGGCCTCCAGCATCGCCGCCAGCTTTTCACTTTTCTCGATACTGACAGTACCCACCAACACCGGCTGCCCCTTGGTGTGGGCTTCGGCGATCTCGTTGACGATCGCTTCATCCTTCTCCCGCGTGGTCCGGTAGACCTCGTCGTCTTCATCCTTGCGGACCATGTCCTGATGGGTCGGAATCTCGACCACCTCAAGACGATAGATCTCGCTGAATTCCGCCGCCTCGGTCATCGCCGTGCCGGTCATGCCGGCTAGCTTGGGGTAGAGGCGAAAATAGTTCTGAAAGGTAATCGAGGCGAGGGTCTGGTTCTCGGGCTGGATGGTCACCTGCTCTTTGGCTTCCAACGCCTGATGCAGGCCGTCGGAATAGCGCCGCCCCTCCATCATCCGACCGGTGAACTCGTCGACGATAACGACCTTGCTGATGCGAACCAGATAATCGACATCTCGGGTGAATAGCTTGTGCGCGCGAAGGCCCTGATTGACGTGATGGACGAGGCTCACATTCTCGATGCCGTAGAGATCCGGGATCTTGAGCAAACCCGCCTCCGCGAGCCAAGCTTCCATCCGCTCGGTGCCCTGCTCACTGAGTGAGACAGCCTTTTGTTTCTCGTCGATCTCGTAGTCGTCGGGCTCGAGCTTCGGGATCAGCGTATCGATCGTCCGATAGAGCTCGGAGCTGTCCTCGGCCGGACCGGAAATGATCAAAGGCGTGCGGGCTTCGTCGACCAAAATGCTGTCGACCTCATCGACGATCGCGAAGTGAAAGCCGCGCTGGGCCATGCGCGAGCGCATCAGCTCCATATTGTCCCGGAGGTAATCGAAGCCGAACTCGTTGTTGGTGCCGTAGGTGATGTCGCTGGCGTAGGCCTGGCGCCGCTGATCCTTGTCGAGCCCGGGCACGATGCAGCCGACGCTTAGGCCCAGGAAATTGTAGATGGCCCCCATCCAGTCGGCATCGCGGCGCGCCAGATAGTCGTTGACCGTCACCACATGGGCACCCAGGCCGGAAAGGGCGTTTAGATAGACTGGCAGGGTTGCGACCAGCGTCTTACCCTCACCTGTCTTCATCTCCGCGATCTTGCCTTCGTGAAGGACGATGCCGCCGATCAGCTGAACGTCGTAGTGCCGTTGACCCAGGGTCCGTTTGGCCGCCTCCCGCACCGTCGCGAAAGCTTCGACCAGGAGATCATCAACCGTTTCGCCCTTGTCGAGGCGGGCGCGAAACTGGTCTGTTCTGTCGCGGATCTGCTCATCGCTGAGCGCTTCGAGCTCAGGTTCGAGCCCATTGATCTGGTCGACGGTCTTGCGCAACGACTTGACGATGCGATCGTTGGCGGAGCCGAACAACCGCTTGGCGACTGCGCCGAACATGCGGGATCCTTTCCACTGGGCTCGCGTGCTGTTTTTATGCCGCAGCGAGGCGCCGGGCGAGCGAAATTCAGATAAGTGGTGGCAGAACACGAGTCAACGCGACCGCCCGTGAGCCGTCGGTCGTTAGGCCAACGAAGTCGTGCAAACCCAGTCTGCCTGGGGTTTCCCTCGGCCTCGTCCGAGACAAGTCGTTAGCAGACTGATAAGTCAATCCAAACACCACTCCTTGGAGCCCTCATGATGTTTTTGCCGCAGCGAGCCGCGTTGCCCCTGGCCCTTAGCCTAACGTTGGCGACGGCGCTCGCCGCCTCCGCCCAGGATGACCCGGTCGTCGCCGAGGTCGACGGAACGGAGATAACAAGAAGTGAACTCGAGGCCGATCGAGCCGAGTTGCCCCAGCAGTATAGCCAAGCACCGTTGGAACAGATCTTTCCGACACTGCGTGATCGGGCGATCGACGGTCTCTTGCTCACGAACGAGGCCGAGCGCCGGGGGCTTGGCGACGATCAGACGGTGAAGGACGCGATGGCACGGGCGCGCCAGGCAATCCTTCGCAACGTCCTGATCGAGCATGAGCTTGAAGAGGAGGTGACCGACGAGAAGATCGAGGCGGCCTATGAGGAGCTGAAGGCGGAGCCGGGCTTTTCTTACGAGGAGGTCAGCGCGCGTCACATTCTGGTCGAGCAAGAGGACGAGGCCAAAGCGATCATCGAAGAGCTCGACCAGGGGGCGGATTTCGCCGAACTGGCCAAGGAAAAGTCGACCGGCCCGTCGGCTCCGAGTGGCGGCGACCTCGGCTTTTTCCGCAGAGAGCAGATGGTGGCGCCTTTCGCTGATGCGGCTTTCGGCATGGAGGTCGGCAGCAGCAGCGAGCAGCCGGTCCAGACCCAGTTCGGCTGGCACGTGATCAAGGTCGAGGACAAGCGTCAGGTAAGCCCAAGCCTCGAGGAGAAAAGCCAGGAGATCCGGGAGAACCTCGCCAGAGAGGCGGTCACCGGACTGATCGCGAGCCTGCGCGACGACGCGGAGATCCAGCGCTATCAGCTGGACGGGAGTCCCGCGGACGACGACGCCAGCGCCAACTGAGCCTCAGGACCCATGCCTCTGGTTTCGCCCCTGGCGCCGGCGCGGTTTCCGGACATACCGGTGATCGAGGGATTGCGCTTTTCGGCGCTTGCCTGCGGGCTTCGCTACCGTCAACGGCTGGATCTCACCCTGATCGAGGTCGCTGACGGTAGCAGCGTCGCCGGCGTCTTCACCCGCTCAAGCACGGCCGGCCATCCGGTTCACTGGTGTCGACGGGCGCTTGTGGAGGGTGAAGAAGGCCGCGGACGCGCGGTCATCGTCAATGCCGGCAATGCCAACGTCTTTAACGGCCGGAGCGGCGAGGAAGCGGTATTGACTGAGGTCCAGGCGGTCGCCACGGCGTTGAATTGCGAACCGCACGAGATTTTCGTCTGTTCGACCGGTGTCATCGGCGAGCCGTTGGATGCCGCCGCCATCGCCGCCCGGGTGCCGGAGCTCGTCGCTAGCCTGGATGCCCGCGCCGTCCACGCCGCCGCCGAAGCGATCATGACCACCGACACCTTCATCAAGGGATCGTTCCGGGAGGCGGCGATCGACGGGCGCAAGGTGTTGGTCGCAGGGATTGCCAAGGGCTCGGGCATGATCGAGCCGAACATGGCAACCATGCTCGCCTTTCTGTTCACCGACGCCAGCCTCCCGGCAAACGTCATGAGCGTACTCTTGCATCAAGCCGTGGCGGCGAGCTTCAACAAAATCACTGTCGACGGTGACACGTCGACCTCCGACACGGTCTTGTTCTTCGCAACCCAGACCGCCGCCCATGACCCGGTCCTATTCGCCGATGACGGCCGGCTGGACGACTTCCGAGCCGCGCTCGAGGAGGTCTGTCTGGACTTGGCACTGCTAGTCGTGCGCGACGGCGAAGGGGCTCAAAAACTCATTGAAATTCGGGTCGACGGAGCCGCCAGCGACGACGACGCGGCCAAAGCCGCGAAGGCCATCGCCAATTCGCCCCTGGTAAAGACCGCGGTCGCCGGCTCGGATGCCAATTGGGGGCGGGTGGTGATGGCGGTCGGCAAGGCCGGAGTGGCGGTCGATCCGGCGAAACTCAGCGTTCGGTTCGGCGGCGTCGTGATTGCGGAGGGTGGCGGCGCCGTTCCTGGCTACGATGAGGCCCTGGTGCAGAAGCACCTCCAGGGCCGCGATATTCTTTTGGAAGTCGGGCTCGGTGTCGGCGCCTCGCGCGGCACCGTTTGGACCTGTGATCTGACCCACGGCTATATCGACATCAACGCCGACTATCGATCGTGAGCGAAGCGCCCGGCAAGCCGCTCGTCCTGGTTGCGGCCTGCGCGCTGGTTGACCGCGACGGCCGTGTCCTGGTGGGCCAGCGCCCGCCGGACAAGTCCATGGCGGGTTTGTGGGAGTTCCCCGGCGGCAAGGTCGAACCGGGTGAAACGCCGGAAGCCTGTCTCTTACGGGAACTTGCCGAGGAACTCGGTGTCGAAACCGAGCAGAGCTGCCTGGCGCCGCTCACCTTTGCCAGCCACGATTACGACGGCTTTCACCTGCTCATGCCGCTTTTCATCTGTCGGGTTTGGCACGGCCTGGCTCAGGGCAAGGAAGGCCAGGCGCTCAAATGGGTGAGGCCGCAAGATCTCCGAAAGTTGCCCATGCCGCCGGCCGACGTGCCGCTGGTCGCCCATCTCAACGATCTGCTTTAAAGGGCCCACGCCGAATTCATCTGACCGGTGCACCGCCGGTCGATCCGGCGGACACGGTCAGGCCGACTGGCTTGCCGGCTGAACCTCGATGCCATTCTCACGGAAATGGCCGACCAATTCACCGGTCTGGTACATCTCGCGGATGATGTCGCAGCCGCCGACAAACTCACCCTTGACGTAGAGCTGGGGGATGGTCGGCCAGTCTGAGAAGCTTTTGATCCCTTCGCGAAGGTCCCAGTCCTCCAACACATTATAGGACTGAAACTTGACGCCGACACGGGAGAGGACGTCGACGACCGTCGCCGAAAAACCGCACTGCGGAAAAACCGGCGTGCCTTTCATGTAGAGGACCACATCATCGTTGGTGATCTGCTCTTTGATCTGCTCGTCGACAGTTGTCATCGTGGGATTCCTTTCGTTGGGGTCAGGCTGTTTCCGGTGGCGCCGCGGTGCTTAGCGCCAACGCATGAAGTTCACCGCCCATTCGGCCACCCAAAGCCTGATAAACCAGTTGATGCTGTTTCACCCGGCTGAGCCCGCGAAAACGCTCGTGGACGACCATCGCCTGGTAGTGGTTACCGTCGCCTGCCAGATCCTGGATCGTCACCTTGGCACCAGGAAGAGCCTCCTCAATCAGCGCCACGATGTCGTAGGCGGCCATCGCCATCGTCGTTTTTCACCTTCACTCAGCGAAACAAGTCCTCGAGGCCACTCATATGAGCAGCCGCTAACTCCTCGAGCGATATGGCATCGCCATCGGTCAGGGTCAACGCGTCGCCACCGGTGCGCCCGATGGTGCGAATGACGACCCCCGCCCGGCCTGCGACCTCGTTGATCGACCGTTCGTCCTCGGCGTTCACGGCCAACAGATACCGGCCCTGTTCCTCACCGAACAACCATCCGGCCGGGTCGGGATCGCCGCGCGGGGGCCGAAGCTGAGCGCCCATGCCCGAGGCAAGCACCATCTCGGCCAGGGCTACGGCGAGACCACCATCACTCAAATCGTGACAGCTCGTGACCGAGCCTTCCCCAATAAGCTGACGAACCATAGCGCCGTGACGGCGCTCGGCGGCCAGGTCGACCGGCGGCGGCGCGCCGTGGGGATCGCCCACGACGTCGCGAAGATAAAGCGAGGATCCGAGCCAAGAATAGCTCTCGCCCACCAGCATCAGCACCTGGTTCTCGCCGGTGAACCGGAGGCCGGCGATGCGGTCCAGATCCTCGACCAGACCGACCCCGCCGATCGTGGGCGTCGGCTGGATCGCGCGCCCTTCGGTCTCGTTGTAGAGGGAGACATTGCCGGAAACGACCGGAAAATCGAGAGCGCGGCAGGCTTCAGCCATGCCTGTGACGGCGTCCGCGAACTGGCCCATGATCCGGGGCCGCTCGGGATTGCCGAAATTGAGGCAGTCGGTAACGGCGAGCGGCTGGGCGCCGACGGCGGACAGATTGCGATAGGCTTCCGCCACCGCCTGCATGCCGCCCAGCTTGGCATCGGCCGCGCCATAGCGGGGTGTACAGTCGCAGGTGATGGCGAGCCCCCGTTCGCTGCCGTGAAGGCGGATGATCGCCGCATCTCCCCCCGGACCGGCGACAGTGTCAGCCATGACGGTGTGGTCGTACTGCCGCCAGATCCATCGCTTGTCGGCGAGGTCCGGACTGGCGAGTAGCTTCAACAGTGCGTCCGCCGGCATCATCGGTCGGTAGATCCGCTCGGCAGCCACCGGAACATGGCTGGGTCCGGGCTTGATCGGCCGCCGATATTCAGGGGCCGCGCCGGCAACAGGCGCGATCGGCAGATCGCCAACGACCTCACCGTGCCAGCGGAGCACCATCCGCCCGCCGTCGGTGACATGGCCGATGGTGGCGCAGTCCAATTCCCACTTGGCGAAGATCGCCTCTGCTTCCGCCTCGCGCCCCGCCTCCAGGATCACCAGCATGCGTTCCTGGCTTTCGGACAGCATGATCTCGTAGGGCGTCATCCCACGTTCGCGCATCGGCACCCGATCGAGATCGAGCTCGATCCCGGTTTCACCCCGCGAAGCCATCTCGAAGGAGGACGAGGTGATCCCGGCGGCGCCCATATCCTGGATGGCGACGATGCAATCGCCCGCCATCAGTTCGAGACATGCCTCGAGCAGCAGTCTTCCCTTGAAGGGATCACCGACCTGGACGGTCGGCCGCTTTTCGGCCGTGTCATCGGAAAATTCCGCTGACGCCATAGTCGCGCCATGTATGCCGTCCCGGCCGGTCTTGGCGCCGACATAGAGAACCGGATTGCCGACGCCGCTGGCCCGCGCGTAGAAGACTTTGTCCTTCTGGGCGATGCCGACGCACATGGCGTTGACCAGAATATTGCCGTTGAACGAAGCGTCGAAGGTGGTCTCGCCCACCACGGTCGGAACGCCGATACAATAACCGTAGCCGCCGATGCCGCCGACCACCCCCTGAACCAGCGCCTTCGTCTTGGGGTGATCGAGCGCGCTGAAACGCAGGCTGTTCATCAGCGCGACCGGTCGGGCCCCCATGGTAAACACATCGCGCAGAATGCCGCCGACACCGGTCGCGGCCCCCTGGTAGGGCTCGATGAAGCTGGGGTGGTTGTGGCTCTCCATCTTGAAAACGGCGACCAGGCCCTCGCCGATATCGACGACCCCGGCGTTCTCCCCCGGCCCGCAGATCACCCACGGCGCTTCGGTCGGCAAGGTCCTCAGCCACACTTTGGACGATTTGTAAGAGCAGTGCTCGCTCCACATGACGGAGAAGACGCCCAGCTCCAGGAGATTGGGCGCGCGGCCTAAGATCTCGCAGATGCGATCATACTCGTCCGCGTCGAGACCGTGCTCCCGGATCGCCTCAAGCGTGATCGTGCTATTGGCGAGGCCGCTATCGCTCACGCCGCCTGCTCCAGGATCGAGCGAAACAAACGGATCCCGTCGGTACCGCCGAGACGGCGGTCCGCTGCCCTTTCGGGGTGGGGCATCATGCCGAGAACATTGCCCTCCCGGTTGACGATGCCGGCGATATCGAAGGCTGAGCCGTTGGGGTTCTCCCGATAGCGAAAGACAATCCTTCCCTCACCGTCCAGCTCGTCCAGGACCGAGCTGTCGGCCACATACTGGCCATCATGATGGGCCACCGGCAGGGTGATCGCCGCATCCTTGTCGAAGCGCCTAGTAAAAGCCGTCTCATTATTGACCACGGTCAGGTCGATGGGCCGGCAGACGAAGCGTAGGCCTCGGTTTCTGATCAGCGCACCCGGAAGCAGACCGGCTTCGAGTAGGATCTGCCAGCCATTGCAGATGCCGATCACCTTGCGTCCGGATTTCGCCGCCTGGGCTACGGCCTTCAAAATCGGCGAGCGGGCAGCGATGGCACCGCAGCGAAGATAGTCGCCGTAGGAAAAGCCGCCTGGCACGCCAATGACATCGACATCGCCGATCTCAGTCTCGCGGTGCCAGATCCGCCGACAGGGTTTCCCCGTGATCCGCTCGAAGGCAACCGCGAGGTCTCGATCACAATTGGAGCCGGGGAAGGTGATGACGCCGGTGCGCATGTCAATTCCGACCGGTCAGCGTCCGTTATCGACCTGGACGACGTAAGCCTCGATCACCGGATTGGCGAGCAACTGATCGGCCATGGTCGCGGCAAGACGCCTGGCCTCCTCAGGATCTGCGGTCGCCAGCTCCAGCTCGATCACCCGGGTTCGGGTGACCTCGCCCAAAAGGCCGTCCGCCATCGGCTCCAGTGCACGCCGGATGGCTTCGGCCTCCGGGTCCAAGACACCCGGCTTGAACCGGACCTCGACCCGCGCCTTCAAGAGGCTTCTTCCGGTGGCGCCGCCTCGCGCGGCCCCATCTCCGGCAGGATGCCGAGCCGCCGGGCGACCTCCTGGTAGGCCTCCTCGACCTTGCCGAGATCCCGGCGAAACCGGTCCTTATCGAGTTTTTCGTCCGTCCGAACGTCCCACAAACGGCAGCTGTCGGGACTGATCTCGTCGGCGAGAATGATCCGCATTTCCTCGTCCTCCCAAAGTCGGCCGAACTCGAGCTTGAAATCGATCAGCTTGAGACCGCAGCCCAGAAACAGTCCGCTCAGGAAGTCGTTCACCCGCAAGGACAGATTAACGATGTCGTCGAGCTCCGCATAACTCGCCCAGCCGAACGCGGTGATGTGCTCCTCGCTGACCAGGGGATCGTCCAACTCGTCGCTCTTAAACGAATATTCGAGAATGGTGCGAGGCAGCCGCGTTCCCTCTTCCAGCCCGAGCCGTTTGGCGAGACTGCCGGCGGCGTAGTTGCGGATGATGACCTCGACCGGGATAATCTCGAGTTCGCGGATAAGTTGCTCGCGCATGTTGAGCCGGCGGACCAGGTGCGTGGGGACACCCATTTCCTGCAAACGGGTCAGCAGGAACTCCGAGATCCGATTGTTGAGCACCCCCTTGCCGGTGATGATGCCCTGTTTTTTGTTGTTGAAAGCGGTCGCGTCGTCCTTGAAATACTGAATGAGCGTACCCGGTTCCGGCCCCTCGAACAGTATTTTAGCCTTGCCTTCATAGACCTGACGCCGGCGCGACATGAACCCACGTTTCCGCATAGACGCAGCCGCCCGCAGGCTGGCTTGAAAGACCTCTGGATGCCCCATTGGGGCGTTTGAGAGCTATAGACCAAGCATGGTTGCACAGCAACTGAGGCGCCGCAGGGCGCAGCCATGCCGGTCAGGTCACCTCGAATTCACCGTCCGCGATCATGGATCACTTGATCTTCGGAAAACTGCCGGTATCATGTTAAGAGATTACTTCAACGTCTAAGCGCAAATGGCTGCACCGTTGCGTTCGATCGCATTTGCTTTGCTCATGATGCTGGCGGCCGGATCGGCGTCGGCGCAGAGTTCCGACCAGACCAATGCGCCGGAGAGATTGGTCGAACGATCGGTCCTGGTGTTGGACGAGTTTCTCCAGGATCCGGCATTCGAACATATGCGGGTCTATGTTCAGAATGCCTATGGCGTGATCGTCTTTCCGCGGCTGATCAAGGGCGGTTTCGTGCTCGGGGCCGAAGGCGGTTCGGGCGCGCTCTTGGTCCGCAACATTCAGACCGGGCAATGGAGCCCGCCGGTCTTCTATGATCTGTTCGGGGTTAGCCTCGGCCTACAGATCGGCGGCAAAGCTTCAGCGGTCGTCGTCACGATCATGAATTCGAGCGCCATCGACCGAATTTTGACCAACAAGGTCAAGCTCGGCGCCGATGCCAGTGTGGCGGCGGGACCGGTCGGTGCTGGTGTTGGTGCCGCCACCACCTTGAATTTCGGCGAAGATCTCTACGTTTTCGCGCGGGCCGTTGGTGCCTTTGGCGGCGCATCCGTCGAAGGCGCCGGTATGTTCGGCAAACCGGGATGGAATGAGCTATATTACGGTCAGGCGGTCGACGTTCGAGACGTCATCGGTGGATCAGCGGTACAAGATCAAAAAAGCATGCCCTTGCGCGAGCGGCTCAATCAGTTCTAGGAGCCATCCGCTCGGCGACATTCTCAACAAACACGATCCGGCCGGGAGCTGCAGTTCAAGCCCCCGGCCTTCGGCAGCCCATTACCGGCTGCGCGCGGTGTCCCGCGCAATCCGAACGATATCCGTCTGGCTGATGCCAATATCGTCCAGTTCGCGGCGGCTAAGACCGGACAATTCGGCGTAAGTCCGGCGATAGGTCTGCCAGCGGTGAAAGCGCTTGCTTAGCTGATCGAACATTTCAGGCTCTCCTTAAGCACAGGTCCATATGACACTCCGCCATATCGGCCTGACCGCCGGCCTCCACAATTCAGTTTATTGCAGTGCAGCATTGCACCAATGCGGACTCTCGACTGTCCCGATCGGCACGCTTATTGCGCGAAAATTTTTTTCTGTTTTCCCGTTTTACGGGAGGAACATCTTACTGGGATTGAGGATGCCGTTCGGATCAAGCGCCCGTTTAATCTGAGCCATCACGGAGATGGCCTGACCTTGTTCCTTGGCCGCCTTTTCGATCTTACCGAGGCCTATCCCATGTTCGCCGGACGCCGTGCCGCCGGCAGCGAGAGCGCGGTCGACCATGGCATCATTGATCGTGGCGGCGGTCTGCCACTCGCCGGGCGCGTCCGGATCAAGCAGGAACTGGACGTGGAAATTGCCGTCACCGACATGCCCGACGATCGGCGCAATCAGCCCTGAGGCCTCGATGTCGCGCCGGGCCGCATCGATGTGATCGGCAAGCACCGAGATCGGCACACATACGTCGGTGGCCCAGGACTTGGCGCCCGGTCTCAGGGCCAGCGCCGCGTAATAGACATCGTGGCGAGCCTGCCAGAGGCGGTTTCGTTCCTCGGCGTGGACCGTCCAGCGAAAGGCGCTGCCGCCTTGGCTTTCGGCCAGTGCCTGCACCAATTCGGACTGCTCGCGGACACCGGCTTCGCTGCCGTGAAATTCAAGAAACAGGGTCGGCTTCGGCTCCAGCTCTTTGAGCTTCGAAAAGGCGATGCAGGCGCTCATCTGGAGCTCGTCGAGCAGCTCAATCCGGGCGACGGGCACACCGCACTGTATCGTCTCGATGACCGTGGCCACCGCGCCCTCGACCGTTTCAAACGAGCAGACGGCCGCCGAAATGGCTTCCGGCACGCCGAATAGCCGCAAGCGAAGCCGTGTTATGATGCCGAGCGTGCCTTCGGAGCCCACCAGAAGCCGGGTCAGATCGTAACCGGTGGAGGATTTTCGCGCACGGCCGCCGGTCTCGATCACCGTCCCGTCGGCCAGGACGGCGGTGAGACCGAGCACGACGTCGCGCATGGTGCCGTAACGAACGGCATTGGTGCCCGACGCCCGGGTCGCAGCCATGCCCCCCAGCGTGGCGTCGGCGCCCGGGTCGATCGGGAAGAACAGGCCTGTATCCCTGAGCTCGGAATTGAGCTGCTTTCGCGTGACACCGGCTTCGACCCGCACGTCGAGATCCGAGCTGTTGACCTCCAGGACGGCGTTCATACCGGTGAGATCGACCGAGATGCCGCCCTTGACCGCCGCGACATGGCCTTCGAGAGAAGTGCCCGCACCGAACGCAATGACCGGCACTTTCTCCCCATTGCAGATCGAAACGACCCGACTGACCTCGTTGGTCGTGCGGACAAAGACGACTGCGTCCGGCGGACGGCTTTCGTGATAGGCCTCGCCGCGGCCATGCTGGTCGAGAAGAGCGGGCGCCGTGCTGAGACGATCACCGAACAACGGCCGCAACCGCTCGATCGCCCGCTCGACATGGGTGGTGATCGGCAGGTTATCCATCGGTCATATCCTTCAGGTCCTGACGCTCGCCGGTCTCGTGAGAACGATAAATAGCTTCTTCAATCTCGATATTGGGCAAATAGGCTCGTCCTGTGTTTACGGGCATGTCGCCGCTGGTGAGAGCATCGACGACATGGCGCTGCAGCGCATGGACGCAATCGCCGGCAAAGCCCCGCTTGGTCCAATTGTAAGCAACCGGTGTTTCGTCACCTCCGTGGCTACGGACATGGAGGCCACCATCGCCGTCGAGCCGAAGCACACCGTCGCTTCCCTCGACCCACATCTCACCCATGGTGAGGCGCGTGTTTTCGGCCTGGTGATCGTTCAGCCGGTTGCCGTCGAATAAGCCGCTGGCGCCGCTCTCAAACTCGAAGATCACGTAGCCCGCATCCTCGCCCCTGATGTGCGGGTTGAGCCGGCGAAGGCGGGCGGTGACCGCTCGAACCTCGCCCATGATGAAACGAAACACGTCGATGAGGTGGATGCCTGTCTCGTGGATCAAAAAGCGATCCATGGTCTGAAAATAGGGCTGACGGTCGAGATAGGCGCTGGCCCCCTGGCCGTCGCCGGGCCTGAGCCGGAAGGTGATGGCGTAGATCTCGCCCAGATCGCCGCCCTCGACCCGGCGCTTGATCTCCCGGAACCAGGGCTGAAAACGAAAATTCTCGTGAACCACGAGGGTCCCGCCGGCGCTCTCTGCCGGTTCGACCAATCGTTTGGCCTGATCGAGTTCGGGCGCGAGGGGTTTTTGGCAGATTGTCCTTATCCCTCGCGTTGCGGCCAAGGACACAAGCGTCTCGTGGGTTTCGGGCGGCGTCACGATATCGATCAGATCAGGTTTCGTCTGATCCATCATTGAAGCCGCATCGTCGAAAAGCGCGCTGATGCCATGGGCCCGAGCCTTGTCCTCGAGGCTCGGTCGGTCAAGGCTGGAAGCGCCCACAAGCTGGACGTCTTCCATCCTGGCCCAGGCGTCGTAGTGAAACTGCGAGAAGTAACCGCTGCCGACCACCGCCACCCGGATCATTCAGGCCTCGCGATCTCAATCAGATTGCCGTCCGGGTCCCGGCAGTAGATGGAGATCAAGGGGCCTTTAGCGCCGGTGCGGGCGACCGGGCCCTCGATCACGTCGATGCCGGCTTCAGCCAGCCTTTCGGTGACGCTCTGAAGCGGGCGATCGGTCAGAAAACAGAGATCCGCGGAGCCTGGCACAGGCTTCTCGGCCTTCGGCTCGAACTCTTTGCCAGCGATGTGCAGATTGATCTTCTGCTCGCCGAAATGAAGCGCCCAGCGATCGTCCTTGAACCGCTTCGCGATCATGCCGAGCCCGTCGCGGTAGAAGGCCAACGTGCGCTCCAGATCACCCACCGTCAGCACCAGATGATCCAGGCTTGCGATCACACCGGTACCTCCCGTTCGTCCGTCGATGCGGCCTCCTCGATCCGCTCCATATCCTCATCCGAAAGACCGAAATGATGGCAGATCTCATGGATCAGAACGTGGCGGACAATGGCCTCGAGCGGCTCGCCGCTGTCGCACCAATAATCAAGGATCGCCCGGCGATAGAGAAAGATCATATCGACATCCTCCGGCGCGCCCCGATTTGTGTCGTGTCCGATCGGCACGCCACGGTAGAGCCCCATCAGATCGAAGGGACTGGCGATCTCCATCTCTCGGAGGGTTTCGTCGTCGGCGAAATCCTGAACCCTGATCGGCACCGAACGTATGGCCTCGCGAAAGACGGAAGGAAGGTCAGCGAGCGCTTGCTCGGCCAGTTTCGAGATCACGTCGACGCCCGGCGAGATCATCGCGCTCATGCCATGCGCAGCGCGCCGTCCAGGCGAAGCACGCAGCCGTTGAAATAATCGTTGGCGATCAGGTGCTGCACCAGATGGGCGAACTCCTGGGGCTGACCCAACCGTTTGGGATAGGGGACGGAACGGCTGAGCGATTGTTGCACCTCGGCCGGCATCGCTTCCATCATCGGTGTCTCGAACACGCCCGGCGCGATCGCCACCACCCGGATCCCGTGACGCCCTAATTCGCGGGCCGCGGGTAGGGTCATCGAAGCGACCCCACCTTTCGATGCGGCGTAGGCGCACTGGCCGACCTGGCCATCCTCGGCGGCGATGGATGCCGTATTGATGATCAGCCCACGGCTTCCATCGGGCAATGGATCGGTGGCCGCCATTCTCGCTGCCGTAAGCCGCATGAGATCGAAACTAGCTATGAGATTGACGTGGACGGTCCGGGCGAACAGCTCCAGGTCACCGGCACCCTCCCGGGTCACGATCTTGCCCGCTGGCGCAATACCAGCGCAGTTGACAAGCAGCCGTAATGGCTTGGCCAATTGTTCGGCCGCGTCCCCCACCGCGTCTTCGAGCTGAGAAGCCTCGCAAAGATCGACCGCCCTGCTGATGCCTCCGATGTCTTGGGCAAGCTCTTCAGCCGCCTCGGCCGCTCGATCGAGAATGGCGACCGCGGCACCGAGACCGGCCAGATGCCGTGCGGTGGCAGCACCCAGTCCGGACGCGCCGCCGGCGACGATCGCCCCAACTTCCTTCACGTCCATACGCCGCCAGCCCTCCCGCTCATTGCCGCCGTTCGCCTCGTTCCCTAGATAGTAATCATGGCAACGACGATCGATCGACAATTGTTTGGCAAGCTCCGGCGTGTGGCCGCCAGTGTGCCATTCGCCGAGGATCTTCTCGCCGCATACTATTGCGCGAGGGATCCAGAGACGCCGTCACGGGTGCGTGTCGCCATTTTCGGTGCCATCGCCTACTTCATCATGCCGATGGATGCGGTGCCGGATTTCATTGCCGGCCTTGGCTTCACCGATGATGCCAGCGTATTGATGGCGACATTGGCGACGATCCGCATGCATATGCGAGACGACCACTGGCTGCGCGCCCGCCAGTGGCTTGCCGGCTTCGACAGATTCGATTAATCGCCGGCGCTCGCGCCTAGGACGCGAGTTTTTGTCTGACCTCGCCTACCGCGTCGTCGATCAGGCTTCCGGCCCGCTCGCCGGTCAAGCCCTCCCGCAACAACCGTTCCGTCGCCTGAACCGATACGGAGGCAGCCGCGCCACGGACCTCGGCGAGCGCCCGCGCCTCGGCCTGGGCGATCCGGTCCATCGCCTGTTGAGTTCGCCGTTCGACCATGGTTTCCAGGTCGGCCTTCGCCTGTTTTTCCTGGCGCTCCGCCTCTTCCTCAGCGTGGGCGATAATCTGGGCGGCCTGCTCTTCGCCGTCGTGTAGCTGGCGCTCATACTTGGCCAACAGCGCCTGCGCCTCTTCCCGCAGCCTCTGCGCTTCATCCAACTCGTTGCGAATCTTCTCGGCACGGCTATCGAGTGCGCCGGCAACGGCTTTGGAAGCTGGTTTCCACAGGGCGACGACAAAGATGATCAACGCGACAGCGAGGATCAATTCTTCCATGAGTGCTTCCTATCCCCCGCGGACGGCGCTGACTGCTGCCTTCGCCTTACCGGTATCGAGCTCGAGGCCGGCGATCCGAGCGGCGGCGGCCTGAGCCAGATCGGCAGCCACATCCTCGACCTTGGCCATCGCTTCCTCGCGGGCGGCAGCGATTCGGTCCTCCGCCTCACTGAGTTTTCGTTGCAGCTCTTTCTCAAGCTCGGCCTGACGCTTGGCGGCCGCCTCCTGATGGGTCTCCTTGGCTTGCGCGAGCTTGGTGTGCGCTTTTTCGCGCGCTTCGTCCATCGCTGCCTCGTGGCTTGCGAGCGCGTCATCGGCCTTGGCCTTGAGCTCGGCGGCCCGGTCATGATCCGAGGCGATCCGGTCCTGACGCGCTTCGAGCACTTCCGAGACCCGGGGCAGAGCCCGGGTGCGCAACAACCGGTAGAGTACGAAAAACGCGATGATCAGCCAGAAAATCTGGCTGACGTAAGTCGAACCATCGAGCTGCGGCAGACCGGCGCCGCCTCCCTCATGGGCCGCGTCGCCGACCGCCTCAGCCGTTTCCGCCGCCAGGGCGGTCGCGACCAGCACGGATCAAAAGGCGAAAAGAATAAGGATCGAAACGAGAAGCGCGAACAGGCCGGTCGCTTCGACGAGGGCAAAGCCCATCAACGTGAACGGAAACACTTTCTCTTGAACCGATGGGTTGCGGCCCACGGTGGCGATGAAGGTGGAAAAGATATTGCCAATGCCGATACCGGCACCGAACAGGGCGATCGCGGCGAGACCGGCGCCGATCATCTTGGCAGCTTCGAGTTCCATGAGATCCCTCTCTCGTTCTTGGGTGGGGCGGTTTTGGGTGTGGGGATGGACAGCGGTGATTGAGGCTCAGTGCAGATGAATGGCGTCGCGCAGGTAAATGCAGACCAGAACGGTAAAGACGTAAGCCTGCAAGAAGGCGATGACGAATTCGAGACCGGTGATGCCGATCGCGACCACCAGCGGCACGATGCCGAACACGCCTAGAGCGATGGTAAAGCCGGCGAACAGTTTCAGCAAGATGTGGCCGGCCATCATGTTGACGAACAGGCGGACGGACAGGCTGATCGGGCGGATGAAGTAGGACAGAACCTCGATCGGCACGAGCAGGGGCAGCATGTACCAGGGCGCCCCTGGCGGCACGAAAAAGTGTAGGAAATGGGCGCCGTGCAGGACGAAACCAAGAACCGTCACGGCGGCGAAGGCCGCGAGCGCCAGGGCGAAGGTGACGATGATATGGCTGGTGAAGGTGAAGCTGCCGGGAACCATGCCCAACAGGTTGCCGTACAGGATCAGCGTGAAGAGCGTGAAGATCACCGGGAAATAGCGCATGCCCTCCTTGCCGGCGCTGTCCCTGATCATACCGGCGACGAACTCGTATAAGAGCTCCACCACGGACTGAAACCGGGAGGGCACGAGCGAGGCGTGCTGGGTGCCGAGCATGATCACGAGGTACACGCAGAGGACGGAAAGACCCATCCACAAGGACGCGTTGGTAAAGGACAGATCGAGCCCCGCCACCTGGATCGGCAGGATGGGCGTCACCTCGAACTGTTCAAGCGGACCGGCCACCGACGTCTTCCTCTTGTCCCTCGGCCCCGTCTCGGGCCTCTACCCCTCTTTTCGTCCGAGATTAGACCGTCTGGCGGCCCGCATCATCGTCTTGTACGCCGTTCTTAATCCCGCCGCCCCACCGAGCACCAGGAAGATCACCAGAAAAACCGGCAAGGTCTCGAACCAGGTATCGAGCAACCAGCCAATTAGTCCACCGCCGACCACGCCGGCGAAAACCTCGACCCCGGCGTGGGCGCCTGCATAGCGGCCCTCATCGACCTGTCCCTTGGCGACTTTGCCGGCTCGCGCGTTCTCCAGTTTGCGACGGAACGCATCGAGATCGTCGGGCGTGTTGCCTGAGGCCATGGTCAATCTACCAGGAGTTGCCTGCGGGATGCGGCAGTACCGTCCGTTCGGCAGGTCGGACCGTATGGAGCGCCCGTCGGCCTGTCAAGCGGACGCGCGCATCTCCTCGCGCATCGAGACCGCGCGGCTGAGATCGACCGAAACCAGTTGCGACAAACCGCGTTCGATCATGGTGACGCCGTAGAGCCGGTCCATGCGCGCCATGGTCAGCGGATGGTGGGTCACGACCAGAAACCGGGTCGACGTGCCCCGGGCGATCGTTTCCATCAAATCACTGAGCCGGCCGACATTGGCGTCGTCCAGCGGGGCGTCGACCTCGTCCAGCACGCATAAAGGCGATTGCTGGGTCTTGAAGAAGGCGAAGATAAGGGCGATCGCGGTCAATGCCTTCTCACCGCCCGAAAGCAGCGACAGGGCCTGAAGGCGTTTGCCCGGCGGGCTCGCCGAAAGCTCGAGCCCGGCGGCCAGCGGATCTTCCGGATCCTCGACCAACCTCAGATCGGCCCGGCCACCGCCGAAAAGCTGCTTGAAAAGCCCTTCGAAGTGCTGCTCGACCTCGGCGAAGGCCCGGCGCAGCCGCTGTTTGCCCTCCTCATTGAGTTCGGCGATGGCGCCACGCAGGCGCCGCACCGCCTTGTCCAACTCGTCCCGCTCCTCGGCCAGGGCATCGAGTTGGCCCCGAACCTCCTTCAGTTCCAAGTCCGCCCGGAGATTGACCGCGCCCAGCCGTTCGCGCGCCGCCTCCAGACGGCCGAGACGGCGCTCCATATTGTCGACGTCGAGCCCCTTGAGTTCGATGTCGATACTCGGATCGGCCAGGAGACTTGCGCCGGGCCGGCCCAAACGTTCTTTGAGCGTGCCGTCGGCGGCTTCGACAGTCGCGTTGGCGGTCTCCGTGTCCCGGCTTGCGAAGCTTTGACGCTCCAGCCAACTGGTTCGCTCGGTTTCGAGCTGCCTCAAAGTGCCCTGGGCGTCGCGGGCCTCCCGTTCGGCCAGCGAACGTTCCTCTACGACCCGGCTGGCGTCGTTCCGTGCCTGCCGGCAAAGCTCGTCCAGCTGATCGATCTCGGTCAAGAGATCCTCGGGCACGGCCGCCAGGTGCTTTTCCTCCTCGGCGAGCGCGATCCGCCGACGCTCGAGCTCGCGCAGATGCGCCCGGCCATCCTGGCTCCGTTCGCGCCACCGGGCCAAACCTTCCTCGAGACCCGTTTTCTGCTGGAGCAAAGCGGCCTGCCGCGCTTCCGTGGCGAGAACGCTGTCCTGAGAACTGTCATGGCGGCGGCGCGCCGCGCCGTGGTCTACTTCGGCTCGAGCAAACCCGTCGGCGGCCTGCTGGGCGGCCGCGATCGCCGTCTCGATCCGTTCGCCGATCTCATCAAGTGCTGTACGCCAGCTCTCGATCTGTCGTTCACGCTCACTCCGGGACGCCAGGAGCTGATGACGACGCTCGTCGGCCGCCCGGCGCGCTTCGCCCAGGGCCTCGGTGGCTCGGTCATGCTCGGCCCGGGCCTGATCTAGCCGCTGCCGGCAATGAGCCTCGAGTTCACGAGCCTCGGCCCAGGCCTGCTTGATGGACGCATGTTCGCGCTTGGTGTCCGCAAGCTTGGTTCGCGCCTGGTCGGGCTGCTCATTACCTCTGGTGGGAAGAGGAACACCGTCGCCGACAGCGGCCGCCCAGGTCTTGAGCGCCCGCTCACGCGTTTCGTTCAGGTGATCTCGACGAGCCATCAACGCCTGGGCCCGTTGCTCGGCGCCGATCAAGCCTTTCTGCGCTTGCTCAAGCTGGTCTTTGGCCGAAACCAGGATCGTCGCCTGCTGTTCGGCCGCGCGTCCACGTTCGGCTAAGACGCGGGCCGCCGCCTCCGAGCGTTCTTGCGCCGCCGCCATCTCTTCCTCGATTTGCCGGAGGCGAAGCAGCGCGGCGGCGGTCCTGTTGCCCTGATGCGGTGTTCCGGCGCGCACCACCAGCCCGTCCCATCGCCAGAGGGTGCCGGCTTTCGAGACCAGCCGCTGGCCCGGCGCCAGAGCCGCCTGGAGCTCCGCGCCGAGAGCCTCGTCGACCAAGCCCGTCTGGCTCAAACGGGCCTTCAGCACCGCCGGCGCCTCGATCAGGGTCGACAAGGCAACCGCCGGTTCCGGCAAAGCGCAGGTTACCTCGTTCGGCAGATGATGCCATACCTTGGGCCCGGCGCCTTGGATGGAGGCCAGAAGATCGTCGCCCAAGGCCGAGGCGATCGCCGGTGCCAGATCGCCCGGGGCCTTCACCTGGCCGGCGATGGCATCGGTCGGCACCTCGGCGCTGGCCAGGGCTCGATCCAGTGCTTCACCTTCCGCCCGCAATTGGCCGAGCGCCGTCTCGGCAGCGCGAAGCTCAACCTCTGCCTCTGCGCGCGCAGCCCCAGCCGCATGGTTGCTCCGTTCGGCCTCGCCGAGCGCAGTCCGAGCAGTTTCGACGCAGGCGGCCTTACCCCCCACATCGAGACTTTTGAGTTCGTCTGTGAGCTGATCGAGCTGCCTGCTTAGATCGTGGCACTCGCAGGCCAGGAGATACCGTTCGGCGCGCGCGACCTGGTCGGCCAACTCGCCCATGCGAGCGCCCAGGGCGTTCACCTTCTGTGTGGCTTCGGCGAGCGCTTCGCGCGCTTCGCTCAGGACCTCGGTCGAGACTGGCGTGTGCTCCATCTCGTCTTGAGCCAGCCCGTCTAGCTCGGCCGTGATCGCGCCCACGGCATGCTCGGCCGCCTCAAGTTCGCGGATCAGACGCGCACGCTCCGCTTCGGCCAGCGCCAACTCCTGGCGAGCGCTGGCCAGACCTTCCCGAGCCTCCCCGAGACGCGCTTCGGATACGGAAAGCGCTTGACCTACCGCCTCCAGCGATTGCTTGACCGCTTCCGCCTCGGTCTGGTTCGTGCTGATCTCGCTTTGAACCGCCGACAATTGCACGTCCAGCCGGTTGACGGCCGTTTCCGCCTCTTCGACGATCACCGTCTGACGGTCCAGGTCACGGGCGAGATCCTGACTTCGGGCATGCCACTGCTGCACGCTGAGCTCGGTCCGTTCCGCCTGTTCCCGCTTTGCTCGCAGCCGCTCTTCCAGGCGCGCCAGTTCCGCCTGATGGGCGGTCTCCGCTGCCTGGCGCAGTTCCAGAACCTCCGCACTGGATTGAGCCGCTGTCTTCGCCTCGGCCAGTCTTTGTTCGCGAAGCGCCAGCTCGTTTTTCGCTTCGGCCTCGGCCGCCTCAGCCTTGGCCAGCCGCTCGGCGGCGACCTTGTAACGAAGCAGAAGCAATCGTGCCTGAGTCTCGCGAAAATCCTTGGCCACGGCCTTGAACCGCTCGGCATCTTTCGCCTGTTTTTCGAGCGAGCCCGCCTGCTGGCGCAACAGAGCCAATCGCTCGTCGATCAGCGCCAGGGTGGAGAGGGTCGCATTGAGCTTCAATTCCGCTTCGTGTCGGCGGCTGTGGAGCCCACCGATGCCGGCGGCATCTTCCAAGAGCCTTCGTCGCTCCTGGGGCCTGGCATCGACCAGCGCGCCGATCTGGCCCTGGGTCACGATCGCCGCCGAACGAGCGCCGGCGGACGCGTCGGCAAGAATGCGCGTGACGTCGCGCAACCGCGCCTCGCGGCCGTTCATCCGGTAGCTGGCGCCGGCGCCGCGGCTCAATCGGCGGACCACCTCCAACGCACCGACATCCTGGCCGGAGCCGCCCGGCAGAGGACCGTCAAATTCGAGGCTCAGCGCGACCTCGGCCCAGTCATGGGCCGGCCGGCCCTGGCTGCCGGCGAAAATGACGTCTTCCATCTCGCCGCCACGCAAGCCCTTGGCGGAGGTCTCGCCCATGACCCAGCGGATGGCGTCGATTATGTTGGACTTACCGCAGCCGTTGGGGCCGACAATGCCGGTCAGCCCCGCCTCGATCCGGACTTCGGAGGGATCGCCGAACGATTTGAATCCGCTCAGGCGGAGCTTCGAGATCAGCAAGGTCTAATCGACTCTCAGGCCCCGGCCCGGCAGCGTCAATTGGATGCCAGCGCCGCGTCGATGGCTTCGGCGAACACGTCGAAATCGTGGTTGCCACTGATCGTTTCGCCGGCGATCACGAAGGTCGGAGTCGACGCAACCTCATGCTCATCCTGGCCCTTGATGCGGGCGTCGAGGATCCGCTCCTGCAGCTCCTGATCCGCCATACAGGCATCGAGTTGGGAATCGCTGAGGCCGCCGAGGCGGGCGATCGGGCGGACGGCGGCCACGGGATCGCTTTTCGACGCCCATTGGCGTTGGTTCGAGAACAAGACCTCAAGAAAGGGGAAAAATCGGTCGCGATCGCAATGGGCCACGACCGAGCCGACGAGCGCGCTTTGGTTGAGCGGAAAATCACGAAATTCCAGCTTCACCTTGCCCGTGTCGATATAGGTTTCCTTGATCTGAGGCAGCGTGTCGGCGTGAAACGCGGCGCAGTGGGGACAGGACAATGACGAGTATTCGATCATCGTCACCGGAGCGTCAGGATCGCCCAGCACGGGAAAGCCTGTTTCTTCCGCGGACATGGCCAGATCTGAAACGCTTGTCCCGATAAAGGCCGTGCCGATCAGCAAGAAAATTGAAAATCGGCGCGAAAAGAACAGGTTGGCCATGACTTCTCCGAATTCGGTTCTGGTGGATGTTTAGCCCATCTTGGTACGGACGCGCAAGCGAGCCCGACACCTTAAATTCAACCGCGCGATGCCGCGGTCACGCGTCGGCCCAACCGCACCAAGGCGGCCCGCAGGCTCTCGTCTTGAACGCCCGCCGTCGCCCGTTCCAGCGCCGCCTCCTCGCGCTCGCTCAGCGTGACTTCGGCTGATGGCCGGGGCTCAAGCTTGCGGCGCAGGCTTGGCGTCTGGCGCAAACGCAGGCGCCTCACGGCGTCGAAGCCGAGATAGGTGTTGATGCGATCGATCAGACGCGGCTCTTCATGCTGAAATTCGAGGGCCGCTACCGGCAGGACGGCGAGCTCCAGCACCCGGTGACGGCCACCCAAGCGCAGTGGCTCGGACATCGCCGCCAACCGCGCACCGATAATGTCGGGCCAACGGGTGATCATCTCGCTCTTGGCCAGGCCGCGCTGGCGGACCGCGGGCGTCAGCAACGTGTTGATCAGACCGGCACTGGTGGCGAGCCCTTGTCGACGCGCCGGCGCTTCCCCCTTGGTCTTGCTGCTCTTCACCATCGCCTGCCATGGTCGCCGGATCGCTTCCCGGCAGGAATACCATGAACCACAAGCCGACACCATCGAGGGACGCGTTGCTCGCCTGGTACGGCAAGGACCACCGGGCGCTTCCCTGGCGGCCGCCGCCCGGCCGGCTGGCCGCGCCCTATCCGGCGCTGGTCAGCGAAATCATGCTTCAGCAGACCACGGTAGCAACTGTCCTCGGCCGTTTTGGCCCGTTCATCGATCGCTTTCCCGGCTTCGGCGCCCTCGCCTCCGCGCCGATCGACGACGTGCTCCACGCCTGGCAGGGCCTGGGCTATTACCGCCGGGCCCGCGGCCTCCATGCCTGCGCCGGTGCCATCCAAAGCCGGCACGGCGGCGATTTGCCGGAAAGCGTCGATATGCTCAGAGCTCTGCCCGGGATCGGCGAGTACACCGCCAATGCGCTCGCAGCGATGGTTCATGGCCAACCGGCGTTAGGTGTGGACGGCAATGTCAGGCGCGTCATCGCCCGGTTGTTCGCCATCGACGTCCCGGTCTGCGAGGCCGGCCCGGCCATCGCCGACCGCGCCCGGGGCTTCGTCGACGCCGATCGGCCCGGCGATTTCCAGCAGGCGATCATGGAATTGGGTGCCACCGTCTGCCGTCCCGGCAAGCCCAAATGCGGATCCTGTCCCTGGCAAACCGTCTGTGTTGCCCATCAGGAAGGCCTGGAGACAACACTACCCATCAAAAACCAGCGGAGGGCCAAACCGGTCAAATATGCTTGGGCTTTCTACTTGCGGCGACCGGACGGCACCGTTCTGTTTCGGCGACGGCCGGACCAAGGTCTTCTGGCGGGCATGATCGAATTGCCGTCCAGCCCGTGGCAGAGCGAGCCGGTGACATTTGATGAAGCTTTGAAGCAAGCGCCCGCAGCCTCTGGCTGGACACCCCTCGAACCTGTGATCCGCCACGTCTTCACCCATTTCGAGATCCGTTTTCGCCTCGCGATTGGGACCGGAAACGTTGCCATTGAAGGGATTTGGGCGACCGATCGCGACCGGTCTCAGCTCGCTTTACCGACGCTCACCCGCAAGATGCTGGATTTAGCCGGGAGACATGAAAGTCTCTGAGCCCTTGGTTCCCCTGTCACGGAACGCTACTTACGGTCGAAGAATGGCGGCGCTCTTCAGGGGAACGGACGATGGGCGAAGATTTGGATCTTAACCTGCCAAGACGGCGCGCGTTAGTCGGTGGCTTGGCGCTAGGGGTCATGATTGTCGACGGCGCCAAGGCGCAGCAGGACCTCCTGGGCAAGATCACCAAGGGTGTCGGCTCGATCACCGGCGATCAGGGTGGCGGCAGCGGTCTTGGCACGGACGAAATCGCCGCTGGCCTCAAAGAAGCGTTGAGGGTCGGCAGCGAACGGGTGGTCGGCCAGCTCGGGACCGAGGACGGGTTCAACAAGGATCCCCGTTTCCACATCCCGCTTCCGGGCCCAATGGCGAAAGCGCAAAGCGCGCTCCAGCTTGCCGGTCTCAGCGGCATGGCCGACGATCTGGAGCTCAAGCTCAATCGGGCCGCGGAAGAAGCGACGCCGGTCGCCCAGGATCTGTTCATCGACGCGATCGCCGGCCTCACCTTCAGCGACGTCCAGGAGATCTATCAAGGTCCCAACGACGCGGCGACCCAGTATCTAGCCCGGACCACGGGACCTGGCATCGCCGACGCCATGCGGCCGATCGTCGGCGATGCGCTCCAGCAGGTCGGCGCCATCCAGACCTACGATGCGCTCGTGGCCGACTTTAAACAGGTGCCGCTCGTGCCCGACATTTCGAGCGATCTCAACGACCATGTGCTGGGCTACGCCCATGACGCCATTTTCGGCTATCTGGCCGAGGAGGAGGCAGCCATCCGGACCAACCCGGCGGAACGCTCGACCGAGTTGTTGAAACGTGTTTTTTCCAACTGATCCGGACGCGCGCCCTCGCGCCGCCGGCGGCTTGAACCAGAACCGAGGTTCTTATGCGTAAAATTCTGATCGGCATCGCTGTCGTGCTCGTCGTGATCGTCGGCGCGGCGGTCGCCGTGCCCATGCTGATCCCCGTCAGCACCTACAAAAATCAGATCGAGACCCGAGCTCAAGAAGCTACCGGCCGCGAGCTTTCCATCGGCGATGATTTTTCGTTTTCCATCCTGCCGACCGTCTCCGTCAACGCCTCGAACGTAACTTTCGCCAATCATGAGGGCGGCGTTGCCGCCAACATGGTGAGCTTGGGCTCGCTCGAAGCGCGGCTGAAGATCTGGCCACTGATCCAGGGTGTCGTCGAGGTCGACCGCTTCGTGCTCAACGATCCCGAGATCTATCTGGAGGTGGCCGAGGACGGCCGTGCCAACTGGCAGATCGGCGGCGCCCCCCAGGAGGTCCCGGCGGACCAGCCCTCCGATCAGACCGCCGAAGCCCCGAGCGACGGCGCCGCCGGCGGTCTTCCGATTGACGACATCCGGCTCGGCGAGATCGCCATCAATAATGGCAAGCTGGTCTATCTCGATCAGCCATCGGGTCGTCGGGAGGAATTGAGCGACATCAACGTCACACTCGAACTCGCCAATCTCCAGTCTCCCCTCGCGCTTGACGGCTCGCTCGTCTACGAGGCCGAGGAAGTGACCCTCGATCTCGACGTCGAACAGCCGCTTGCCGCGGTCGAGGGCGGCTCGACGCCACTGATGCTGGCGCTCAGTGCGGCGCCGGTTTCGTTGAGCTATGAGGGCTCCGTGGTCAATGAGGCGAACGCGCCCGAGGTCGAGGGCAAACTGACGGCGAATATCGCCTCATTGGCCCGGTTGCTGAATTGGGTCAAAGCCGGATCGGAGGCTCCGCCACCGGTCGAAGCAATCGACTTCGATGCCAATCTTGCGGCTTCGCCCACCCGAGTGGCTTTGAGCGATGCAACGCTCAACGTCGATGACATCAATGCCGAGGGCGGCGTGTCGGTCGACCTCTCCGGCCAACGCCCGCGCATAGAGGCGACGCTCGCCACCGGTGTTATCGATTTGAACAAGTTCATGCCTGCAACTGAAGACGGCGGCGGGGAGACCGCGCCATCGCCGCAAGAAACGAGCGCAAGTGCTCCGGCCAACCAGGACTGGCCCGATGATCCGATCCCGCTACCCGAGGTGCCGGTCGACGCCTCCCTCGATCTCCGGGTCGAAGGGTTGATCGTCCAGGACATCGAGATCGGCGCCAGCCACGTGGTCGCGAAAGCCGATGCCGGGGTCATAGACGTCACCCTCGACGAGATGGCTTTCTATGGCGGCAACGGATCAGGACAGATCGTCGCCGATCTTTCATCTGGCGATCAGGCCAAGATCACCGAGCGCTTTTCGCTCCAGGGGGTCAATGCGCTGCCCTTCCTCACCGACGCCGCGCAGTTCGACCGTCTGGAAGGGACGCTGGATCTGGAGACATCGGTGGAGACCCAGGGCAATAGCCAGCGGAGTTTCGTCCAAAACCTGAACGGCTCCGGCAAGGCAACCTTCCTCGACGGTGCTATCGTCGGGATCAATATCGCCGCACTGGTCCGCAACGCCGGCGGGCTGCTGGGAGACGATGGCGAGAGTGTGAAAACCGATTTCGCCGAGCTCTCCGGATCTTACGACATCAAGAACGGTGTCCTCACCAACAATGATCTCAGCCTGCAGGCGCCTTTGCTCCGGGTTTCAGGCAACGGCACGGTCAACATCGTTGAGAAAACGGTGCCGAACTATCGGATCGAGCCGAAGGCGGTGGCTTCCCTTGAGGGCCAGGGTGGTAGCGCCGACCGGCGTGGCATTCAGGTGCCGGTGGTGGTCAGCGGGCCCTGGAGCGATCTGAGCTTCAAGCCTGACCTGGCGAGCGTCGCCGATCAGGTGATCAACACGGATCTGGTGGGCGAAGACGCGAAGAAGGTGAAGGAGGCGCTTGAGGGCGTTGCCGAGGGCGGCGCCCAGGGCGTCATCGAGCAACTGCAATCGGACGAAGGCGCCAAGAAGGCGATCGAGGGCCTGCTCGGCGGCGGTGGTGACGATAATGGTGGCGGTGTCGGCGGCCTGCTCAACCGGTTGGGCGGCAACTGATCACCTGACGCCTCAGGGATCGTCGGCGCGCCAGGCCGCCTGCAGATGGTGCGGCCTGGCGAGTGGCGCGATCGCAATGAGATCGAAGCGGATGGCAAGGCCGCGGTAGCGGTCTTGGCGCTGCAGGTACCAGCTTGCGGCCCGGACGATGCGCCGGCGCTGGCCGGAGGTGAGCGCTTCCCTCGCCCCGTCGAGCTGGCGGCGGGCTTTTACCTCGACGAATATGATCACGTCCCGATGCCGGGCGACCAGATCGATTTCGCCAACGGGAGTTTTGGCCCGGCGCGCCAGGATGCGATAGCCCTTCGCGCGCAAGAACCAGGCGGCAAGCCATTCCGCGAGCCGCCCTCGGCGTTCGGCCCGGACCCAATCACGGCTCATCGGTGTCGGCGGCGGCGCGTCGCCGGCTCAATTCGACAGCCCGCTGATAGATATCCCGCTTGGGCCTGCCGGTAGCGCCCGCGACGCTGCGCGCCGCTTGCGAGGTGCTTTGCTCATCCAAGGCGTCCTCGATCATTCGGTCGATCTTCTCGTCGCTCCACTCGGCGGCGCTGGGTCCAGGTCCGATGACGATCACGATCTCGCCTTTGACCGAACCTTGGCCCGCGAACCGGTCTTGCAACTCCGAAAGCCGGCCCCGCTGCACGGTTTCGAACGCCTTGGTCAGTTCGCGGGCGACGGCGGCGCCTCGATCCGCCATGGCGGCCGAAAGATCGGCGAGCGTCGTGTCGAGCCGGGACGCGCGCTCGAACAGGATAGTCGTCGTGGCCGATGACACGCATTGCTCGATCACTGTCTTGCGAGCTCTACCCCGCACCGGCAAGAACCCTCGGAAGGTGAATTGGTCCGTGGGCAGACCGGAGGTGACCAGGGCGGCCAGCGGCGCCGATGCGCCGGGGATGGGGATGACCTCGTGACCGGCCTCGATCACGGCGCGAACCAGCTTGAAACCGGGATCGGACACAAGCGGCGTTCCGGCGTCACTGCAGAGCGCCACCGATTTCTCCTCGGCCAAAGCGGCTAGAACCCTGGGCCGGACGGCGGCAGCGTTATGATCGTGATAGGCGACTGTTGGCCGCTTGATCTGGTAGGCGGCAAGCAACCTCGCCGTGACCCGGGTATCCTCGCACAGAACCAGATCTGCGGTGGCCAGCGTATCCCGAGCCCGAAAGGTCAGATCGGCAAGGTTGCCGATAGGGGTTGAGACAATGTAGAGCCCAACGCCAAGTTTACGGGAACCCGAGCGGTCGCTAGGGTTCGGCGACTGGTCGGCGTACCGGCCCGAAGACTTGGTCATTTGCGAGACGATCGGTGTCCCAAAGAGTTGCCTTCAAACACCTGGTCGGCGTTGCCGCGCTGTTGGTCATCAGCGCCTGCGTGCCGAGACTACAGGCGCCCAGCACCCCGGCACAACCGCCGAGCCAGGCAGAACCGGAAGTTGATCCCGAAGGCCCGGTCGCCGGACGGGTCGGGGTTCTCCTGCCGCTGACGGGTGACGCTGCCCGCTTCGGCGAGGATCTGATGCTGGCGATGACCATGGCTGTCCAGCGGCTCAACGATGAGCGCTTCGAACTGGTGCTGCGAGATACGGCCGGGACCCAGGAAGGTGCGATCCAGGGTGCCGAAGAGCTGATCGAAGAGAATGTGTCGATCATCCTGGGCCCGCTTTACGGAACCAACACGGGCGCCGTGGCACCGATCGCCCGTGAAGCCGGCATTCCCGTTCTGTCGCTCTCCAACCAGGCGCGTTTTGCCGGTGACGGCGTGTTCGCTTTGGGTTACGGGCCTGAGGAACAGGTCGAAAGGGTGACGGCTTATGCGGTGACCCAGGGCTACACGCAGATCGCGGCACTGGCCTCGGACGACACCTACGGCCAGAAAGCGATCGACGGCTTCAACCGCCAGATCAATCGCCAGTTCGGGACCGAGATCACCGGTCTCGCCTTCTATCCGACCGATCAGAGCACGGGCGGCGGCTCCCAGGCGACCGCAGATGTGGTCAGACGCATCGCGGAATTCGATTCGCGCAAAGCCGTGGTCGACTAGGAACGCGAGCGCCTTGAGGCGTTGGGGACCGAGGAGGCGGAGGCCGAGCTCGATCGGCTGGAAGGCATCGACACCCGCGACCCGCCGCCGTTCAGTGCCATCCTTCTGGCCGATATGGGAGTTCGCCTGCGCTCGGTGGCGGCGTTGTTACCTTTTTACGACGTCGATCCTGTGGTCACGCAGGTGCTGGGCGTACAACCCTGGCAGGATGATCCCGAAGTGCTCAGCGAGACGGCCCTCCAGGGCGCCTGGATCGCCGGCCTGCCGCCGGATAATGTCGTTCAGTTCGAGAACGATTTTGAGAACCGGTTCGGCCGGCGCCCGTTCACCCTTGCGCTCCTCGCCTACGACGCCACCGCGATCGCGCTACAGGCGTCCCTCGTGCCGCCCGAGCAACGCTTGGACCGCTTGACCGATCCGGCGGGCTTCAGTGGGACAGCCGGTGCTATTCGCCTTCTTGCCGACGGCAGCACCCAGCACGGTCTCGCCATTCTCGAGGTTTCACGCGGTGGCGTCCGAATTGTCGAGCCGTCTCCCGCCAGCTTCCGCGACCGGCCGCTGCCCGAACCGGAGCCCGCCAGCTGAGCTCAAGGCTCGCCCATGCCGGGGGAAAGCCAGCCCATGTGCATGCCGCCGTCGAGACAGATCATCTGTCCGGTCACCGAACGGGTCTCGATCAGAAAGCGCAAGGCGCGGGCCAAATCGTCCGGATCGACCGGGCGTCCAAGCGGTACCTGGCGTGCGCGTTTTGCGAAGCTGGGCTCCGAGCCGTCTGGAGGCTCCAGGAGAAAACCGGGGCCCACGGCATTCACCCGAGTCTCAGGCGCCAGGTCCCGGGCCAGCACTTGGGTAGCTCCCCAAAGCCCTGATTTTGACACGGCATAGCTCAGATAGCTGGCGGTCGGATTGATCGCCCGTTGATCGATCATGTTGACGATCTGGGCGTCGGCACCTTCCGGCACCTGCCTGGCGAAGGCCTGGGCCAGTTCAATCGGCGCCTCCAAATTGAGCTTTTGGTGCCGGCGAAAGCGGTCCCTTGACCAGCCCTCCAGCCGGTCGAATTCGAAGATTGCGGCATTGTTGACCAAAAGATCCAGAGGCCCGATCGCGGCAGACGCGTCCTCCACCAATCGGCCCACGGGCGTTTCGCCGGTCAGGTCGGTCGCTAGGGCAACGGCGCGACCGCCCAGCGCCTTGATCTCGGCCACGGTGGCTTCGGCCTCAGCCTGGGAGCGGTGATAGTGGATGCAGACGCCAAAGCCGAGGCGGGCCAGTTCCAGCACCATGATCCGCCCCAGGCGCTTGGCGCCTCCGGTCACCAGTGCCGCTCTTCGTTGATCCGCCATGCGCTCTCCTGGTCCGATCTCGCCGTTCGCCGAACGGAACGGCATGGTTTAGACCCAGGGAATTATCCGTCCGGCTCGAGCCATCGATAGGTCAAATTGATCCGCGGCCCGACCGGCTTTTTCGTTTTCGGTAATTGGTGCCGCCAATGAGCCTGGCAGGATCCGCCCATCAGCAGACATGAGCCTGACGGCAGATCGAGGTCTATTCGCGGCGTGGCGCGTTTTTTGTGCTTGAAGCTGAACCGGCGGACCGCACCGAAGGAGATGCTGGCGATCACCGGCTCCGGCCCCAAAACGACCTCGTCGTCGCTGTGCCAACCCATGCCGTCGGCGCCGTCACGATAGAGGTTCAACAGAACACTGTTGAAGTGGTGATTGGCGCGGCGTTCGACGATGTCGTGGATGGCTCGGACCACTAGCGGCATCGCCTTCGCCGGGTGATTGACCCCGCTATAGGCGTAAGCGCCATCACCGAACCAGGCCGTCAGGCGAGGCAGTTTCTGTCTCTTGCCAAAGAAGCTCGCATATTCCTGGTGCCAGTCGATCTCGCTTTCTAGCCTTTCGCGGAACGCCTCCGCCTCATCCAGCGCGAACAAGCCCTCTTCGAGATAAGCCCAGCCATCCAAGGGCAGAAGGTTGGTCTTCTCCGCCATGTTTCGAACTCGTCAACGCTGCCGGTGGTGCTTCGGGTCCCGCCATGCTACCCAGAAACGCGGTAGAACGAGAAGATGGGACCTGGTCCAGACACAAGCGACCGGGACGGGAGGCGGCCTTGAACATGATCGCCGCGACCATTCAGGCGCTGGCCCTGGTCAACCAGGGGGTCGCCACGGTCGGGCGTTGGATCGCAACCGTCTTCATCGCCATCATGCTGTTCATCATCGTGATCGCGGTTTTCTTCCGCTACGGGCTGAACAATTCCCTGCCCTGGCCCGAGGACGTCAGCCTGATGATGGCGATCTGGATGACCTTCTCGGTGGCTCCGATCGCCTATCGCGCCGGCACCCATGTGGCGCTTGACACCTTGTCCTCGCGGATCAAAGGCCGGGCCGCCGAGGTGTTGCGGATCGCGACCCACGCTTTGATCATGATCTTGTTGCTCGTGATGATCTGGGAAAGCTGGGGCTTCGTCGAGCGCGGGTTTCGCATTCGCGCCAACACGGTTCCGGTGCAGATGGGCTGGGTCTATCTGATCCTGCCCATGAGCTTCATCGCCATGGTCCTGGTGGGCATCGAACTCTCGCTTCGCGCCGTCGTCGCGCTGATCCGGCCCACCCATGAACTCGCCCGTCAGCCGGAGGTTTATCTGGGGGCCGCACCGGCCGACTAATCGAGCTCGAAAAGGAGCCGCACCTTGTCTTTGTGGTTTTTCTGGCTGTTCCTACTGCTCCTCGGCTGCGGCGTACCCGTTTTCTTCGTGCTCCTCCTGGCACCGGGCATCAGCCTGTTCATCGCCGGCCAGACCCAGTTCTACGCCCAGATCCTGAGCCGTCTTTACAACGGCATGTACTCCTTCCCGCTGATGGCGATCCCGTTCTTCATCCTGGCGGGCGAGCTCATGAACTCGGGCGGCATCACCCTAAGCCTGGTCCGCTTCGCCCAATCGCTGATCGGCCACGTCCGGGGCGGCCTGGCGCAAGTCAACATCCTGACGTCAATCCTGTTCGCTGGTCTCTCAGGCTCGGCCGTGGCCGACACCTCGGCGCTGGGCTCGATGCTGATCCCGGCGATGGAAAAGCAGGGCTACAGCCGCAAATTCTCAGCCGCCGTGACGGCGGCGTCGTCGGTGATCGGGCCGATCATCCCGCCTTCCGGGATCATGATCATCTACGCCTTCATCATCAAAGAGGTGTCGCCCGCGGCCCTGTTCGCCGCCGGCATCGTGCCGGGGCTCCTAGTCGGTTTCGGCCTGATGCTGATGACCAGTTATATCGCCCGCAAGCGCGACTATCCGGTCGCCAGTCGCCGCGCCACCTGGGGTGAGACGGCCGGCACCTTTAAGGGCGCCTTTTTGCCGCTGCTGACCCCGATCATCATCCTGGGCGGCATCCTCGCCGGTATCTTCACGCCGACGGAAGCCGCGGGCGTCGCAGCGTTCTATGCCCTGATCCTCAGCGTTTTCGTACTGCGCACGGTGACCTTTGCCGAATTGCCCCAGGTATTCTACCGGGCGGCCGTCTCCTCGGGCGTCATCATGCTGCTGGTCGGTGCCGCCGTCGCCTTCGCCTGGGTGGTGACCGTCTCGGGCGCGCCCCGGCAGATCACCGCCTTTATTCTCGGCATCAGCGAGAACCCCTATCTGCTCCTATTCCTGATCAACATCATGCTGTTGTTCATCGGCATGTTTTTGGATGCGGGCCCGGCCATTCTGATCCTGGGTCCAATCCTGTCGCCGATCATGGCCCAGCTCGGCGTACACCCGCTCCATTTCGCCATCATCATGTGCGTGAACGTCACGGTCGGACTGGCAACCCCGCCCATGGGTCTGGAGCTGTTTACGGCCGCTAGCATCTCCAAGGAAAAGGTCGAAGCCATAGCCCGCGAGCTGTTGCCGTTCCTCGCCATCGAGATCGCTGTGATCTTTCTTCTGACCTACGTGCCGGCGCTCTCCATGACCGTGCCGCGCTTGCTTGGCTGGGCGTGAACTGCCACTAGTTTGGCGATGACTTTCATCAGGGAGGGATGAACGAAATGCGCAAAGCAACGTTCTTCGGTGCCGTCGGTCTGGCGGCGCTGATGACCGCGGCCGGCGTGGCCGAAGCTCAGGAAAAAACCATCAAAATCGGTTTCTTGGGCAGCCAGGACGACGAGGATTTCGACGGCTCCATGGTCTTCAAGGACTATGTGGAATCAAGATCGCAGGGGACGATCGCGGTCGAGATCTATCCCAACGCCACTTTCTGCGGCAATTTCCGGGAGTGCGTTGAAGGCGTTCAGGCGGCAACCCTCGAGGTTACCATCTCGACCATCGGCGGCTTCGGTAACCTGTTCCCGGCGGGCCAGGTCCTGGACCTTCCCTACATGCTGCGGGACGCCCGGGTCGCCGAATGCGTCTTTGACGGACCGTTCGTCACTGAGCTGCGCGACGCGGTCCTGGAGGACGGCCTGCAGATGCGGCTGATGGCGATCGGCAATACAGGCGGTTGGCGCAACTTCGCCACCGTAAACAAGCAGATCACCACGCCGGAGGACGTCGCCGGCCAGAAGATCCGAACCATTCCCGCCGACATCCAACAGGAATTGGTCCGCCAGCTCGGCGGCAATCCGACGGCAGTCGCCTGGCCCGAGGTCTACACCTCGCTCGCCACGGGCGTGGTCGAGGGCACCAAGAACGGCATCACCGACATCGTCAATATGAACTTCCAGGATCACCTCAACTTCATGACCCTCGACGGCCATGCCTACATGGCGGCGCTGTGGTGGATCTCGGAGGATTTCTGGCAGGGTCTGAGCGATGCGGAGAAGCGGATCGTCTATGACGGCTTTCAACATCTGAAGACCGTGACCCGGGCCTTTCCGATGAGGAACGCGATCGAAGCCTACCAGGCCTTCGAGGAAGCGGGCGGCACCATCTACGCGCCGACGCCTGACGAAAAAGCCGTGTTCCAAGAAGCAGCCGGCGGCATGAGGGACTGGTACATCGAACAGTTCGGCGAGGAGTGGCTGACCAAATACCAAGACGCCATTTCGACCTGTGAGCAGGAGATCGACGCCGAGCTCGGCTGATCTTTTGTCCGTTTGGGCGGGCGGAAGCCCGCCCTCCATGGTATTGGGGTCAGAGTGCCGCCCTTGAGAGGTCTGGCCGGCTAGTTTCGGGCCACTAGCCGGGAGATGCGGTTGAGGCCCGGACGATCAATGACGTTGACCACAGCACCTGGAGTTCGTCGATCGGCTTGCCGTTGACCCGTTCCAACAGCATCCGGGCGATTTGGCGCCCGGCGTTGCGCAACGGTTGATCGACGGTGGTGAGCGCCGGGCTCAGATCGTTGGGTCCAAACCCCTCGACATGGTCGTCATGGGAAATGATCGAGACATCCCGCGGCACTGATAGGCCGCTCTCGGCGATCGCGCGGTAGACCCCTTTGGCCGTGAAGATGCCGGCGCACAGGATGGCGGTCGGCGGCGCGGCTTTAAGGAAGAGACGCCGGGCCTCGGCGAACCCCCATTCCTCCGTCATCGGACCGCTGATCACCAGATCGGAAGACAGTTTCAGGCCGGCTTTACGATGGGCGTTGCGATAGCCCGCAAAGCGATGGCTGGCGAAGGTGAACTCGGGCAGGCCGTTCAAAAACGCGACCCGGCGATGACCCAACCTTATCAGATGCTCGGTGGCGGCGAAGAAGCCGCCCTCATTGTCGATATCGAGCCAGGCATAGTCGGCATCGACGTCGGTGCGGCCGTGGGCAACGAACGGCATGCCCGACTTGGCGAGATAGGCGACCCTCTCGTCCCGCCGGCGCATCTCGGCGACGATCAATCCGTCGACCCGGCCACCGCCGACGAAGCGACGATAGGAGATGAGCTCCGTCTTGCTCGTGGCGAGACCGATCACGACATCGATGCCCGCGGTCTCCATATGGTCGCCGATGCCGGAAACAAAGGCTTGGAAATAGGGGTCGATCAACGGATTGGCGCGCGGCGGATAGATGATGCCGACCAGTTCGGTTCGGCCCGTGGCCAGGCGCTTGGCGATCGGATTGGGCCGATAGCCCAATTGCCGCGCGGCCGCGACCACCCGTGCACGGGTCTTCTCGCTGACCTCCGGATAGCCGTTCAACGCTCGACTGACCGTTGTTTGCGAGAGACCAAGATGTCTCGAAAGACTCTTCAGGTCCATTTTCGTTCTGCTCAGACCTCCCGAGTAAAATGTCAAAGCGCTTTGAGAAATTGTCAATGGGCAGCGTCACGACTGTTGGCGTCGGAACGGACCCATACCGAGCGGGTTTAAATCTGCGAGAAACGTCTTGACGGAACCAAGCAAAGAACGAATGCTGGCCCAAAGCGCTTTGAGAAGCCGCTCCGATCAGGTTCGAGAAGCGTGAACGAAGCTTCATGGGAGGTTTGGATGAGGATCAAACGCACGTTTGCCTCGGCACTGCTTGCAACCACAGCGATTGCTGGCTTGAGTGCCGCTGACGCCGCCGAGCTTGCGATCGTTTCCGGCGCGGTCGGCAACGATCTCGAGGTTCTGCGCGATCATCTGGATCAATTCGAGGAACAGTCCGGACACACGGTCGAGATCGTCTCGATGCCGCCCTCGACCACCGATCAGTTTGGCCAGTACAAGCTCTGGCTTTCTGCACAAAATGCCGACATCGACGTCTACCGCGTCGACGTGATTTGGGCACCCCAGCTGGACACTCATTTGGTCGACCTGACCGATCATGTCCAAGACGTGATCGGCGACCATTTCGAGCCCATCGTCGAATCCCAGACGGTGGAAGGCCGCCTGGTCGCGCTGCCCATGTTCACGGATGCGCCGGCGCTTTTCTATCGCTCCGACCTTCTCGAGAAGCATGGCCGCGAGGTTCCCACAACCTGGCCCGAAATGGCCGAAACCGCGCAAATCGTCATGGATGCCGAGCGGGCCGAGGGTAATGACGACATCTGGGGCTTCGTGTTCCAGGGCGCGGCCTATGAGGGACTTACCTGCGACGCGCTCGAATGGGTCAAGTCGAACGGCGGCGGCCAGATCGTCGAGGCCGACGGTGAAATCTCGATCAACAATGAGAAGGCGGCCGAAGCGCTGGACATGGCGGCCAGCTGGGTCGGCACGATCGCGCCGGAAGGTGTTCTGTCCTACAAGGAAGAAGATTCCCGCGGCGTCTGGCAGACCGGCAACGCCGTCTTCATGCGCAACTGGCCCTACGCCTACAGCCTGAGCCAGGGCGAGGACAGCGCGGTCAAGGGCAAGTTCGACGTGACCACCCTGCCCGTCGGTCCCAGCGGTGAAAGCAGCGCCGCGACGCTCGGCGGCTGGAACCTGGCGGTGTCGAACTACTCGCCGAACCAGGAAGCTGCGATCGAGATGGTCAAGTTCCTGGCAAGCGAGGAGATCCAAAAGGACCGGGCGCTGCGCTCTTCCAAACTGCCGACCATCAAGTCGCTCTACGAGGATAAGGATATCGCGGCAGATGCGCCGATCATTCCCCAGTGGCAGGAGGTGTTCTTGAACGCGGTGCCGCGCCCCTCGGCGCCCACCAAGCGCGCTTATAATGAGGTCTCCAACGAGTTCTGGACCGCCGCCCACGCAACGCTGTCCGGCAATGGCAGCGCCGCCGAAAACCTTGACGCGCTCGAAAGCAAACTGAGAAGACTTCGCGGTCGCGGCTGGTAAGCGCACCGGCCTGCCCATGCCTACCTAATCCGAGGGGCGGCCCCGAGGCTGCCCCTCGCAAGAACTAGGTCTCAATCGACCCTCGCTCGAGGACGATGCCCAATGGCCACCAAAACCCAGGCCCCCGTCGCCATAGCCAGCGCCACAGTACCGGCAAAAAGCACCGCTCGATCCGGCGGCTCCCAGCTCACCCGCGATAAGGTCCGCGCCGCCTGGCTCTTCCTGTCGCCGATGATCATCGTGCTTCTGGCGGTTGCCGGTTGGCCGTTGCTTCGAACGATTTGGCTCGGCTTCACCGATGCCCGGATCGACACCATCTCCGAAGCGAGTTTCATCTGGTTCGGCAACTATCTGGACTATATCGACTATGGCGACGGCGAGGGCGAATGGTTCGGAGTCCTGGTCGACCCGCTGTGGTGGAAGGCGGTCTGGAACACGATCTGGTTCACGGCCGTCTCCGTGACCCTCGAGACTTTGTTGGGCCTGATTGTGGCCCTGGTTCTCAACGCCAACTTTCCCGGCCGTGGCATCGTGCGGGCGGCCATTCTGGTGCCCTGGGCAATCCCAACGATCGTGTCAGCCAAGATGTGGGCGTGGATGATGCACGATCAGTTCGGCATCCTAAACGACCTGCTGCTCACCATCGGTGTGATCTCCGCGCCGGTCGCCTGGACCGCGTCGCCCGATACCGCCATGCTTGCGGTCATCATCGTCGACGTTTGGAAAACAACGCCCTTCATGGCCCTGCTGATCCTGGCCGGTCTGCAAATGCTTCCGGGTGATGTTTACGAGGCGGCCAAGGTCGACGGCGTTCATCCGGTCAAAGTGTTCTTCAAGGTGACGCTGCCTTTGGTCCGGCCGGCGATCATGGTCGCTGTCATCTTCCGCGCGCTCGACAGTCTGCGCATCTTCGACCTGATCTACGTGCTGACACCGAACAATGAGCAGACCATGACCATGTCGGTCTACGCCCGACAGCAATTGTTCGACTTCGACAAGTTCGCCGAAGGCAGCGCCGCGTCGACGATGCTGTTCCTGATCATCGCCTTCATCACCATCGTCTATATCAAGGTCGGACGGCTCAACCTGGCGGGAGATGACCGATGAGACAGCCTTTGTGGGCCACGGCCGGCCTCTACTTCCTCATCGTCGCCATCGCCGTCTTCGCGCTGTTTCCGTTCTACTACGCGATCATCACCTCATTCAAAACGGGCTCCGGCATCTTCGACGTCGACTATCTGCCGACAAGCCTCGATCTCGGCAATTACTGGAGCGTGATGTCGTCGGGTAACTTCCCGCTAATCCTTCTGAATTCGGTGGTCGTGGCGACGGCGACGGTCGTCATCTCGCTGTTTCTTGCGATTACCGCCGCTTATGCACTGGGGCGGATCAGGTTCAAGGGCCGGGGCGCCCTTCTCTTCACCATTCTTTCGGTGTCGATGTTCCCGCAGATCGCGGTGCTGGCGGGCCTGTTCGAGATGGTCCGGGGCCTTGGCCTCTACAACAACCTGCTTTCGCTCATCCTCTCCTACATGATCTTCACCCTGCCCTTCACCGTCTGGGTGTTGACCACCTTCATGCGTGAGCTGCCGGGCGAGTTGGAGGAGGCGGCGATCGTCGACGGCGCCAAGCCGATCCAGATCGTGTTTAAGGTGTTCATGCCGCTGATGTGGCCCGCTTTGGTGACCACGGGCCTGCTGGCCTTCATCGCCGCCTGGAACGAGTTCTTGTTCGCGCTCACCTTCGTCTCGAACGACGCCCAACGGACCGTGCCCGTGGCGATCGCCCTTCTTTCCGGCGCCAGCGAGCGGGAAATCCCCTGGGGACCGATCATGGCGGCCTCGGTGATCGTTACCGTGCCCCTGGTCATCCTGGTCTTGATTTTCCAGCGCAAGATCATCTCCGGCCTCACCGCCGGCGCCGTCAAAGGCTAGCATGGCGGAGCATGTGCCCTCCTACCACTGGACACCGAAAGTCCCGTCCAGGCGGGACGATTGGTGGCGAGGGGCGGTTATCTATCAGATCTATCCGCGCAGCTTTCAGGACACGAATGGCGATGGCGTCGGCGACCTTCTGGGCATCGCTCAACGGCTCGAGCACGTCGCCTCGCTCGGCGTCGACGCAATTTGGATTTCGCCCTTCTTCAAGAGTCCGATGAAGGATTTCGGCTACGACGTGGCCGACTATTGCGACGTCGCCCCGATGTTCGGCACGCTCGATGATTTCGACGTGCTCATGGCCAAGGCCCATGCGCTCGGCATCAAGGTTCTAATCGATTTCGTGCCGAGCCACACCTCGAACGAGCATCACTGGTTCGTCGAAAGCCGGTCAAGCCGCGAGAACCCGAGGGCGGATTGGTACGTCTGGTCGGATCCGAAGCCCGACGGATGTCCGCCCAACAACTGGCTTTCGGTCTTCGGCGGCAGCGCCTGGGAATGGGAGCCACGGCGCGGGCAATATTACCTGCACAATTTCCTGCGCGAGCAGCCGGATCTCAATTTTCACAATCCGGAAGTGATCGCTGCGCTGATGGAGCAGGCGTCGTTTTGGCTGGAACGAGGCGTTGACGGTTTCCGGATCGATGCGATCGATTACGGTGCGCATGATCCTGAGCTCAGGGACAATCCGCCACGGGATGCCGGTGGTCTCGACTTTTTGGGCGGAAGCGGCGCCGATCAGCCCTTCGCCATGCAATATCAACAGTACAATAAGAGCCGGCCGGAACTGGTCGAGCTGTTCTTCAAGCCGCTCTACAAGCTCACCGAATCGTTCGGCGGCCGGCTGCTGCTGGGCGAAATTTCGGGCGACCACGCCCTGATCAGGGCAGCGGAGTACAGTGATGGTGGCGGCCTAGACGTCGCCTACACGTTCGATTTGCTGGGCGCGCCCCTGGCCGCGAGCGAGATCGAGCGTGTGGTGACGGACTTGGACCGACGGATCGGCCAGGGATGGATGTGCTGGTCTTTCTCCAACCATGACGTGGTCCGCGCCACGACCCGGCTCGGCGGCTTCTACCCGCCCGAGCCACTGAAGCGGCTTCTCCCCATCCTACTCTGCTCACTCAAAGGCACGATCTGTCTTTATCAGGGCGAGGAGCTGGGCCTGACCGAAGCAGAGCTTGCTTTCGATCAACTTCGCGACCCGTTCGGCATCAACTTCTACCCTCAATATAAGGGGCGCGATGGTGCACGGACGCCCATGCCGTGGCAACATTACGCCACCCACGGCGGTTTCAGCGGCCACGATCCCTGGCTGCCGGTGCCGCCGGAACATGTCGAGCGGGCCGTCGATGTTCAGGATCGAAATCCGGATTCGATCCTGAACGCCACACGCCAGTTCCTCGAATGGCGAAAGACCGAGCCGCCTCTGCTCAAGGGATCGATCCGTTTCCACCGCTCCAGCGACCAGGTTCTCACATTTGAACGATCGATCGAGGACCGGTCGCTCTTATGCTTCTTTAACCTGGGCGATGAGGAGCAGGGCGTGGACGTGCAAACGGGTCTGGAGAGCGCCGCGTGCCCGGTCGCCGCTGGCCGCATCGATGAGGACGGATTAAAGTTACCACCATTCGCGGCATTCTTCGGAAGGGCGAACTAAGGGAGGCGAGAAAAATGGCCGAGATCAAACTCGATCAGGTGAAGAAGTCTTTTGGTTCGGTTGACGTCATCTAAGGCGTCGATCTGGACATCCGGTCGAACGAGTTCATCGTGTTCGTCGGTCCGTCCGGCTGTGGCAAATCCACCTTGCTCCGCCTGGTCGCCGGTCTCGAGGACATCACCTCCGGCAACCTGTCGATCGGCGGCCGTGTGGTCAACGACCTGCCACCGTCCGAGCGCGGCATCGCCATGGTGTTCCAGTCCTACGCGCTTTACCCCCACATGAGCGTCTATGAGAACATGGCGTTCGGGCTGAAGCTCGCCAAGGAGAACCCCAACGCGATCGAGGAACGGGTCCGGGGCGCCGCCCGCATCCTGCAGATGGAACATCTGTTGGACCGCAAGCCCAAGGCGCTCTCCGGGGGCCAGCGCCAGCGCGTGGCGATCGGCCGGGCCATCGTCCGTGATCCGAAGGTTTTCCTGTTCGACGAACCGCTGTCAAATCTCGATGCCGCCCTTCGCGTGCAGATGCGGATCGAGATCGCCAAGCTCCATCATTCGCTCGACGCGACCATGATCTACGTCACCCATGACCAGGTCGAGGCAATGACCCTGGCCGACAAGATCGTGGTCCTGGAAGCGGGTTATGTCCGGCAGTTCGGCTCGCCTCTCGAGCTCTACCATCACCCGGACAATCTGTTCGTCGCCGGTTTCATCGGTTCGCCGAAGATGAACTTCCTTCCCGGTAGCGCCGAGGTGACCGGCGATACCGTGGACACCACCATCAAGGGTGGCGTCAAGGTCGCCACCCCGATCAAGGCCAACGGTAAGGGAACGGGCGACGTCACGGTTGGTTTGCGGCCCGAGCATCTGATCGAGGGCGGCGGCGGCGATGCCCAGATCGAGGGCGAGGTCATCCAGGTTGAGCATCTGGGCGGCGAAACCTTCATCTACATCAATGTCGGCCAGGACGAGCCGCTGGTGGTCAAAACCGAAGGCGGCAGCAAGGCCGTCTACGGTGAGAACATCAAAGTCGGTGTTCCGGCCAAGTCGGTTTATCTGTTCAACCAGTCCGGCGAGGCCTATGTCAGGCCGCCCCACGCCGAGATAGGCGAACCCCAGGCCGCCTGAGGCGTTGGATCAGTCCTCGGCGTCCGTGATCGAGCGAAGGAGAACCTTTGCTGAAGGAGCTTAGCCGGGCGTTGGATCAGGCCGATGCTGGCCGGGATGGCTCGCTCGAACGCCTGTTCGATTTTCTGAAGATCCCATCGGTTGGCACCGACCCCGCCCACCGGGACGACACGCGGCGCGCCGGCCAGTGGTGTGTCGATCAGTTGGCGGATATCGGTTTCGATGCCCGACTTGTCGACAGTCCGGGTCATCCGTTCGTCGTCGCTCACCGCAAGGATGCCGGCGAGGGTGCGCCTCACCTTCTCTACTACGGCCACTACGACGTGCAGCCCGCCGATCCGCTGGACCTTTGGGGTCACCCGCCCTTTGAACCGGTCCTGATCTTGGCCGACCATGGCGAGCGCATCGTCGCCCGGGGCGCCGTCGACGACAAGGGTCAACTCATGACCTTCGTCGAGGCGTTTCGCGCCTGGCATGAGACCGGCGAAACCTTGCCGGTCAATGTCACCGTTTTCCTGGAGGGTGAGGAGGAAAGTGGCAGTCCGTCGCTGGAGGGCTTTCTCAAGGACCATGCCGACGAGCTGAAAGCCGATGTGTGCGTCGTTTGCGACACCGGCATGTGGGATATCGCCACGCCGGCGATTACCACCTCGCTCCGAGGCATGGTTTATTTGGAGATGATTGTTCAGGGCCCGGCCCAGGACCTCCATTCGGGAATGTTCGGCGGATTGGCTCTGAACCCCCTTCAAGTTCTCTCCAGGATCGTCGCGCGATTTCACGACGACCAGGGCCGCGTCGCGGTACCCGGTATTAATGACGATGTCCGGGAGCCCGATCCAGGCCTGATCGCCGCCTGGGACCAATTGGGTTTCGATGTGCGGGGATTTTTGGATAGCGTTGGCCTTGAGCATTCTGTCGGTGAGCAGGAACGGACACCGCTTGAGCGCTTGTGGTCCCGGCCAACCCTGGAGATGAACGGCATCTGGGGCGGCTACATTGGCGAGGGCGCGAAAACCGTGATTCCCGCCGAAGCTCGCGCGAAACTGAGCTGCCGTCTGGTGCCGGAACAAAAGCCCCAGCAAGTTATCGATGCGATCCAAAGCTTCGTCGAGCAGATCAGGCCGGCGGACGCCCGGGTTACCTGGAAGGAAATGGGCAAGGAGCCGGCGGTCGTGGTCCCTAGCGAGTCGCCCTACATTCAGGCGGCGAAGGACGGTCTGAAACGCATCTACAATCGCGATGCCGAACTCATCGGCTGCGGCGGATCGATACCGGTCGTGGCCGCGATCAAGAAGCATTTAGGCTGCGACGCGGTACTGGTCGGCTTTTCACTCGACGACGACAGGATGCATTCTCCGAACGAAAAATTCGAACGCATCTGCTTCGACCGCGGGATCAAGAGCCACGTCTCCATCATCGCGGAGATGGCGAAACTATCGCGCTGACCGCCGCCGATTGCTTATTGATCTTTCAGCAAGCGTTGTTGTTATTACCGACATTGCTTTGGGCGTTTGGCGACGGCAAACAAAGTTGTACCTGGGGGCGTTATGCATTTGAGAAAATGTTGGAATATTCACGTCTTTAGTTTGGCGCTTCTGACCAGCACGGCGCTTAGCGGTTGTGGCGGCGGCAGCGGCAGTGCCGGGATCGTCATCGGCTCCGCGCCCACACCGCCGCCGCAGGTTATAACCGCTCCCCCCAGCAGCACGGCCTCCACCTGGACCGACCAGGCGGAGTATCAAAATCAGGACGGGCTGGCGTCGATACGCGCGGCCCAAGGATACGCCAACAGGACCTTGGGCCTCGAAGGCGGAGCCGGCGTTCGGATCGCCCTGATCGACGGCGCGGTTGACCGCGATCATCCCGATCTGGCCGGAGCGGTCGCCGGCATGCCGTTTTTTGAGGCGCCGGACTTCGAACAGCCGACGCTGCACGCGACCCACGTCGCCGGCATCATGGTCGCCCGGCGGGATCTCGACCCGGTCCCCTTCAATATGCACGGCGTTGCCTATAACGCCGACCTGGTCGGCATCGCCGCTGCCCAGCCCGACTCGGAAGATTCCCGCCGGGGCGTCTTCTTTAACAGTGACCTGGCAACGGCGCTCACCTCGGCCGCTGCCATCTCCGGCCGGGACTATGGCGCGACGTTGAACTTCGTGTCCGACGGTCGGCTCGAGAGCGACATCATCAATATGAGCCTCGGCGGCGGCATCGAGACGCCGGATTTGGTCGAAGCCATGGCCGATGCCGCTGACCAGGGAAAGATAATGGTCATCGCCGCCGGCAATGAAGGTGTGGGTGAGCCGTCCAATCCCGCCAATCTGGCGACACGCCCGGAGATGCGGGGCCTCGTGATCGCGGTGGGTAACTGGGACCAGGAAACCGGCAGCCGAGGCATCAGCAACGCCTGCGGCGTCCAGGCCGATCGGTGTCTCTTCGCTCCTGGCCAGCGGATCAATTCGACCCTGGCCGGCGGCGGCTACGCTTTTGCCACCGGCACCTCGATGGCAACGCCCCATGTGACCGGAGCCGCCGCCGTCGTTCAGGCGGCCTTCCCGGGCATGAGCGCCCGTGACGTGGTCGACCGGTTGCTGGCCACGGCGACCGACCTGGGCGACCCGGGGATGGATGAGGTCTTCGGCCACGGTCTTCTCAATTTGGAGCAGGCACTGACCCCGGTCGGCTCTTTGACGATACCGCAAGGCGAGGTCGTCGACGGCCCGAGCCTTGCTCTGGCCGCGAGCGAGCTGGAGGTATCGTCGGCATTCGGCACCGGCATCAGCGGCTCCGGCGCCTTCGATGACGCGCTGGCGCTTGACGCCATGGGCTTTCCCTTCGAAGCCAGCCTGGGCCAACGCGTGAGCCTGGTCGAACGGAACAGCGGCCTGGAGAGCTTCATCGGTGGCGGCTCCATGAGCCACGCAGGCTTGGCGTCCAGCTTCGGCGAGATCCGCCTCGGTGTCGCCGAGGAGCAACTCTACCGCGATGAGACCAGCTATCGCTCGCTCGCTGAGCACCGCGAAGCAGAAACCAGCGGCGCGCCGGCGCTGAGTTGGCGGTTAGCGCTGAGCGAGGATGTAGAAGGCTTCGTCAACCTCGAGGGCGGTGCCGCGGCCACCGCCGGGCTGATGGCAAGCCTCCACGAGACCGGTGCCGGTCTGTTCGAGGAGGCTCAGTTTCTCGCGCCTTACGATGAACTCGCCGGAACGGTACACGGTGCCGGCCTGAGCATGGCCGCCGGCGAAAACGGTCTTCTGTCTGTCCAGGGCTTCACCGCCAGCCAGACCGAGGATGATCCGAGCCAATTGGCACGGATGGATTACCGCTACCGGTTAAGTGAACGCAGCGCCCTGCATCTTGGCATGGGCAGCTTGGCCGAGGGCGACGGCTTTCTCGGCTCAAGGGCCAGCGGCGCGTTCGGCGACGATGTCGAGGGCGCGTCACGCTATATGAGCTTCGGTCTGAGCCACGCGCTCAGCAACCAAGCGACCCTGTTCGGCTCCTACACTGAAGGGCGCACGGAGGTCTCCGGCGGTGGTGCCTTGGGGGATTTGTCCTCGATCCGGGCCAATGCCTTCGGCGCCGGCGCGGTCATCCGCGACGTTCACCGGCAGGGCGACGGGTTCACGGTGATGGTCGGTCAACCCTTGCGGGTTTATCAGGCGGAGGCGCAGGTCGACATGGCGGTCGCGCGCACGGCCGATGGCCGTCTGATCCGGGAGAGCCGGGAAGTCGACTACGGGGCCCAGGGTCGGGAAACCTTCATCAGCGCTCAGTATGCGGCGCCCATGGGCAAGAAAAGCCAGCTCGAGCTTGGCATGATGGTTCGCATGCAGCCCAATCATGACCCCAACGCCGAGACCGACATCGGTGTCGGCGCCCGTTACCAGATCCGGTTCTAAGTCGCGACCGCTTCACCAGGACGACCGCGACGCTCGACTTGTCCCGGCCGACACAACTTTAAAGTGATCAGGCGCCAATTCTCGCCTGTTTAGCGGTTAAGCCTACAGATATGAACGCCCTGATCTCTTGTCTGCTCCAAGAGGACTAATTTTCATTTTTGGACAACTAAGAGTTGTTGCTTTATCACCCTGGTGGCAGTTAATTTTTCACAAAATCGTCTAAAGGTTGAGTTAATTCTGTCTGGAGGACACCATGGGCTTCTCAAGCGCCTCGGGCCCGCGCGCGTTTATTGTTGCTCTGCTGGCTTCCACCGCTTTAAGCGCCGCAAGTTTCACCGGGGCTAGCGCCGAGACCGCGTTTGCCGTGGGCCAGGCCAAAGCGTCGTTGAAGCCCTCATCCCCGACCATGGCCGCCGGCATCGGATCGGATCAAGGCGAATATGAGAACCAGAACGGTCTCTCCGAGATCAAGGCGGCCAGGGGCTATGCCGCCCGCAGGCTGGGAAGCGAAGGTGGTGCCGGCGTCCGGGTGGCGGTCATAGACGGTGTCGTCGACCGCGGCCACGCCGATCTGGCCGGCGCGGTGGCGGGCGTTCCCTATTTCGAAGCGAAGAGCATCGACCAGCCGAGCCAGCACGCGACCCATGTCGCCGGCATCATCGCCGCGCGCAAGGACGGCAGCGGTCGATCCTCGAACATGCACGGCGTCGCCTACAAGGCCCAAATCGTCAGCATCGCCGAGGCGCTTCCCGACCCGGACGATCCGCGCCGGGGCATCTACAGCTATCGCGACGTCGCCCACGGGATCGCGTCGGCCGCCGGTATAAGCGGGCGCAATTACAATGGCAGTTTCGGCGAAAGAACGGATGGTAGCCTCGAGGCCGACGTCATTAATCTCAGCCTCGGCGGCGGCAGTCGCCACTGGAGCGTCGTCCAGGCGATGAGGGATGCTGCGAAGGCCGGAAAGATCATGGTGCTCGCCGCCGGCAATGACGCGCTGACCGAGCCGACCGTGCCCGCCAACCTCGCCCGACGGCGGGACATGCAGGGCCTCGCGATCGTGGTCGGCAACTGGGACCACACGATCGACCGGGATCATTGGTCGAGCAATATCTGCGGCCGCCAGGCGAACCATTGCCTGTTCGCCCCTGGCACCAGCATCAACTCCACCCTGCCGGGCGGCGGTTACGGAACGGCCACGGGCACCTCGATGGCAGCGCCTCACGTCGCCGGCGCCGCCGCGGTGGTCAAGGGCGCCTTTCCGGGCATCAGCTCGAAGGAGGTGGTCGACCGGCTGCTGCTGACCGCGGAAGACCTGGGCGCGCCGGGGGTCGATCCCTGGTACGGCCACGGCCTCTTGGACCTGGAAGCGGCGATGATGCCGGTCGGATCCCTGTCGGTGCCGCAGGGCTCGAGCATTGACGGACCCTCGGTCTCTCTCGAAGCGAGTGAACTCGAGGTGTCGTCCGCGTTCGGCACCGGCCTGGCGGGTTCGGGCGCCTTCGACGACGCCCTCGCCCTCGACGAGATGGGCTTCCCGTTCCAGGCCGATCTGAACCAGCGGGTGAACCTGATCGAGCGCGACAGCGGGCTCGAGCGCTTCATCGCCGGCGGCGCCATGACCCAGACCGGGCTCAGATCCCGCTTCGGTGACATTCAGCTCGGTATCGCCGAGGAGCAACTCTACCGGGACGAGACCCGCCACCGCTCCCTGGCCGAACACCGTGAGATCCAAGACACCGGCGCGCCGGCCTTCCGCTGGCGGATGGGGCTGAGCGAAAGCGTCGATGCGTTCGTCAATCTCGAAGGCGGCGCCGCGCCCACCGCCGGCTTGATGGAAACCGTCCATCGGACCGGCGCCGGCTTGTTCGAGGAAGGCCAGTTCCTGGCGCCCTACGACGATCTGGCCGGAACGGTTCACGGCGCGGGCTTGAGCATCGCCACCGGCGACAGCGGGACGCTGACGGTCCAGGGCTTCACCTCCAGCCAAACCGCCGAAGATACCGTCCAACTGGCCAAGATGGACTACAGCTACCAGTTGTCCCAGAACAGCGCTTTGCATCTGGGAATGGGCTCCCTGGAGGAGCAGGACGGCTTTCTGGGCTCGAGCGCCAGCGGTGCCTTCGGCGAGAATATGGACGGTGCGTCGAGCTACATGACTGTGGGCCTCAGTCACGCGCTGGGTGAGCGGACGACCCTGTTCGGCTCCTACACCGAGGGACGGACGCAAGTCTCGGGCGGCGGCGCTCTGGGTGACCTTTCGGCCGTCCGGGCCAACGCCTTCGGTGCCGGCGCCGTCTTCCACGATCTGCGCCAAGAGGGTGACGGTTTCACGGTCATGGTCGGCCAGCCCTTGCGGGTCTATGAGGCCGAGGCAGAGGTCGAGATCGCGACCGGCCGCAATCCGGACGGCAGCCTGGTCCGCGAGCGCCAGCAGGTGGACTACGCCGCCCAAGGCCGCGAAAGCTTCATCAGCGCCCACTACGCGACGCCGATGGGCGAGACCAGCAGCCTGGAATTCGGCATGATGGTCCGCATGCAGCCCGATCACGACCCTGACGCCGCGACCGATATCGGCTTCGGCGCCCGCTATCACATCGGCTTCTAAGGGACCGTATGAAGAGCTTTGCCGGCACACTCCTCGCGCTCGGTGCACTTACGATGACGGCTTGCGACAGGACCTTGGCAACGGGTGAGCCCAAGGCCGGCAGCGACCTGCGGCCGGTGGGCGAGCTGCCCGATGGCGCGATCGCGACCGGCGACAATTTCTACATGGTGCCGATCGTCGAGGATGCCGGCGGCTGCATGCAGTACCGCCCGTTCTCGCCGGGCCTCCTGACGCCGGCGGTGATCTACTACCGGCGCGCCGACGGCAGCTTCACGCTGAACCGTGCCGAGACCGACTGCCCGCCGCTCGAAACAAACAAGGGATAATCGTACAAACAAGAACAACCAAACGACCAGCGCTGGAGCGAAGCACTGGGAGGAAATGCCTCAAGCGGGTCCGCAAGGACCCGTTTTTTTTTCGCCGATCGATTTCGATCTATGAAATATAGCCTATCGGCCAAACAAATTTGGTCTTGAGACTATTCAGACGATTCCAGGGAAGACGGCCTTCATGCTGAAGTCTGCCAACGACGATACCCGCGGCTATTCCCTGCCGTTCAGCAAAAGTGACGACGTCATCTTTTCTGTAAGGGCGAGTTTCGATAAATTTGGCCCAGTGTGCGGACCCAATAAGCTTGTTGGACGCCCATTGATTTGCCTCTTTTTCCCAATCAAGATCGGCACTATTCGAATCGTCGATGAAGATGTTCTTTTTACTGTGCAGGAGAATGTGAGCAGCCTCGTGGAAAAACGTGAACCAAAAGTGATCATCCGTCTTGTGACGAGCGCTCAACTGAATGACAGCTGTTCGAGGGGAAAACCACCAGGCCGCGCCACTTAGAGCCATTTTGGGTAAGGGCTTGATCAGTGCCAATACCACACCCGACCGGTTGCAAAGAGACTGAGCCTCGGGCCAGCCCTCGGCTATTGGCAATCGGGTCAAGCCGCGGATGTCCAAAAGCGCCTTCTTAAACGCACTCTCGTCATAGTGTGAACATGACTGTTGCTCGGCCTGAACCTCGCCCAGCCGAAGCCATGTGGCGAGCGTGGGCCCCTCACTCTTGAAGCTGGGTGAATGTCGATAAGCTGCTCCTCGGCAGCCGTATTTCGCTTTCCATGCGTCCACGGAAGCCACCCGAAAGAACGCGAGAAGCTTGGAGACGAGATCCTGATCCGACACGGGCTGTTCGACGTGGCCGCGCTTGACGAGCTCTTTGATTGGAAACCCTTTGGCCCACTGGAGAGATGAACCGGCATCCTTGGCCTCGAGCTGCCGCGCCTCGTGAAGTCGATAGTCCATTTCGATGCCAAGCCAAATGCCCGCATCCAGACCCAAAACTTTTTCGAACTGTAGCGCGGTATCGGGCTCAATCGGCGCTTTGCCGGAAATGATCTCGCTAATCATTTTCGGCGAGCGACCGCAGCGCCGCGCGAACTCGGCCTGCGACAGGCCCGCAGCCTGAAGTCGCTCCTCAAGAACCCAACCAGGTAAAACCGCGTAGTCCGGCTGATACTGATTGGCCGTTGTCGCCATTGCTCCATCCTCAGTCAGTGATAGTCGGTCACCTCGATGATCGTAATCGCAGTCACCCGATCAGTATCGATGCCTCCATCCGGCCGACGCGGAGGTGGATCATTGCTAACCTCGAAAATCAACCGACGCGGGTGCAACAAATCTACGGCGAATTGTTCGTCACGATCGCCGCTGAGTTGATGACACCTATCCGGCGGCGTGGTCGGCACCTGAGAGAGAACCCTCGCGTTCTTCAGCACAGCAAGCCGTATGGCAATCGTCCGCGCCGCGCGATCGCCAAAAGCCTTCCTCATTTCTCCCTTGAAATTTAGCGTCTTCTCGAGCCGGCGTGTTCGAAACGATATGTCCACATTCTTATCACAAAAACATTACGCAATAGGTAATAATCTACAAATTTGTCGTCAACGACGCAATCAGCACATAGTTGCCATCCGTGAGCGTCGGGCTGATTATGTCTTTGTGATCGGTTGGCTCTGATGGATGTCGTCAACCCTCACTCGCAAGAATCTCCGGCCAGCGTTGATCGCCTTGGTCGATGAAGGCGGGGATGTCCTGCTCCCACTGCGCCTGAATATCGTCGTTGAAGTTGAGGTAGAGCTTGCCGTCGACGATCGACCAATTGTCCGGCTGGGTTGAGTAGAGCTTGCCCTTTTCTGCGACCGCCCAGGCGCAAAAACCCCCATATTGCGGTGCGTAGGCTTCCGGGTCAGACAAGAATTGGTCCCGGTTCTCCTCAGACGAAAAATGCCAGGTGGCACCGTTCCATTCGGTGCTGATCGCGGAATTGCCCTGTACTGGCTTGCCTTCGGTGAAATAGGCCACCGGATCGGTGCCACGGATCGCGACCCCGTCCTCGGTGAACACCGGCTGGGCCTCCAACTCCTCCGGCAGGCGCGAATAGATGGTGGCGCCGACGCCGGCAACCGCCACCGCCGTTACGGCCAACCCTGCCAAGACAAATGTCCGTCGTGTCAGCTGCGCCATGCTTCTTCCCGACCTAAGCCCATCAAGATGTGGGGAGCGTCGGCGCCGAACAGTAAGTGGCTCGCGGAATGGTGAAAACGGACGAAAAACTCAGATATGGATCGGCTTATCGTAGGCCGTCATCGCGGCTTCTTTCCTTGGCTCGGTGAGGACCTCGGCTTGCCTATCTCAGGTTTCTTCTGGCATGGTTCGAACACAACATAAAAGAGACCAACGCCCGTGTCGGATACTGACCGCCTATTGAAGCGGCCACACGATAGGTTGTGGCAAGATACCCTCGCCAAGGTCCTCCCTTGGATCCCCAGACGATTCCGGTTTTTGGCTCCTGCCTTCGTCATCCTTGTCTTGGTCTTCGGCATCGCGACATTCATCGGACCGACGAAAGACCTTATATCCGTGGGTCGGTCGGCCTATTGCGGGATCTTCCCGTGCGAGACGCCGACCGACGAGATGGCCAGCGTCCACCAAGAGCTCCAGGAGATACGGGCCATTCTCGAGGCCCGAGCACCGGCGCCCGACGGATTGGACGCGGAGGTTTCCGAGGACGCGATCGAGCGTGCCCTCGCTGCGGCCCGCGAAGTGCTCGAATCGAATGACCCGTCCAAGGCCAAAGCGCAACAGGCGCTGCGCGATGGAGATGTGCAAGCCGCCGAAGAGGCGCTGGAGCAGGCTTTCGAGAAAGAAGCGCTCGACGCGGCCCGGCTCGAGAAACAAGCGGTTCAACTGAAGGCCAAGGCGGCACAAACCGCGCGTGAAAAAGCCGCTTTGGCCGCAACCCGGTCAGTCGTGGATGCCTTGCAATGGTATCAGAACGCCGACGCACTCGACCCAACGGACTTTCGGACCAAGATCGAACTGGCGAGACTTTTGGACAAGAGCGGCAATCTGAATGCCGCTTTGGCCCAAGCCGAAGCGGCTATGGCGCTGGCGGACAACGATCGGGACCGATCGGTCGCTCAGAACACCATCGGCGACGTCCGGGTCAAACAAGGCGATCTCACCGGCGCGCTGGAAAGCTTCCAGGCCGGCTTTGTGATCCGAGAACGCCTGGCCCAGGCCGATCCCTCAAACACATCCCTCCAGCGCGACCTCTCCGTTTCCCACAACAAGATCGGCGACGTCCGGGTCCTTCAAGGCGATCTCACCGGCGCGCTGGAAAGCTTCCAGGCCTCACACGAAATCTTCGAACGCCTGGCCCAGGCCGATCCCTCAAACACCGGCCTCCAGCGCGACTTGTCAATATCACATGAGAGGATAGCAAATGCGGAGGAAGGCCATGGCAACCTAGAAGCGGCACTCACTTCGCAACAAGCCAGTCACAAGATCGCTCAGCGACTGGCCAAGACTTGGCCGGATCACCCGCAGTTTCAGTCGGATCTGGTGATCACCGAGCGCCGGCTTGAAGAGCTTCGCAGCAAAATCGGTCAAGCTCACGCAGCGGAATAGCGCCTAGATATGGATCGGCTTGCCGTGGGTGGCCATGGCCGCTTCCTTGATCGCTTCCTCCAGCGTCGGATGCGGGTGGCAGGTCCGGGCGATGTCCTCCGAGCTGGCACCGAACTCCATGGCGACGCCGACCTCGGCGATCATCGTGCCGGCCTCGGCGCCGATGATGTGACAGCCCAGGACCTTGTCGGTCTCCTTGTCCGCCAGGATCTTGACGAAACCATCGGTGAGACCGACCGACTTGGCCCGGCTGTTGGCCGCGAACGGAAACTTTCCGGCATTGTAGGCGATGCCGGCTTCCTTCAACTGCTCCTCGGTCTTGCCGATCGAGGCGATTTCGGGCGCGGTGTAGACCACGCCCGGGATCAGATCGTAGTCGATATGGCCCCGCTGGCCGGCCAGATGCTCGACCAGGACCACGCCTTCCTCCTCGGCCTTGTGGGCGAGCATCGGGCCTTGGATCACGTCACCGATGGCGTAGACGTTGTTCGCCTTCGTCTTGAAGCCGTTGTCGACCGGGATCCGGCCCTTGTCGTCGAGCTCGATGCCGACGCTGTCGAGACCGAGCTTGTCAGTGTAGGGCCTGCGGCCGATCGAAACCAAGACCACGTCGACCTCGAGGGTATCGCCGTCGCCGCCCTTGGCCGGCTCGGTGGTCACCTTGACCTTGTTGCCGGACGCGTCGACGCCGGTGACCTTGGTGCCGAGCTTGAACTCCATGCCCTGCTTTTTCAGGATCCGCTGAAACTGCTTCGAGATCTCGCCGTCCATGCCCGGCGTGATCCGGTCCAGAAACTCGACCACTGTCACCTTCGAGCCAAGCCTGCGCCAGACCGTGCCCATCTCCAGGCCAATGTAACCGCCGCCGATCACCAAAAGATGTTCCGGCACGGCGTCCAAGTCCAAGGCGCCGGTGGATGAGACCACCCGTTTCTCGTCGATCTCGACGCCCGGCAGGGGCATCACGTCCGAGCCGGTGGCGATGATGATATGTTTCGCCTGGAGCGTCTGCTCGCCGCCTTCGTTCAGGTCGACCTCGACCTTGCCATCGCCGGCGAGCCGGCCATGGCCCTGGATGTAAGTGACCTTGTTCTTCTTGAACAGGAACTCAATGCCCTTGGTGAGCTCGCCGACAACCTTGTCCTTGTTGTCGAGCATGGCGTCGAGATCCAGCTCGACGCCATTGGTCTTGATGCCATGTTTCTCGAAGCCGTGGCTCGCCTCCTCGAACAGTTCCGAGGAGTGGAGAAGCGCCTTGGACGGGATGCAGCCGACATTGAGGCAGGTGCCGCCGAGCGATCCCCGCTTCTCGACGCAGACGGTGGAAAAGCCCAATTGCGCCGCCTTAATCGCGGCGACATAGCCGCCGGGCCCGCCGCCGATCACCGCCACGTCGTAGGTTTCGCTCATCGGGCGCTCCCGGTTCTTTTTCTGTTACAGGCTAGGGTGACGGTCAGGCGTCCAGCAGCATCGCACCCGGATCCTCGATGCACTCCTTGACCCGCACCAGGAAGCTCACCGCCTCACGGCCATCGATGATCCGATGGTCGTAGGAGAGCGCCAGATACATCATCGGCCGGGCCTGGATCGAGCCGTCGGCCATGACCATGGGCCGGGTCTGGGTCTTGTGCATGCCGAGAATGCCGACCTGGGGCGGGTTCAGGATCGGCGTGCTCAGCATCGAGCCGAAGACGCCGCCATTGGAGATGGTGAAGGTCCCGCCCATGAGCTCGTCCATGGCGAGCTTGCCGTCCCGGGCGCGCTTGCCCAGATCGACGATCGTCTGCTCGATCTGCGCGAAGCTCATGACATCGGCACCGCGCACGACGGGCACCACCAGCCCCGAAGAGGTGCTGACGGCGACGCCGATGTCGTAATAATGCTTGTAGACGATCTCATCGCCGTCGATCTCGGCATTGACCGCCGGGAATGCCTTCAGCGCTTCGATCGATGCCTTGACGAAGAAACTCATGAAACCGAGCTTGAGGCCGTGCTTCTCGACGAAGCGGTCCTGATGCTTCTTTCTCAGCGCCATCACCGCGGTCAAGTCCACCTCGTTGAAGGTGGTGAGCATGGCGGCAGTGTTTTGCGCTTCCTTGAGCCGCTCGGCGATACGCTTTCTGAGGCGGGTCATCTTGACCCGCTCCTCGCCGCCCCGTCCGGCCATGGCAGGGCTCGGCTCGACCGGCGGCGGCGTGCCGTCGGGTGACGGCGCCTTGGTGGCCATGGCAGAGCGAACGTCTTCCTTGGTGACGTTGCCCTTGGGCCCGGTGCCTTCGATCTCCTTCAGATCGATGCCCTTTTCTTCCGCGAGCTTGCGGGCGGCGGGACCGGCGCCTTCGCCTTTGGGAGATGGGTCCGCTTTGCTTTCGGCCTTAGCCGACTGTTGTCCTTCCGCCGAGCCGATGGCCGACGCAGCCTTGCCGTCGGCCTCCTTGGTCTCTTGGTCGTCACCTTCCTTGGCGGCTTTGGCGTCACCAGCTCCGTCGTCGGCAGGCGCGTCGCCCTCCTCCAGATGACCCAGGAGAGCGCCGACTTCGACCTCGGCCCCTTCGTCTTCGAGGATCTCCGCGATCGTGCCGCTCGCCGGTGCGTTGACCTCGACGGTCACCTTGTCGGTCTCAAGCTCGACCAGGGTCTCGTCGACCTTGACGCTTTCGCCCGCCTTCTTGAACCACTTGGCAACCGTCGCTTCGGTGACCGATTCACCGAGCGTGGGCACTTTGATTTCGACGCTCATAAGATCCCGTCCGACCTACTTCACTGACCAAGTCCGAGCGCTTCGGACACAAGCTTCTTTTGCTCCGCCACATGCTGGGCGTTGAAACCAACCGCCGGCGAGGCCGCTGGCGCACGACCGGCATAGAACACGTTCGTCGCCTCAAAGCCTTGGTTTTGCAACATGTTTTGAAGCCGGGGCTGGACGAAGAACCAGCCGCCTTGATTACGCGGCTCCTCCTGACACCAGACGATCTGGGCGGTCTTCGGAAAGCGCTCGAGCTCCTGGCCCAGGGCGATCTCCGGGAAGGGTGCGAGCTGTTCCAGGCGGAGAAACGCGACGCTGTCGGTGATCTCCTCCTCCTCGGCCTGCTGAAGGAGATCGTAATAGACCTTGCCGCTACAAAGTACGATCCGCTCGACCTTCCCGTCCTTCTCCGTATCCGGCGCCCAGTCCCACAAAACCCGATGGAAGCTGGTGCCCTCGCTCATCTCCTGAAGACTGGATACACAGCGTTTGTGCCGGAGCAGCGATTTCGGCGTCATGACGATCAGGGGTTTTCTGAAACTCCGGTGCAGCTGGCGTCGCAGCACGTGGAAGAAATTGGCGGGTGTCGACGGGTAGACGACCTGAATATTGTCCTCGGCGTAGAGCTGGAGAAAACGCTCCAGCCGGGCCGAACTGTGCTCGGGCCCTTGCCCCTCATAGCCGTGGGGCAGAAGGCAGACGAGACCCGACATCCTGAGCCATTTGCTCTCGCCGGAGCTGATGAACTGATCGAAATAGACCTGGGCGCCGTTGGCGAAATCGCCGAACTGCGCCTCCCACAGGGTCAGGCAGGTGGGATCGGCGAGGGAGTAACCATATTCAAACCCGAGCACACCTTCTTCGGACAGAAAACTGTTGATCACTTCCACCGGCGCCTGGTCATCGCTCAGATGCGCCAGCGGCATGTAGGTTGCCTCGGTTTCCTGATCGGTGATCACAGCGTGCCGCTGGGAGAAAGTGCCCCGACCCGAATCCTGGCCCGATAGCCGCACAGGAAAACCTTCCGCCAGCAAGGTGGCAAAAGCCAGATGCTCGGCGGTCGCCCAATCGATGCCCTCACCGGCCTCGATCGCCTTCTTGCGGGCGCCGATGACCCGCTGCAGCCGCCTGTGCACGTTCAGACCGTCTGGCATCGTCGTCAGCTTGAGGCCCAGCTCCTTCAACCGATCACCGTCGAAGCCGGTGGCGCTGCGCTGATACTCCTCCGGCGCCTTATTCATCCCCGCCCAAGCGCCTTCGAGCCAGTCGGCCTTATTGCTCTTGTAACTCTTGGCCGCGTCGTGAGCGTCTTCCATCTCTTTCTGGAATTCCGCCGTGACCTCCTCACGACCTTTTCGGCTGATCACATTGTCGCTGATCAGTCGTTCGGCGAAGATCTCGAGACTGGTCGGATGATCGGCGATCTTTTGATACATGAGCGGCTGGGTAAAGCTCGGCTCGTCGCCCTCATTGTGACCGTGGCGGCGGTAGCACCACATGTCGATCACGACATCTTTCTTGAACCGCTGGCGAAATTCGGTCGCCAGTCGAGCCACATGGGTCACGGCCAGGGGATCGTCACCGTTGACGTGGAAGCTCGGCGCCTGCACGCCCCGCGCGACATCGGAGGGATAGGGCGAGGTGCGGGCGTAGGCAGGGCTCGTGGTGAAGCCGATCTGATTGTTGATGATCAGGTGGATCGTCCCGCCGGTCCGATAGCCGCGAAGCTCGGACATCTCGAACCCTTCATGAACCACGCCCTGGCCGGCGAACGCCGCGTCACCGTGGAGCAAGAGCCCCATCACACGCGAGCGCTCGGTGTCGCCCTTCAGGCGCTGCTTGGCCCTGACCTTGCCGAAAACGACCGGATTGACCGCTTCGAGATGGGACGGGTTGGCGGTCAAGCTTAGATGGATGACCCCGCCATCCGGCAGTTCGCGATCGGTTGACGTGCCGAGATGGTATTTGACGTCGCCGGAGCCTAGAACCTCGTCCTGGACCGCTTGGCCCTGAAACTCCGAGAAGATCGCCGAATAGGGCTTGCCCATCAGGTTGGCGAGCACGTTGAGCCTGCCTCTGTGCGGCATTCCGATGACGATCTCGTCGATGCCAAGGCTAACGCCGGTGCGAATGATCGTTTCCATCGCCGGAATGGCGCTTTCACCGCCGTCGAGGCCGAAGCGCTTGGTGCCCGGCCACTTGATGTTGAGAAACGATTCAAAGCCCTCGGCCGCGGTCATCTGCCGCAAAATCTCGCGCTTCTCCGCATCCGTGTTCTCGAAAATGCCCTGCAGGCTTTCGATCCGCGACTGGAGCCAAGCCTTCTGATCGGGATCTTGAATATGAAGGAATTCGATGCCGACGGTCGAACTGTAGGTCTTGCGTAAGATCTCCAGGATCGTCTGGAGCGTCGCCTTCTCCAGACCGAGCACATGATCGAGATAAAATTCCCGGGTCAGATCGGCGTCAGTGAAACCGTATGTTCGGTAGTCCAGCTCCGGATGATAGGTGCCGGTATGAATGCCCAGCGGATCGCGCTTCGCCGCCAGATGCCCGCGGACCCGGTAAGCGCGGATCAGCATGATGATCCGCAAATGATCGCGGATCATCCGCTGGGCGCGGGCATCGTCTAGCTCGACGATTGGGGCTGGTCCGCCGGCGCCGGCCATAGGCACGCGCATGTCGCGACGGCTGGCACCGCCCAGGGTTGGTAGAACTGGCGGCTGGGGCTGAGACTCGATCGCGACCTTCGATTGCGCGAAGAGCGAGCGCATTTCCGAGCCCAAGCTGTCGAAATAACCGCGCCAACTCTGATCGATCGCGTCCGGCTCGCTCAGATAGCGTTCATAGAGCGCCTCGATGAAAGCCGAATTGCCGCCGTAGAGAAAGGCCGACTGCTCGACCTCTTTACGCGTCGCCATCGGACCTGATCCCTTCTTTCCCGTTACGCCCCTGCGTGGTCAGCTCCCCATGGCCTTGAGCATGGTCGAGCCGATGGCAGCCGGATTTTCGGCGATGTGAACGCCCGCATCCCGCATCGCCGCGATCTTGTCGTCGGCGCCGCCTTTGCCGCCGGAAATGATCGCCCCGGCGTGGCCCATCCTTCGACCGGGCGGTGCGGTCCGTCCTGCTATGAAACCGACAACAGGCTTGGACGTTCCCGATGACTTCAGATAGGCAGCACCTTGCTCTTCCGCGTCACCGCCGATTTCGCCGATCATGACGATGCCTTCGGTCTCCGGGTCCTCGACGAACATGGTGAGACAGTCGACGAAATCGGTCCCATTCACAGGATCGCCGCCGATGCCGATGCAGGTGGTCTGCCCAAGACCCGTCGCCGTTGTCTGAGCAACCGCCTCGTAGGTAAGGGTCCCCGAACGCGACACGATCCCGATCTTGCCGCGCATGTGAATGTGGCCCGGCATGATGCCGATCTTGCACGCGCCGGGCGTGATCACGCCCGGGCAATTGGGGCCGATCAGACGCGACGCCGAGCCGGTCAGCGCCGCCTTCACCCGCACCATGTCCAACACTGGAATGCCTTCGGTGATGCAGACGATGAGCCTGACCTTGGCGTCCACGGCCTCCAGGATCGCATCGGCCGCGAAGGATGCCGGCACGTAGATCACGCTGGCATCGGCACCGGTCTCGTCCACGGCATCGTGGACCGTGTTGAATACCGGCAGATCCAAATGGGTCGTGCCACCTTTTCCGGGCGTGACGCCGCCGACCATCCGGGTTCCGTAGGCGACCGCTTGCTCGGTGTGAAACGTGCCCTGGGCGCCGGTCAAACCCTGGCAGATCACGCGTGTGTCGGCATCGATCAGAACGGCCATCACGCGGCCCCTTTCACGGCTTCCACGACTTTCTCGGCGGCGTCGCCCAGATCGTCGGCGGGGATGATCGGAAGGCCGCTGTCGGCCATGATTTTCTTGCCCAAATCGACATTGGTGCCCTCGAGCCGAACCACCAGCGGCACCCCCAGATTGACCTCGCGGGCGGCGGCGACCACGCCCTCGGCGATCACGTCGCAGCGCATGATCCCGCCGAAAATGTTCACCAGAACCCCTTCAACCTTGGCATCCGACAAGAGCAGCTTGAAGGCAGCCGTGACGCGCTCCTTGGTGGCGCCGCCACCGACATCCAAGAAGTTGGCCGGATCGCCGCCCTTCAGTTTGATGATGTCCATGGTCGCCATGGCGAGGCCGGCGCCGTTCACCATGCAGCCGATATTGCCGTCGAGCTTGATGTAGTTGAGCTCGTGGCGGCTCGCCTCGATCTCGTGCGGATCCTCTTCGTCCAGATCCCGAAGCTCTGTGATCTGGGCTTGGCGATACAGCGCGTTGCTGTCGAAGTTCATCTTGGCATCGAGCGCCACCACCTCGCCGTTCTTGGTCAGAACCAGCGGATTGATCTCGACCAGGCTGGCATCCCGCTCGACGAAACAAGCGTAAAGACCCTTGATGAAAGCAACGGCCTTCTTCAGGGCCGGTCCGGACAGACCGAGACCGAAGCCGAGCCGGCGGCCGTGGAACGGCTGAAAGCCGGTGGCCGGGTCGACCGTGACCTTGATGATTTTCTCAGGCGTCTTAGCCGCGACCTCTTCGATTTCGACGCCGCCCTCGGTCGACGCCATAATCGTCACCATCGAGGTGGCCCGGTCGATGACCGCGCCCAGATAAAGCTCGCGATCGATGTCACAGCCGTCCTCGACATAGACCCGCTTGACCACCCGCCCCTCGGGGCCGGTCTGATGGGTGACCAGGGTCATGCCGAGCATGTCGTTCGCCAACTGGCGAACCTCCTCGATCGACTTGGCGATCTTGACGCCACCGCCCTTGCCCCGGCCGCCGGCGTGGATCTGCGCCTTGACGACGTAAACCGGCCCGCCGAGGTCGCGGGCAGCACTTTCGGCTTCCTCCGGCGTGTAGGCGACGTGACCGTCCAAAACCGTGACCCCGTACTGCTTGAGGACGGATTTGGCCTGATACTCGTGAATGTTCATCTCAACGCCTTTCTAGCAGGCTGTTTAGATCTCAATGCCAGAACAGAGTTCTTTCACCGCATTCACCGAGTGATCGAACATCGCCTTTTCGTCATCGTTCAACTGGATCTCGACGATCCGTTCCACGCCCCCAGCGCCGATGACCACCGGCACCCCGACATAGAAGCCGTCGACACCGTATTCGCCCGACAGGTGCGCGGCGCAGGGCAGCAACCGTTTTTGGTCTTTCAGATAACTTTCGGCCATCGAGATCGCGGAAGCGGCGGGCGCGTAGAAGGCCGATCCCGATTTCAGGAGACCGACGATTTCGGCACCGCCGTCCCTGGTTCTCTGGACGATGGCGTCGATCTTGTCTTGGGTGGTCCAGCCCATCTTGACCAGATCCGGCAAGGGGATGCCGGCAACCGTCGAATAGCGGACCAAAGGCACCATGGTGTCGCCGTGGCCACCGAGAACGAAGCCGGTGACGTCTTCCACCGAGACGCCGAACGCCTCGGCGAGGAAACAGCGAAACCGTGCGCTGTCGAGCACGCCGGCCATGCCAACCACCTTTTCGGGTGCGAGACCGCTGGCCTTCTGCATGACCCAGACCATGGCATCCAGCGGATTGGTGATGACGATGACGAACGCGTCTGGGCAGTGGTCCTTGATCGCCGCCGCCACCTGCTTGGTAATATCGGTATTGGTGCTGACCAGATCGTCGCGGCTCATACCCGGCTTGCGGGGAACCCCAGCGGTGACGATGACGACGTCCGCTCCCTTGATGTCGGCATAGTCGCTGGTGCCGGTCAGACCAGCGTTGAACCCGTCCACCGAAGCACTCTGCGCCAGATCCAAAGCCTTGCCCGCCGGCATGCCTTCGACGATGTCGAAAACAACGATGTCACCCAGCTCCTTCAGCCCAGCCAAATGGGCCAGCGTCCCACCGATTTGGCCGGCGCCGATGAGAGCGATCTTGTTTCGTGCCATGGGGATAGACTACCGAGTGGTTGTGGCCTGCTGCCCCCGCCTTGTAGCCTTTGGGTATGGCCCGGACAAGGCCACAACCCGGGAGCACGGACCCGACTTTGGATCACAAATCCGAACCACTGAATTTCTCGTTTGACGTTAACTGATTTTAATTTAAGCGCGCAAAAGTTGTATTTAGGGGTGCATTCACCGGGTTAGACAGGCTGCCGGTTGGCAAATTGTGGTTAGTCTTTACGCGTATTTAACCGCTTCGATGCCAAGAACGTCGGAGTTTCCCTTCGCTCTGTTCCGAAGAGTGAGCGGAGGGTTTTTTGGGTGCTAGCGGGGTTTCGCGATGATCCGCAAAACGATGCGCGTCGGTGAGGTGCGCACGTCGATCAAATTGGAGCCGGAATTCTGGGACTATCTGAAAGAGGTCTCGGAACATAAAGGCATTCGCCTGAGCGCGCTGGTCAACCAGGTGGCCGATGCGTCGCCGGAACGGACCAATCTGGCTTCGACGCTCCGCACCTTCGCCCTCATTCACGCCCGTCTTCGTGCCCAGGACGCCCAGCGCGAGCTGGATCAGTTGACCATGGCCGGCAACACCGAGGATCTGGTTCGGGTCATGGAAGCCTGCCCGCTCCCCTGCCTGGTGCTGAACGAGGAGCGCGAGATCCGCGACCTCAACCGGGCCTTCGCCCTGTGGCTGAACGTCGACCGCGAGGGCGCGATCGGTAAACGCCTCGACAACATCATGATCCTGCGCGGTCCCGGCATCAAAGACCTCTGGCGCAATCTGTTCGACGGCAAGATCACCCGTGGCCAATTCAACGCCACTTATGTCTCTCCGGGTAAAGTCAGAACCTCCCAGGCGCTGACGGTGCCGCTCGCCACCGCCAGCGACCAGGCGGCGAAGGCCTGCATGGTGCTGTTCGAAACACTCGCCGGCCGCACCTGATTTTTTGTCTGTTGGCCTTTTTGGTCAGTCGTTTGAAGAAAGTTCCGAAGGTCATCGCGCCGATTGACTTCGCTCAAGGTCGCCGAACAGCGATTTTTTGTCGAGATTTCCTGCTTTTGCAGCCAATTCAGCTGAATTCGTGGTTTGTGCCGAAAACTTCAAAGTCACTCGTTTCACGACGGCTTGATGAAAGCAGCTGAGCGTTCAGCAAATCCGGCGTCGCCTTAGTCAGCCAGAATGTCCGGCCGCCTGCACGGGCACTAAAGAGCAAAAAAACCTAAATGGCTTTCTGTTTGCCTGCCGCGCAGCACTTACTTCTCGATCTCCGCGACTTTTCGGTCCTGTCCTTGGCTCTTTTGGTCAGTAACGATCCCAGAGCAGGTTTCGAGTTAGCGTATGATCGGCATCACTGCCAAGCAACAGACGAAAACTCATCCTGGGCGCTGTTGAGGGGCATGCTGCCCAACCATGCAAACGGTTCAGAGGAGAACATCCATGCTTCGTCTCTTGCTGCTGACCACGGCCGTGGTCAGCGTCACCAGCCTGGCCCATGCCGGCGAGATCAAAATCACCGGCGAGGTCAAGCAAAACATCACGGTCGACGGCTCGACCAATGCCGCCACCTGGGGCAATCACAGCAAGGCCCGCAATCAACTGGGCCACGTCAATGGCGACACGACGATTGTCGGCAAGCTCGAGCAGAACGTCACCGTCGACAACGCCAATGCGTTTACTTACAGCCGCCACGCCAAGGCCGAAAACCAGGCCGGTCTGGTCAGCAACAGCCTGATCACCGGCAAGGCCGAGCAGACTGCCATCATCGACGATACTCACGCCTCGGCCATGGGCCGCCATTCGATCGCGCGCAACGGCTTCGCCGTGATCCAGGGCGCCGACATCGAGGGCGAGGTGCGCCAGAACGTTGTCGTCGACTATGCCTACGCGACCACTGACGCGGTCCGGGCTAAGGCTCACAACTACGCCGGTATCGTCCACGACACCGATGTGTCCGGCGATCTCGAGCAGACCGTCATGGTCAGGAGCATGATCGCGGATGCCGGCTCGCGGCAATCCGAAGCCTGCAACCTGGTGGGCGCCATCGGCACTCCCGCCCATTGCGACTGATTTTTTGTCAGATGGCGGCTGTCCGGACCCCCGGACAGCCGTTTATCCGCCCAACAGACAAAAATTTTCGGCCGGTGATGCGGATCACCGCGGGCGCGGCCGAGCGCTGCTCTACTGCGTTCAGGTTCAAAACCAGAAGCGATTGGGAGTAGCAGTCATGGCCACCCGGAACCCACCTTTCGAACACCGCCCCGCCGCCCGCCAGGGCTCCCATTCCCATGTCGGCGCGACGCTGCGAGCGATCGCAGCCCAACTCGTTATCCTGACCCTCGGCGGCCTTCGCTTCGACATCCCGAGCTAGGAACCCTTCTCGATTGGCGAGTGGCCTTTTTTGACCGAGCTCGACGAACCTGTCAGCGCCGTTCGCCCAGAGCCAGCAGCGTGCCCACGTAACGATGAAGCCAAAGGCGGGCCCTTTTCTCGGCCCGCCCCCCCAGAAACGTCAGATTATGTCAGCATGGATGATAGCTTCGACCGCCAAGGCCGGGGCGCCAAATGAGGCGCTTGCATCCGACGACGCCATCTCATCGCCGGCGACCGTTTCCACCATCGCCCCCATGAATTGATCATCAGCATCCGTCGAGAGGACATCGTCAATCATAAGCGAAGGCGCCTCGGCAAGGTGGCTGGCCGACGGATCACAGATTTCACCGTCTCGCTCGATCCGAATGATGAGGTCGTTGTGGTCATTGTCGTTGCGTTCACCGAGACCGTCTTCGAAGCCGACCAACACATCTCCCTCTTCGGTCGTGCCGGACACGACGTGACCCTCGTCATCCGGATTGATGCGATTGTGCTCAGGTGTTTGAGGGCTCGCGTCGGCTGTGTGAAAAACGACACCCTCAACCACGGTTTCGGTGCCATCGTCGCCGATGTGGACCAATTGCGGATCACCATCCGGGTTCCGCGTACCGGTGGTATCGGTCACTTTCGAGATTTCATCTGTTTCAGGATTGCGGAATTCGATCCGGCCGGTCTCGAAGATCTCCGCGTCGTTTAGATTGAAGGCGTTGTTGGCCAGGAAAAAGCCGATTTTTTGGCCTGCCTCCAGTTGGCCTAATGAAACCCTGTCGCCGGCGTTCGCCCTCTCGTCGAGCGAACTGGTCTCAGGTTCGATATCCGTATTCGCGAATAAGAAGCGGGCATCAACGATCTCGCCCTGATCGTTAACCGTGTAAGTGCCAAGGCTGTCGCGGGAGACCGACGTCTCACTTTCGAGGACGACGGCAAACTCCGTTGCGCCATCGCCCATCACCAGCGCCGGATCCAAACCGTTTATCTCCTCGACGGCGATACCCTCACCAATGACCGGAAAGTCCACGGGCACGATCGGGGCCGAGGCATTGAGCGAAATCGTGACAACGGCCGAGTTCGAAACTGCCCCATCATCATCGGTGACCGTGTAGCTGAAACAGGCAACGCTGCCATCTTCATCGACCGCCGTGTAGAGGACGGTGCCGTCGCCTTGGATCTCGGCGGTCCCGCTCTTAGGCCCATCGATGATCGCGATACTCGCCACGTCGAGCTCGCCGTCTGGATCTGAGTCATTAGCAAGCAGGTCAATGATAACCGAGCCGTCGTCGCCGATCACCACACTGTCATCACTGGCGCTCGGCGCCTGGTTCTCAGGATCGGGCGGCTCCGGGCCGTCGGTGATGGTGATCGAGACGGAAGCGGCTTCCGACCGGTCGCCATCAGTGTCGGCAACGGTGTAGCTGAACCCGTCATCACCGGAAAAGCCGTCCGCCGGCGTGTAGGTTACCAGGCCTGTTTCGGGATCGATCTCGACAATGCCGTCGCTCGGACCGTCGACGATCTCAACCGAGGCAGGGTCGAGGGCCGTGTCCGCCAAAACGTCGTTGTTGAGGATCGCGATGTCGATCGGTGTTTCGGTCTCTGTCTCGGCGACATCGTCGTTGGCCGTTGGAACCATCGGCACCGGCGGTACCACGGTGTCGTTGACCGTAACGGCCACCGAAGCTTCGTTGGAGACATCCCCATCTTCATCGGCGATCGTGTACGCAAAGCCGTCATCACCGGAGAAATTGCCGTTTGGTGTGTAGGTGATCAGGCCGGTATCCGGGTCGATCTCAATCGAACCGTTGGCCGGCTCGGCGACGATCGTCAGGGAAGACAGGTCCAACGGGGTGTCGCCGACGACGTCGTTGGCGAGTATGTCGACAGCGACAGGGGTTCCCTCATCCGTCTCGGCCACGTCGTCTTCCGCGATCGGTGCTGGCGCATCAATGCTCGCCGTCGCAGGCACATCCAATGACGCATGCACCAAACTCAAAAAGTCGCTTGTGATACCGAGATCCAGGTCAAGCTCGTTCTCGCCAACCGTCAAAAGGTTTTCGATTTCAAAGCGATTGAGATCCCAGAGTCCTCCGTTGCTTGCGCCGCCGTCACCCGTAGGTACGGTACCGCCGTTTGCCCAGTCGCCATCAGCAATGATTTGACCGTTCAACGTAAGCGGACCATCAATGACAATTTGACCGTCCGATACACCCAGAGTTAGATTGACATCGCCGCCTTCGAAGTCGAGCGTCCCTAGATCAATGTCCCAACCAAGTGTATCGAAAAAATTATCTTGATTTGAGTCATTGCCTTCGAACAGAAGAACTGTTCGGTCATTGGAACTGTCACCGTCATCAAAAAAAACGAGAAGTGAGACGCCATTAATATCTGCTTCTGCTGCGGCCGGTTCTCCAAGTCTCAGGCTCACATCTCCAACAATAAAGTCAGACAAGGAATAGATGCCATTGCCGTCCACAAATTCAGTGACATCAGCGCGGTAGCTTTGGCTATTCTCGAAACCCCAATTGTTGTCAGCCGAAAAACCGATCTGCGTCCCGGTTATATCATTGCCATCGAAATTTACGGAGGCGTTTACCGTGGGATCGTCACTGTCAGTTGGGCCATGCCAATAAAGGATGGCTTCTGTCACGTCTCCACTGACATCAGTAATTTCTATTTCGCCGTTGCCGTCGGCACGCATTCCGCCAAAACCGGCTACGGTGAAGTCTGTGTTTTCACGTGTTCCGAAGAAGCGCGTCGCAACCATGTCAAAAATCCCTCAAATGTGGTATTCATGAATACTGTCATTCCAAATGGCGCTTAAATAAACGAGAAATAACAATATCCATGAATTTTTGATAACGTTACGGCGGCAAAATTGCCCATCTACCGACAGAATGTCCAGTGGTTACTTTTTTCGGGATAATCAACTTTTAGGATAATCATTTGGACTTGTTGCTTCTTCGAATTCGGCCAAATGAACCAACCTAGCCATTAGTCACGGTCCGAGGAAATAAGCACGTCCAATGACCTTATGGGTCTCTCTTCCCGCGCGGCCGAGCCCGACGAACCATGACGTGCTAGAAGTAAGCGATGCCGGTGTCACAGGCGAACAGGTGCCAGCGCTTGGTGTCGAATGTGAGAAAACAGTCGTCGCCCATATCGGCCTGGAAGTCGGGTTTGGTCTTGACCAGAAGCTTGGTGTCGCCGAGCGCCACGTCGACCAACATGTCGCCGCCCAAGGGCTCGGTCACTAGGACCCGGGCCCTGGTGGCCCCATCCGAGGGCGTGGTGCGGATCCGGATCTCGTCTGGGCGGATTCCGAGCCGGACGGTGGCCGACCCGGCCTCGCCGTTAACAAGGGCCGCCTGCTCAGGCTCGAGGGCGGTCTGGAACCGGGGATGGCGGAGAAAGGTCGTTCCGGCCTCACGGGCCAGCTCGCAATCGAGAAAATTCATCGGCGGCTCGCCGATAAAGCCGGCGACCCACTCATTGACCGGGTGATTATAGATGTCCTGGGGCGTGCCGAACTGCTGAAGCACACCATCATGCATGACGGCGACCCGATCAGCCATGGACAGCGCCTCCAGCTGATCATGGGTCACGTAAATCATCGTGGTGCCGAGCTCGCGCTGCATAAGCTTGAGCTCGCCCCGCATGTGGGCCCGCAGCTTGGCGTCCAGATGCGCGATCGGCTCGTCGAACAGGAACAGCTGAGGCTCGCGAACGATCGCCCGGCCGATTGCGGTGCGCTGCTTCTGACCGCCTGAAAGCTCGACCGGCTTCCGGTCCAGGAGGTGATCGATCTCCAGGAGCCGCGCCGCCTTTTGCACTTTCTGGTCGATCGCGGCCTTGTCCATCCGCCGGAGGCGAAGGGCATTGGCGATATTGTCGTAGACCGTCTTGTGCGGATAGAGCGCGTAGTTCTCGAAAACCATGGCGATGTCGCGGTCCTTGGGCGGCAGGTCGTTGACCCGCCGCTCGCCGAAATGAATGTCGCCGGCGCTGATATGCTCGAGACCGGCAAGCATCCGGAGCGTCGATGACTTGCCGCAGCCGGAGGGCCCCAGCACGCACAAGAATTCGCCGTCGTCGCAATTCAAATTGAGGTCCCGGACCGCCTCGGTCTTGCCGTAGAGCTTCCAGACATTGCTGATGCGCACGGATGCCATTGTTGTTTGTTTTCCCTATTCGCGAACGGCGCCCATGGTCAGACCGGTGACCAGATAGCGGCGGATCAAAAGCCCCAAAAACATCATCGGCACGGTGGTGACGACACCGGCCGCCATGATCTTGCCCCACTGGATGTTTTGCGGCTGGACCAGTTCCTTGGTCGCCACCGGCAGGGTCTTGGCGCCTCCCGAGCCGATGATCGAGGCGAACAGAAAATCGTTCCAGGCGAACAGGACGCAGAGGACGAGAAAGGCGCCGATACCGGGGGCCACCAAGGGCAGGATCTCGCGAAAGGCCTGGAAACGATTGCAGCCGTCGCACATGGCGGCTTCCTCGATGGCGTAGGGCACATTGTCGAAGAAGCCCTTCAGGATCCAGATGGCGAAGGGCAGGTTGAAGGTGGTGTAGGCGAGGATCAGACCCGGCAGCGTGCCGACCAGGCCCATGCCCCGAAAGATCGCGTAGAGCGGCACCATGACCGCTACCACCGGCGCCATACGTGTCGAAATGATCCAGAAAAACAGATCGCTCTTGCCCCGAAATTCGGTCCTCGAAAGGGAGTAGGCGGCCATGGATCCGAACACGACCGAAATCAACGCCGAGCCCACCGAGGCAGCGATACTGTTGAATAGATAGGTTCCGAAATTGTTGTCGGTGAAAAGGTCGACATAATGTTTGAAGGTCGGGGTAAAGTCGAAGAAGATCCCGATCCCAGCCCAATTGCCGACCCGCGGCAGATTGAAGGCTTGCAAAAGATCCTTAAACGAACTCACAAACATGATGAACAAGGGCAGCACCGTCCAAACGAGATAGAGGGCCAGGAACAGGACGGTGAGGACTTCGATGAGGCGGCGAACCGGTGAGCGGTACTGAACGATGTCCGACGAAGCCATCGCTCAGTTCCCGGCCTCGGTCTGGCCGGTTTTGCTTGCCGGGCTTTCGAACAGTTTCACCAAAATCAGACCCAGAATGATGGTCACGATCAGAAGCGTGAGTGCGATCGCCGCGCCCCGGCCGAGCTTGAAGAACTGGAAGGACACGTCGAACAAATAGGTCGGCAGGATTTTGGTCGAGTTGGCGGGACCGCCGCCGGTGAGCACCAAAATCGCATCGATGAAGCGGAAATTGTCCATGAACCGCAATAGGATCGCGATCAGCAGGAAGGGGTACAGATTGGGCAACGAAATATGGAAAAAGTTGCGGATCGGCCCGGCGCCGTCGACCATGTTGGCTTCCAACTGATCGCTCGGCACTCGTTTGAGCCCGGCGAGCGTGATCAGGGTGATCAGCGGGGTCCACTGCCAGACGTCGACGATCACGATACCCAGCATCGCCGTGTTCCGATCGCCGAAGATCGAGGTCTCACCCAATATACCGGCGCTTTGCAGCAGCCAGTGGTACCAGCCGAAGGTGCCATTGTAGAGGTAGTACCAGACCAGGCCGGCGATGACCGGTGCCATCATCATCGGCATCAAGAAGATTGTCACCAAGATCTTCTCGAACCGGGAATTGTTCAGAACCACGGCCAGTAGAACGCCGAGACCGACTTCCAGCGCCATGCACATGGCGCTGTATTTCACAAGTAACCACCAGCCGTCCTGAAACTTGCTATCCCTGGTCAGCCGGGTCCAGTTCTTGAAGTTGTTCCAGGTGTCACCGGCACCACCAACTTCGACGGTATGCAGGCTCATATAGATGAGCCAGAAGAAGGGGTAGATGGTGATGCAGGCGAGGATGATGATCGCCGGCAGCATCAAATAGAGATAGTAGCGCCGCGACGGCGCAGGGTTGAGGCGCGCGGGTCCGTAATCGAGGGTTCGAGCACCATTGACGTAACGCTCGGTGTCGTCGCCGCTTACAAAATTTCCGTCACCGAGCGCGACCGCCATCACGCCTCCCGCCGCTCTTCACCTCAACCGAACCGATGACATCGGGGCCCCAGGGCCCCGACAGGACCGTCAATCAGAGATCGTGCAGATCGTCGACCTGCCAGCGGATCTCCTCGCACGCTTCCTCGGCCGTGGTTTCACCGGAAACGCAGCGCTGAACCTCGGTCAGGATAATGTTGTGATACTCGTTGGCCTCGGGGATCTTGGGGCCGAGCACGAAGTTCGGATCGCGGATGCCCTGATCGTAAACGGCATCGAAGGTGAGCGCGTTCGGCATCGAGGTCGGCCGCTTGCGCGCGTCCGCCACCTCCTGCTCGTCGAGCACGGATTTCCGCGTCGGCGTCCCGCCGAGCTCTTTAAGCACTTGAAGCTGAGTATCTTTCGAGACCGCCCATTGGGCGAAGATGTAAGCCGCGCGCTTCAGATCGTCTGACGCGGCGGCATTGATGCCGATGCCGCCGATACCGCAGTTGCAGCCATTCACAGCCTCACCATCGCCGGCGATCCACTCGGGATCGCCCTTGGGGCAAGCCGCGTAGGCCGTCTTGCCGCCGGCGGCGCGCGAGGTGTTCTCGTCTTCGATGCTGGCCGCGAATTCGTGGTACTGGACCTGCATGGCGATGCCGCCCGCCTGGTAGACCGTGTTCAATTCCAGGGTGCCGTTGGCGAGATTGTCCGGGTGGGAGACATCCGCCTGGTCCTTGAATCTTTGCATGATCAGGACTGACTGTTTATCGCCCCACTTGGTCGGTCCGGGCTCCTTGGAGCCGAGCTTGTCGTCGACATCGAACTCGGTCCACTGGCCATGGGAGAACAGCATCCGCTGAATGTCGAGCTGGGTGGTCCAGGCGAACGAGCCATGGTGCTGGGCGTAGCCGTAGGGGATGTCGTCCCGGCCGCCCTCACGAACCTTTTTGAAGAAGGCGGCGAAGTCCTGGACGTTCTTCCAGGTGGTGTCGCTGGTGAACTCCATCCGATAGCCATGTTCGGCCTCGAAGTCCTGGGAAAGCTCTTCGAACAGATCCTGCCGGTAAAAGGTGCAGGCGACGGCGCAGTCATAAGGAAAGGCAACGATCCGCCCCGGCTCGTAGTAAACGCCGCAAGCCGTCAGAAAGTTTTCGAACCAGGCCTCTTCGCCGTAGCCGTCCGGATCCTGCGGCAGGGTATCGTCGCCCGTGTACTCGGTGAGGTCAGCGTAGAAATCGGCGAAGGGCGAGCCGATCGGCTTGTCCTGAACGTAGTTGAGATGAAAATCAGCATTACCCCCGCGAAGATCGATGCCGACCTTTTGTTGCACGACCGGCAAATCGTCGGTGAGAATTTCGACCTCGATGCCGGTCAGATCGTAAAACGCCTGGAGATTGTCGCGGATGGCGAAGGATGGCGGGGTGTTTTCGGACATGAACACCAGCTTGGAGCCGTCATACTGCTTCCATTTGGCCTCGTCCGACGACTGGGCCTGGACCCGGGAGCGCAGGATCGTGGAATTCAGGCCCACTGCAACCGAACCGGCGCCCAAGGCCTTGGCCACCCCGCCGCCGAGCTCCATGAAGCGCCGCCGCGAGACACGGCGATAGTGAGCGTTTTTCGGCACGTAGAACATGTCTGACCTCCCTGGCGTCGCACTTCCGGCGACTTCTGTTCAGAAGGACTGCCCGGCCTTCTTGTGCGTGGGCTCGGCCTCCCTCCGCTGATAACAGTCCTTAAGACACTTCTGTGTCGTCTTCGATCGCTTTGTTGCAAAGCTACCGAGGTGGATGAAAGGGTGTCAAGCAAACGAACGCGGCGCAAGAGGCTCGAAGGGCCGAAGAAAAAAAAGCGGCCGGTGACACGGATCACCCCTGGCTTAGCGATCTTCGGCTTCAATGTGTCCAGGTTCAAAAGACGGACGACTAGGGAGTTTTGATCATGGCGTCGGATCAATTGATGGATCGGTCTGTAAGAAACGACCGGAGCGAGTTCTCCCGTGATGCGGGCCGGCAGATCGACGAGAGTTCGGCCCCGTTCTCGCCCTTAGCTCAGCTGATCGTCTTTTTGCTTTCGGGATTGCGTTTCGACATCCCGAGTTGAAGCACCGACCAGACCTTGATGATCACACGGGTAAATGGGTCTTCAGAAAATCGAGCGTAGTCCGGCGCTGGAACGGGGTCTCGCCGTGGCCGTGCTCCGGTTCCACGAGGAGCCGCCAACTCTCGGCTAAACTTACGTTCGCATACACTTCAGTCATCATCTTCTCGATCCGCCGAAGTGACGCCGGCGGGGTCAGCGGATCGAGGGCACCGGCGCAGACCAAATGCGCCCGTGGCGCCACCAGACGGCACAGATCAGCGCTGTCACCCCAGGTCAGGAAACCCGGAACCATGAAATAATGTGCATGGAGATCATGGGCGCCCGCTTCGATCAGCGTTTCGATGTCGGCAAGACAGCAGAGCTCGACACAGACCCGAAATCGAGGTTCGAGCGCCGCTAGCCAGAGAGCCGCGAGCGCGCCCATCGAGAAACCGACAACGCCGGTCCGGCCGCTGTCGATCGCTTCGTGCCCGGCCGCCGCGTCCAGAACCGCGAGGCCGTCGGCCAGCATCCGCCCCCAGGGCGAAAACCCGCGCCAGAGACAAGCCTTGGCCCAGGCTCGCTCCGCCCCGCCCGGGTCGTTTTCGGGCGGCATGCGTTCGCCAAAGCCGATCGCGTCCCAGGACAAAACAGCGTAACCCGCTTCGGCCAGAGCCAATCCCAAAGGCGGGTCCTGGAGCGCCGGACGGCCTTGCAAGATTTCTTCCTTACCAACCTCATAGCGATGGCCGTGGGCGTGGGGATAAAGCAGGAGTGGGACTGGCCCATCGGCTTCGGGTCGAACCATCAAAGCCGGCACGTCGTCCCCAAGGCCCGAAACCTGCCACCGTTCGAACACCAGCCCGCTCGCCAGGCGATCAGAGCTCAAAACCCGCCGCCCAACCCCCGGCCGGTTAGGCGTGAGGGCGAGGACCTCAAAAAGCTGTTCGCGGGAACCCGACATGCCGTTCTCCGAGAGATCGATGCCCTCTTCGGAGCCAGCCTCCTCCCAAAGTGAACCGATCAGTCGGCTAGCAGGCTCAGCACCGGACAGTCGTCGATGATCTCGACACCACCACTGACGGTGTGCTCGACGATGCGTCGGGTCAAATCCTGTTTGATCCGCTGGTAGGACGGCCGACAGGTATAGGCAACCAGATCGGTTTTGGTCTCGCCCTGATAGGCGGTGAGCAGAAGCATATCAGACCGGCGGTGATCTCCTCGGTCGACGGCCGCCACGAATTCGGGCCTGCCGCCCTGAAACACCAGAAACCGGAAACGCGGGCCTGTCTCGGGTTCAAGATTTTCCTGGGCGAAGACCAGATGCTTTTCCGGCGCGAAGAGATGACGCTTGGCTTCAAAGGAACCAACCGACTGCCAGTCCGATTCCACCGGATCCAGCTCCGCCAAATAGTCCGCCGAGACCCCAAACTCGTCCACGGCGGGCGGCGAACAGGCCGCAAGCGCCATCGCACCCATGAACACGGCGAATGCGCCCGCTCGAACCATCATCGTCCCACGACTTTCAGTGATCTCAACTATAACGAGAATAATATAGACAAAAATTCTCGCAAACGAAAAGCGCCGGAAGTGCACTTCCGGCGCTTTGTCGCGGGCTCGGTCGCGTGCTGCTCCGTCAAGCGGAGCCGGCGCTATTCGCTTGAGCCAGGAGTTGGCGGAGCACGTAGTGCAGAATGCCACCATGACGAAAGTATTCCACCTCATCGAGGGTATCGAGCCGGCATAGGAGCTCGATCTCTTCGGTGGATCCGTCCTCACGATGGATCGCGCAACCGAGCGCCATCCGCGGCTTCAGGCTCGCCTCCAGCCCGGTCACGTCTACGGTCTCGCTGCCATCGATATTCAGTTTCTCCCGGGACTGACCATCGGTGAAGGTGCAGGGCAGAACACCCATGCCGACCAGGTTGGAGCGGTGGATCCGCTCATAGCTCTCGGTGATCACGGCCTTCACGCCCAAAAGAAGCGTGCCTTTTGCCGCCCAGTCACGGCTCGAACCCATGCCGTAGTCCTTGCCGCCGAACACGACCAGGGGCGTGCCCTGCTCCTGATACTTCATCGCGGCGTCGTAGATCGACATGATCTCGCCGTCGGGCTGATGTTTAGTCCAGCCTCCCTCCTCGCCGTCGGCCATCAGGTTTTTGACGCGAATATTGGCGAAGGTGCCGCGCATCATGACCTCGTGATTGCCGCGGCGCGAGCCGTAGGAATTGAAGTCTTTACGTTGTACCTGATAGCTCTGGAGGTATTCCGCCGCCGGGCTGCTGGCGGCGATCGAACCGGCCGGGCTGATATGATCGGTGGTGATGCTGTCGCCGAGAACCGCAAGCACCCGCGCGCCCTTGATGTCGTCGACACTTTCCGGCGGTTCGGGCGCCATGCCCTCGAAATAGGGGGGCAGGCGAACATACGTGCTGCCGTCGTCCCAATCGTAGGTCATGCCGGCGTCGCCGGGACCGATCTTGGCCCAACGCTCGTCACCTTTGAAGACGTCGGCGTAGGAGCTTTGGAACATGTCGGCATTGACGGCGGCCTGAACCATCTCGTTGACCTCGTGAGGGGTCGGCCAAACGTCCTTCAGGTAGACCGGCTGGCCGTCACTGCCTTCGCCCAGGGGCTCCGAGGTGATGTCGGTCAGCATCGAGCCGGCGAGCGCGTAAGCCACCACCAGGGGCGGTGATGCCAGATAGTTTGCCTTGACCTGGGGGTGGACACGGCCCTCGAAATTGCGGTTGCCCGACAGAACCGAGGTGACCACCAGATTGCCGTCGTCCACGGCTTCGGCGATCGGGTCCGGCAGCGGCCCTGAATTGCCGATGCAGGTGGTGCAGCCATAGCCGACCAGATCGAAGCCGATTTCGTTCAAAGGCTCCTGTAGGTCCGCCTTCGCCAGATAGTCGGTGACCACCTTGGATCCGGGCGCCAGGGAGGTTTTGACCCACGGTTTCGTTTTGAGGCCCTTCTCAACCGCCTTCTTCGCAACCAGACCGGCGCCGATCATCACGCCGGGATTGGATGTGTTGGTGCAGCTTGTGATCGCGGCAATGACCACATCACCATGATTGAGCTCGGCATCCATGCCCTTGATCGGCTGGCTGGCGTCGAGCGGCGCGCCCTCGGCCATCTCGCCCAGAACACTTTCGAAGGCGGACTTGGCCTGGGCCAGGGAGACCCGATCCTGCGGCCTCTTGGGTCCGGCAAGCGAGGGTTCGACGTCACCCAAATCCAATGACAGCGTATCCGTGAAGACCGGGTCGGCGGTGTCGTCGTCGCGCCAGAGGCCCTGGGCCTTAGCATAGGCTTCCGTCAATGCGATCCGACCCTTGTCGCGGCCGGTAAGCCGCATGTAGTCGAGCGTGATCTGGTCGATCGGGAAGAACCCACAGGTCGCGCCATACTCCGGCGCCATATTGCCGATCGTTGCCCGGTCCGCGAGCGGCAGATTGGAAAGACCGGTGCCGTAGAACTCGACGAACTTGCCGACCACCCCTTTTTGCCGAAGCATCTGGGTCACGGTCAGAACCAGATCGGTAGCCGTGGCGCCGTCAGGCAATTCACCTGTTAGCTTGAAGCCCACGACCTCGGGAATGACCATGGAAACTGGCTGGCCGAGCATGGCCGCCTCGGCCTCGATGCCGCCAACGCCCCAGCCGAGAACGGCGAGGCCGTTGATCATGGTGGTGTGACTGTCGGTGCCGACCAGCGTGTCCGGATAGGCCACCGTCTTATTGCCATCCTTGGCCGTCCAGATCACCTGGGCGAGATGCTCCAAATTCACCTGGTGGCAGATGCCGGTGCCGGGCGGAACAACCCGAAAATTGTCAAACGCCTCTGAGCCCCACCTGAGAAAGGCGTAGCGCTCACCATTGCGCTCATACTCCAGTTCAACATTGCGCTCGAACGCATTCGGGCCACCAAAACTGTCGACCATCACCGAATGATCGATGACCAGATCGACCGGCACCTGCGGATTGATTTTTTGCGGGTCGCCGTCGAGATCGACCATCGCCTGGCGCATGGCCGCGAGATCGACCACCGCTGGCACACCCGTGAAGTCCTGCATCAAGACGCGGGCCGGCCGATAGGCGATTTCTTGATCCGAGCGCCGGTCGTCGACCCATTTGGCGAGCGCCTTCAGATGATCGACCGTGACGGAGCGACCATCCTCCCAGCGCAGCAGATTCTCCAACAACACCTTCAGCGAGAAAGGCAGCTTCGACACGGGACCGATATCGCCTTCCGCCTCCGGCAGGCTGAAATAATCGATCTGGTCACCGGAGACGTTAAGTTGCCGGCGCACCCCAAGCGTGTCTTGTCCCGTAGCCCTCATTGATCCGCTTTCCCATTGGTCATCGGTTATCTCCCTCAACGATGGTCGGCCAGCGCCGGTGCGCCGTCCGTCTGGTCGACCGGCTTCTCACCCCGCGCTTGCGGCTTCGGACGCAAGTCGCAGATTGGTGATCTTTCGATTGGTGATTTCCGCGCGAGCCCGAAGTGCAAGCACGGCGATAAAATACAGTTTGAAGGCCAGCGCCATGGTCAAGAGCGGCCAGAGCATGGGCCCGGCGATGGTGGGTCCATCCAGCCGCAAGACGGTCGATGGCTGGTGCAGCGTGTGCCACCAATCGACCGAAAATTTGATGATCGGCAGATTGACCGAGCCGACCAGGGCCAAAACAGCCGCTGCCTTACCGCCGCGAGCGGGATCATCAAAGGCGTCGTAAAGCGCTATGTAGCCCAGATAGAGGAAAAACAGGATCAGGACAGAGGTGAGCCTCGCGTCCCAAACCCACCAGGTGCCCCACATCGGCTTGCCCCAGACCGATCCCGTCACCAAGGCGATCGCGGTGAAGGTAGCCCCTATCGGCGCGGCGGCCCGGCCGACGATTTCGGCGACAGGATGTTTCCAAATGAGCGCGGCGGCCGCGGCGATAGCCAACACCAAATAGATGAACAGCGCCATCCATGCCGCAGGCACATGGACGTAGATGATGCGAAACGCATCACCTTGCTGGTAGTCGGCCGGCGCCACGAACAGTCCCCAGTAGAGACCGAGCGCCGTGGCGATCAGGGCCGCGCCGGTCGCCCAGGGGAAGACGGCATCGGCGATACGCTGAAAGCGCAAAGGGTTGGCAAGTTGGTGCATGGCGCGACATGTAGCACGCCCGTGAGATCACGCCACCCAGCGTAAAGTCACAGATTGGTGCCGGAAGCGGGCCCTTCCGATCAGCCAGACCCGTGAGCGTTCCCGCCGGCGATCAGAGCTCCGCCTGGGAGCCCAGATCCTCCAGCCCCTGGGGATCGTTGATCAGGAGAAGACGCCCCTTTCGTTTGACCAGGCCGCGATCGCCCAACTGGCCCAGCGCCCGGGCAACGGTTTCTCGGGTGACCCCGCTGCGGCTCGCGATCTCCTGCTGGGTCGGCAGCTTGCGGATCAATTTGCGCATGGGCGCCACCGGATCGTCCTCGGCCATCCGGGCGAGTTCCCGGTAGACCCGTTGCATGGAGCTGAGCGTGCTCAATTCGGCGATCCGTTCGTCGGTCGTCCGCACAATAGCCGCCAGGTGATGAAGAAGTTCGACGGCAACGCTTGGCGAGCGCAAAAGCAGGTCGTTGAAACGGTCGGGCGACAGGAGGGCGACGAAAGTTTCGTCCAGGGCGATGACCGACGCCGAACGGGCTCGCCCGTCGATCGCCGAAAGCTCACCGATATGCCCCCCCATTTCGACGACGGCGAAAGCGATTTCTCGGCCCTTGATCGTGTGCTGGACCACCCGCACCCGGCCCTCGACGATGAACATGATGTCATGGGCGGCGAAATCGTTTTCGGCGTCGCTGTCCGGACCTATAATCTGCGTGCCACTTTTGAACCAGCGCCAGCGGCAGCGCTGTTCCAGAGATTTGAGTTCGTCGTCGCCGAGCGACCGCAACAAGCGCACATCGGCGAGCGAGCGGTCGACCTGTTGGTTCACCGTCCTTGGCTTCTCGCTGTTCAGCCCCGGCCGCCACACTAGGGTCGCGGAACCACGAATGCCAAGGGTAGGAACGCCCGCCACGACCGATCCATTGACGGCGTGCCGGGCGTCTGCGGCGTGATGGTTCAAGGGATCAGGCCACCGGCCCATCGGTCGGCAGGTCGCGCTCGTGCCAATATCGCCCCGAGGCGACGATGCAGCTGGTCCCGTCCGGTGCGGTCGCGACCAACGTCCAGGTGTCACCGCCCTCGCTAGAGAAAAGCTGGATCAGTCGGCCCCTCTCGCTGAGCCCGGTTTCGACGGCTTGTTCGGAGAAGCGCTTATTCAAAAGCTGGCTCAACTGTTCATGCTTGGCGCAAGCCACCGGCCCGCTCTGTTTTGCCGCCGAAATGACAAGCTCATCGGCCACAGCCGACTTCAGAGCCATCATCGACGCCAAGGCTATTCCAGTTGCAGCGCTGATCCGCATAATAATCCGAAGCGGGCTGGCGCTGTTGACCTTTGCCATTTTCATTCGGTCTCTCCTCGTTTAGTTGCCGGTGGGTTCCGGTTGCCAAACAAGGTGAGCCAAAACGCTACTTTCTTCTGTGCGCCCGGTTACAGTTCACGGATTCGTCAGGCGCCGCGAGGGGTCACTCCACTTCCTCGGGTCCTCGATCACAAACGACCTGCAATTTGTTGCCATCAGGATCGCGAACGTAGGCGGCAAAATAGTGAGGTCCGTAAACGAGCCGGGGGCCCGGCGCTCCCTCGTCGCTCCCGCCCAGCGCCAGAGCGAGCCGGTGAAATTCTCGCACCTGCGCGTGCGTTTCCGCATTGAATGCGACATGGGTGCCGTTACCCCAAGTCGCCGGACGGCCGTCGGCGGGCCTGTAGAGATAGATCACCGGAGCCGCTTCACCCTTGACGTAGGCGGGCGGCTTCTCAGGCGGTTTCGGCAACCGATGAAAACCAAGCACACCCAAAACGGCGTCGTAGAAACGGGCCGAGCGGCCAGGGTCATTGGTTCCGAGCGTAATATAACTGATCGCGGGAATGGTCATGAGCTGTCCCCCGACGAACCGGCGGCCCGCGCCGGCCGCCCTCGTCAATGTCGGTTAGCGAGACAATCCGAGCACAATAGCTCAAACTTGAACGCTTGTCCGATCCGCATGCGCGCGCGTCCGATGATGTGATCGACATTTTCGTCTGGATCGAGCCGACGATCAGCTCTGGCGGTGAGCCGAAAGCAGCGGATCGATGAAAGATATTTGGGATATCCGTCGAGTGGATCCACCGAGAGCCGCCGGCTACCGGGCTCGAGCCTCCTGAATGGCTCGCCACACCCGTTCGGGCGTCGCCGGCATGTCGATATGGCTGATACCGAGGGGCGCCAAGGCGTCGACGACCGCGTTCATCACCGCTGGCAAAGCGCCCGTGCAGCCGGCCTCGCCGCAGCCCTTGACCCCGAGCCGATTGGTCGTCGCCGGAACGATGTGAAAATCGACGTCCATCGCCGGCACCTGATCGGCCCTCGGCACGGCGTAGTCCATGAAGCTGCCGGACAGAAGCTGACCGCTGGCATCAAAAACCACCCGCTCGCCCAGGGCCTGGCCCAATCCTTGGACCACCCCGCCATGGACCTGGCCCTCGACGATCATCGGATTTAACAAGACGCCGAAATCGTCAACTACCGTGTAGCGAAGGATCGCTACCTCGCCGGTGTCAGGGTCGATTTCGACTTCTGCAACATGGCAGCCGTTCGGGTAGGCGGAAGGTGGGGTCTCGACGACTACCGCGTCATTCAAAACGCCAACATTGTCCGGGTCCTCGCGAACGAGCCGCTCGATCTCGCTAAAGCTAACGCTTCGATCAGTACCAAGGACGACAAACGAGCCGTCCCTGAAAGCCAGATCGGCTGCGGCGACTTCCAACAGATCGGCCGCGAACGGCGTGGCCCGATCAATCACCCGGTCCGCCGCCTCCAGTAACGCGGTGCTCGACGCCATGGCCGAGCGGGAGCCGCCGGTGCCACCGCCGCCCTCGAGTTCGTCACTGTCCTTCTGCAGGAGATCGACGCGATCAAAGTCTACGCCAAGCTTGTCGACCAGGACCTGGGCGAAGGTCGATGCGTGCCCCTGACCGTAATCGAGCGTCCCGGTCACCATGGTGATCCGCCCGTCGGCGCCAAAGCGGAGCCCCCCCATCTCGCGGCCCACAGGTGCGGTGACCTCGAGATAATAGGCGACACCGGCACCATGGAGTTTTCCGCTATGGGCGGACCTTTGCTTTCTGACGTCGCGGGCTTGCCAGTCAGCGCGTTCGAGAGCCCGGTCGAGCACGGCCGGAAAATCGCCACTATCGTAGCGGCCACCGGATACCGCCTCGAAGGGAAGCTCGTCCGACCGAAGCAAGTTCAATCGCCGCAAGTCGATCGGATCGCGGCCGGTCTCGCGGGCGGCCTGATCGATGATCCGCTCCATGACATAGACACCCTCTGGCCGTCCGGCACCGCGATAAGCGCCTGTGGGTGTCGTATGGGTGAACACGCAGCGGGTCCGAAGTGCCATCACTGGCAGCCGGTAGCCGCCCGGAACGTTCTTCTGCATGCTCACGGTCGACGGGCCTGGTCCGAAACCGGTGAGGTAAGCACCCATATCACCGATGATGTCGCAGCGAACGGCCTTGAACCGGCCGGCTTCGTCCAGCGCCAGGGCGATGTCGACGATGCTGGCGCGCCCCTGATTGTCGGAGACGAAACTGTCGCTTCGCTCGTCCCGCCAGGCGACAGGCCGGCCAAGTTGTCTGCTGGCATGGAGGAGACCAACATACTCGGCGTAAACGCCGGCCTTCATGCCGAAGGACCCACCTACGTCCGGTGCGATCACCCGAACCTTGTCCACCGGGACCTTAAGTACGTCCTTGGCCAGCATGGCGCGCAGACCGAATACGCCCTGACAGCCGAGCTGGAGCGTATAACGCCCACTGTCGCCGTCATAGTAGGCCAGCGCCGCCCGCGGCTCCATAGCTGCGACCACGACCCGATTGTTCTCCAGTTTCAATCGGCTGACATGGGCGGCATCGGCAAAGGCGCCTTCGACCGCGCCCTCATCGCCATAGGCCCAGTCCAAGCACACATTCGTTTTCAGCTCGGGATGTACGAGTGGGGCGCCCTCGGTCAGCGCCTCATCCATCGCGATTACCGCCGGCAGGGGGTCGATATCGAACGCGATCAATTCGGCGGCGTCCAGGGCCAAAGCCCGGGTCTCGGCAATCACCATCGCCAGCGGCTCGCCTATATGCCGGACCTGGTCGACGGCGAAAGCCGGCCGCGGCGGCACCTTGAGAGGCTGACCGTCACGGCTCTTTAGGGGCAGACCGCTACCGGGCAGCGCGAGGCCGGCCCGTCGAAGCTCGGCGCCATCGATGACCGCGTGGACCCCGTCCAATGCCCGGGCCCCGTCACAATCAAGGCGCGTGATCCGACCGCTTGCGACCGGTGAGCGGACGATATGGCCGAACAGCACGCCCTCAGCCACGAGATCGTCGCTGTAGCGACCGCCGCCGGTGACCAGGCGAGCGTCTTCTTTTCGTGGAACGGCATGACCGATGCCGCCGGGCTGGCGGGAGACGTAAGGGGGTGACAGATCGTCCATGGTTTGGTCTCCCGTTCAACCCGTTGGTTGGCTTTATGACGTGCTTGCGTCCCGGAGAGAGGACTGCGCTGGGATCGCCGCTTGGCCCCGAAAGCTTCGCTCGGTATATCCCCATCACCCGTTTCCCGCACGCCGCATGAGGACGCAGCGATGGATTCGACCGCCGTCGTCATTCCCGAGGCGCTCACCTTTGATGATGTGCTGCTCCTGCCCCGGGGCTCCGAGGTCCTGCCCAGCCAGGCCGAAACCCGGACGAAGCTGACCCGCGAGATCGATCTTTCCATCCCGCTGATCTCGGCGGCGATGGACACGGTCACGGAAAGCCGGTTGGCGATCGCCCTCGCCCAGCATGGCGGTTTGGGCGTGATTCACAAGAATATGAGCGCCGGAGCTCAGGCCGACGAGGTGCGCCGGGTCAAGCGGTTCGAGGCGGGCATGGTGGTCAATCCGACCACGGTCGGCCCCGACACACCGCTCGGCGATGCGTTGCGACTGATGGCCGATCAGCAGATCTCCGGTTTGCCGGTGGTCGAGCCCGGCGAGGGACGGCTGGTTGGTATCCTGACCAACAGGGACGTCCGGTTCGCGACCGACGAGAGCAAGCCGGTCCGCTCGCTGATGACGGCGGATAACCTGATCACGGTCGGCGAACAGGTCGATCGGGACAGCTGCAAGCGGCTTCTGCATCAGCACAGAATCGAAAAACTGTTGGTGGTCGACCGGGACTACCGTCTGGTCGGCCTGATCACGGTCAAAGATATCGAAAAGGCGCAGCGGTTTCCGGCGGCGGCCAAGGATGACAAAGGGCGCTTGCGGGTCGGCGCCGCGACCGGCGTCGGCGCCGACGGTCTGGAGCGGGCGGAGAGGCTGATCGAGGCCGGGGGCGACCTCCTGGTCGTGGACACGGCGCATGGCCACTCCCATGGCGTCATCCAGGCGGTGGCCACACTCCGGCGCCTGAGCAATTCGACCCAGATCATCGCCGGCAATGTGGCCACCCCGGAGGGCGCCGGTGCCCTGATCGACGCGGGCGCCGACGCGGTCAAGGTCGGCAGCGGTCCGGGCTCGATCTGCACGACCCGGGTCGTCGCGGGGGTCGGCGTGCCCCAACTTCACGCGCTTCTGACCATCGCCGGACGCTGCCAGGCGGCGAATGTGCCGATGATCGCCGACGGCGGCATCCGCAACTCGGGCGACCTTGCCAAGGCGATCGCCGCCGGGGCCGATTGCGCCATGCTCGGCTCCTTGTTCGCTGGGACCGAAGAGGCGCCTGGTGACGTCTTCGTCCTCGATGGCCGGTCCTACAAATCCTATCGCGGCATGGGCTCGCTCGGCGCCATGGCCCGGGGCTCGGCGGACCGATACTTCCAGGCCGAAGTCGGCGAGCCGCTGAAGCTGGTGCCCGAAGGCATCGAGGGCCGGGTGCCTTACAAGGGACCGATTGCGACGATCGTTCACCAGCTGGTGGGCGGTCTCAGGGCAGCCATGGGCTATACCGGCAGCCGGTCCGTCGCCGATATGCGCGACCGGGCCCGCTTCATCCGGGTAACCGACGCCGGCCACCGGGAGGGCCACGTCCACGACGTGGCGAGCACCAAGGCGGCGCCCAACTATCAGGGCCAGGCCTGACACGCGGCACGGCCAGTCCAGGACGACAAAACCGCCGGAAATTAACCTGCGTTTTAACGAGCCCTTAAGCGTAGCCCTTTAGGTTTGGAAGCCATCGCTGTTCCAAGCCCACGGCCTCGGCCGTCCGCCTGGAGCCGATGACCGATCCTCTGGCTAGGTGAATAGGCTCGCGCGCGTGAACCGCACTGCTCTGTCCATTTCAATCGGTCTCGTCACCACCGCTGCGCTCGGCATTTGGATGCAGAACGCGGCCGCGGCGGATGGCTTGAACCGCTCCATCATCGAGGCCTGTCTCGCCGTCGCCCGCCTGTTGATCGATGGCGTCCGCCTCATCCTGCCGGGGATTGCGCCGGTCCCGGGCATTACCGATCCGGCGGCGTTTCAGCCGACGCCTTTCGGCCTCGACATGGTGCTGGTGCTGGCCGGTGTCTTCTGCGTGGTCGGTGCTTGGCGCCGTCAGAGCCGCAGCGCGACCCTGGTCTACGGCCTGATCGCGATAGCTGCCGTGCTGACCCTGGTCACGATCGCCGGCGCTTTGTTTCAGGCTTCGGTATCATCCGCCGGCGTGCTCACCGCAATCGGCCTGTCCGCGACGCTTGTCACCTTGCTGCGCGAACGGGGTATAGACGTCAGCGGCGAGAAAGCGGCGACCATCGCTCTATCGCCTGGCGGCTCCGGCGAACTGTTCGATTCCTGTGCCGACGGCATCCTCAAGATCGACCTCAACCAGACCATCCTCGACATCAATCCCGCCGCCGAAGCGCTGTTCGGCCGGAGCCGCGCCGAGCTGATCGGCAATTCGCTTCGCCAGGCGGTAGCGCTGCCCAATGACGACTTGTTCGCCGCCCGAGACCTGCAGAGCCGCCTTTCGGTCACGGGCTGGCGGCCCAACGGCGATCCGTTCCCGATCGAGGTGACGCTGTCGCCGATCCCGGGCTCCGGGACCAAGCGCACCTATGTCATGGTCCGGGACATTTCCGAGCTGTGCCAGCGCCAGGAGCAGCTGGAACGGCTGGCCCTGCACGATTCCCTGACCGGTCTGCCCAACCGCGTTCTGATGCAGGATCGCCTCGATCAGGCGGTCAGGCTGAGCGAGCGTTCGGGCAATCCCTTCGCGCTCATGTTGTTGGATCTCAACCGCTTCAAGCGGGTGAACGACACGCTGGGCCACCATATCGGCGATCTTTTGCTGCAAAAGCTTGGGCCGCGCCTCAAACAGCCGCTTCGGGACACCGACACGCTGGCCCGTCTCGGCGGCGACGAATTTGCCGTGCTTTTGCCCGGCCCGACCGATCTCGAGACGGCCTGCGGTGTTGCCGAGCGGATCGTCGAATCGGTGGCGCAGCCCTTCATGGTCGAAGAGCTCAACCTCGATATCGGCGTCAGCATCGGCGTCGCCCTCTTCCCCGAGCACGGCAATGACAGCGGCGAGCTCCTCAACAATGCCGATGCCGCCATGTATGTGGCGAAACGGGGCCAACTCGGCTTCGCCGTCTACGACGCGACCGACGACCGGCGCAGCGTCCGGCGGTTGACGCTGAGGGGCGATCTCCGCCGCGCCATCGAGAATGACGAGTTCGTCATTCGCTATCAGCCCAAGGTCGACGCCAAGTCCGCCATGCTCTGCGGCGTCGAGGCGCTGGTTCGCTGGCAGCACAGTGAACACGGGCTGATGGGACCGGACGAGTTCATCACCATCGCCGAACAAACCGGTCTGGTCCGGGCGCTCACCATCTGGGTCCTGAGCAACGCCCTGAAACAGCAGCAGATCTGGCGCCAGGCGGGGATCGACATCCCGATCTCCGTCAACCTGTCCCTGAAATCGCTCCAGGACGAGGATTTCCCGGATCGCCTGCGTTTGCTTCTCAACACCTGGGACGGCCGCCCGGAGCAGCTGTTGTTCGAGGTGACCGAGAGCACGTTGATGGCGGATCCCGATCGCTCGATCGCCGTCCTCGACCGGCTCGCGGCCATCGGCTGCCACATCGGCCTCGACGATTTCGGCACCGGCATCTCCTCACTCAAGATCCTGCAGCGCCTGCCGATCAAGGAGATCAAGGTCGACCGCTCCTTCGTCTCGGCCATGGCCGATGACGAGGCCGCCGCCGTGGTCGTCCGCTCGATCGTCCGTCTGGCCCACAGTCTGGGGCTGCGCACCGTCGCCGAAGGCGTCGAGAGCCGTCAGATCTTCGACTGGCTCGGCACGCTCGGCTGCGATCAGGTCCAGGGATACATGTTTGGCAAGCCCATGGACGCTCCGAAACTCGAGCAATGGCTCACCGAAACGCCCTGGGGTCAGCACCTCCGGGACGACGGCCGGCCGGAGCTCTGAGCCCGGATGAACGTTGACAGAGAGCTGCGGCGAGAGACTGGCGCCCAGCGGCCGACGGTTCATGAGCCCGATTCGGAAACCACCATTCCGGCGCATCTCCTCTCCCACGCGCTCGGCACGCCGCTCCATGCCATCGAAGGCTACACGGCCCTGTTGCTCGATGGTGCCTTCGGTCCGCTGAGCCCGGATGTGCGCAGCTGCATCAAGGATTTGAGGCTCGCCTCGATCCGCCTGGAAACGCTGGCCATTCTCTGCCAAGCCGCCCGGCTGGCCGAACCCGCGGGGCCGGCCGGTGTCGGCGAACAGGCGCCTTTGGGCGTGCCCTTGGCGATGAGCGGCCTCAGCCCCTCGGCCGAACCCGGATCGTCTCCACGAGCGGACGAAACCTGCCTCTCCGTCCTGATGGAAACCGCTGTCACCCGTCACCAGGGGATCCTCCGCTGGACCTCCCAAGGTCTTCGCTTGCCCTTGTCGCCGACGCAAGATCTCCGGCGTTGGCGAGACCTGGCCTCGAGCCTCGGCAGCTTCGTCGCCTGCGGCCTCGCCGAGCGGCTCGATCTCGAGCTGACACAAGTCGATTGCCCCCTGGGCCAGGGCGCAAACCACTTGGAAGAGCCGGTCGGAAGGGTGACTTTGACGATCCACGGTTTGCCGCCCGCGGACCGGCGGATCGCCGAAGGCTGTCTGGAACGCCTGCTTCTCGATCGCCTGATTGGATGTCTTGGCACTGTCACGCGGCCCGCAGCTCATAGTCTGGTTCTGACGGTCGCCGGCGAGCACCAGCAACGGGGATCCGGAACAGCCAGTCTCGAACAGGGCTGAAGCGAGCGTACCCCCGGCTGACCAGGTGGAATCGAGATGCTGATTGGCGGTGCTTCGCTCTCGGTAAACCAACTTGGTCCCAGCGCCGACAGATCGACCAAGGTTCCAGAGGAAGCGACAATGCCTTTGCCAAGGAACCGCTTTTCAGACTGAAGAACACGTTTTGCTGACGGACCCAGGATCGGTTTGTCAGGACGGGCTTTTCTGGAGAGCGGACCTCGGGTTGGCGAGAGCGTCTGAGCGCGCCTCTCGTCCGGCAAGGCGAGCGAAAGGCCGTTCGCCTTTGACGCCAAATGGCTTTTGATCCGGAAGAGTGGATCCGGTCATACCCCCGCGGCATTGGGCTCTAGTCAGCCGGAAAAGGGTGCCTCATTCCTCGGCGTACCGGCGCTTGGCAAAGGCGCTGGACATCCGCCGGCAACGTGATAGGTTTCCAGCCGTCGCGTCGGTGCGCACCGGGTTCCATCGCCCCACCACGATTAGAAGCGGCACCGTCGCGCGACCAGAGAGGCTTCCAAATAGCGGATAATGCCCATCGCGGGCACTTTCCAGTGTCACCTGAGCGTCACTATCCATGAAAGGTGACGTCCCACCGTGTCACGCAGCCGGCCGATCAGGCTTGAGCGAGCTTTACGAAAGTCACGATGTTTCCCTACCGTCGGAACAATCAGCGTAAGCGTTCAAAACCAACGGGTAACAGACGTCCAAAGGACGGCAATCGCCGGATTCCCGGATCGGCCCGAGAGTTGTTACCTCTGATACAACCGGCAACCAAAGCCTTGGCCCAGATGCTGGCGGGCCGGAGCAAGAAGTCCGGCCAGGTCGTCCACGCTCAGAATGTCGCAGCCAAAGCCGAGCAACTGATCGGCGAGCGCCATGTCGACCGCCTCAATCCTCGTGATCGGGAAGAATTTCTGGAGCAAGTCGCGCGGCTCAAGCTGACCCTCAACGATGCCGCCGATGAGTTGGCCGAGGCGGAGGTGGTCGAAAACGACCAACCCGAGGAGGTCGAAGAGGAACCGGTCGACGAGCAGGCCCTCGAGGCGGAAGCGGCCGAAAGCAAGGAACGGTTGCGGCGGATCGCGCTCTCCCTGATGACGCCCATGGCCAACGGGGCCGAGGCCCATGTCATGCGATCCTCGTCGGCCCAGCATCGCAAGGCCGAGGAATCTGTCGACGGCGACGAGGCAGCCGATCCGATGGACGCCGCGCTGCCGAACGGCTCAGGAGCGCAGACCGCTCAGCCTGTGGCAAAGCGGCAGACCCCGGAACGAAAATCGACCAAACGGACCAAGCCTGTCGATGACGAGCCCGAGGAGAAGAGCGGCTCTCGTCCCCGACTTCGCCTGAAAAAGGTTGAAAAGTCCGGCGACGATGAGGTCGCGGAAGGCGCCGACGAGCGCGCCGGTTAGCGGGCCTCCTGCTTTGGCGACTGGCCTTGGTGCTCTAGGCGTCCGGAATCCTGGCGCACCGGCGCCGGCGTGGCGGATCGCTTCGGCAGCGTCAGAGTTGTATCAACTTACGGAAAAAGTGCGGTTTTGGCTTGGACGAACGGTTGCGTTGGAACTTCGCCGCTGCACGAACGCCGAGTGCCAAGCCGATTTTTCCGCTGGCCAACCAATCTGTTCCGCTTGACGGCCAGGTTTGCGACGCAATAGCTGCAGGCTGGGGAAACGGTTGCAGGCGGCTCCATCAACACCACATTACTCGCGTCGACGAACCTCGCTGGCAGTTTTCAGCCGGCATCAAATTGGGTATCGTTCTTCGACGTCGAGCGAGCTCAGGACCTGGTTCGGACGATATGGCCAACACACCCTATGATGAGACGCCCGAGGGCGATCTAGTCACGAAGACCCGCGAGAGCGTCGAGCGCCCCTCGCTTTACAAGGTTCTCCTGCTTAACGACGACTACACGCCTATGCTGTTCGTGGTGGGCGTGCTCCGTCGGTTCTTCAACAAGTCAGAAGAGGACGCTCATCAGATTATGCTCCACGTTCACAATCACGGTGTTGGCATCTGCGGCGTTTATCCTCTCGACGTGGCTGAGACGAAAGTGGCGCAGGTTTTGGATTTCGCCCGGCGCAACCAGCACCCGCTGCAATGCACGATGGAAAAGGAGTGACAGTGGCACCGTTCGGGACGACGATCGTTATCGGTAGGTATCTCTAGCGTTGGGGGCGGAGCGGATGCCCATGCTCTCACATAATCTCGAACGGTCCTTGCGCCGCGCGGTGGCCTCCGCAACCGCTCGAAGCCACGAGTTTGCCGCCGTCGAGCACCTTCTCCTCGCGCTGACCGAAGACGAAGATGCCTTGACCGTGCTCAAAGCCTGCGCGGTCGACGTCGACGCCTTACGCTCCGCGCTCACAGGCTTTCTCGATAATGAGCTGAAGTCGATGGTTTCGAGCCACGTCGAGGAGGCGCGGGCGACCGCCGGCTTCAATCGGGTGCTGCAGCGGGCGGCAATCCACGTCCAGTCGGCGGGACGCAATGAGGTCACCGGCGCCAACGTCCTGGTCGCGGTTTTTTCCGAGCGGGAATCCCACGCCGTCTATTTCCTGCAACAGCAGAACATGTCTCGCTTGGACGCGGTCAACTACATCGCCCATGGTATCGCCAAGCGGCCGTCGATGAGCCAGACAAAGACGGTGCGCGGCAGCACTCAGCAAGCCGAGGAAGAGACCACCGGCGAACAGACCGAGGCCAAGCAGAGCGCGGCACTCGCCACCTACTGCGTCAATCTCAACGACAAGGCCGAGAAGGGAAAGATCGACATCCTGGTCGGCCGGGATGCCGAGGTTGAGCGCACCATCCAGATCCTCTGCCGGCGGTCGAAGAACAATCCCTTGTTCGTCGGCGATCCGGGTGTCGGCAAGACGGCGATCGCCGAGGGATTGGCGCTGCGGATCGTCAACGACAGTGTCCCGGACGTGCTGGCCGACGCGGTGATCTACGCCCTCGACATGGGCGCGCTGCTCGCCGGCACCCGCTACCGGGGCGATTTCGAGGAGCGGCTCAAGGCGGTCCTTGGCGAACTGGAGGAAGCCGACCGGGCGATCTTGTTCATCGACGAGATCCACACGGTCATCGGTGCCGGCGCCACCAGTGGTGGTTCTCTCGACGCTTCCAATCTGTTGAAGCCGGCGCTTTCCAGCGGTTCGCTCCGGTGCATCGGCTCCACCACTTACAAAGAGTTCCGGAACTATTTCGAGAAGGACCGGGCCCTGGTGCGCCGGTTCCAGAAAATCGATATCGCGGAACCGAGCGTCGACGATGCGGTTAAGATCCTCCACGGGCTGAAGCCCAGCTTCGAGCAGCACCACAAGGTGCGCTACACCACCGGCGCGCTCAAGGCGGCGGTCGATCTGTCGGTGCGCTACATCCACGATCGCAAACTGCCCGACAAGGCGATCGATGTGATCGACGAGGTCGGGGCCGCCCAGATGCTCCGTCCGCCAAGCCAGCGGCGCAAGACGATCCAGGCCAAGGATGTGGAAGAGATCGTCGCCAAGATGGCGCGAGTGCCGATCAAGTCGGTCAATGTCCGCGACCGCGAGGCCCTGAAGACCCTGGGCCTTGATCTGAAGCAGGTGGTGTTCGGCCAGGATCGGGCCATCGATGCCCTGTCGAGCGCCATCAAGCTGAGCCGCGCGGGCCTGCGCGACCAAAAGAAGCCGATCGGCTGTTACCTGTTCTCAGGGCCCACGGGTGTCGGCAAGACCGAGGTCGCCCGGCAGCTCGCCGAAATCATGGGCATCGAGCTGATCCGTTTCGACATGTCCGAGTATATGGAGCGCCACGCCGTGTCCCGGCTGATCGGCGCGCCTCCGGGCTATGTCGGGTTCGACCAGGGCGGCCTTCTCACCGACAGCATCGATCAGCACCCCCACGCGGTCCTGCTGCTCGATGAGATCGAAAAAGCTCATGGCGACGTCTTCAACATCCTCCTGCAGGTCATGGACTACGGCAAGCTGACCGACAATAACGGCAAGACGGTGGATTTCCGGAACGTCATCTTGATCATGACGACCAATGCCGGCGCCGCCGATATGAGCAAGCCGCCCATGGGCTTCGGCCAAAGCACGACACGGGTCGGTGAGGATACGGAGGCCATCAATCGCCTGTTCACGCCCGAGTTCCGCAATCGCCTGGACGCGGTCATTCCGTTCGGCCATCTGACCCGCGAGATCGTCCTCGACGTGGTCGACAAGTTCATGGGCGAACTCGCCGCGCAACTGGCCGACAAGCGGGTGCTGATCGAGCTGAACGACGAGGCCCGGCAGTGGCTGGCGGACAAGGGCTATGATCCGCTCTACGGAGCCAGGCCCTTGGCTCGCGTTCTAGAGGAGCACATCAAAAGGCCGCTCGCGGACGAGCTCCTGTTCGGCAAGCTTGCGAAGGGCGGCAAGGTCAAGGTCATCGTCACGGACGGTAAACTGGATTTTGTCATGACGCCCAATCAGGGTGGCCAAGCCCTCCTGCCTGCGCCGGACAAGTCCGACGATACCGGTACGGACGAGGCGCCGGCCCTGCCGGCACCCGCCGACGTTTGATTGAGCCTCGGGCGATTTTTCGTCTGACGAGGCAGATGACCGCCTGCCGCCAAGGTAATGGGGTTGCCGGCCTTAGGTGCCGTCGCGCCGAAACGGTAGCAGCTCCTGCATCGCTTCCATCTCCCGAGCCAACGCATGTCGTTCACGCTCGACGAAATGGCGAACCGGCTCGGCCAACCCCCGATCCCGAATAAGATGGGCTGAATAGGTCCGGCTCGGTTGATAGCCGCGCTGGAGCTTGTGTTCGCCCTGGGCGCCGGCTTCGACACGGCTCAAACCCCAGCGGAGAGCCAGTTCGATCCCCTGATAGTAGCAGAGCTCGAAATGAAGAAAGCGGAAGTCGGCGAGCGAACCCCAAAGCCTGCCGTAAAGCGTATCCTCGCCTCGGATATGGAGCGCGCCGGCCACGTATCGTTCGTCCTGACGGGCCATGACTAGGACGATCCGCTCGCGAAGGGCCGAGCCTAGAAGCGCGAAAAAGGTTCGGTTCAAATAGAGATTGCCCCAAATCTTCTTGTCGATCGTCGCCCGATAGAACGGGTAGAACGCCTCCACATGATGGGGCTCGATGAGATCGCCTGTAAGCACCTCGATCTCGACGCCGCCCGCCTGGGCGTCGCGGCGCTCGCGGCGGATGGTCTTCCGGCGGCTGCTCCGCAGGCTCGCCAGAAAGCCGTCGAAATCGCCGAAACCCTGGTCATACCAGTGATACTGAACCCCATGGCGAACCAGCCAGCCAGCCTCCTCGAACGCGCGGGCCTCGTCTTCATTACAGAAGGTGACGTGGGCCGAAGAGAGCTCCAGCTGATTGGCCGTCGCGGCGATCGCTTGGATCAGGGCGTCGCGATCCGAAGCGTCGGAGGCCAGCAAGCGGGGGCCCTGGACCGGGGTGAAGGGAACCGCTACCTGGAGCTTCGGATAGTAGCGACCGCCGGCGCGTTCATAGGCATCGGCCCAGCCATGGTCGAACACATATTCGCCATAGGAGTGGCTCTTCACATAAGCCGGCGTGATCGCCCGGGGAGCCGCTTCATCGCCCAGGAGGATCGGGATCGGCGCCCAGCCGGTGTCACCGACCGCGCTGCCACTTTCTTCCATCGCATGAAGGTAGCCGAAGCTGACGAAGGGGTTGGCTTCCGGGACGCAGCGGTCCCAGGCATCAGCGCCAATCGCCGATACGCCGCGACAGATCCGCGCCGTCAGGGCGTCATCGACAGGCAAAGATCGCTTCGACTTCGACGGCGCTGTCGAGCGGAAGGGCCGCGACACCGACCGCCGAACGCGCGTGGCGGCCATTTTCACCTAAGACATCGACCATCAAGTCCGAGGCTCCGTTGATCACCTTGGGCTGGTCGGTGAAATCGGGCGCTGAGGCGACGAAGCCGACGAGCTTGAGACACCGCTCGAGCCTCGACCAGTCACCATCCAGCGCAGCGCCGACCTGGGCGAGAAGGTTAAGAACGCAGATCCGCGCCGCCTCCTGCCCCTGTTCGATGGATACGCCGCCGCCGAGCTTGCCGGTGACAGCGATCCTGCCATCCCTCATCGGCACCTGGCCCGAGACGTAGAGTACGCTGCCATCGCGGACAAAGGGTACGTAGTTGGCGACGGGCGCCACGGCTTCGGGCAGTTCCAGACCGTTTTCGGCCAGACGTTCTTTGATCACCGCGCCCTCTCCCTCCGAGCTCGCTTTGCCCTGATGGCAACTTAGTCTTCCCAGCCACCGCTAACCAGAGGCTTGCCCTTGGCAGCGACGGCCGGCCGCGATAAGCGCAAGTTCATGCATGACGGAAACGACGAGAGACGACTCGCGGACGATGGCTGGCGGATGCCCGCTGAATGGGAGCGCCATGAGCGATGTCTGATAGCCTGGCCGCCGGCTTCCAGGCCCTTTGGCGGCGATGAGCCCCACCGAGCGGCGAAACGAGCCTATGGCGAGGTCGCGGCGGCCGTGCAGTCCTTCGAACCGGTTACGGTTCTGGTCGACCCGACGCAGAGGGACGAAGCGCGGCGGATGCTGACCTCTGATGTGGAGCTGATAGGCCTGCCGCTGGACGACGGTTGGATGCGAGATACGGGTCCGACCTTTCTTCTGGGTGAGGGGTGCCTTGCCGGCATTGACTGGCGCTTCAATGGCTGGGGGCAGTCGGGCCAACCGTGGGCCAAGGATGATCTTGTGGCGCCGGCGGTCACCGAGTTGGCAGGGGCTCGGTCTATTCGCTCATCCCTGGTTCTCGAAGGCGGCGCGCTTCATACAGACGGCGCCGGTCTCCTGCTCACCACGGACAGCGTCCTCTTCGATCCGAGACGCAATGGCGGGGTCGCTGAACGTGACATCCTGTCCGAGCTTCAAACGCTGCTCCATGTCGATACCGTGCTGAGATCGCCGTGGGGGTGGATCGATGACGAAACCGGCGGACATATCGACAATGTGGCCTGCTTTGCGCCGGGCAACCGGATTTTGATCCAGTTGCCGGAAACAGTGGATGATCCCAATTGGCCTCGGGGCCGCGACCTCGCCGCTCGCCTTGAAGCCCAGATCGACAATGCGGACCTCGCCAAAGACATCCTGGTTCTGCCGGCACCCCGGCCGAGAAGACGCCATGACGGCACCTGGCTGACACGCTCTTACATCAATCACTATGTGGCCAATGGCGCCGTGATCGCGCCTACCTTCGGCGATCCGGCCGATGAAGTGGCCCACGCCCGCCTCCGCCAGGCCTATCCGGACCGTGAGCTGATCTGTATCGACGCGAACGGAATTGTCGAAGGCGGCGGCGGCATCCACTGCATCACCCTGCAACAACCGGCTCCCGGGCGACCAAGCCGATGAGCGTGAGGACGCTGACAACCGAGGCTCCAAGCCCTTCGGTCAGCCAGACACCAAGGAGGACTAAGTGAGCCCGCGAAAGATCATTCTCGACTGTGATCCGGGCCAGGACGATGCCCTGGCTCTTTTGATGGCGCTCGGATCGCCGGACGAGCTGGAGCTCCTTGCAGTCACCACGGTCGCCGGCAACGTGCCCCTGGCGCTGACCAGCACCAACGCCCAGCGGATCTGTGCGCTCGCCGGACGAACCGATGTTCCGGTCTATGCGGGCGCCGACCGCCCCCTGCTCAAACCTTTGATCACGGCCGAATACGTGCATGGAGAAACCGGTCTGGACGGTGCAGAGCTGTCGGAACCGGAGGTCCCGCTGGCGGCCGGCCACGCCGTCGATGCCATCGTCGACCGGATCATGGCGGAGCCTCGGGGAAGCGTCACGCTGGTGCCGACCGGGCCGCTCACCAATGTCGCGCTGGCCATGGCGCGGCAACCCGAAATCCAAAAAAGGCTCGCCGGGATCGTGCTGATGGGCGGGGCCATCGGCCTCGGCAACGTGACCGCGGCGGCCGAATTCAACATCTTCGTCGATCCACATGCCGCCAAGATGGTTTTCGGATCGGGCGTTCCGATCACCATGCACGGTCTCGACGTCACCCACCAGGCTCTGATCACCGAACAAAGATTGCGTCGGATCGAGGCGATCGGCACGACCGTCGGCCAAGCTGCGGCTGGTCTTCTCGATTTCTACACCCGGTTCGACAAAGATCGCTACGACGAGCCCGGCGGGCCGCTGCACGATCCGTGTACGATCGCCTACCTCCTCAAGCCCGACCTGTTCAACGGTAAGGCCTGCCGGGTGGACGTAGAAACCGAAGGTCTTTGCGCCGGCCGGACAGTCGTCGATTGGTGGGCGCAAAGCGGCGCCGAGCCCAATGCGTTGGTGATCGACCGTATTGATGCCGACGGCTTTTTCGGTCTCTTGGTCGAACGCGTCGCCAGGCTTGGGCGATGATCCGCTCATGAAAGCGCCGCTGGCAGAGGTGCCAAGGCCAGCTTTAAAACTCGGTTTCGCTGGTCTCATCCCGTTCGCCGCAGGTGCTGTCGCGGTCAGGATCGACGACGGCCGCCTCACCGCCGTCGTCCATGCGGTCCTGCTCGGCTACGCCTGCGCTATCGCCTCGTTCATGGCCGGCGTTCAGTGGGGGTTCGGCAGCGTCGCCGAACTCGACGACAGGGATCGGTTTCGGGTCCTCGGCCTCTCCGTGGTGCCGGCATTGATCGCTTGGCTGGCCCTCCTGGCGCCTTTGCTGATCGGCTATGCGGGAATGATCTTGGCTTTCGTTCTGATCTACCGGACCGATCTGGGCCTGGCCCAGCGAAGCCTGACGCCGGCATGGTATCCGACGTTGCGTCTGCCGCTGACCTTGGGCGTAGTTTTGTGTTTGGCGAGCGGCCTGATCGAGGCAATGGGCCAATAACAGACTTTCGTCCGCATCTCGATACGGACACGCTTTCGCCAACCACAACTTGGGATTGAAAAAGCGTTCCCACGCGTCTGGCTTGCCACTTTCGTTGTGGCGCCGATGCTACGCGGGACCACGGATGGTGCGTGGCGGCAAGATCGTAGGCAGCGAACGGGAAAGCCGACCGCAACACTCTCGCTATGGTTTAATGTCAATCTCTTCGACAAATATGGACCCAATTTGAACGATCATTCACTTGAAATCGACTTGATGAGCAAAATCGTCCCCGTCGCTCACGGTCATGCGTTCGAACCCTTGCATGCGCAGCAAGTCGAAGAAGGTGAAGTAATCCTCGACTCCGAACTCCTTGAAGAGAGGTGTGTTGCGAGCCACCGACGTCAGTTGAGCGAGCAGCGCCCGGGCGCGGTACAGCGTGTCGATGACGTCGTCTCGAAGGGCGACGATGATCAGCTTCTCCGCGTGAGCGCCTTTGACGAAAACGGCGAAGTCGGGGGCATGGGGCCGCGAAAGAAGCCCCTGGGTCATCTCGACAACGAACGCGACCCTTCGCTCGCGGCTTGCCTGGGGCAGTATCTGGGCCCGTGCCTGATAGACCTCCTTGGTGGTCGGCGGCGGGTAATAGTAGCCCTCGTGACGGTCCGACGAGCCGTCACCGTTCTGGGCCGAGGCAAGCGGTATTATGCAAAGACCGAGCACGCTCGCTAAAATCAGCCGCCTCAAAGCCATTCTCATCATCTTTGTCCTCTGAGCCCGATTGCGGCTCTTACGAGCCGTCCCGGCAACCACGCTAGGTTTGGCGCATCATCGGTCAAGTCACAGGCCCGCTTGCCGACGCGGCACCAAAAGCTCGAAGTTAGGTCGTAAAATTTTTCGACGTATTTGTGCAAAAGGCTGTAAGTTCGTAAGAGTACGCAACGATACCCACAGCATATTGTGGAATGGCATCCTATAATATGCTGACTGATTGTCGGAATTCGCCTCAAACGTTTGTTGAGCTGCGGGCTGGTTGCTACCGTTCTGCCGACGATCAGGTGGGCAAGCGATCTGGATGAGAAACAAACGCGGTCTTTAGTATCATGGTGCTCGACAGGCTCCAATTGCGCCGCTCGGTTGAACAGAACGATTAACCTGTTCTGAACGGGTAAGAGCATTGGTTGGCACGATGTTGGCTGCAGGTTGCTCACTCCGGCGAGACGAGAGGAACTGATAATATGGTGGAAACAACTGCTTCGCCGGCTGCAACCGCCCCGTCCGGCCAACCGTCGGCGGCGCCAGGAGCCCCGTCAGGAGGCGAACAGACCCTGATCGTCGATGGCGGACCTTCGGTTTGCGGGATCGACGAAAGCGCGGACGTTTTGACGGTCGAACCGCCGGCGAACGGCGGTGAACCTCTGGTTTTGCTCGAGGCGGATCAGCAGGTCCGATTCGCGAACCCGGCCTACGAGACCGCGCGGTTCGAGAGTGATGTCGATCGCCTGCTGATCTCATTCGAAGACGGCACCGACCAGGAGATCGAGGGATATCAGGTCACCGCGCAGTGCGCGGTGGGTATCCCCGGCGCCGAGGACCGGGTTCAGGTCCCGGTTTTCGACGGCCAGCAGGTAATCCTCGACGGCGCATTGTTCGAGAGCGCCCGGCTTACCGAGAGCGAAAACGGCCTGCTGATCGTTTTGGACGATGGCCGCAGCGTTTTGCTGGTCGACTTCTTCGATGGCGGTGCGGCCGAATTGTCCATCAACGGCAATCCCTTCTTTACCGCCGCCAGCCTGCAGCAGACGTTGGTCGCCTCCGAAAGCGCGCTCGGCGAGGACCCGGCGGCGGGCGAGGAGCCGACCGGCGGTCCGGAAGACGCCGGCGGCGGCGCCGGCTTTACCCCGTTCGATCCCGGTTCCCTGCCCGACTCCGTTGATCCGCTCGGCCCTCTGGGTCCGACGGCGTTGGCCTTCGAAAGCGCGGCTGTGGCCGAGGACGAGGAGGATTTCCCCTCGACCTTCGACAGCGACGACGATGATGACGATCCGATCGTTGCCGGACCGGACGATCCGGACGACGGTGGCATCGGCGGCCCCTTGCCGGCCAATGTGGCGCCGGTCGCAGGCGATGATGCGTTCGAGGTGGCCAAGGGAACCACGCTCGCCATCGCCATCGACAGCCTTTTGAGCAACGACACCGATGCGAACAACGATCCCCTCGAGATCGTCTCGACCAGCGCGCCCAATGTCGGCTCTATCGATTTCGACGAGGACGGCAATTTGCTCTACACCGCGCCGGACGATTTCGAGGGTACCGATTCCTTTACCTACGAGGTCAGCGACGGCCGGGGCGGTACGGATACCGCCGAGGTCCAGATCGGCGTGTTCGATCCGGAAGCCGACGGCGAGGATCCGGATGGCGGAACCGGACCCGACGGCGGTGACGGACCCGGCGGCGAAGTACCGGCGAACCAGGCGCCGGTCGCCGTCGACGACACGACCTTCAACATGCGGATCGGCAGCACGCTTCTGGTCAGCAACAGCACACGACTTCGCAACGATTTCGATCCCGACGGTGACCCGATCTCCATCGTCGAGGTTGGCGAGCCCACCGTCGGCACCATCGATTTCGACGAGGATGGTAACGTGCTCTACACGGCACCGCCGGGCTTCATCGGTTTCGTGACATTTCCCTACACCGTCGCCGATCCCTCAGGCGCGACCGATACCGCAATCGTGTCGATCCGCGTCGGCCCTCGCCGCCTGGTCGAGGCCCTAAGCGACGAGGCGGAAAGCGGCGAGCCCCTGGCCGCCGGCGACGTCATCGGCGACGAAGCGTCCGCCCTGTCTGCCTTTGAGGATGGTGCATCCAACCGGCCGACGGAAGCCGCAGGCTCCGCTTTCTCGCCGCTGCAGGTCGACCAACTGGTCGAGGAACCGGCTAGCGCGGCCTAAGCAACCGAACGGGTTCGATGCTCTACGAGCTGGATGGCCGCGCGCCAAAGGTGGCATCGGGCAGCTGGGTCGCGCCGACGGCCATTCTGATCGGTGACGTGGTCATCGAACCCGGAGCGAGCGTCTGGTGGGGCGCCGTTCTCCGTGGTGACAATGAACCCTTGACCGTCGGCGAGGGTAGCAATGTTCAGGACAATTGCGTGCTTCATTCGGATCCGGGTTTCCCCCTGACCATCGAAGCCGAGGTCACGGTCGGGCATTTGGCAATGGTCCACGGATGCACCGTTCGTCGGGGTAGCCTGGTCGGGATCGGTGCCACCATCCTCAATGGGGCTGAGATCGGCGAAGGGTCGCTGATCGGCGCCCACAGCCTGATCGGCGAAGGCAAGACCATTCCGCCCCGGTCCCTGGTCATGGGCACGCCTGGCAAAATCATCCGCGAACTCGGCGACGACCATGTCGAGCGGATCCGGGCGGCGGCGGAAAGGTACCGACGAAAGATCCCAATCTCCCGCGATCGCTTGCGCCGGATCGAAGACTGACGCTACGGTCACAGGCCCCAGGGGAGGAGGCGCCGGTGACCCAAAACGTCCGCGGCGGTCTGGTCGGCTACGGCCTGTCCGGCAGCACGTTCCATGCGCCGATCATCAAGGGCGCGGGCCTCGAGCTTCGGGCGGTTGTGACCAGTCGAGCCGAGACGGTTCAGGCGGAACAGAGCGAGGCGGAGCCCCTGGCCCGGCTCGAGGATCTGACCGCCCGGGCAGATATCGATCTGGTCGTGATCGCGACCCCGCATGCGCTCCACCATGAGCAAGCCCTTCTTTCAATCGAAGCGGGCAAGCATGTGGTTATCGACAAGCCGTTCGCCGTCTCGGCGGAGAACGCGCGTCAGGTCTTTGCAGCTGCCGAGAAGAAAGGCGTCCTCGTCACCGCTTACCACAACCGCCGCTGGGACGCCGACTTCCTGACGGTTCGGCGCCTTTTGGCTGATGGTGACCTGGGTGAGCTGATGGAAATCGAGCTGCTCTGGCAGGGCTTCCGGCCGAACCTGCAGGACCGCTGGCAGGATCAACAGGGCCCAGGCGCTGGCATCCTCTGGGGTCTTGGGCCGCACATGATCGACCAGTTGCTTCTTCTTTGGGGAAAGCCCGATTGGCTCCAGGCGGACCTGGCCGCCCAGCGGGGATCGGGTGCGCCCGACGACACCTTTTTCATCCGCTGCGGCTTTGGCCAACGACGAGCCTCCGTTACGGCCGGCGCCTTGGTCACGGCTAACGCAACCCGTTACCGGCTTCACGGTCTTGAGGGTTCCTTCATCAAAGCGGGTTTCGATCGCCAGGAACCTCAATTGCGGGCCGGGATCGGGCCTGGTCACCCAGATTTCGGTGTTGAGCCTGAAAAACAATGGGGTTCCATCACCCGCGCCGACGGCCGCACAGAAACCGTGACCTCGGCCGCCGGTTCCTGGGTTTCCTTCTACCAGCAAATGGCCGCGGCCATCGTTGAAGGCCGCCCGGTGCCGGTGGCACCCGAAGATGTTCTGGAAGGCATCGACCTGATCGAAGCGGCGATCGCCAGCCACGAGCAGGGCCGCCGGATCGATTTTTCGTCTGATAGCTAGAGAGAGAGAGAGAGAGGAAAGAGAGGGAGAGGCCGCGCGAGGCCGCCTCTCCCTCGCTTCGGTCAGGCGATACCGAGTTCGTTCAGCACCGCCTGTCCGGCGAATTGGCTCCTGAGGTCAGCGACGATACGATCGGCCCGAATGCCGTTATTGTTGATCCAGACACCATTGTTGCGGTCGCCACCGGCATTGTGCAACGCGACCAGATCCCACTTATTGTCAAACACCGGCGAGCCCGATGAGCCCGGCTCCGTGTCAGTGGTGTAGCGGATTGCATTGGTCAAAACCCGGTCGATGACGTTTTCCTGCAGCGCCACCTCTTTTCGGCGTGCACTGGGATGCTGAATGATGTTGATGAAGCTGTTCAAGACATAAGTGAGTGGCCGCGTCGGCAGGCTCAGATGGCCCCAGCGCATGCCGGGCGTGATGAACAAATTGGGCAGTTGCAGAGGCGGATTGATGATAGCGGGCCCCGTTGCTCCGATAACGGCCTGATTGTCGACGGTGAAGGGCGGCGTCACCGGCAAGGTCGGCTGGTGCAGGCGCCGGCCCCGCAACCGCACGATCGTGAAATCCAGACTCCGATTGGTATAGAAGAACGAGTCCGGAACGCAGCGGTAAACATCCGGAGCGAGAGCAGCGCCACTTTCATCCAATTGGAAATTGAACTGAGCTTCGGCCGTGTTGGCCACCTGCTTGCTCGGAATGACATGATTGTTGGTCAACAGCAGGGAATTGGAGATCAACGAACCGGTGCCGAAACCGCCACCGATCTTGACCCGCGCCACCGCTTTTTGAACCTCCGCTCCCTCGGTCAGAAAGTGTGCGGGCAAAAAGTTACGCCGGTCCACGATCCGCTCGATGTTCGCGTTGGCGGCTGCATCGGAACCGGCTTCGCCGGCGACCGCCTGCTGCATCGTCGCGCACCCCGGATGGCCCGGCTCGACCTCATCGCCCATGTCCCGGAGTTCGGACACAGCCTGAGTGATCGCCTCCTCGCCGAAGGCATCGGTGCCGTAGCCGAGCGGGTGATGATCCTGATAGTGGACGCCATTTGCCTGGCCGTTGCTGCGACGCGCCAAAACGCTGGCCACAGTTGCCTCGTCAAAATGGCTGAGAATGCCTTCCAATTGCTCCACGTCATTTGTCGCCGTTGCCATGCGTTAATCTCCACGCAAGTTTTATTGAGACTTGAATGCGCATTCTTTTCTATCAGTAGGTGATCTAATTCGGACTGACTGTGCAGATAGTCACACGGTCTTCACGATTACTTGTGGTGAAAACAAAACGCAGATCAGCAACCGCGGCAGCTCACCAGATTGTGGACATGGACAAGGGCACCGGACCTTACGTCTCCGGTAAGGCGGCCGATAACCTGACCGTACTTCTTGACCAGCGTACCCTCAGCCAGATCCGCGAGCGCTAGTTTATGAAAGGCGGGGATCGCCTCCAGGGTGACGATGCGAACGTCCCCGATCGTGAGTTCGACACCCGCCGGCAGATCGCGCAGTGCGGTCGCGACGGTGTCCCTCTCGTTGAGCCGAACAGCGCCGGCGCCAATCACAGGGCTTCACCGAAGCGGCTGATGGTCTCCTCGTCCTCGCCCAGGATTTCGGCCCAGGTTGCCTTGCCCGAGGCTATCTCGATCACCCGATCCCAAAGCTCGTCCGTCACGCGGTCAATCGTCGCGCCATCTCTCAGAACAGCGCTGGCCTCGAAGTCGATCTGATGGCGCAATCGGCTGGCCGTTTCCGGATTGCCGGTGATTTTGCCCGTCGGCATCAGAAGGCTGCCATAGCTGTTGCCGACACCGGTCGTGAACAGTGTCATTGTGGCGCCGGCGATGGCGAAGCCGGTGAGCGATTCTGGCGCGTAAGCCGGCGCGTCCATCAGCCAAAGGCCGGGATCGGCAGGCTGCTCACCATAGTTCAGAACGCCCTGAATGGGGCCCCGACCGCTCTTGGCGATGGCGCCGAGCGATTTCTCCTCGATTGTGGAGAGGCCGCCAGCGATATTGGTGGCACTCGGATTGTTGCCGGTGAGATCGATCCCGGCCTCGACCACCTGCCGCTCTCGGCGCAGGACCGCGGCTTTGATCCGATCACCAACCGCCGGCGAGACAGCGCGCGACATCAAAGCGTCTTCAGCGCCAAGCCACTCAATCGTCTCACCCAAGATGGCCGTCGCCCCGCAATCCACCAAGCGGTCGGCGACGCAACCGACCAGAGGATTGGCGACGAGCCCGGAACTGGGATCCGAGCGTCCGCACTCGAGACCGAGCACCAGTTCGCTGACAGGCACCTCCGCTCGGCGCTCACTCGAAAGACCGATCGCGAGAGAGGAGGCCGCACGAACGCCGCGTTCGAACAAAACAAGGGCGTCGTGGCCACAATTGTCGAGGGCGAGTGCCGCCACCTTTCGTTTGGCGACCTCCGCCGCACCGGCGATGCGCGCGACCGCCGGCGGATCGGCGCCCACCACCAGGACGGCACCAACATTCGGGTGGCAGGCAAAGCGCGCAAGGGCCCGGTCATGGATCTCCCGGTCGCGTCCGAGAAGGCCTGAGCCATAGCTCGTGCCGATGAACCGGGCGCCCCTGACCTGACCGGCGATCCGCCGGCCGACGGCCGTGCTGAGACCGGTGACCGAGAGCACCAGCAGATGGTTGCGTGAGCCCGGCGGGCCGACGTCTCGCGGAAAGCCGATGAAAGCGTTGGTCATGCGTCGGCCCGCCGGCGGCGGTAGTCGGCGATGATCGGCCAAAGCAACAGAACCACCGCGACGACCAGGAACCCGAGGGCCAGCGGCCGGGTGAACACAGGCGTGATCGAGCCAGCGGTCATCATCAGCCCGCTTCTCAGTTTTTCCTCCATCAGCGGTGCCAGCACGAAGCCGATCACGAAGGGTCCCAGCGGGTAGCGGGCCCGTTCCAGCGCGAAACCGATCACACCAAAGATCAACATGACCCAGACGTCGAACATGGTGTTGTCGAGCCCGAAGGAGCCGATCACGCAGAATACGATGATCACCGGCAAGAGAAAGCTGCGCGGCAGGTAGGCCAGTCGGGCGACCCAGCCGACGCTGCCCATCATCATGATCAGCATCAGGATGTTGGCGATGAGACAGGCGGCGATCATCGCCCAGACGACATCGGCATTGGTCAGAAACAGGGTCGGCCCCGGTTGAATCGAGTGGATCATCAGCGCACCGATCAGGATCGCATCGATCACTGAACCGGGTATCCCCATGGCGATCAACGGGATCAGGGCGCCGCCGACCGTGGCGTTGTTGGCGGCTTCCGAGGCAACCACCCCCTCTTCCGCGCCCTTGCCGAATTTTTGGGGCGTCTTTGAGAGGTTTTTGGTGGTGGTGTAGGCGATGACCGAGCCGATTGAGGCACCGACACCCGGAAGAATGCCGACGAAGGTGCCGATCAGGCTGGAGCGGACCATGTTGGCGCCGTGGCGAAGCCAATCGGCAAGGCCGAGGAGCATCCCCCGGCCCGACGCCTCGACCCGATCCATCTTTCGGCCCATGTCCAAAATGTCGGCGATGATCTGGCTGACCGCGAACACACCGATCAAGACCGGCAGAAGCTTGAGCCCGCCGTTCAGCATGTACCAGTCGAAGGTGAGGCGCGGCTGGCCCGCCGACGGATCGACGCCAGGCATCGAGGCCAACATGCCGAGCAGCCCGGCGATCAGGCCCTTGACCATCGAGCCCTGGCTCACGGACGCGATCAGGACCATCGCCATCAAGATCAGCGTGAAATACTCGAACGGACCGAACCGGGTTGCCCAGATCGACAAGGGCTTCGCCAGCAGCAGAAGAAAGATCCAGGAGATGATGCCGCCGACGAAGGATGCGGAAATGCCTAGCCCCAGCGCCCGGCCGGGCTTGCCGCCCTTGGCCATGGGATAGCCGTCGAAGGTGGTCATCACGTTGGACGGCGTCCCCGGCATGCGCAGCAAGGTCGCCGTGATCAGTCCACCGGTAATGGCACCCACATACATTGCGACCAGCAGCACCACCGCGTCGGTCGGTGCCATGTAGTAGGTGAGCGGCAGGGTCAGGGCGATCAGCATGGCGCCGGTGAGGCCCGGGATCGCGCCGACCGTGATGCCGAGCGCTGTTCACAACACACAATAGAAAAAGGCCCAGGGTTGAAAGACAGTGGCCAGATCGGAAAAAAGCCCTTCCAAGCGCTAAAGCCCCGGCAGATCGACGATGAACACACGGGTGAACAGATACTGACAGCCGAACCCGGTGGCCGCGGCGATCCCCACCACCCAGGGCAGCGTCCTCACCTGGAACCGGGTCAGGAGCCCGATTGTCAGGATCAGGAAAACGGTTGTCAGGATTGCGAACCCGAACAGCCGGCCATGCATGGCCGCAACATAGACCAGGGTCAGAACCGTAACGCCCATGGCATCAAGCCAGCGACCCCGCTCGCGGGTCGCCTCACCCAGGTCAGAGCGCAACACGGCACGGATGCTCACCACCAGCCAGAGCAGC
>JBHJGP010000010.1:0-124587 GCA_050331695.1 Geminicoccaceae bacterium
CTTCCCTCGGTCGGCTTGTGCGGCCTTTTCGGCGGGCGCTTGGTTCCCCTGTCTTCTACCTTGGCGGGCCCGGCCACGACCCGGGCCGCGGCCGTTCACGCGGCCGACGACCGCAATCGGGCCGACATCGTCGACCGCAACGGCCGGTTGCTCGCGAGCAATGTGATCGGTCCCTCGATCGGCGCCGATCCCCGCAACGTCATGAACCCAGAGCGTGAGGCGAAGCTGCTTGCCGCCGCCGTGGATCGCTCGGATGTCGGTCGCCTGGCCGCCCGGCTCGGCTCGGAGCGTCATTTCGTCTACGTCAAGCGGCGCGCCACCCTCGACCATGTTCGCCGTGTTCGAGCCTTGGGGCTGCCGAGCATCGAGTTTCGCAGCGTCGAGAACCGGATCTATCCGAACCGGTCCCTGTTTGCCCATACGCTCGGCTTCGTCGGGGTCGACAATGACGGGCTCAGCGGCATTGAGCGCGCTTTCGACGATGATCTTGCCCGCCGGGGCGACATCAACCAGCCGGTGCTGGAGACTAGCTTCGATGTCCGGGTCCAGGCGATCGCCCACGCGGCCCTGAGCGCCGGCGTCGAGCGCTTCCGCGCGAAGGGCGGCAGCGCCATCGTCATGGCCGTCGATACCGGCGAAATTCTTGCCATGGTCAGCCTGCCGGATTTCGATCCCCATCATCCCGGTCGCGCCGACGAGGAGGCGCTCAAGGACCGCAATCTGACCCAGACCTACGAGCTGGGCTCGGTGTTCAAGCTGATCAACGCGGCGATGGCGCTGGAGGCCGGCGTGGTGTCGCTGGGCGATCGGCTGGACGCGAGCGAGCCGCTGCGGGTTAACGGCCACCGCATCCGCGACTACCGGGGGCGCAAGCGGGCACTGAGCGTGCCGGAAGCGGTGATGTACTCGTCAAACATCGCCAGCGCCCGGATGGCCTTGATGGCCGGCCGCTCGGCCCAGGAAGCGTTCCTGAAACGGCTGGGCATGGACCGGCCGATCCAGCTCGAGATCGGCCGGACAGCCCGCCCGCAATGGCCCCGGCGCTGGCCGGACGTCACGGTCGCCAACATCGCCTTCGGCCATGGGGTGGCGGTGACGCCGCTTCACCTCGTTCGAGCCGTGGCGACGCTCCTGGGCGACGGCCGCCTGGTGGTGCCGACGCTTCTGAAGCGCTACCCGGACGATCCGTTCGAGGCGTCGAAGCCCCAGCTCATCAGCGCCGAGACCGTCAGCGATCTCCGGCATCTGGCATGGTTGGTGGTGGACAAGGGCAGTGCCGGCCAGGCCCAGGTGCCGGGCTATCTGATCGGCGGCAAGACCGGTACGGCCGAAAAGGTCGGCGCGGATGGCCGCTATCAGGACGGCGTCGTGCTCTCCAGTTTCGTAGGCGTTCTGCCCATCGATCAGCCCCAATATGTGGTCTACGCGACGCTGGACGAGCCGGTGGGTGTCGAACCCAACCCGCATCTCCATCAGGGCGGTTGGACCGCCGCGCCCGTGGTCGGCGAGATCATGGCCCGGATCGGGCCGATCTTGGGTCTGCCACCTACGACAGCCGAGGCGGTCGCGCGTTTCGAGCAGCGTTTCGACACCGAAGAAGTGTATAATCCGAAGATCAGGCGCAAGGAGTTGCGTGTTGAAGCTCGCGACGCTCGTGGGTGACGGCGCCATGATCCGAGGGGACGCCGCGATCGACGTTTCCGGGCTGACGGCGGACAGCCGCGAGGTTCGGCCCGGTATGGTGTTCGCAGCCCTGGCCGGTCAGCGCCAGGACGGCCGCCGGTTCGTCGAGGACGCGCTGAACCGGGGGGCGGTGGCGGTGCTGGGCGATCCGAGCCTGGAGCAAGACGACCTGCCGGTGCCGGTCATCACGGACGCCGATCCCAGGCGCCGGCTGGCGCTGATGGCCGCGACTTTCCACGGTCCTCAGCCGCAGACGCAAGTTGCCGTGACCGGCACCAACGGCAAGACCTCGGTGGCTCACTTCACCACCCAGCTCTGGCGCATGGCCGGCAAGCGGGCGGCTTCGGTCGGCACGTTAGGTGTTGATGGTCCAAGGGGTCTGGAGCCGGGCGCGCTGACAACGCCGGATCCGGTGAAACTCCACGAAACACTGGCTCGTTTCCGCCAGGACGGCGTCAGCCATCTGGCCATGGAGGCATCCAGCCACGGGCTGGAGCAACGCCGTCTTGACGGGGTTCGGCTCGCCGCCGGCGCGTTCCTCAACATCACTCGGGACCATTTCGACTATCACGGTGATTTTTCATCATATTTCCAGGCCAAGATGAGGTTGTTCGACGCGCTGCTGCCTGGCGGCGCGCCGGCGATCATCAACGCCGATCTCGAGAGTTTCCCCGACGTCCGCCGCCGGTGTCGCGAGCGAAACCTCGACATCATCGATTTCGGTGTCCGGGCCAGCCGGCTTAGGTTGGTGAAGCAGACGCCGAGGCCCGAGGGTCAATCGCTGGAGCTTGTGATCGACGGCACCAAAGTTGCCATCGAGGCGGGGCTTACGGGCGCGTTCCAGGGGCACAATCTCTTGGCCGCGATCGGCCTGTTTCTGGCGACCGGCGGCACGACCGGCCAGGTCGTTCAAGCGGCTCCCCAACTCGCCGGCGCACCGGGACGGATGGAGCTGGTCGGCCGGTCGACCACCGGCGGTCGGATCTTCGTCGACTACGCCCATACGCCCGACGCGCTGGAGCAGGCCCTGCGCGCCGTTCGGCCCCATGGGGCCGGCCGACTGATCGTCGTCTTCGGCTGTGGCGGCGACCGCGATCCCGGAAAACGGCCGCAGATGGGCGAGGTCAGCGCGCGCCTGGCGGATCTGGCAATCGTGACGGACGACATTCCCCGGAGCGAGGAGCCGGCGGCCATTCGAGGTCAAATTCTGGCGGCGGTACCGGATGCGCTGGATATCGGTGACCGGGCCGAAGCCATCGCCGAGGGCATCCGGCTTCTTGAAGCGGGCGATCTGTTGGTGATCGCCGGCAAGGGGCATGAGGAAGGCCAGACCATCGGCGACCGGGTGTTAGCGTTCAACGATGCCGATGTGGTTCGCCGGATCCTGGCTCGTGCTGAGGGCGGGCATCCATGATCGCGCTTTGGACAGCGGCCGAGGCGGCCCGCGCCCTGTCCCTGGCGCCCAAGGGGGATTGGTCCGCCACCGGCATCTCGATCGACAGCCGGACGACCGCGCCGGGCGATCTGTTCATCGCCATCAAAGGGCCGAACAATGACGGCCATGATTATGTGCCAGCGGCCCTCGACGCTGGCGCGGTCGCGGCCATGGTCGCCCATCTGCCGGACGGGGTGGCACCAGAACGCCTTCTTGTGGTGACCGATACCCAGGCGGGCCTCGAGGCTCTGGGGGCGGCGGGCCGGGCCCGGAGCAGCGCCCGCATTCTCGGGCTCACCGGCTCGGTCGGGAAGACCAGCACCAAGATGGCGCTGGCCCGCGGGCTCAAAGCCCAGGCGCCGCCCCACGCCAGTGCCGAAAGCCTCAACAATCATTGGGGCGTGCCCCTGTCGCTGGCGCGCATGCCGAGGGATGAGGCCTACGGCGTCTTCGAAATGGGCATGAACCATGCCGGTGAAATCAGCCGGCTGACCCGTCAGGTCCGCCCTCACGTCGCGCTGATCACAGCGATCGCGCCTGCCCACATCGAGTTTTTCGAGAGCGAAGAAGCGATCGCCGATGCCAAGGCGGAAATTTTCGAGGCGGTTGAGCCTGACGGCTTTGCCATCCTCGACCGGTCCAGCACCCACTACCAGCGTCTGGCGGACCACGCCCAGGCGGCAGGGGTGAGCCGGATCGTCACCTTCGGGCGCCATGACGAAGCCGATATCCGTCTGGAGAGCGAACAGGTGACCGCAAACGGCACCGACATCATCGTTCAGACTGAAAACGGGCCGCTCAACGTTCGGATCGGTGCGCCCGGCACCCATTGGGTCGACAATAGTCTCGCCATGATCGCGGCCGTGGGCGCGCTCGGCGGCGATGTCGAAGCCTTCGCCGCCAGTCTCGCCGGTTTGGAGGCGTCCGCCGGCCGCGGTCGGCAACACCGGCTGACGTTCGACGGCAGAACCATCACGCTGATCGACGACAGCTACAATGCTAACCCGCGCTCGATGGCGGCGGCCATCGCGCTGCTGGCGCAGGCGCCGGGAAGAAAGATCGCGGCGCTGGGCTCGATGCTGGAGCTGGGCCGCGAGAGTGACCGGCTCCATGCCGAACTCGCTGGACCGCTGAACGATGCCGGGGTCGCCTCGGTCATCACCGTGGGTGCCGCCATAGCGCCCTTGGCCGCAGCCCTGCCGGCGGACCGTCTCCTGGCCGAGCTCGACGATGCCGGTGGCGCTTACGAGATCCTGAGACAAAAACTTCGGGACGGTGACACGCTCCTGGTCAAGGGCTCGAAGGCAAGTGGCATGGGGCGGCTGGTCGATGCGCTGATCGCTGCCGATGCGGGGAGGGCGCACTGATGCTCTACCACCTGCTCGTGCCACTGGCCGACGAATTCGGGGCGCTCAACGTCTTTCGCTACATCACCTTCCGCACCGGCGGCGCGATCATGACCGCGCTGATCTTGAGCTTCATCATCGGTCCGGCGCTGATCAATTGGCTGAAGCGAAGGCAGGGCAAGGGACAGCCAATCCGCGAGGACGGGCCGGCCAGCCATGTCCTAACCAAGCAGGGTACGCCGACGATGGGCGGTGTGCTGATCCTGCTCGCGCTCAGCGCCGCGACCCTGCTCTGGGCCGATCTCAGCAACGGCTATGTCTGGGTCATCTTATTTGTGACGCTCGGCTACGGCCTGATCGGCTTCGCCGACGACTACATCAAGGTGATGCAGCGCCACAGCGCCGGTCTTTCCAGCCGGGGCAAGCTTCTGGGCCAGGTTTTGGTGGCGTTTTGCGCGGTGATCCTGGTGATGCAGCTGACGGAGGGCGAGCTCGCCACCGGCCTGGCCGTGCCCTTCTTCAAGGACGTTCTGATCCCGCTCGGCTACTTCTTCCCGCTGTTTGCGATCTTCGTGATGGTGGGGTCCAGCAACGCGGTCAATCTGACGGACGGGCTCGATGGTCTGGCGATCGTGCCGGTGATGATCGCCGCCGCCTGCTTCGGCTTCATCTCCTACCTGATCGGCAACACGATCTTCGCCAATTATCTGGGCATACCGTCGGTGCCCGGTACCGGTGAGCTGGCCGTCGTCTGTGGCGCCGTGGTCGGCGCTTCGTTGGGCTTTCTCTGGTTCAACGCGCCACCGGCGATGGTTTTCATGGGCGATACAGGCTCGCTCGCCACCGGCGGTGCCCTGGGCGGCATCGCGGTCATCACCAAGCATGAGCTGGTGCTCGCGATCATCGGCGGGCTGTTCGTCCTCGAGGCGGTTTCGGTGATCGTTCAGGTTGCCTCGTTCAAGCTGACCGGCCGACGAGTGTTCCGGATGGCGCCCCTGCATCACCATTTCGAGCAAAAAGGCTGGGCGGAACCCACCATCGTCATCCGGTTCTGGATCATCGCCGTGGTCCTGGCGCTGATCGGTCTCTCCACCTTGAAGCTGCGGTGAGCCGATGATCGCGTTCTCCCGCACCGACGATCATTTGCTGGCCGACTGGTGGTGGACCGTCGACCGCGCGCTGCTGGCCGCGATCGGGCTGCTCAGCGTCATGGGCCTGATCTTCCTGCTCGCGGCGAGCCCGACCGTGGCTCGGATCAATGGCCTGCCCGAGTGGCATTTCGCGGTCCGGCAGATGGAGTTCTTGCTCGCCGCCGCCTTGATTCTTCTGGCCGCGTCTATGGTCAACGAGATCGGCGTGGTTCGCGGTTCCGTTCTCGTTCTGGTGCTCTCGCTGGTGATCATGGCCGCCCTGCCGATGATTGGTGAGCAGGTCAACGGTGCCAGGCGCTGGGTCTCGATCGCCGGCATCAGCCTGCAACCGAGCGAGTTTGCCAAACCGGCGCTGATCGTGGTCACGGCCTGGCTTCTGACCCGGAGGCCCTGGCCCCGGGGCGTGATCGAGGCCGGCGGCCTCGCGGCCCTGGTGCTGGCGTTGCTGATCGCCCAGCCGGATGTCGGAATGGCGCTTTTGGTGGGCGCACTGTTCGCCACGCTGTTGTTTCTGGGCGGCCTCGCCTGGCTTTGGGTCGGGCTGTTGAGCGGCCTGGTGGCCTGTCTGGCGAGCTTCGCCTTCCTCAGCTTTGCCCACGTCCGCAGCCGGGTCCTGGCCTTCCTCAGTGACGAGCAACCGTTTCAGGTGATGCGTTCGCTGAAGGCGATCGAGGCTGGCGGATGGCTCGGCCGGGGGCCGGGCGAGGGACGGGTGAAGCTGCGCTTGCCGGACAGCCATGCCGATTTCGTCTTCGCCGCCGGGGTCGAGGATTACGGCGTCGCGGTCGGGCTGATCATGATCGCGCTGTTCGCCTTCATCGTTCTCCGCGGTCTCTATCAGGCGAGCTTCCAGTCGAGCGAATTCGCGAGGCTCGCCGCCGCCGGTCTCATGGTCCAGATCGGCCTGCAGGCAGTGATCAATGTCGGCGTCAATCTGAGCCTGCTGCCGGCCAAGGGAATGACCTTGCCCTTGGTGAGCTATGGCGGTTCGTCCCTGTTCGCGACAGCGCTCACGTTTGGCATGGCGTTGGCCCTGATCCGCCGTCGGCGCAAGCCGATCGTGGTTTCCGGCATGCCCGTGGGTGCCAGCTTATGAGCGGGCGGGTGATCATCGCGTCCGGCGGCACGGGCGGTCACATGTTTCCGGCAATCGCTCTGGGCGAGGCGCTGGGCAAGCGCCGTTGGCAGGTGGGCTACACGGTCGACCAGCGGGGCCGCCGCTATCTGGGCCACGAGGATCACCTGATCGTACCCTCGGCGAGCCCGTCCGGCTCACTTGCTCGCCGGCTGAAGGCGCTGATCAAGCTCGCTTATGGGGTCGTGGTCAGCACCGTCTGGCTCTTGCGCCGCCGTCCTTCGGCGGTCGCCGCTTTCGGCGGTTACGCCAGCGTACCCACGGGCATTGCCGCGACGCTCCTCCTGGTCCCGCTTCTCCTGCACGAGCAAAACGCCGTTCTGGGCCGCGCCCATCGTCTGTTCGCCCGCTGGGCCCGGGTCCTGGCGCTGACCTTCGCCGACACCAAGCATCTGCCGGAAGCGAAGGTCAGGGTGGAGATCACCGGCAACCCGGTGAGGTCCGGCTTCGCTCCCGGCGACCAGGCCCAGGCTTCGTCGGACCGAAGGCGGCTGTTCGTCATGGGCGGGAGCCAGGGCGCGCGGGTCCTGAGCGAAGCGGTGCCGGCGGCGGTGGCGCTGCTGCCAGCCGATCTCAGGACAGGGCTTCAGGTGGTCCAGCAGTGCCGGGCGGAAGACCTGGAAGCCGTTCGCCAAGCTTACGCCGAACTCGGGCTCGAGGCAGAGGTCGCGACCTTCTTCGATGATGTGCCGGCCCAGCTGGCCGCTGCTGACCTGGTCATCAGCCGGGCCGGCGCGTCTTCGATCGCTGAACTGCTTGTGACCGGTTCGCCGTCGATCCTCATACCTTTTGCGGCGGCGGCCGATGATCACCAGACCGCCAACGCAAGGGTTCTAGCGGTCGCCGGAGCGGCGCTCCTGATCCCTCAGAACGAGGTCGATGGTCCGCGTCTGGCGGCACCGTTGGCCGAACTCCTGGGCGACGACCAGCATCTGCAAGCGATGGCGATCGCTGCGCGCAACCTAGCGCGCCCGAATGCGGCCGAGCATCTGGCCGATCTGGTCGAGGAGGTGGCGCGATGATGACCGCGTTACCCCTGGAGGTGGGCACCCTCCATTTCGTCGGCATCGGTGGCATCGGCATGAGCGGCATCGCCGAGATCCTGTGCAACCAGGGCTATCAGGTCCAGGGCAGCGACCTGGCCGACAGCGCCAACGTCAAGCGGTTGCGCGATCTCGGCATCAAGATTGCCATCGGCCATGTCGGCGGCAATCTCGGTGATGCCCGGGCGGTCGTCGTGTCCTCGGCGATCAAACCCGACAATCCGGAATTGGTGGAAGCTCGCTCCCGGCGCCTGCCGGTCGTCCGTCGGGCCGATATGCTGGGCGAGCTGCTGCGGCTCAAATGGTCGGTCGCGATCGCCGGCACCCACGGCAAGACCACGACGACCTCTCTCATCGCCGCCCTGTTCGAGGCGGCCGGCCTCGATCCGACCGTCATCAATGGCGGCATCATCAACGCTTACGGCACCAACGCCCGGCTCGGCAGTGGCCAATGGATGGTGGTCGAGGCAGATGAAAGCGACGGCACCATGGTCCGCCTGCCGGCGACCATCGCCATCGTCACCAACATCGATGCCGAACATCTCGATCACTATGGCGATTTCGAAACGCTGAAAGACGCGTTTCTCGGCTTTTTGGAACGCCTGCCCTTCTATGGCTTTGCCGTGCTTTGCATCGATCACCCGGAAGTTCAGGCGCTGGTCGGCAAGCTGATCGACCGCCGCATCGTCACTTACGGTTTCAATCGCCAGGCCGACATCCGCGCCAGTGAGCCGCGCTTCGATCAAGACGGCGCCGAGTTCGACGTCGAATTGCGCGGTGCCGACGGCGAGGTCCGCAAGCTTGACGCGCTCAAGCTGGCCATGCCCGGCCGTCATAATGTCCAGAACGCGCTCGCTGCGATCGCCATCGCCCGCGAGCTCGACATGACCGACGACGTGATCCGCCAGGCCTTCGGCAAGTTCGAAGGCGTCAAGCGGCGCTTCACCCGCACCGGCCAGGAGGGCGGGGTGACCGTGATCGACGATTACGGCCACCACCCGGTCGAGATCCGATCGGTCCTGGCGACGGCGCGGGCGGCCTACAGGGGCAGCGTCATCGCCGTCGTTCAACCGCACCGCTACTCGCGACTGGCCGATCTGTTCAAGGAATTCTGCACGGCCTTCAACGATGCCGACACGGTCTATGTGGCACCCGTCTATGCCGCCGGCGAAAGTCCGATCGAAGGGGCGGATCACAAAGCGCTGGTCCAGGGGCTGATCGACCACGGCCATCGCTCGGCGCTGGCCCTCGACGACACCGACCGCCTGGCCGACACCCTGATGCCGGGGCTTGCCGCGGGTGACGTCATCGTTTGTCTCGGCGCTGGTTCGATCACCCAATGGGCCAACGCCCTGCCGGGCGAACTTAAGGCCAAGGGGTTTGGCGCATGAGCCCCCTGATCGAACGCCTCCCGCCGGTGCGCGGTCGCTGCCAGGCCGACGCCTCGCTGGCGCGCCTGGCCTGGATGCGGGTCGGCGGCCCGGCGGACGTCTTGTTTCAGCCGGCCGACGTCGAGGATCTTCAGACCTTTCTCGCTCAGGTGCCGGCTGAGGTGCCGCTCACGGTCATCGGCGTCGCATCCAACATGCTGATTCGGGATGGTGGGATCGAGGGTGTGGTCATCCGCCTCGGCGGCGCGCTTCGGGCGTTCACCGCGGAGGACAACCGGGTTCGCGTCGGTGCCGGGCTTCTGGATCGTTCGGTCGCGATCAAGGCGGCGGAGCAAGGTCTTGCCGGGCTCGAATTCTTCGTCGGTATCCCCGGCACCATCGGCGGTGCCGTTCGGATGAACGCGGGCGCCTTCGGCGGTGAGACCAAGGACCGGTTCGTTTCCTGCACCGCGCTCGATCGCCAGGGCACCGTCCACGAGCTGACTGCGGCCGATCTCGGCTTCGCCTACCGCCATTCCGAGCTGCCGGCCGACTGGATCGTCGTCGAAGCGGTGTTCGAGACCGAGCCCGGTGATACCGCTCGCATCAGGGCGCGGATTGAGGAGATCAAGGAGGAGCGGGCGGCAAGCCAGCCGATCAAGGTCGCGACCGGTGGCAGCACCTTCAAGAACCCACCGGGCGAGAGCGCTTGGCGGTTGATCGATCGAGCCGGCTGTCGTGGCCGTCGCCGGGGCGGCGCCCAGGTCAGCGAGAAGCATTGCAACTTCCTGATCAATACAGGCGACGCCACGGCCGCTGATCTCGAGAGGCTGGGCGAGGAAGTGCGCGAGATCGTCGCCGCCGACAGCGACATCACGCTCGAGTGGGAGATCCGCCGGGTGGGCCGGGAGCTCGTGCGATGAGCGCCCATGTCGCCGTGCTGATGGGCGGCCTGTCGGTGGAGCGGGACGTTTCGCTGGTGAGCGGCGTGGCCTGTGCCGAGGCGCTTGGTCGCCGTGGCTACGGCACGAGCAAGATCGATGTCGGCCGTGATCTGGCCGAACAGCTTGCCGCGCTTGAGCCGGATGTCTGTTTCAATGCGCTTCACGGTCGTTTTGGTGAGGATGGCTGCGTGCAAGGCGTCCTCGAGACCCTGGCCATCCCCTACACCCATTCGGGCGTCCGGGCCTCGGCCGTGGCGATGCACAAACCCACCGCCAAGACGCTGTTCGAGGCTGCAGGTGTCCGCTGCCCGCAAGGCGTGATCGCCGATTGGGCGACGATCGGCCGGGGCGAGGCGATGTCCGTGCCCTTCGTCGCCAAGCCGATCGCCGAGGGCTCCAGTGTCGGCGTCTACATCGTCCTCGACGAGGGTGATCCGGTCTTGAGACGCAACCCGGAGCCGGACGAGGGGCCGTTTCTGGTCGAGCCGTTCGTTCAGGGCCTGGAGCTTTCGGTGGCGGTTCTCGACGGCGAGCCGCTGACGGTGACGGAGATCAAGCCCAGCGAAGGGTTTTACGATTATCGGGCCAAATACACCGAAGGCGCGGCCGAACACATTCTGCCGGCGGCGTTGCCCGAGCCTGTGTTCGAGGCAGCGCTCGTCAATGCAGCGATCGCCCACGAAACCTTGGGCTGCCGAGGCTTGAGCCGGGCTGATTTCCGCTACGATCCGACGCCGGCCGATGCCGACGGTCTCTTCTTGTTGGAGATCAACACCCAGCCGGGCATGACGCCTTTGTCCCTGGCGCCCGAGCAAGCCCATTATCGGGGCATCGAGTTCGACGAGCTGGTGGTCCGGCTGGTGGAGGACGCGTCATGCGCCCGGTAACAGCGACCAAGGCCCGGGCCAAGCGGACACCGCCGCGCAAGAGGCCGATGCCGACCTGGCTGAAGCGCTTCGCCTGGAGCGTCGTCGCGGTCCTCATCGTCCTGGTCGCCGGGACCGGCATCTCGATCCCGCTTCGCAACGGTGCGATCGCGTCCCTTGGGCACAGCCTCAATCAGGAACTGATGGGCCTCAGCCGCCACGCCAATCTGGTGGTCGCCAGCGTCCAGGTGAGCGGCGCCGCGCGCACCCCTAAAGCGTCCATTCTCGAGACGCTGAATGTGGATCGGAAGACGCCGATCCTCGACGTCGACATCGATGCGGCAAGGGCCAAGCTGGCGTCACTTCCCTGGGTCCGTGAGGTGAGTGTCCGGCGCATCCTGCCCGGCACGCTGGCGGTCTCGATCCAGGAGCATGAGCCGGTCGCCGTGCGCCATGATGCCGAAGGCGAAGTGTTGATGGGCGGCGATGGCGCGGCCATCCGAATTGCCGATCTGGAGCCGTTCGACCGCTTGCCGCGGGTTGTCGGTTCGGGGGATGCCGAGACGGTTCGATCCCTGATCAAGGCGATCGGTGCGAACCGGGATCTCGCCGGCCAGCTCAAGGCCCTGGAGTGGGTCGATGGCCGGCTTTGGGTTCTGACGATGGCGACGGGGGTGGCCGTGATCCTGCCCGAAGCCGATCCGTACCAGGGGATCCGCACGCTCGCGACCCTCGAAAGCCAACACCGCGTGCTCAGCAAGGCTCTGGTCCAGATCGACCTGCGGCTGGCCGACCGCGCGGTGATAACCCCGATGTTATGACGTAAAGGGCGCTCGATGAAGCTTTCCTCGACTATGGCTTGTCAACGTCCGCTACAGCGGCTGCGGGGTGCTGGTCCGTGGGCCGTCTTGGATGTGGGCAGCAGCAAACTCTGTTGCGCCATCGCGCGGCGCCGCGGCACCGGCCTGCAGCTGCTGGGCCTCGGCTATCAGATGGCCGAAGGCTTTCACGCCGGCGAGGTGGTCGATGCCCGGGCGGCGGAACTGTCCTTGCGGGCCGTGCTTCACGAGGCCGAGCAGCAGGCGGGCCTGGTTTTGCGGGAGACCGCGCTCAGCATCGTTGGCGGCGCGCTGCAATCGGGCACGGTGGATGCGACACTCATGCTCGAAGGCCGCGCAGTGATCGCCGATCACGTCGAAAGCATGCTCGCCAAGGCACGTACCGACGGGGTCGCCGACAGCTACACCATCATTCATGCGGTGCCCCGTAGCTTCACCATCGACGGCGGCCGGCCGCTCCAGGATCCGGTCGGCATGCGCGGCCACGAACTCAAGGCCAAGGTCCATTTGGTCGCCGCGCGCAAGCTGCCGCTGAACCAGCTGATCCAGCTGCTGGCGCGCTGTTACGTCGACGTCAAACAGGTGGTTGCTGCGCCCTATGCCGCTGCGCTGTCGGTCCTGACCGAGGAGGAAGCCCGGCGTGGCGCGATCGTCCTGGACATGGGGGCGGCGAGCACCGGTGTCGCCGCGGTGGTCGAGGGACGCCTTGCCCATCTCGGGACCGTCGGCCAGGGCGGCCAGCATGTGACCCAGGATCTCGCCCGGTCCCTCCGCATCGGTCAGGACGACGCGGAACGGCTCAAAACGACCAAAGGCTGCGTCGTCGATCGGGCCTGCGACGAGCTGGAGGCCATCGAGCTCACCCTGCTCGGCGACACCGGTCACGCGCCGGGATTGGTCGAGCTCAGTCGGGGCGATCTGTCGAGGCTGTTGCGGCCCCGGGTGATCCAAATCCTGGAACAGACTTACGCCTCCTGGGCGCAGGCGCCGGCCCAGGTTCGAAACGGCTCGGCGTCGTCTCTGGTTCTCACCGGGGGTGCTTGCCAGCTGGAAGGCATGGTCGAGCTCGCAAGCGAGGTCTTTCAGATCGACGCCCGTGCGGGCCAACCGGCTGCTTGCCTGGGTCTCGGCGAACGCCAGCGGGTGCCGAACTGCGCGGCGGTCGCCGGAGCCATCGCCTTAGTCGCCGGCAATGATGGCGGCTCGGGCCTCAACATCCACACCAAGAGCAGTCTGTGGCGAACCAGTTTCGATCGGGTCGGTCGCTGGTTTCGCGAAGGAATCGTGGCGGTCGAAGCATGACGTCTGAAGGGTCCAGGCGGGCGGCCGCGCGGTCGAAGGGTCTTTACTTGAAGGGTCATCAACGGAGGAAGGTATGACGTTAAATCTCAGCATTCAGACCACCCATGAGCTCAAGCCGAAGATCACGGTGATCGGCGTCGGCGGTGCCGGCGGTAATGCGGTTACCAACATGATCCAGGCGCATCTGGAAGGCGTCGAGTTCGTCGTCGCCAACACCGATCATCAGGCCTTGAGCCAGATGCTCACCGACCGGCGCATCCAGTTGGGCACCAGCATCACCAACGGTCTCGGCGCCGGCGCCAGGCCCGAGGTCGGCCGCTCGGCGGCGGAAGAAGCCTTGGACGAGATCCTGGCGGAAGTCGACGGCAGTCACATGGTCTTCATCACCGCCGGCATGGGCGGCGGCACAGGCACAGGCGCCGCCCCGGTGATCGCCCGCGCAGTTCGTGAGCGCGGCATTCTTACGGTCGGTGTGGTGACCAAGCCCTTCTCCTTTGAAGGGGCGCATCGGATGCGCGTCGCCGAGGCCGGTCTGGAAGACCTTCAGCAATATGTCGACACGCTGATCGTGATCCCCAATCAGAACCTGTTCCGCATCGCCAATGAGCGAACGACCCTCGCCGAGGCGTTCGGTCTTGCCGACCAGGTCCTGCACATGGGTGTCCGGGGCGTCACCGACCTGATCGTCATGCCGGGCCTGATCAATCTCGACTTCGCTGACATCCGGACGGTGATGGCCGAGATGGGCAAGGCGATGATGGGCACGGGCGAGGCCGAGGGCGACCGCCGGGCGATCGAAGCCGCCGAGGCGGCGATCTCCAACCCGCTGCTCGACGAGGTGTCGATGAAGGGCGCGGGCGGTGTCCTCATCAACATCACCGGCGGTACCGACATGACCCTGTTCGAGGTCGATGCGGCGGCCAACCGGATCAGGGACGAGGTCGACGAACACGCCAACATCATCTTCGGCTCGACCTATGATGAGACCATGCAGGGGAGGATGCGGGTTTCGGTCGTGGCCACCGGCATCGAAGGCTCCAGCCGCGCCCGGGTCGCCCCGGAACCGGCCGCCGAGACCCTGCCGACCAATGGTGGCGGCATTCCCAATCCGGCGACGGCTTTGCGGATGGCGGCAGAGGCTGCACGCCAACAGCCGATGCATCACGCCGCTCAGCCGCAGCCGGCCTCGGATCAGGCTGCCTTCGATCCCCGTCGGCCGGTGCGCCGCCTGATCGATCCGGATGTGTCGGCAACCGAGGAGCAGGATCGGCGTTGGGACCCCCGGCAGGGCTATGTGCCGCCGGCCTCGGTCGACGGTCCGATCGGCCGGGAAGCCACCGTCAGCCCGGCCGCCACACTCGCCGGTGCCGGTCAACCGGCCAAGAGCCTGTTCCGGCGGGTGGCCCAGGGTTTGTATGGCCGCCGCGACGATGATCCAGACGAGGCGCTGCGCTCGCACAGTGAGCGTCTCAACGCACAGGCGAAGCCGGAGAGGCTGCCTGCACCCGCCCGTGTCACGGTGACCGCAGCCGAGGATGAGGTGGGCGATATCCCCGAATTTCTTAAGCGGGAAAAAGTAGACGCTTAACAAGTTAAGTTGAGATAGAGCTTCAAGTCACTCTTGTAACAATCTGTCACAAAGAGTGATTTGAAGCCTCGACTGCTGGTTGCTAACTCTACAAAGCGGCGGGTTGCCGTACCGCCGGCATTGTTTGTCTAGCGTCAGAGGGCCGTTCATGCAGTCGACCGCCACCACCCATCATCAGCTCAGGCGTCAGCATAGCTTGCGCCAGGCGATCTGCTGTGTCGGAACCGGTCTTCACAAGGGGACCCGGGTGAGCATGACCCTTCGGCCCGGCCCCGTTGATAGCGGCATCCACTTCCTTCGTGACGATCGGCCGGGCAGCGTTGCGCTGCCCGCGCTGTTCGACCGGGTGTCCGACACCCGTCTCAGCACGACGTTGGCGGGACGCGACGGCACGAGGGTCGCGACCGTTGAACATCTCATGGCTGCTTTCGCCGCCTGCGGCATCGACAATGCCGTGGTCGAATTAAGCGGCGGTGAGGTGCCGATCATGGACGGCAGTGCCCAGCCGTTCGTGTTCTTGATGGAATGCGCCGGTGTGGTCGAGCAAGACGCCCCCCGACGTTTCATTCAAATCTTGCGCCCCATCCGTGTCGAGGAAGGCAGCTCTTCCGTAGAGCTTCTTCCCGGTGTCGGTTTCACGCTCAACGCCTGTATCGCCTTCGATCATCCGGTCATCGGCGAGCAGGCGTTGACGCACGAATTCAGCGTCGACGGCTTCAAGGGCGAGGTCGCCGACGCCCGGACCTTTGGTTTCGCCGAACAGCTCGAGCAGCTCCGGGCCCAGGGACTGGCTCTCGGCGGCTCGCTCGAGAATGCCGTCGCTGTTTGCGCTAACGGTGTTCTCAATCCCGAAGGTCTGCGTTATCCGGACGAATTCGTCCGCCACAAGGTTCTTGACGCGGTCGGTGATCTGTATCTTTCGGGCAGCCAGATCATCGGCGAGTATCGCGGTGTCCGCGCAGGCCATACGGTTCACAACAAGCTGCTGCGCGCCTTGTTCGCCAACCCTGGCGCCTGGCGCTGGGTTGAGCAGGATGAGGCAGGCACGGTTCTGCCAATGGTCGATCTTCCGGCGACGGCCGCGGCGTCTTAGGTCTGGTCCGAAGCCAGCCTCAACGGCGGTGGCTCAGCTAAGTCTTTCAGCGAGCCATCTCTGGCGAGGTCAATTCGTCGTCACGCCGTCGCGTTCGAGCTCGGTCAGAGTTTTGACCAGGCCCACGAGTGCCGATTTGACGTCGCCATTGCCTAGTTTGGCAAAACCGCGTGCCAATTCGATCGTCGGTCGGTCCCGGCCCCCATGATCGATTCCAGTCCCTTGTTTGCCATTGTCGCCGAGCTGGCTCGGAAAGAAGCTGGTGATGTCGACATTGAGACTTCGGGCGAGATCGAACAGTCGGGCGGCACTGATGCGGTTGGCGCCCCGTTCGTATTTTTGGATCTGCTGATATGAGATGGAAATGGCGTCAGCCAACTGTTCTTGTGTCATGCCGAGTTCTGTCCGCCGCTCGCGGATTTTCTCGCCGATGAACCGGTCGACGGGTGATGTCCCGGCTTTCACTTTCGCTTCCCCGACTTGTGAGCGTTCCGCACGGCTACGGGTCGAGCTTGCGGATGCCGCATTTCGCCCGCGGTCGACACTGGCGATGTTTATTGCGCTCGGTTAGTTTGAGCGTGACCAGACCTTATCCATGGCTGAAAGGTGGGACAACAGGTGCGGTTCGAATTTCGTCCTTCCGTCCGTGTTTTGGCGTGCACCCTGATGCTTTGTTTGGGACTTGCCGCCTGCGGTGACCTTCCGGATCCGGAAACGGCAACCGTCATCGAAGAGCCGGTGGACGTCCTTTACAATCGGGCCGCGGCGCTCGCCGACGAGGGCAATCACACCGATGCAGCGGTGGCGTTCGAGGAGGTCGAGCGCCAGCATCCCTATTCGGAATGGGCCACGCGCTCGATGCTGATGGCGTCCTACAGCTATTACATGGCGCTGCAGTATGACGAGGCGATCTTCGCGGCGCAGAGATTTGTCGACCTCCATCCCGGCAATAAGGATGTCGACCACGCCTATTACCTGATCGCCCGGTCCTATTACGACCAGCTTTCCGACATCCGCCGCGATCAGGGAATGACCGAGAGCGCGATCCGCGCTTTCGAGGAGGTGATCGGACGGTTTCCCGAAACCGACTACGCCCGCGATGCCGAACTGAAGCTGGTGTTGGCTCGAGATCATCTTGCCGGCAAGGAAATGGACATCGGCCGCTACTACCTGAACCGCCAGGAATATGTGGCGGCGATCAATCGCTTCCGGTCGGTTGTCGAGCGTTATCAGACGACGACCCATGTACCTGAAGCCCTGCACAGGCTGGTCGAAGCCTATATGGCGCTCGGTGTTCGCGAGGAAGCTCGCGTTGCCGCCGCCTATCTCGGCCATAATTATCCCGGCAGCGAATGGTACGGGCGATCCTACGCGCTGCTCGAGGGCGAAGGGCTGGAACCGGCGACCGAAGAGGGATCCTGGCTCAGCAGCCTGTTTTGATGTGCGAGGTCGATGCTCCAGAGCCTGTCTATCCGCGATCTGGTGTTGATCGACCGTCTGGAGCTTGATTTCGCTTCCGGCTTGGGCGTCCTGACCGGTGAGACCGGTGCCGGAAAATCGATTCTCTTGGATGCGCTCAGCCTGGTCTTGGGGCGCCGGGTCGATCGCGGTCTGATCCGCACCGGCGCCGAGAAAGCACAAGTGACGGCTGTTTTCCGGCCCGGACCGGATCATCCGGCCCAGACGCTGCTGGCCGAAGCCGAGATCGAGACGGAGCCGGATCAACTGATCCTGCAACGGATCGTTCAAGCTGACGGCCGCTCCAAGGCGCTGGCGAACAGTCAACCGATCGCCTCGGTCCTGCTTCGCAAGATCGGCGCCAGCTTGGTCGAAATCCACGGCCAGAACGACAGTCACGGGCTCTTGGACCGGGCGACCCACAAGGATCTTCTGGATGCGTTCGGCGATCACGGTGGGCTTCGAAGCGAGGTCGCCGACCGCTATGCTTCTCTGGTCAAAGCGGCCGATCGTCATCGGGCGCTGGCCGACAAACTGGCCGCGGCCAGGACCGAGGAGCACTATCTTCGCCACCGACTGGCGGAACTGGATCAGTTGGACCCCCAGATTGGCGAAGAGGAAAAACTCGCCGATAAACGCCAGTCGCTGATGGCTCAGGATCGTCTGGTCGATGGGCTCGATCAGGCGATGGCAGCGATCGAAGGCCAGGACGGCGCGTTGGCCCGGCTGGTGCAGGCGGAACGCGCTCTCGAAAGGCTGGCGGGTCAGGCAGGGGGCTTTGTCGAGACCCCTCTAAGCGCCGTGGCCCGGGCCAGGCTCGAGGTCGAGGAAGCCCGTTCCAGCGTCGCTGAGGCGGCAAGGGCGTTGGATGCCGACGAGCAGACCCTCGAGCAGGTCGAGACCCGCCTTTTCGAAATCCGGGCCATGGCTCGAAAGCACCGGGTGCAGCCGGATCAGCTTGCCGAGCTTCAGGCGGAGACGCGGGCCGATCTCGACGCCTTGGATGCCGGCGGGGACGAGGTTGAGCAGGCGGCGGCGCAGGTCGCGGCGGCCGAAGTCCGTTTCAGGGATGCCGTGCGCCGCCTGCGTGATCGTCGGAAGAAGGCCGCCAACAGCCTGTCCAAGGCGGTCGCCGCCGAACTACCGCCCCTTAAGCTGGACCGCGTCCGCTTCGAGGTCGCCATCGAGGAGCTGGACGAAAGCCGCTACGGGCCCCAGGGCGGCGAGACGGTTGCTTTCCGGGTCGCCACCAACCCCGGCCAATCGCTCGGCGATTTGAGCAAGGTGGCTTCCGGCGGCGAACTCTCGAGACTGATGTTGGCGCTCAAGGTGGTGTTGGCGCGCACCGGCAGCGCCCTTACATTGGTCTTCGACGAAATCGACGCCGGCATCGGTGGTGCCACCGCTGACGCGGTCGGCGAGCGGCTGGCGGTCCTCGCCCGCGACCGTCAGACCCTGGTCGTTACCCACGCGCCCCAGGTGGCCGCGCGCGCCGACAATCACATGCTGGTCGCGAAAAACAGCCAAAAATCCAGGGCCAGCGTCGACGTCAGGCCACTCGACGCCGGCCAAAGACGCGAGGAGATCGCGCGCATGCTCGCCGGCGCGGAGGTCACGGTGGCGGCCGGGGCCGCCGCCGCCAGCCTGCTCGAGGCCGGGGTTTAGGATGGATCAGGACCGCGACAAGCCGGTAGACGAACTGAGCGAGGCGGAAGCGGCCGCCTTGCTCGCCGATCTGGCGGCCGAGATCGCCGACCATGACCGCCGCTATCACCGGGACGATGCGCCGGTCATCAGCGATGCCGACTACGACCGTCTGCGCCGCCGCAATGAGGCGATCGAGGAAGCGTTTCCGCACCTGAAACGCGCCGACAGCCCTTCGAACCGGGTTGGTGCCGCGCCGGCCGAAGCTTTCGCCAAGGTCCGCCACCGCCTGCCCATGCTCTCGCTCGACAACGCCTTCGACGCCGACGATGTCGCGGAGTTCACCCAACGGGTCCGGCGCTTTTTGAACCTGGCCCCGGACCAGCGCCTCGACTTCGTTGCCGAGCCCAAGATCGACGGGCTTTCCGCCAGTCTTCGCTACGAGGACGGCTCCTTCGTCCAGGGCGCCACGCGAGGAGACGGCACCGAAGGCGAAGATGTGACGGCCAACTTGCGCACCCTTCACGACGTGCCGCAACGATTGAGCGGCGGCGATTGGCCCGGCATCCTCGAGGTTCGGGGCGAGGTCTATATCGAGCAGGCCGAGTTCGAGGCGATCAACCGCGACCGTGAGGCAGCGGGCCTGCCCTTATTCGTCAATCCCCGCAACATGGCCGCCGGCGGCCTGCGTCAGCTCGATCCGGAACTGACCGCGAAGCGCAAGCTCCGTTTTTTCGCCTATGCCTGGGGCGAGGTCGAACCGCCCTTCGCGGGCTCCCACTTCGAGGTGCTGGAAAAGCTCGACGCCTGGGGGTTCCGGGTCAATCCGGGCGTGATCCGGGCCAGCACGACCGAGGATCTGGTGGCCTATCATGAGCGGATCGAGCGGGAGCGGGCCACGCTCCCCTACAATATCGACGGCGTCGTCTATAAAATCGACCGCATCGATCTACAGGCACGGCTCGGTGTCGCCGGACGCGCGCCGCGCTGGGCCGTCGCCCACAAATTCGCCGCCGAGCAGGCTCAGACCCGGATCGAGGACATTCAGGTTCAGGTGGGGCGAACAGGTGCGCTGACACCGGTCGCCCACCTCCAGCCGGTGACCGTCGGCGGCGTCGTGGTCGCCCGGGCCACGCTCCACAACCAAGACTATATCGCGGACAAGGACATCCGTATCGGCGACACGGTGATTGTCCAGCGGGCCGGTGATGTGATCCCGCAGGTGGTGGCGGTGGTGGAAGATGCCAGGCCCGATGGCACCGAGCCCTACCAATTTCCCGACACCTGCCCGATCTGCGGCAGTTTGGCGGTGCGACCGGAGGGCGAGGCCGTGCGCCGCTGCACCGGTGGCTTGATCTGCGCTGCCCAGGCCACCGAAAGGTTGCGCCACGTGGTTTCCCGGGACGCTTTCGACATCGAAGGCTTGGGGCGCCTGCAGATCCCTCAGCTCTTTGAGGCGGGATTGATCAAGGAGCCCGCGGATCTGTTTCACCTGACGAGCGATCCGGAGAAGCGTCAAAGGCTGGATGAGTTGGAAGGTTGGGGCGAGAAGAAAATCACCAAGCTCGATGCGAGCCTGAAAGATCGTCGGACGATTTCCCTCGAGCGCTTCATCTATGCCCTGGGTATCCGCTTCATCGGTGATGCCAACGCCCGGCTCCTGGCCCGGCATTACGGCTCCTTTGCCACCTGGTACGAGGCTATGGCCAAGGCCGCTGCCGGTGACGAGGAAGCAGGCGCCGAACTGACCGACATTGACGGCATCGGACCCAAGGTCGCCGAGGCAATCTACGAGTTCTTCGCCGAAAGCCACAACATCGACTCCATGAACCGGCTTGCCGACGAACTCGATATTCAGCCCGCACCGGTCGCGGACCAGGGCGGATCAGCCTTGGCGGGAAAAACGGTGGTGTTCACCGGTTCGATGGAGAACATGACCCGGGCGGAAGCCAAGGCCAAGGCCGAGATGATGGGCGCCAAGGTCGCGGGCTCGGTTTCCGCTAAGACCGATCTGGTGGTGGTCGGCGCGGATGCCGGCTCCAAGGCCAAGAAAGCGGCCGAGCTCGGCGTCGAGACGGTCGATGAGGCCGGCTGGCTCAATCTCGCCGGCGTCAGCTAAGCTTAATCTACGGCGAGCGGCGCCGTCGCCGCTTCCAGCCAAGCCGTCTCGGCGTCGTTCATATGATCGGCGAGCTTGCGAAAAACGGCGCCATGGTAGGCGTCGACCCAGTCGCGTTCGTCCTCGTCGAGCATGGTCACGTCGATCAGACGCCGGTCGATCGGCGCCAGGCTCAACGTTTTGAAGCCTAGGAGATCGCGCTCGCCGTCGGGCGGCGCGGCCCGCTCTTCGACCAGGACCAAATTCTCGATGCGGATGCCGTAAGCTCCGGCCTTGTAGTATCCGGGCTCGTTGGAGAGGATCATGCCCGGCTCCAGCGCGCTGTCACCACCCCGCTTGGAGATCCGTTGCGGTCCTTCGTGGACGCAGAGATAGCTGCCGATGCCATGGCCGGTGCCGTGATCGAAGTCGAACCCGGCGACCCAGAGCGGCATACGGGCGATTGCGTCCAGTTGCGAGCCGCTGGTGCCCTTGGGGAAGACTGTAGTGGCGAGGGCAATGTGCCCCTTGAGCACGAGCGTGAAGCGCCGCCGCATCTCCGCATCCGGCTCGCCTACGGCAACCGTACGGGTGATATCGGTGGTGGCGTCCGGGTACTGGCCACCGGAGTCCACGAGATAGAGTGATCCGGGCTCCAGCTCGCAATTGCTCTTGTCGGTGACACGGTAATGGATCAAGGCACCGTGAGCGCCGACGCCGGATATCGTGTCGAAACTGTCGCCCCGATAGGTTGGATCCTTTTGCCGCTCGGCTTGGAGCTGACGCGCCGCTTCCAACTCGTTCGTCCGGTCCTGACCGTCAAGCCAGGCGAGAAAGCGTGACACCGCCGCGCCGTCGCGAATGTGCGCCCGGATCGAGCCGTCGATTTCCACCTGGTTCTTGATCGCCTTGGCCGGATAGACGGGCTCGTCGCCTTCGACCAACGGGACGCCGGCCTGCTCGAGCTCGAGAAGCCAGCCCAGATGGGTTTGCTTGGGGTCGACGAGCAGCCGCTCTTGGCGCGCCGCGAAGGACTTCAACAGGCTGGCCCGGTCATCGATCGGATGAGTGCGGATCTGCGGCTCGAACGGGAAACCGTCCGGCACTTTGGCCGGTTCGAGGAGGAGCAGGGCGCCACCGTCCGGTTCGAGAACGCACAAGGCAAGGCAAAGGGGATTGAAGGGGATATCATTGCCCCGGATGTTCAGGAGCCAGGCGATACTGTCGCTCGCCGTCAGCAAGAGCCCGTCAGCGTGCTTGTCATGTACTTTGGCGAGCATCCGCGACCGCTTGGACGCGCTGGTCTCACCGGCATAGTCAACGTCATGCACCGTAATCGGCGCCGACGGTGAGGGTGGCCGGTCGGTCCATAAGGAATCGATCGGATTTCGGTCGAGCGCCACCAACTCCGCACCGGCATCTTTCGCCAGTTTTTGGAGCCGCTCGACGTCCGATTTGAGATGAAGATAGGGATCGTAGCCGAGCCGGTGGTCTTTCGAGAGCTTCGATCCGAGCCACTCGGCGGGTGGCTTGTCGGTGATGTGGAGGCGCTCGAAGAGGTTGCCGTCGACCTCGCTTTCGGCCTGAAGGGTGTAGCGCCCGTCGGTGAACAAGGCGGCGTCCCCCGCCAGAACGACGACGCGGGCGGCCGATCCCGTAAAGCCGGTCAGCCAAGCCACCCGCTCGTCGGCCGCCGGCAGATACTCGCTGCCGAACCGGTCCGTCCGGGGCAGCACGAACCCGTCACAATTTAGGTCCGCAAGCTGGCGACGGAGGGCGTCAAGGCGCTGTTTGTGATCGGTGGCGGTCAACGATCGGTTCCTTACTGGGCTCCAACTGTCCTACATAGAGGCAGTGCGCGAGCCCGGTCCAGCTTGGGCCCGGGCTCAAGGCTTCTGTTGTTAGTCGTCCTAGCCTCCCTCCCCGAACCGAGGAATGATGCATGGCCGTCGCGCCGCGCCTTTTGCTCCTGTTCGCCGCGGTCACCTTGTTCTGGGGCCTGAACTGGCCGGCCATGAAGGTCGCGGTCACCCATATCGATCCCTGGGCCTTCCGTAGCTTCGTCTTGGTGTTCTCCGCGTTGGCTCTGTTCGCCATCGCCCGGCTCATGGGGCACAAGTTGCTGATCCCCGGAGCCTATTGGTCCTCACTCCTCCTGCCGTCGCTCGCTAACGTTACCGGCTGGCATCTCTTCTCGGCCTTCGGTCTCACCTATGTCGGCGGCGGGCGGGCCGCGATCATCGCCTTTACCATGCCGATCTGGGCTGCCCTTTTGTCCGTCCTGTGGTTGGACGAGAAGTTGGCGGCACGCCATATGGCCGGTCTCGGTCTTGGCTTCGCCGCGGTGTTGCTGCTGACGGCCGCCGACATGGCGGCCTTCGCCGCGGCGCCCTTGGGGCTGGTCCTGATGCTGGCCGCGGCCATGTCCTGGGCGCTCGGAACGGTGTCAACGAAGGCGGTCGATTGGCCGGTGCCCGCGGTCGTGCTCACCGCCTGGCAGCTCAGTATCGGTTGCATTCCGGTGCTGATCTACTGGTTGGCCACCGGTTCCTGGAGCGACTTCCAGGGCGTGCCAGCGGACGCTTGGGCATCGATGCTCTACTGCACTTTCATCGCCATGGTCTTCTGCTTTTGCAGCTTCGTCTATCTGGTGACCAAGCTGCCGGCGACGATAGCGGCCATAGGCACGCTGGCGATCCCGATCGTCGGTCTCGCCAGTTCGGCCTGGCTCTTGGCCGAGCCGGTGGGCCCGTTCGATCTCGCCGCTTTGATCGCCGTCGTCGCCGCACTCGCCCTGGTCATGATCGGTCCTCGACCCGAGACCGTGCCCGCCCGATAAGGGCGTATGGCTAAACCGTGAGCCGGGCGGCGGGCGAGCGGGCGACCTGGACCAGCGGCGCCAGGGACTGTTCGGGTCGTGCGCCCACATGCTGAATGATGCTGGCAGCGGCGAGCGATCCGAGCCTGCCGCAGGCGGCCAGATCCATATTGTGGGTCAGGCCTCGAAGAAACCCGGCGGCGTAAAGATCACCGGCGCCGGTGGTATCGATCAGCCGGTCGATCTCGGCGGCATCGATGACGTGGATCTCGTCGCTGCTGGTTACGACCGAGCCTTTGTCCGAGCGGGTCAGTGCCGCGAGCTTCACCCGGGACCGGACTTCCTGCAGAGCGGCGTCGAAGTCTGGCACCTCGTAGAGGCTGGTGATCTCGGACTCGTTCGCCAACAGAATGTCGACATGGTTCTCGACCAGATCCAGGAATTCAGCGCGCCACCGGTCCACGCAAAAACTGTCCGACAGCGTCAGCGCCAGTTGGCGACCGTTACGATGGGCAATCTCAGCGGCCTTGACGCAAGCAGCCTTGGCGTCCGGCTTGTCCCACAGATAGCCCTCGAGATAGGTCACTTGGGCGCTGGCGACCAACTCTTCGTCGACATCGTTGGGCCCCAGCTCGACACAAGCGCCCAGATAGGTGGCCATGGTTCGCTGGGCGTCGCCGGTGACCAGAACCAAGGATCTCGCGGTAGCAGGGCCGTCTTTACTGGGCTCGGCGTCGAACTGGACGCCGGTGGCACGGATATCATGGGCGAACACGGATCCCAGCTGGTCGGCCTTGATCCGGCCGATATAGGCTGCCTTGCCGCCCATTGAGGCGATCGCCGCCATGGTGTTGGCGCAAGATCCTCCCGAAACCTCGACCGCCGGCCCCATCTTCTCGTAGAAACGCTCGACCTGCTGCTCGTCGATGAGCGTCATCGAGCCTTTGGCGAGGCCAAGCTCATCGAGCAGGCCATCCTCCGTATGAGCGACGACATCGACGATGGCATTGCCGATGCCAAGCACATCGAGGGTGGGAGCTACGGACATGAATGACCTCACGGAACGGGCGGTTGTCGGAAAAGTTCTTCATCAGGCAGATCAGATATAGCGGGGCCGCGGCGAGGCGGAAACGCAACGGGTGATAAACGATCTCATCAAAACGGTGCGGCAGCTTGGTGACCCCGCCATACGGGGTGTCGCGCTGCGCTCGATCCTGATCAGCGTCGCTCTTTTCGCCAGCCTGACTTTCCTGGTGTCCTGGCTCCTGAATGATCTCGCGGTCACCGGCTATAGCTGGCTCGACGGAACCATAGAAGCGTTGGCCGGTGTCGGCGTGGTGATACTTTCCATTCTCGCTTTTCCGTTTGTGGCCACAAGCGTGCTGGGTCTGTTCTTGGAAGCGGTGGTCGACGCCGTTGAACGCAAGCACTATCCGGACCTGCCGATGGCTAAGGGCGGCGGTCTCGTCGGCGGCGTGCTGTCGAGCATTCGCTTTCTCGCGGTCGCACTCGCGCTGAACCTGCTGGCTCTGCCACTGTATCTGATCCCGGGCGCCAACCTGATCGTCTTTCTTAGCCTGAATGGTTACCTTCTGGGCCGGGAATATTTCGAGCTTGTGGGCCAGCGGCGGCTTCGGCGCGACGCCGTCGACCGGCTGCGCCGGGAGAACCGGGGCCCCTTGCTCCTCGCCGGCGCAGTGATCGCCGCCTGTTTCGCGGTGCCGATCTTGAACCTGGTGGCGCCGATCCTGGGCGCGGGTTTCATGACTCACCGATATTACGAAATCACTTCGAGTGAAATTCAACCATAAGTTTGACAAATTCCGTATTCTCACCTACAGCCATGTGGTCGATCGCCGCAATCCGGTCCGACGCAAGCCTTTGTCGCGCGATCCAGGGCACCAGATAGGACCTGCTCATGTTTAGAAAGAAAGACGACATCTCGACGTCAGAGCCAGCCGCCACGGCCAGCACGCCGTCGGCGACCGGGACGACCCCGTTGACTGCGGAAACCGCCAAATCATCGGACAGTGCTGTCTCCGCGGTGTCGAGCTCCGGCGCTGTGACCACCAAGAGCGATCCGGCCAAGCCCATGGGCGCCGCAGCCGCCCAGCCGGTCGAAAAGCGTCTGACCGTGGGCAAGGGGATCCGCCTCGAGGGCGAGATCACCGCTTGCGATCTTTTGGTCGTCGAGGGTGAGGTCAAGGTCAAGCTCAACGACACCAAGGCTGTCGAGATCGCCAGCGACGGCCGCTTCGAGGGAAGCTGTGAGGTCGACAACGCGGTCATCAGCGGCGTCTACGAGGGTGACCTGGTCGTGCGCGAGCGGCTCTTGATCCACGCCGACGGCAACGTCAAGGGATCGGTCCTGTTCGGTGAGCTCGAAATCGAGCGCGGCGGCCGTATTGCCGGCGATGTGAGCATGCTGGACACGTCCAAGAGCGTGCAGGATCAGCGTTCCAAATCGCATGCTCCCAGCTCGATGAGCTCCCATGGCGCCCAGGCGGCGGCTGCCGGAGACTAAGTCTTTCGGTCCGGCTCGCTGGCCGGATCGAAAAAGCGCGCCAGACTGACATCGCCGGAACCTCGCCGGGCCGGTCGTTGCTGGCCTTCCGCGGGCGCCCAGGCGGTGACCATCAGGATCTCGAAGGTCGCCACGATCCGGCCGTCGGTCCGGGCATGGCGTTCGCTGTAAAGGGCCATCGCGGCCGCCAGCACGTCTCGGCGAAGGCCACTTGCGCTCCGCTCGATCAGGCCGTTGGCCTCACCCATCAACCGCAGCTCACCCATGAGATCGAGCGGTCCCGGATAGCTGACCTCGAGCCTCTCCAGGTCGACCACCGGCAGCGCCAAGCCGGCCCTCTGCAGCAATTGGCCCAGATCGCGAATGTCGGTGAAAGGCGCGACCCTCGGCCTTGCGCCGCCGGTCACGGCCAGTTCCGCGTCGACCAGACACTCCGCCAGCTCGGCCAAGGTATTGCCTCCGGCCATGGCGGCGAGCAGCAGTCCGTCCGGTTTCAGGCAGCGGCGCATCTGGATCAGCGTGCCCGGCAGATCGTCAATCCAATGGAGGCCGCCGAGGCAGAGGAGACAGTCCACGGCCTCGGCCGCGAGGGGAAGGACGTCGAGCGACGCGGTCACCTGCCGGCGATCGCCGACCTCCGCCAGACTGACCACTCGGCCGATTTTCGGGTGTGCCGCCAGTCGTTCGTGAACCGGGCCGGCGACCGGGCTCAGATCGGCCGCGAGATCGAAGCTGCGGTTAAGGTCGTCGAGCCGGTCGACAAGGCGGTCGGCGATCTCGTCAGCCAAAAACCGGACGTCGGCCATGGCCGGCCATCGGCGCCGTAACTGACGGCGCCGGAACCTCTGGTCGAACAGCCGGGGTGGAGAGCTCAAGGGTTACACTTACGCCCGGCGGCTTGCGCGTGGCGCCACAAAGGCGTTTCATCATTCGTAAGCCCCGGAGGTTCAGCCGGACCGCCGGGGTGAGGCCGGGAGCCTCTCCAACCCGGCCCTAACCAAGAAGGGAGCGCAACCATGTCGGTCGCAAGGGTCACCGAGATCATCGCCTCGTCCTCAACCAGTTTCGAGGATGCCGTCAACGAAGGGATCAAGCGCGCCACCCAAACCCTGGAAGGCGTCCAGGGCGCCTGGGTCCAGGATCAGAAGGTCACGATCGAGAACGGCCAGATCACCGAGTATCGGGTCAATCTCAAGGTCACCTTCGTTCTCAAGTCCTGAACCTTCGTCACGTCGGCCCGGCGCGGCCCGCGCCGGGCCTTCGGCTCAGCGGGTCGCCTTGGTCAAGGCCTTGTCGAGATCGGCGATGACGTCTTCCACGGTTTCGATGCCGATCGACAGCCGAACTACATCGGGTCCAGCGCCGGCGGCGACCTGCTGCTCCTCGCTCAACTGGCGATGGGTGGTCGAGGCCGGATGAATGATCAAGGACCGGGTGTCGCCGATATTGGCCACGTGGGATAGGAGCTCGCAGCTATCGACCACGCGGACGCCGGTCTCGTAGCCGCCCTTGACCCCAAAGGTGAAGACCGAGCCGACCCCCTTCGGACAGTATTTTTCGAGCGCCGGGGTCTTGTTCTGGGGCAAGCGCGGGTAGGAAACCCAGGTCACCGCATCATGCTCGTTGAGCCAGGCGGCAACCTTGTCGGCATTGGCCACATGGCGTTCCATACGTAGCGCCAGGGTTTCAATCCCTTGCATCACGAGGAAAGCGTTGAACGGCGACAAGCAGGGGCCCATGTCGCGCAAGCCAATGGCCTTGTTGCGCACCGTAAGCGCGAAATTGCCGAAGGTCTCGTAGAAGCGAAGCCCGTGATAGGCCTCGCAGGGCTCGACCATCTGAGGAAACTTGTCGTTCTGCGCCCAGTCGAAATTGCCGCCTTCGACGATCACCCCGCCGATCGAATTGCCCTGGCCGCCCAGATACTTCGTCAGTGAATGGACCACGATATCGGCGCCCCATTTGAAGGGCTGGCAAAGGGCGGGGGTGGGCAAGGTGTTGTCGACCACCAGCGGCACGCCGTTCTGATGGGCGATACCGGCGATCGTCTCCATGTCGGCGACGATGCCGTCTGGATTGGACGCGCTCTCGATGAACACCGCGCGTGTGTCGCCATCGATCGCTTCGGCGAAGTTCTGTGGCTCCCGGGGATCGACATACTTCACCCGCCAGTCGAACTGGGGGAATGTCTGCTTCATTTGCGAAATCGAGCCGCCATAGAGCTTGGTCGACGCGACCACGTTCCGGCCCGGCTCCATCAGGTTGAGAAACGTCAGGAACTGGGCCGAATGGCCTGATGCCGTGGCGCACGCGGCGGTGCCACCCTCCAGCGCCGCGATCCGCTCCTCGAGGGCCGAGACGGTCGGATTGGTCAGCCGTGAATAGATGTTGCCGAACTGCTGCAGATTGAACAACGACGCCGCGTGCTCGACATCGTCGAACACGAACGAGGTGGTCTGATAGATCGGCACGGCTCGGGCGCCGGTCGCAGAATCCGGCGTACCGCCGGCATGCACGGCGAGGGTCTCGAAGCCGTAGGTGGTTTCGCTCATCTTTTCCTCCGTAACGCTGCTACTATCGGCTCCAGGGACCCTTTGGTCCTGGCTTCAATTGCCGGGCTGTGCCCTTCTTGGCCGACAAGACACCACGATTGACTCCAAGCCAGCCGATCTCACCGAGCAACCGACCGTATTCGATCTTCGGACAGCGGTCCATGACCACCGTGTGGCCGGCCCGCTCTGCCCGGGCTGCCGCCTCGTCATGGCGTACGCCCAGCTGCATCCAGATCACATCGACGCCCCGGGCCATCGCCTCGTCGACCACGGCGGGCGCGTCTTCCGAGCGGCGGAAGACTGACACCATGTCGATGGGGCCCGGCACGTCATTGAGGTTGGCATAGACGGTCTCGCCCAGGATCTTTTCGCCGGCATAGCGCGGATTGACCGGGATTACCCGGTAGCCCTTGTTCTGCAGATAGAGCATGGCGAAGTAGCTGGGCCGCATATCGCCGGCGCTGGCGCCGACCATGGCGATCGTCTTGACCCGCTCCAGGATCGTTCGGATCCAGCCGTCCTCATAAACCAATGGCGGCCGCCCGTCGGCACCGTTCGGTGCGGGATCGCTCATTTGTTCCACTGGGGCTGGCGCTTGTTCACGAACGCGTCCAGGCCCTCTTCGAAGGCGGGGCCCAGCGCGTTGTCGATGATCACGCCGGTGGTGAACTGATAGGCCTCATCAAGCCCCATCTCGAGTTGGCTGTAGAACGCCCGTTTGCCCATGGCCAACACGTCCGCCGGTTTGTCGATCAAGCGGGCGACCAAGGCGTCGATCGCTTCGTCAAGTTGGTTCTCGGGCACATGTTGATTGATCAAGCCCAGACGCCAAGCTTCCGCGGCGTCGATGAAATCGCCGGTCAGCAGCATCTCCATGGCCGCCTTGCGCGGCACGTTGCGGGACAGCGCCACCATCGGTGTCGAGCAGAACAGGCCGTACTTCACCCCTGAGGTCGCAAAGCGCGACCGCTCGGTGGCGATGGCGAGGTCGCAGGCAGCCACCAGTTGACAGCCGGCGGCGGTGGCGATGCCGTCGACCTTGGCGATCACGGGCTGCGGCTGGCGGCTGATCTGGACCATCATTGTCGAGCAGAGCGAAAACAGCTCCTTGAGCGCTTCCTCCCGCCGATCGGCGCCGATCTCCTTCAGGTCGTGGCCGGCACAGAACGCCTTGCCCTCGCCACTGACGACGATCACCCGGATCTCGGGATCGGCCTCCGCTCCCTGAAGCGCGTCCAGAAGGGCTTGCAGCAGGCCGTGTGACAGGCTGTTGTAGGCCCCGGGCCGGTTGAGATGCAGTGACAGAACTGCGTCTCGCCGCTCCTGCACCAAGATCGGGCTCGTGTCCACGTCCATGGGCGCTGTCCTCCTCCGGAAGAGGGCGCTTTTTCCCATAGCCGTGGCCGGTCGTCCAGCGGGGCACCGAACCAACAGCTTTGTGGGATCGAATAAACATGCTGCGGGGCGAGCAACTGGACGCTGCGGGGTTCGAGGAATTGGCCAAGGCCGGCGTGCCTTATGTCGGTCTTTTGGCCTGCCGGGTGGAGCGTTTCGAGCCGGGGGACGTCCAGGTCCGTCTGCCCTATCAGGATCTGCTGGTCCGACCCGGCGGCACGATCTGCGGGCCGGCGATCATGGCGCTCGCCGACATCGCGCTCTACGGCCTGGTCCTCTCCAAGATCGGCAAGGTCGATCTGGCAGTGACGACTGACCTCAGCGTTCACTTTTTGAAACGGCCGGTTCCGGGCGATCTGATCGCCCGAACCCATCTGCTCAAACTCGGCCGGAGGCTTGCCATAGGCGAGGTCGAGATCGCGCCGGAGGGCGAAAACGAGCCCGTCGCCCACGTGGTTGGCACCTACAGTATTCCGAGCCCGTGAGATCCGGCCGGACCTGTTGAACGCTGCCTGATGGGTCAGGCCGCGCTTTTCGCCGTCTTGGCCGCCTTCTTGCGGGCTTGAAGCTGACCGAGGGCTTTTTCGACCGCGCGCAGGCGATCGGCGGTGCTTTGGGGCTCAGGGCCAGAGATCTCGCCGCCGAGCCGAACCAGCATCCGCTCGATCACCTGGAGTTGGCTATCCGCGTCACTGGTCCGACGGCGCGCCGGGTGGGCCGAGGCCTCTGGTTGTTTCGACGAAGTGGCCTCGGCGGCGACAGGGTCGACCGAGCCGGCGCGCCCGGAGCCGAGCGCTTCTTTCTGGGCGCGGGAGAAACTTTCCATGGTGGATGCCAGCGCGGTCATCGCCTTTTCGACGCCGGCGAGGCGTTGGCCGATCATCTCGACGAGCGGGTCGTGGTTTGGTTGCTCGCGGCTGGCCAGGGCTTTGATGGTTTCGCTTTGGTCGCGGGACCTTTGATCGAGGCGGCCGATCTGATCGCCCATCCGATCAAGCTGGACCATCTGGTCGCTGATTTGCTCGAGCCGATCCAATTTGCCGGCCAGCTTGACCAGCTGTTGGCTTTGGTCCCGTACCGTGTCCTGGTTCTCGACCGTGATCCGGAGCTCGGCCAGGGCTTGGGTCAGCGACCGGTGGCGTCCGTCCATGTCGCTGGCGAAGGTTTCCAGCTCGCCGCGAATGACGCTCAGATCCTCGTGCATGCTGTTGTCTCCGATCAGCGCCCGGCAGGCGCGGGCCAGGGCACCGAATTCGCTGCGCCGGCAGGCAAGGGTTTCCAAAAACGTGCCGCGCTCGTCATTGGCGGCGCCGAGGCCCGTGACGAAACCGCGAAGCGGCGCCAGCACGCAGCTGCCGATGAAGAGGGATTGGACGATCGCCAGGGCGGCAACGACCGTGCCGGTGACCATGGCGATATGCAGAAACAGGCTCAACTCGCTGCCCCGCCGGTCGATCAGCGCGGCCTTGGCCGCGAGCGTCTGGCGGTCGAGCTCGCGGCTGATCAGATCCCACTCCTGAAGCAGGGCCTGGCGGTCCGCCCGGCTGGACAGGGGTGCGCCTTCGAGTTCACGCAGCCAAGCATCAATGCGCTCGCTCAGAATCGGCTCGCCGCCTACTTCCCGCCATTCGTTCAATGCGGTGCCAAGCCGCTCGATGGCGCCTTTTCTGGCGTCCTGAGCGCGCTTGCCGCCTTGAGCTTCCATGGCCATCAAACCGCCGTCGCCCAGCGCCACCGACAAGGTTTGGCTGGCTGCGGCGAGCGGGTTCCGCTCGTCCTGGCGCAGCGACTGAAGCCGGTGATCGGCGCCGGCGAGGCTGGCGAGAAGGCCGACGAGCGCCACCACGGTGACGATGCCGAGGGCGGTGCTGATTTTGCTGAGGCGGGTCGAGATCGCCATGGCCTACGCGGTCCTTTGGAGGCGGGTGCGCGTTCAATCTGGCCAGGCTTGGTTAATTTCGGGTTACCATCTTCTGCGCCCGTTGACGGATCAGCGTCTCGTCCAAAGGCGGTGCCCGCCGCCTGGATCCAACGGTTCGATGGTCCAGGGCTCATCCGGCCGGACGGCGATACCTCCGGCATCCATGATCTCGCGCCTCGTGACGGTCGTCGCGCCGTAAGGACAGCGTGCTTCGGAGGTGAGGTTGACCACGAGCTCGACCCTTTCGCAGTCGAGCAGGAGGGCCTCGGGCGTCCGCGCCAGCGCCAAAGACCGCATCTCCTGGTGGAGCGCGCAGCCCAGATAATCGCAGCGCAAGGGGCCCGGATCGCCGACTTCCGGCCAGGTAGCCACCTCATCGACGCCAAAATAGCGCTGCCAATTGCGGACCACGTAGCCGTCGTTCGACCAGTCGGAGACCATCACGCCCTGGCCCTCCGTGTTGACCACGGCCAGGTTGCTTTCGCCATGGATCAAGATCGGCGCTCTCTCTGACAAAACCCACCAGAGGATCGCGGGCAGCAGGAGGGGAGCGGCGAGCATCGGCAGCCGGCCGCGGAAAAAGGCCATCCAAAGGCAGGTCAGCGTGAACAGAACCAAGGCACTCAACGGCATCGGTTTCACCAGCAGATAGGCGCCGGGCAGGGCCGAGGTTACCGCCGCGATGTCGAGCAACCACGCGACCCCCTGACCCATGATCCACAAGGGCAACGCTTCGAGGCCGAGCGGCATCAAGAGCAGCGCCGCCAAACCAGCGGGCATGATCCAAAAGGCGGTGAGCGGTACGGCCAAGAGGTTCGCGAGAACGCCGTAGCTGGCGACCCGCTGGAAATGATAGGCCGCGAAGGGCGTGGTCGCGGCGCTGGCGATAAAGGTGGTGGCAGCCACACCCAAGACGTAGATCAAAGGCGCGTGCCACCAGGCGGGATCTTCGTCCCGGAGCGCTCGCAGCCGCCAGCGTTCATAGACGGCGACCAGCGCGGTCACCGCCGCGAACGACATCTGAAACGACGCGCCGGTGAGTGCATAGGGGTTAAGGGTCAGGACCAGAAGCGCGGCAAGGGCGACCAGGCGGAGGGACAAGGGCTCCCGCTCCAGCATGACGCCGACCAATACGATCGCGGTCATCAGAAATGCCCGCTGGGTCGGCACCGTCGCGCCGGCAAGGGCCATGTAGCCGGCACCGACGACCAGGGCCGCGGCGGCCGCGACTTTATGGATTGGCAGATTGAGGGCGAGGCTCGGTGACAGGGTCATCAAGCCCCGGATCGCGACGAAGGTGGTGCCGGCGATCAGACCCAGATGCAGACCCGAGATTGCCAGGAGGTGGGCCAGGCCCGCGCCCTGCATGGCGAGCCACACATCGTCCGGAATGGCGCCGCGCAAACCGGTCAGCAAAGCCGCCGCGACCCCGCCGGCGGGGCCGTCGACGGTGCCGGTGACGCGTTCGAACAGCCGCTGGCGCAAGCCATCCAGCGCGGCTCGGCTGGTGGGAGCCGGGTCACGGGCCAGGGTCTCTACGCCGCCCATGGCGTAGCCCACCGCGCCGAAGTTCTGAAAATAGGCCCAGCGGCGGAAGTCGAAGCCGCCCGGAACGAGCGGCCCGGAGGGGGGCAACAGGCGGGCGCGCAGACGAACCCGGTCGCCCGGTCGTGGTTGGAAAGACGGATCGCGGGCACTGACCCGGACCCGATCCGGTATCCCTTCCCGGGGATCTCGATCGAAGGCAAGCTCGTCCAGCACCACCCGGTGACCGTTGGTGCGGGGCTCGACGCTCATCACCCGCCCCTCCAGCCAAAAAGTGCCGGCGCGTTCGATCATCGGCGCCTGGACCAGGCGCGCCTGCCACTGGGCCGCGACGAAGCCGGCGGCGATCAGGCCGACGGCAATGATCAAGATGCGAGCGCTCGTGTCGGATTGGCCCCAGCGCTGCCAGGCGACAACGAGGAGGCCCGCGGCGCCCGCGCCGAGCCAAGGTGACGGTTCGAACGGGAGACCCAGATAACAGGCGATGCCGGTGGCGTAGGCGACCGGCGTCCACAATATCCATCGGACCCGCTGAGCCGCGATCGCCATGGCCAGGCGCTGCCAGAGAAAACGAGCGTCGCCATGGGCTTTGGCGAAGCTGGCGAGCGCCGCGCCGAAGCTCTTGGATTTCGCGACTATATCGATCGTGCTATCGCTCACGGCCCGTCGAATCACAGGTTATCTCAACTATGACGGTAGTTACACGGTTTGCTCCTTCGCCTACAGGTTTTCTTCATATCGGCGGCGCCCGCACCGCTCTTTTCAACTGGCTTTTCGCCCGCCACCACGGCGGACGGTTCTTACTGCGGATCGAGGACACCGACCGGAAACGATCGACGCAAGCGGCGATCGACGCGATCTTCGACGGCCTGACCTGGCTCGGTCTCGAAGCCGACGGCGCACCGACCTTTCAGTTCGAGCGCCGTGATCGCCATGGGGAGGTGGCCCGCTTACTTCTGGAGCAGGGCCATGCCTATCTTTGCTATGCCACGCCAGACGAGCTTACCGCCATGCGCGAGCAGGCGAAGGCCGAAAACCGCTTCTTTCGCTATGACGGCCGGTGGCGCGACCGCGATCCCGCAGAGGCTCCCGCGGGCGTCGATCCGGTAATCCGCCTGAAAGCGCCGCTCAAGGGTGAAACCGTGATTGAGGACGCGGTGCAGGGGCGTGTGGTCGTCGCCAATGCCGAGCTCGACGATATGGTGCTGCTGAGAGCCGACGGCACGCCCACCTACATGCTGTCCGTAGTGGTCGACGATCACGATAGCGGTGTTACCCATGTGATCCGGGGCGACGACCATCTGAACAACGCCTTTCGGCAGCTCCAGCTCTACCGGGCCTTAGGCTGGGCTGAACCGGTGCACGCCCATGTGCCGCTGATCCATGGTCCCGACGGCGCCAAACTGTCGAAACGCCATGGGGCTCTCGGGGTCGATGCCTATCGCGAGATGGGGTTTTTGCCCGAAGCCCTGTGCAACTATCTCCTGCGGCTCGGCTGGGCCCATGGCGACGATGAGATCATCAGCCGCGATCGGGCAATTCAGTGGTTTGGGCTGGACGGTGTCGGCCGCTCACCCGCGCGCCTCGATCTCGACAAGCTCGCCGCGGTCAACGCGCATTACCTTCGGGCGAGCTCGAACGAACGTCTGGTCGATCTGATCAAGCCCCATCTGCGGGCCAAAGGACACAGGATCGATGGCGTGGTCGAGGCCCGCCTCCTCGCCGGGATGGACGACCTCAAACCAAGGGCCAAGGATTTGCTGGCGCTGGCCGATGCGGCCGAGATCTATGCCGCCGCGAGACCTCTCGGGTTGGTGCCGAAAGCGGCGAAACTCTTGGATGAGGAAGGTAAGGCGCGGCTGGCGGCTTTTCTCGAAGATCTCGAAGATCAGCCCTTTCAGGCGGCGGCGCTCGAAGGCGAGACGCGAGCCTTGGCGGAGCGATTGGGCGTCGGCCTCGGCAAGATCGCCCAACCCTTAAGAGCAGCGCTCACCGGCCGGGTCGCGTCACCGGGCCTGTTCGAGGTGATGGAGGTTTTGGGCCTGGAAGAGGTTCGAGGGCGGCTTCAAGACGCGCTCGAGGGGCGAAACCCGATCCTCGATCCCTGAGCCGGATGGCGCCGGGAACCGTCACGCTGGCGTCAGCAGCCGGCGAGCGAATTGATTCTTGCTGAGCGGGCTTCTATTTTGCATCGCAGCATCAAAGGCGGCGATCGGCGTTATCCTATCTCCAGCGCCAAAAACGGCCGTTCTAACGATCTTTCAGAAACAAACCGTCCTCGACCGGGAGTTGGCCCATGACCGAGACCTCTAACAAGTTTGCGACCTTGTCTTGGGGCGATAACGCGTCTGGGGAGTTTCCAATCCAGTCCGGCGAGCTGGGGCCGGACGTGGTCGATATCCGTAAGCTCTACGGCTCGACGGGCCTCTTCACCTACGATCCCGGCTTTACGTCGACGGCGGCCTGTTCATCGAAGATCACCTTCATCGACGGCGACGAGGGCATCTTGCTGCACCGCGGCTACTCGATCGAGGATCTGGCCGCGAACTGCAACTTTCTGGAGGTGGCCTATCTGATCCTGTTCGGCGAGCTGCCGAAGGAGGAGGATCTCGACAAATTCGTGAAGGGTGTGACCTACCACACGATGGTCCACGAGCAGATCACCAATCTGATCCGTGGCTTCCGCCGTGATGCTCACCCCATGGCGGTGATGATCGCCATGGTCGGCGCGCTGTCCGCCTTCTACTACGAAGACCTCGACATCAACGATCCGAAGAACCGCAAGATCGCAACCTACCGGCTGCTGGCCAAGGTGCCGACGATCGCGGCGATGGCCTACAAATATTCGGTCGGCCAGCCGTTCATGTATCCGCGGAACGATCTGAGCTACGCCGAGAATTTCCTGTACATGACCTTCGGTGTTCCCTGCGAGCCCTATCAGGTCAACCCGGTGCTGGCCAAAGCGCTGGACCGCATCTTCATTCTCCACGCCGACCACGAGCAGAACGCCTCGACGTCAACCGTTCGCCTGGTCGGCTCGACCGGTGCCTCGCCCTACGCCGCGATTTCCGCCGGCATCGCCAGCCTTTGGGGTCCCGCCCACGGCGGCGCCAACGAGGCGGTCGTCAACATGTTGGAGGAGATCGGCAGTCCGGACCGGATTCCGGACTTCATCGCCCGGGCCAAGGACAAAGAGGACAGTTTTCGTCTGATGGGCTTCGGTCACCGGGTCTACAAAAATTACGATCCCCGGGCCGGCGTCCTCAAGGAAAGCGCCGACGAGGTCCTGGCCGAGCTCGGCAAGGCTGACGAGCCTAAGCTCGCCATCGCCCGGGAGCTGGAGCGGATCGCCCTCGAGGACGATTACTTCCAGGAGCGCAAACTATTCCCGAACGTCGATTTCTATTCGGGCATCATCCTGGAGGCCATGGGCATCCCGACCTCCATGTTCACGGCCATTTTCGCTCTCGCCCGCACGGTCGGCTGGGCGGCCCAATGGAACGAGATGATCGAGGACCCCGAACAGAAGATCGGCCGCCCCCGCCAGCTTTACACGGGACCGGGCAAGAGGGATTTCGTGCCGCTCAATCAGCGCTGAGCGCCGGCGCCCATGATGTTGCTCAGGCCTTGCTGACGAGAACCTCGATCTCGCCGGCGAGCTGCAGGTCCTTCTCGGTCAGGCCGCCGGCGTCGTGGGTCACCAGGGAAATGGTGAGCTCGCGATAGCCCAGAACCATTTCGGGGTGGTGATTGGCGGCCTCGGCAAGAAAGCCGATAGCGTTGGCCGTGAGTAGCGTCGCCTTGTAGCTTTTTGTCCGGTAGTCGCGCCTGAGCTGGCCGTCCTCGACACGCCACTCGGAGAGTGCTCCGGTCAGTTTCGATCGGACCTCGTCCTCGCACAGCATCAATGTTCTCCTGTCATCTATTGTCAGGACACCCTGCTATGGTCGCCGAAACAAGACGGAGAGCAAGTGGTGTGTGAGGACGGATTGATCGTCGGTGAGGATGGCAAGGCGCGCTGCTGGTGGCACGGCGGTCTCGACGATTATCGCGCCTATCACGACGATGAGTGGGGTCGGCCGGTCACAGACGATCTTCGTCTGTTCGAGTAGATCTGTCTGGAAGGCTTTCAGGCGGGTCTGAGCTGGCTCACCATCCTTAGAAAGCGCGAGACGTTTCGGGACGCTTTCGCAGGCTTCGACTTTCGGAAGGTAGCGCGCTTCGACGAGCGAAACGTCGAAAAGCTTCTTGGGAACCCCGGCATCATCCGCCACCGCGGAAAAATCGAGGCGACGATCAACAACGCCAATCGCGCCGTTGAACTGGTCGAGGAGGCCGGCGGCCTTTCGTCGTTTTTCTGGTCGTTCGAGCCGGCGCCGGAAAACCGCCCGGAAAAGCTAGATCACGCGACGCTTTCGACGCTCGGCAAGACGCCGGAATCCGTGGCGCTCAGCAAAGCCTTGAAAAAACGGGGATGGAAATTCGTTGGTCCCACCACCGTCTACGCCTTCATGCAGGCCATGGGCCTGGTCAATGATCACCTGGAAGGCTGCGCCTACAGAGATGAGGTCGAAACCGCACGGAGCGCGTTAACGCGTCCGTCTTAAAGCCTCCAGGCCGTTCCGCGCTTCCTGCTCTATTGTGGATGGGACAGCACGACCGTGTAGCCGTCCGGATCGCGAAGCCAGATCTCTCGGTCACCGGACTCAGGGTTCACCGCCGGTTCCTGAACGATCTCCGCACCCAAGGCACGGGCACGGCCGACGGCGTCATCGAAGTCGGAAACTTGAAACCAAAGCAACACGCCATGGCCCGGCGGCCCCTTGAACCGGTCCACCAGATTGGGATGACCTTCCTCGTCCCACCCATGGAGTTGCAGGATCAGATCATGTCCGTGAAACAGCCGGTTGTAGACATTGCCATGGGTTTCCTCATGGGAGGTGCTCAGCAGCCGAACGGCGGATTTAGGAGTGGTCGGAAACGGCCTAGGCCGATCTCGACAGGAATCGATCTGCGTCCGCGCCGATCGACAAGGATTGGCAGATTGCAGCCCTAAGCCGCTTGGACCGAGGCGGGGAACCAGGCGCGGGAGAGGGCTCGGCTGTCGTGGATCGCTTCCTCGCAGAAGCTGGCCCAAGAGGGAAACGACGGCTTCAGGTGCGCTTCGACCGAGCCGTCCTCGAAGCAGAGGGCTGCCCGAAACTTGCGGGCGATCCGCTGCATCTTCGCGTTTTCCGGCAGGCAATGCATGCGGACCAGCTTGGCGTTGCGGTTTTTCGCCAGGATCAGCAACCGGCGCATCAGCTCGGTGCCGACCTGGCGGTCCTGATAGGCGCGCTCGACCGAGAGCGCCAGATCGTAGGCCCACAGACCGTCATGGCCCTTGAACGGCCGCAGCTCGCCGATGCCCCGGTGAGCGCCGTCGGCGATGAAGCCGACCATCAAATCGCCCGGGCGGTCGACATCACGGCAGTAGGTCCGGATCGCGGCGTCGCTCACAACGCCGCAAAAGCGCATCCGCCGATCATGCGGTTCCAACCGCAGCAAATGCGCGACAAGATGCTGGGCCCTCGAAGCGTTGAGCTTCTGAAAGGCGGGCCAGGGCAGTGTCACCATGGTGCCTCGGTGCAGGTCCGATCCGATGCTGCATCGCAACATAGCGCAAAACTGTTAACCGAGGTTGAAGTTTTTTAAACCGTCTCACCAAAAAGTTGTTTTCTTCGGTAAGCCGCAACGCGATCGCGCGAAACATGTCTCAGGGTTCCAGCGCCAAGACCCAGGAGCCGGCCGTGATTGCGGGCAGGAGTGCTGTCGCCGGTGGCAACAATTGCTGGGCGAAAAAGCGGGCCAGCCGGGCTTTGTTGCCGGCAAGCCGATCGTTCGTGGCCGCCGCGCGCTGGTCCGAGCGGGCGAGGGTGAAGCCCGCCACCGTGGCGCCGAACAGCGAAAGGTAGGGCGCGGCGCCGGCGGCCTCGGCCTCATCGTCGGCCCCGTGATCGGCCTGCATCCAGCGGGTCGCCGCTTCCAGATTGGCGAGCGCGTCCCGAAGCGGCGGCACCAGATCGCTCGAGCTACGTTCCAGCTCCCGGAGCTAGCCTCGCAGTTCCTCGAAAAGCTGCCAGGGCAGCTGGCCATTGGCCATGCGGAGTTTTCGTCCCACGAGGTCCAAGGCCTGGATACCGTTGGTTCCCTCGTAGATCGGCGCGATCCGGGCATCGCGAAAATGCTGGGCGACGCCGGTTTCCTCGATGAAGCCCATGCCGCCATGGACCTGGATCGCGGAAGATGTGACGGCGCAGGCTGTATCCGTGCACCAGGCTTTGACGATCGGCGTCATCAAATCGACCCGGGCCTGGGCGCGGCGGCGCCTTTCCGGATCCTCTGCCCGCTCGGCATGGTCGATCTCGGCGCCGAGCTCGACGATCATCGCCCGCATCGCCTCGATCTGGGCGCGCATGGTGGTGAGATGGCGGCGGACGTCGGGGTGCTCGATGATCGCGATCGACGCGCCGTTTTTTCGTCCCTGTTGGCGTTCCCTGGCGTAAGCAAGCGCCGCCTGATAGGCGCGTTCAGCGATCGACAGACCCTCGAGGCCGACGGCGATCCGGGCATTGTTCATCATGGTGAACATCAGCCGCATGCCCTGGCATTCCTCGCCGACCAGAAAACCGATCGCGCCCTCATTCTCGCCGAAACTCATGACGCAGGTGGGCGACGCGTGGATCCCCAGTTTTTTCTCCAGCGAGACGCAACGGAGATCATTTCTTTCGCCGGGATCACCGTTCTGATCGGGCAAAAACTTGGGCACGAGGAACAGGGAAATGCCCTTGGTGCCGGCGGGCGCGTCCGGGGTCCGGGCGAGGACCAGATGGCAGATATTCTCGGTCCAATCGTGCTCGCCATAGGTGATGTAGATCTTCGTGCCCGTGATCCGGTAGCGCTCACCGTCGCGAACCGCCTTTGTCCGCAGCGCGCCCACATCCGAGCCGGCCTGGGGTTCGGTCAGACACATGGTGCCGGTCCAGACACCGCTCGCCAGCTTCGGCAGGTAGATGTTTTTCTGATGATCGCTGCCATGGGCGATCAGCGCATCGATCGCTGCCTGGGTCAAAAGCGGGCAGAGGCCGAACGAGAAATTGGCGCTGTGCCACATCTCGCCGACGGCCAGGCTCAACGCCCAGGGCAGGTTTTGACCACCGATCTCTTCAGGAAAGGGCAGCGCGTTCCAGCCACCCTCGACGAAACGGCCATAGGCCTCCTTGAAGCCATCTGGCGTCCTGACCTCGCCGTCGACCAGCGTCGCGCCCTCGAGGTTGCCCGGCCAGTTGAGCGGTGCCAATTGCTCGGCCGCGAGCTTCCCCGCCTCCTCCAGAACCGCGCTCGCCAGATCGAGCGAGACCTCCTCTAGCCCCGGGAGGTTGGAAAGCTCACCGAGCTTCGCATGGTGGCGAAGCGCAAATAGAAGGTCGTCGATCGGAGGCTGGTAGGTCATGGGTTCGGGCCACTCGCTTCATCAGGTCGGGCAACCTCTACCAGAGGTGGTGCGTAGGGAGCGAGTGCGATTGACAGCGCACCCGGCCCGGCTACCGTGAGCGTCCCATAGTCGAGAGGCCCCATGACCGACCATGCCGGCGACATCCAAACGACAATCGAGGACGCGTTCGAACGATCGGGCGAGATCGGGCCCGGCACGAACGGCCCGGTCCGCGATGCCGTCGACGCGGCGCTGGAGGGCCTGGATGAGGGGCGCTTCCGGGTCGCCGACAAGACGGCTGCCGGCTGGCAGGTCAATCAGTGGCTGAAGAAGGCGGTCCTGCTCAGTTTTCGTTTGAACGACATGAGTGTCATCGAGGGCGGTCCTGGGGCCGCCACCTGGTGGGACAAGGTTCCGTCCAAGTTTCTGGGGTGGGGTGAGAACCGGTTTCGGGCGGCCGGTTTTCGCGCTGTGCCCCACGCGGTCGTGCGCCGTTCGGCGTTCATCGCGCCGGGCGTCGTGCTCATGCCCTGCTTCGTCAATCTCGGCGCTTACGTCGACCGGGGGACCATGGGCGACACCTGGGCCACCGTCGGCTCCTGCGCCCAGGTCGGTAAAAATTGCCATATCTCCGGTGGCGCCGGGATCGGTGGCGTCTTGGAACCTTTGCAGGCCGATCCGGTCATCATCGAGGACAACTGCTTTATCGGCGCACGCTCGGAAGTGGTCGAGGGTGTGCGTATTGAGGAAGGATCCGTGCTTTCAATGGGTGTCTTCATCGGTGCCTCGACCAAGATCGTCGACCGCAACACCGGCGAGGTTCATGTCGGCCGGGTCCCGGCCTATTCGGTCGTGGTTCCGGGAAGTTTGCCCGGAAAGACCTTGCCCGACGGCTCAGCCGGGCCTTCGCTCTATTGCGCCGTGATCATCAAGCGGGTCGACGCCCGCACCCGAGACAAGACCTCGATCAATGAACTGTTACGGGATTGATGCGGCTCACCGATCCGGTCGAGTTGCTGAAAGAGTTGGTTCGGATACCGAGCGTCACGCCGGACGATGGCCGGGCGATCGATCTGATCGGAGGCTGGCTCTCCGAGCTGGGTTTCGATACCAAGGCGCTCTCTTTCGGCGACGATGAGGCCGCTGTTCCAAACCTGCACGCGCGTCTCGGCACCGGCGCTCCCCACATAGGGTTCAACGGCCACACGGACGTTGTGCCGGCGGGCGACGCTTCCGCCTGGCGCCACGACCCCTTCGCCGGCGACGTGGCCGACGGGCGGCTCTATGGCCGGGGCGCCTGCGACATGAAGGGGGGCATTGCCTGCTTCATCGCCGCCATAGCCCAGCGTCAGACGAGGGCCCGGAACTCGCCCCAGGGGTCCGTCTCGCTCCTGATCACCGGTGACGAGGAGGGATCGGGCCTTCACGGCACAACAGACCTGATGGCGTGGGCGGCGCAGAACGGCCAGGTGCCGGATATCTGCCTGGTGGGCGAGCCGACCTCCGCTCTCAAGGTCGGCGATCGGGTCAAAGTTGGCCGGCGGGGTTCGCTGAGCGGTCTGTTGGAGATCCGAGGCAGGCAGGGCCACACCGCCTATCCCGAACTCGCCGACAATCCGCTGCACAAGGCGGCGGCGTTTCTCAACGATCTTCTAAACGCGCCCCTGGACCAGGGCTATGAACGGTTCCAGGCGTCGGACATTCAGCTGACCTCGATCGATGTCGGCAACCAAGCCACCAACGTGATCCCCGCGACTGTCCGGATCGCCTTCAACATTCGCTTCAACCCCCACCACACGGGTGCGAGCCTCGAGCGGCTGTTGAGGGCCCGGCTCGAGGCGGCGGGTCTGGACCATGAGCTCACCATCAAGATCTCCGGCGAAGCCTTTCTCGCCGGTGACGGCGATCTGGCGGCGCTGGTCGAGACCGCGATCCAACGGAATCTCGGACGAACGCCGCGTTTGAGCACCTCAGGGGGCACGTCGGACGCCCGGTTTGTCAAAGATTATTGTCCGGTGATCGAGGTCGGTGCGGTCGGCCACACCATGCATCAGATCGACGAATATGCCGGGCTCGACGAGCTCGAGGAGCTCACGAAGGTCTACGGCGCCATTCTCGATGCCTATTTGGGACCAGCATGATCCCCACCCGTGAGGACATTGCTCAATATCTGTATGGTGCCTATCTGATCGCGCGGCTGGACCGAAGCGGACTGGGTCTGTTCGACGTCAGCTTCAGGGGCTTTTGGACGTCGTTTATCGCGGCTTTGATCGTCCTGCCCGGCTACGCCGCCATGGTCTTCATGCAGGCCGAGGCCGGTGCGCCGACGAATGAGGAGGGGCGCTCTTTCTGGGCCGACGGCACCGCTTACGTGTTGAATTGGACGCTGTTTCCGATCGTCGCCGCCATTCTGGCCGTTCTGATGGATCTGAAGCAAAACTATGTGCCCTACGTCATCGTCGCCAATTGGGCCTCGGTCATTCAAATCGCGCTGATGGTCACAAGCCTGACGATCGCGCGCTATTTGCCGGAAGAGCTCGCCAACCTGATCGTTCTAGCCGTCACTCTTTTCCTTTTGTTCTACGACTGGTTCGTGGCGAGGGTGGCGTTCCAGGCGACGGCCTCGGGCGCGATCGGTGTGGTCGTCATCAACCTCATGGTCGGCTCGGTCATCCGGCTCGCGATCGCCCGGTTCGGCTGACGCCAAACGATGGAGCCTTGGGTACTCGACGCCGAGGAAGGTGAGGCCGTGGGCCGGGGCCGTGGGGCCGGCCGCCCGGCGGTCCTTGGCCGCCATCACCTCCGCGACCTTGCCGATCGGCCAGCGCCCGCTACCCACTTGAACCAAGGTGCCGACCATGTTTCGCACCTGATGGTGCAGGAACGAACGGGACGAGCAGGCGAACGAGATACGGTCCCCCGCTGCCTGGACGGTGAAGCGATCGAGCGTCTTCATCGGTGATCTCGCCTGGCAGTCCGCGCTCCGAAAGCTCGAGAAGTCATGGTGACCGACGAAGCTCTGGGCCGCCTCGTGCATCGCCTCGACATTGAGATCCGATGCCACGTGCCAGGCGAAACCCTCATCGAGGGCGAGCGGTGCCCGGCGGGCTACGGCCAGATAGCGGTAGTGGCGCCTGATTGCCGAAAACCGGGCGTGAAGCGTGAGATCGACTTCCCGGGCTTCCAGGATGACGACCGGCTTCGGCCTGAGGAAATGGTTGAGGGCGGAACGAATGGTCTCGATGGGCCGCGCACGGAAAAGATCCGCGTGGGCGACTTGCGCCCGCGCGTGAACACCGGTGTCGGTCCGGCCGGCCGCCTGGAGGGTCACGCGCTCACCCGTAAACTGGAAGATCGCCCCCTCGATCGCGCCCTGAACGCTCGGCCTCTGCTCCTGGCGCTGCCAGCCGTAGAACGCGTCGCCCCGATATTCGACCCAGAGAAAGTATCGGTGCACCAGTTCAGCCCGAGCCAAGCATGGTGCCGACTGGAACCTGGCGGCCCCGCAGGAAATCCGTGCTCGCCATCGCCTTCTTGCCCGCCATCTGAATGGTTTCGAGACAGAGTGCCCCGGCGCCACAGGCGACGGTCAGGGGATCAAGGACCACCTGACCCGCTGGTCCTTGACGATCGCTGAAGGACGCGCTCAGCACCCGAAGACGATCGGGGCCAAGGGTTGTCCAGGCCTGAGGATGGAAGGCCCGGATCTGTCGTTGGATCGAGACGGCTGATCGATGCCAGTCGATCTCGAACTCATGGCGCTCGATCTTATGGGCGTAGGTCGCGCCTTCGCGTGCCTGGGGGGTTGCCGTCGCCGAGCCGTCGGCGAGCTTTGGCAACAGGTGCGTCAGGAGGTCGGCACCCAATTCGGCGAGGCGGGCCCGAAGGTCCGGTCCCGTTTCGTGCGGACCGATACCGGTTTCGGCGCAGACGAAAACATCACCGGTATCGAGGCCCTTTTCCATCTGGAACAGACAAACTCCGGTTTGCGAATCGCCGGCCATGATGGCGCGTTCGACCGGTGCCGCACCGCGCCAACGCGGCAACAGCGAGCCGTGGACGTTGATGCAGCCGAGCCGTGGGGTGTCGAGAACGCTCCGGGGCAGAAGCAGCCCGTAAGCCGCGACGATGGCTAAATCTGACTCGAGCCCGGCGAGGCGCGCCTGGATCTCCGGCCCCTGCAGGCTCACCGGCGTTTCGACCGCGAGGCCGAGCTCGATCGCCTTCTCGTGGACCGGCGTCCTTCGGTCCCTGTGGCCGCGTCCGGCCGGCCTCGGCGGCTGGCTCAACACCAGGGCGAGCTCGACGGACGGCTCGTGGTGAAGCCGTTCCAGGGCGGGAAGCGCGAAATCCGCGGTGCCCATGAACAGGACGCGCATGGCGGGTACCTCCGGGCCTCGTCAGGCCGACCGCTTCGTCCGCTGGCTCTTCTTCAATCGGCGCAAGATCATCGATCGACGGAGCGCGGACAGATGATCGACGAACAAGATGCCGTCCAGGTGATCGATCTCGTGCTGAAGGCAACGGGCCAGAAGGCCTTCCGCGTGGATCTCGTGAGAGGTTCCTTCGCGGTCGGTGTAGCGAACCCGGACTTGCTGCGCTCGTTCGATATCCGCGAACTGGTCGGGCAGACTGAGACAACCCTCCTCGGCGACTTCCGTTTCCGAGCCGAAGGCGATGATCTCCGGATTGATCAGGAAGATTGGATCGGGGGTTTCCTTGCCGCCAACGTCGATCACCACGGCGCGCTTCTCGACGCCCACCTGCGGCGCGGCGAGGCCCACGCCGGGCGCGGCATACATCGTCTCCAGCATGTCGTCCATGAGGGCGAGAAGCTCGCCGTCGATGGCCGAGACGGGTTCGGCTTGCCGTTTCAACACCGGATGCGGCGCTATGAGGATGGTTCTGAGGCTCATGGACGGTTGGTCGCTCAGATTGGCCGTTTTGGTCAAGGCCCGGTCGGTCATGAGGAGACGGGCTGTCGTCCCCGAAAGGCCGCCGTCAGGGTGCCCTCGTCAAGATAGGGGAGTTGGCCGCCCAGCGGAACGCCGTGGCCCAGCCGCGTCACCTCGCCACCGAGCGGCGCAATCCGGTCGCGTAGATAGTGCGCCGTTGTCTGCCCCTCGATCGTCGCGCCAAGGGCGATCACCACTTCCTTCACCCCGCTGCCCGGCGCCAGCCGGTCGAGCAGGCGATCGATCCGGAGATTGTCCGGTCGGACACCGTCCAGCGCCGAAAGGGTGCCGCCCAGCACGTGGTAGCGCCCGCGAAAGACCGATGACCTTTCGAAGGCCCAAAGATCCTCGATCCCCTCGACGACGCAGATCTCGGCGGGGCTTCTTTCCGCGTCCGCGCAGATCGAACAGGGATCGCGCTCGTCGAGATTGCCGCAAACCGTGCAGGTCATCACCCGGCTGGCGACCGCCTGGAGCGCCGCGATAAGGGGATCGAGCCGGGCCGAGCGATCCTGCAGGAGATGAAGTACCAACCGTCGCGCCGAGCGCGGACCGAGGCCCGGCGAGCGCGTCAGCAGCGTGATCAAGCGGTTCAGATCCCGCGACGCCATCGGTTTTCGTCAGTGCTCCGGATGGCCGCTAGAACGGCAGCTTCATGCCCGGCGGTAACGGCAAGCCGCCGGTGAGCTTGCCCATCTCGTCCTGAACGGTGCTCTCCACCTTGCTCTTGGCATCGCCCACGGCGGCCACGATCAGATCCTCCAGAACTTCAACATCGTCGGCGCTGACCAGCGACGGGTCGATCTTCAGCCGGCGAAGCTCGCCCTTGCCGTTCATCGTCGCCTGGACCATGCCGCCACCGGCGGCGCCATCGATCTCCAGATCGCCCAGCTTGGCCTGCATGTCGGCCATCTTCTGCTGGATCTTCTGGGCCTCTTTCAACATGTTGCCGATATTCTTCATCGATCTGTCGATCCCGTTGCTGATGGGGGAGCCACCGGTTGGTCCTCCGGTTCGGTCGCGAAACCAAGAATGGTGGCGCCGGGGAATTTTTCGAGAACCGCTTTGACCTCCGGGTGGTCTTGCAGTTTTTTCAGTCGTTCATGCTGTCGCTTGCGGTCACGCTCGGCGAGCGTCTCCGGCCCACCGGGACCTTCCGCCGCGACGACCACCCAGCGGCGCCCGGTCTCCTGACCCAGGACCTGCTGCAAGCGCCTGTCAATATCGTTCGGGACGCCCGGGTTCCAGCGAAGCTCGATCCGTCCAGGCTCGAAACGAAAGACCCGCGCGCTTTCCCGGACGTAAGCCCCCAGCATCGGTTCCCGCGATCGCCGCAAAAGTGTCACGACCTCATCAAGGTTCTGGGGCATCGACGGCAGCTCGGCGGGTCGCTCATCCGCTCCGCCCTGGCCCGTAGCCTCGATCGTCGCGGTCTCAAGCGGGACCTCGGACCTCGCAACCGGAATAGGCGCCGCCGGCTCCGTCTCGCGCGATAAGGTGGCGCTCGCGGTCGTCATCTCTTGATCTCGGATCAAGCGCATCAGGGCATCCGGAGGCGGCAGTTTGGCGGCCGAGCCAAGCCGCACCAAAAGCATCTCGGCGGCGGCCAGCGGATCGGGCGCGGTGCGCACTTCCTCCAGACCCTTGAGCAGCATCTGCCAGGCGCGGGAAAGCTCCGCCAGACCCAGCTTTTGCATGAGGTCTCGAAGGTCGGGATCTCTGGTTTCGGCGCGCTCGCCCACATGCGCCTGGGTCAGCTCGTGGACCAGAGCCAGAAGATCCTGGACGACCAGGCTCGGATCCTGGCCCTGAGCGTAAGCTCCAGCCAGGCGGTCGAGGGCGATCTTGATCTCACCGTCGGCGAGCGCTGCCAAGAGGGTCACGCTGTCGTCGCGGTCCGCGAGACCCATCATATCGACCACGGTTTTGCGCTCGATCCGGCCCTCGGCCAAGGTCATCGCCTGGTCCAGGAGTGACAGCCCATCCCGCACTGAACCGTCCGCGGCCCGGGCGATGAGCTCAAGCGCGCCCGTCGAGATCTCGATCCCCTGATCTTCGGCGATCGCGGCGAAATGGCGGGTCAGATCGGCCAGATCCACCCGGCGCAGATCGAACCTCTGGCACCGCGACAGGACTGTCACCGGCAGCTTGCGGATCTCCGTGGTGGCGAAGACGAACTTCACGTGCGGCGGTGGCTCCTCCAAGGTCTTGAGGAGCGCGTTGAAGGCCTTCTCCGACAGCATGTGGATTTCGTCGATGATATAGATCTTGTAGCGGCCGGAGCCGGGCGCGTAGCGAACCGATTCCACGAGCTCGCGAACGTCGTCGATGCCCGTGCGTGTTGCCGCATCCATCTCGATTACATCGATGTGACGGTCTTCCGCGATGGCGACGCAGGGCTCGCAAAAACCGCAAGGCTCGGGCGTCGGCCCGCCTTGTCCGTCCGGGCCAACGCAATTGAGCGCCCGGGCGATGATCCGGGCGGTCGTGGTCTTACCGACGCCTCGGATGCCGGTCAGCAGAAAGGCATGGGCGATGCGGCCGCTTTTGAACGCATTGGTCAGCGTTCGGACACAAGCGTTCTGGCCGACCAACTCCGACAAGCGCTGCGGCCGATAGGCGCGGGCCAGAACCCGATAGGGTGGGGGGCTTTCGGTCACGCCGCAGGACGGGCGACGGCGGAAGAGCGGGGCAAGCGTGTCATCGATCAGCGCCGGGGCGGGAAAACCGGGTGGAGAGTTGGGATGCGACCCGGTTCGAAACTCGTTACGGCTGCTTCCTTCCGGACCTGACCGGGTTGGCGAGGGAACCGTCCGCGCCAACTCTCCAACCCAACTATTGGCAATTGGAACGCCGCGTGCAAGGTGCGTGTGGCAATCGGGACCGACTTTGTCCGACTTAACGAACAGGAAATCGATGGTCAGGCCGATTAACGCTCCACCCCATGTTTACGCTGGCGCCGGTTTCGCCCGGGCCGCCGAACGGCGAAAGGATGCGGCCTGGCTCGAAGAAAAAAGGCGCCATTCAGACAGTGAATTGGTGATCCTGAGGGGCACGCGGCTTCAGGTCGCCGAGCGAGGCGACGGCTTAAAACTGGTCCGCTGGACAGTTGCCGAAATGGGAGGAGAGATTACCGCCGAGGCCTCCTTCTTGGGTGAAGACGAGGGCCGCGCCGTGTTCGCGCTCCTGGGTGACGATCAGGAGGACGAGACCGCTTTCGAGCTTCGCGAGATCGGACCCAGGCTCACGCGGACCGATGCCGGGCTCGCGGCCTACGCCCGAGGCCTCGCCCATTGGCATAACAGTCACCGCTTTTGTCCCATCTGCGGTGGCGCGACGGAGATCGTCGATGCCGGCCATGGGCGCCGATGCAAGGCCTGTGGACGGCCGCAGTTTCCACGCACCGACCCGGCCGTCATCATGCTCGTGACCCATGGCGAACACTGCCTGCTCGCCCGCAATCCGCGTTTCCCCAAAGGCATGTATTCCACCCTCGCAGGCTTCGTCGAACCGGGCGAAAGTCTGGAAGAGGCGGTTGCCCGGGAGGTCTTGGAGGAGGTCGGCATAGCCATCACCGATACGACCTACCGCTCGTCCCAGCCCTGGCCGTTTCCGGCCTCCCTCATGGTTGGTTTTCGGGCGCGGGCACTGGAGCGCGAGCTGACGGTCGATCCCGAGGAACTGGCCGATGCCGGCTGGTATGAAAGACGCGTTCTGCTCGACGAGGCTCGGCGGCCGATCATCCTGCCACGTCCGGATTCGATTGCCCGGTTTTTGGTCGAGGAGTGGCTTTTGGAGGGCGATTGAGCCGCTGGATCACGACTAGCCCGGCCAGTTCAGCGACGCTTCCGGATCGACTTGCGACTGCAGTCTTAGAGCCGCCTGCCGGGCGAAGGTGATCAGCATCGCCTTGCGCCGGGCGGCGGTGAGCGGCGGTGTCGGTTCGGGCTCGCGCACGACCTCCGCGTCGAAGCCGTCGGCGATCAAAATGCCAACCGCATCAGGCAGCCTTCCTCGGTCGAACGCCTCGTCGACCGCGAAGAAAAACCGGTCCGTGTAGGTCAGATAGTCGGTCCACTTCCGATCAGCGGCGAAATCGGGATGGCCCGATTTGACCTCGACCAGGGTGATCGCGCCCCGGGCGTCGACGCCGACCACGTCCGCCCGCCTGTGATTGGCGAGCACCATTTCCGGCAGGACCGCGAGCCCGTGGGCCCGAAGATGGCGACACACCCCTCGCGTGATCCGAACCGTGGCTTCCGAGAGCATGGAGCAGGATGGAGCGCATCGCCGGTCTTTCTGTCAACGCTCCTTTAACGAGGTCCGGGTAAGTTGGGCTGGCTTTTCCTTTGCCATAAGCGGATCGCGGGCGCCCCTGGCGCCGGTTGGGAGCCGGTCGAGAGCATGAGCACATCGAACAATCTCGCGGTTGCGCAAGCGCCGGCGGCGGGCGGGCGCCGCCGTCAGATGATGGCCCAGGCCGCCACCGACAAGGCGCTGACCGTCGCCGACGTCCGGGCGCTCGAGGGCGACAGCTCGCCCCAGGCCCGGGCGATCATCGCCCGCAAGTTCGGCAGCCAATATGACGAGCTGAGCCAGGGCGGCCACAAAGACCTTAGCGACGCGATCCTTCATCTGCTGCTCAAGGACGTGGAGGGCCAGGTTCGGGCCGCGCTCGCCGAAGAGGTGTCGATGAGCTCGAACCTGCCGGTGCCGGCGGTCAAGGCGCTGGCCCACGACCACATTTCCGTGGCCGCGCCGATCCTGCAGAACAGTCCGCTGCTCACGGACGAGGATCTGGTCGACGTCGTGCGCACCAATGCGATGCAGTACGCGCTGGCCGTCGCCGGCCGCGAAAACATCTCCGAGGCCGTGTCGGAAGCCCTGGTCGACACCGGTGAAAGCGAGGTCGTGTTTCGCCTGGTCGGTAACCACAAGGCCAAGCTCTCGACCAAGACCATGCAGCGGGTGGTCGATGACTATTCGGAGCATGATGCGATCCGCGACCGTGTGGTTCGCCGTCCGGACCTGCCCTACGAGCTGGTCGAGGAGCTGGTGGGTCTGATCGGCGACCGCCTGCAGTGGGAGCTGATCGAAAAGCGCAAGATGGAGCCGGACGAAGCCGCGCGTATCGTCGGCGCCGCCCGGGACAAGGCTTCGATCGCACTCGTCGCCCATGAACAGAGTGATCGGAAACTCGAACAGCATATGCGAGAACAGTATCTGGCCGGCGAACTCGACCACGAGACGGTCTTGGGCTTTCTTCGTGACGGCGAGATCGACAAGTTCGAGCAGGCTTTATCGTTCCATGCCGGATTGGAACGCGAGCGGATCCGAAAGCTGGTCTATAATTCGGACCGCCGCTATCTGGCGGCGCTTTGCGTGGCTGCCGATTTCTCGACGCCCCACTATGTGATGCTCCGGATGGCGGTCGAATTGGCTGAATCCAGCCTCGCTAACGGCCGCTCGGCCAGCTACGCCGCGGACACCATGCAATTCGTCCGCAACCAATACGAACAGATGAAACTGAAGAAGGACCTGATCGACGATCTTCTTCAGCGCTGAGGCGACCGACCGTCCGACAAGGCTCGAGCGGGTCAATCGGCGCCCTGCGTAGCGTCTCCCAGACGTCTGCCTCTGCGTGGGTGGTGCGGCTGCGGCAACGTGAGCGGGGAAGAGCCCTCCGAAGCGTCGTTCCCGTTCGTTCGCCTTAAAGAGCCTGCATCTGCCGGGTCCGGGCCGCCGTCTTGATTGCGGTGATCACCTTGAGCGCTTTCAGCCCGTCCCGTCCGGTGACAAGCGGCGCGGCATCGCCACGCGCCACGGCGGCGAAGTGGCGGATCTGGCGGACCAACGGATCTTCGCGCGCGACCTCGATACGGTCACAAACCATCTCCGAATGCCAGGAGGGCTCGCCCCGATGGCTCCAGATCGACAGATCGGGTATCGACAGCGACGCTTCCGTACCGCCGATCATGTAAGCGAAACTGTCTGTGACCGGGTAGGCCGGGTTTTCGGCGGCCGTCAACTCCCAGCTCCAGGGTGCCGCAACGCTGTCCGAGACGGAAACCGTGCCGATGGCACCGTTGCGAAAGACCAAGACCGCCGCGGCCGTGTCTTCGACGCTCCCGCCGCGCCGCAAGAGCGCTTCGGTCGCCTGAACGCTATCGATGTCACCGCACAGGTGGAGCAATAGGTCGATATCATGGATCAGATTGATGAAGACCGGGCCGGCACCGACCGTCCGTCGCCAGCTGGCACCGAAATAGGCGTCCGGCTTGCGTAGCCAGCAATGGGCACTGACCGTCCGGATTTGGCCGACCCGGCCGGTGCCGACGATCGACTTGGCGGCGTCGATCAACGGGTTGTAGCGCCGGTGATGGCCGACCAGCAAAGCGATCTTGGCCGCCTCGGCCGCGGCCACCAATCGCTCCGCCTCGCCGACCGTGCTGGCAAGCGGCTTCTCGATCAACACCGGCGTCCCGGTCTCGATGCAAGCGAGCCCATCCGCCTCGTGTCTCTGGTTGGGGGTGGCGACGATCACGCCATCGGGCCGTTCAGCGGCGATCAGTTCAGACACGTCACCATAAAGCGGGACGCCGCAGCCGCGGGCGACGTCACGGGCCGCAGGTGAGGGATCGGCGATGGCACAGAGCAAAGCGTCTTTGGCGGCGATCGCCGCGTGGCGCCGGCCGATCAGACCAACGCCGGCAACCGCCAGTCGGACATTTTTGGTCAAAGCGGACACCGTCGATCATAGGCCATGGGCGCCGCGCCTCACGGGTCGATATTCCGAAGGACAAAAAGGCTCAGAGGGGCGTCGCGAAGGTTTTCGGCCTTTGGGTGATGGGATCGATGATCGGTACACCCGAATATTGAGCGACGAAGGCGCGCCTCGGCCTGGCGGTCGTGTTGGCGGATGAGCGATGCAAGGTGACCGACGAGAACAAAACGATCGAACCGGCAGAGACGATGGCCGGCACGCCCGGCTCATCGCCGTCATATCCTACCAATTCCTTGCCCGCTTCATCCCGACGGTGCTCACTCACGGACATATCCCGGCGCAGATCGCGGGGCAGAATGTAGACGGCGCCGTTCTCGACCGTCGTGTCGTCCAAAGCGATCCAGACGGTGAGATAGGGTTTGTGCCCGAAGCCGACATAGCCGCTGTCCTGGTGCCAGGCGAAGGAGGCTCCGGTTCTTGGCCCCTTGACCACGAACTGCTCGTTGAAGAGGTGGGGACGGGCGCCGACGACCGGCGAGACCAGGTCTCTCATCCCGGGGCCAAGGACGAACGACGCGAGTTCGGGCTTGTCCTTATGGCGATGGCGCAGGAAGCGCCGATCGTGGCCCCGGCCGATGTCGTGACCCTTGCCGCCCTCATCATCGTCCGGCGGTTCCGCCAAGAGATCGTCGCAAATCCCCCGTAGCTGGGCCAGCTCGTCCGGCTCGAGGTGATCGGCCAAAATCACGTAACCGTTCTCGAGGAACGCCTGTTTAACCTCGGATGTCAGGGGCTGCATGGCTCAGTTCCGGCTCCCATAATTTGCCTCGATCGGAACGAGGTGTTTTCGTCATTTCGATCTTATCGCCCGAGGCGTTCCGCGTCAGGAGCTGGCGGGGCATCCATCGCCTTGCATCCGCCGGTTGGCCCGCGAATAGTGGCCCGACAAACGGCAAGGGAGCGGTTTGATGACCTACTGTAAAGCGGGTTGCGCCTTGCCAGGACGAAGATTTCGGGGACATCATGAAAGCCAAGCCGCCTTTCCAAAATCCCGATGTCGAGGCCGCGTTCGCGTCGTTCCCCGAGCCGGCGCGGACCGGCCTGCTCACTCTGCGTGCTTTGATCTTCGATACGGCCGAGACGGAGCCTGGCGTCGGTGGGCTGGAAGAAACGCTTAAGTGGGGCCAACCCGCTTACCTGACGCCGGAAACCAAATCAGGCTCGACGATCCGGCTAGGGCTTCCCAAACAAGGCGGCTTTGCTCTCTACACCCACTGCCAAACCACGATCCTTTCGGACTTTCGAAGCATTTTTCCACACGATTTCGTCTATGAAGGAAACCGGGGAATCCATTTCCATGACGAAGACAACCTGTCGCCCGACAAGCTGAGGCTGCTGATTCGCAGCGCATTGACCTATCATCGCAAAAGACAGGCATGACCCGACGGCCGCTTCGCGGGCGAAACCGCTCGGAAGCCGACTTGGGTCTTGAGGTTCCGGTCCTTCTAGTCGCGCAACGCTACCCACACGGGGTAGTGGTCCGAACCTTGGGCGTCCTGATCGATCCAGCCGGAGCTTAGACGGCTGGCCAGGTCCTGACTGACAAAGATATGGTCGATGCGGATGGTCTTGTCGGGCGGACGAACGGAACGGAAAGAGTATTCGGACGGATCACGCGGATCGCGGTTGAGCGCTTTCCAGCTGTCGATAAGCTCCAGGTCGGCACCGAACATACGACCATATTCTTCCGCGTCGGGCGAGAAATTGAGATCGCCCATCAGGATCATGGTGTCGGGGAAGGGCGGCGGGGCGTCGCCGTCGGTCCAGGAGGGATCGGGGTGCTCACCGCTCCAAGTGGCGCCTTCGATCGGCAGCGTTTTCAAGAGATCAACAAGGTAGTCCACCTGGGGCAGCCGCGTCTGCGGGCTGATATGGCATAGATGGGTGACGTAAACCCGCAAAGGCCCGCTCGGCGCGTCGATCACCGTTTCCAACAACACCCGGTCCTGGCTCCAGACCGCGGGTTTGCCGCGCGGCAGACGAAGGGTGCGCGCCGAGAGGATCGGCCAGCGCGACAATACCATATTGCCGTGCTGGCGGCGCCGGCCCCGGCTCGCCGCATCGGCGCGCATCGGATCCGGCAGAGCGGCGGCGACGTCATAGCCGCCGGCGAAGCACCAGAAATAGCCCGGAAAATGCTCGGCCAGCGCCTCCGCCTGGTCCTGCATGCCGGTTCGCCGCCAGAAGCGATCGACCTCCTGCAAACCGATGATATCGGCGCCCTCGACGGTGGCAGCGACCCGGGGCAGGTCGAAGCGATGATCCCGGCCCCGGGTGAATTGAATGTTGTAGGTGACGATCTTCATCGGCTGCCCAACGCTTGAACGGATGTCCAGCGATACGCCGGTCCGACCGACAAAACGATGACAGCCCTAGCGAAGAAAAACCGGATAGAGCGAGGCCACCAGGCCGAGGGCCATGGTGATGTTGAACGCCCGCAGCCTCGGCCGGTTGGTCAAAAGCCGGCGCATCTGCTGGCCCAGAAGCGTCCAGGTGCTGACCGACGGCAGATTGATCGCGCCGAAGATCACGGCGACCAGAGCAATCGCGGCGAGGCTTTGGGATGGGGCGTAGATGGTGACCGCCGTGAGCGCCATGGCCCAGGCCTTGGGATTGACCCACTGAAACAGGGCCGCCTGAACGAAGGTGATTGGCGTGCCGGTGCGGGTCGCATCTTTGGGCGGCGCCGCCGTCGCGATCTTCCAGGCCAAAAACAAGAGGTAGGCGACGCTCGCCACCTGAAGGATGGTGTGGCTGATGGGATAGGCGTCGAAGACCTGGACCAGGCCCACACCCACCAGCACGACCATGGCGGTGAAGCCGAGACCCACGCCCAGCATGAGCGGGCCGGTGCGGCGGAAACCGAAATTGGCGCCAGACGCCATGAGCATGAGATTGTTGGGCCCGGGCGTGATCGAACTCACGAAGCAGAAGGTGGCGAGTGCGGTGAACAGTTCGTAGCTCATGCACGCACTATTGTCCGATTTTTCGGACAAGAACCTTGCTTTCTTCGCGGCTGCACGCAAAATTTTGCAACAGATGGCGAAAATTGACTCGATCGACGAAAAAATATTGCGTGAGCTTGCGGGCGACGGCCGTGTGACCAATGCGGAACTCGCCGATCGGGTTGGCTTGTCGTCCTCGGCCTGCTTGCGCCGGGTCCAGGAACTGGAACGTTCGGGCGTGATTAAGGGCTACCGCGCGGTGTTGGACCGCGCCGCGCTCGGCGCCGGCTTCACGGCCTATGTCGCGGTCGGTCTGTCGGACCACACAAAGGCTTCTCAGGAGGCTTTCGAGCGATCGATTTCGCGATCGCCGGAGGTGCTGGAGTGCCACAATGTGACCGGTACGATCGAGTATCTGCTGCGGGTCGAGGTCGCCGACCTTGCGGCCTACAAGGTTTTCCATACAGACGTGCTCGGCACACTACCCCAGGTCACCTCGATCACCTCCTATGTGGTGATGGGCTCGCCCAAGGATGAGCGAGCCTGAAGAGCCACGGGCGGAGGCCTTCCGTGGCGCCAGGGATTGTCGGATGTTCGGATCAGCGATCCTCGGACCGGGCCATCGCCACGAGCGACTGACCGAGCACGAAGATCGAGGCCGCCAGCAGACCGATATCCTTCAAGAGGAACTGGCCGGGGGCGACGGTAATTGCCGGGAAGCCCAGGCTCTCCTCGAACACACCGGGAGTGGTCGCCATGAAGCTGAGCGTGGTGACGAACAGACCGGTGGACAACAGACCACCCAGGGCCGAGAGCTTGGGCGACAGGATCCGGCCGACGATCAAAAGCCCGATCACCACCTCGATGGTGCCGAGAAAGGTCGAAAAACCTCGGACCGAGAAGATCGCGTACATCCAGGAAAGCAGCGGGCTGTTTTCGACCAGCGGCACCAGTCCATGGGCCTCGTAGGCCGTGAACTTCATGCCGCCGAACCAGAAATAGATGATCGCCAGCGTCGCGAAGATCGTGTGGACGCCGATCTTGGACACCTGCTCGCCGAGCGTCTCGATCGACACTGGCAGCTGGTCGAGGATTGGGGTGGCTTGGTTGGCCATGGCAGCAGTCTCCATTAAATTTGAACTTTCGTACCAAAACGGGCCACATTGCTCGGGTGGCTCGCTTGACACCAACGAATATGTTGTTTTGGTATGAGCGTTCAATAATCACTGCCATCACGGCGGCGCGAGGTTTGGCGGTTCCCGAAAGTTCTTGTATCCGTGTACCAAAATCATTTAAGGAGACCGGGCATGGGACGACCAAGATTGTTCGACCAGGATGCCGTGCTCAGGGCGGCGATGGAGCTGTTCTGGTCGAATGGCTATGAGGGCACCGCCACCGACGATCTGGAGGCCGCCACCGGTCTCAGGCGCGGTAGCCTCTACAACGCGTTCGGCGACAAGCGCCGGCTCTACCTGGCTGCGCTCGATCACTACACACAGGTGGAGATGGGCGAGGCGGTGGACACGGTCTCGCGCGGCGACAATGTTCGCGACGGCGTGGCGATGATGTTCGGTCGCGCGGTCGACCAAGCATCGCTTGCCGCTGGAGCCAGGGGGTGCATGGTCTGCGACGCGGCGATCGATCTGGCGCCCGAAGATCCGGAGGTCGCGACCCGAGTGCGCCGCGCCCTCGACCGGCTTCGACGGGCAATTGCCGGCCGGCTCGCTGCCGAACGGACAAGCGACCTGCCGGATCGGTCGGCCGACCATCTGGTCGCCACCTACATGGGTCTGAAAGTGATGGCCAAGGCCGGCTATGATGGCGCTGTCCTTCGCGACGTCGCCGATCAGGCAGTGAGCCAGATCAGTGGCGCCGTCTAAGCTCAGTCGCTGGTGGACATAGCCAGTATCCGGCTGATCCGGGTCAGCGATCCACCGCCCTGCTCGAGCCAGTGGTTGAACCCGTCCTGGACTTGGCGAAGCGTCTTCTTCGAGCCCGGCGCCTTGTCGACGACACCCTCGCGGATCAGTGCGCTCACCACGTCCTTTGAAAGAAGAAAACTGTCCTTGCCGATGCCGCGGAGCATGTATTGGGCGGTTGTGCCGCCGAGCCGGCTGCCCTTCTCCTTCATCAGCGTGAGCAGGCCGACAAAGTCCCGGGCCGGCCAGCGGGCGATCGCCTTGGCGGCGCTGCCATGCTCATCGGCCAGCTCGCAGAGGAAATGGGCGTTGTCGCGCACGGAGAGGATCTTCTTGGCATGGCGGACGATCCGCTCGTCCGCCAGCAGCCGGTCCAGATCCTCGTCGGTCATCATCCGCCAGCGCCGCGGATCGAAACCGTCGAACGCCTCCTCGAAGCCGTCCCACTTGTTGTCGATAACCTTCCAGTTGAAGCCCGCCTGGAAGACCCGGCGGCTGATGTCCGAGAGGTAGCGATCATCGCCGAGGCTCTCGAGTTCGGCCGTCGTTCGGGTCGGGAAATAGCTGTCCGCGAGCAGGGTCTCCAGCGCCGTTTCGCCGCCCTTGCGTGTCGCCGCGAGCGCGTAGATCTCAGAAAAGTGCTTCAATGGCGTCTCCCCCAGGGCTGCCCACGGGCCGGCTTCAGCCGGTCGAACGGTTTTCGGTCGCTTCAGCCAGGATCAACCACTGATCCTCAGCTTCGGCCAGGGCACTTCTGGTTCGGTCCAGATCTTGGGCGGCATTCTCATAGGCGTTCTGATCCTGGGCGAAAAGCGTCATGTCCGAAAGCTTCGCTTCCAGGCTTGCAATTGTCGCCTGGAGGCGGGCCAACTTTCTCTCGGCCTTCTCCAGTTCCCGCTGTTGACGGCGCACTTCCTTGCCCGGCGTCGTATAGGTTTTCGGGCCGGCCTTCTTCGGCTCGTCCTCGGCCGGCTCTTCGGTCGGCGATGTGATCTGAGCGACCATGTCCCGGTAGCCGCCGGCGTAGACCGACAATCGACCGCCCGCCTCGAAGGCGATCGTCGCCGTTGCCAGCCGGTCGATGAAATCCCGGTCGTGACTGACGAGAAGCAACGTGCCGTCATAGTCGCTGAGCCGATCCACCAGAAGGTCGAGTGTTTCGACGTCCAGATCGTTGGTCGGCTCGTCGAGCACCAGCAGGTTGGCGGGGCGCGCCAGGATCCGGGCCAGGAGAAGCCGGCTCCGCTCACCGCCGGAAAGGCTCTTGACCGGAAGCTTGGCTTGGCGCTCCTCGAACAAAAAATCCTTCAGATAGCCGACCACGTGGCGGGATTGGCTGCCCACGGTGATGGTGTCGCCGCCGTCTGGACAAAGAACCGACCAAGGTGTCGCGTCCAGATCCAGGCTTTCCCGGCCCTGCTCGAAGCGCGCGATCGTGAGCTTGGTGCCGCGTTTGACGGTCCCGCTGTCCGGTTCGATCTCGCCGGTGAGGATGCGGATCAACGTCGTCTTGCCGGCGCCTTTGGGCCCGACCAGCGCGATCCGGTCGCCCCTTAAAACCCGGAGAGAAAAATCCTCGACGATCACCCGTTCGCCGAAGGCTTTGGAAACGGCGTCGGCCTCGATCACCACCCGGCCGCTCGCTTCACCTCGCTCCACAGCCAACTTGGCCTCGCCGGCGGGGCGCAGCAGCGAGGCCCGCTCGTTGCGGAGATCGTCGAGATGGCGGAGCCTTCCTTGATTGCGTTTGCGGCGGGCGGTGATCCCGTGGCGGGACCAGTGGGTTTCCTGGGCGATCAGCTTGTCCAGCTTGGCCGTGGCCTGGGCTTCCTGCTCCAAGGTCTCGGCGATCGCCTCGTCCAGTTCGTGGAACGGACGGGCCAGCGGGATCAGCCGGGTCCGTTCCAACCACCAACAGGACTTCGCGAGCTTGCCCAGGAAGGCGCGGTCATGGCTGATGGCGACGAAGGCGGCTCGGCCGGCCTCCAACCGCCGCTCCAGCCACAAAATCGTCTCGATGTCCAAATGGTTGGTCGGTTCGTCCAGGAGAAGCACGTCCGGATCAGCGGCGAGCGCCCGGGCGAGCGCGATTTTGCGTGCCTCACCACCGGAGAGCCCGGTGGTCGATCGGTTGGGATCGATGCTGATCTCCTCCAGAGCGGCCGCGGCGACATGGCTCTCGATCGCAAGCCCGTCCTCGCCGTGAGGACCTTCGACGTAAGCGCCGGCGGTGGCAAAGCCATGGAGGCTCGGGGCTTGAGGCAGATAGCCGATGCGGCTGCGGCCAGCGACGCTCCGCTCACCCCCGTCCAGCTCGATCAGGCCTGCAAGTACCGCCAATAATGTCGATTTGCCGGCACCGTTGCGGCCGACCAAGGCGATGCGGTCCCTGGGCCGGATGATCGCTTCGATACCGTCGAATACGGTCTTGGGACCGAACGCCACGCGGGCTTGGTTGAGGCTCAGGATCGGCTGGACCATGGCGACTGACGAAAAGCTCGGCTGGGTTGTGGGCTCGGTCCGTTGTGATACACCGCGTGGGCCCGAGAACAAGGAGCGCTGGACGATGGACGACCGACTGATTGAAGCGTTTCGTCGTCATGGTGTGGTCAATGTCGAGGCGTTTCACGACGCGGCTGATGCGGTCCAACGGATTACCGCCATCTACGAGCACGGCCGGAGCAAGATCCGTGATGCCTTTCGTTCGTTCGCGGACGATCCGACCTTTCAGGTCGATGTCCGGAGTGCCACCTACCCCTTCGTCGGTCTCGGCGTCGATGCGGAACGTCTCAACATCGACGCGCGGCTGGCGTTCGGCGCGTTGCTCGATCCCGGTCTCTACGGCACCACCGTCACCCGGCCCGATCTGTTCCGCCACTATCTGACCGACCAGCTGGGCCGGCTCATCGATCATCACAAAGTTCCGGTCATCGTCGGCGAGAGCGCCGAGCCTATCCCCTTGCCGTTCGTGGTCGAGGAAAGTGCGACGGATCTCGCCAATGAGCGGGTCGCGGCGATGCTGGAGCGTTTCACGCTGCCCGATCTGAAGCGGACCAGCGACGATATCGCCAATGGGGTCAATCGGGGCGGTTCCGGGTCAATCCAGCCCCTGGCGCTGTTCACCGCCGAGCGGATCGATTATTCGCTGCACCGGCTCTATCACTACACGGCGACCGCGCCCAACTACTTCCAGCGCTTCATTCTTCTCACCAACTACCAGCGTTATGTCGAGCGGTTCATCGAGTACGGCCGGACCAGCGGCGGGACGACCGAGGATTTCGTGGCCCTTGTCGAGCCGGGCAACGTCGTCACCGAACGGGCCGGCGTGTCGCTGGAAGGGCCCCGGGGCGAACCGCCCCAGCACTTGCCGCAGATGCCGGCCTATCACCTGGTGCGCTCCGACGGGCGCGGGATCACCCTGGTCGACATCGGGGTCGGCCCGTCCAACGCTCGGACCATGACCGACCATCTGGCGGTGCTCAGACCCCATGTCTGGCTGATGCTCGGTCACTGCGCCGGGCTTCGCCGTAGCCAGCAGCTTGGCGACTACGTTCTGGCCCATGGCTATGTCCGCGATGACCACGTCCTCGACGCGGATCTCCCTCAGTTCGTGCCGGTGCCGCCGATCGCGGAGGTGCAGGTGGCGTTGCAGCAGGCGGTCGAGACGGTGACCCAGGCCAAGGGTATTGAGCTCAAGACCCGGATGAGGACGGGCACTGTCGCCACCACCGACAACCGACACTGGGAACTTCGCTACGGCGAACTCTATCAGCGGCTCAACCAAAGCCGGGCGATCGCCGTCGACATGGAGAGCGCCACGATCGCCGCCAACGGCTTTCGCTTCCGGGTGCCCTACGGCACGCTTTTGTGCGTGTCCGACAAGCCGCTCCATGGTGAATTGAAACTCAAGGGCATGGCCAACGCGTTCTACCGCCAGCGGATCAGCCAGCATCTGGAGATCGGCATCGAGACCTGCCGGATCCTTCGCGAGGCAGGCCCGGAACAACTCCACTCGCGAAAACTCCGAAGCTTTGACGAGCCCGCTTTTCGCTAGGGGAACGTGGCGATCATCGGGAACATTTTTCACGATCACTGCAGCCATCCAGCAGCTATCGCCAAGCGATCCAACGGGAGTAAAAAAATGGCCGAAACGCTTAAGATCGTGGCCCGAATAAACGCTGAGCCAGGCGAGGCGGAAGGCCTGGTCGCCGAAATGAAACGATTGGTCAAGGAGGTCCGCGAGGAGCCGGGCTGCCTGCAATACGATCTCTACCGGGGCTCGGACAAACCGGACGTTCTCGTCTTTGTCGAGGAATGGGAGAGCCGGGAGCTGTGGGAAGCGCATATGGCTGGCGATGCGCTGGCCCGGTTCAATGAGCGGATCGGTACGGGGAAGATCCGGGACGGTGAGGTCCATCCGCTGAACCGTGTGATCTAGACGCCTGGGGAGCCGGCCCGCCTGCGGCCAATGCCCCGAGCGGCCTGCGATAGGGATCGCCAGTGGTCCGGATCAATCGGCTGATTTCCGTCCGATTGGTCCAAGAACGCCCAAATCATGAAATTCGTGGTGCGCACCAGACGGAAAGCAACTTTCGTCCGGTTCGCATCATCACGGGGCGGCGGCCTCTTGGACCGGCCGGTCCGCCGCTTCGGCCCGGGACGACAGGATGATGATCGAAATCCGGCGATTGGTCGGCGCTGCCGGGTCGTCGGGCAGGAGCGGTTCGGTGGCGGCTTTACCGACCACCCGGGCGATGCGGGCCTCGTCGAGCCCGGCCGTGACCAGGGCTTTGCGGGCGGCCTGGGCGCGATCGGAGGACAGCGTCCAATTGTCCTGACCGGCGCTGTTGCGAAACGGCGTCGAGTCCGTGTGGCCGCTGATCGCGATACGCCCCTCGGTTCCCCGGATGACCTCGACGATCTTCTCGACGAGCGGCGTCATGTAAGGATAGATGACGGAGCTTCCCAAGGGAAACATGGAGCGCTGTTCCTGGTCCTTGATCTGGATCCGGAGGCCCGTCGCGGTCCGGTCAATCTCCAGGTTTTCGGCGAGGTGGGTCAGTTCCGGATTGTTGCGAACGGCCTCCCGAAGCTGCTCCTTGACCCGCTCGAACTCCTCCTGCTCGGCCTGCTCGAGAAGCTCCTCGCGTTCCGCCTTCTCGACCTCGTCCATGATTTCGTCGAAGAAGTCGCCGTCCCCATCACTGTCGCCGTCGGATTCGCCATCGCCCTCGTCGGGCGGCAGGCCGAAAACCAGGCTCGGCCGCGACATCGGCGCGTGATTGAGGGGCCCGTCCTGATCGAGCGCAGCACCGCCGGAGAAACCGACGCTGCCCGACTGGGATTTGAGCGCGGTCGTCGGCAGGAAATAGTTGGCGAGACCGAGCTTCTGTTCGTCGGTCGTGACGTTGAGCAGCCAGAGCAACAGGAAGAAGGCCATCATCGCGGTCACAAAGTCGGCATAGGCAACCTTCCAGGCGCCGCCATGCGCGCCGTGGCCCCCTGACTTCTTGACCTTCTTGATGATGATCGGTTGTTGGTCGGCCATGCTCGGTTTCCGACACCCGGGTGTTGTTTCGCCAGCTCTGGTTAGTGGCAGAACGGGGTTAAGCGACGGTTAAGGTGAGCATGTCGGAAAGCCGGGATCGGCTGAAGGAGCAGGCTGTTGAGCGACGTAAGGCAACCCCGAAGCCGCAAAGTCTCGGTGCCTGTCGGTGACGCCAAGATCGGTTTGCGGATCCTGGTTTGGGGTGAACCCAAGGGGAAGCCACCAGTCGTTTGCGTCCACGGTCTCACCCGCAACGCACGCGATTTCGATCCGCTCGCCGTCGCCCTAAGCACCGAGCGCCAGGTCATCTGTCCGGACGTGGCGGGCCGGGGCCAGAGCGACTGGTTGGCTGACCCAGATCACTATCAGGTGCCGGTCTACGCCTCCCACCTCCTAGCGCTTCTGGCCCAGCTGGACCTCGACGAAGTGGACTGGGTCGGAACCTCCATGGGGGGTCTGATCGCCATGGAGATCGCCGCATCCGAGCGGTCACCGATCCGGAGGCTGGTGCTGAACGATGTCGGCCCGTTCGTGCCCTACGCCAGCCTCGAGCTGATCAAGCACTATCTGGGGCTGGATCTGCGGTTTCCCGATATCGAAGCGATCGAGAACCATTTTCGGTTCATTCACGCGGGCTTCGGCGACCTTACGGCCGAACAATGGCGAAACCTGGCGGAACATAGTTCGAGGCCCTTGTCCGACGGCGGCTACGCTCTGGCATACGATCCGTTGATCCGGGAGCCCTTCATCGCCGGCGTTCGCGAGGATATCGATGTCTGGCACCTCTATGACCGGATCACCTGTCCGACCCTGGTTCTTCGAGGTGCCGAGTCCGAGCTCTTGTCAGCCGAGGTCGCCCAGGCGATGACCGAGCGGGGGCCCAAAGCGGAACTCGTGACCTTCGCCGAGATCGGTCATGCGCCGGCCCTGATGGATCCGGAACAGATCGGTGTCGTCCGCGATTTTTTGGTCCGCTAGCCCCTAAGCCGTCTGGCGACGTCAAGCGCCGCATAGGACAAAATCGCGTCGGCGCCCGCCCGTTTCATGGCGATCAGCGCCTCGTCCATCGCCGCCGTGGCGTCCAGCCAGCCGGCCTGACCCGCGGCGGCGAGCATCGCGTACTCGCCGCTGACCTGATAGGCAAGAGTGGGCACGCCGAAGGCGGTTTTCACCCGGTGCACGATGTCCAGATAGGGCAGCGCCGGTTTGACCATCACCATGTCCGCTCCCTCGCGCAAATCCATCGCGACCTCTTGAAGGGCTTCGTCAGTGTTCGCCGGGTCCATCTGATAGGTGCGTTTGTCGGCCTTGCCCAACGCGCTGGCACTGTCAATGGCCTCACGGAACGGCCCGTAGAAGCAAGACGCATATTTGGCGGCGTAGGCCAGGATCACGGTGTTCTGATGGCCGTCCTCGTCGAGCGTTTTGCGGATCGCGCCGATCCGGCCATCCATCATGTCGGACGGCCCGACGCAGTCGCAGCCGGCGGCCGCCTGCACCCGGGCCTGCTCGACGAGCATGGCGACGGTTGGATCGTTGAGAATGGTGCCATCAGACAAAACCCCGTCCTGGCCGTGGCTGGTGTAGGGATCGAGTGCCACGTCGATGATGACGCCAAGTTCGGGCAGCGCCGCTTTGAGGGCTCGGGCCGCGCGACAGACCAGATTGTCCGGATTGGTCGCTTCGATCCCGTCGATCGTCTTCAGCGACGCCGACACCTTCGGGAACAGCGCGACCGCGGGGATACCGAGCTCAAAGGCCTCTCGCGCGATCTGAAGCGTTTTATCGATCGAACGGCGACTGACACCGGGCAGTGACGCGATAGGCTCGACGTCGCCATCGCCTTCGATCAGGAACAAGGGCAGGATCAGGTCGCTGGGTATAAGCGCGTGCTCGGCTACGAGCTGGCGTGACCAGCGCGCCATGCGGTTGCGTCTCAGCCGGGTGGTGGGATAGTGACGGCTAACAGGCACGGGCGACATCGAACTTCCTCCCTCAATCTGCGGAACATAAAGGGGGGCTGTTCTAGCGGGCAAGGCCGCCGGCTTCTGGCCGTGAGACAGACCGCCCCGCCGGTCGAGAACGTCTCGCCCGGTGCTTTGCGTTCCAGGGAGTTTGATGCCAGGGAGTTCAGTCGTGGACATCGAGCAGACCGACGAGCAGGCCGCCTTCGTTGCGATGGCCCGGGATTTCGCTGCCAACGCCATGCAGCCACACGCGCTGCGCTGGGACCGGGAGAAAATCTTCCCGGTGGACACTTTGCGCGAAGCGGCGGCTCTCGGCATGGCGGCGATGTATGTCGATCCGGACCATGGCGGCAGCGGGCTCAGCCGTCTCGACGCGGCCCTCATCTTCGAAGAGCTGTCCGCGGCCTGCGCCTCGACCGCAGCCTATATCTCCATTCACAACATGGTCGCCTGGATGGTCGACCGCTTCGGCGATGACCGGCAGCGTGCCGATCTGTTGCCCAAGCTGGCCTCAATGGAGTGGCTCACCAGCTATTGCCTAACTGAGCCCGGATCTGGCTCCGACGCGGCAAGCCTCAAAACCAAAGCCGTGCTGGATGACGATCACTATGTGCTGGAAGGCGCCAAGGCCTTCATCTCGGGCGGCGGCGTCAGTGATCTCTACGCCGTCATGGCCCGGACCGGCGGCGAGGGACCCGCCGGTATCAGCTGCATTCTGGTGGAGAAGGGGACGGCCGGTCTCAGCTTTGGCCAACCCGAGGTCAAAATGGGATGGAACTCGCAACCGACTGCGATGGTCCTCTTCGACGGTTGCCGGGTTCCGGTGGCCAATCGTCTGGGCGATGAGGGCGAGGGCTTCAGAATTGCCATGCAGGCGCTCGACGGCGGTCGGATCAACATCGGCTCCTGCTCCCTCGGCAGCGCTCGGGCCTGCATGGAACGGGCTCGAGCGCACATGACCGACCGGCGCCAGTTCGGTCAGAGATTGGCCGATTTCCAGGGTCTGCAGTTTCGCCTCGCGGAAATGGCGACCGAACTCGAGGCAGCCCGGTTGATGGTCCATAAAGCGGCGCGCTCGCTCGACGCCGGTTCGCCGGACCGGACCTTGCGCTGCGCCATGGCCAAGCGTTTCGCCACCGACACCGGTTTTTCCGTGGCGAACCGGGCGCTGCAACTGTTCGGTGGCTACGGCTACATCCACGAGACGGGTATCGAGCGCCACGTCCGTGACTGTCGGGTCCACCAAATCCTCGAGGGAACCAACGAAATCATGAACGTGATCATCGCCCGGGAGTTGCTGCGCCAATGAGCGACGCGCTTGACGATGTCCGGCTCGACCGCCGGGGCGCCCTGGGCCACATCCATCTGAACCGGCCGAAGGCGCTCAACACGCTGACCCATGCGATGGTGATCGAGATCAACCAGGCTTTGGTCCGTTGGAAGGATGATCCGGAAGTGTTGGCGGTCCTCGTCACAGGTGAAGGGGATCGCGCTTTCTGCGCCGGCGGCGACGTGCGGGCCGTCACCGCCCAGGCCCGCGACGAGGGTGTCGGCGTGGCCCATCGTTTCTTTCACGACGAATATCTCATGAACTGGCGCATCGGACGGTTTCCCAAACCCTACGTCGCGCTGATCGACGGCATCACCATGGGTGGTGGTGTCGGCCTCTCGGTCCACGGGACCTTTCGGATCGCGACGGAGAGGACTCTCCTCGCCATGCCGGAGACGACGATCGGCCTTTTTCCGGATGTCGGCGCGTCCTACGCGCTGCCCCGCTGTCCGGGTTCGATCGGCCTTTATCTCGGGCTCACCGGCGAACGGCTCACCGGCGGCGATGTAGTCCATGCGGGCCTCGCTACGCACTTCATGGCAAGCGAGCAGGTTGGCGCCTTGATCGATCAGCTGGAGGCCATCGAAACCCCCGACAACGTGTCGTCGGTGATCGAAGGACACGGCGCGTATGCGCCCTCGGGTACGCTTGTTGAGCGGCGCGACGCGATCGATCGGGTTTTCGAGCGTTACGATCTCGAATTCATTCGCGATGGGCTGGAGGCGGAGCCAACCGGGTGGGGGGCTGCGCTCTGGCGGGAAATGACCACGAAAGCACCGACCAGCGTCTATCTCACGCTCGAAGAATTGAACCGGGGCCGCGCTCTCGATTTCGAGGCATGCCTGCGCCAGGAGTTCCGGATGGTGTATCATTGTCTCGGACAACCGGATTTCGCAGAAGGGGTGAGGGCGCTGCTGGTGGATAAGGACAAGACACCGAAGTGGCGTCCCGATCGCTTGGAAGATGTGCGACAGGAAGCGGTCGGCGCGTTCTTCGAGGCCGATCCCGGCTACGACCTCGTTTTGGGCTGGCGCGCCAACACAAGTGGCAGAGGCGCCTGACATGGCCCAGCAGAAAAGCTGCATCGCTTTCATCGGCCTCGGCAATATGGGGGCGCCGATGGCGCGCAACCTCCTGGCCGCCGGCCATTACCTGGCCGTTCACGACATCAATCCTGACGCCTCGGCCGCACTGGACGAAGCCGGAGCGAGGGTGGCCGAGAGCGTTATTGCCGCGGCCGAGGGTACCGACGTGGTGATCACCATGTTGCCGGCGGGACGCCATGTCGAGGCGGTCTACCTGGGCGAGCGGGGATTGTTGACAGTGCTGCCCAAGACCTGTCTGGCCGTCGACTGCTCGACCATCGATGTCGCCACCGCCCGTAAGGTCCACGACCACGCCACAGAACGAGGGGTCGATCTTCTCGACGCCCCCGTTTCCGGTGGCGCCGCGGGCGCGGAGGCGGGGACGCTCACCTTCATGGTCGGCGGGTCCGCCAGAGCCTTCGAGCGCGCGCGGCCCTATCTCGAGGTCATGGGCAAGTCGGTGATCCATGCCGGCGAGGCGGGCGCCGGACAGACGGCGAAGATCTGCAACAATATGATCCTCGGCATATCGATGATCGGCGTCTGCGAAGCCTTCGCCCTGGCCGACAGTCTTGGACTGGCGCCGGAAAAACTGTTTGAGATCAGTGCCTCATCCTCCGGCCAATGCTGGTCGCTGACGACCTACTGTCCGGTGCCGGGACCGGTTCCAGCGTCGCCGGCGAACCGCGATTACGCACCCGGTTTCACCGCAGAGATGATGTTGAAGGATCTCAAACTCGCGCAGCAGGCGGCCAATGCCGGGGGTGTTGCGACCCCCCTCGGCGCGGCCGCTTGCCAGCTCTATCAGCTTCTTGATAGCTCTGGTTGCGGAAAAAGAGACTTTTCGTTCATCATCAAGATGATAGAAGGTAAACTATAACCGAGTGCTGGAGCAGCCGAAGACCTATCCAGAGTTGGGTTGCTCGGCGCTTGTGGCGAGGTCGTGGGCGGAGAACACGTGAAGGATAGCTATCTCGAGACCATTCGATTGATTGAGCGGCTGCACAGGCGCTTCCTTGACGTCATCAAGACCGAATTGGACCGCCTGGGCGTGCAGGACATCAACAACGTCCAGGCCTTGATCTTGTCGAACATTGGCGACGACGAATTGACCGTCGGCGAGCTGACCAACCGGGGCTACTACCAGGGCTCAAACGTTTCCTACAATGTGAAGAAGTTGGTCGAGACCGACTATCTGGTTCAAGAGCGCTCGGCGCACGACCGCAGGCAGACCCGCGTACGGCTGTCCGACAAAGGGTTGGACCTGACCTCGAAAATTGCCTTGCTCTATGAGCGCCATGCGGGCGAAGTGTCCAACGGCATCGCCGATCATGATCAGCTCATGGCGATGAACCGGGTTCTTTTGTCGTTGGAGCGGTTCTGGAGCAATGACATTAACTACCGCCGCTGACCGTTCGGTATCGCCGGCCCTAAAACGTGCCGGTCTTTATCTGCGACGCCGACAGCTTCTTGCGTCCACGGCGAGCGTTGTCGTGCTGGCAGCATGTCAACAAACAGAGCGTCTGATCACTCAAGGTGATCCCTTCAGCGACGGCACCTATTTCGAAGACGGGACCGGTTGGGTCGACTGAGCGGCGCCTACCGCTTCAGCTTGTTTTTCTTTTGCGGGCCGAGCCGGCGTCAGCGGCGGCCGATTTCTCCTGAACCAACTCGTCCAGCTGTTTTTGCAGCGCTTCGACCTTTTGCTGCAGTGCTTCGATGCTCGCCTCGTCCGAGGACGACGGCTCGATGCCGGTTTCGCGATCCGGGTCGGCGCCGATTTCGCCTGTTCCCGCGACCGGCGGCTTGAAAGGCGAAAACATCGACGCCGCCTGCTGAAACAGCGCCATGTTCTTCCGGGTCATGTCTTCCAACTGATTGACCGGAAAGAACTGACCCATGGTGCCTTCGAAATAGCGCCGGATCTGCTCCTGGTTTTGAGCGAAGTGATCCAGGCTCATTTCCAGATAGCGCGGCACGAAGGCATGGAGATTGTGATCATAGTAGCCGATCAGACGGCGCAGGAAATTGGTCGGCAGCAAGTTCCGGCCCTTCGCGTCCTCCTCCAGAATGATCTGCGTCAGCACCGAGCGGGTGATGTCCTCGCCGCTCTTGGCGTCGAACACGACGAAGTTCTGGCCATTGCGAATGAGCTGCGCCAGCTCTTCTAGCGTGACGTAGGAACTCGAGCCGGTGTTGTAGAGGCGGCGGTTAGCGTATTTCTTGACGACGGTGACCTGTTCGTCCCGGCCCGGCTCGTCAGGGTTTCTTGCTGAGGTCATCGCCAAACCGGCTTTCTAACCCGTGTCCAAGGTCGCTTCATCATCGTTGGTCGTCGTCAACCAGCGTGTCCACGTCATCCAGGTTGCTGAGGACCTCTGGGTCGGCCGCTTGCGGATCGTCCAGCAGATCACCGGGCGCGAAGCCGATGTCGTCCTCGGTCCCGTCATCCTCGTCCGTAACCGGCTGGGCTTTGCCGGCCTGAATGTCGGCCTCTTCGAGCGAGCGGGCAACGTTGACCGTGACGGACACTGATACTTCGGGATGAAGGGCGACCGTTACCTCGTGAAGGCCCAGCGGCTTGATCGGCGCCGGAATGCGGATTTGCCGGCGGTCGAGCGTCACCCCGTCTTCCGTCAGCGCGTCCGAGATGTCTCGGGCCGTCACCGAGCCGTAGAGCTGCTGGTTCTCGCTCGCCTGGCGGATCACGACCACGCCGCGGCCATCGACATCGCCCCTCAGCCCTTCGGCCTCTTCGCGCCGCGCCAAATTGTCCGCTTCCAGTTGCTTGCGCCGACCCTCGAAGTGGTCAATGGCCCTCTTGGTCGCGCGCAATGCTTTTGCCTGCGGGATCAGAAAGTTACGCGCATAGCCGTCCTTGACCGAGACCACATCGCCCATCTGGCCGAGTTTCTCGACCCGTTCCAACAAGATAACCTGCATCGGTTCCTCCGCTACGACATTCGCCGGCGTAGCTGCGCGAAGCTGTCGGCCGTGCCCAGAATGAACAGACCAAACAAGATCGGCAGGAACGCCATCGCGGCGAAATAAAACATGATCAAAACAAAGATCCGCATGTTGGTCTTGGCGGCGAGCGTGTGCACCACTGCCAGACCCTGAAAGCCGATCGGCAACAACGCCAGCATCATGCAGGCAGACGCCAAGATCTGGACGCTACCGGCGGAGATGAGAAAGGCGACGATGCCGCCGCCGGCGATCGGATACCACCATGTGGGGATGGTAATGTCCCGGAGAAGGGGATTGGGCCGCTGGGCGGCGTTCGAACGGGTCACCAGCCACTGGGCGACGACCCCGTTCAATAAGATCATAAGCACCCAGGATACGGCCACGAAACCCGGCATCCACCGGGCCAGATTGGCCGCGTTGACACTGAACTCCTCGTCACTCATCTCGACCGGCAAGCTCATCAGGGCCTGCTCGATGAAGCCTCGCAGTTCCGCCGCCAGGTCGGCGCTGCCGGTGCCGAGAATGGCAATCACCAGGCTGATCACGACCACGCTCAGCGCCGCCCGGGTAACGTCGCTCACGATCAGGCCCGGCGGGTACCACTCCGTGCTACCTTCCGCCGATCGGAACAGGAGCGACTGGCGAACCAGAACCAGGGCGGGCAGGGCAAAAAGGGCCATGAAGATGAGCGCCGCGGAAAGGCCCGCAGCTGCCACCACCACGACCAACGCGCTGGCGCCGGCGATGGCGCCGGCCTTGGCGCCGAGGCTCAAGCCGACGACGAGCAAGGGCAACGGTATGAAATAGCCTGTGACCAGCGCTAAAGGCGTCGCCATGCTCATGCCGGCGAACAGCACGCCGCTGACCAGACCAACCCCGACCGTGAACAGGAGGGAACGGTTCATAACCGGGGTCGACCGATCTTGGGCGGTTCAGCGAGCGACGAAGGGAAGAAGGGCCAGGTGCCGGGCGCGTTTGATGGCGCGGGCCAGCGCCCGCTGCTCCTTGGCGGTAACCGCGGTGATCCGTCGCGGCACGATTTTGCCGCGTTCGGAAACGAACCGCTGGAGCAATTTGACGTCCTTATAGTCGATGGTCGGGGCATCGGCGTGGGCGAAGGGGCTCGCCTTGCGTCGGCGGAAGAACGGGCGTCTGATGGTGATGTTGGGCGGCTCGTTCGATCGACGGTCGTCGGACCGTCCCTCGGGCCTCTCGCTGGTCGTGTTCATCTTACCCTATCCTGTCGGGCGCCGCCCGGAAGCGGACAAGCGCCGGTGCGGTCAGTCGCGATCGCCGCGGTCGCGCCGGCCCCGCTCTTCACGGGCGTTGCGGACCTGCATGATGATCGATGGATTTTCGTCGAGGCTGTCGACCCGGACGCTCAGATAGCGGATGACGTCCTCGTGGATCCGCTCGCTCCTCTCCAGCTCATCGATGACCGCCGGGGGGCCGTCAATGTTGAGATGAAGGTAGTGGCCCTTACGGTTCTTCTTGATCCGATAGGTCAGATTGCGCAGGCCCCAATATTCGACCTTCGCGACCGTGCCTCCTTGAGCTTGGATGATCTCGCCGAAGGTCTCGCCCAGCGCTTGCGCCTGCTGTGACGATAAATCCGGGCGCGCGATGACGGTGTGTTCGTAGTGCGGCATTCGGGGGGTGTATACTCCGAAACGCAAAACAACCGACGAAGGTCAGGGAAGACCCCTCGATCGAAACGTGGTGCGTGCAAAAGGGAACGCCCGCGGGCGCAACGACAGCACGCAACTATACGCAAACTCCCGGCGGCTGCAAGCGCCTTGACAGCACCCGGATCAACCATCACAGCAACCTGCTTAGTCGGCGAGGACCAGAGCAATGACGACAGTGTTCGTGTTTCCCGGACAGGGATCGCAGGCCGTGGGCATGGGCGCTGATTTGGCCCGGTCCGCCGCCGAGGCGCGCGCCGTGTTCGACCGCGTCGACGACGCTCTCGGACAAAAGCTTTCCAGCATCATCTTCGAGGGTTCCCAGGAGCAATTGACGCTCACTGCCAACGCCCAGCCGGCCCTGCTTGCGGTCTCGATCGCGGTATTGGAGGTCGTCAAGCAGCGGAGCGGTCGCCAGATCGGCGACTTGGCAGCCTATGGAGCGGGCCATTCCTTGGGCGAATACTCGGCGCTGACCGCCGCCGGGGCGCTCGATCTGGAAGATGCGGCAAGGCTTCTGCGTCTTCGCGGCGAGGCCATGCAGGCGGCCGTGCCCGTGGGCCAGGGAGCGATGGCGGCGCTTCTCGGTCTGTCGATCGACGATGTGGAGGCCCTCCTTGCGGAAATCGGCGACGCCGGGATCTGCGATATCGCGAACGACAATGCCGAAGTCCAGGTGGTGATCAGCGGCGAACGGCAAGCCGTGGAGGCCGTGGTCGATTTGTCCAAGGGCCGAGGTGCCCGTCGGGCGATGATGCTGGATGTGAGCGCGCCCTTTCACTGCCGGTTGATGGAGCCGGCCGCCCGGCGCATGGAGGCAGCGCTCGCCGAAGCGGCTGTGAAGCCACCGCAGGTTCCGGTGATCACCAATGTCGCCGCCGAGCCTGAAACCGATCCGGACATGCTTCGCCGGCTTCTGGTGGCTCAGGTGACGGGTCGGGTTCGCTGGCGCGAGAGCATGGCGACGATGGCGGCGCTAAACGCCGAAAGGATCGTCGAGCTCGGCGCCGGCAAGGTTTTGACGGGCCTCGCCAAGCGGGGCGTCAAAACGGCTCGCGGCCAGGCCATCGAGACCTCCGAGGACATCGACGCATACCTGCAGGAGTTGCAATAGCCATGGCCAAACCGTTCGATCTCGAGGGCAAGCGGGCGCTTGTCACCGGCGCTTCCGGCGGCATTGGGTCGGCGATCGCCCGGATCCTTCACAGCCAAGGCGCCACGGTTGTGCTTTCAGGTCGGCGAAAGGATGCGCTGGACGCCCTCGCCGCCGAGCTCGACCAACGGGTCGCCGTGCACACGGCTGACCTGGCAGAGACGGGTGCCGCGGACACGCTAGTGAAGGCGGTCGAAGCCGAGGGTGCGCTCGACATTCTGGTCAACAATGCCGGTCTCACCAGGGACAATCTCATGATGCGTCTCAAGGACGAGGATTGGGACGTGGTCCTGGCAACCAATCTGACCGCTCCGTTCAAGCTCGCGAAGGCCGCGCTGCGGGGGATGATGAAGCGTCGCTGGGGGCGGATCATCAACATCACGTCGATCGTCGGCACCACCGGCAATCCCGGTCAGACGAACTATGCGGCATCGAAAGGGGGGCTGGTCGCGCTCAGCAAATCCCTGGCCCAGGAGGTGGCCAGTCGGGGCATCACCGTGAATTGTATTGCCCCTGGTTTCATCGAGACGGAGATGACGCAGGGGCTTGAGGAAGCGCAGAAAGCCAAGCTCTTGGCGGCTGTTCCTTGCGGGCGCCTGGGTGATCCGGCCGACGTCGCCGTGGCCTGCGCCTATCTCGCCAGCGAAGGCGCTGCTTATGTCACGGGCCAGACCCTCCACGTCAATGGCGGCATGGCCATGATCTGACGGCGCTGAACGCTCATCCCACGGGCCTCACAGCCGCAGGCTTGATCGCGTACTGGTGTTTTTTCCCGCTTGTGCTAACCGCCTGCCACCTTGTAAGCAGCGGGGACGCCTGAACTGAGAACCTTGGCGCCGCGCTTTTTTAGCCGCGCAGATTAACGAGGATGGGACTAGGTCGATATGAGTGACGTTGCGGACCGCGTAAAAAAAATCGTGGTCGAGCATCTCGGCATCGAAGAAGAGAAGGTGACGGAATCCGCCAGCTTCGTCGACGATCTTGGTGCCGACAGTTTGGATACCGTCGAACTGGTGATGGCGTTCGAAGAGGAGTTCGGCGTCGAGATCCCGGACGATGCGGCCGAGAAGATCAGCACGGTCAAGGATGCCATCGACTACATCAAAGAGCAGAGCTGAGCGGTCGCTCGAACCGAAGGCACAGCCGACATGCGTCGCGTAGTCGTTACCGGAATGGGATGTGTCACCCCATTGGGCGATGGGGTCGGCTCGACATGGTCGCGCCTGACCAACGGTCAGTCGGGGCTCGGACGAATTGAGCATTTCGACGTTTCAGACTTGCCTGCAAAGGTCGCGGCGAAGGTGCCATCGGCGGACGAGAAGCACGGCTTCGACGCGACGCGCTACATGTCGGCGAAGGACGTGCGTAAGGTCGACACCTTCATCGTCTACGCCATCGCCGCCGCCCATCAGGCCGTGCGCGACGCCGATTGGATGCCCGAGGATGAGCAGGACCGGGTGCGTACCGGTGTCATCATCGGTTCCGGCATCGGCGGGCGCGAGGCGATCGCCAACAACGCGCTGATCCTTGAGAAAAGCGGCCCGCGCCGAATCAGTCCGTTCTTCATCCCCTCGGCCCTGATCAATCTGGCGAGCGGTCAGGTTTCCATCGAATACGGCTTCAAGGGCCCCAATCATTCGGTGGTAACGGCCTGTTCGACGGGCGCTCACGCGATCGGTGATGCCAGTCGTCTGATCAAGAATGGTGATGCCGAGGTCATGGTCGCCGGCGGTGCCGAGGCCGCGCTCTGCCGGTTGGGCCTGGCTGGTTTCGCTGCGGCCCGGGCCTTGTCGACCCATTTCAACGACGAGCCCCAGCGGGCGTCGCGGCCTTGGGATGTCGACCGCGACGGCTTCGTCATGGGCGAGGGCGCCGGCATTCTGGTGCTCGAAGAACGCGAGCACGCCCTGAACCGGGGTGCCAAGATCTACGCCGAGATCGTCGGCTACGGCCTGTCGGGCGACGCCTATCACATCACGGCGCCGGCGCCGGAGCATGAGGGCGCGTTCCGCTCGATGACGGCGGCGATCCGCGATGCCGGGCTGGAGCCTGGTCAGATCGACTATGTGAACGCCCATGGCACGTCCACCCAGCTTGGCGACGAGCTCGAACTTGGCGCCGTCAAACGCCTGTTCGGCGATGCCGCTTACCGGATTTCCATGTCGTCCACGAAATCGGCGATCGGCCACCTTCTGGGCGCGGCTGGAGCCGTCGAGGCGATTTTCTCCGTCCTGGCCGTAAAGAACGATCTGGTGCCGCCGACACTGAACCTCGATCAGCCCGCGGAGGGCTGCGACCTCGATCTGGTCCCCTATGAAGCCAAGGGGCGTGAGGTACGGGCGGCCCTTTCGAACTCCTTCGGTTTCGGCGGCACCAACGCCAGCCTGATCTTCGCCAAACATACCGCCTGATCGGATCTGATCGTTGCGCTGGCTCAAATCCGCGGCGGCGCTCTTGCTTGCCCTTGGTCTGATCGGCGGCGGTGCCGCTTATTATGGCTGGCAGCGTCTCAACACTTACATGGAGGCTCCGGGCCCGAACCGGCAGGAAACCGCTGTTCTTCTGCCGAGGGGCGCCAGTTTGCAGGCGATCGTGGCGACCTTGGAAGAGCGCGACGTTCTCACCAATGGCGCTTGGTTTCGGATTTACGTTCGCCTCAACAACCGGGATCGCTTGCTCAAAGCCGGGGAGTACTCGTTTCCGCCGCGAGTGACCCCGAACGGCGTGCTTGAACTCCTGGAAAGCGGCAAGACGATGGCCCACCGACTGACCATCGCCGAGGGCCTCACAGTGCCGCAGATCTACCAGATATTGGAGCGCAACGAGGTTCTGGTCGGCGCTTTGCCGGAGCCGCCGGCCGAAGGCAGCCTGATGCCAGAAACCTATTTCTTTGTCCGGGGCGACACGCGAAAGGCGATGGTCCAGCGCATGCAAGCCAGCATGCAAGAGGCGATCGACGAGATGTGGCCGGACCGCCAGCCGGAATTGCCGTTCGAGACGATCGAGGAGGCGATTACGCTGGCGTCCATCGTCGAGCGCGAAACCTTGGTCAATGACGAGGATCCGGAGGTTGCCGGTGTTTTCGTCAATCGCCTGAGGCGCGGCATTCGCCTGCAATCCGATCCGACCGTCATCTACGCCGTCACCGACGGCACCGGTGATCTCGAAGGGCCCATTCGCCAGAGCCACCTCCGACACGAATCGCCCTACAACACCTATCTGGTGGAAGGTCTGCCGCCGGGGCCAATCGGTAATCCCGGCCGCTCGGCGATCGCCGCCACTTTGAACCCAGCGGAAACCGAAAATCTATTCTTCGTCGCGGACGGTACCGGGCGCCATCGGTTCGCCAAAACCAACGAGGAACATGCCGCCAACGTTCGCCATTGGCGGCGTATCGAACGGGGGGAGGTCAGGCCGGAACCCGTCAAGCCCAAGAGGCGACCGCCCGACGAAGCTGAACCAGTCAGCTCGAGCGCCGCAACAGACGATCCGCCAGAACCGGCGGCAAGCACGCCATAAGCCTCACCAGCCAGACCATCGGCCAGGGAAAGGTGATAAGCGCCTTTCGCCGGTCGAGACCGGCTTTGATGACGGCGGCTGCCCGGTCCGCCTGGACAATGAATGGCATCGGAAACGGATTGGCCTCGGTCAGGGGCGTGGCCACGAAACCCGGGCAAATGACGCTGACGGAGACACCGGAAGCGATCAGATCGAGCCGCAGCGCTTCACCCCAAACCCTGACAAAGGCTTTGCTCGCACAGTAGGCGCCGGCGCCGGGTAGCCCCCGATAGGAGGCGAGCGAACTCATGATCGCGATCTGCCCCCGGCCCCGGGTACGATAATGGGGGATCAGCGGTTCGATCGTATTAAGAACACCGTCAACATTGACGGTTCTCACCCAGACCTCCGGATCCACCTCGCCACCGCGATCGACCAGCGCGCCCGACGTTCCGGCGTTGGCGATGACCAGATCGATGTCAAACTGAGGGGCCAGATCTTCGAGGGCTTCGGCCATCGCCGCACGATCGGTGACGTCGATTGTCCGGACCACGACATCGGCTCCAAGCTTGCTGCAGCTGGCCGCCACGGAAGCGAGCTTGGACTGGCGTCGGGCCATGAGGATCAATCGGCTGCCGGCTCCGGCATAAGCCAGGGCCAGAGCTTCGCCTAGACCGCTGCTGGCGCCGGTAATCAAAATGGTTCTCATCGGTTGTGGCTCAACCATTTGGTAGGCGTCATCTTCCACATTTCGCGCAGATGTGGCAAAACCAAGACCGATCCGGAACCAGAGGTTAAGGCACGTCGCATGTCATCGGCCGCACTCCTGCCAAGCGTCGACCGTCGCGGCCTCATGCTGGTTTTGTCTTCGCCGTCCGGTGCCGGCAAAACGACGATCGCCCGGCGCCTGTTGGCCACCGATCCTCATATCACGCTGTCCGTGTCGGTGACGACGCGCGCGCGGCGTCCAGCCGAGACCGACGGGGTCGACTATCATTTCATTGGCCGCGATCAGTTCGAGGCGATGGCCCGGGGCGGCGAGCTTTTGGAGCACGCTCAGGTCTACGGCCATCGCTACGGCACGCCTCGAGGACCGGTCGCGCAGGCGCTGGCGAGCGGTAAGGACGTTCTGTTCGACATCGACTGGCAGGGTGCCCAGCAGATCAGATCAGCGGCTCGGGATGACATGGTCAGCCTGTTCATTTTGCCGCCGTCGGAACGAGAGATCGCCCGACGGCTGGAAACCCGGGCCCAGGACAGCCGCGAGGTGATGGCGCATCGGCTCTCCAAGGTCGCGGAGGATGTGACCCATTGGGCCGAATATGACTATGTTCTGGTCAATCACGATCTCGATCAGAGTTCGGCGCAAGCTGCCGCTATTCTCGCCGCCGAGCGACTAAAGCGCCATCGTCAGCCTGGATTGTTTTCGTTCGTCGAACAATTTCGTCGCTGATCGACGTCTTTGGTGAGCACGGTCGCCAGCCGGCAAAAAGCCTCGATCGACAGGGTTTCCGGCCGCGCTTCCGGCGAGATGTTCGCCCGCTCCAGAACCCCTTTCGGATCGGCGGTCACCGCCGCGAGGCTTGATCGCAGCATCTTGCGCCGATGGCCGAAGACGGCCGCGAGCAGCCGTCTCAGCATGGGCGCCGGCGCGTCGAACAGCGTCTTAGACCGCGGCACGAGCCTGATCACCGTCGAGGTGACCTTGGGCGGCGGCAGGAAGGCGCCGGCCGGCACGTCGAAGCAGCGCGTCGCCTCACAGAGCCATTGGATCATGATCGCGAGCCGGCCGTAGTCCTTCGTGCCCGGCTGGGCGGTGATCCGTTGCGCGACCTCCTTTTGGATCATGACCACGATCGTCGCCAGATCCCGAGGCCGGTTGAGCCACCGAAACAAGAGTTCGGTGGCGATATTGTAGGGAAGGTTGGCGACGATGGTCCAAGGGGGCGCTGCGTGCTCGGCGAGCTCAACGGTGAGGGCGTCCGCCTGAACCAGCTTCAACGTGCTGCCGGCGACGCCCTCAAGAGAGGTGAGCGCCTCGATGCAGCGGGGATCCCGCTCGACGGCGACCAGGAGCCTTGGTTGCGCCGCCAGCAGCGCTCGGGTCAGCCCTCCCGGCCCTGGACCAATCTCCACGACCGTCCGGCCGGCGAGTGGCCCCGCCGCCGCGACGATCCGGTTCAGGATCGCCGGATCATGGAGGAAGTGCTGGCCTAGCCGCCTGTCGGCGGTAAGGCCGTGCTGGCGGATGATCTGGGTGACGGAGGGAAGCTGGTCGAGCCGCTCGAGAGCGGTCGTCAAATGCGCACCTCGATGAAGGCATCTTTGCGCAAGATCCGCAGGTGCCGCTCGGCCAGTTGTTCCAGGGCTTCCCGCTCCAGACGCTGCTGGATCTCTTCACGGGTCACCGGCGGTGGCGGCGGCAGCGGAATATTACGCGTCTCCCGGTCGCAAACCATGAGCACGTGGACTCCGGCGGGGCCCTGAACCGGCGCACTGGTGGCGCCCGGCCGGAGACTGACGACGGTTGCCGAAAGGACCGGCGGCAGATCGCCTGGCGCAACCCATCCCAGCCGGCCCGATGCCGGCAGAGCCAACTGTTCGCCGACCCGGTCCATGTCGTCGCAGGTCCCGACCGTCCGACGCAGCTCGCCGGCTCGATCCAAAAGCTGCGGCAAGGGTGCGGCATTGGCCGGCAGGAATAGCTGGGCCAAGGAGACGCGGACGATCTCCTGTCGGAAACCGCCGGCCTGGCGTTTGTCGGCGAGGGCGAAAAGATAGACACCGCGCGGCGTTTGAACCGGTCCGCTGACCTCGCCCGGCTCCATGGCGCCGACCACCGATCGCAGCGCTTCCGGAAGGTCACGCAGCTTTAGCCAACCGAGATCGCCACCATTTTCCGCGCTGGGTGCCGCCGAGACCTGGGAGGCGAGCGCGCTGAAACTGGCGCCGCTTTCAAGCGCATCGAGGAGCCGGTCGGCGTCGGCCAGGACCTCCGCTTCGCTTTGGTCGCGATAAACCGGCAAAAACAGTTCGAGCAGATGAAAATCGGGCTCGTTTCGGGTTTCGCGCTCGCGCTTGAGTTCGCGGTCGACCTGAGCCTCGCTGACGTTGACCCGCTGACTGAACAACCGCGAAACGCCGCTCTCCCAGGCGACTTGCGCCCGGTACTGCTCGCGCAAGGCATTTTCCTCGACCCCACGGCTGGTGAAGATCTCGAAAAACTCGTCGACGTTCATGCGATTGCGCTCGGCAATCGATTCGATCACCTGGTCCAGCGCGTCGTCGGTGATGCTGACGTTCAGACGATTGGCCTCTTGCAGCCGGAGTTCGTCATCGATAGCGCCCCGCAGCACCTGGGGCCGCACGCGGGACTCGTTTTCTTGGGTTGGATCCAAATTGGAGAGAACCAGAGCGACCTTGACCCGCTGGTCTAGTTCCCATTCGGAGACGATCTCGTCATTGACCACCGCGACGATGCCCTGGGCGATCACCGGGGCGGATATTAGGCTGACGCCGCCGATAAGCCAGAAAAGCGCCAGCATCGGCCTGCTCATCGCACCGATCATTCGTCACTCATCCACCGAAAATACTGCTGTCGCCACCGAACTCACCGAGATTGCGCAACGTCAATCGAAGGCTGATTGTCGTCGTATCGCTGGCGTCGCGGTCCGCCGTAAAATCCCGCTCGACGCCGGCGAAGACGTTGACACAGGAGTTTCGATAAACGAGGCCGGCGGCGTTCCGAACTGTTTCACCGGCATCCAGCGCCTGTCTGGTGCTGAGCACCACGTTTAGATTGGGCGTAATGCCGGCATTTACGCTCGCACGCAACTCCTCGCGATCGTCGAAGCCTTCGTCGCTCACCTCGTCGCCGAGCCGGACATGGCCGATGCCGAAACGCAATCGAGGTGGCCCGAAGGCTAGGATCGTCTCACTGCGCGTCAGGTCGGCCGTCTCATTATCGATGCGGAACCGGTAGCTGAGATTGAAGAACGGGTTGGGCGAAGCGTCCAGCCGGCCGACATAATCGGATGAGCGTCCCTCAAGGCCCAGGAACTCGTCGAACGCATCTTCCGAATCGTCGAGGCGGATGCTTTGACCGAGGAAGCCGGCAAAACGTTGGCGACCGTTCTCCAGAGCGGCAAAGCTCAAGGCGTAGGCGATCTTGGTGCCGTCCTCGATCAGATCGAGACCGGTGAAACGGATCGGCTCCAGAAGGTTGGTATCGTCGAACTCGAACTCGATGCTGTCTTCGTTTGGGATTTGATCGTCATTGCCGCCCCGGGGCGTGGAGGTGAGCGTAACCATCGGCTCAAGCGTATAGCTCCAGGCGCTGCCGGCCTCGGCGGGCCGAATCAAGGGCCAGCGCCAATCGGCGGTGAACCGGGGTAGAACCCGGATGCGGTCGCGAACGGTGCCGTCATCCTCGCCAGAATCCGCATCGCCATTCACATTGTAAAAGTCGTTGCGGACGCTGAGCCGGGTGGTGATGACATCGCCGATCAAGCCGCGCATGGGCAGCTCCAGTCCGCCTTCGACGGAGACCCGACGTGTGTCGATCCCATCGGTGCGCTGGAGGGCGAGGGCGCTCGCATCCACGGTCCAGCGGCTCGCTCCAAAGCCGGTCTTGTCACGCAGCCGGGTCCGGACGAAGGGCGCGGCGAACGGGATCTCGCCCGGGTCATCGAAGATCCGAAGGCCTTGAAAATAGTAGGCGCTAACGTCCAGAAAGTTGCGGTCCCAGACACGCTCGCCGAAGACGCGGTTGCGCAGCACGTCCTGTTCGCTGAAATCGTAGCGCGAGAGGTAGGTGTCGTCGGTGGCGAGGTCGAGATCGAAGCCACCGATCCAGGCGCCGCCGAGACGGTACCGGCCGACACCCTCCAGGTGACCGCGGATCTCATCGTCCAAGGTACCGTCGCTCTGCAGTTCGCTGGCGCCCGGCGTGATGCTGCCGCCAAGTTCTGTGATGCCGAAAGGTTGCAGGTCTCGGTATTCGAGCTCCAGAACGATCGGTTCATTGCTGAGGAAGATGGGTGTCAGCGTCGCATCCCGGTTCGGTCCGAGATCGATGAAATAAGGGACTTCCGCACGGAAGCCGAGCTCCGAATCGTTGCCGATCTCGGGGCCCAGAAACCCGCTCTTGCGGTCGACCGTCGGGTCCGGGTGGGAGAAGAACGGCGTGTAGAGCACCGGCACGCCGTAGACTTCCAAGAACGTGTTGCGGTAGCGGACCTCACGATCTTCCTGGTCATGGACGACCTTGTCGGCTCGCAGGCGCCAGAGGGGCGCGCCGTCGCTGTCCGGGCAGATCTCGCAGGGCGTGTAGAGGGCGTCGTCAAACTCGGTGCGATTGCCCTCGACGCGCACCCCTTTTCGGGCGACGATCCGCGCATTGTCGGACAGGAGAACCTTGAGTTGCTCGACCGAGCCCTCGCGCAGGTCGTCCGTCACCTCCACCCGGTCAGCGAAGAGGGTATCGCCGGACGGCTCGATCAGGACGACCCGGCCCTCGGCCACGACCTGGCCGGTCGTTTGATCGTAGGACAGGCTGTCAGCCAGGAGGGTCCTTTCTTCCGTGGATAGTGAGACATTGCCGCGGGCGGTCACGACGTCGCGTTCGACGTCATACTCGACGCTGTCGGCCTCTAAAAAGACCGGATCGTCGTCGGCTTGATCCGTGCCGGTCGGCTCAGCTCCGTCTTGGGCAAAGACGGGGCCGGACGTCGTCGAGGCCGCCAGCGCGGTTGTAACCAGGATCGCCAGCAGCGATCGGCAACGCACCTAGCCATCCTCCGAATAAAATAAGGCCGTCAGCCCTAACAACACGGCAATCCCAGCAGGCGTCCAGGCCGCAAGCGCCGCCGGTAGTCGGCCGGAGAGACCTAGAGCATGGACCACATCACTTAAGATGAAGAATCCAAAACCAGTGATAAGTCCAGCAAAAATAAGCGTTCCGGTTCCGCCGAAACGGGCAACCCGCAAGGAGAAAGTGACGCCGATGAGAAGCATGGCGCAGAAGAACAAAGGCGTAGCCAGTGTGGCATGGAGCGTCAGGATGTGAGCCCGCGCGGAAAAACCCAGGGCTTCGATAATCTGGATGTACCGGGGCAATTCCCAGACCGACAGGGTTTCCGGGCTTTGCACGCTGTTCTCGATATTGGCGAGCGACAGGGTGGTGGGGATCGTGACTTCGCCGACCGACCTCGCCACGCTTCCGAGCTTGGTCTCCGTGGCATTTTCGAGAATCCAACGGCCATCGGCCAGTTCGGCGATCGGGGCGTCAAGCCGGCGCTCGAAGCGGATCTTATCCTCGAGCATATACACCGTCACGTTGGTCAACCTTAAGGGGTCTTCCAGAACCTCGTCGGCGTGAAACACCAACTCCTGGGAGCCCTGCTGTTGGCGTAGCCAAAGGCCCTCGGAGAACAACGCCAAAAAGGCCGACCGGGCGGAGAGGTGCGTGACCTCCAATTGTTCGAACCGGCCCAACATGGCGGCGGATAGAGGATTGAGCACGACCACGCTTGCCGCTCCGCACAACGCGGTCACCAGAACAGCCGGCGTCAAAAACTGCCAGGCCGATACGCCTACAGCCCGAACGACTACCAGTTCCTGCGATCGCGTCAGCCGTTGGAAACCGAGCATGGCACCGAACAGGAAGGCAAAAGGCAACATCTGCTGCAATAGCAAGGGCATGTGAAAGATGGTGAGTTCGATCGCCACCAGGGCGCTTACATTCTCGCGGATGCTGGTCCGCCGGAGCTGTTCGATAAGATCGATCAGGAAGGCAATGGCCAGGAAAGCGCCGACCACCGTGGCGACGCTCAGCGCCAGATGGCGTGCCAGGTAGATCGAAAGCGTCGTCGACAGGCGCGCTTCCTGGCGCCAACGAACGGGAACGCCGTGGTCACGGTCCATCATGGCTTGATGCTACGCCTGGTCAGTCCGCTTCGCCGAAGACCGGGCCCAATGCCTGCGGCCGGGGCAGACGGTTGCTCGCCACCATGCAGAACGACCCGAGGATGGGGCCGATCACCGCGATGTAGATCAAGGGTACGAACCATAGGTTTGATTTTGCCAGATTGATCATCGCCACGGTCATGCCAAGACTTCCCATCGCGACGCCGACGGCGCCCAGAACCGGCGACAGTGACTGCCGTCGGGGGGATCGGCGCAGAATAATTGCCGTAGCGGCGACCACGCCCAGCGTGATGGGCAAGAGCGGCCAGACCAGTCGCTCGTGACCTTCGGCGATCAGCCGGGCCCGGTTCTCCTGATCAATCGGATCGTCGCTCGGCCAGAGAAGCTCGTGGAGAAAGCGTTCCTTCGGTTTTCGCCAGCGTGAATCGACCTCCGCATCGCTGGGTATCAATTCCATCGACGACACCTCGAAATCGACAACCCGGACGCTACCATCACCACCCCGTTCCTGAAGCGTGCCGCTGCGAGCCGCCAAGGTGGGCCCCTGCGGACCGTTCAGGAGAAAACCGCGCTGGGCGGTCATGCTCACCTCCCGCCCGACCTCTCGTTTGTCGTGGACCAGGACACCGTGCAGTTCGCCGTTCTCGCGGCGCTCCCGAATGTAGACGGTGAGGCCGTCGGCCACTTCCGTGAAAACGCCCTGCTGAAGAAGACCGATCGAAAGCTCGTTCCGGATATTGTGCTGGAGATCTTTGAATTGTCGGTGCGACCAGGGCAGGAGATAGAGGCTGATGGCGTAGCAGACGAGAGCGGTAATGCCCGCGATCTGCATCACCGGCACCAAAAGCCGCATCTCACCGATGCCGCCCGAGCGAAGCGCCGTCAGTTCTGTCTCGGCGGACAGGCGCTGGTAGGCGGCGATGACGCCGACAAATGCGGCGAAGGGCAGGATGATCAACAAGAGTGACGGAAACAGGAGGCCGGTCAGATGAAAAAAGCGGCCTAACGGCAAGCCCTTATTGACGATCAGGTCAACCAGGCGCAGCGATTGGGAAAGCCATATCGCCCCAGAAAAAGCGAGCACGGCCATCAACGTTGGGAACGCCAGTTGGCGGAAGAGGTATCGCGTATACACCTTCATGGGCACGCACCATAGAAGTGACGGGCTCCGCTGTCAGTCGTGTTTCTCCATAGGACGCTGGCGGGGTCTGCGCCTCACTGGTGGCAAAACCTTGAAAGACCGATCATGAAAGTGACCTTCTCACCGGCCGCTCTCGACGCTGCAGCGCTGCTCGTCGTGGTGGTCACCAAAGCCGAGGCGTTCGGCTCGCTGACCCGGCAATTGGACGAGGCCAGCGGCCAGCGTCTTTCCCGCCAACTCGCGGCCCATCTGGACGGCAAGGTCAGCGGCGACGTCATCGAAATGTTCGCGCCCACAGATGACATCGGTTCGGTATTGGTCTTGGTTCTGCCGGCTAAGGAGCCCCTGCCTCGATCCGAGGTCGAAGCCGCCGGCGGCAAACTGGCCCAGGCCCTGCAAAGCCGGAAGGTTCGCGAGGTGAGCCTGCTTATCGAACCCATCGCCGGGCTGTCGATGGACGAAGGTGACTTGGCCGCGGCGCTCGTGTCGGGCTTGCAGTTGAGAAGCTATCGTTTTCAAAAGTATCAGAAGGATGACGATCAGGATCGGGCTCCGCCGATCGAGCTGGTTGATGTTCGCATCAACGATCGGGATAGGGCCGGCAGCGCTTACGCCGCCGCGAGAGCGCAGGTTCGGGGCGTCGAACGGGCCCGGGACCTGGTCAGCGAGCCGGCTAACGTTCTCTATCCGGAGAGCTTCGCCGAGCGTTGCCGCCAGCTCGAACATCTCGGCATCGCGGTCGAGCTGCTCGACGACGGCGACATGCACGACAAGGGCATGGGCGCGATTTTGGGCGTCGGCCTAGGCAGCGCCAAACCGCCCTACATCGCCCTGATGCGGTGGAATGGGACGAGTGAGGACGCGGCGCCAATCGCCCTGGTCGGCAAGGGCATCTGTTTCGACACCGGCGGGATCTCTCTGAAGCCGGGGGCGGGCATGGAGGAGATGAAGACCGACATGGCCGGTGCGGCGGCTGTTTTTGGGACGATGGTCGCCTTGGCTGAGAGAAAAGCCCGCTGCCACGTGGTGGGTGCCCTGGCGCTCGCCGAAAACATGCCGTCGGCGACCGCCCAGCGCCCGGGCGACGTGGTGACCTCCTATTCTGGGACCACCATCGAGGTCGTCAACACGGATGCCGAGGGCCGGCTGGTCCTCGCCGACACGCTGGCTTACGTCTGTGACCGGTTCAAGCCGTCCAAGGTGGTCGATCTGGCGACCCTGACCGGCGCTGTGATCGCGGCGCTCGGCAAGGAGATGGCAGGCCTCTTTGCTAACGACGAAGAGCTGGCGAACGAGCTGATGGCCGCAAGCGAAACGACAGGTGAGCGGCTCTGGCGCCTGCCGCTGGGCGAGGCATACGTCAAGCACATCAAATCGGATATCGCCGACATCAAGAATGTGGGTCGCGGCCGGGAAGCTGGCAGCACCGCCGGCGCGGTCTTTTTGCAGCAGTTCGTCGGTCAGACGCCCTGGGCCCATCTGGACATCGCCGGCGTTGCCTGGAGCAGCCGCGATCTGGCGCTGTCGGCGAAGGGAGCCACCGGCTTCGGTGTCCGTCTTCTGGATCACTGGCTCTCCAAGACCGCCGAAAGCTGAACCGGTGATCGCCGAGGTCGGGTTCTATCACCTCAAGACCGCGGGCCTGGACCGGGCGCTGCCGGCAATTCTCGAAAAGATCGTCGACCGGGGCCTGCGCGCTGTGGTGATCAGCGCCAGTGAAGATCAACGCGATCAACTGGACCAGCACCTCTGGGCCTATCGCGCCGACAGTTTTCTTCCCCACGGCACGGCGAGAACCGGCTTCGCCGACAGCCAGGCGATCTATCTCTCCACCGGCGTCGAAAATCCCAACCAGGCGAAGGTCCTAATCGTGACCGACGGGACGGTGCCTGAAGCCGATGCGCCCTTCGAGCGGCTTCTCGATTTCTTCGACGGCAACGACGACGACGCCATGGCATCGGCGCGCCAGCGCTGGCAGGCGTGGCGCGAACGGGGAGTGACCCTTGTCTATTGGCAGCAGGACGAGGGCGGCCGCTGGAACGAGGCGCGCCGCGTCGATCCGGAAAAAGGCGCTTAGCGCCGCTTCCGTCGATCGGTTTCGGCGGCTATAAGCGGCGCCGATCAAGTCACCCGAAAAATCTGGAACACGCCATGGCTGTCGAGCGCACGCTTTCGATCATCAAACCCGACGCGACCAAACGCAATCTCACCGGTCAGATCAAAGCGCGCTTCGAGGAGGCGGGGTTGCGGATCGTCGCCCAGAAGCGGATCCAGCTTACCGAAGCCCAAGCCAAGGCGTTCTACGCGGTCCACGCGGAAAGGCCGTTCTTCAATTCGCTCGTGGCCTTCATGACCTCCGGACCCGTGGTCTTGCAGGTTCTGGAGGGCGAAAACGCGGTGGCCCGCAACCGTGAGGTCATGGGCGCCACCAATCCGGCGGATGCCCAGGACGGCACCATTCGCAAGGATTTCGCGGAATCGATCGAGGCCAATTCGGTTCACGGCTCCGACGCGGCCGAGACCGCCGCCAATGAGATCGCGTTCTTCTTCGCCGGCATCGAGATCGTCGGCTAGATCGGCCAGACGAGAGGGTCAGGCGTGCCTGGCGGCTGGTCGAATAACACCCGGTCACCTTCGAGCCGGGCCCGGCCGCTGAGCAGCATGTCCATCGCCGCCGGATAGCAGCGGTGCTCCTGGACCAAAACCCGCTGGGCCAGACTGTCGGCGGTGTCATCGGCCATGACCGGCACGACCGCCTGGACGATGATCGGGCCGGCATCCAGCGCCGGCGTGACGAAGTGGACCGTGCAGCCGCTGAAGCGGACGCCGGCGCGAAGGGCTTGGTCATGGGTGTGAAGACCCGGGAACGCCGGCAAAAGCGAGGGGTGAATGTTGACGATCCGGCCCCGCCATCGCTCCACGAAATCGGCGGTCAGGATACGCATGAAACCGGCGAGGCAGAGCCAGTCGATAGCGTTCGCTTGAAGGCGGTTTTGGAGGGCTGCATCGAACGCGCTTCGGCTTGAAAAGTCACGATGGTCGATGAGAGCGGTGTCGATGCACGCAATCCTGGCCCTCTCGAGGGCGCCGGCGCCGGGCTCATTGGCGATCACGGTCATGATGTGGCCCCGATCCGAGCCTTCGAAATGATCGATCAGGGCCTGGAGATTGCTACCGCCGCCGGAGGCCAGGACCGCTAAGCGCTGGGCCACCCGTCACCTTCCCCCACCAGGCGCACCGGGGCGCCGTCGCGCCTGCGCTCTTCGATTTCGCCGACCAGAACCACGTCTGTGCCGGCTTCGGCCAAGCTATCCGTCACGTCGCGAACCCCGTCGGCCTTGACGATGATGAGAAAACCGAGCCCGCAGTTAAAGGTCCGGGCGAGCTCGGCCCTGCTCAAACCAGCGCCGGCGGCAAGCCAGGCAAAGACCGGCGGCAGCGGCCACCGCTCGAGGTCGAGACGCAAGCCCAGGCCCGCGGGCAGGACCCGGGGAGGGTTATCGAGAAGGCCACCGCCGGTCACATGCACCATGGCTGGAACCTGGTCGGTGGTGGCGGCGGCGAGAGCGGCCTTGGTGTAGAGCCTGGTGGGCGCGAACAGGATCTCGGCTAGTGAAGCGTCCCCGGCGAACGGGGCAGGGGCGTCCAATGACACCTGCTCTTCCGCGAGGATCTTGCGGACCAGCGAGAAACCATTGGCATGGATCCCGTTCGATGTCAGCGCCAGAACCTTATCGCCAGCCTCGATATCACCGGTGCGCGGTAGAAGCTTGGTCCGTTCAACGGCGCCGAGGGCGAAGCCGGCAAGGTCAAAACGCCCGGCGGGATAGAGCCCCGGAAGCTCAGCGGTCTCGCCGCCGATGAGGGCGCAACCGCAGTTCTTACAGGCGTCGGCGATGTCCTCGATAAGCGTGACGATGGCTGCCTCTTCCAGGCGGCCGCCGGCGATGTAGTCCAGGAAAAACCAGGGCGCTGCGCCCTGGACCACGAGATCGTTCACGCACATCGCCACCAGATCCTGGCCGATCCCCCGCCATCGCCCGTGGTCTTCCGCGAGCAGCAGTTTGGTGCCGACGCCGTCCGTGGCCGCGACCAGCAGCGGGTCCTTGAAGCCTGTGGCGCTCGGATCGAAGACACCGCCGAAGCCGCCGATGCCGCCTGTCCAACCGGGACGCCGGGTCGCCGTTGCTAGGGGCGCAATGCGCGCCACCAGCCTATCGGCCTTGGTGATGTCGACGCCGGCGCGGGCATAGGCGTCGATCGGTTCGGTTTGCCGCGCAGGCGGTCTCGAGCCCGCTTGTCCCATCTTCTCTTCGTCCGCTAGATTTGCGTCTCGGTTTAGCTGGTAGGTGGAAATGCACCCAATAGCAACGATCCGCCGGAATGGGTCAAACCCATGGCGGCTCATCACCCTGGGACTGGTTTGCCTGGTCCTGGCCCCGGGCCTCGCGCTCGCCGAACCGGTCAGTTTTCGGGTCGGGGATATCCGGGTCGACGCCACGGCTGAAAACGCCGTCAACGCGCGCCAACAGGCATTGGCCGAAGGCCAGACCCAGGCGTTCGATCGGATTTTGCGCCGGATCACCCGGCTCGAGGATCATGCTCGGCTGCCGAGTGCGTCGGAGGTCGACGTCCAACGGTTCATCCAGGATTTCGAGATCACCGAGGAACAGGTCGCGGCGACCCGCTACATCGCTACGCTGGACGTGGCCTTCGATCAGGATGAGATCGCCGAGCTTTTGAAACAAGCCCGGCTGCCCTTTACGGTGACGGCGGCGCCGAGGACGCTGGTGGTGCCCGTTCTGCGGGCAGGCGACCAGATCTGGTTGTGGCAGGAGAACAATCCCTGGGCAGGGGCCATCGAGCGGGTGATCAGCCCCTATGCGCTGGCGAACTTCGAGATGCCGCTGGGTGATCTGGGTGACGTCGTCGCCCTCAGCGAGGATCAGGCGCTGGCCGGCGATCGGGCCGCGCTCCAGGCTCTGGCCAACCGATCGGGGACTGAGCAGGCGCTTTTGGTCCTGCTCGAGAGCCCGGTTGCTTACGAGCCGGGGGGGACCCCTCAACCGATGACGCTCCGATCCGCGGCCCTGGGCGGCGGGCTTCAGCCCATGGAAGAACGGGTTCTGCCCCAGCCCGGTGAAAGCTGGGACCAGGTCCTGCGCCGGTCCGGGGAGCGGGTGCAGACGCTTTACAGCGACCGCTGGCTCCGGGACAACCTGTTGCGTTTCGATCAGCAGCGCCAGATCGAGGTTGGGCTGAGCTTAAGCGACGGCGACACCTGGCCGTTCGCGTGGCGCCAACTGGCTGAGTTGGCCGAGGTTCGACAGGTCGTGGTCCAGCGCTTCAGCGCCGACGAGGTCCTGTTGCGTATCGATCATCTGGGTGACGCCGGTCAGCTCGGCCGGAGTCTGCAACGCTCAGGCCTTCGGCTCGAGCCGGACGCGGACCGATGGCGTCTGTCACGCCTTTGACGACCGCGTCACTAACGAGCGAGCAGGCTCAACTCGCTTTCGATCTGCCGGTCCGGCAGCAAAGCAGCCGGCGGGACTTTCTCGTTTCCGAAAGCAATCGCCGGGCGTTCGATTGGCTCCAACGCTGGCCGGACTGGCCATCCCACCTGGCGGTCATCTCAGGCCCGGAAGGCGGCGGCAAGACCCATCTGGCACGGATCTGGGCGGACGAGACGGGGGCGGAATGGCTGACGGTGCCGGCGCCCGCTGATGCTGAAGAGCAGGCGGATCTCCTCCAGGACTGCCGGGCCTGCGTCATCGACAATGCCGAGCGCTTCGGCGACGAGACCTTGCTGTTTCACCTGTGCAATGCGGTTTGGGCGGCCCGCGGCCACATGTTGTTGACGACCCGCTGGCCCCTGGCCCGCTGGCGGCTGCGTCTGGCGGACCTCCACTCGCGGCTTTCGGCGGCCCAATGGCTAACGATCGATCCACCCGATGACCTGGTGCTTCGGGCGATCCTCGCCAAACAGTTCGCCGATCGCCAGATCCGGGTTTCGCCGGAGCTGATCGATTATCTGGTTGTGCGCATGGAGCGCTCGTTCGCCGCCGCCCGATCGATCGTGGCCGCCCTCGATCAGGCCTCCCTCAGATTGGCGCGGCCGGTCAGCATCCCGCTCGCCAGAACCGTGCTCGGCGAGACTGTTCAATAGACCTTGCCAGCCTCTTCTTCGAGCCACCGAACCATCTGTCGATAGGGGCCGGGACCGTGACTGATGCGGGCGACCCCGAGTTCAGCCAAACGCTCGGCGCCGGGCGCGCCCCGCAAGGCCATGATGTTGACGGGCAGGGGCGAAGTTTCGCAAAGACGCTCGATCAGGCTTTCGTCGATCAGCGCCGGCGCAAAGAAGCCGCTGGCGCCGGCCTGTTCGTAGGCGCGGGCGCGATCGAGTGCGTCATCGAGCATCGCTTGATCGTGATCTTCGGGCTTGGCTTTCAGGAACAGATCGGTCCGAGCGTTGATGAAAGCGGGACAACCCGTGCGCTCCGCCGCTTTTCGGGCGGCACCGATGCGGGCGGCCTGCTCTTCGGCGCAATAGATGCCATCACCGCCGACGATCTGGTCTTCGAAATTGAAACCAATGGCCCCCGCCTCGAGAACCTTGGTGACGGCAGAGGCGACCTGTTCGCCGGTCCGGCCGTAGCCGCCCTCGAGATCGACGCTCACCGGCAGATCGCTGGTCGCGACGATCCGCTCGACGATCCGGGTGAGGAAATCGAGCGGTAGGTTCTCACCGTCGGCATAACCCTGGGCGGCGGCCACCGACCAGCTGCCGGTGGCCAGGGCCGGGGCGCCGGCCTTGGCCACGGCAATGGCACTGCCCGCGTCCCAAATATTGAATAAGATCAGCGGGTTGCCCTTCACGTGCAGGGCGTGAAATGCCTTTGCTCTGGTCGCCTGATCCGCCATGGCTCGTCCTCCCCGGTTTTTCGTGACGGCATCGCCGAAGCGTGCGTCGAGGTTCCTAACCGGGATATATCGAAGCCGGGCAGACGGGGCCAGGGCCCCCAAGCAGAAACTCAGTTGCGGATCAGAACGCCCAGGCGCGGCCGCTGCTGCGCTACCTTGTAAAGCGTGGTCGGCTGGAACAGGTAGCTGCCGAGGAGTGGTGTGTAGGTGTAGTAGACCTCGGCGACCACGACGCCCTCGCCGCTGCTAAGCGTAAGCCCATTGGGCAGGGTCGGCGCGCTGCCTGCCACGCCCACCTTGCTGCTGCCGAGCGATGCGCCGTTATTGTCCTGCCACAGAATGGTGCTGACGGTCCCGTCGTCCGATGCCGATGACAGAATCAGCTGGCCGTTGGTGGCAAATGCGAACGGAGAGGCGACCTGGCTCGCCGCCGCGACGATCTCGGCAATGCCGGCATTGTCGATCACGTCGACCCGGGCGGAAAGATCGGCCGCCGTGCTGGCGACCCGGGACATCCGTTCGTGGACCATGATCATCCGGCCCATCTCGACCGAGCCGATCGCCATCAGCAAAAGAAAGGGCACGGCCATGGCAAACTCGACGGCGACGATGCCTTTATCGCAAAACGTAAGTTGCGATCGGAGGTTTTTCAATCTATAGGCGATTGTGCGTAACCCAATCATCGGATCAGCCTCGGCGTTCATGGACTGGGGACGGGGAAAGGTTCGTTGCGGATGGCGATCGTTGCGTTGAGGAGCAACTTGCCGTCCGGCGGGAAGAAGGGCTCGAACAGAGGGATCAGAATTTCGTAGTCGTGGCGCACATCGTAGAGAACGATGTCTTCGGCGGTACCGAGACCGGGCGTGCCTGTGGTGTCGTCCCAACTGCCATTGCCGTTGAGGTCGGTAAAACTTTCGCCCGCATCGTAGGCGCCGTTGCCGTCGGCATCCTCGAACGGCTCGCGCTGGGTGATGTTGCTGAAGCTGTCGAAGACGTAAGTCTCGACCTCGATCTTACTCGTCTCGATCAACCCGTAAGTGTTCTCCGAGACGATGTCGCGCACCTCGGCAATCGTCGCCGTACCGCCATTGCCCGTTGTGGCGAAGCGCGACGCTTCACGCACGCCCCCGTCCAAGAGCGACTGAGTGAGCACGATCATTGAGAATTCGAGAACTGCGGCCAGCAGCAACAGAAAAACCGGCAGCACAAGCGCGAACTCGCCCGCCGTCGCACCCTCCGGCGCCCGACGAAATTTCGCAAAGATGTTGACGGTCCGTAACACAACCATTGGTTAACCCCACGATGAGCAGAGCGGCGACCTGTAAACCCGCATGAACCGATCGGAGTCACCCGGATGAACCAAGCTCTTCCCCGTCGAAGCGATCGGCTTCAGGCGCTCGCACTGATCCTGATGCTATCCACCGTTGGTTGCACACCTCTTTACCCGGACCAGTCACCTGCACCCGGTGCGCCCAATGATACGCAAGATTTGACATCTGGCCGTTTCGAGAAGGCTGGCACGCTGGAGCGGCTCGCCGACCGGGCCCTCGCGACCGGCGACTATCCGACCGCGCTCAACATGTATCAGCAGGCGGTTCTGAACACGCCGAACGATCCGACCCTGCACGTGCGCATCGGTGACACGCTGGTGGCGATGTCTCGCTGGCAGGACGCCGCCGACGCCTACCAGCGGGCGCTCCGAAGCGACAACAGCCTGCCGGACGCCAATGCCGGCTACGGCCGGGTGCTGCTGGGTCTCGACAAGCCCGAGGAGGCGAGCATCTACTTTGAGGCGGTGCTGGACCAGGAGCCCGAGAACATGAAGGCGTTGAACGGGCTGGCGGTGTCCCACGATCTTTCGGGTCGCCACGCCCAAGCCGCTCGGGTCTACAGCCGGGCCCTGGCCTTGGATCCGGCCGACAAGACCCTCCGCAACAATCTCGGCCTCTCCCAGGCGCTTTCGGGGAACTATGACGAGGCGGTCCGGATCCTGCGTCCCCTGGCCACCGGACCGGAGGCCGATGAGCGCAGCCGTCAGAACCTGGCCCTGGCGCTGGGTCTCGCCGGCGATGCCGAAGGTGCTGCGCGGATCGCCAGCGTCGATTTGAACGAAGCCGAGGTCGACAGCAACCTCGCCTATTACGAAGCGCTCCGCCACCAAGAGACGAGCGAGGCGGCGCTGTCGGCCGTCGGTGTTCATCCGGCGGCGGCGCCCCGGGCAAATGCCAATCCGAACGGCGGTGGTCCGATCGAGCCCGATGGCGATCCCCAACCGCTGTTCAACAATCGCGGGCAGAGCGCGGCGCCGACGCGCGGACCCGTGGCCGTGGCTGAAGCGGCGGGCGAAGGTAGCGAACAAGAAACCGTCGCCACCGAAACCTTGAGCGCGCCGAATACGGGCAGGACCGACATGGCCGTCGAGATGCCGGAGGAAAAGCCCGCCGAGGTGGCCGCCGCGCCGGTAGCGAAAACGATGCCGGAGACGATCGCCGACGAGGCTCCGGCCATGTCTGGCCAGGAGGTCCAGGAGGCTGCTGCGCCGATGATGTCTGAGGCCGAGACTACGCCGGTCGTGGCGGCTGAGGCGCCGCGTCAAAGGGCTGAGGAGGATACGGAGGCGCCGACCAAGCTTGATGTGGCCCGGTCCGGGTCGTCCGGTGCCGTCGCCGCGGCCTACGATCCGCAAGTCGCGGACGTCGTGCTCACGCCCCGATCCGGCTGGTACTTGGATCTCGGGCGCTACGGCTCGGCCGATGAGGCGACCACCGCCTGGAACGAGCTCAAACAGGCATACGGCGAGACCCTGGAAGACCTGCCCAGGCTGGGCGGCCACGAGGAAGGCGTCCAGCCGCTGATCCTGGGCCCGGCCATCGACGCCGAGGTCGCGGCAACGCTATGCGCCGAGTTGGCAGGCGACGGCCGCCGGTGCCGGGCGGTGCGCTTCTAAGACTTTGGCGGTTGGGGCACGCGCGTTCCGGGCGTCAGGCCCGTCAGGACGCCGCCGGCGGAAGGTCAGGCAGACTTTCGTCGACCTTGGCCAGTGCGTCGCTGTCGAGGGGCGGACGGTCCAACAAGAACAAGACGCCGCCGATGATCGACAACAGGATCATGAGCGCGCGGATCAGAAGGGCCACTGCCAGCCCCTGGGCCGCTGTGCCGCCGGCCTCGAGCAGGAGCACGCTGAAGCACCATTCCCACCAGCCGACATTGTTCGGCGACACCGGGATCATGCTGAGGAACATGATTACGGGCGTGATCACCATGACGTCGAGCAGAGGCGGCTCGAAGCCGATGCTCCGGGCGACGGTGTAGACCAGTAGCCCGCCCAGGACCTGAAACACGACCGAATAGGCGACGCTCTTGAAGAGCACGCGCCGCTGATAGCGAAAGACCCGGATTTCGGTCATCATGCTATCGAACTTGCGCGCGAGCTTGGCGACGAAGCCGGGCAGCGGCCAGGATTCGATGATCCGCTCGAGCGAAAAGCTCGTCACCATCGAGACGATGAAAATCGCGCAGCAGAGAACCGTGCCGGCAATCGACAGGGTGATGATCGGATTGCCGACGAGCCGCGAATTGAATGCGAAGAAGACGAGCGCTGTCAGCACCAAGCCGATCAGACCGCTGGCGCGCTCCAAGATGACCGAGGCGCCGGAGACGGAGTAGCTCTTGGCATTGCGGCCGAGGAGATACATGCGCACAACGTCGCCGCCGAACATGGACGGCGCAAAATTGTTGAAGAACCGTCCGATCAAATAGTAGCGAAACAGCATGAGCTGGGTGATGCCCACGTCCCGGGCGCGGACGAACAGGCTCCAGCGATAGCTGCTGACCACGTCCTGGGTGATCGTGATCAGAAACGCGAGGGCCAGGAGTGCCGGCTGAATGTTGCCGAGCTCCCGGAGGAGCTTGCGGCCGTTATCGTCCCACAACAAAAGAGCCGCGATCAGGGCCAGACCGATCGCCAGCTTCAGCATCCAGACCAAGCGTTTCGTCTTTGGCATCAGGTTCCCCGCCGCGCCGTCGGATCAGGACGGGCGAACTGTGTGGCGATCGATGTTTGATTTGTCGGATAGCCGCGGGACGCACAAGGCTTCAGTGTCCCGGGTCACATGGGCCGGCGGAATTGGATCATTCAATCCATTCACTTGTGTTCTTCTGCACGTTGATAGACAAGCAGGAAAGGTCGCCCTTAGCGATCAAATGTAAACCGGCGCCTTAAGGTATAGAGTTTCGGCATCGCAACGGGACAAGCGATTGGAAGAGGGCGCAGACCGAAGGCCGTTACGCGTCCTCCGGCCGGCGCGAGCCGATCTTTTTGGCAGGCACGCCGCCGCTGACACCAAAGGCGTCGGTGGGCTTGGTGACGACGGCGCCGGCGCCCACGATCGAATGTTCGCCTAAGGTCACGCCACCCAAGATATGGACGTCCGAGCCAAGCCAACATCCGGGTCCGACACGGGTTGGTCCCATCGGCTTGGATCCCTGCTGGGCGATCGGCACGTCCAGCCGGGCTGTATTGTAGTTGCAACCGCCGGCGATGTAGGACATCGGTCCGACGACCACGTCGTCCTCAATCGTGACATCGTCACCGGCGACCGCCTGGATGACGCAGGCCATGGCCAGGCCGCAGCGGTCGCCGACGGCAATCTTGGCATTCTTCGCCGATATGATTACGCCGTGGGACAGGATGGCGTCATCGCCAATGCTGATGGCGTTGTCGGTGCTGGGATCGCGGGCATCGAGGACGCAGCCATCGCTGATGACGACCCGGTTACCCAGATGGATTCGCTGGGGATGGAGGAGCGAGACGTTGCGGCCGAACACGACGCCCTTGCCGCAGGAACCCAAGATCCGCTTGAACAACATGCTGCGGAGCGCGAGCCCGAGGGCGCCGGGGACGATCGAGGCCCAGCTGCATAGCTCGAACAGAAAGAGACGCCAAAGCGATCTCGATCCGACCATGACGTCTTGGTAGCGGGTGAGCGCCGAGCCCCCCTCGGTGATGGCTTTATGGGTTTTGGGCAGGCGGTCGGGCACAGGGTTTGGCCCGTGACCGGCGGTTGATGCTTGGGGGCTTGTATCGCTCATTTGCGTGGAACTGGCCTTGGCGATGGATGTGGACGGATCGTTTATTCCATCCTGACTGGCGGGCGAGACACTTTCTTCAACGTTTCTCGCGCGGACGCGTTCAATACCACTCGGCTCGCCGGTTTCCGGTGATGCAGGAAAACGATCGCTGCGCAGGACGTTAGCCACGGGACTACCCTTCGTCGATTTGTCTCAATTTAGTGAAATCTACCTGGAGGCGAAAGTTCTGAAGAATTGTTTCGATACTCCAGAGCGCAGCACGCCGCCCGGCCGATCAACCCATTCGCACTGGCAAGGCTAGGCCATACCCCTGAAAGTTCGCTGAACGCCATGACCCCCACTGTGACGCAGGTCATTGGTGATCGGCATTTCAAGAGTGGCCCGGAACACTAGCCGCGATCTCGGCGAAGTAGCGAGAAGTTGTCTCCGGACCTGAAGGCCGGTATCCGATGCCGATCAGCGTGGAGGAGGTCTTGGCAGAGCCGTCTGAAGGTGCGGTTCTGGGCTCGCTTCTGTCCTGGACGGGGGCACGGTGCCCGGAGAGGCGGACGCTCGAGGGCCGGCGCGTTCGGCTGGTCCCGCTGGACGCAGCGCACCACGCGCCCGGCCTGTTTCACTGTTCTCACGGCAGCAAGGAAGACGCTCTCTGGACCTATCTCAGCGTCGGCCCTTTTGGCTCGCCCGAAGCCATGAACAGGTGGCTCGAGCAAATGTCCGCTAGCCAGGACCCATTGTTCCTGACCGTAATCGGCTCCGACGACGAGCCTGCCGGCATGGTCTCGTTCATGCGAATCGATCCACCGATGGGCGTGATCGAAATCGGCAATATTTGGTTCGCGCCACTCCTGCAGCGAACAACGGCCGCGACCGAGGTGATTTTTCTCATGATCGATTACGTTTTTACCGAACTCGGCTATCGACGCCTCGAGTGGAAATGCAACGCTCTCAATACGCCATCGCGGCGGGCGGCAGACCGCTTCGGATTCACGTTCGAAGGGGTGTTTCGCCAGCACCAGGTGGTGAAAGGGCGAAATCGCGACACGGCCTGGTACGCCCTGGTTGATCACGAATGGCCACGGCTACGCGGCTGTTTCGAGCGATGGCTGGCGGACGACAACTTCGACGAACAGGGATATCAGAAATCCAGCTTGAGATCGCTGATCGCCGCTAGTTTGGAACCGTGACGATGACCTCGAGGCTCGAGTACCACGCGATGATATCGGCCATGTCCTCTTCGGAAAGCCCCTGGGCGATGACCGTCATCTGCTCATGCGAGCGTTCTCCAGCGCGAAAAGCGTCAAGCTGCCGGCGCAAGTAGATGGCGCTTTCACCGCCGATATTGGGAGCGTCCGGCTGTCTGGCGATGCCGTCAATACCATGGCAGACGCTGCATTGTTGGGCTTTGGTCCGGCCGGCTGCCGCGTCCGCCGCCATTGCCTGATTAAATGACCATACGGTGACACCGATCACAGCCGCACTTTTCAGGATGCCATAGATCAAAGGGCACCTCCCACACACGATATGGTTCGCCCCGGGGAAGACCCCGGGGCGTTTTTTTATCTAGCCCTCGGCCTGATACGAGATGCGGTAGATCGCGCCTGCGAAATCGTCCGAGACCAGGAGGGAGCCGACGGGCAGGGTGACGACGTCGACCGGACGGCCCAAATACTCACCGGTCTCCTCGTCAAGCCAACCCTCCGCGAACACTTTCGTGTTCTCGGCGCCGCCTTCCTCGTTCAGGCTCGTGAACATGACCCGGGCGCCAACCGGTGTCGTCCGGTTCCAGGAGCCGTGCTGCGCCGAGAAGATCCCGCCCTGATATTCTTCCGGGAACTGGCTCTTGTCGTAGAAGGTCATGCCGAGATCGGCGGCATGGGCGGTCATCTCGACCTCGGGATAGACGATGTCCGTCGGCGGCTCCTCGTCCTGATACTCGTTGGTGCGAACCTTGCCGCCGCCCATCCAGGGAAAGCCGAAGTTCTGCCCCTGCTCGGTGATGCGGTTGATCTCACCGGGCGGAATGTCGTCGCCCATGCCATCGACCTGATTGTCGGTGAACCAGAGTTCGCCGTTGGCCGGATTGAAATCGTGGCCGACGGAGTTGCGGATGCCGAGCGCGTAAATCTCTCGCTCCGTACCGTCCCGGTTCATCCGGATCATGCCGCCGATGCCGTGCTCGGCGTAGAGCTCGCTTTTTTCTTTGGGCGGCACGTTGAACGGCTGGCCCAGTGAGATGTAGAGCTTGTTATCGGGGCCAATGTCGCAAACCCGGGCGCCGTGATTGAAGCTCTCTTCCTCGGGCGGGATCAACTCGCCCTGGGCGACCACCTCGCCAACGGCAACGTCGGGGGTCTCATAGAAGAACTCGGCGGCCGGAAAGACCAGCACGCGATTGTGCTCGGCAACGTAGAGAAAGCCGTCATCGGAGAAGCAGACGCCGTTGGGCACATTGAACTGCAAGGACGGCGCAAACTGTTTCACCTCATCGGCGACCCGGTCCTTGTTGCGATCGGTGACCGCCCAGACCTTGTCTTTACGCGTGCCGACGAAGACCATTCCGGTCGACTTGCCGATCGCCATGTGCCGGGCGTCGGGCACGACGGCGTAGAGCTCGATCGAGAAACCGGAAGGCATCTCGATCCGCTCCAGATTGGCCTGGAGCTGTTCCGCGTATTCGCCGCCCTGATCCACCGTTTCGATGTCCATCGAGGTGCCGGTCGGCTGGAAGTTTTGTAGCTTCGACATGTTCTCGCTGTCGTTGGCCACCGCCGAAGGCGCCAGGGCGATCGTCGCAGCCCCAAGGAACAAAGAGCCAGCAAGGACAGCTGGTCCGTACGTGATTCGCATTTCGAGCCTCCCGGAAGACGTCACGTTGGTTAGTCGGTTGCGCGTGAGGTATACCGTCGTGCGAATGGAGGGGACAAGCGGCTGGATTGCCCCAGTCCGATGATCACACAACTGCTAGGACCTGTGATCGCGCTTTCTCCAACGGACCCTCCGGTTGACAGAATCGTGGTGGGGCCGGCAAAGGTACGACCACGACCAGCAGGTTACGTGAAAAGGGAGGATTTGATGGCCGAGAATGCGAACAAGAACACGGGACGCCGGCGTTTTCTGAAAGGCGCCGCGATCACGGCCGGAGCGACCGCAACAGGCGCCGTCGCCATGCCCAACATCGCCCGGGCGCAGGCGACCGTTCTGAAGATGCAGGGCTCCTGGGGCGCGACCAACATCTTCTCGGAGATGGCGCAGCAATATGCCGACCGGGTCGACAAAATGTCGGGCGGCAGCTTGAAGATCGACTATCTGCCTGCGGGCGCGGTGGTCAAAGCATTTCAGGTTCAGGACGCCTGCCATGACGGCATTCTCGATGCCGCCCACACGGTGACCGCCTACTGGTACGGCAAGAACAAGGCCGCATCCTTATTCGGAACCGGGCCCGTTTTCGGCGCCAACGCCGCGCAAATCCTCGCCTGGATCCATTATGGCGGCGGCAAGGACATGTACAACGAGCTGGTTCAGGATGTGTTGGGCCTGGATCTGGTTGGTTTCTTCTGCATGCCGATGCCGACCCAGCCTCTAGGCTGGTTCAACCGGCACATCCAGGGCGCGGGGGATATGGAGGGCCTCAAATACCGCACCGTTGGCCTGGCGACCGACATCATGCAGGGCATGGGCCTCAGCGTTACCCAGCTCCCCGGCGGCGAGATCGTGCCCGCCCTGGAGCGGGGTGTGATCGAAGCCTTCGAATTCAACAACCCCACGTCAGACCGTCAGTTCGGCGCCCAGGACGTATCCAAGCACTACCATATGGGTTCCTACCACCAGGCGGCGGAATTCTTCGAGATCATCTTCAACAAGAGCCGGTTCGACAGCCTGCCGGCGGAGCACCAAGCGATCCTCGAACATGCGGCCGAGGCAGCCAATACCGCCAATTACGGCTTGGCCATGGACCGTTACAGCGCCGATCTGCAGACGCTGATCAATGAGGACGGAGTCAACGTCTACCGGACCGATCCCTCGATCATGCAGGCGCAGCTGGAAAGCTGGGATAAGGTTATGGAGGGGCTTCTCGAGGACGAGTTCTTCGCCAAGGTGGTCGAAAGCCAGAAAGCCTGGTCCGAGCGGGTCGCGTTCTACGACATCATGAACCAGGCCGACTACAAGCTCGCCTACGAGCACTACTTCCCGGGCAAGCTCGGCTTTTAGGCCCTCTCGTCTTTGTTGATGCCGGACGGCCCTTGGGGGTGGCTCAGCCTTTGCCACCCCCGATCCGGCCGGGGCTTGGAGTAGTCGATGGAGCAGTTCATCGCCATCGCCGACAAGATCTCGGCCTGGTTCGGCAAGGCTTTCGCCTGGTGCATCATGATCATGGCCTTCGGCGTGGGCTACGAGGTGTTCATGCGCTATGCGCTGCGCAACCCGACCTCCTGGGCGTTCGACGTCAGCTACATGATGTACGGTGCCCTGTTCATGATGGCAGGCGCCTACACCCTGTCGCGCGACGGCCATGTCCGCGGCGACTTTCTTTACCGGCTATGGCCGCCGAAGGTGCAGGCGCGGGTCGAGCTGGTTCTCTACTTCCTGTTCTTTTTCCCGGGCATTTTGGCGCTGATCATCGCCGGCTGGAAATATGCCGCCCGGTCCTACCGCTATCAGGAGGTCAGCGTCATGAGCCCGGCCGGCGTGCCGATCTTTCAGTTCAAGGCGATCATCGTCGCCGCCGGCCTGTTGCTCCTGCTCCAGGGCGCGGCCCAGGTCTGTCGTTGCTTGATTTGCATGCGCGATGGCGCCTGGCCGAAGCATGCCGACGACGTCGAGGAGCTCGAAGACATTCTCCTGAGTAAAGCGCAGCGGGAAGCCCTTGATCACGGGTCCGAGGCCGTGGACGTGGTGCGGCCCGGAGACCGACGCCAATGACCGATCCCCAGGTCGCGGTCATGATGCTGGGGATTTTCATCCTCACCATCTTTCTGGGCTTTCCGATTGCCTTCACCCTGATGGCGATGGCCGTCTTCTTCGGCTACTACGCCTATTATGACGCCGAGCGGATGTCGTCGATCTTCGACAATCGGATCTTCGATCTGTTCGTCAACCAGACCTATTCGGTCATGGCGAACGACGTGCTCACCGCAATCCCGCTTTTCCTGTTCATGGGCTACATCGTCGAGCGGGCGAACATCGTCGACCGGCTGTTTCACACGCTCTATGTAACCGCTCGCAATCTGCCGGGCGCCATGGCGGTCGCGGCGCTGGCCACCTGCGCGCTCTTCGCCACCGCCACCGGCATTATCGGTGCGGTGGTGACCTTGATGGGTATGCTGGCGCTGCCGTCCATGCTTCGGGCGCGTTACGAGACCAGTTTCGCGGCCGGGGTCATCTGCGCCGGCGGCTGCCTGGGGATCCTGATCCCGCCCTCGATCATGCTGATCGTCTATGCCGCGACCTCGAACGTCTCGATCGTCAAGCTCTACGCCGGCGCCATGCTGCCGGGCTTCTTGCTGGCCGGCTTGTACATGCTCTACGTGATCGGGCGGGCCAAGCTCAATCCGAAGCTGGCACCGAAGCCCAAAGAGGATGACGCGCCTGACCGGTCGGCCCTGGAGGTGGCTTTTCTCCTCATCACCTCTTTCTTTCCGCTGGCAATCCTGATCCTGTCGGTCCTGGGCGCCATCCTGTTCGGTCTGGCGACGCCGTCCGAAGCGGCATCCGTTGGCGCCCTCGGCGGCTTGGTCCTGGCGGCCTGCTATCGCTCGCTGACCTGGGATCGGCTTAAGGAAAGCGTCTATCTGACGGTGCGAACCTCGGCCATGGTCTGCTGGCTGTTTGTTGGTTCCTGGACCTTCAGCTCGGTCTTTTCCTATCTGGGCGGCGAAGCGCTGATCAAGGACTTCGTGGTCGGCCTCGATCTCTCGCCGATCACCTTCCTGATCCTGGCCCAGCTCATCATCTTCCTGCTCGGCTGGCCGCTCGAATGGTCGGAGATCATCATCATCTTCGTGCCTATTTTCCTTCCGCTCCTGCCGCTGTTCGAGATCGACCCCTTGTTCTTCGGCATCCTGGTGGCGCTCAACCTGCAGACCTCGTTCCTGACCCCGCCAATGGCCATGTCGGCCTACTATCTCAAGGGGGTGGCGCCCCCGACCGTGCAGCTCAATCAGATCTTCCGGGGCGTGATGCCCTATCTGGCCATGATCTTCCTGTCGATGGTCCTGCTCTACGTCTTCCCCGGGATCGCCTTGTTCCTGCCGGCTTACTTCTACGGCCCGTGAGATCGCTTTGAGCCAGCTCGCAGATCTTTCAGCGATCGAGGCCCGAACGCTCCTGGCCCGGGGCGAGGTGAGCGCGTCGGCATTCATGGAGGCCTGTCTCGAGCGGATCGCTGAACTCGAGCCCCGCGTTGAGGCGTGGGCCTTCATCGATCCGGACCATGCCCGCGCCCAAGCCAAGCGCGCTGATGACTGGCGGCGGTCCGGTCACGCTCTGCCGCCGCTCCATGGGCTGCCTGTGGGCATCAAGGACATCATCGACGTGGCGGGCATGCCGGTGGAGCAGGGAAGCCCCATTTTTCGAGGACAAAAAGCCCACGGTGACGCCGCATTGATCGCGTCGCTGCGCCGGGCGGGCGGTATCCCGGTCGGCAAGACGGTGACCACCGAGCTCGCCGTCTACCATCCGGGCAAAACGAAAAATCCCCACGATCCGGCCCACACTCCCGGCGGATCGTCCAGCGGCTCGGCCGCCGCCGTCGGCGCGAAGATGGTGCCGCTGGCCGTGGGCACGCAGACCAACGGTTCGGTCATTCGCCCAGCCAGTTTCTGTGGCGTAATCGGTTTCAAGCCGAGCTACGGCCTGATCCCTCGAACTGGTGTGCTGCGCCAATCGGGTTTCCTGGATACGGTTGGGGTTCTTGCCCGCAGCGTCGGCGATGCCGCCTTGCTCGCCGAATGTCTCGCCGGGCCGGAGCCGAACGCCGAGACGGATTGGCCCTGGCCGGCGCCCCGCCTGCTGGACGTTGCTGAGGCGGATCCACCACGCCCGCCCGTCCTAGCCCTTGCGCTTGGCCCTAAGGCCGATCGGTTGAGCGAGGATGCGGCAGCCGGTTTCGACGAATTGGCGGCGGCGCTTGGGGAACAGATCGAGACGGTGACGCTCACGGGCGATCTGGCTCAAGCTTGGAGCCACCATGAAGCGGTCATGTTGACCGATCTGGCCCATCGCTTCGGTCCCCTGGAGCAGCGCTATCCAGACCTTTTGTCAGCGCGCCTGAAGGAAATGCTGGCCGCTGGCCGGGAGGTACGGGCGACGGCTTACGCGGCGGCCATCGACCAACGCGAACCCTTGGCGGCGAGCCTGAACCCGCTGTTCGATCGGTTCGATGCGATTTTGACACCCGCCGCCCCCGGCGAGGCGCCTCTCGGTCTGGAGACGACGGGCGATCCGGTCTTCGCCACGGTATGGACCTATCTGGGCCTGCCGGCGATCACACTGCCTTTGCTGATTGGCGCGAATGGGCTGCCGATCGGCGTGCAGTTGGTCGGTGCGCACAAGGACGACGGACGACTGCTGCGCACGGCCAACTGGTTGGTTAAGGAATTGTTAAGGGAGGCCACGCCATGATCGATCGCGTCATTGCCGCCGTGGCTTTCGCTGGGTTCGCCGTCTTCATCGGCGTGATCGTGGGCTTCGTCCAGGAAATCGACCTAATCGTCATCTGTGGCGTCGTCTTCGTGATGGCCGGTTTCGACTTCGTGCGTGAACTTTGGTTGAATAAGTATACGAACTAGCACCGTTTTTATTTATGGACAAATCGTAACAATTTCGCGTTACTATCGGGTCATGGATCACGCGCATAGTCGGGGGAGCGAATGACCGAAAAGGTTCGTCGCTTGCGCGTAGGCTTTTTGGTCGTTGCCATCTGGCTGGGCGGCTGCGCCACCGCCGTCGACGGTGTCACGACGACAGCCGGACTGGTGGCCGAGGGTGCTTCTCTGAGCTACCGCATCGTCCGCGGCGTCGTCGTCGGCATCGGCGACATCTACCAGGTCATGAACGGAGCCTTGTCCGGCCTTTTCGGTAATCCCAACGACGACACGGTGGACTACCAACATCTTGCGGGCAAATGGGACGAACGCTGTATCGAGGCGATCTCCGAAGCCGCGGAAAGGACCAACGTCTCTCCCAACTACCTGGTCGCGGTCGCCATGCAGGAGAGCGGCTGCAATCCGGGAGCCAAATCCGGCACGTCGTCGGCCGCCGGCATGTTTCAGTTCATCGAAAGCACCTGGCTGGTGACGGTGAAGCAACATGGCAAGGTCTACGGTCTCGGCGCGGACGCCGACGCCATTACAATCATCAGCGGCCGACCGCAGGTGTCACCCGCCTCGAAGAAGCGCGACATCCTCAAAAAGCGCTTCGACCCGCAACTCTCGGCCTACATGGCCGCCGAGTTGGCCAAGGGCAATCAACGCTATCTCGAAAAGCAGTTGAACAGGAAGCTCACCCGAACCGATCTGTACATGGCCCATTTTCTGGGACCTTACGGCGCATATCAGCTTCTCAATGTCCGGGACGAGCGTCCTTCAACCAACGCCGCGCTACTGATGCCGACCCCGGCTAAGGCCAACCGATGGGTATTCTATAAGGACAAGGGCCGAGGCAAGGCCAGGACGGTCGACGAGATGTATCGCTATTTCGATGATCGGCTGGAGCGCGCACTTGCGCGCGCGAAGGGCCAACCAACCGCCTGAACTTTCTTCCTGAGAGACTGTTTCGGGGTGGCGTATCCGGATCCCGGTGATCCGGATACGCCTTGCTCTTTCGCGGCACCCGTTGAGACGTTTCCATGGTTTCTTGATTAGGTGTTTTTGCTTAGGGGCTCAGCATGCCTCCAAGCCTCTAACAAAGTGTTGCACAACCTATCCGCCGCTGTCTGTCCGCATAATCCAGTAAGTATTTTTCCGAGGTGGTGGGCACTCGGCCGACAACCGTCTCCTGCAGAGCGGATCCGTCACCGGGCCCTGACGTGTCTTTCGCTGAACCGGTGCGTCCAGCGTACTCACGTGCCTGTGAACGGACACTCCAGATCCGCAGCCTAACAAAAAATTAAGATCGAATTTGTATCGTTTGCCGCTCAAACCCAAACGGGTGGTGGCAGGTGATGACGATGCAAACCGATGTCGAGAAGCCAGCAGAGGTCGCGCCCAAGCAGCGCTTCTTCCCCTGTATCGGCCGTATTTCGTCAGCTTTCCGGGCGCTCACCGATGATGAAAACGGCAGCCTGAGCCTGTTGATGGCGCTTGCCGCCGTGCCGGTGTTCGGCATGATCGCGGTCGGCATGGATTCGGTGAACCGTTCCGCCACCGTCGGCGATATTCAATCCGCCCTCGAAGAGGCCTGTCTTCGGGCGGACTCCTCGTTCTTCGAGCACGCACCGGCGACGGATCGGAAGAATGCCGCCGAGGCGGTTCTGACCAAGCGTCTGGCCGCCTTGCCGGCGTTCGCGAATGTGACCTCGAGTGCCAGCGTCATCGGCGAGGACGTGCAGGTTGCGGCGGCGGGCAAGATCGAACCGACGATCGGTGCTTTTACTTCTTATAGTGATGTGGCGATCGATCTCAGCCGCACCTGCGCCAAACGCGACACCTCGCCGAAGCCGGGCGATCTCGTCTTTGAGGAAACGTTCGAAAACCCGGTCGTTAACAGGCTGGGAGGCTTTTGGGTTTATCCGGACTTCGGACCGTGGGCCCTCACCCAAGGGTCGGGCGTTCGGCTTCTGAACAAAAATCTTCTCGCCCCCGAAGACCCGCCGGCCGCCGAAGGGACGCAGTACGCGGAACTCGACTCGAATTCGCTTTTCGGCGGACTGTTTGCGCCCACGAGCAACAGCGCGATCACAGTGACCTTGTTTCTCGAGCCGGGCGCCTACCGGCTCCGCTACTGGTATCGCTCCCGTCCCATTCCCTTCGGTCCGCCGGATCCAAACGACACCGCCATCGGCGTCTACTTCGCGGGTGAGTTCGCTTCACCCTTCTCCAATCAGGTGGACTACGCGACCAATCAGGTCGCCTGGGATCAGCGCGAGTTCTTCCTTCCGGTCAGTGTGAGCGGCTGGTACCAGCTCACATTCCGGGCGGAGGGCGCGGCGAACTACCTTGGTGGTCTCATCGACCATGTGGAGCTGCACTACGCGTCGACCAGCACCATGGCGACAGCCATGGAGTGATCCGCCTACCGCGTCAGACGTCCAGGTTCACGACCTTAAGTGCGTTCTCCTGAATGAACTGGCGGCGTGGGTCGACGACATCGCCCATCAGGGTTGTGAAGATCTCGTCGGCTTCGTCGGCATGTTCGATCCGCACCTGGATCAGCGAACGGGCCTCCGGATCGAGGGTCGTTTCCCACAGCTGGTCCGGGTTCATTTCCCCCAGCCCCTTGTATCGCTGGATCGAAGCGCCTTTGCGGGCGCTGCGGTTGATGGTGTTGATCAGCGCCCCGGGACCGGAGACCTGTTCCTCCCGATCCTTGATCTGAACGGTCAGGGGGCGTGCCAGCTCCGGCGCCTGAACAAAGCACTGCGCCAGGCGCCTAGCCTGGGGGCTTCGGATCAAGGCACTCTCAATCCTGAACTGTTCGCGGCGCTCATTCCGAATGCGCCCGAACACATGCCCCTGATCGTCGTCCACCCGCGCCTGCCAGGCCCAGCCGGTGGTCGCCTGGAGTCTTGCCGCGACCCGTTGCGCCCGTTCGAGCCAGGCCTCCTCGTCGAGCGGGGTCGCCGTTTCCACGAAGACGCCCTCGGTGGCCAGCGTTTCGATGAGTTCGGGCGGGTGCTTGAGCGCCAGTTGCCCGACCCAGTTATTTGCCTTGAGCGCGATCTCGACCACCACCTGGGCCCGCTCGGGCGTCAGCACCTCGTCGCCGGCCTTAAGCGTGATCTCGGATAAGCCCTGTTCGATCAGATGGGCGTCGAGGGCAGGGTCGTCCTTGATGTAGGTCTCCCGCGAGCCGCGCTTGAATTTGTAGAGCGGCGGCTGGGCGATGTAGAGAAAGCCGCCTTCGACGATCTCGGGCAGGTGGCGATAGAAGAAGGTGAGAAGAAGCGTGCGGATGTGAGACCCGTCGACATCCGCATCCGTCATGATGATGATCCGGTGATAGCGGAGTTTGGTGATATCGAAATCGGCGCCGATCCCGGTGCCGAGCGCCGTGATCAGCGTGCCGATCTCGTTGGATCCCAGCACCTTGTCGATACGCGCTCGCTCGACGTTCAGAATCTTTCCACGCAGGGGAAGAATGGCCTGATAGCTCCGGTCGCGGCCCTGTTTCGCCGAGCCGCCGGCGCTGTCACCCTCGACCAGGAAAAGCTCGGCCTTGGCCGGATCACGTTCCTGGCAATCGGCGAGCTTGCCGGGCAGGTTGGCGATGTCGAGCGCGCCCTTGCGTCGGGTGAGTTCACGGGCCTTGCGGGCGGCCTCGCGGGCGGTCGCCGCCTCGATCACCTTGGCCACGATCAGTCGCGCGCTCTGCGGGTTTTCCTCGAACCAGCGATTGAGACCGTCGCCTAAAAGGCTTTGGACGATCGGCTGAACCTCGGAGCTGACGAGCTTGTCCTTGGTTTGGGACGAAAATTTCGGATCCGGCATCTTAACCGAGAGCACGCAAGTAAGACCCTCCCGGGCGTCGTCGCCGGTGAGAACCACCTTCTGGTTCTTGGCGTTGCTCTGGGCTTGAATGTAACCGTTCACCGCGCGGGTGAGCGCCGCCCGGAAACCGGCGAGATGGGTGCCCCCATCCCTTTGGGGGATGTTGTTGGTAAAGCAAAGACAGCTTTCATGGTAACCGTCGTTCCACTGTAGCGCGCATTCGAGCTGAATTTCATCGCGCTGGCCGTGGATCAGGATCGGCGGGGCGAACAGAGGCGTCCGGGCTCGATCGTGATATTGGACGAACGCGCTGACGCCGCCATCATAGAACAGCGTCTCCGTCTTGGCCGGCTCGACCCTTTGGTCCTCGAGCGTGATGTGCACGCCGGAGTTGAGGAAGGCGAGCTCACGGAGCCGGTGTTCCAGGGTGGCGAAGGCGAAGGTTGTGTTCGAGAACACGGCGATCGACGGCATGAAGGTGATCTGCGTTCCCTTGCGACCGTCGGCATCACCAACCACGGCCAGGGGTGCCGCCGCCTCACCGCCGTTCTCGAAGCGCATCCGATGGGCCTTGCCTTCGCGCCAGATCTCGAGATCCAGCCAGTCGGAAAGGGCATTGACCACGGAAATGCCGACGCCGTGCAGCCCGCCGGAGACCTTGTAGGAATTCTGATTGAATTTACCGCCGGCGTGCAGCTTGGTCATGATCACTTCGGCGGCCGATATGCCTTCGCCCTCATGCATGTCGACCGGGATGCCACGGCCATCGTCCGAAACCGTGACCGAGCCGTCGGCATTGATCGTCACCTGAACCCGGTTGGCATGGCCGGCCAGCGCTTCGTCGATGGCGTTGTCGACCACCTCGAAAACCATATGGTGGAGGCCGGATCCGTCGTCGGTATCGCCGATATACATGCCCGGTCGACGGCGTACGGCCTCCAACCCTTCCAAGACTTGGATCGACGTGGCGTCATAGACCTCGCTTGGGTCCTGCTCCTGTTCAGTCATCAGGCGATACTTCCGCTGCTTCAACCGTGAACCGCTGGGCGGCGTGACCGAGGGGCTCGAACCATTCGCGCTCCGTGCCGGTGAGCCAGGCCTGGGCCCTGAGGTCGATCAACTGACCGAACAATTGTTCGCGCCTCTGGCGGTCGAGATGGGCCCCAATTTCATCCAACAATAGCAGTGGCATCCGCCCCCGTCTCGCCGCATGGAGCCTGCACTCGGTCAAAACGATGGCAATCAGAAGCGCTTTTTGTCTGCCGGTGGAGAGAGCCGCCGCCGATTGCTCCATTTCCGGATCGAACACATCGAGATCGCTTCGATGGGGACCGACGCCAGCGCCGCCCTGGTCGGCATCCCGGTCTCGACCTGTCTCGAGCTGGCTCTGGAACCACTCTTCGACGGCCAGCGCGGGGGCGCTGGTCAGGCGGTTTTCGATGGCGCCGACGAGCTTGAGAACAGGTCTGGGAAAACCGGTCTCGAGCTCTACAGCGAGCCTGTTCAGGGCAGCCGTGATGTCGATCCGGGCGGCGGCGATGGCGACGCCCGACGCGGCGATCTGGGCCTCCACCGCACCGAGCCAGGATCTGTCGGCGCGGTGGAGGCGAAGGATCTTGGTTCTTTCGCGCAAATAGCGCTCGTATCGGCCGAGCTCGCGGGCATGGGCTGGATCGGCGGAAAAGACCAGCCGATCGAGGAAGCGCCGCCGGACCGAGGCCTGATCGAGAAACAAGCGGTCGGTTTGAGGGGTCAGCCAAACGCAAGCAAGATAATCGGCGAGACCGGCTGGGCCCGCCAGGGTCCGCCCGTCCGCCTTGACAACTCGCCGGCCGGTCTCCGGGCTCAGGGCCGAAGCCACGGTGATCGGGTCGTCGCCGCCAAGCCGCCCGAACACGGTCCAGGGACCGCCACCTTGCCGGGACAAATCCTCCAGACGCGCTCGGCGAAGCCCCCGACCGGGGGTCAAAAGCGACACGGCCTCGATCAGATTGGTTTTGCCGGCCCCGTTCGGGCCGGTCAGCACCACGATCCCGGCGCCGAGGTCCAGGCTCAGGGAGCCGTAGTTCCGAAAATCGTCGAGCTGGAGCTGAGCGAGCCAGGTGACGCCGACCGGAATGAGTCTGAAACCTCAGACCCGCATCGGCATGAGAACGAAGATCGCCCGGTCATCGCCTGGATCGCGCACCAGCGTTGGTGCCGCCGGGCTTGCCAGGTCCATCTCCACATTGTCGCCTTCGACCTGCTGCATCATTTCCAGGATGTAGCGGGAGTTGAAGCCGATCTCCATGGCATCGCTCTGATAGCCGGCGTCCAGTTCCTCGATCCCCCGGCCGGCGGTCGTGCTGATGGCGGAAACGGTGAGCTTGCCGGGAGCGATGCCGAGCTTGATCGCCCGGGTCTTCTCCGTCGCGATCGTCGCCACCCGATCCACGGTCGAGGTGAAGGCCTTGGCGTCGATCACCAACTGCTTGTCATTGTTCGCCGGAATGACCCGCTCATAGTCGGGAAAGGTGCCGTCCACCAGGCGGGAGACCAGCACCGCGCTGCCGGCCTTCATCTGGATCCGGTTCGACGAAAGGCTGATCTCGACCTCCTCGTCGGCGTCATCCAACAGCCGGCGCATTTCGGCAACCGTCTTTTTGTGGACGATCACCGGTGGAATATCGGCGGCGCCTTCCGGCATGCCGACTTCCATCCGTGCCAGGCGATGGCCATCCGTCGCGACCGCCCTGAGGGCCGAGGTCGCGCCGGATTTGCGCACATGGAAGTGGATGCCGTTCAGATAGTAGCGGGCTTCCTCATTGGAGATGGCGAAGCGGGTCTTGTCGATCAGCGCTTTCAGGTCAGCGGCCGAAAGGGAAAAACGATGCTCGAAACTCTCACCGCCCATGGCCGGGAAATCCGCCGCCGGCAAGGTCGGCAGGGTGAAGACGGCGCGGCCCGAGGTCACCGTGATTTCGCTGGAATTGGGTTCTTGGCGAAGCTCGATCTTGGCCTCGCCCGGCAGTTTCCGGACGATATCGTGGAGCGTGTGTGCCGGCACGGTCGTAGCACCTTCGGCCTGCACCTGGGCGTCGGCACCCTCGTGAATGGTCAGCTCCATGTCGGTGGCGGTGATCTCCAACCGACTGCCATCGGCGAGCAGGCGCAGGTTTGACAGGATCGGAATGGTCGTGCGGCGTTCAACGACGTTTTGGGCGTGTCCGAGGAGGGTTTGTAGCGTGCTCCGCTCTATCGAAACCTGCATAACCGGCGATGGGTCTCACTGTTCTGGGCGTTGACGGACGGGCCGCGCGCTTCTGCGTTGGTTTTGCCTGTCGGACCTGGTTTCTTGGCCAGGCCGGGCGAGCGGCGACCAGCAACACACCATAGCAGAGTTAACGCGACTGCCAGCGGTTTTTTGCGCCTTGTCGCCGGGTTACGACCCAGCTAGCCCTGGAGCGTCCGCCGGATCATCTCCACATCGCGGGCCACGCTCTCATCCTCCCGGATCAGGTCCTCGATCTTCTTGATCGCGTGCATGACCGTGGTGTGGTCGCGGCCGCCGAACCGCCGGCCGATGTCGGGAAGCGAACGCGGTGTCAATTGCTTGGCAAGGTACATTGCCACCTGCCGCGGCCGGGCGACCGCGCGGGCGCGGCGTTTGGAGGTCATGTCCGCGAGCTTGAGGCCGAAATGGGCAACGGTCGTCTTCTGGATCTCCTCGATGGAAATCCGCCGCTCATTGGCCCGCAACAGATCGCGCAGGGCGTCCTGGGCCATTTCGATGCTGAGCGGTCGGCCGCACAGTGTCGCCTGGTGAATGACGCGATTGAGGGAGCCCTCGAGCTCGCGAACGTTGGACGCGATCCGTTCCGCCAGGAATTCCAACACCTCGAGCGGGATCACCACGTTGGGGATGCGCGCGGCCTTGGTCTGGAGAATACCGAGGCGAAGCTCGTAGGTGGTCGGGTGAATGTCGGCGACCAGGCCCCAGCCGAGTCGCGAGCGAACCCGCTCCTCGAGGCCGGACATATCCGACGGGCTCCTGTCGGCGGAGAGAACGATCTGGCTGCCACGCTCGATCAGTTCGTTGAAGGTGTGAAAAAACTCTTCCTGGGTGTTGGTCTTGCCGGCGATGAACTGAACATCGTCGATCATCAGCAGATCGACGCTCCGGAACAGCTCTTTGAAGGACAGGGTCGAGTTCGAGGTCAGTGCCCGGACGAACTGGAACATGAACTTTTCGGCCGAGAGATAGACCACCCGGCGCGAGGGATCGTTGCGCCGGACCTCCCAGGCGATCGCGTGCATCAGATGCGTCTTGCCCAGCCCAACGCCGCTGTAAAGGAACAGCGGATTGAAAGGCGGCTTGCTCGAGGCGGCGACGCGTTTGGCCGCGGCGAAAGCGAAATCGTTGGATTTCGCGACCACGAAGCTGTCGAAAGTGAAGCGGGGATCGAGGGGTGCCGAATAATCGTCGAGATTGACCTTGGCGTTCTGCCGCGGCGCTGAGCCACCGGCGGGAGCTGCCACGGGCTCGCCGTCGAAATCATCCTCATCGTCATAGACCGGTTCTTCTACCTCCGGTGCCGGCGGGCGCCGGTCGGCCTCAGGCGCGGGCCGCCGTCTCTCATGAACGTCGAGTGCGACCTTGCGGACGGCCGGATTGACCTCCTTCCAGAGAACGCGAATGCGGTCGGCATAATGGGTCACCACCCAGTCGCGCATGAAGCTCGTCGGCACGCCGATCACGACCCGATCGCCGTCGGCTTGGATGAAGCTCAATGGCTTCAACCAGGTGGCATATGCGGTGTCGCCGACTTCGGTACGCAGCATGCCTTGCACGGTGGCCCATTGACCTTCGAGCTCGTTGGGGTGGGCTGCCATCAGACCCTCCCCGTAGCCCTGTTCGGAAGCCCGCTCGGTTGCCGCGTGGTCCAATTTCGCCAACGATCCCTCATATAGCTCGCGCACCATTACCTCTCGTCCACAAGACCCGAAGGCCTCGACCTAAACGGATAGGACCCAGTCGCGAACGAACCCAGGCATTGATGTCCGGCAAGTAATGCCGGACGTCGTCTCCCTATTCGCTTTCTCGATGACCTACCGCTTATCAGTTCGACTTGAGTAGTACTTCGCGTCTGAGCGCGCAATTATGTACTTAAGGTAGAGATAGGGTCGTCGATTGTCGCGTTGTTGGAGAACGTCCACGGACAGCCAACCTATCTAAGCCTCATTCTGCACGCAAGAGGACCGAATAGAGAACAAGTCATTTTCAAGCGTTAGTAGAGAGATCTACGTATATCTCACCAGTGTGAGAGTTTGATAAAACCGCCTGATATTCGTCTAAAATGCAATTATTTACGCCACAATAAGAAACCTGGAGGTTTACGATTTAAGCTAAAGGCGCTGGTTAAGTTGGTGCTGACAAGCGTGACAGTTACGCGACCGCTTTCAGCTTGGCGATGCGCTTGGCCAGGCGGGAGATCTTCCGCGACGCAGTGTTGCGATGCAGCACACCTTTGGTGACGCCGCGCCGCAACTCGGGCTCTGCTGTCTGAAAAGCGTTCGCAGCGGTCTCGGCGTCGCCCGCATCGAGAGCCAGCTCGACCCGTTTGACGAAGGTCCGGATCCGGCTGACCCGGCTCCGATTGATCGCGGTGCGCTTGAGCGTCTGCCGGATCCGCTTCTGCGCGGATTTGATGTTCGCCATAGTCTACTCGTTGATTGGGAAGCCAGTGCCTATAGCCGTGGGCGGCCTGTCGGTCAACTGATCACGTGTTTTGGAACTTTGCGGTTCGCTTTTCGACGAAAGCGGTCATGCCTTCGCGCCGGTCGCCGGTGGCGAAGGTCGCGTAAAAGAGCTGCCTTTCGTTCTGAATGCCGGTGGCGAGCGTTGTCTCGAAGGCGAGGTTCACGGCGTGCTTGGCCATGGCCACGATCGGCTGCGACTTCTCGGCGATGGCCTCGCCCAACTTCACCGCCTCGTCGATCAGACTGTCGTTGGGAACCACTCGGGCGACGAGATTGGCCCGCTCCGCTTCCGCCGCGTCCATGTTGCGCCCGGTCAGAACCATCTCCATGGCCTTCGACTTACCGACCGCGCGGGTCAGGCGCTGAGTGCCACCGGCGCCGGGGATCGTGCCGAGATTGATCTCCGGCTGACCGAACTTGGCGTTCTCAGAACAGATGATGATGTCACACATCATCGCCAGCTCGCAGCCGCCACCCAGCGCGTAGCCGCCGACAGCGGCGATGACCGGCTTCCTCATAGAGGTGATAGCATGCCACGGCGCGATGAAGTCGCTCGTGCTGGCCTCGAGATAATCCTTGTCCTTCATTTCCTTGATGTCGGCGCCGGCGGCAAAAGCCTTTTCGGAGCCGGTCACCACCATCGCGGCGATCTCGTCATCGGCGTCGAAAGCGCGGAGGGCGTCGGTCAGATCGGCCACGAGCTGGCGGTTGACCGCGTTCAACTGCTTCGGTCGGTTGAGCCGGACGATCCCGACATGCCCGCGGGTTTCGACCAGCACCGTCTCATAAGCCATGGGAGTCTCCTTGCCTGACGGGGCGTTGCCCGTCTTGGTTCCGCTTTCCTGGCCTCGACGGATGGTCGGCGGCCTGGCCCGCATTCTTGCGCCTCAGGAAACGACTTCGGGAATAAAGTGGGCGCCTTTATGTCCAAACCGCTCCGCGCCGTCCAGCGCCTTTTGTTGCATTGCATCATCGCTGACAAGCAGGGCAGTAAAATGTCGCGCGGTTGCCCTGAACGATCCGCCGGATGACGCCCCTGTTGCAACGGCAGGCCTGGCCCGCTCGATTGTAGACGCGGAACTGCGTCTGGAAGTTGCCCAACTGGCCGTCGGCGGCCACATAGTCGCGCAGAGACGAACCGCCGGCAGCGATCGCTTCGGCCAGAACCTCCGTGATGCAGCTCGCCAGGCGTTGCATCTGCGCCGGTTTCAGCCAGCCGGCCCGGCGCCGGGGCGACAGCCGCGCCCGGTGCAGGCTTTCGCTGGCGTAGATGTTGCCGACGCCGACCACGACCCGCTGGTCCATGATTGCCGTCTTGATCGCCGCCGAGCGCCCGGCGAGCCTTAGGCCAAGCGCGGCGCCGTCAAAGCCGTCGGACAGCGGTTCCAATCCCAGATGGCGAAACCATGGATGCTGGCCAAGATCGGGCTCGGTCAGCAAATCCAGCATGCCGAACCGCCGGGGGTCGTGAAAACGCACCACCGAGCCGTCGTCGAACCCGAAGGTGAGATGTTCGTGGGGGCCGAGCGGATCGCCGTCGAAGACCAGCCGGCCAGACATGCCCAGGTGAAGCACCAGCACCTGCCCGTCATCGAGCTGCGTCAAGATGTACTTGGCGCGGCGTTTAAAGCCGACGACCCGCCTGCCGGTGACGTTCTCACCAAGCTTCAGTGGCAGCGGAAAGCGGAGGTCGGGCCGGCGTTGGACGACATGCGTGAACCGGCAACCGACGAGCCGGCTCCGAAGCGCGCGCATCGTCGTCTCGACCTCGGGCAGCTCCGGCATTTTGCTCCTCGCTTGTCGAAATGGCGTCGATCTCTAAAAGCCGACGGGCGAGGTGGAAACATGAAAAAGCGAGGTGGCGAGGGTTGAGTGAGGAACAGGACCCGGACGAAGCGTCCGCGCGGTTGGCCGGGTCGTTCGGCTTCGAGGCGGTCGAGCCCGCCGCCAAGGCGGGCCTAGTTCGCCGGGTCTTCGACACGGTGGCACCCCGCTACGATTTGATGAACGATCTCATGAGCCTCGGTGTGCACAGGCTCTGGAAGGATTCGTTGGTGGATTGGCTGGCGCCGCGGCCCGGTCGCCGTCATCTCGATCTGGCCGGCGGCACGGGTGATATCGCCTATCGCATCTGGGACCGTTTGGATGGCGATGTTGAACTGGTCATCGCCGACATCAATGTGGCGATGCTTGACCACGGGCGCGACAAGGCCTTCGACACGAACCGCTTCACCGGCCTTCATTTCGTCTGCGCCGATGCCATGAGCCTGCCGCATGCGGATCGGAGCGTGGCCAGCGCCACCATCGCCTTCGGCATTCGAAACGTCACCCATATCGACCGGGCGTTGGTCGAGGCGTTTCGGGTGCTGCGCCTGGGCGGTCGGTTTCTCTGTCTCTAGTTCTCCACCCTTGCCTGGCCGGCGCTCCAGGGCGTTTACGATCGTTACTCCTTCGACGTGTTGCCGCGGATCGGCGGCGTTGTCGCCGGCGATGCCGACAGCTACCGCTATTTGGCCGAGAGCATTCGCCGCTTTCCCGACCAGAAAACCTTCGCCCAGCTGATGAGCCGGGCCGGGTTTGACCAGGTACGCTACCGCAATCTGTCGGGGGGCATCGCGTGTCTGCATTCGGGCTGGAAGCTCTAGAAAGGTGCTTTTCGGTCTCGGCCACGCGGTTCGCGCCTGTCGCATTCTCTTGTGTCTCGGTCGGCACGGTGTCCTCGGCCTTCTGCCCAGTCCCCCGATCCCGCCCCGGCTGGCGCGCCTGTTGCGCTGGCTGGACAATTCAAAAGCCGAGGGTAGCCCTGGTGAGCGTCTGGTCCGGGCGCTGATCGAACTGGGGCCGACCTTCGTCAAGTTCGGCCAGAGCCTCGCGACCCGGCCGGATCTGGTGGGGGTCGACGTCGCCACCCAGCTGGCTCGGCTTCAAGACGAACTGGAGCCCTTCGATGGGGCAGAGGCTCGGGCCATCGTCGCCGCGCAGCTTGGCGCGCCGGTCGAAGAGCTTTTCTCCGACTTCGAAAACAAAGCTCACGCCGCGGCGTCGATCGCCCAGGTCCATTTTGCCGTCACCACGGAGGGCGATCCTGTCGCGGTCAAGATACTGCGGCCGGGAATCGAGGACGCGATCGAGGCCGATCTCGCTTTTTTCGGTTGGATCGCCCGCTGGCTCGACCGGCTGGTTCCGGATCTTCGTCGGCATCAACCTCGAGCCGCGGTCGAAACCTTCGCCGAGACGACGCGGCGCGAGCTCGACCTCCGGCTCGAAGCAGCGGCCGCCGCCGAATTCCGCCAGAACGCCCGCAACGATGAGGGCTTTCGCGTGCCCGAGGTCGACTGGCAGCGGACCGCCAAGAAGGTTCTGACCCTGGAACGGGTCGGCGGCATCGCCTCAGACGACCGTGACGCCCTGATCAAGGCCGGCGTGGATCCCGACAAGGTGCTCGAGATCGCGGCGCGGGTGTTCTTTCAACAGGTGTTCCGCGACGGTTTCTTCCACGGTGACATGCATCCCGGCAACATGTTCATCGACGCGCAAGGGGAGATCATACCGGTCGATTTCGGCATCATGGGCCGGCTCGATCTGGATACCCGCCTCGCACTAGGGGCTCTTCTGCTGGCCTTTCTCAAGCGCGATTATGGTCAGGTCGCCAAGGTTCTGTTCGATCTGTCCCTGGTGCCGCCGGGCCAGGATCCGGGCGCCCTCGGCCAGGCCTGCCGGTCGATCGGCGAGCCGATCATGGACCGGCCGCTCAACGAGATATCCTTCGGCCGATTGCTGGGACAGCTTTTCGAGGTGACAGCGGCCTTCGAGATGCGCGCCCAGCCGCACCTTCTTCTCTTGCAGAAGACGATGGTGGTCGCCGAAGGCGTCGGCCGGGCTCTGAACCCCAAAGTCAATATGTGGCAGTTGGCTCAGCCCCTGGTGGAGGATTGGCTGGCGGAACATTTCGGGCCGATGGGGCAGGTCAGGTCGACCGCGAGCCGCGTCCAGGATATCGCGCTGCAGGCACCTCGATTGATCAGCAAGGCCGAAGCCTATCTCGACAGCCTGCCGCCGCCGGGTCAGACCGCGATCCCCTGGTGGCCGATCATCGCCACGTTCATCTTCGGCCTGATCACGGGCATCGTGCTCGGGTGAGCGGGCTTTGAACGCCGGGCCGCGATACGATATGGAAACGATCGGACCCCAACGCGCGTTTGGAGGCGCCATGGCCAGCGATCGAACGGCCTCCCGGATCCTGCTGATCATCGGCGGTGGCATCGCCGCATACAAATGCCTCGAACTGATCCGCCGGCTCGCGGAGGACGACGTTCAGGTAAGGGCGGTGTTGACCAAGGCTGCCGAACAGTTCGTGACACCCCTGTCGGTGGCGGCGTTGACCCGCGACAAGGTTTATCAGGACCTCTTTTCCTTAACAGATGAAGCGGAGATGGGTCACATCCGCTTGTCCCGGGATGCGGATCTGGTCGTGGTCGCGCCTGCGACCGCAGACCTGATGGCGAAAATAGCCGGCGGTCATGCCGACGACCTCGCGTCTACGGCCCTGCTCGCGACCGACAAACCGGTTCTGATCGCGCCGGCGATGAACCCGGAGATGTGGGCGCGCAAGGCGACCATGCGCAATGTCGAGCGCTTGAGAGCCGACGGCATCCTGTTCGTCGGGCCCGAGCCCGGCGACATGGCCTGCGGCGAGGTGGGTTTGGGCCGGATGGCCGAGCCGGACGCCATTCGGGGCGCCATTCTGAAAGCCTTGGCGCCACGGCCTCGGGTCCTCAGCGGTCTTCGGGTCTTGGTTACCAGCGGGCCGACCCACGAACCTATCGATCCGGTCCGCTATCTGGCCAACCGGTCCTCCGGCAAGCAGGGTCACGCCATCGCCGAGGCCTGCCTCGCCGCCGGCGCCGAGGTCGTGCTGGTCTCTGGACCCGTCAGTCTCACCGACCCGGTCGGGGCGATGACCAGGCATATTGAGACCGCGAGAGAGATGGCGGCCGCCTGCGCGGAAGCGCTGCCCGTCGATGTCGCCATCTGCGCTGCCGCCGTCGCGGACTGGCGGCCCGCGACCGAGGCCGCCGGCAAACTCAAAAAGACGGGCGATCAGGCTGCGGCGATCGAACTCGCCGAAAACCCGGACATTCTGGCCGCCCTGTCCAAATCCGGGCCGAACCGCCCCCGGCTGGTCATCGGCTTTGCCGCCGAGACCGATGATGTCGTAGAGCACGCGAAGGCCAAGCTCAGCCGAAAAGGATGCGACTGGATCCTGGCCAACGACGTGTCGCCGCAATCGGGTGTTTTCGGCGGCGATCGAAACCGGGTGCTGAAGATCGACCGCCAGGGTTTGGTCGAGACCTGGCCGGACTTGCACAAAACTGAGGTGGCCCGGCGCTTGGTCGAAGCCATCGCCGGCGAATTGATGCTTAGCGAACCCAAGGCTGCCGCCGAGTGACCGCAAGACCAGAGCTTCCGACGGTTCGCCTGGAGCAACTGGCCCACGCTGCGGACCTGGCGCTTCCGGCGCGTCAAAGCGCTGGTGCTGCCGGCTACGACCTGCTGGCCGCTGTCGGTGAAACGCTGACGCTACGACCCCGCGAGCGTGCGGCCGTACCGACGGGCCTGGTTCTAGCCATACCTGAAGGCTTCGAAGGGCAGGTGCGGCCGCGGTCCGGTCTCGCGATCCGCTATGGTGTCACGGTGGTCAATGCGCCCGGTACCATCGATAGCGACTATCGGGGCGAGGTGATGGTTCTCCTGGTCAATCTCGGCGATCAGCCCTTCACCATAAGCCGGGGTGACCGCATCGCGCAGATCATCTTTGCACCGGTCCAACGCGTTCTGCTGGAGGCCGGGCCGGTCGATCGGGCCACGGTACGTGGCGGGCACGGTTTTGGTTCCACCGGCGAGAATGGCGGAACCGGGCTTCGATGACGGGAAGGTGAGACCGCAAAAGGGACCGGGACTCGTCCCTGGTCTTTTATCCATTCTGGGGGTATCGCTGACGGTGTTCGCGCAACGGTCGTGCAAAGCAGCGGAGTGCGCTCCAACTTTGTCGTTTCCACGCTGAACATCGTTGAATGGGACCAGACTGGTCCCATATTGCTTGTAGGCTGTTTCGCTGTGTTCAACCGGATCGGTAGAGTTCGAGAGAGGGATTAAAAATGGAGTTGCGAGCTCAGTCACGTGTGGGGAGAGCTGGTGTTGGCGTCGGGCAGGTCGATGAAGGCCTCCGCCAATACATGCTTTCCGTTTACAACTATATGGGACTTGGACTGGCGGTCACGGGCATCGTCGCCATGTTTGTCGCGGCGACGCCAGCTCTTTATGTTCCGATTTTCACCACGCCCCTGAAGTGGGTGGTGATGCTGGCGCCGTTGGGCTTTGTTTTCTTCCTCGGCTTCCGCATCCAACAGATGAGCGCAGGAGCGGCGCAGGCGACCTTCTGGGCGTTCGCCGTGGTCATGGGTCTTTCCATGGCCTCGATCTTCTTGGTGTTCACAGGCGCAAGCATCGCGCGGGTGTTCTTCATCACCGCAGCAACCTTCGGTGCTTTGAGCCTTTACGGCTACACCACGAAGCGTGACCTCAGCGGCTGGGGCACCTTCCTGTTCATGGGCTTGATCGGCTTGGTCATCGCCATGGTGGTCAATATCTTCCTGGCAAGCCCGATGCTGCAGTTCGTAATCAGTGGTGTTGGCGTGCTGGTTTTTGCCGGCCTCACCGCCTACGACACGCAGTCGATCAAGGAGATGTACTACGAAGGCGATGGCGCCGCCGTCATGACCAAGAAATCGATCATGGGTGCCCTTCGGCTTTACCTCGACTTCATCAACCTCTTCATGATGCTGTTGCAGTTCATGGGTGTTGCCCGGTCCGAATAACGGATCCAGTCAATATCGCCTAACACGGGAAAGCCCGTCTCCGCCTGAGGCGGGCTTTTTCATGAGCTCCGCGCGCCGGCACGGGCCATCATCTCGTCCGGTGCTTCACCACGGCACAGGCGGGCGATCTGGCTGTCGGTACGGAGATCAGCCGCGATCCCCTCCCTCGCCACCCGCCCCTTGTGCATGACATAGGCGTAGTCGGCGAGGCTCAGAACCGGTGCCATTATGCGGTCGGCCCAGATCATGGTCAGAGGCTCGCTGTAGATCGTCCTGATCACCTCCAAAATGCGCTCAGGCGGCAGGGCGTTGCTCGGTTCGTCGAGCAGCAAGAGCCGGGGGTTTGCAAGCGTGGCTCGGGCGATGCCGGCCAGTTTGCGCGCCGCCAGGTCGATCTCTCCGAGCCGTCGTCTGCGCACGACCGCCAGCTCCGGCATGGCGGCCATGAGTTCCCGGATCCGCCGGCTTTTCGGCGGTGGATCGAGATTGGTCAGCAAGAAATCGTTAACGGTGAGCCGATCGAAGGAAGGAGCGGGATCACCGGCGAGTGCGATGCCCTCCTCAAGCCGCCGATCGGCCCGCCACCGGGCGAGATTGAAGCCCTGATAACGCATGAGCCCTCGCTTCAGCGAGATTTCTCCGGCAATCGCCTTGAGCAGCGCCGATTTGCCGGAACCGGGTCCGCCGAGGAGACCGACGATGTCGCCGGCTCTCACGGCCAAATCGACGCCCCGGACCCGCCAGTCCAGGCCGAGCACGATCTCCAAGCCCACGACCTCGAGCAGAAGATCTTTCACGATCGAGCAGCCCAGCTGCCGAACCGTTCCGGCGGCGGGCCGGCGATGACCCAAGGCTGCTCCGACCGCTCGCCCTGGGTTTCGATCGGCCCGTCAGCGACCAGCTTTCCCTGGCGCATGATCAGCGCCCGGTTGGTCAGCGCGGCAATCAGATTGACGTCCTCTTCGACCACGATCAGCGCGACGCCGTCCTGGCCAAGAGCGTTCAGATAGGCGATCAGCCGCTGGCGGTCCGGCGCCGAGAGGCCAGCGGACGGACGGTCAAGGATCAAGAGCCGGGGCCTGAGTGCGAGGCAGCGGGCAAGTTCGAGTTGGATCGAATAGTTCTGCGGCAGGCCCGTGGGCGGGTGGTCGGCGAGTTCGCTGAGGCCGGTCTTGGCAAGAATGGTCGACACCTCGTCGCTTTGTCGCCGATCGGTCTCGGTTGCCAGCAATCCGGCAAGATCACCACCGCTGCGGAGACTGAGCGAGGCAGCCACATGGGCGAAAATTGTTCGCTCGGCGGCCTCTATCTTCGGCTGAAAGCTGCGCACCACACCGAGCCGCAGCCGGGCGCTGGCGCCGAGCCTGGTGATGTCGATGTCGTGCAGTCGGATCGTTCCCGAACTCACTCGTCTTTGTCCGGCGAGGACCTCGATCATGGCGGCACGGGACCGGGGCCAGGGATCGAACAGGGCGATCGTTTTCGCCTGGGGCACGGCGAAGCTGACGCCGTCGACCCAGCGGGCTTTGCCCTGAACCGAGACTATTTGTTCGACGGCGAGCATAGTTTCCGCGGATCGCCTAAAAGCGGGCTTCGGGACGAAGGGCCGGATCGCCGAAGCCGAGCGCCTTGGGCGGCTGCATAAAGATCAAGAACAGGCCAGCGGCGGCGAACAGAACCGGCCTCATGTCCGCGACCTCCGGGGCATAGCCGGCGACGATCTCAGGCAGCATCCACAAGCATGCCAGCACGAGAATGAGGGTGGCCAGACTGCGTCCACCGGCGATCAGGGCCGCGCCGGCGATGTAGAGACCCATGGCCGGGCCCGGCACAATGTGAGGCATCGCGGCCAGCAAACCGCCTGCGAAACCGGCCATGGCGCCGACGGCCGCTATCGCCGGCAAAGCGATGCGGACGGCATCAACCCCGCGCGCGGCCGCGGTCGCCGGACTGATCCGCCATGAACGAAGCGCGGTCGCCCAGAAACTGGAATCGAGCCGGTAGGTTACGACCAAGCAGACCAGCGGGGCGGCGATCGCTAGGCCGAGCCAGAGCCCCAGGGCCTGATCGTCTGGACCAGAGGTGTCCGCCGCGCTCACCAGGAACAACAAGGACAGGAGGCGTTCCGCGACACCGCTCAAAGCGAGCGCGACACCTGCGACCGGCAGAGCCGGTAGCGAAAGTATCATCGGCGATAGCATGAGTTGGACCAGGGCGCCGCCGAGCGCTCCCGCCATCAGGCCCGCCGGCAACGATCCGGGAAGCAAGCTCCCAAGTGCCACACCGGCAGCGATCGCCGCCGGCAGTCCGGCAAGAGCCGCGGTCGAAAGGATCGCGAGCAGATGGGCGGCGCAGCCGATCAGGAGCGTGGCCGCGCTGACATAAACGACGGCCAAGGCGCCGTCCTCGGCAACGATCAGGAGCGCTATGCCGGGAGCGAAAAGCACCAGCAAAACCGCAATCCGCGCGGTGGTTCGAAGCCATATCGTCCGGCTGTCAGCAACCATGCGCGGCCCCGTCAACCATGGGCCATTCTCAAGAGCCTTTGTCGTCCGAGAAGAGCGATTGGGGCGACGGCGAGAAGAGCCAGGAAGTCGATCACGGGCAGGCTCAAAAAGGCCTGGAGAAACGCGCTTGTGCCGCCGATCAAAGCGCCCGCCAACCATGCGGCCGTGGGCGAAAGACAAAGCGAAAGGGCTAGCGCCAGCCAGAGTGATGGGTAGGTCTGGCTGTCCAGCCAAACCGGAAGGCTAAGCACCAGAAAAAACGCTAGCACTAGCAGGGCAAGACGACTGACAGAGGCGGAACTCGCCAGAGCCTGGGCGCGCGCTTGCCTCGGGTCCGCGTGAAGAAAGCGAAGTTGACGGGCCAAGCTACCGATCCGGCACATCGCGAACAGTATGACCGCAGCCAGTGCGGCGAACAGACTCATGGCGAAGGCGGGGCTGGGGTGAGGGGGTGGTTCGACGAAGAGCTGCTCCATCGCAAGCCATGCAACGGCCACCAGACCGATCGTAATGAGGAGGGTGTTGTCACCTTCCACATGGCGGCTATCGGGTCCAAAAACCGAGCGCAAAAGAAGGACGGTCAGCGCCAGTCCGGTGGCTGCGAACGCCAACATGCCGGCCTCGACCGCGATTGCTGAACGACGCTCCCAACTCCCCCTCTCGATCAATGAAATC
>JBHJGP010000011.1:0-98762 GCA_050331695.1 Geminicoccaceae bacterium
CCGTCATGAGCGACAGTCGCAGCGGGCTCGGTGAATCGGAAGCCGACGTCCGCGGGTCGAACCGGCGGGCCCTGGTCGACCTTTCGCGGCTCATCTACCAGCGCGACGCTGACTTCGTGGTGTTCGTCGGCGACCTCATCAACGGTTACACCACGGAGCCGGGTGCCTATCGCCATGAACTCGACGGGTTCATGGCAGCCGTACAGCCGATAGCCTCCCGCGTTCCCTTCTATGAGGTGATGGGGAACCACGAGGCGCTCATCGAAGCCTGGTCCTCCGGCTTTCTGAACGACCGACCGGGAACGCTTAACAGCCAGAGTATTTTCGCCGCCATATAGCGCCGGATAGCCGATGTTTACGGATAGAAGTTAGCCCTCGTTCCCGTCGGAACAGACCAGATCCTTCCGCATGCCTAGCGCCTTGTGAACCGCCCCGTAGAGCAAATCCGCTGAAATTTCGGCACTCATGGAGATCGATATGATATCGGCGTTGTGGTTAACGGCATCGTAGATCGCCTGGGCGATATCTTCCAGACGGGCGTTACCGTCATCGGTATCGCGGTTCTTGGCATTCGAAACCTTGTAGATCATTAACTTCGCCCGGGGCGCGACCCCGCGAAATGGAATATCCAGCGCTTCCTCGTCGAGAGGATTGCCAACATCCAGCCGCTCGCCCGACTGCTCTGTGCCGGCACGACATAAAACGGCGTGCCATTTCGGCTTAAAATCCCTGCCCTCACCTTCAGTCCGGGGTACCGTTGGATCGTTCTGTACCCGCGGAAAATCTTTGCTTGGAAGCGTGTCCTTTCCATAGCGAGGTTCGCAGGCGACCGGCCGGCCAAAATTGTCGTCCCTCAGGGGCCGCCCGGCAACCAATCCGGCGCAGTGCGTACCGTGACCATTCTCGTCGCGCACCGCCGCCAAACCCACGCTTTGCTTGCCATTGGCGAAACGTACGCACCGTAAAATGCTGTCGGCCGGAAAGGCCGGATGCGGCTTAAGCCCCTTGTCGGTCTCGACGACCGCCAGACCGGTATCGATAACAGCAATCCTGATACCCTCGCCAAAATAGCACTGCCAGAGCGCGTCGAACTGATAGAGCCTGGATGAGCGCTGCATGTAGTCCCGATCTTCGCTCGAGATCAGCGTTTTGGCAGCACTTCCGTTTTGCGTCTGATAGATAAATGTGCCTGTGTCGTCGATGACTTTGAGTGGGGAAGGGTTACGCTGAGAATCACTTGCACTAAAAACAATGTCGCCCTCGTCCATGCCACTCACCATAAATTTTGTATTTCGGCCTGTGCTTTTGTGGAAGATGCCCTAGAGCCAACCAACGAACTGTGCGATTTTACACAGACTCAGGATGGCGCTCTAAGTTTGACACCTTTGCTTCTACGTCCATTACAAGTGCGCGGCATCGTCTCTCTAATGTGTGAAGGCTGAGGCGCTTGGCTCGATCCGCGAGACGACAAAGTCGCCGGTCTGCCCAATTCCGATCTCTCTCGGTGAGCGCACTTGTCCACAAAAGCTCAATCCAAAGTCGATCGGCTTCCTCGCCGCATAACCGGGTCAAACGGAAACCTTCAATCGCGGCCTGACGGGCGGCTTCAATCTGACCGTTTAGATAGTAAGCTTCGGATAGGAATCCGAGTTGCTGGCCAAACTGCGGCAAAATTTTTGACGCCCGAGCGCGCTTAGTCGCCGCCTCCAATAGCTCAACGCCTTGACCCACATCGCCTCTCAGAGCCAGTGCGTAACCCAACTCAGCCTCGATGCTGATTAGCAGAAAACCGGCCGCATCACCGGCAGCTGAACAACGACCGATTTCCAGTACGTCAATTGCCGTTTCTAGGTCATCAACACGGATGTAATAGAGCCCGAGTTCTTGCGTCGAATAGATCTTGGTCGGCGTGTCGTCCTGTTCGATCGCGATCCGCATCGCTTCCTGGCCCAGAATTTTGCCACGGTCATAGTCACCCAACTCACCGAGCGCCCGGGCCATGGCAGCCCGGATAGAACTCGCCGCGATCGACATGTTGCCGAAACGTTCCAATTCCCGCTCAACCGGTAGCGCGTTTAACGCCAGATCAAGCCACGTAATCGCCTGTTCGAATCTGCCTAGGCCATTGTTCAGAATGCCAAGCCGGAAGGCGCAATTAATCTTTAATTCAAGATGGTCGAGCGCAACCGCCAGGTCGTACGCGTCGCGGGCGATCGCTAACGCATCGGCAAGTTCGCCTCGAAGCCGATGTTGCGATGCCCGTCGCGACAAAAGCTTAGCGCGTGCGATACCGCTTTTCGTCTGATTTGCGAGGTCGAGAGCCTCGTCGATCACGCTGCCCATGCGACCATGCTCGCCAAGCAGAAACGCGATATTGATCTCCAAGAACTTTAGCTGGAGGCGATCATCGTCACGCCCCGGGTGTCCGCCCCTCTCGTCCAACGCCTTACCGGCACGGGTGAGGGCATCTTGAGCGTCGGACGGAGCCGAGCGCGCCATCGCCCGGTCGCCAATCAGACGCCAACAAGCGTAGGCCCGGTCCCACAGAGCCCCCCTTTCCGTATGAAAGGCGAGCTGAACACGCGTTTCGCTCGACAGGTTTTGAAGGTCGCCATCGATGAGCGCCGCGAAACGCCTGTGAAAAGATTGGCGCTGATCGGCGACCATACCGTTGTAAACGACCTCCCAAACGAGATCGTGGGAGAACTCGAACTGAGCCCGATCCCCAATGCCCGTCGTTTTGATCGTGCCGCCAGCAACCAAACAATCGAGGTGCGAAAAAACCTCCAACTCATCGCCGAAAAACGCTACCAAACGGCCAATGGGCCCCTGGCGTCCCTGAACCGATGCAGCCCGCAGCACACGTTTCGCCTCCGCCGGTAGCCGGTCGAGCCTGGAGGTGATGACGGACTGAATGTTCGGCGAAAGGGGTAGTTTCTCCCGCTCGTCGCGAAGTTCAAAGCGACCGTCCTGTTTCACGACAATGCCGCGCTCCACGAGCTCGCGCAACGTTTCCACGGCGAACAGGGCGTTGCCGGCTGTCCGCTGAACGATGCTCTCTCGGAGCGCCGCGAGCGACTGGCCCCGGCCCAAAACCCGGTCGATAAGAGAGCCGATCTCGCTGCCCCGGAAAGGCGCGAGGGCCATCCTCCCGGTGATATCGGTACTTGTCGGCAGCAGGTCGGCGTTGTCGCGCCAAGTCGCCAAAACCATCAGCCGATGACCGACCGCCGCCTGGGCAAGTGCTCGGACAACTTCCCGCCCCAGTTGACCGGCATAGTGGAGATCTTCAAGCACAATCAACAGGCGTCGCCGGTGAGCGGCCGCAAGGGCTACCGCGCAGGCGCTCTGGCGCAATTGGGCGAGACGAAGGTTGGACGGCAGATTCAGCCAGTTTGGGTCCGTTTGCAGATCGAGCCAGGCCAACAACGGTGAGAGAATCATGGCTTGCGGCAAGCCGAGACGTTCCAACGCTTGTGTCACCGCCTCACAAGCCACCGAGGATTGTAAATCCAAAATCGAGCGAAGCAGATCGGGGATCATCCGGCCAACGCCCCGCTCGCCAAACTGATCGACGCGCACGTAAACGATATCGATTTCGTCATCGGCTATCGTGTCGACCAACTCCTGGACCAGTCGTGACTTGCCGACACCAGCGTTGCCGGTGACAGCGATAGCCCCCGCGCTGACAAAACGATCGGACCGAACGTGCTGAACCAATCGAGCCAGTTCGGCGTCGCGGCCGACGAACGGAATGAACAGATCGCCGGTCGACCATGACGACCGCCGATGGGCAACCCGGTTTGCAATCAGGTGCCAGAGAGAGACTTCGTGGCTCATACCCTTGAGTTGGCGATCGCCCATGGCGCGAAACAAGAAGGCATCAGCAGCGAGCCGCTGGGTTTGGGCTGCTACGATCGCGGTGTTGGGATCGGCCACGTTCTGCGCTCGTGAGGCGGTGTGCGTGACCAGTCCGACCGCGCTGTAATGGAGCGCCCAGTCACTTGGAACCGCACGCGTGATCACCTCCCCACTGTCGATCCCGATGCGGATCGCCACGCGATCGGTTTCGTCGAGCGTCTCGTTCAGGTCACCCATATCTTCAAGCATCGCCAAGGCCGCTTGGCAGGCTCGGTGAGCGTGGTCTTCCTGACCCATCGGCGCTCCAAATAGCGCCATAATCCCGTCACCCAGGTTCTGACTGACCATACCGCCGAAACGATGGGTGGCTTCCGCCAGCAAGTTGGTGATGCGGTCGAGTAGCGTCCGGGATCGATCGAGCTCGAGACGTTCGATGACCGCTATCGAGTCTTTGATGTCCGCAAAGAGAACTGAGACGACGCGACGCTCGCCGACCGTGAGATCGTTGGCCTCGATCTTGGAGGCGGGACTGCCCGCGCCGCTAACATCAATCGAGGCGACGCTTTGACCAGCGTCGCCAAGGATGGTTCCGCAACCACAGCAGTATCGCGCGGCCAGCGGATTAAGATATCCGCAATGCACGCACACGGATGGATTTGTGGTCGTCACCTTATCCGGCCCGACTGTTGAGGCATTGGCTAGTGCTCAGACGCTCACCGGCAAGTTTGACTTCAGACACCGGCGATGTCGAGAAAAAGCGGGCAAATACACTGACAATCGACGGTTTCGAAAAGGCCTTCGAAATGGAAAGGGGCGCATGTCGCGCCCCTCACACCCTATGTTGATCAGGAAAACCGATTAGGAAGCGACGTCGTGATCGTCGCCGTCCCCGTGATCGTGCTCTACCTCAACCTCGATCTCGAGGGGCCCGGCCTTGTCGAAGGTGAGCGTCATATGAAAATGATCGCCGGCCAGGAACCGTTGCTTAACGTCCTGGAAAACGATCCTGAGGCTGCCGGGCTGAAAGGTGATGATCTGACCCGCAGTGAGTTCGATCGCCGACACCTGTTTGACCACCAGCGTACCGGTATTGTCGAGGACAGAGGCCTCGAACATACCGTCATCGGCGAATTCCGTGGTGGCCGAGACCAGCCGGTCCGGTTCGGAACCAGAGTTCTCGATGGTGACGAACACCTCGATGCCGTGGGCGGTCTCGCCTGTCTCCTCGGTCCAGCCGTGACTGGCGGCGATGGCGCCGGCGCGGACGATCTCACCCACATGGTGCATGAGGATGATTCCGCCGCCCACCATCTTGCCCTCGTGGTGAGCGGAGGCCAATGCCGGCAAACCCAGGATTGCCGCTGCCAGGAGCATTCTGCGAACAAGTTTCATAAGTGTCTCCCATCCGGGGCCCGCGCCCCGTTTCGGTGGTTGCTCTCCGTGACGGCAGGTCTCCTGGCTTAGCGGGTCTTCGCCGAACTTGCTCTGACCTTCCCAGGACGAACCCAGTGGCCGTTGAGCAGGCTCACCGCTTACAGTTGCGGGGCAGCGCCGGATTTCCACCGGCTTCCCTTTTCAGCCCTTGCGGGCACCATCACCGCGTGAATGTGATGCGCCGGACACAGCGGGGTCAACACGTTTCGTTCGCGATTATCAGGGGCGTTTGACGAGCGCCTCAGGCGCTAGCGACACGGTCAGTGAAGAACGACACCTCGCGGACGGGTAGGCGGTAGATTTCCCGCCCGCATCGGCATCGCCAACCGCGCCTGCTTCATCACCATCGCCAGAGAGACCGCCCGGAACGTCAAGCATTCGACGATGGAAGGCCCCACCAGGGAACATGCTATCTCCCGGCTCTGGCCTTCAAACTGGTGCTGGCAAGCGGCGATCAGGTTCAGAAGGTCACGCTCGTCCGAGCTGACCTTCTTCTTACACAGACAGTTGAAGTGAAGATCCCGGCACAGGCCGTTTTCGAGGGTGACGAACACCTCTTCAAACGCGGCCAGCGCGATGGTCGACTGGATACCGTCGAAGGTCAGGTCGAAGCCACAGGTCAGTTGGAGATCCTGCCCATCGCCGGTGGCTAACCGGCGACGAAAAGCCCAAAGCAAAATGGCTCACCATCGACCAGCGTTTCCGTCGTAAGATTGCGGGTCATCCTCGCCATCGCATCGTTCAATTCGGACTGCATTGGTCCTATTTGGTGATCTCGCCCGCGTCTCCTGTCAATCATTTTCATTTAAGCTTGTTCGTTTTTTATTTATTCTAATTTTGATTTATTTGTTTTGAATCATGCCGCAGCAAATAAAGGAAAGACATCGCTATGTCATCGCCCAGTGCTTCAACCCATGATGCCGAGGACGATCCGCGCAACGAGAATCTAAAAATCTTCGTCAATGGCGAGATCGTCCATCGGAAAGAGGCCAAGGTGTCGGTCTACGATGCGGGTTTCATGCTCGGCGACGGCGTCTGGGAAGGCCTTCGTCTCTATGCGGGCCGCTGGGCGTTCTTGGACGAGCATTTGGACCGGCTGTTCGAGGCGGCGAAGGCGATCGATCTCGATATAGCCATGTCCAAAAAAGCACTGAGCCAAGCCCTGGAAACGACCCGGCTGGCCAACGCCATGGAGGACCACGCCCACGCCAGGCTGATGGTCACCCGAGGTCCAAAGGCAAAACCCTTTCAGGACCCGAGGCTCTCCCGGAGCGGGCCCACGGTCGTCATCATCATGGAGCATTCGAAACAATCCGAGGAAATCTTCCGCCGGGGCATCCGCTTGTTCACCGTGCCGATCCATCGGGGCCTGCCGGTCACCCAGGATCCGAAGCTCAATTCCCATTCGAAGCTCAACTGCATTCTCGCCGGCATTCACGCCCAGAAAGCGGGCGCCGACGAGGCGCTGATGCTCGATGTCCACGGCTTCGTCAACACAACCAACAGCTGCAACTTCTTTATCGCGCGACGGGGCGAGGTTTGGACCTCGACCGGTGATTACTGCATGAACGGCATCACCCGGGCTAAGGTGATCCAGCTTTGCCGGGCCCACGACATTCCAGTCTTCGAGCGCAATTTTTCGCTGGCCGAGACATACGCGGCCGATGAGGCCTTTATCACCGGCACCTTCGGCGCTCAGACACCGGTCACCGAGATCGACGGGCGGCAAATCGGGGACGGCGGGCCCGGCCCCCTGACGCTATGTATTCGCGAGCTTTATCGAGGGCTGGTGACAGGTCAGCCTTCGTCTGCTTTCCAGGCTTGATAGAAGAGCCTGACCACGTCAAAGGCCAGCTTTTTGGTCGTCTTATCGGCGGCGATCAGGCCTTTTCTGTTGAAGCCGTCCTGAAACTGATTGTGCCGACGGAGGGTGCGAAAATCATAGAGCAGCCAGGGACAAAAACCTCGAATCGGCGATAGCTCGGCAACGCGTTTTGTCTGCTGTCTATAGACACAACACTGGTGCGTCTCGGAAAACAATTCGTCCTCGTCGCCGGTGCGACCCGCCGGCGCGTCCGCACCGACCTCGGTGATAACGATCGGTTTCTCGAGATCATAATTGGTGATGATCCGGCAAAGATCGTCATAATCCGGTTCGTACCAGCCGTAATACTCATTGATGCCGACGAGATCGAGATGGTCGGCGAGGCGGTCCTCGAGCCGGCAGGCCTGTTTGTCGACGAGACAAGCCGCACTCACCAGGCGGGTTGGGTCCTGCTCGCGACAGGTTTCGGCGAGCCCGGCCATGAAGGCCAACCGCTCGTCCGTATCGGCGTTCTCATTGCCAATACCCCAGACGATGACGCTGGCGCGGTTGATATCTCGAGAAATCAGCTCGCGGATTTGGTTTCGGGCGTCGGTCGCGGTCGTTTCCGAGCTGAACGCGATCGCCCAGTAGACCGGGATCTCTTCCCAGAGCATCAAACCCAGCTCGTCGGCGATCTCGGCGACCCGCTCGTGATGGGGGTAGTGGGCCAGCCGTAAAAAATTGCAGCCCAGCTCCTTGGCGTGGGTGAAACGCCTTCGGATGTCGTGCTCGTCCGCGAGGCGCCCCTGCTCGGCATCGTCCTCGTGGACGCAAACCCCCTTCAGCAGAATGTTTTTTCCGTTCAGGAGAATGTCTTGACCGTCCGTGCGGATCTCGCGAAATCCGATCCGGTCGGTGACCCGGTCCTCCTGACAAGCCAGCGTGACCTCGTAGAGCTTGGGATGTTCGGGCGACCATAAATCCGGCCGGGCATCGATCGAGATCTGTGCCGCCCCGCCTTTTACGGGCACGTCTCTTTCGATCCCGAGCTCGGAGATGCTCAGCAGAACGTCCGCGTCGATCGGATCCGAAAGAGCGATGGCGAACTCGATGGCTCCTGACTTCGGCCCCAACGGCAGGCGAAACGATCGGATAAAAACGTCCGGCAAGCGGACGAGTTCGACCTCGCGGAAAACCCCGCCATAGTTGAACCAATCGATATGGTTCATCGGCACGCGGTCGGCCCGGCGTTCATTGTTCACGCAGAGATGGAGAAAATTGCGCTCGCCAACGGTCCGGGTGAGCTCGACGAAAAAGGGCGTGGATCCGCCCCGGTGATGGCCCAAGCACGCGCCGTTGAGAAAGACGAGGGTGTCGTAATTGGCCGCACCTACCCGGAGAAACAGCCGCTCGCCCTCGTTGCGTTTTTGGTAGTCGAACCAACGGCCCGCCCAGGCGGTGCCTTCATAGTGCATCCATTCGGGGCGCTGCAGGTTCCAGCAGGACGGAACGTCGATCTCGTCGCCACCGCCAATATCATAGTCCCAGGGCTCCGGGCGTCCTTCCACGGGCAAAAAACAGTCCCGATGCCATCCCTGACGCAGACCCTCCTCGAACGGATCAAGGACGAACCGCCACCGCCCGGCCAGGCTTTCCCGGTCGCGCCCGGCCATGGTGATCATGCCCCGGTGATCCAGGGTTTTTGCTTCGAACGGGCGCCGGTAGTCCTCGTTGTGCAGATGAAAAACGGCATTGCTGGCGGTCATGCTCGCTTCCTTGAAGGCCAAGGTTCGATCTCGAAGCGCTGGCTCATCCCTTGACCGCGCCCGCCGCCATGCCCTGCATCACTCGCCTTTGGGTGGCGAGGAAGACGACCACGACCGGCAGCGTGGTCAGCGTCGCCAGCGCCATGATGCCCTGAAAATTGACGCCCAACTCGCTGTTCAGCATCAAGAGCGCCGTCGGCAGGGTGTAGGTGCTGGGTGAGCGAGAGATGACCAGGACCGGAAACCACTGGGACCAATTCAAGAGAAAGGTGATCAGGGTGACCGTGCCGACCACAGGCCAACAGACCGGCAGAACGATCCGGAACAAGACCTGAAGCTCGCCGGCGCCATCGACCAGCGCAGCCTCGATCATCTCCTTCGGCAGCGTCCGGAAAAACTGCTCGAAAAGGAAGAATTGGATCGGGCCCAAGCTAAGGAACAAGATGATGCCGGTATAGCTTCCGAGCAGACCCAGGTAGTACATGACGATGTAAACGGGGATCACCAGCAGCATGTAGGGATACATGATGGTGAGCAGAAACCCGTAGCGGATGAAGCGGAAGCCACGGAGATCCGGGCGCCGGGTGAGCGCATAGGCGCCGAGCGCCGCGATCACCACCGCCAGAATGGTCGAGATGATCGTGATGAATAGGCTGTTCCAGACAAAGGTTGAAAGCGGGGTTCCGCCGATCCGCGCGATCTCGCCGTAAGCTTTCAGCGAAAAACTTTCGGGGAGCAGGCGCAGCGGTCGGGTGAGGATCGCCTCCGCATCGCGAAACGAGCTCACGAACATCCACCAGAACGGGTAGAGGAAGACCAGCGAGACCAGGCTCGCGATCCCGTAGGCGCTGATCCGGGCGAAGGTCAACCTGCCTGCCATCGACCCTGCCTTTCGCTCGCCAAGTAGAGCGCCAAAACGCAGGCGATGACGATCGCGAACAGGGTCGTCGCCATCGCGGAGGCCTCGCCATAGAGCGCTTCGTCGAATTTCCGATAAGCGTAGTAAGAGACGAAGTTCGTCGAAAAATTGGGCCCGCCCTTGGTCATGACCACGACCACGGTGAAGGTCTTCAGGAACTGGATCGCCGCATAGATGGTGTTGACGGTGATCGCCGGTCTCAACTGCGGCAGGATCACGTGGCGAAAGCGCTGCCAGCGGCCGGCACCGTCAAGCGTAGCCGCCTCTTCCAGGCTCGGATCGAGAAGCGCCATATTGGCCAGAAAGATGATCGTGTAGAAGCCCACATGCTTCCAGACCTCGGCGATGACCAGGGACCAAAACGCCGTGGTTTGGTTGGCGAGCCCGGCGAATTCCGGCTCGCCGGCGACGCCCAGAGCCGCGTTTACGACGCCGAAACTCTGATCGAACATCCACTTCCAGACGATGAAACCGGCAACATCCGGGGCGATCACCGGCAGGAAGATGGCAAGCCGAAAGAAGGCATTGCCGGCACCGATCAGGCGCCCGCCCAACAGAAGCGCATAGCCCAGCGCCAGGCTGACATTGATCACCACCGAGACGGCGGTGTAGGCGAGCGTCAGGCCAAGCGATGAGCGAAAGTAGGGATCGGCGAAGATCTTCTGGAAATTGGCGAAGCCGACATAGGTCGGCTCGGGGCTGAGAGCGGTGTAGCTCTCGGTAAACGAGACCAGGATGCTCTGGGCGATGGGCCAGAGGCCGAAGACGATCGTCAAAAGCGCGAAGGGCAGCACCAAAAGATAAAATATCCGGTGCTGCCCATCGTCATGGGCCTCGCGGTTCACGCCGCTTGCGGGCTCGCTCTAGCTTTTTTGTTTTTCGTCCACCAATGCCTGCATCTCGACCGCCAGCTCGTCGACGAAGGCGGCCCAATCGGCCGGTGGCTCGGCGATCGCCGCCAACAAGCGCTTGTGATACTCAGCCTCGACCTCCGGGTACCAGGGATGGATGCTCTCCGGGAAATCGTAGGCGTTGAGCGGGTGGTCGGGATCGGCGAATTGCAGTTGCCGCTCGCTCAGATTGAGATCGCTCATATCGAAATCCGAGCGGACCGAAGCGCCGACATGCTTCAATGACGCTTTTTGGGCCTCGGCGCCGAGCATCCACTGGGCAAACTTGATCGATGCGTCGACATCAGACGCGTTCTCGGGCACGGCAACCCCGCGCATACCGCCGATCACGACGGCCGCCTCATCGCCCTCATCGAACGCGGGCCAGGTGGTGATGACGAAATCGCCGTCAAGCACATCCTCGCCGTCCCATTTGCCGACATTCCAGTCACCGACCCGGAACATGCCGGCGCGGCCCCCTTCGATCACCTGATACATCTCGGCGAAGCTGTGATTGACGGAGTCCGGTGCCACCAGCTGATAGTCGGTGAACAGCTTCATGACCTCGATCAGGACCTCCTTATGACCTTCGTCGGCGATGACGACATGGCCTTCCGGATCCACCAGCGTGTGCCGGAGCCCGGTGCCGAAGGTGTAGAGGTCGAGCATGTGGACCAGGTCCCGGGGACCGGCTGCCTCGATCGCGATGCCGAACGTGTCGTCCTCGCCGTTACCATCCGGATCCTCGGTCATGAATTTTTGCGCGACCTCGAGGGTTTCTTCCCACGTGGCCGGGACCTCGGCGCCGACCGCGTCGAGCCAGCTCTTTCGGGTGCCGAAGGCCATCTGAACCCGCTGGATCGGAAAGATGATCATCCGATCCTCATAGGTCGCCACCTGGAGATCGGCGTCACCCAAAAAGCCCGTGTCTTCCGGCAGATGCTCGCTCAGATCCATGACCTTACCGGTCTGGTTCTGAATGCGGATGACCCGCTCGTAGTTGTTGAAGATCAGGTCCGGCGCCGTATTGGTGTTGAGCGACGCTATGACTTTTCCGAACCATTGATCGGTCGGATAGGAGACCGAGGTGACGGTCGTACCCGGCTCGACCTCCTGGTAAAGTTCATTCAGCTGGTTGAACCAGTTGATGCCATTGTCGCCCAGATCGTGCCAGACGACCAACTCTTCGGCATCGGCCAGCGTCACCTGGCCAGCAAACGTTAGCGCGGCGGCCACTGCCACCGCCGAATGGTGTTTCTTCGTCACGCGACAAACCTCCCTGACGTCGCCCTGGCGATGACCGTTCGACCCTCGAGGAGTCCGATCTCGCCTTAGGAGACAATCGATACCACGAGCCGCTTTACCGGGTAAATGTGAAGAGCGCCGTCACGGATCCTTAGGCGGCGACCACTCGACGAGTCCCCTGTCGGCCAGATAGTCGTCGAGCACGCTCGTGGCCTCGTCGTGGCATCCCCGACGCGCCAGCCGGTTCATCTCTTCCAGATCGATCGCCGTTACCTTGCAGCGCGAGCGGGTGCGCATGGCGCCGACCTTGAGCATGCCCTCAGGCGGCTCGACCAGAAAACTCAAGGTGTCGACGACACCCTCGAGCCGCGCCGACGTCTTCTCGCTTTCGACATAAACGGTGGGGCCCTCAAGCTTCTGAAGCTCGCCTTCGGGGGACAGCAGCGTGACGTGGGCACCAGGCGGCACTTCGAGGCTGGTTCCGGTCTCAAGCACGAAACCGGGTTTGACGGTCTCGGCCGTACTCATGATGACGAACTGGTAGGCGATCGCCAAGGGCGGGCCGGCGAACAAGCCCACCCAGGCGCACAAGCTGGCGAAAAGACAGCGTGACATGGAGGCTGCTCCTGAGTTTGTTGCCCGTTGCTAAGGTGTTACGGGTGCACCTTTGTTGACGAACGCTCCTCCTTTAGCCGGATTGAGCGCTCGCGCTTCGAGTCCGATAGCACGCTTATGATAACGCGAAGAGTGACACTTATCACCGGGCATACCTTGCGAAGCGTCGGCATCGGTCTCGCGGTCCTTTTGGCCGCCAGCGCCTTCGCCTACGGCTTGAGCCTACGCGGGCCCATCCGCACGCTCGAAAACTGGACGGCCGATCTGCGCATGGCCTGGCTGCGGCCACTGGAGCCAGTTCACCCTGAAATCGTGATCATCGCCATCACCGAGGACACCTTAGCCCGCTTTCCCTATCGCGCACCGATCAACCGCGCCTTCCTGGCCCAGGTGATCGTCGATCTCGAAACCAAAAATGTAAGCGCTATCGGCCTCGATGTTCTCATCGACCAGCCGAGCGAAAGCGCGGCCGATCAAGCGCTGCAGACAACCTTGAACGACGCCGGCGTTCCGGTTGTCGGGGTGACGGTTGCGGATCCGCGACGTCTGACCGAGCGGCAAGCTCAATTCCACCAGGCCTTTTATCGAGGATTGGCGGTCGGCTATGGCGACCTGACCACGGATCCCACCGACGGCACAATCCGTGAGCAGATAGCGGCCCGAGACGATGAGCCCAAATTGAGCCTGGCCGCCGCCCTGGTCGAGGCTCACGGCGGAAAGGTAAAGGGCGACCGGCGCGGCATCGTCTTTCGCCGGGGCGAGCCTCCGTTCGCAGTCTATCCAGCCGAGACCGTTGGCCTGTTGCCGGCGCCCTGGCTGGCGGGAAAAATCGCCCTGATCGGCGGCATCACCAGCCTCGAAGACCGCCATCCGACACCGCTTCGCCTGGCCAGGGATGCGGATCCGATCGGCATGCCCGGCGTGATGGTTCACGCCCATCAGTTGGCGCAGCTGTTGGAAGATCAAACCCTTGCCCGGCCCAGGGGCCTGGTCAGCCTCGGCCTGATCCTGATCGCCGCGGCCCTAGGCACGGGCCTGGTTCTCCTGCCGGTGGCCTGGCGGCTACGTCTGGCGGCAACGGCAGCTTTGACCATTCTCTGGATCGCCGGGACGGCGCTTACCTTTCATCTGGGCGGACCGATGCTGCCGCTGGTTCCGCCGATGACGGCGGCGCTGATCACAGTCATCACGGCCATGGCCTGGGCGGGCGAACGCGAACGCCAGCAGCGGCGGTTTATCCGGGACGCATTCGGCCAGTATCTTGCGCCCAGCGTCGTCGACCAGCTGACCAAACAGCCCGAGCGGTTGAAGTTGGGTGGCGAGCGGCGGCGAATCGCGATCCTGTTCACCGACCTCGCCGATTTTACGCGCCTGAGCGAAGGCTTGACGCCGGAACAGCTGACCCAGCTCCTCAATCCCTATTTCGACGGCCTGATCGACACGGTTCTCGAACATGAGGGCACGATCGACAAGATCGTGGGCGACGCGCTCCACGTCTTTTTCGGCGCGCCCCAGGACCAGGCCGACTATTGCGAGCGGGCGTTCGCCTGCGCGCTGGCCATCGATCGCTGGTCGGAGGCCTATCGTCATCGACTGGCCGGCGAGGGCCTTGGTTTCGGCTTCACCCGGATCGGCGTCCATGCCGGGCCGGTGGTGGTCGGCAATTTCGGCGGTGCCAAACGCTTCGACTACACGGCCCATGGCGACGCGGTGAATACCACCGCCCGGCTCGAGTCCCTGAACAAGCATCTGGGCACCCGCGTCTGCGTCAGCGGCGCGGTCGTCGATGCGACCGACCCGGCGAAGTTTCGGCCGGTAGGTGACGTGATACTTGCAGGCAAGCAAACGCCCCTTTCCGTCTTCGAACCGATTGAGCTCGCCGGCGAGGGTGCTCACGCCTATCTGCGGGCCTACGCCTTGATGAAGGCGGGCTCATCCTCCGCCACGCGCGCCTTCGAGGAACTTAAGCAATGTTATCCGAACGACCCGCTCGCCGCGCTCCATGCCGGACGCCTGGCCCGAGGCGAGCGGGGCGCCACCATTGTTCTCAAAAGCAAGTAGTCCAGCTCGAAGCCAACAGATAAAAAATCACTCGAGCCCTTCCGCGATTGCGAGGATGGTGTCCATGTCGAGAATGGTGACGTAACCGTCCTCGTTTTCGATCAGCCCTTCCTCGCGCCAGGCTTTGAGCTGCCGGTTGACGTTCTCCCGGGCCGCGCCGACGAAGCCCCCGAGCTCACGCTGATTGAGCTTGAAGTCGATCTTGATCCCGTCCTCCACATCCTCGCCGTAGGTTTCGGCGAGACGCAACAAGCCCTTCGCGACCTTGGGTCCCAACTGCAGGAAGATGGAATCTTCCGCCATTTCGGAGGCCCGTCTGAGCTTCGTGCAAAGGAGCTCGATGACGCTGATCGCGACGTCCGGGTGCTTCTTAAAGAACGGCAGCACGTCCCGGCGCTGCAGGACGAAGACCTCGCTCGGCTGGGAACAGGTGGCATCCGCACTTCGCTCCCTACCGTCGAGGATGGCGATCTCGCCCAGGATCTGGCCCGGGTCGAGGAAGTTGTGCACGGCTTCCCGGCCCTCGATGGACATGTTCGAGATCTTGATCCGGCCGCTAAGGACGACGAACAGGCTGTTGCCCGGATCGCCCCGGTGGAACACTGCCTGACCGGCCCGATAGCTCTTGAAGGAACCGAAGGCCAATAGCTCGCGCAACGCTGCCGGATCGGCCGCGGCAAACACTTCGCTCGCCTGGAAGGCGGCGAGGATCTCCTGACTGCGGTCACCGCTCATGCGCGTCCTCTCTACTGAGCATTTTCGCCGACTCTGGAGGGGCCTGCCGCGTTCAACAAGATTTTTTCGACCTTTTTCAAAGGGGTGATGGGGGTCACTGGCCCGGGTCTCGGTCTCTGCGAAGGTCTGCTCATCAACAACGGCACCTGAAGGCGCCTCTTTCACGGAGACATCCCATGTTCAAGCAAATCGCTCTCGCCACCGCCCTCGTCGCGCTCGCCGCCGCCCCCGCCATGGCCCAGGGCGTCAAGGTCAACGACAAGGTCACCCAGTACACCTTCCACAACGGCACGCATCTTGATCTGGCCGACGGTGCCGGCGCGGAAGCCCGCAGCAGCATCGGCTCGATCCAGGAGACCGAGATCAACGCCGAGATCTACCAGGAGACGGGCGTGTTCGGTGACACCGGCGCCTTCGCACTCGGCGACAATGCCGAAGCCAACCTGGCGATCGGCAGCATCTACGACACCAAGGTCGACGCCGAGGTGGATCAGTACACCTACGTCAACAACGCTTTCTCCGTCGCCGGTCCTAACGCCAAGACCTGCACCGGCATCGGCGTGATCGGCAAGGTCCCCGGCTGCTAAGCCAGCCCCCCAAATCGCCGAAATCGTGCCGGGGCGCCACTGTGCGCCCCGGTTTTTTTGTCCGTATTCGTTGAAGCCATTCAGCACCGCGCCGGCATGAAGAAAGAAATCCGATTTTTTTGAATGCGTGATCCGTGTCACTGGCCCAGGCCTCGGTCTCTGCGAAAGTCTGCTCATCAACAACGGCACCTGAAGGTGCTTCTTCCAAGGAGACATCCAATGTTCAAGCAAATCGCTCTCGCCACCGCCCTCGTCGCCATCACCAGCGGCTCGGTCTTCGCCCAGGGCGTTAAGGTCAACGATAAGGTCACCCAGTACACCTTCCACAACGGCACGCATCTGGACATCGCCGCCGGCGCCGGCGCCGAAGCCCGCAGCAGCATCGGCTCGATCCAGGACACCGAGGTCAATGCCGAGATCTACCAGGAGACGGGCGTGTTCGGTGACACCGGCGCCTTCGCGCTCGGCGACAACGCCGAAGCCAACCTGGCGGTCGGCAGCATCTACGACACCAAGGTCGACGCCGAGGTGGACCAGTACACCTACGTCAACAACGCCTTCTCCGCGGCCGGCACGGACGCCAAGACCTGCACCGGCATCGGCGTGATCGGCAAGGTCCCCGGCTGCTAAGCCAGACCTCAAACGCCGAAGTTGTGCCGGGGCGCCACTGTGCGCCCCGGCCGTTATTCTTAATGCAAATACCAACAGCGTTCTTGTCGGTGACCGGTAAAGATCTGTATAAATTCCAACGTTCTGCCGGCGATTTTTAAGATCCGAATAATCTTCGCTGAGCTCGATAATGAGCTGTTGGAGGGCAGGAATATGATCATGGTTGTGAGAGGCGCACCAAGCGACTTCAGCTTGCCGGCGACTGCCGCCGGTTGCCTGCTATTCAGCGTTTGTCTTGCTTTGCCATCCCATCCGAGCCGAGCACAGGAGCTCACCCTGGTGCCGGGCACGACCGCGCTGCAGAGCGTCGGCGGTCAAAACGCGGCGGCCAGCGACATGGCCATGTCGATCGACGCGGTCTGCCCAAGCCTGGTGGCCAACGAGCCCTTGCTCAGCGTCGAGGGCGATCGGCTTCAAGATATCTGCACCAGCATGGTGCAGACTGCGGCCGACGGACCTCTGAGTTACGGGCTCGACGATGAAGAGTTGAACGACGCGCTGCAGGCGATCGCCGGCGAGGAGCTGCAATCACCCCAAACCCAGCTGGTTGAAGTCCGCGATCAGCAACTGACCAACATCCGCGGCCGTCTCGCTTTGTTGCGAGGCCAGGCGAGCTCCCTGCCCTTCAGTATCGCCGGCCTCACCTTCGACGACAGACGCGCCTTTCAGGTGGCGTCGAACGGCGACGATGTTCCGGTGCCCGAGGACAGCGAAGAAGGTGCGCTCTTGCTCGGCGGGCGGCTCGGCGTGTTTCTCACCGGCGGTATCGGCTTCGGCGAGAAAGATCCGACCAGCGAGTTGGACGGCTTCGATTTCGACGTCTACGGCGTGACCATCGGCGCTGACTACCGGATCACCGAGGGCTTCATCGTCGGCATCGGTCTCGGCTCGTCTTTCTTCGATGCCGATTTCAACAATACGGAGGAATCTCCCTCCGGCCAGGAGCTGGACACGGACACCTATTCGGTCTCGGTCTACAGCACCTACTATCCGACCGAGCGGGCCTTCGTTGATCTGATCGGGACGGTCGGGTTCGGCGATTATGACAGCCGGCGGCGCGTTATCATCGAATCCGAGACGGCCGTGCCCTCCGAAGACCTGTCCCTCGACGGCGATTTCGACGGTTTCAGCTTCGGCGTCTCCGGCGAGGCCGGCTACAACATCCCCCTTGGTGGCGCCTTCACGCTGACACCCATGGGCGGTCTCGACTACACCCATTTGGATATCGACGGCTTCACCGAAACCGGCGTCGATCCGGTGACCGGCGGTGCCAGTCCGCTCGCCTTCACCTTTGGCGACAGCGATGCCGACAGTTTCATGGCGACCGTCGGCCTGCAGTTGGAGCGGCCCTTCAGTATCGCCGGCGGGGTTCTGGTGCCAACGGTCAGGACTACCTGGGTGTTCGAGTTGACGGACGATGACGACGGGGCCAGCGTCGTTTACGCCGCAGATCCTACTGGTCTTTCCGCCTTTAGTCTCTCGACCGAGGACAAGGACGAGAATTACGGCGTCGTCGAAGCTGGTCTCAGCCTCACCTTGCCGAACGAGCTCAGCTTGTTCGCCGAGTACGGGACCGTCGTCGCTCTCGAGGATTTCGAGATCCACACGGTGACGGCGGGTTTACGTAAAACCTTCTGACGGAGGACATGTTTATGGTCGGTCGTAACCAAGGTCTTTTGTCGACGTCGGGACCCGTCGGATTGGTCCTCGCCTTGACGATCGCTCTGGTCACGGCCTGCGCCCAGCATCAGACCGGGCCGGTCTCGGCGGTCGGCGACCAGGCGAGCGCCAGCCAGGACCCGGATGATTTCCTGGTGGTCAATTGCCTCTTGCCGCCGCAGCTGCGCAAGCTCGGTACCCGCACCACGTTTTTGGCGCCTCGGCGTGCCGTCCGGACCGCGGCGATCGACTGCGAGATCCGCGGTGGCGAATATGTCGCCTACGACCGCGCGACCTACGCTTCCGCGCTGAAGGTCTGGTTGCCCGAAGCCAAGAATGGCGACGCGGAAGCCCAGACTTACGTCGGCGAGATCTTCGAACGCGGCCTCGGCGGCATTCCCGACTATGAGAGCGCGCTCACCTGGTATCAGCGGGCGGCCGCCCAGGGCGACAGCAACGCCCAGATCAATCTGGGTCAGATGTATGAAGCCGGTCTCGGCGTCGAGCGGGATCCGGTGAAGGCGCTCAATTTCTACCGTCAGGCTTCGGGACTTGGCGTCGCCTTCGTCGCCGCAGAGGACACGGCCGCCGAGATCGCCCGGCTCGAGGGCGAGGTTTCGGACCGGGACCGTGAGCTGGCGGCGCTCAGGGGTGATCTCCTAAGCGTTGAGGACCGGCTTGCCAGCGAGCAAAGCAAACGCCGCGCTGAGCAGCAACGCTTGAGCGCAAGCCAGGCGGCGCTGGAGGCCGAGCAGCAGGCTCTCGCCGAGGAGCGGGCGGTGTTGGCCCAAGAGCGGGATGCCCTGCCGGCGGCGCCGACCGATATCGAGGCCGAGCGACTGGCCCTCGACGAGCGCTCCCGCGATTTGGCGAGGCTCAAATCGTCGCTTCTGAGCTGGGAGCAGGAGATCGCCGAACGCGAGCAGCGTTTGGCTCGCGAGGTCGAAGTCGACAAACAACGGCTCGTCCAGGAGATTAGGCGCGCGCAGCAGGAATTGGATCAGGGGCGCGAGGCCCTCGAGGCGGAGCGGGCCAAGCTGCGCGACGACCGGGCCCGGCTCGAGGCGGAGCGGACCAACCAGTCCCAGGCCACCTCCGATCAGGCTTCGCGCTCGCAACGGCTTGACGAGCGCGAGCGTGAACTGGCGCAGCTGGAAGAAACGCTGGCGGCCTGGCAGGCCGACATCACGGAGCGCGAACGCGGTCTCGTCGACCAGAACCAGGCCCAACGCCAGGCCGACGATACCGCCATGGCAGCAGCGCGGCAGGAGCTGGAGGCCGAGCGGTCACGCCTTGCCGACGATCGCCGCGCGCTCGACCGACAAAAAGCCGAGCTTGAGGAGCAGCGGGCCCGGACGATCGCCGCCGGCGCCAGTCAGGAAGCGGCGGCCGAGGCCCTGGCATCCGAGGCGGCGCGTCTCGGCGAATTGGAGCAGGCGCTCGATAGCCGCGAACAGGCGCTGGCCACCCAAAGCCAGGATCTGGAACAACGGGCCGGCGCTCTCGATAGACGGGTGGCGAGCGAGGAACAGCGCCTGGCTGACGCCAAGCGTCGGATCGCCGCCAGCGAGGCCGCGCTTGAACGCCAGAGCAACTGGCTTTCCGACCGTGAGGCAACCCTCGCCGCGAAAGAACGCGAAATCCAGAACCTGGACGAAGCGACCCAGGCGCGCGCCGAGGCGATTGCCGAACGCGAGCAGGAGCTGGATGCCCGGGCTGAGGAGCTGAAAGCGCAGAGGGCGGCTTTCGAGCAACGCAAGGCCGACGTCGACGCTTTGGACCAGCGGATCCAGGCGCTGAACGCCGAGGCCGAGGAAAAGCTGCAGGCGCTGGCCGTCTTCGCCGGTGGCGACGCGCCTCAACCCCGCGCCGCGCCGGGCCCTCGGATCCAGATGCTTGACCCGGCGCTGGACGAAAAGGTGCGCCGGGGCCGGCAGTTGGTCAAAATCAGAGCCGGAACGCCGACGCGGGCGAGCGTCGGCCGGGTCGAAAGCCAAAAACCGATCCTCTCCTTCGTCGTCAATGACCGGAAGGAGGATCTCAATGCCCGGCAACTGTTCCGGGTCGAGATTCCGATCTTGCGGGATGCCGAGACCGAGGTCGATATCGTCGCGGTCGACGCCGACGGGCGCCGCGGCACGCTTAACTTCGCCCTGGAACAAGAGGTGCAGCGGCCGCTGCAGACGGCAAGCCTATCAGCATTTGCGCCGGTCGCCGGCCGACTGCCGCAGCTCGAAACGCCCGATCTGGAGTTTGGCCGCTTCTACGCGCTGGTCATCGGCAACAACAACTATCAACATCTGGAACAACTGGAATCGGCCCAGAACGATGCCAAAGCGGTCGCCGAGTTGTTGGAGACCCGCTACGGCTTCGAAACCACGCTCCTGCTCGATGCCAATCGCTACGATATTCTGTCGGCGCTCAACGCGTTTCGGGCGAAGCTCACCGAAGACGACAATTTTCTGTTGTTCTACGCGGGCCATGGCGAGCTGGACGATCTGAACCAGCGCGGTCACTGGTTGCCGGTGGACGCGGAGTTGGATAGCTCCGCCAATTGGATCTCGAATATCGCGATCACCGACATCATCAACGCCATGAGCGCGCACCGGATCATGATCATCGCCGACAGCTGTTATTCGGGCTCGCTCACCCGGTCGTCCCTCGCCCGGCTCGATAGCGGCATGTCGACCGAAGCCCGCCTCAGCTGGTTGCGCACCCTCGCTCAAAAGAAGGCACGGGTCGCGCTCAGTTCCGGCGGCGTGGCGCCGGTCCTGGACGGCGGTGGCGGCAATCATTCGATCTTCAGCCGAGCGCTTCTGGACGTTCTTCGGCAGAATGACGGGATTCTCGAAGGCCAGAGACTGCACCAGGAGGTGTCGGCTCGCGTCACCTACGCCGCCGAAGCCTTCCGCTTCGAGCAGGTACCGCAATATGCGCCGATCAAATATGCCGGCCACGATGCGGGTGAGTTCTTCCTGGTACCGAAGAGCTGATCTTTGGTGCTGATGACAACCGGCGCTGGGTGAGGCGGCGGTCCCAATCGTCCCGGTGACCCAAGTCACTGTTCATTCCCGACTGGCTGGTAGCTTGGAGCCACGACAACAACCCAAAAAGGATCCGCGCCATGGCACCGTCGAACCGCAGAACCGTCTCCACGCTGGCCCTGTTCACCCTTGTGTGCATGGCGGCATCAGCGCTGGACGCGAAGGAGTACAACCGGCCCCAGGGCATTCCCAACGAACAGGCGGCGAAGCTTGCCAACATCCGTGCGAAGAGCCGGCTTCTCGACAATCAGACCCAGTCCTTCGAGCGCAATGGCGAGCTGTTCACCATTCAACGGGGTGACGTCGTCAACACCGATTGCGGTGGTGTTCAGATCGGCGTCGTCGATGACCCTGATGTCGCCCGGAACATTCGCAGGCAAACCACGATCGTCGATGGCGACGTGATCAACGCCCCCGGCAACAATTGTCGGAATTCCGGCCGGCGCTAAGGCCGGTAGCTGGAGATTCGTATCATGACCCGCTCACGCTCTCACTGGCGAGCCGGACTGGCCCTAGGCATCGCGGCTCTGTCCGCGGCCTGCGCCTACACCCCCGCCGAGGAAGCGCCGATCGTGGCGCAACCGAACCGCGCGCCGACGCGCAACGTCACCGGCTTTACCGAGGCGCTCACCTGCATGGACAACCTGTTCACGCAGTACAATAAGAGCAATTTCGTCATCACCAGTCAGGGCATTCCCGACGCCACGGGCGAGATCAGCACCGGCACCAAGGAGATGCTGATCACGGCGATTTCCCGGATGTCGGTGAAGAGCGGGGCCTTCCGGTTCGTCGATTTCGATCAGGTGACCTCGCCGGACATCAACTCGCTCCAGAGCCTGGTCGGGTTCACGGATGATTTCCGGGTTCCGAACTTCTATTTGCGGGGCGCGGTCACGCAGTTCGACGAGAACGTGATCTCAGAAGCGGCCAGTGCTTCGGTCGCCATACCCGACGCCGATGTCGGCGTCTCGGCCGACCAGGTTGTCTCGGTGGTCTCGCTCGACCTCAACGCCGGCGATCTTCTCACCCGTCAGATCCTGCCGGGCATCTCGTCCAACAATTCGATCGCCGTTCGCCGGGTCGGTTTCGGCGGTGACGCCGGCGGTGAGATCTCGACCCTCGGCGTGTTCTTCTCGCTATCGCTCAACCGGAGCGAAGGGATGCATGCGGCGGTGAGAAACCTCGTCGAGCTGAGCGCGATCGAGGTGTTGGGCAAGCTGACCAAGGTTCCCTACTGGCGTTGCCTTTCCATCGAGCAGACCAATCCGCAGGTGATGCGGGAAGCGCGCGGTTGGTTCAACGCGATGGGCAAGCGCGAGCAGGTCGCGTTCGTTCAGGATGCCCTGATCGGTCTCGGCTACTATCAAGGCCAGGCCTCCGGCAATTTGGACGCGGCGACCCGCGAGGCGATCGGCGCCTATCAGGCGCAAAATGATCTGATCGCGGATGGCCGGGTCAATTTCGACCTCTATGCCAAACTGATCAGCGAGGATCTGGCCCTAGGGCGCAAACCCAGTGGCAATGTGGTCAATGCCGCTGTCAACAATCAGGCGGCGGCCACCACCGGCCAAGCATCAGCCCCGCCACCGGCGCCGCCCTCGCTGGCCATGGTCCTGAGCACGCCCCGGGGCGATCAGCCGGTCTACAATACCGGCGAGGTTCTGCAGATGACCTTCAGGACCAACCAGGACGCCTATGGCTACTGCTACTATCAAGACGCCTCGGGCCAGGTCGCGAGAGTGTTTCCGAATCGTTTCCAGCCGGATGCTCTGGTTCCTGGCGGCACGGTGGTCACCGTCCCGTCCAATGATGCCAGCTTCGAAATCGTGCTTGAACAACCGGGGGTCACCGAGCGTTTTCTCTGCGTCGCGGCTGATCAGGAGCTCGGCCTCGCCTTGCCCGACGGGCTCAAGAGCGATGATCTGACGCCCCTGCCGGCGCGAGATCTGGACCAGATCGCCAACGTCTTCCGTGGTCTCAACCAAGGCCAGCTCGCGACCCGGCAGATCGAGGTGCAGGTCCGCTAAACCCCGAAACTTGAGACATCGTCCGATCAGACAGCCGTCTGGTCGGACGATGCTTTAGGGGCGGACCCGGCGCGAGCCGATCCGAATGGCACCAACCCCCGACTGGTTGACCTCAGGCGCGCTGTTGATCTGTGCCACATGGACGACGCCGTTGCCGGTCAGCTCGATCGACCCCTTCTCCGCGACACCGTCAAAGCGAATCTGCCCGTTGCCGGCTAGCTGGATGTCGACCTCATCCACCGTGCCACTCCCGATCATGATCTGACCATTGCCGTCGAGCGCGAGCTCGAGGCTGCCGCTGACCCGCTCGGCGCGGAAGACACCTGAACCACTCAGACGCAGGGTGAGCGGTCCGAGGGTGGCCAGGGTGAGGGATCCCCTAATCAGGTCGACATCGAGGGCCGGCTCATAACGTTCTCCGTCGCTTCGCAACGCCACGTCGACGGCCTCGAGTTTGATGGTTTCCGGAAGGTGAAGGGTGATGTGGATCGGGCCGGCACCGTCGTCGCCGTCCGCGCCGTCGCCAACGGCCGCGCCCCGGGCGATGACGCTTTGATTGCCGATGACGGTCTGCGCTCTCGCGCCGGGGCCAATGGCCTGGGTGACGACCGAGCCGGAAACCACGGCGCTAGCTCCCGCCGCGTTCGCCGGTCCGATGAGCGTCACGACATCCCCTTTCTCCTCGACCTCGATGGCCGCGAGAGCGTCTTCCTCCCCTTCTATTTCGATGCTGATGGCTTCGTCGGGTGCCGGCACCAGGCTGAGCCTGCCGACAGCCCGCTCGAGACGGATCGCCTCCGCCACGAATGGCCCGTAAGATTGGCTGTCGGCTTTGGGGGATGACGTCCAGAACGAAGCGGTGATGGCCAGGCTACAGACCAAACAAAATCGCCTCATGGCGGTCTCCCGGTGACCGAAGTCACTCCTGTTTTGAGCGCCCCGGCTGATGGTGCAGCGTCAGGAAATCTCGATCAAGGACAAGACTCATGTCTCGACCCATAAGAATGATGGCCGCGGCTCTCCTGCTGCTTGCCGCCGGTCCGACCCAAGGCGAGCTTTTGAAACGCGGTTCGAGTTCGACAAAAATCACCTCCGAAGGCGCCTTACAGGTCGCCTGCTGGCAGGAGGGTGTCAAAATTATTGACGAAACCGCCTTGGAAGGCGTGAACATCGGGGCGTTGATCGAGAGCGAAACGCTGATCTTCCGCGAGTTGGAGGATGGCGACAAACGGGTTCTCGTGGTGCCTCTCGACGAGGCGCTTTGCCTGGTGAAATCCGTTCCGGGCGGGTGACAGCGGTCACAGTGATGCGGCCATGGCCGGCCTAAAAACGCCAAAGAACGAATGATCGATGAGGAGACCTACCATGAACCAAAGCAAGAAAAGCGGGCACCTGCTGGCCTCTGTCATCGGTGCCATGGCCCTGTTGGCCGCGACCTCAGCCAATCTCGGCGCCCAGGGTGACGATGTCATCATGTATAGGGGTGCCCCCCCCAGCCCCGAGGAGTTGGCCGACATCCTGTTCCCTGAGGCGGTCGGATCTGGCTTCGAGAGCGGTCAGACGCGCAGCATTAAGACGCGCGGGCTGAAGACGCGAGGTATCCGGCTGACCGACCGGACCGAGGCGGCCGCGGCGCCGGAACCGCAGCCCAACGGCTTCGGCTTCAACATCCATTTCGCCTTCGATTCGGTCGAGGTGCTGCCGGAATCGGCGGGCTATCTCGAGCAGGTTGGCGAGATGATGAAGCTCGACCAGGTGCGGGATAAGGCGATCACCATCGTCGGCCACACCGATGCGTCCGGGCCGGCATCGTACAACGAGCAGCTTTCGGTGCGCCGCGCCCATGCCATCAAGGAGTATCTGGAGAGCCGCCACGGTATCGAAGCCGAGCGCCTGCAGATCGCGGGGCTGGGTGAGCAGAAGCCCCTTCCCGAGGCGGATCCCCTGGATCCGACCAACCGCCGCGTGGAGTTTTTCAGCGCGCAATAGTCTCCGTAGACGCTGTCGTCACGAGCGGAGGGGAGTCCAAGGGCTCCCCTTCATTCATTCCGGGCACTGCCGAAAGCTAAGGCGTCCGAACCGAGGCAGGCTGCCTCAGCGAATGATGTCGTCCTCGCACAAGATCTGTTCGCGGCCGACCCGGCCCGCGTCATTGGTCCGGCAGACCGTGACCTCGCCGGTGTCGGGATCGTAGATCCAGAGCCGCGGACCGCCCACCAAAGCCCTGCCCCCGAACCCGTCGCTCGCTTCCACGACCGGCTCCGGTGCCGGCGGCGGCATGCCCCGCAAAATGACCAGATCGTCGGCGACTGGGCCCTCACCGCCGCGGAAAATGGCCGGCCCCTCGCTTTGGGCGAGCGCATGATGTGTCGAGATTGCTGCCATGACCCCAACAGCGACAGCGAGGCTCGTGCGAAGGATCATTCGGCTCGGAACCGCCATGGTGATGTCTCCCGAGATCGGCGCTTTTCGACCCGAAGGATCACGCCCTGTTGTCATCCGCGTCTGAGAATTCTCTCTATGGGTAAAATGGCCAAGCGTCTTATTCGCTTAACCCACATCAATCTTCCGGAAGGCGTAAGTGAGAACATTCAATCGCCGGGTTTCATCGGCTAGACGAGCCTGACCGGTCATCGGCGGAGGCCGATCGGCGCCCGCCCTGACGGCATTTGGTCATTACCAACAAAGGAAGCGAACTTGGGCATGGACGTTTCAGACAAAACCCTAGAGGCGCTCCGGGCGCTCGACACACCCACGGTGTGCAATGCGTTGGAGATCGTGGCACCGGAACGACGTGGCTTCGGCTACACGATCCGCCCACTTTTTTGCGCCGCGCCGGAATTGCCGCCTATGGTTGGGTTCGCGCGAACCGCGCGGATCCGGGCGCAGCACCCGCCAGCCGCCAGCAAGAGCGACCAGGCTTACGCCAAGCGGAGCTACTATCGCTACGTCGCGGAAGGGCCGAAGCCGAGCGTCGTGGTGATCCAGGATCTCGATGAGACACCAGGTTACGGCAGCCTTTGGGGCGAGGTGAACAGCAATGTCCACAAAGGCTTAGGGGCGCTTGGCGTCATCACCAACGGATCGGTGCGCGACCTCGGCGAGCGGGCCGACGGCTTTCAGTTCCTGGCGGGCATGGTCGGACCAAGCCATGCCTGGGTCCGGGTCGTCGATTTCGGCGGCACCATCACCGTGCATGGCATGGCGGTAGCCGACGGCGATCTGGTCCACGCCGACCGCCACGGCGCGGTGATCGTGCCCCTTGAGGTGGCAGATCAGGTCGCGGGCGCCGCCGATCTCATTGCGAGACGAGAGGCGGTCATCATTACCGCTGCCCAAGCTCGAGATTTCACCATCGATAAGCTGGAACGGGCGACGAAAGAAGCCCAAGCTATCGAACGATAGACAATGGTCACCTTTAAGGTGTGTTTGCGGGCGCGAGACTGTGAGATGGTGAGTATTACGGCCGCCAGGGCACGCGCGATAAAGATGCGAACTATTCCTTCGCCATAGCCCTCCGCTAAATCGGCGCATGATCGGAAAAAGCACTCCGTAGCTCGTCAGAGCGCCCAGCTAAACGACGCCTGACGAACCAAAGCCCGTCAGTCTTCCGACTTCACACCTCGTTTTCGCATGACGGCGTTCAGGTCCTTTTCGTTCTCTACTGCCCACTGGCAAAGCATCGCGACCGGCTCATGGATGCGGCGCCCGAGCGCTGTAAGGCGATACTCGGTTTTCGGCGGAACGACGGGATAGACCTTGCGTTCGACCATGCCGTCGCTCTCCAGACGTCGGAGGACCTGGATCAGCATCTTCTTCGAAATGTCGGGGATTTGATGCTGGAGTTCGGAGAACCGCCTTGTGCCGCCTGAAAGGCAGTAGAGGATGATCGGTGTCCATTTGTCCGCGATAAGGTCGAGGAGCTGGCGCGCCGGATAGCGCGGATCGTAAATGGGCGGTGGTGTCTTGGTCACGAAGGGGAGATTAGGCCTCCTTCGAGGTACTAGGCAACCAAGAGACTCCATCGCTGGCCCTCGATCATGCTGCGGCGTGCTCCTCTTCGAGATAGCGATGGACGAAGGAGACCGCCATGGCGCCTTCCCCAACAGCCGATGCGACACGCTTGATCGAGCCATGGCGCACATCGCCGACGGCGAACGATCCGGGTACGCTCGTTTCAAGAAAATAGGGCTGACGATCGAGCGGCCAGCAGGCGGGTGGACGGCCCTGATCAAGCAGGTCGGGGCCAGTCATGAGATAGCCGGACCGGTCTCGAATGATGTTGGTGTCCTTCGCCCATTCAGTATTCGGTACACCGCCAATACACACGAAGAGCCGCCGTGTGGGCATTGTCTCCTCGGCTTTCGTGGTGAGCGATCGCAGGCGGATCGATTCCAGAGTGTCCTCGCCGTCAAGATCTCTGACTTCCACATCATAGAGCACTTCCACATTGGAGCGCTCCTGGATTCGGTCGATCAGATAGGAAGACAACGATTCCGCCAGTGAGGAGCCGCGCACGAGCATGGTCACTTTCCTGGCATGATCGGCGAAGTGCATGACGGCTTGACCGGCCGAGTTGCCGCCGCCGACCACATAGACGTCCTCATTCAGGCAATAAGGCGCCTCCGCCGCGCCGGCGCCGTAGAAGAGACCCGCCCCGAGAAACCTATCCTCGCTGTCGACACCCAGCCGCCGATACTCGACGCCCGACGCGCAGATATTGGATTTCGCGACCATGCGCGAGCCATCCGCCATGCGGACGTGGATCCGGTTCTCTCGGAACTCCGCTTCGAGCCCTTCGCCCATCATGATGAGCTCCGCGCCAAACTTCACCGCCTGCTGGCGCGCCCGTTCTGCCAAGGCGGCGCCGCTGATTCCCTGCGGGAAGCCCATATAGTTTTCGATCAGCGAACTGGTCCCCGCCTGTCCGCCGACGGCGTGACGCTCGATCAGAACCGTCCGCAGACCTTCGGAAGCCGCATAAACGGCCGCCGACAGCCCGGCCGGCCCTGCACCGTAGATGGACAGATCATATTCCCTGTATCGGGGCGTCGTGACCCAACCGAGCCGGTCAGCGATCTCGCGCACTTGGGGGCCGAACAAGCGCTCGCCTCCTGGAAACTCCACGATCGGAAAGCGCAAAGCCTCGAAATCTGAAAGACCGAGCTCGGCCCGGCAGTCGTCTTCACACGTCAAGTCGACCCACTCGTACTCGACGACCGTTCGCGTAAGGAAGTCCCGCACGTCATATCCCTCGGTCGATCCGGCGCGACCGAAGACCTTGATTTCGTCGCCACCCCGCTCACGGGAAACATCACCTGCCGCCATTAGTTTTGTCGCCTTGCTCTATTGGTCGTCCGCTTGATCACGCACCGACCGAACTTGCGAGCGTTCGCCGAGCATCACCCCGTAATCGACCAGTTGACGACCGATGGCGGTCTGCTGGCGCTCCCAGGCCGACAGCCCACGATTGACATCACCGTCGGCGCCCCGAAGCGCCCGGGCGAGCGCCATCGAGTCGGTCGCCGCCTTCGCCGCTGCGGCGGCGGTGTGGGGGCGCACGACGAAGGCGGCGTCGCCGATGAGGCAGACCCGCCCGAAGACCATTCCAGGCGGCGCCACGTCGATGATCGATTGAATGAAGGGATCGGGCGTCGCCTCGACGAGCCTGGCGAAGGTCTCGGTCAACGTGCCGGTTCGCGCGATCAGGAACTCGCGAGCATGATCGCTGATCTCGCCCTGCGGGACCGATGCATCCCGCCGCCGGCCGGTTCTGTCCGTCATGAGCGCATACAGCGCCGGGCCGTCATCGACATGGATGTACCAGACCCAGTTGAGACGCTGTCCGCCGCGCTCGGTCGCAAGGTCGGAACCTGGAATGAAGTAACAGAGCGCGTGCCCGCCGCCCGCCGTCTGACAGAAACTGAACGTGTCATCGAAGTGGGCGACGAGCTGAGCGTCGAGGTTGGCCTCGTCCACAACGCCGCGCCATGCGACGTAGCCGGCGTAGCTCGTGATCGTGCCCGGCGCCAGGCGCTCGCGAAATCGGGAGCGAATACCATCGGCGGCTATTAGGAGGCTGGCGTCGATCCGGTCGCCACCAACATTGATGTTCACCCTGTCGGCAGATTGCGCCTCAAGGGACAGCTCGTGTCCGTGATGATGGCGATCGTCTGGGAAGGCGGATCGCAGCGAGGCGTAGATCGCTTCCCAAGAGGTGAAGCGCTGCGGCATGCTCATGGCTTCGGCCTGTCCTGTCGAAGCCACAACGGTGCGGCGGATCGAGCAGCGCGTCATCGCGAGGGGCTTCGCGTCCACTGCCGCGATGAGGCCCAGAAGCTCCGGCTGAACGACAATGCCAGCCCCGCGGCTCGACAGTCTTTGTGCGGATCGCTCAAAAACGTGGACATCGAAGCCTGCCGACAGGAGGGCATTGCCCGCACAAAGCCCGGCGATCGATCCACCGGCGACCGCCACCTCCAAATGCTCGGGAAAGAGCTCAGGCACGCGCCAGACTCCTCCCCGAAGCGATGACGTCTTCATGGGCCGCGGCTTTGCGCAAGGCGCGCTCGATCACGCCCGGCCCCTGGGCGCCGGAGAAGAGCGAAAATCGATTGAGCAGGACTGTCGGGACTCCGTTGATGCCCGACTGGCTAAAAGCGCGGGCCTCGGCCTTGACGGCCGCGCGTCGCTCCTCGTCGGCCAAAGCCTGTTCGACCACGGTCGGATCAAGGCCGGCCTTCGCTCCGATCGCCGCCAGGACTGTCGGATCGCCAACATCCTCGCCGTCGACGAAATAGGCGCGAAACAGCGCTTCAACGACGGCGCTTTGGGCGGGGGTCCCTCCGGCCAAGTTGATCAGAACATGACTGGCCAGGGTGTTCGGCGTCTTCTCCATGCGCTCATGATGGAAGTCGAGCCCGTCTGATGGGCCTGCCGCTTTCACCTGAGCATCGAGTTCGAGCGACTTTTCCCAGCTTCCGAACTTGGCCGACCGATAGCTCCTTCTGTCCAACCCCTCACGCGGCATGTCGGGATTCAGCTCGAAGGGGCGCCAACGCAGTTCGAAGGAGATCTCGTCTCCAATGGCGGCGAGTGCGGTCTCAAGCCGCCGTTTGCCCACATAACACCAGGGGCAAATCGTGTCGGAAACGACCTCCAGAAGGAACGGGTTCTCGATTTCCATGGCTGCCCTATCGGCGACGAGGATTGCTTCGCTACGGTGATGAGATTTATAGCGATAAGGTAACTATAGAGCTAGTAGTTACCTGAAGGTAACCATGCTCGACGTCGCAACGGTGTCTGCGAACAAGGAGGGGGACGACGCGGATGCGCTGGTCGTTGCCGACCGGATATTCCGATCGCGGCGATTATTGGGCCCGGCAAATATGTCGACTATACAGTCAACGCACAGGCTGCAGAGGCCGCTACAGTTGATAGTGTCTCGCCGACCTTGCGAGGTGCTTGATCTCGGCAACGGACGTTACGCATTCGCCCGCAACAAATCGTTGGTGTCTTGATCAAATTTGGCAGGTAGCAGATACGAGCCCGCAGCCCTTGGCCGACGGCGCGATCCGCCAAGCGCTCGGCGGCTCACTGTCTGGAAAGAACTCGTGCCAGCGTTCTCTCACGTTCTTGGCAGCTTAAGTGGCGCTGAGCGTGGTGCTAGCTGACGCCCGAATCGCCTCCAGCACCGGTTTGATCTCATCATCGCTGCGACGATTGCTCGTTCCCGGTCTTGCGGTGCCAGCGCAAACTGAACGCAGATAAACCGCTAGGCTTGCTTGATCGATCTGAAACCCTGGACCTGTCCATTCGGCCACTTGGCTGATCGGGAGCCATCCCATGCGGGAAGGAAGCGCGGCCCTGATAGGGGGAAAGGTCACTCGACTTTAAAAAGGCCAGTCCATCCAACCCTCCGCACCTCTGCTGCCAACCGAGAGCACCTAATGACAACGATCCCGCGTGAGCCAGCGGCTTTTCGGAACTTCGGATCGCGCGCTAAGCGTTGCGGCGCCTACGACTCGCATTCGGTGTAAAGCGATGGATGAACTCCTTCCTACAGCGGGGGAGCAGGTCGAGCTAGAGACGCCGCAATGCCCGCCGTTTAGGGTGGTGAACGACGGAGCAGTCACGAGTCAAAAGAGAATAATTCATTTAAAACAGACGCTTAGTAAGACAAAATGGCGGAGGGGACGGGATTCGAACCCGTGAGGGGCTATCAACCCCAACACGCTTTCCAGGCGTGCGCCATAAACCACTCGGCCACCCCTCCTTTGGGTTGCGGACTTTAGCCGCCGCCCCCAACACCGGCAACCGACCGAATGCGTCCACGAGACCTGTTTCGAGCTCGACGTTTCGGTGGATGGAGGCCGACGGCCGGCGGCCGGAGCGAAATGCAACCGGAGCTATTTGCAGAGTTTTGGGTTTGGTGGGGTCCGGTTGGAGCTGACCCCGCGTTTGTGCTAATCGGCCGGTTCCGGCACGTTTCTTTCTGAACACTGGTTTTATGGCCTCAAACCTTTTCTCACGCAGTCTCCCTTTCGCCCGCGCCGACGGCCTGTCATGGCAGCGTTGGCTGTCGTTCGTTCCCTGGCTGATCGTCGCCCTGCCGCCTTTGTTCGTGATCGGCCGCGCGCCGGCCGACGTCATCGTGATCCTCATCGCTCTCACCTTCATCGCCCGCCAGCTTGCGCAGCGAGAGACCAAGCCGTTTCGCGAACCTTGGTTCGCCACGGCAACCTTGTTCTGGCTCTATGCGACTGCGGTAGCGCTGACCGCCGAGAACGTCGCTTTGTCCTTCGAGACGGCCGCGGCCTTCATTCGATTTCCAGTCTTTGCTCTGGCCCTTCAATATTGGGTCTTGCGTGATCCGCAGGTCCGCCGCTGGTGCGTCGGATCGCTTGCCGCAGCGGTGGCCTTCGTGGCCCTGGACACGGTCCTCCAGGGCGTCTCGGGCCAGTCCGTCTTCGGTAATCCGCCGTTTAATGAATGGCGGCTGACGGGTCCGTTCCAGGCGCCGGTACCGGGCGCATTCCTGGCCAAGACCTTTTTCGTCGTTTGGGGCGCTGGGACCGCTTTCGCGCTCGCCAAGGGGGGCAGATGGTCACTGGCACTGGCGGTTGTTCCGCCCATCATCGTCGGCGCGACGATCGCCCTCACAGGTGAGCGGGCGGCCCTTCTCACCTTTGGTCTCGCCCTTGGACTGGTCGGCCTGCTGGTGCCGGCTCTCAGAAAATGGGCGCTGAGCGCGGCGGTCGTCCTGGCTCTGATCGCTGGCGCTCTCGCCAGCTTGCATCCGCGGATCAATGAGGTGGTGAACTACACGCTCACGATGGACGTGAGCAATTTTTGGGAGCAGCGCTATGGCGTCCTGTTCCGAACCGGCTTTGCCGTCTGGTGGCTCGACCCGGTCACAGGAGTCGGCCCCCGCCAGTTCCGCGTCCACTGCGCCAACCCGGCTTTCGAGGAAATCGACACGCTGGAATGGCGGTGCGGCAATCACCCCCACAATCCGCTGGTCGAACTCCTGGCCGAGACCGGCGTCATCGGCCTCACTCTGGTGATCGCTTTCACCGGCTTGGGCCTGATCCGCGCAGGACCGGCTTTGAAGCGGGGCGGACCGCTGGCGGCGGCCACGACCATAGCCATGCTCGGCCTTCTGGTCTTCTGGTGGCCGGTCCAGTCGACCATGAGCTTCTGGCCGACCTGGAACGCGGTCCTGTACTGGCTGCTTTTCGGCTGGATGTTGACGTTGGCGGCCATCGGGTCGGAACCTGAGGTGACCGATGGCTGAGCCGACCGTCAGCGCCGTGGTCACGGTCTACAACAAGGCAGAGCATGTGACCGATACGATCCGATCGATCCGGGGGCAGATCGACGACGAGACGGATGTCGAATACGTCTTCGTCGACGACGCGTCGACCGACGGCTCTATGGAGGTGGTGGCCAGGGAATTACGGGGGGCTCCGAACCAGCAACTGATCTGGAACGAGGATAATCGGGGGCCAAGCGTGCGTCTCAACCAGGGCGGCCGGTCTGCCAGCGGCCGCTATCTCTATTTTCTGGACGCTGACGATCTGGCGCTCCGGGGTGTTGTCGCTGAAATGAGGCGGCTTCTCGATCACCATGACGCCGATTTGATCTACGGCAGAAGCCGGCGCTTTTTCGATGACAGGGCGCCCGATCCCATTCCCGCCGTCGACCGTGCCGCGCCGGTCGAGGTGAGCGATCAAGCGCTTCGCCATGTCATGCGCGGCGGCTTCGTGCGCATGACATGCATGTGCGAACGGGATCTGTTTCACCAGGCCGGCGGCGCCGACGAGACGGTCTTCATTCAGGACGAGAGCTTGCCAATCCGGCTCGCCGCCAATGCCCGGCGACTGGTCGACTGGCGGACACCTGTGATGCTGCAACGCTCCGAGCGCCGATCTGCCGATATCAAGGCCCGGGGCTCCCATCTTTCCGATGACAAGGCGCAGATGCACCACGATGGCTTTCTCGCCTTCCGCAATGCGATCCAGTCCCTCGCCGGAACCCACGCCGATCTGACACCCGATCTTTATCGCCGGGCTCTGTCCTGTTACTGGAAACATGTGCGGGCCAGCCGTCCGCACCCCTGGTTGCATCCGGCTTTCTGGCATTATCTCAAGGCCAAGGGTTTCCGATTGTCGCCGGACCAGGCCGTGCTGGATGCCATAGCTGCTGACTTTGCCCGCGTGCCCGGGCTTCGCCGGATCCAAGCCTAGAAATCCCTTCGGAGGACCGCCTTGTCCAGTCTCAACGCCGCAATCCTGCCGGTGACACCGCTGCAACAGAACTGCACGCTGGTGTGGGAGGAAGCCTCGAAACGGGCGGCCGTGTTCGATCCGGGCGGCGATGTCGATCAGATCCTGAAGGCGGTCGACAAGCTCGCCATTCAGGTCGAAACGATCTTTCTGACCCACGGCCATATCGACCATGCCGCCGGCGCTGCGGAGCTAAAGGAAAAGCTGGATGCCGTTGGGCCTCAGCCGGTGCCAATGGTGGGACCCGACCGGCGCGATCAATTCTTATTGGACGGCCTGGAGACCCAGGCGGCGATGTTCGGCATGGCCGGCGCCAGGAACGTTACGCCTGACCGCTGGCTCGATGAGGGCGATCAGGTCGAGATCGGCGCCGAGAGCTTCCATATTCTGCATTGCCCCGGCCACTCACCGGGAAGCGTTGTGTTCGTCAATCACGCTAACAAGCTGATCATCATGGGCGACGTTCTGTTTCGTGGCTCCATCGGCCGGACCGATTTTCCCTACGGTGATCATGACGCCCTGATCACCGCGATCCGCACCAAGCTGTTCCCGCTCGGCGACGATTTTCAATTCACCTGCGGTCACGGTCCCGGCTCCACCCTCGGCGAGGAACGCAAAAGCAATCCTTTCGTCGGCGAAGCCGCCTGAACGGTCCTACTGATCCATCTTGAGGGCGGCCAGGAACGCTTCCTGGGGAATATCGACATTGCCGACCGAGCGCATCCGCTTCTTGCCGGCCTTTTGTTTTTCCAGGAGCTTTCGCTTGCGGGTGACGTCGCCGCCGTAACATTTGGCGGTTACGTCCTTGCGGAAGGCGCTGATCGTTTCCCGGGCTATCACCTTGCCGCCGATCGCCGCCTGGATCGCGATCTTGTACTGTTGGCGAGGGATCAGATCCTTCAGCTTTTCGCACAAAGCCCGGCCCCGTCCCTCGGCCATCGAGCGGTGGACCAAGAGCGACAGGCTGTCGACCCGTTCGGTGTTCACCAGAATGTCGAGTTTGGCCAGGTTGCTCTCGCCGTAGCCGTCGAGTTGGTAGTCGAAACTGGCATAGCCACGGGTGATCGATTTCAGCCGGTCGTAAAAATCGTAGACCACTTCATTGAGCGGCAAACGGTACACCACCATCGCCCGGCTGCCGACGTAAGTCAGCTCCTGCTGGGTGCCTCGCTTCTCGGTGCAGAGCGAGAGGACGGCGCCCAAAAACTCGTCCGGGACCAGGATGGTGGCCTTGATCCAAGGCTCCTCGGTCGCCTCGATCTGGGTCGGATCCGGATAGTCGGCCGGATTGTGGATCTCGACCATCTCACCGGTGGTCTTGGTCACGTGATAGACCACGCTCGGCGCCGTCAGCACCAGATCGAGATCGAACTCGCGGCTAAGCCGTTCCTGAATGATCTCCAGGTGCAACAGGCCTAAGAACCCGCAGCGGAAGCCGGTGCCGAGCGCGGTCGACATTTCCGGCTCGAACTCGAAGCTGGCATCATTCAGCCTCAGTTTGCCGAGGGCGTCCCGCAGGGTCGGGTAGTCGCTGGCATCGGCTGGAAACATGCCGCAGAAGACGACGGGCTGTGACGCGCGGAAACCAGGCAGTGGCTCAGTGGCCTGGCGGCGTTCGTCGGTGATGGTGTCGCCGACCCGGGCGTCGGCCAGATCCTTGATACTGGCGGTGACGAAGCCGATCTCGCCCGGCCCCAGCTGATCGACGACGGTCGGTTTGGGGGTGAAGACGCCGACCCGGTCGATCTGATGGACCGCGCGCGTGCCCATCATTCGGATCTTCATACCCTTGGCGAGGCTGCCGTCGCGGACCCGAACCAGGGTCATCACGCCAAGATAGGCATCGTACCAGCTATCCACGACCAACGCTTTAAGAGGTGCTGCCGGATCACCCTGCGGCGCTGGCAAACGATCGACGATCGCCTGGAGGACATCCGGAACCCCCTGGCCGGTCTTGGCTGAGATCGCCAAGGCGTCCGACGCATCGAGGCCGATAATGTCCTCGATCTGGGCCTTGATCCGCTCCGGTTCCGCAGCCGGCAAATCGATCTTGTTGAGCACCGGGATCATCTCGTTGTCGGCGTCGATCGCCTGATAGGCGTTGGCGAGGGTCTGGGCCTCGACCCCTTGGGTCGCGTCGACCAAGAGGATAGAGCCTTCACAGGCCCGGAGCGAGCGGCTGACCTCGTAGGCGAAATCGACATGGCCCGGTGTGTCAACCAGGTTGAAGACGTAGTCCTCACCGTCGGCCGCCCGAAACCGAAGTCGCACGGTCTGCGCCTTGATCGTGATCCCGCGCTCGCGCTCGATATCCATGCTGTCGAGTACCTGAGCCTGCATTTCGCGGCTTTCCAGACCGCCGCAAAGCTCGATCATGCGGTCGGCAAGGGTCGACTTACCGTGATCGATATGCGCCACGATCGAAAAGTTGCGCAGCCTGGCGAGTTCGGTCACCCCGGATCCCTCAGTGCCTGAGCTCCGCGCCACAGGTTTTCGCGGCAGCGGCGATGATCTTGCCGCTTACCGCTTCGATTTCGGCCTCTTCCAGGGTTCGATCAAGGGCCTGCAGACGGACCGACAAGGCCATCGACACCTGGCCCTCGGGGACGCCCTGGCCATGGTAGACATCGAAGAGATCGACCGAGCGGACCAGCGCTTTGTCAGCAGCCCTGACCGCTTTCAGGAGCTTCTCCGCCGGCACGTCCGCCGCCATCAGAAACGCGTAGTCCCGGTCCACGGGCGGGAAGGCAGACGCTTGCATGGGCGGCCTGGCTTTGCCGGGCTTGGCCCGAGGTTGCGGGATGGCGTCGAGAAAAATCTCGAAGGCAACGGCCCGGCCGTCGACATCCGTATCGCCAAGAAGGCCTGGGTGGAGTTCGCCAAAATGGGCAAGACAGGTCTTGGGGCCCAACATCAGACGTCCGCCCCGGCCCGGATGGAACCAGGAAGGCGCGTCCCGGTCGACGGCCAGAGCGTCGGTGGCGACACCCACCGCCGCTAGGGCCGCCATGACATCGGCTTTCACGTCGAATACATCCGCGTGCCTCGGCGTCCCGGCCCAATGGCGCTGGGCTAGAGGTCCGGTCCGGATCCCGGCGGCGCACAAGCTCTGTTCGCCCGGCTTGGCGCCTTCGTAGCGGTTCGCCACCTCGAACAAGCTGATCCGATCGAGGCCACGGTCCTGATTGCGGGCCACGGCGCTCACCAAATTGGGCAGAACGCTCGGGCGCATCGCCACCAGATCCGCGCTGATCGGGTTGGCGAGCCGCGCCATGGCACCACCGAAACGTTCGGCGAGGGCGTCCGTGGTGAAGCTGAAGGTGCAGGCTTCGTGGAGTCCGCGCATGGCGAGAGTTCGGCGGATCGTCGACCGACGCCGCTGGGCCGGTGACAGGACGGCCGTGTTGACCGCGTTGAGCCGGGTCACCGGCACCGGCGGGATCTGATCGAACCCGTGGAGCCGTGCCAGCTCTTCCACGATATCAGCCTCGCGCGCGATGTCGTGACGCCAGCTCGGCGCGATCAGGTCAAAGACCGACTCCGCGCTGTCCCGCCGGTTCACCTGGAAGCCAAGAGATGTGAGCGAGCGCCCGATCACGTCTGGCTCCAGGGTGATGCCTGTGAGACGGTTCAATTGGGCGGCGCGGAAGGTCACCGAGACCGGCTCGTTCGGCACGTTGCCGGCAACCGCCGGCTGGCTTGCCTCTCCGCCGCAGAGATCGAGGATCAGACGAGCCGCGTAGTCGGCGGCCGGTAGCACGAAAGCCGGATCGACGCCGCGCTCGAAGCGGGTCCGGGCGTCGCTCTCGATGCCGAGCGCACGGCCGGTCTCGGCTGTCCGCACCGGATCGAACAGAGCGATCTCCAGAAGGACGTTCTTCGTGGTTTCGGTGCAGCCCGTCGTCTCACCGCCCATGACACCGGCGAGACTGACGACGCCCGTGTCGTCGCTAATGACCGTCATGCCCTCGGCGAGCTCGTAGGTCGTGCCGTCGAGCGCTCGGAATTGCTCACCGCCCTTGGCCAAGCTGACCGTGAGGTCGCCCCGAAGCTTGTCCAGATCGAAGACATGGAGCGGCCGGCCTCGATCCAAGGTCGCCAAGTTGGTGATGTCGACAAGGGCCGAGATCGGCCTCAGGCCAACGGCCCTCAGCCGCCGTTGAAGCCAGTCCGGCGACGGCCCATTGGTGACGCCTCGAAAGACCCGGCCGACAAAAACCGGACACGCCTTCTCCTCGCCCGCCGGAAACGAGAGATGAATGCGGTAGTCTGCGGCAAAGGCTGCCGGCACCGGCTCGATCGGATCGTCGATCAGCTCCCCGAGACCGCCGGCGGCAAGCTCCCGGGCGATACCGTGGACACTGAAGCAATCACCCCGGTTCGGCGTGAGGTCGATGTCGAACACCGGTCCCTCCACCGCAAGCGCGCGAACCGCCGGCGTTCCGACGTCCGGCTCGTCGCCGAGATCGATGATGCCCTCGTGATCGTCGCCGATTTCGAGCTCGCGGGCGGAACAAAGCATGCCCTGACTTTCAACGCCGCGGATCACGGCCTTTTTCAGAAGCATGCCGTTATGCGGGATGGTCGACCCGACCGGAGCATAGATCGCTTTCATGCCGAGGCGGACATTGGGCGCGCCGCAAACGACTTGTTTGTCACCGTCGACGGTCCGCACCTGGCATAAGCTCAAGCGCTCAGCGTCTGGATGGCGCGAGACGCCCGTCACCTCCGCCACGGTGAAGGACGCGAGAGAGGCACCCGGATCCTCGATTCGATCCAGCTCCAGCCCCAGTTCGGTCAGCTTGTCGCCGATCTGTTTGGGCTCGGCATCGGTGGTCAAATGATCCTTGAGCCACGGCAGGGTCAACTTCATCGCGACAGCCCGCTATGGGTGCTCGGCACGTCGAGCGGCAGGAATCCGTAGTGGCTGAGCCAGCGAAGATCGGCGTCGAAGAACGTTCGGAGGTCGGGGATGCCATATTTGAGCATGGTCATTCGGTCGATGCCCATGCCGAAGGCGAAGCCCTGCCACTCCTCCGGATCGAGACCGACATTCCGGAGCACGGCCGGGTCGACCATGCCCGAACCCAGAACCTCGAGCCAATCGTCCCCGGCGCCGATGATCAGCTCGTCTTTCGTCCGTTTGCAGCCGATGTCGACCTCGGCAGAGGGTTCGGTGAACGGGAAGTAGCTCGGCCGGAAGCGGACCGGCACATCGTCGCGCTCGAAAAACGCTCTGATGAAATCGATCAAACAGCCCTTGAGGTGGCCGAAATGGGTCTTGCGATCGATCAACAGCCCTTCGACCTGATGGAACATGGGCGAGTGCGTGGCATCGCTGTCGCAACGATAGGTCCTGCCCGGCGCGATGATCCGAAAGGGCGGGCGGCCGTTGGTCATGGTCCTGATCTGCACGTTGCTGGTGTGCGTGCGCAGGACCAGGTTCTGATTGGTTTCCTTAGCGTCGAGATAGAAGGTGTCCATCATCTGACGCGCCGGATGCTCGGGCGGAATGTTGAGCGCCGTGAAATTGTGGAAATCGTCCTCGATATCCGGCCCCTCGGCCACCGCGAAGCCCATGTCGGCGAAAATCGCGACGATCTCGTCGGTGACCTGACTGACCGGATGGAGGCGGCCGGTCTCGAAGGGCCGCTCCGGCAGCGAGACATCAATCGTCTCGCTGGCCAATTGCTTGTCCAGAGCGACACGCTCGAGAACCGCCCGGCGTTGCTGGATCGCCTCGTTGATATCCTGCTTCAATGCGTTGAAGCGCTGACCGGCTTCCCGGCGTGCTTCCGGGTCGAGCGCTCCAAGAGATTTGGTGAGCTCGGTGATCCGCCCCTTCTTGCCCAGCGCGGAGACGCGGATCTCGTCTAGCACACGCAAATCGTGAGCGCTCTCGACATCGGCTAGTACGGCCGCGCGAAGACCGTCGACATCTTGCATCATCGATCCCTCCTCTTGCGAGGAAAGACTAGGTCGGAAGGGCGTTTTGGGCGCTCTTGGCGAATTCGGCGAAGAGGACGGAGTCGCGAACGGCCAAATCCGCCAGCACCTTGCGGTCGACCTCGATGCCGGCAAGCTTGAGCCCGTGCATCATCCGCGAATAGGTCAGGCCTTCGGTCCGGGCGGCGGCGTTGATCCGTTGGACCCACAAGGAACGAAACTGGCGCTTGCGTACCCGCCGGTCGCGATATGCGTACTGCATATCCTTCTCGACCCGCTGTTTGGCGGCGCGGATCGTGCTTTTCGAGCGACCCCGCGAGCCCTTGGCAAGCTTCAAAACCTTTTTGTGGCGGGCGTGCGAGGTCACCCCACGCTTGACGCGAGCCATGTCTCAATTCCTCTCAGCGATAAGGCAGCATTTTCTTGACCAGCTCGGCGTCGCCACCGGTGACGATGGCGGGCTTGCGCTGACCGACCTTCACCGACTGGGCCTTGGCGGTGAAATTGTGGCGGTGAAACGCCTTGCGGCGTTTGATTTTGCCCGAGCCAGTAAATTCGAACCGCTTGGCGGCCGAGCGCCGGGTCTTCAACTTCGACATGTCCGGACTCCTGAGGTCGAGCGGAGACGCGCTCGATCAAGGCGAGCGCAGATCTATAGGCCATGAGCGCCACCGTTGCAACCGGCTAACCGGCATCCGAAAAGCGTCAGCTCATCAAGGCGGCGAGCAGGAGGAGGACGACGATGACGGCCCAAACCCACCAGCTCACGCCGACCGCCCTGTTGATGTCTTCTTCGGTCGCATCCGGCCGCCCGGACCCGAGCCAGGCGCCATCGACCACCGCCTCGCCATAGCGCCGGGGGCCGCCCAAGCGCAGGTCTAAGGCCGCGGCCATAGTCGCTTCTGGCCAGCCGGCGTTGGGCGACTTGTGGAGCGGCGCATCCCGTCTGGTGATGGTGAAAACAAGTTTCGGCCGCTGGTGCGCAACAAGAGCAATCAGAAGTGCGGTCAAACGGGCCGGCAGCCAATTGACGAAATCGTCCAAACGCGCCGCCGCCTTGCCGAAATGCTCATAGCGTTCGTTGCGGTAGCCGATCATGCTGTCGGCTGTGTTGATCGCTTTGTAGATGAGCGCACCCGGCAGGCCCAGGAGCAGCCCCCAGAACACGAGCGCCACGACCCCGTCGGATTGGTTTTCGGCCAGGGATTCGATCGCTGCCCGGCAGACCGCCGGCTCATCCAATTCTTGCACATCGCGGCCGACGATTTTTGCGACCTCGCTTCTTGCTGTCTCGATGCCGGCGCCAAGCGCGTCGGCCACCGCCTGGACGTGCAGGACCAGGCTGCGTTGGCTGATCAGCGTGCTCATGAGGGCCGCTTCGATCAACCAACCCCAGGTGAAATGGTGGATACTCGTACGGATGAGGACACCGATCACCAGGACCAACGCTAGCAGCACGACCACGAGGATCATACCGCGGCGCCTTTGCGCCTCGGGCGGACGGTTTGCGTGCGACAATCGGCCTTCGAGCCAGTCGATCGACCGGCCCAAAAGCTCGGCTGGGTGAGGAACCCGGTCATAGAGCCAGTGGGGATCGCCGATCAGGGCGTCCAGAAGAAGTGCCACGAGGACGATGCCCGCAGGCTCGAACCAGGTCATCGCTTGTGAGCCCGAAGCGCCCCTGTTATCTCGCGTCCTGAACCGCGCGGTTGTGAGGATGGATGTCTGCGTTCGAACCTGATCGAGGTGTCATGATCTGTGGCCACGGCAGCCGCGATACCGGCGCTGTAGCCGAGTTCAATGACACGGTGGCGATGATCCGAGAGCGCCTGGCGCCGCGACCGGTCGAGTCCGGGTTTCTCGAATTCGCCCGTCCGATCATCTCCGAGGGCTTGGGTAAGCTGCGCGACCAGGGGGTCCGGCGCATCGATGCGGTCCCGGGCATGCTGTTTGCCGCAGGCCACGTCAAGAACGACGTACCCTCCGTGCTCAATCAGTTCGCGCACGATCATGAAGGGCTGGAGGTTCGGTTCGGCCGGGATCTTGGGATCGAGCCGCGGCTTCTGGAGCTTGCGAAAAAGCGGATCGAGCAGGCCTTGGCGGATCGGACGGCCTTGCCTCGCGAGGACACGCTGCTTGCGGTGATCGGCCGGGGCACATCGGATTCCGATGCCAACGGCAACATCGCCAAGGTGGCCCGGATGCTGTGGGAGGGACTGAATTTCCCCCATGCGGTTGTTGGCTTCAGCGGTGTCGCCCATCCCCGGGTCGACGCCTGCCTCCAACAGGCCGTTCGCCTAGGCTTCAAAAGAATTATCGTCTTCCCCTATTTCCTGTTTACCGGTGTTTTGGTCCGGCGAATTTATACACAAACAGACGAAGTCGCCGCGAGTTATCCTGAAGTGGAGTTCGTTAAGGCTCCCTATCTAGGTGTCCATAATTTGGTGGTCGACAGCTTTATCGATCGCATCAACGGTATCGAGTCCGGAGACACCAACATGAACTGCGGGCTGTGTAAGTACAGAACGCAGATCATCGGCTTCGAAAGCGCCGTTGGCGCGCCGCAGGTGGGCCATCATCATCACGTTGAGGGGATCGGTACGGACCACGACCACGGTCATGATCACGGTCACCACCATCACCACGACCATAAACCTCGTGAGCACTGAAGGCTCTTCCCAAGAGCGCACCTATCTGCGCGAACCGGCGGCGATATACGCACGATCCTTTGCCTTGATCGACGCCGAGCTCGATCTGACTGCCGTGCCTAAAGCGCTTCAGCCTGTTGTCCGCCGGGTCGTTCACAGCTGCGGGATGACGGACATTCTGGCCGAGCTTAGATGGCGGGGACCGGTCGCTGAAGACGCCCAGGCCGCACTGACCGGGGGGGCGCCGGTCATCGTCGATGCGTCCATGGTCAGTGCCGGTGTTCAAGCGAACCGTTTGCCGGCCCAGAACCGGATCCTGTGCCTGATCGACGAGGCTGAGACGGCTCAGTTGGCGAAAGCGCGGGAGACCACCCGATCGGCGGCGGCGATCGAGCGTCTGGCCGATGAAATGGGCGGGGCCGTGGTAGTCATCGGCAATGCGCCGACCGCCCTGTTTCGCCTGTTGGAGCTACTCAAAGATGGCGCTCCGCCGCCGTCGGCCCTGTTCGCCTTTCCGGTCGGCTTCGTCGGTGCCGCCGAGAGCAAGCAGGCCCTGGTCGATGCGCCTTCGCCGCCGAACTACCTGACCCTGCTCGGACGGCGTGGCGGCAGCGCCATGGCAGCGGCGGCCGTCAACGCTTTGCTGCCCGACCTCGGAAGCCCTCGGTGAGCGGACCGTGGCTCACCGTTCTGGGCGTCGGCGCTGACGGTCTCAGACGGGACCGCCGCAACCACATTGATCGGGCGGAACTGGTCGTGGGCGGCGCCCGCCATCTGCGAATGGTGAACACCGGCGACCGGCCAACATTGAACTGGTCATCGCCGCTCGACGAAACCTTGAGGCGCATCGCTGAGTACCGGGGCCGGCCCGTGACGGTTCTCGCCACCGGTGACCCGATGGATCACGGCGTCGGTTCGCGTCTGGCCCAAGTCTTCGGCCCGGACGCGTTGCACGTCATCCCGGAGGTGTCATGCTTCGCGCTGGCTTGTGCCCGCCTCGGCTGGGCCCGGCAGGACGTCGCCTGCATCAGCGTTCACGGCCGCCCACTGGCGAAAATCAGCCGGCACCTCGGGGCCGGTCGAAAGCTTCTGATCCTAACGGAAAACCGCGACACAGCGGGAGCGGTCGCCGGCCTTCTCACCGATCAAGGCTTTGGCCGGTCAGGGCTTTGGGTGATGTCGGATCTGGGCGCCGGTAGCGAGCATGTCTGGCAGGGCGAGGTCGCTGAATGGGGGGGACCAGTCAAGAGCGATCTAAACGTTCTGGCCCTTGAGTGCCGCCCGTCGGCGGGTGCGGGTCTGCCTCTTTTCGGTCTCGATGACGCCCATTACAGCGGCACGCGCATGCTGACGAAAAGGACGATGCGCGTGCAGGCCCTGGCGGCGCTTGCGCCCGAGCGCGGCACCACGCTTTGGGACGTGGGCGCGGGTAGCGGTTCAATCACGATCGAGTATCTCCGCTTCGCCGGCGAGGCGAGCGTCTACGCGATCGAGCGTGACCCTGAGCGCTGCCGGGCCATCCGTGCCAATGCGGAGCGGCTGGGCGCGCCGGAGATCCAACTCGTTGAAGGCGAGGCACCGGCGGCGCTCGACGATTTGCCGGCACCGTCGCGGATCTTCGTTGGCGGCGGGCTGGCTGATCGGTCGCTTCTGGGCGTCTGTTGGACGGCTCTGGCCTCTCAGGGACGGCTGGTCGCTCACGCGGTCACGATCGAGGGCCAGGCCAGCCTGTTGGATTTCGCGCGGGACACATCTGCCAGCGTCAGCCGCCACGGTGTCGAGCATCTCCAGGATCTGGGCGATTATCGTGGGCTCAAGCCGGCCATGGCCGTGACCGAGCTCATCGCCGTTAAGCCGTGACGTTAGGCCGGCTGATCGGTGTCGGCGTCGGCCCCGGAGATCCGATGCTGATGACCCTGAAAGCGGTCTCGGCAATCGAGCAGGCTGATCTTCTGGCTTTTTTTCATGCCCCTCAAACCAAGAGCCGTGCCCTGACCACGGTCGACGCCTATTTCGACGAACTTCCCCAGATCCAAGGCTTTGTCTTGACCATGGGCCGCGCCGACGAGGATTACCGGGAAGCAGCCGAAGCGATTTTGCCTGAGATCGACGCAGGCCAGGTCGTGGCGGTGCTCTGCGAGGGCGATCCGTTCACCTACGGCAGTTTCGGCAAGCTGATCCGCCATTTCCCTTCGATGACGCCGATTGACGTGGTGCCAGGGATCACGTCGTTCGCCGCGTCCAGTGCGGCCATCGGTCGAGCCCTGGTGCAAAATCGATCGGCGCTTTGCGTGATGCCCGCCACGGCCGGCGAGCAAACGTTGAGCGCCGCCATGGCCCGCACATCGGAGACGCTGGTGATCCTCAAGGTCGGCCCGCGTCTCCCGTGGTTGCGGGAGAAACTGGCGCAAGCGGGGCGGCTTGCCGAGGCTTGGCTGTGCGTCGAGATCGGCCACGACAGTCAACGGCTGATAAGGTTAAGCGAGGCGGAAGCCATCGACGCGCCTTATTTCTCACTTCTCATCGTTTACGGCCAATCGCCGCCGTGACCGGAGCTGTGCCAACCATTGTCTGCGTGGGCTCTCACGCTATAGCGCTCGCCGAGCGTGTCAGGGTATTATCGGATGAGAGCGATATCGTCTTGTGCGAGGGGAACACGGCGGAAACCCTGCGGGCCCTGTTCACCCAGGGCCAGCCGATCATCGCCCTTTGCGCGGCGGGTATCGTCATTCGCGCGCTGGCGCCGCTGTTGGGCGACAAGCATGTGGAACCGCCGGTGATCAGCCTTTCGGTAGATGGCCGGCACGTGGTGCCGCTTCTCGGCGGGCACCGGGGCGCCAATCAACTGGCCGAGATGCTGGCTCGCCATCTGGATGGTGAAGCGGCGATCACCACCGCCAGCGACACCATTCTTGACGTGGCGCTCGATCAACCGCCTGACGGCTGGACCTTGAGGAACCAGGACGCCGCAAAACCCATGATGGCGGCGCTTCTTGCCGGCAAACCAGTAACCGTTTGGCCGGAAAAACCGTCGTGGCTGGCGCCGCTGGATTTGGTGAGTGTGGCCGGAGCGGATGAAGCCGATCTTTTGGTCGATGTCACGGACCATCCGCAAAAGCCGGTTCTGCAACCGAAAGCCGTCGCGGTCGGTGTCGGCTGCGAACGGGGAGCTGCGCCGGAAGAGCTTCTGACCCTTGTCGCCAGCACCCTGAAGCAGCGGAACATCAGCGAGGCGGCCGTGGCCTGCGTTGTTTCCCTCGATCTCAAGGCCGATGAGCCGGCTGTACACGAACTGGCGCGATCGTTCGGCGTCGAGGCTCGTTTTTTCGATGCGGAGCGGCTGGAAAAGGAGCGGGCCCGGCTAGTCCATCCGAGTGAGGTGGTCTTTCGCGAAGTCGGTTGTCACGGGGTCGCCGAGGGAGCGGCACTGGCCGCAGTCGGCCCCGGAGGCCGATTGCTCGTCGAAAAGCAACGCTCGGCCCGCGCGACCTGCGCCCTTGCCGTCGCCCCCGGACCGATCGAGGTGGCTGAGGTCGGCCGGCCCCGAGGCCGCCTGGCGCTGGTTGGTATCGGCCCGGGTGATCTTTCCACCATGACGCCGGCGGCCCGAGCGCTGATCAAAAGCAGCGATGAGATCGTCGGATTTGAGCTCTATCTCGATCTCATCGCCCCGATCGTCGGTACACGGAAGATGCATCCCTTCGCCATCGGCCATGAGCGCGAGCGCTGTTTGTTCGCGCTGGAGCTCGCGGGGCGCGGTGCCCGTGTGGCACTGATCAGTTCCGGCGATATCGGCATTTACGCCATGGGTGCCCTGGTCATGGAACTGCTTGAGGCCAGCGACGATACAGCCCAACGTCGGATCGACCTGGTCACCGCTCCTGGAATATCCGCGATCCAGGCGCTGGCCGCACGCATCGGCGCACCCCTCGGCCACGATTTTTGCCTGATTTCGCTTTCAGATCTTCTGACCCCCTGGCCGGCCATCGAAAGGCGTTTGACCGCCGCGGCCGAAGCCGACTTCGTGATCGCGCTCTACAACCCGATCTCGGCGAAACGCCGGGAAACCTTCGAAACAGCTCTTCGTGTCTTGAAGCGGAAACGACCGGACGAGACCGTTTGTGTGATCGGCCGCAATCTGGGGCGTGAAGGCGAAACCCTGACGACGCTCCAACTGGGAGAGCTTGGACCCGACGATGTCGATATGTTGAGCGTGGTCTTGATCGGTAGCAGCGAAACCCGGCTGTTTTCGCTGAATGATCGACGTTTGGTCTATACGCCTCGAGGATACCGGCTGGGATGACCGTTCATTTCATCGGCGCCGGGCCGGGTGCGCCGGACTTGATCACGGTGCGGGGCCAAAGGCTGATCCGCGCCTGTCCCGTCATTCTCTATGCGGGTTCCCTGGTGCCCGAAGAAATCCTGGAAGAGGCACGGGCTGATGCCGTTGTCATCGATACAGCACCCCTTCATCTGGATCAGATCATCGAGCGGATCCTGGAGGCGAACGGTGCCGGTCACGACGTTGCCCGGGTCCATTCGGGCGATCCCTCGCTCTACGGCGCCATCGCCGAGCAGATACGCCGTCTTGAGGGGCATGGGATCGACTATGACATCGTGCCCGGCGTGCCGGCGTTCGCCGCCGCGGCGGCCGCGCTTGGTACCGAACTGACCCTGCCGGGCGTCAGCCAATCAGTCATTCTGACCCGGACAGCTGTTCGGGCGTCGGCGATGCCGGAGCGGGAAACGCTGGCCAATTTTGCGGCCACCGGCGCGACGCTCGCCATCCATCTGTCAATCAACAATTTGGCGCGGGTGACCCGCGAACTGGCACCGCATTATGGCAGGGACTGTCCGGTCGTCGTGGCCTACCGGGTTGGCTGGCCCGATGAGTTGTTCGTTCGGGGCACGCTCGCCACCATCCGCGACCGGGTCAAAGCGGAAAACATCACCCGGACGGCCTTGATCCTGGTGGGCCCTGTTCTGGATCACAAAAGTTTCCATGAGAGCAGGCTCTACGCCGCTGAACACCATCACGTTCTAAGACCGCGGGCGACCTGATCGAGCCACGCATGCACTTGCGCCAGATCGGCTACGGTCGGGACCAACCGAGGCGGTGCCGGCCGTCGGATCATCACGACGGGGATCCCGAGGAGGCGCGCGGCTTCGATCTTGGCGTAAACCTGAGCGCTGCCGCTATTCCTCGTGATGACGACGTCGACCTCGTAAGATCGCATCAGATCCAACTCCGAGGCCACACAGAAGGGCGGCCGCGCCTCGATCCGAACGCCGTTTGCCGGCATCCTGTCGATCGGTTCGATGCTTCGGACCAAACATCGCCCGGCGCCGCTGGGATCCAGTTGCCCAAACCCCTTCTGCCCCAGCGTCACCAGCCAGGTCCGGCCGAGCTGGCTAGCGAACGCCGAAGCCTGGGCGACGGTGTCCACCTCATGCCATCGGTCCCCGGCCTCGGCGAGCCACGGTCGTCTCACGAGCTTGATCGCAGGTGTGCCCGTGACGAAGCTGGCCCGAACGGCGTTGCGGGCGATGCGAACGGCGTAAGGGTGGGTGGCGTCGATCACCGCGCGAACCAATTGCTCCCGCACGAAAACCGCCATGCGGCGTGCACCACCGAAGCCGCCGACCAGCAGGGTGCCCGGCAGCGCAAAAGGTTGCGACGTGCTGCCGGCGAGTGACGAGATGAGTTGCCAGCGTCCCTCCGCTTCGATGTTTTGAGCGAGATCTCGTGCCTCCTCGGTTCCGCCCAAGAGCAGGAGCCGGGGGTCACCAGCCCCGGGCATGGGCACGCTCGTGGCCAAAACGGTCATAGACGATCACTTCGATCCGGGTGGCCGGGCCTGTGACGCGTGACGCCTGGTCCCGCGCTCGTTCGGCTACCGGCAGCGCCAGATTGCCGCCCAAATCATCGGCGATGGCCAACGCTTCGCCGGCGCTTCGGGCCTGTGTGATGGCCGTGTCTTGCGCGTTTGCCCAGGCACAGATCTGGTCCAGATCCACGCTCGCGCTCCGGGAATGGAGGTCCAGCTTGCCCCCCGCCAGTTTGGCGAGTTTCGCAAATCCGCCGGCGATGGTGACCATGGGCAGCGGCACCCGACGCAGATACTTCAACAGCCCGCCCGCCATGTCTCCCATCTCGATCAACGCCATGTCTTCCATGTCATAGCGCTCGCGAACGGCCCGCTCGGAGGTCGAGCCTGTACTGGCGGCGATATGTTCGATGCCAGAGGCCCAGGCGACGTCGATGCCCCGGTGGATGGAATGCAGCCAGGCGGCGCAGGAATAGGGGATGACGACACCGGTGGTGCCCAGAATGGAGAGCCCGCCGACGATGCCGAGCCTCGGGTTCAGTGTTTGCTGCGCCAGGTCTTCTCCGCCGGGAACGCTGATTTCGATTTCGACATCACCGGGCCGGATCTCCTGGTGGGCGATGTCCCGGACCGCCTGGATCATCATCTGTCGGGGCACCGGGTTGATCGCCGGCTCGCCCACCGCGAGCGGCAGGCCTGGGCGGGTTATCGTGCCAACGCCGGCGCCGGCCTTGAACCGGACGCCATGACCAGGCGGCAGGGGTGTCACGTGGCTCACGATCGTGGCGCCGTGGGTCACGTCCGGATCGTCGCCGGCGTCCTTGATGACCGACGCTCGAGCCCAGCCGTCGCCGAGCAGGGGATCCACGATCTCGAACGTCGCCGTGCCGCCCCGAGGCAAGGCAATCCGCTCCACCGGTGCGAAGCGGCCCGAGACAAGCGCCCGGAACGCGGCGGCGGTTGCCGCCGTGGCGCACGCGCCGGTGGTCCAGCCGCGTTTCAGCTTGGTTTTGGTGTCCCCGGTCATCAGACCCGCTATGTAGCGGAAGCGGCTCGGCAATAGGTCCGAAAAGGTTAAAGTATCGCCGCTCGCGGATAGGTGAGGAACGATGCCATGGCCGCACCCGGCCTGATAATCGCGGCGACCGCCTCCGGTCGGGGCAAGACGCTCATCACACTCGGCCTAATAGAGGCCCTGCAGAAACGCAGCCTTCGGGTGGCGAGCTTCAAGGCCGGGCCCGACTACATCGATCCGGGCTTCCATCGTCTGGCGACCGGCCGGCCGTGTCTCAATTTGGACAGTTGGGCGATGCGCCTGGAAACGCTGGCGGCACTCGCTGACGCTTGTCAAACCGGTGCCGATCTGGTGGTCGGCGAGGGCGTCATGGGTCTCTTCGACGGCGCGCCTGATGGCAGCGGCTCCACGGCCGATCTGGCCGCTTTGTTGGATCTGCCCGTGCTCTTGGTGATCGACTGTAAGGGCATGGGCGCGTCAGCCGCGGCGGTCGCGGAAGGTTTCATCCGCTATCGTGAAGATGTCGAGGTCGTAGGCATTATTCTCAACCGCTGCGCCGGCGAGCGGCACGCCCAGACCATCATTCGCGCCTGCGACGATCGTTTCTCCACGGTCGTGCTGGGCTGGCTGCCGGAAAATCCCGAGCTTCGGCTGCCATCGCGCCATCTGGGTCTGGTCCAGGCGACCGAACAAGAAGACCTGCCGACCGTGATCCAAAAAGCCGCCGATCTGGTGGCAAGCCGTTTGGATTTCGACCGGCTGCTCAAACTGAAGCGCCATTTCGGGCTCAATCTGCACGGGCCTCGGGCGCGGCCGCTGCCAGCCCTCGGTCAACGGATTGCGATCGCCCAGGATGTCGCCTTCGCCTTTCTCTATCCGGCCATCGTCGAGGGGTGGCGGAACGCGGGCGCCGAGCTCAGCTTCTTTTCACCTTTGTCCGATCAGGGGCCCGCCAAGGATGCCGATGCGGTGTTTCTGCCGGGCGGCTATCCCGAACTCCACGCGGGCAAACTGAGCAACAATCAGGGCTGGCTCGGGGGTCTCAAAGCGGCCAGAGACCGGGGTGCCGCCATCTACGGCGAATGCGGCGGTTTCATGGTCCTGGGCCGGCATCTGGTGGACGGTGACGGAACCGCCCACCCGATGGCCGGTCTTCTGCCGATTGACACAAGCTTCGCCCAACGCCGGCTCCATCTGGGTTACCGCCAGATGAGCCTGACCGGACCTTCCCTTCTGGGATCCAAGGGCGCCCGGTTTCGCGGCCACGAATTCCACTATGCGAGCCGCACGGACGACTTCAGCGCCCCGCCATTGTTCCAGGTCCGGGATGCCGACGGCCGGGAGCTCGGCGATACCGGCGCGGTGGTCGGTCGGGTCGCCGGCTCGTTCCTGCATCTGATCGACGCCGCGCCGCATCTGGCCATCGTTCGCTGAGCGAAGCCATGCTACGCCTTAATCCAACGAACGCTTGCCAAGGGAGAGCGACATGAAAAGAAGGCAGATGATCGGGGCTGCCGGCGTCACCACGGTGGCCGCGGGCCTGGGAGCGAGATCAGGCCGCGCCCAGGAGACTGTCAAATGGAACATGGTCATGCCCTGGCCGAAAAATACGCCAGGTCTGGGCATGAACGCCCAGCGCTTCGCCCAGATGGTCCAGGCCATGTCCGGTGGCCGGTTGGAGATCACCGTCTACGGCGCCGGCGAGCTCGTGCCACCGTTCGAGAGCTTGGACGCGGTCCAAAACGGCACCGCCGATATCGGCCACGGCACACCCTATTTCTGGGTCGGCAAATCCGCAGCGCTCAACTATTTCACCGGCGTTCCCTTTGGCCTGACGGCTGCGGAGCTCGCCGGCTGGCTCTACAAGGGCGATGGCATGGATCTCTGGCGAGAGACTTATGCCGATTTCAACGTGGTGCCGTTCTACGCCGGCTCCTCGCGAACACAGGCCGGCGGTTGGTTCAGGAAAGAGATCAAAAGTCTCGACGACCTCAGGGGTCTGAAGTTCCGCATCGCCGGTCTCGGCGGCGAGGTGATGAAGCGGCTTGGTGTGACCACCGTCCTGATCCCGCCCGGCGAAATCGGGCCCTCGCTTCTTTCCGGTGCGGTTGACGCGGCCGAATGGGTCGGGCCCTGGAACGATCGCGCCTTCGGTCTCTACAAATCCGCGAAATACTACTATCTGCCGGCCTTCCACGAGCCCGGTCCGGGCCTCGAGGTGATCGTCAACAAGGACCGGCTCGAGGCCCTGCCAGAGGACCTGCGGGCCATCGTCGAGGCCGCGACCACCGCGCTTGCCATGGAGACGACGGCTGATTTCACCTTCAACAATATCGAAGCCTTGGATCCGCTGGTGAGCGAGAACGATGTCGAGCTCAGGACCTTCCCCGACGACGTGGTCGTCGAGCTCGGCCGGGTTACCCGCGAGGTCTATGACGATCTGGCCGCCACCGACGAGCTCACCGGCAAGATCCACGAGAGTTTCATCAACTATCTGACGAAGGCTAACGCCTATGCCGAGGTCATGGACCGGCGGATGCTGGCGATGCGCGCGCTTGCCGGCGTGGTCTGATCAGGAAGGCAGTACGGTCATCACTCCGCGCGGTCGCTAACGCCCGCTTCGTCGAAAGTCGCCATCTGGCGGTGACAGGCGAGGCTAGCGCGGATTAGCGGGATGGCGAGGGCCGCACCGGAGCCCTCGCCGAGCCTCATGCCCAGGTCCAAGAGCGGCTTTTTGCCAAGTCCTTCCAGTAGCCGGCCGTGGGCCTGCTCGCCTGAGCGATGGGAAGCGAGGCAGTGATCCAGTGCGTTCGGCGCCATGGCTTTCAAAACGAGTGCGGCGGCGGAGACAACGAAACCGTCGAGAAGAACCGGCGTTCGCTTGAGCCTCGCGGCCACAATCGCGCCGGCGATTGCTGCGACCTCTCGCCCGCCCAGACGCTGAAGCAGGGTAACCGCATCAGGCTGATCGGCCGTATGCCTAGTTACGGCACGTTTGACGATTTCGGCTTTGTGCTCGATCCCCTCGGCGCCGAGGCCGGTGCCGGCGCCAACCCAAGTTGCGGCGTCCTCATCAGTGATGGCGGCCGCGAGCGCGGCGGCGATGGTCGTGTTGCCGATTCCCATCTCGCCCAAGGCCAGCAGGTCGCAGCCTTCGCCAACCGCTTCGATGCCGGCATTGAAGGCGCCACAGAACGCCGCTTCTGTCATGGCGGGCTCATCGGTGATATCGCCGGTAGGGTCGTCGAGCTCCAACGAGACGATGCCAAGATCCGCGCCTGCCACCCTGGCGAGCTGATTGATCGCAGCACCGCCGGCCCTGAAGTTGGCGACCATCTGCGCGGTGACGGTTGCCGGATAGGGTGAGACACCATGGGCGGTGACCCCATGATTGCCGGCGAAGACGAGGATCCGAACTTGCGATAGATCAGGCGGATAGGCCCGCTGCCAACCGGCGAGCCACGGCGTGATCTCCTCCAACCGCCCAAGGCTGCCTCCGGGCTTGGTAAGCTTTCCCTCCCGATACAGACAAGCCTGCATGGCGTCGGCGTCGGCTTCAGACAGCGCCGTCAGGAGACGGCGGATATCGTCGCTGGTGTGACACAAATTCAACGCATAGAACCTTTCGCTTCTGGTCCGAGCCCGTGGCGCTGTGTTTATGTTCGAAAGCTTCAAGCTGGCGATTGTTTTCCTTACCCGCCTGCCCATCCGCTTCGCGCAGACACCGCCGCCGTTCGAGGATTCGCTCGTGTTCTTCCCGCTCGTCGGCGCTCTTATCGGGGCGATCGCCGGTGGGGTGTTCGTGGCCGCGAGCGTGATCGGCCTGCCGGGCTGGCCGGCGGCGGTCGCGGCCGTTGCCGCTGGTCTCCTGGTCACAGGAGCGCTCCACGAGGACGGACTGGCGGATACGGTCGATGGCTGGGGCGCCTCCGAACCGAAGCGCGCCCTGGAGATCATGCGCGACAGCCGGCTCGGCACGTTCGGCGCTCTGGCATTGATGCTCAGTCTCATGACCCGCGTCGGCTGCCTTTCCACCTTCTGGGATCCGATGAGCCAAATCGTCAGTCTGGTGATGGCGGGAATGGTCTCGCGCACGGCCATGCTCTGCGTCATGGCTATCCAGCCGCCGGCACGCGACGAGGGCCTCGGTGCCAGCGCCGGACGGCCTGACGGCGCCAGCATCACGATCGCCGTCGTCGGGGTTCTGGCGTTAGGCCTATTCGTCCTCCAGATCGAAGCGTTGGTCGTTGCCGTCACCGCCGCCGCCGTTTTGGGTGGAGCCATGGCCTGGATCAACGAGCGGCGGCTGGGCGGGTTCACCGGCGACACCTTGGGTGCCGTCCAGCAGATGGCCGAGATCGGTTGCCTGGTCGGGTTGGTCATCACCGCTTGACGGGCGGGTTTCGACGCGCTTGGTGCCAGAGCACAAGGACGGTTGGACGTTTCAAGCATGAGCGTGAGAGCAGACGGAAAGGTTTGGTTCGTCGGCGCCGGTTGCGGTGATCCGGAACTGTTGACCCTCAAGGCCGCCCGACTGATCGAGGTGGCGGATGTCATCGTCTACGATCGCCTCGTGAGCCGGCGGGTCATGGAACGCGCCAGCGTCTCGGCCGAGACGATCTACGCCGGCAAACGGCGGGCAGACCACCACCTGCTCCAGGGTGAAATCAACCAACTGCTGGTCGATCGGGCCAAGCAAGGTTGCTCCGTGGTTCGTCTCAAGGGCGGCGATCCCACCATCTTCGGCCGTCTGGGCGAAGAGCTCGACGCGGTGGTCCAGGCAAAGGTGGCGTTCGAGATCGTTCCGGGCGTGAGCGCTGGCACCGGCTGCGCCGCTTACGCCGGGATCCCGCTGACCCATCGCGACCTGGCGCACGCCGTGACCTTTCTGACCGGCCACGGCAAGGCGGACGAGCCTGAGCTGGACTGGCGCGCCCTGGCCACGTCCGGACACACATTATGTGTCTTCATGGGAATCGCCGGCATCGAAAGGCTGGTTGCCAAGTTGCTGGACCACGGCATGGATCCGAAGATGCCGGCCGCCTTGATCGAGAATGGCACGCTGCCTCAGCAGCGGGTGGCCTCAGCCACTCTCGATGAACTGTCACGGACCGTAGGCTCAGTTCGGCCGACCGGCCCGGTGACGGTGATCATCGGCAAGGTCGCGGCGCTGCAGCCGCACTACAATTGGTTCATACCGGCGGGCACGACCAGCGCCTCCGGATTCAGCGGCGCCGATCTTCAAAACACGGCCCAGGCGCCGGCGATGATCAATAGGCGAACTGCTTAAAGAGTGGTCTTACCGATCGGCCCCATTCGGTCTCGTAAAGCCGCAGTTTTTCCCGCGCTTGACTGCCACCCGTCTCGGCGATGCGTTCGATCGGCTCCAGATATTTGGCCTCGGTATCGCCGCTCATGTCCCGCCGTCCCCGACGCTCCAGACCGCCGCGAGCAATCCTGACCGTCTCCCGTGCCAGATCCCGAACGGAACGGCCGGCCACCCTAGCGGACAGGCCGTCCTTGGCCACGGCTTGTCGCAGCTCCGGGAGCATCGAGGGATCCAATGCTTTGGTGAACTCCTCCGCCGCGTCCAGGCTTGTCGCGTCGTAAAGCAGACCGACCCAAAAGGCGGGAAGAGCGCAGAGCTCGGCCCAGGGAGCGCCATCAGCCACCCTCATTTCCAAGAAGCGGTTGAGGCGCACTACCGGAAAAACGGTGCTCAGATGATCAGCCCAGTGATTGATGGCCGGTCTCACCCCCGGCAAGGCCGGCAGCCGACCGACGAGAAAGTCGCGGAAGGACTGGCCGGAGGCGTCGAGATAATGCCCCTGGTGGTAGACGAAGTACATTGGCACATCGAGGACGTAGTCGACATAGCGCTCGAATCCCATTCCCTCCTCTAACTCGAAGGGCAGGAAGCCTGATCGATCCGGATCGGTGTCCGTCCATATGTGAGCCCGGAAGCTTTCGAAGCCATTGGGCCGTCCGTCGATGAAGGGCGAATTCGCGAACAAGGCCGTCGCTATCGGCTGAAGGGCCAGCGAGACCCTGAGCTTCCGCACCATGTCGGCTTCGGATGAGAAATCAAGATTGACCTGGATCGTGCAGGTTCGATGCATCATGTCGAGGCCAAGGGAGCCCCTCGTCGGCATGTAGCGCCGCATGATGTCGTAGCGGCCCTTGGGCATCCGGGGCATGGCGTCGAGCGGCCATAGCGGGTGGAACCCCATACCCAACATGCCAATCCCGGCGGGCTCGGTCAGCTCCTTGACCTGACGCAAGTGGCCGTGTGCCTCGCGACAGGTGTCGTGAATGGTCGCCAACGGCGCGCCCGAGAGTTCGAGCTGGCCGCCTGGCTCCAACGACACGCCGGCTCCGTCCTTGGCCAAACCGATGATTCGGTCCTGTTCGAGAATGGGCGCCCAGTCGAAGCGATCGGCCATCGCCTCGAGTAGCCAAGCAATACCCCGCTCACCGTCATAGGCGAGCGGCTCTAAATCATCGCGGTAAAAACAGAACTTTTCGTGTTCGGTACCGATACGCCAGTCGTCCGGAGGTTTCGAACCGGCCTCGAGATAGGCCACCAGCTCCGACTTGCTTTCGACCGGCGCACCAGGTTCGCCTGGTGGCGCGGACATGAACTCGCCTCCGAACAAAGCGGGCACGAACGCCCTTGAATGCCGGCTGGATAGCCGAGGCGGTCGGCGTCGCCAAGTCAGATGGCCTCAAAACAGCTGTGCGACGATTTCATCGACCAGTCCGTTGAGCTCGGTGGACGCTTTGCCCCGCGGCTCCAGCTCGACCACGCTGAGACCTCGTTGCATCGCTTGGGCGAAGGCTGCCCGATTGCCGAGACGGGCTTCGAGCAGCGGTGTTTTCATCTCGTCGATGGCGCTCTGGGCCTGGTCGAGCAGGCGGCCCCGGGGAGGCACGCGGTTGAGCAGGAGGCGAGCGTCGCGCCTTTCCTGATCGACGAATTCGAGCGTTGCCCGAGAGGCCCAGAGGTCAAGCGCGCTGGGCTGACAGGGGATAACCACCAGATCTGCGGCCCGAACTGCCACGCGTGCTTCGGTCTCCGCCTGGGGTGGGCTGTCGACGATCAGGACGTCATGATCGCGTGCTAGCTCGCGCAAGGAGCTGTCCAGGCGCCAGCCGCCGATGGTCTCGCAGTCGATCGCGTTGGCGCCATTGACGGCTGATTGGCGAATGCCGTGCCAGGCGGAGAGCGTAGCCTGGGGATCGATATCGACACAAGCGACGGTCCAGCCGCGCCGGGCGACTTCCACCGCGAGTTGTGCTGCCACGGTGGTTTTGCCGGCACCGCCTTTTTGTTGGGCTACGGTAATCACTCTCGCCAAATGCTCGGTCCTTCCCTCGTCATTGTTCCGAATTCTAACGCTGAAGCCGAAACTAATTCTCCCTTAGTAGCCCTTGGCGCGATCGACCAGATAGAGAAGGGACTCGCCGGCTCGACATCGCCGAAAGTTCTCTACGGCCACCGGTGCCGCCGTATCGGGCAGCGTGAACCCTGACACGTGCGGCGTGACGAAAATCTCCGGCCGCGACCAGAATGGATGATCGTCCGGCAGCGGTTCATGGCTGAAGACATCGAGGGTGGCGCCGGCGAGCTGACCGTCGTCGAGCGCCCGCAACAGAGCTTCCTCGTCGATTAAACCGCCGCGGCCAACATTGATCAGGTGGGAGCCGCGAGGCATGGCCGCGAACAGCCGATCGTTCAGCAGTTGGTCGGTGGACGGCGTGAGAGGCAGGAGCGCGACCACGATTTCGACGGACGGCAGAAACGCGTTTAGACCGCGCTCGCCATAAAAGGTTTCGACGCCTGAAAGCGACTTCTCCGTCCGGCTCCAGCCCGCAACTTTGTACCGATTGAGCCGCAGGCGCTCCGCCACAGCACCGCCCAGCTCGCCGAGCCCGAGGACGCCCACGGCCAGTTGATCGGCCCGGCGAGGTACTTCAAAGGCCCATTCGCGGCGAGACTGCGCAATCGCGAACCGATCGAACCGGCGGTGAACCCGTCCGACCGCGGCCAGGACGTAGTCCGCCATTGTCGAGGTGAGCGACGGCTCGACCATACGGCAGAGCGGCACGTCCGGGAGTTCGGGATCGCTGACGATGCCGTCGACGCCCGCACCCATCGACTGGATTAGGCGCAGATTAGGCAACCTCGCCAACAGGCCCGGCGGCGGCTGGAAGGCGAGCGCGAACTCGATGTCCCGCTCGTCGCCGACCTCCGGATAGACCCTCAGCTCCTCATCGGGCAGGTGTTTCGTGAGTTCCGCCTTCCAGGCGTCAGGACCATCGAGCTTGCTGACGAACAAAATGGCCACCTGGTCTGTCTCCTCAGCCTCTCACGCTTTCGCGAACGACACGCCGATAAACCTCAACAGCGTTAACCGAATCGTAAGGGGCGAATGCAAATCTCGGAAGCCTGAAGCGCCGTTGGGAGGCGCGATCGCACCGATTGTTTCCTGTCGTCCCGGTGTCCCCCTCGTCCTCTTTCACATCGTTCGGTCGATGCCTCCCATCGCGCGCCATCCTTGGGATCAGGAGACAAGCATGACACGCAGGAACTGGCTCGCTGGCAGCATGTTGATCGGTTTGCTCGCCCTCGCTCTGCCATCGCAAGGCCAGGCGCAAACCAGCGGCATGCGCTTGCCGTGTCATGCTCACGGCGAGATCTCCAAGCAGTTAATGACCAAATATAAGGAGCAGCCGATCTCGCTCGGCATGCAGACCAACGGCAATCTGCTTCAGGTGTATGCGTCCCAGGAGAAGGGTACGTGGACGATCATCAGCACGACGCCGAAGGGTAAGACCTGCATCCTCGCCGCCGGAAAGAGTTGGGAAAGCCTGCCGACCGTTTCCAACGATCCAGAAGCCTGACCGGTTTTTTTCCGTTTCCGCGATTGATCAAACGAATAGAGGCGCTGACCAAGAGCCAAACGAACCGAGTAGGCGACGAAGCAGCCCGGGGCTTGGCAAGGGGCGCGAAATGATCTCTGGTCCCAGCAAAGATAAGCCAACTCGCTGGACTGAGGCCCTTGATCCCTTCCCGCCGCTGCGGCTGCCGGACTACCAATGACCGTAAGCGACGGTGGGGCTCGTTCAAATGAGCGAGACCACCGAACCGTCCTTTTGGCGAAGCGCTGGCCTGGGTTTAGTCGCCAGAGCGGGCGGCGACCGGCTCAAGCCCAGGCCGGAACTGGTGCTGGCCTACCTGCGCCGGCCCGAACTGGCGCTGGTCGACGAGAGCTGCCCCGCCGAGCGGCTTATCCACGATCGACTACTCCAGGAACCGGCAACGCCGACGGAGGCGCTGCCGCTCGCCAAGGTCGAGGATGCCGGCGCCCGGGAAAGCTTCGAACATTTCCTTACCTTCCGGGACCATCTGCTTGGCCATGATGATATCGAAACGGCCTATCTGGCCCTTTTCAGAGAGGACAAGGTCAGTCGAACCCCGCCTTTGTTCATCGACCATCTGGTTCATCTGATCGTCCACCAGATCCTGCTGGAAACGCCGGATCCGTTTCAGCTCAGGGCGGCCGAAACACTTTTCCGGACGCAGAAGATCACGGTCGAGGATGGGGCCGTCCTGGCGGCCGACGAGGAAACCGTCGAGATGCTGGCGGAGGGCGGTGGTGCGGGCGGTCTAGCTGGCTTGCTAGCTGCAACGAACGAGCAGCGGCGGGAGATCCAGCTTGATATCGTGACCGAGACCAGCGAACGAGACTATCTGGGGCGGAGCGACCGCTTCGACATGGTCCTCGACCTCACCTTCGCCCGGCCAGGCCTCGATGCGCTGGCCCGCGTTCTGGAAAAATGGGTCGCGCGGATGATGGGGCTGCGGGTCAGGATCCAGCCACGCCAAAGATTGGCAGACGAGGCCTGGCGCTGGCATATCGGTCTGGACCGAACCGCGAGTTCGCTCCTCAATCGGCTGTACGATGGCGACATCCTGGAAGACGGCGAACGAGCGAAGATCATCGCGCTCTTTCAAATGGAGATCGAGGACCGGTCACGGGTCGCGCCGGCGATAGCGGAAAGCCCCGTTTATTTGGGCCTGGCCATGGACGCACAGCGACGTCTTCGCTTGAAGCCACAAAATCTTCTGCTCAATCTGCCCTTGGCCATCGGCCATTAGCGGCCATCAGGACCAAGGCACGAAAGGATCGATCGATGAACGAAGAAACATTCAACATGAGCCTGCGCAAATTCTTGAAGAAAGTCGGTGTCACCTCCCAGCGGGAGATCGAAAGAGCCGTTCGAGAGGCGATCGACACCGGCAAGCTTCGAGGAACCGAGACGCTGACGGCGACGGTCACGCTCGAGCTTTGGGACACGGATTTGAAGCTGCCGATCAGCGGCACCGTCGAATTGTCCTGACGCGTCCTACAACCCCACAAGCTCGGACGAGCTCATGGCCAAGACCAACAAAGTGGGCCTGTTCATCTTCGGCGGCCTTCTCATTCTGGGCGGTATCGGCGGTCTGTTCTGGAACGAGTTTCGTTCGGCCCGTGAGCTCGATACGCTGGGCGAGGGCGCGCGGCTGGTTGAGACGGTCGATGACAACTATCTCGACTTGGCTCTGGACGGCAGGCTGCTTCACGTCGCCGGGCCGGCTCGAACCGGCGGCGATGCCGCGGATCCTCTGTTCAACATCGCGGCCACCACGCTCCGTCTCGATCGAACGGTCGAGATGTATCAGTGGCGCGAGATCAAGGAGGGCTCCGGTGATGACCGGCGGGTTCGCTACGAGCGCGTCTGGTCGGCGAAGCTCATCCCCTCATCCGGTTTCCAGTCGAACGCCAACCATGCCAATCCCGAGACCATGGCGGTTGGACCTGAAACGTTCCTGCCACCGGATCCCCGGGTCGGTGAGTACCGTTTGGGCGAAAAACTCTTGGCCGAACTGAAACCGAACGGGAGCCTGACGCCGCCCGAAACCACCATCGAGGTCGCGGGACTGACCTTCGTCGGCCATGACAACTGGTTTTACTCCGGCGATCCTTCGAGGGCGCGGATCGGTGACCTGCGTGTTGGCTTCCGCCAGGTCGAAACCGACCAGGTGAGCGTCGTTGGCCAACTGGATGGCGAATATCTTCGCCCCTATCAAACCCGAAACGGCGGCACCGTCGCCTTGATCGATCGCGGCGCGGTTTCGGCCGACGATATGTTCGGTGAGGTTTACGCCCGCAACGCCTTGATCACCTGGGCTTTGCGGGGCGCAGGTTTCGTCGCTCTGTTTGTAGGCATTCACTTGATCCTCCACCGAGCCGCGCGATTGGTCCCGCTCGTCGGCGCCATCACCCGCAAACTCGGCACGGGCGTCGCCTTTCTCTTGGCGCTTATCATCGGCCTTTCGACCATCGCCCTCGCCTGGGCGATCTTTCGGCCGCTTTTCGGCGCGCTCGTCATCCTGATCGCCGCCGTGGGCGTGGTGACCCTCCGCTATTTGCCGAAAGCCAAGGCCGACGAGCCGAGCCTGGCGGGCCCACCGCCGCCGCCCGCTCCGCCAGCCTGAGCGACATCGGCGCGACAATGGCCACCTTGCGGTCGGCCGGACGCTCGGATAGTGCCAAGCGACTGAGGCAAAAGCGACTTATCCAGGAGAGCATGCATGGAACGCGAGCAGATGGAATTCGACGCGGTCATCGTCGGCGCCGGTCCGGCCGGGCTTGCGGCTGCCATCCGCTTGCGCCAGTTGGCCGAGGAAAAGGGACGCGATGTCAGCGTCTGTGTTCTCGAAAAGGGCTCGGAGGTGGGCGCGCACAATCTGTCCGGCGCCGTTGTGGAACCACGGGCCCTGAATGAGATGAGCCCCGACTGTAAGGACAAAGGCGCGCCGCTCAAGACGCCGGCCAAAGACGATCACTTCCTTTTCCTCACCGAGAAAAAATCTTTCCGGCTGCCGACGCCACCGACCATGCACAACGAGGGTAACTATATCATTTCGCTCGGCAATCTGTGCCGGTGGCTTGCCGAGCAGGCGGAAGCGGCCGGCGTCGAGATCTATCCGGGTTTTGCCGCCGCCGAGACGCTCTACGGCGACGATGGTCAGATTGTCGGCGTCGCCACTGGCGATATGGGCGTCGGTCGTGACGGCCAACCGGGCCCCGGCTACCAGCCCGGCATGGAGCTCCGGGCGAAGGTCACCCTGTTCGCGGAGGGCTGCCGGGGGTCATTGACCAAGCTGCTGATCGAACGCCACGACCTGCGCCGGGATAGTGATCCTCAGACCTACGCCATCGGCATCAAGGAGTTGTGGGAAATTGAGCCGGACCGTCATGAGCCGGGGCGCATCGTCCACACGATCGGCTGGCCGCTGGATCGCAGCACTTATGGCGGCTCGTTCCTCTATCACCTGGAAGAAAATCAGGTGAGTGTCGGCTTCGTCATCGGCCTGGACTACACGAATCCCTGGCTCGGCCCCTACGACGAGTTCCAGCGCTTCAAACATCATCCAGCCATCGCGGGCACTTTCGCCGGTGCCAGACGTATTTCCTATGGCGCCCGGGCGCTGAACGAAGGTGGATTTCAGTCGGTGCCCAAGCTGAGCGTCGACGGCGGTATGATCCTAGGCTGTGGTGCGGGTTTCATGAACGTGCCGAAGATCAAGGGCTCCCACACGGCCATGAAGTCGGGAATGATTGCCGCCGAGACGGCGTTCGACGCCATTGCCGAAGGTCAGCCCAAGCTCGTCCATGATTATGGCAGGCGGATCGAGGCAAGCTGGATCTGGCCGGAGCTGAACAAGGTCCGCAATATTCGTCCGGCCTTCAACTGGGGTTTCTGGGCCGGTCTCGGCTACAGCGCGATCGACACTTACGTGTTTCGGGGCCATGCGCCGTGGACATTCCACCATCACGCCGATCATGAGCAGTTGAAACCGGCAGCAGACGCGCGCCCGATCGACTATCCCAAGCCCGACGGCGTGATTAGCTTCGATAAACTCACCTCGGTCTCATTGTCGGCGACCAATCACGAGGAAGACCAGCCGATCCATCTGACCCTTGGCGATCCAAGCATCGCGATCGACGTCAACTATCAGACTTACGCGTCACCCGAAACGCGCTACTGCCCGGCTGGCGTCTACGAGATCGTCGAGGAACAGGACGGGCCGAGACTGCAGATCAACGCTCAGAACTGCGTCCACTGCAAAACCTGCGATATCAAGGACCCGACCCAGAATATCCACTGGGTCACGCCCGAAGGGGGTGGTGGGCCCAACTATCCCAACATGTGATCGGAACGCTCATGATTGCTGCCTTCCCCCTCCTGGTTCTGGTGATCGGCGCCTACAACCTCGCGGCTTTTGCAGGTGCCGACGCCTTCGACGGGAGCCTCATGTCGATTGCCTTACTCTCGGGCGCGGTCTGGGAGGTTAGCCTCGGCGATCTTCTAATCGCCGTCGGTCTGGTGCTTCTCTATTTCGAGATATTCAAGGCGACGCGCACCTCCACAGCCTCCATCGTCGACCATGTTCTGTCGCTGGTCGTTTTCGTCGTGGCGCTGCTCGAATTCCTGGTTTTGCCGGCGTTCGGCACCTCCGCGTTCTTCATCTTGCTGTTGATGACCTTGATCGATGTCATCGCCGGCTTCACTGTGACCATCAGTACCGCCCGGCGGGACATCGGGTTGGAGCGGGGCATCAACTAAAGAGAGGGCAGGCCCGTGAAGTTGCGAACGGTTTCGTCGATCCTGGATCTGATCGGCAACACCCCGCTTTTGCGCCTCAAGCGTGCTTCTGAGGAGACCGGCTGCGAGATCTACGGCAAGGCCGAGTTTCTGAACCCGGGCTACAGCATCAAGGACCGGGCGGCGCTCGCGATCATCGAGGACGCCGAGGCCAAGGGGATACTGAGACCGGGCGGCACCATCGTTGAGGGCACCGCAGGCAATACCGGCATCGGGCTTAGCCTGGTGGCGAAGGCCAAGGGCTACAAGACCGTGATCGTGATGCCGGAGACCCAGAGCCAGGAGAAGAAGGACACGCTTCGGCTCGGTGGCGCGCGCCTGGAACTGGTGCCGGCCGTCCCCTACCGCGATCCCAACAATTACGTGAAATATTCCGGTCGCCTGGCGGAGGAGCTTGCGGCGAGCGAGCCGGAAGGGGCGATCTGGGCGAACCAATTCGACAATACGGCCAATCGCGACGGCCACTACCGCACCACAGGACCGGAAATCTGGTCCCAGACCGATGGCCAGATCGACGCGTTCGTCTGCGCCGTCGGTACCGGCGGCACGCTGGCCGGTGTGGGCACGGCGCTCCGCGAGCGAAAGCCGGAAGTCAAGATTTATCTGGCGGATCCCATGGGCTCGGCACTGTTCAGCTACTATGACCACGGCAAACTGGCAGCGACCGGAAACTCGATCAGCGAGGGCATCGGCCAGGGACGGGTCACCGCCAATCTCGAGGGGTTCACGCCTGACGGCCAATTCCAGATCCTGGACGACGACGCGCTGCCGATCGTCTTCGATCTGGTTCAGGAGGAAGGGCTTATCCTCGGCGGCTCATCGGGGATCAATCTCGCCGGCGCCCTTCGGGTTGCGAAGGAATTGGGTCCCGGCCACACCATCGTGACCATTCTTTGCGATCACGGCTCCCGTTATCAAAGCAAGCTCTACAATCCGGTGTTTCTCAAAGAGAAGGGTTTGCCAACACCCGGCTGGCTGACCTGAGAAGACGTTTTTCTAGGAGAGGATCCGATGCCGAACCGGCAGGGCGATGGGCTTGTGAGCACGAAGTGGCTCGGCGATCATCTGAATAGCCCGGATATCAAGCTCGTCGACGCGACCTGGTTCATGCCGGACGATGGCCGCGATGCCCGAAACGAATACGAACGAAAACACATTCCGGGCGCAGTGTATTTCGACATTGACGAAATCGCTGACGCCACGAGCTCTCTCCCGCACATGGCACCGGACGCGATCAAGTTTTCGGCGCGAATGCGCAAGCTGGGCCTCGGCGACGGCAGTCGGGTCGTCGTCTACGACAACAACCGTTTATTCGCGAGTGCCCGGGTCTGGTGGATGTTTCGGCGTTTCGGCCATACGGATGTGGTCGTGCTGGACGGCGGACTGGCGAAATGGGAGCTGGAGGGGCGGGCTTTGGACGAGCTTCCCCGGCTACCCGCCGAACGTCATTTTACCGCGCGCGAGAACACGCTTCTCAGCCGCGATCTCTCGCAGATGCGAAGCGCGCTCACCGACGGCGCCATTCAGATCATCGACGCTCGATCGCCCACACGATTTCGGGCGATGGAACCGGAGCCGCGTCCAGGCCTGCGGGCCGGCCACATCCCAGGTTCATACAACATCTATTATCGAAGCCTGCTGAACGACGACGGCACAATGCTCGATCGAGATGATCTGACGAAAATCTTCGGCGAGAATGGGATACGGCTGGATCGCCCAATCGTAACGACTTGCGGATCCGGGGTGTCGGCCGCCATTCTCAATCTCGCTTTGTATCAGCTCGGCGTGGACGACGCGGCCATGTATGACGGCTCGTGGACCGAATGGGGCTCACAAGCCGATACGCCGATAGAGACCTAGCCTTCTTTCTCCATCAGTGGAACGGAGGGTGCCGCGTCGCGGTCGATCAGACCTTTGAGACGGGGATCGTCCATGATTTCGATGGATCGTTTGAACGCTCGAAAGCCCTGGGATTGGTAAAAACCGAGCGCGCTCGGATGATCAAAGGTGCAGGTGTGAACCCATAATCGGCTGGCACCGCCGTCAAACGCCCGTGCGCAAGCCTCGTCCATCATCAATCGCCCCAGGCCCCGGCCGGTCAGGTGGGGCACGACACCGAAGTAGGTGAGTTCGACGGCCGGCACGTGCCGAAAGTCGAGCTCGATCAGGCCTTGATCCTCACCGTCGTTGATCAGGTACAGGATGGAGCGTTGTGGATCACCAAGGATCGAACTCAGCGCCGCGTCATCAAGCAACAACCGTTCGAACCAAAGCCAATCGCGACCAACGGCCCGATACAGCCTCCGATAGCGATCCAGATCGCCAACCGGCGCAGACACGAAGTTTGTGTCGCCAGGCCAAGGCCGATCGGTCTTCGGTGGCGCCTGGCTCAACTCTAGAAAGGTGGCGACGGCGGCGAGCTTGCCTGACGGTAGATCGTGGTAGCCGTTGGCTAAATCGCTCATGGCAGGGGCGGATCTGGCAGCTGAAAGGCGAGACCGTCATAGGCCGGCTCGACGCCGGACGGAAGATCTCGGCGCCAGGTCTCATAATCGACCTCGTGGTTCATATGGGTAAGAATCGCCCGCTTGGGCTTGAGCTCTTCAATCCATGAGAGCGTTCGTTCCAAATGGGCGTGGCTCGGATGCGGTGTTTCCCTGAGGGCGTCGACGATCCAAACGTCGAGATCGCCCAAGAGCGCCATCGATTCCGCTGGCAGGCCATCGACGTCGGGACTGTACGCGAAACCGCCAATCCGAAAGCCGGACGTCATGCTCCGCCCGTGGGTCTGCTCGAAGGGTATGATAGGCACCGGTCCGACTCTGAACGGCCCGTCGAAGGCGATCGGGTTGAGGAATGGCCGCCACCAGCCCCGTTCCTTTTCGCCGCGAGGCCTGAACACATATTCGAAGCGCTCGGTCAGGTGGCGGATGGTCTGCGCATTGCCGAAGGCGTCGATGTCCTTGCGGGTGTGGAAATTGATCGAGCGCATTTCGTCGAGCCCGTGGATGTGATCGGCATGGGCGTGGGTGTAGAGCACGGCATCGACGGTTCGGAGGTTGGCGCTCAGGCACTGCTGACGAAGATCGGGCCCGGTATCAACCAGGAGATTGAGGCCCCGAACCTCGACCAGAACCGAACACCGGAGCCGTCTGTTGCGTGGATCGGGCGACAGGCAAACCGCGCAGTCGCAGCCGATCATGGGCACGCCGCTGGAGGTGCCGCAGCCGAGGACGGTGACCTTCACGACCGGCGGGCCGCCGCTTTCGGGAAAAGCGTACTGAAGTTTTCCGTGGTGCGTTCGGCAATCTCGGCGACGTTCACGCCTTTGACCTTGGCCAGCGTCTCGGCGATGTACGGTACATAGGCTGGCTCATTGGTTTTGCCGCGATAGGGCACTGGCGCGAGATAGGGCGCGTCGGTCTCCAGAAGCAAACGGTCCAGAGGCATGTCGGCGACGATGGCGCGGAGTTCGTCCGAGCGGTTGAAGGTAAGGATCCCACCTATGCCGAGATAAAGACCCAAGTCCACCGCCCGCTCGCCGAGTTCGCGGCTCGAGCTGTAGCAGTGGATAACGCCGGTGAAGGGCCCTTTCGCCATCTCCTCTTCCAGGACCGAGGTGGTATCGGCGTCGGCGTCGCGGGTGTGCACCACCAGCGGCAAGCCGCTTTCACGGCAGGCCTGTATGTGAGCGCGAAAACTCTGCGCCTGCACGTCCCGAGGGCTCTTGTCGTAATAATAGTCGAGCCCGGTTTCACCGATCGCCGAGACCAAGGGATCGTCGGCCAGCGCAAGAACCGGTGAAGGCGCGATCAAACCGGATCGGCCAGCTTCATGGGGATGGACGCCGACCGCGACTGTGATGCCGGTATGGCGCCTTGCGAGAGCGATCGCACCGGGAACTCGATCCAGGTTGGTGGCAATGGTCTGAAGCAGGCTCACGCCGGCCTGACGCGCCCGTTCGACGACCTCCTGCTCCTGGTCGACGAGACCCGGATAGTCCAGATGACAGTGACTGTCGGCGAAGCGCATTCGCTCAGGCCGGCTCCTTGACGAATCGGGGAAACACGCCTTCCGGCTTCGGCAGAGAGGTTCCCGGCACCAGTGAGCCACCATCGTCAAGCGCGGCGAAACTGCGGTCCTTGGCGTCCACGGCCAGGAGATCGAGCAGTTTGGCTGACGCGTCCGGCACGAAAGGCTGGGTCAGGATCGCCAGGCGACGGATGGTTTCGGCCAGAACATAGAGCACGGTAGCCATACGCTCCGGATCCGATTTCTTGAGCGCCCAGGGTGCCTGGGCATCGACATAGCGATTGGCGTCGCCGACGACCTCCCAGACTTGTTCCAAGGCCCGATGCAGCGCCTGAACCCCGACCAGATGCCGCACGCTTACGAGCAAGGATTGGGCTTTGTCTAGGAGCGCCCGGTCCTCATCGGAAAAAGTGCCCGGCGTCGGGACCTGAGCGCTGCAATTCTTGGCGATCATTGACAGCGAGCGCTGGGCCAGATTGCCGTAATCGTTCGCCAGGTCGCTGTTCATCCGGGTGACCATCGCCCGCTGGGAAAAGTCCCCGTCGGAGCCGAACGGAACCTCGCGCAACAGAAAGTAACGGAGTTGGTCGAGGCCGTAGCGCTCGATCAGCGCGATCGGATCGATTGCATTGCCGAGCGATTTCGACATTTTCTGGCCCTCGATCGTCCACCAGCCATGGGCGTAGACCCGGCGGGGCGGCGGCAGGTCCGCGGCCATCAGGAAGGCCGGCCAGTAAACCGCATGAAAGCGCAAGATATCCTTGCCGACGACATGGAGATCAGCAGGCCAGAAGGTCTTGTAGGACCTGCCGCTCGTGTCCGGATACCCTGTCGCCGAGAGGTAATTGGTAAGCGCGTCTAGCCAGACATAGATGACGTGGTCCGGATCGTCCGGCACCGGTATTCCCCAGGAAAAGCTGGTCCGGGAGACCGAAAGATCCTGGAGACCGCCGCGCACGAAGCTGATCACCTCGTTGCGGCGGCTCTCCGGCGCCACGCAACTCGGGTTGGCGTCGTACCATTCGAGCAACCGCTCCTGCCAGGCGGAAAGGCGAAAGAAGTAACTGGGCTCCTCGAGCCATTCGACCGGCGCGCCTGAGGGTGCCTTGCCGTCAATCAATTCGCTCTCGGCGTAGAACGCCTCGTCCCGGACCGAGTACCAGCCGGCATAGGTGCCGAGATAGATTTCACCGCGGCTTTTCAGCTCCTGCCAGAGCTGGGTGACCGCTGCCTTGTGTCTTGCCTCGGTGGTTCGGATGAAATCGTCATGGCTGTAGCCCATTTGGCTCGCAAGGCCGCGAAACCGCTCGGAAACCCGATCGGTAAAGGTCTGAGGATCAACGCCGGCCGCGCCAGCCGCCTGTTCGACCTTCTGCCCATGTTCGTCGGTACCGGTGAGGAACATGACCTCGCGCCCGTCGAGCCGCATGAAACGCGCAACCACATCGCAGGCCAGGGTCGTATAGGCGTGGCCGATGTGGGGCGAATCGTTGACATAGTAGATCGGCGTCGTGACGTAGTAGCGATCGGTCATCGAGAGCTCCGAAGCGCACGAGCCCGAGGCGGCGGTTTGCTCAGGTCCTGGGAACCAGCTCGTCGGCCAGGAGGGTGAATACCTGGCGGCGATTCAGGCTCAGCGGATCAAGGCTCCGTGCGAAGTCCCCCAGCTTGTCCCATAGCTCCAGCCACCGATCAAGCGGACGCTGGAGGTGGTCCAGGCAGCGGTCCTCTGCCGTATTATCGTCGCTAAGGGGACGGCCTACCTGCCGGTCCACCGCGCGCCGGATCAGAACGCTGATGAGATCGAAGGCCATTGGCAGACCCGCTTTCTCGGCGAACTCGGACCAAAGCCGTCCCAGGGCCAGAACCCGCTCCGTCCGGGCATTTTTTGTCATGATCATCTGCAAGGCGTCGTCGTAGCGATCGGTCCACCCAAGGCTCGCCAGCTGGACGGCCTGTCCCGGGCAGCCGCGGGCCTGACGCGCGAGCCGGTTTCGTCGGGCGACATCGGTCCCGGCAAATGCCTGATCGACGAAGTCCGCCATGAGGTCGGTCTCGACTGGCTTCAAGGAGAGTGGCAACAGGCGCGATCGGATGGTTGCCAGCAATCGGCCGGGTTGAGGGGCGGTCAGGAACATGAAGGTTTCCGGGCCGGGTTCCTCCAGAACTTTCAGGAGCGCGTTCGCAGCATTCATATTCAACAGATCGGCCTGTTCGACGATCAGGACCCGGGCACCACCTTCCATCGATGTCGCCCGCAAACGCTCGGCCGCGGCCCGGATGGTGTCGACCGGGATCTCCTTTCGCTGTTGTCTGACGTTCGTATCCGGCGGCGTGACGTGGATCAGGTCCGGATGTGAGCCCTGGGCGATCAGGCGAAAGGCCCGGTGGTCGGGGTCAACGGACAGCGTGTCGGCCTCCGGCCGGCCGGCGATCAACCAGCGGGCCACGCGGAACGAGAAGGTGGCCTTGCCGATGCCGAAAGCTCCGTAGACTCCGACGGCATGGGGCAGGCGGTTCATCGACGCGGCCTTGAGGATCCAGTTTTCCGCCTTGTTCTGGCCGAGAATGGCAGGCTGGGCCTGCGGCTCGGTGATCGTGAATTCGGTCATCCGCGCCGATCCGCGATACGTTTCTCGACGATCAAGCGGATCGTTTCCGCCACCTCTTCTTTGGTTTGAGTAGCGTCGACCACCTGGATGCGCTCCGGATCGAGCTTCGCCAGTTCGAGAAAGCCCTCGCGGACATGCTCGTGAAAGCGGGGGCTCTTCGCTTCGAACCGGCTGACCTCGCCTCGCGCCCGGGCCCGCTCGAGACCATCCGCTACGGGCAGATCCAGCACGAATGTGAGTTCCGGCCGCCAAGGTGCCAGCCACCGGTCATGTTCCTGGTCGATCCGTTCCAGGCCGAGCCCACCGGCGACGCCCTGATAGACCCTGGTCGAGTCCGCGTATCGATCCGAGATCACGGTCGATCCTCTGGTCAGCGCCGGGCGAACGGTCTGGCTCAGATGGACGTGGCGGGCCGCCATGAAGAGAAAAAACTCGCTCGTCGCGTCCCACCGGTCCGCGCCGCCGGAGAGGATCAGCTCACGAATGGCTTCGGCGCCGTCGCTGCCACCCGGTTCGCGGGTTACCAAGACGTCCACATTCCGGCTGCGGCGCAGCCAGTCACTTAGCAGATGCGCTTGCGTCGACTTGCCGCCGCCCTCGCCACCCTCGAAGGTGATCAGTCCGGAAAGTGTTGGCGTCAGGAGGGACCCCAGATCAGGTAGTTCACTTTCGCTGCTATGCGGCCGAGCATATCGACCTCGGCGATGTCGGCACCGGCCAGCAGCGGGATTTCCTGGGACTCGGCACCTGGCGCGTTCACGGTCAACGCCCCGAGTTGCGTGCCCTTTTGAATGGGCGCTGTGATCGGCTGCTCGTAGGCGACGCTGACTTCGAGGCCACGGCGGGCTTCGCGCGACAGCGTGACGATAACATCCTCACCGACCACCAGCGGCACCTGGGATTGCGCGCCCAGCCAGACGTTCGCCATGTCGACCGTGGTGTCCACTGAAGCGACCTTGTAAGCCTGAAACGCCCGAAAGCCGTATTCGAGAAGCCGCTGGGATTCGCTCCGTCTCTGTTCCGGCGTTTTGAGACCGGCAACCACCAGGACGAGACGACGGCCGTCCCGCTCGGCGGAAGTCACGAGCCCGTAGCCTGCCTCATTGGTGAAGCCCGTCTTCAGACCGTCGACACCCTCGACGCCGGCGCGTAGAAGGGGGTTGCGCGTATATTGTTGGATACCTGCGTAGGTGAAGGATTTCTCGGAGTAGAGATGATAGTACTCGGGGAACCGCTCGATGATCTCGGTGGCAAGGGTCGCCAGATCGCGAACACTCATGCGATGGTCCGGATCGGGCCAGCCGCTGGCATTCTTGAACGTCGACTGGGAAAGGCCAAGTTCCCGGGCTCTCGAGGTCATCATCTGGGCAAACGCGTCTTCGGTTCCGGCGATGCCCTAGGCCACGACGATGCAGGCGTCGTTGCCCGATTGAATGATGATACCGCGCAGGAGGTCCTCGACCCGGACGTGATCGCCGACCTCGACATACATTTTCGAGCCGCCCTTCCGCCACGCCTTTTCGCTGACGGGAAACGTGTCGTCGAGACTGAGCGAGCCCTCTTCAATCGCATCGAAAGCCATGAACGCGGTCATGAGCTTGCTCATCGACGCCGGCGGGATCGGCTGATCGGCATTCTTCTCGTAGAGCACCTGGCGGGACGCGAAATCGACCAGGATCGCGGCCCTCGCCATGGTCTCGATCTGCACCTGGGCCAAGGCCGGCGCGAAACTGAAGACGAAAAGGCCGAAGCCGAAAAGCACCACGAAGACACGCTTCATCTGAACGCTCTCCTTTTATGGACACCGGTACACAGGTGATCCGAGACGATTACGAACACCGCCGTCCGTTGGAATCTGCCTTCAGCAAGGTGGCGGTATCGTAGCCAATCCGCTTGAGATGGATCAGGGTTTTTTCCGCCTCCTCGGACGACCGCAGAGGCCCGACCCGAACCTTGTGATCCGTGTCGCTTGGTACCAACACGACGCCAACCCCGTCACCGATTGACCCGGCCAGTTGACGGCGAACCAACGTTGCCTGCTCGCGCTCGGGGTAAGCGCCGACATCGACCGCGCGAACCGTGCAGACGGGTGCAAGCGTCTCGGCGCTGGCGACGGCTACAGCCGGTGGTTCCGGGACGGGAGGCGTGCCGGTGGCTTCGGCCAGACGCAGAAATTCCACGCGAACGCGCGCCAGGCCTTGGCGTTCGAAACCCAAAGCGCGGGCACCGGCCCGGGACAGATCGATGATCCGATCGTCGACGAATGGGCCCCGATCATTGACGCGAACGATGACCGACCGGCCGTTCTCGAGACTGGTCACGCGCACGATGCTTGGCAGTGGCAAGGTCGTGTGCGCCGCGGTGAGCGCGTCCTGGTCGTAACGCTCGCCGTTAGCCGTTGGGCGGCCGTGAAAGCCCGGTCCGTACCAGGACGCGACCCCTTCCGCATCGTAGGCAGGATCGAAAACGGGCTGATACCACCGGCCGTTAATTTTATAGGCTTTGCCGACCTTGTAGTGGCCGACGGACGTTGGCGGTCCCGCGCAAGCGGCAAACAAGATCGTCGCGAGGACGGCCACGCTCGCGTGCCATTTCAACCGCCTATGGGTTGTTTTCTGGGCCACGACTGGTCGCTTTCTCAAGTCGCTTTAAGGGCGTCCGCCAATAGACCGACACTTAAAGCAAAATAGCTCGAGCGGTTCCAATCGAGCAAGACCCGGAAATTGTCGTAGACCAGAAAGGCAGGGCCCTCGGGCTGATCGGGCATGATCAGCGACGCCCCGATATCGACTTGTGGCAGATCGGCGCCGTTGGTTCGTCGGACACCTTTTTTCTGCCACTCGGCCAGCCTGAGGGTTGTATCGAGGCCGACCGGCAGCGGACCACCGGGAAGCGAAACTTCTCGGCCCCATATATACTCTTTGTCCCAGCCTAACACGCTTAAGAAGTTGGCCATGGACGCGAAACTGTCGGGCAAGCTGGTCCAGATGTCAGCCCGGCCGTCACCGTCCAGATCGTAGGCGTGATTGAGGTAGGTCGTCGGCATGAACTGGGTCTGGCCCATAGCGCCGGCCCAGGATCCGTACATGTTCTCCGGCGGGATGACACCTCGGTCGAGGATTGTCAGCGCATCGATCAGTTGGCCACGAAATAGCTCGCGCCTGCGGCCGTCGAAGGCGAGGCTGGCCAGGGAATCGATGACGAAGAACCGGCCTTTGTATTGGCCGAAGCTGGACTCGATACCCCAAAGCGAAACGATCAGGGGGGCCGGGATACCGAAACGGACCTCGATATCCCTCAACACCGCCCCGTGTCTTTCAAGGCGCTCACGTCCGCCGGCAATTCGGGCGTCCGAGACCACGTTGCGGCGATATTGGCGAAAGGTCAGCCGCCCTTCCGGCTGCCGGCGATCGAGCTCGATGATCCGGTCGTTCGGAGCGTTGAGCTCCCGGAAAGCCAAGTCGACGGTCTCGGCGCGGATACCGCCAGCGACTGCTTCCGCCCGGACTTCGTCCAAAAACCGCCGGTAGGCCGTTGATGTCGCCGCCCATAGCTGGCCTGAACTCAAGACCAGGGGCAGGGCCAACAGGCTGCGGCGAGATAGACCGGTCATACCAACCACAATCTTAAGAGCACAGGTCATTATCAACTTAAAGTAGCGTCAGCGGTTCCGGTCCTCAATAGGGTTTGACGGTCTTCGTTTGTCTGTGGCGGACGTCACTAACGCGATCGGCTGAGCCGCGATTCAAACTCGCGACGCATCAATTCCTGGTGCCGGGCATAGTGACGCGCCCGCATCATGTGCTGGTGGTTGAGGATAGCCAGCTCACGATCGCGATCTTCAGGCAGAGCCGTTTCGCCGCCGTGGCTCGGATCGGCGACAACGCTCACACGCACCGACAAGGTTCCTTGAACCGGCGCTTGTTGAGCTGCGGCCACGAGATCCGATGACAAAACGGGAACGGCTAGCGCGACCACGGCGGAGGTCTTGGCAAGCCGGACCCAAAGGGCACCCGACAAAAACATATGATATCCAATTTTTGATTGAGGCGTTGGCTGCCTTTCTAATCAAGCAGGCTTAAGGAGATTCCAAGATGCCCGGCAGATCCTGCGAGTACGGTGCCCATGGTACGCACATCTACGCACCGTCGCATCAAACGCTGCCATGCGCCGAGAGATTGCGCTGCTTTAGCCGCCGAGGAGCGAACTACGGGTGTCTATCGGCCAGCCAACCGCCACCGGCATCGCTCTTCACACCTTTGGCAAGGTGTGAAACTTCTCCGTTATTCTACCTAGAGCCTTAATCTTTTGTTCATCCACACGCGTTATGGTTCGGAGGTCAGGTTATCTCGACCGTCTGCGGGCGGGCGAGGTGACGATTTCCCTGACGTTGTGATGCCTCCCTTTTGCTTCGAGCCGCCGAGATTCTCGGCGGCTTCTTTTTTGCGCGGAAGCGAAAATCGGTGACCACACTGGTCCAATGGATAGAACCATACAATTAACTTTCGCCGACAGCTGAAACATACCGGCGATCGGTCAATTCGCCGTGTAGGCACTCCGGCAGCTCTGACGGCACGCTTCCAAATCTTGATATCTAGGGTTTTTGTCTTCGCACTGGCGATAGCAGGCGTGGCGCAAAGTCTCGCGTCCCTTTCGCTCAACCACATCCGCTGAGCACGCAGCGAGAGCAAGTCCGCCGACTGTCAGACAAAGAACGCCCAGAAACCATGACCAGGGTAAATCTGACGGTGCCCTATCATGAAACCGTTGGGGTGCAACCAAACCTGCCTCCAATCAATCTACGAGACGGAAAACCGGCGAATGATGCTTGGGAACCCACAGGCGAACAGAGCTTGCTGTCAGATCTATCGTCAAGCTATGACACTTCTTTAGTCTGCTATGAACGAACAGGGCGTTTCCGCAACACAAGCTCAGCAAAAACCCTACTGACATTTTGTCTAGGCGACATGGCCGCCATCGTAATGATTTTGACAATTCAGCGGGCGTCGAACGCCGAATTCCCTAAGCTTGAACTATGGAACCGCTATATATCTGTGACTTCATCTGCCTCCCCCGAAGGTAGGCCCCAATCGCATTCGCCGCGGCTCGGCCCGGGCACCTACTGGCTGACCCAGACGATGCGTCCGACCCAAGCGACATCACCAACCTTGAAAGACATTTCCTGATCGCCGCCGCGGAGTGGAAGCAGGCTAATCTTGGTTGCTGTTCGCCGGCTCAAACAGCCAATCTCCATGGGCCCCTTGGTTCGTGGCATGACCACGACCCGGTCCATCCGCCGGACGCTCGCCTCCGCCGACACGACGACCAGGTCACCTGCGCGAAACACGGGCTCGAACCGATCATCGTCGATCTCGAGCGCGTAGGTCGTTGCGTCGTCAAACACAGGAATTTCGACCCGGTCCCAGCCATCGCCGGTCGGAAAGCCCGCAGGATCGAAATTCTCCGCGCCGAGCTCACCTGTCCGCAAACACTGGAGATAAGGTTGCGCGCCACGAACGTTACCGTCGATCAGAGCGACGAAATCACCGAGGTTCGTGGTCGTGGCTTCCAGGATCTTCGCCAGGCTTTCGGTGCTCGGCCACCGGGGACGGCCATCCTTGGTCGCCCGTTTGCTCTTGTTAAATGTGGTCGGATCCAAACCAGCCCGTCGGGCTAGTCCCGAGGGAGAAAGACCGTTAGCCCCAGCCAGCCGATCGACGCCTTGCCACACTTGCGCGTGTGTCAGCATGATAATCCTCAACAGATGAACAACAAGCCTTCGAAACTTTAGGAAATTTCTCCGTAAAAATCAATAGCTCACGCTGGGCAGATACGCGGGCAACTTTCTTTGACATTGAACGGATTTTGTTCCTAAATAAACCTCTCTCCAACGAAGAGGCAGGCAATGAGACGGACTGCTATGCCTGCGGTTTCAAACCGCATGAACCGCCGGGCGATCGTGGTTTTCAGCGGGCAGACCGAGCTACGGTTCCTTCGCTGGCTGCGTCCCGGCTTTCGCCATTGCTTCGTTTTGGTGCAAGACAGTGAAGGATGGATCTGCTGCGACTGGATAAAGGGCCGTCTCGTCGTCGACTTTCTCGGCCACCACGATCTAGCTTTCCTCGTCACGCACTATGTTCGCCAGGGTTGTCGGGTCGTCCCGACCGTCGCGTCCGCCCATAACGCGGCGCCCGCGGCCTGGCCGCGGGCGCTTTCTTGCGTGGAGGTGACCAAGCAGGTCATCGGTATCTCTTCCTGCTTTCCGATCACGCCGCTGGGTCTCTATCGGCATTTGGTCGAGCAACCTCAGACACTAAAATAGGATATTTTTCTTATTTTGGTTGACGAACGGGTGCGCCATCGATAAACCAAAGGTAGAAAATCCATTCCAAACCTCTTGTGAAAATGCCTCTTCGGAGCTGACGCATGTCCGACCTTTCACTGCCGAATGTTCGCGATCGATTTCGTCGAGCGTCGGCCCGTCGCCGCCAGTGGGAAAGCCTCTGGCGCGACTGCTTCGCCTACGCGTTGCCGCTCCGGGGATCGGGTCTCAACACGGGCCAGGGACCGGGCCGCATTTCTCCCGAGACGATGTATGATGGTACGGCCGCGGACGCGGTCGAGCAGTTGGCAGCGAGCCTCCTGGCTCAGCTGACGCCGCCATCGTCGGAATGGTTCGGCTTCAAACCGGTTCCGGGTCTCGAGCCCGACGTCTCGGCGCATCTCGCGCCTAGCCTAGATCAGGCGGCGGCGATCGCCCTCAAGCATTTCGAGCGATCCAATTTCGCCGTCGAGATGCACCAGTGCTTTCTCGATTTGGTGACGGTCGGCACCGCGACCATGCTCTTCGAGGAGGCCCCGGCCGGCAACGCATCCGCCTTCACTTTCCAGGCCGTGCCAACCGCCGAGATCACCATTGAAAGCGGCGCCCATGGCTGCGCGACCGGCCATTTCAGAACGAGCCAGTTGACCGGCTCGGAGCTATTGGCGCGCTATCCCGAGGCGCCGATTCCGGCCCCGGCCAGCGCGAGCGACGCCGAAAGCTTCGCCGCCTGCCGGATCGACGTGGTCGAGGCCGTTCTTCCCGGAGAAGGGGAGTTTTCCTATCTGGCCTATGCCGAGAACGTCGGCGGCAACGGTTCGGTCGAACTCGCGCGGGGACAGTTCGCGCGCTCGCCGTTCATCACCTTCCGCTGGCTCAAGGGAGCGGGGGAGCTCTACGGCCGGTCACCTGTCATGACCGCTCTGCCTGACATCAAGACCACCAATAAGGTCGTCGAGCTGGTTCTGAAGAATGCCTCGATCGCCGTCTCAGGCATTTGGCAGCTGGAAGACGACGGCGCGCTCAATCCGGCCAACATCAAGCTCGTTCCGGGGGCAATCATTCCCAAATCACCGGGGGGCGGTGGTCTCACCCCCCTCGCTTCGCCCGGCCGCTTCGACGTCTCGCAACTGATCTTGGATGATTTTCGCGCCCGGATCCGCCGAACCCTGATGGTCGACCAACTGGGTCCCGTCGCCGGTGCTCGCATGACCGCGACCGAAGTTCTGCAAAGAAGCGCCGAGGCGACCAGGCTTTTGAGCGCCGTGTACGGCCGTCTCCAGGGTGAACTTATCAATCCTCTGCTGCGCCGGGCCCAGACCATCTTGGCGCGACGTGGCGAGATCCCGCCGTTTCGTCTGGATGGCATCGTTGCCGATATCGAGCACCGCTCACCTCTGGCCCGGCTGCAGGCGCGAGAGGATGTCCAAAACACCCTGATGTGGCTCGAGACCGCCCAGAAGATGGGTCCCGAAGCCCTGGCCCATGTCGACCTGGGTGAAGCCATCACCTGGCTCGGCGAGCGGCTGGGCGTGCCGGACCGCCTGGTCCGATCCAGCGATCGGCTGATCGAGGGCCTTTTGGGTGAAGCTATCGACACCCTGGAGAACGTGACCGAGCCCGACCCTGGCCCGGACGTGATGAAGGGAGGCGCGCGGTGACCACAGATATGCACGAGCTCTGGCCCTGGACCGAGGTGCCTAGTGAACCGGACAGTGACCCGATCGCCCTCACTTTTGCACGCTGCTTTGGCGGCGAGGACGGTGAGCGCGTCATCGCCCACCTTAGGGCCCGTTTCCTCGACCGGCGCCTGCCGCCCAGAGCCAGCGACGCTGCCCTCCGCCATCTCGAAGGTGCGCGCACGGCGATCGCTCACATTTGCTCCCTGATCGAACAAGGCCGCGCTTGACGGCAGCTGAAGGCAACAAAGGAACAGACCAATGGATGAAACTGAGACCCCAATCGCCTCCGAAGAGCTGCACCTCGCCGCCGAGCCGACGGCATTTGGTCCCACAGCCATCGACGCCTCGAGCGCCGATCAAGCCGGTGAGGAAGCCCCGGCCACCGAGATTGTGCAAGCCGGGAACAAGACCGACGACGTCGCCGAGACGACCTTCGCCCGCCCCTCAAGTCTGCCCGAAAAATTCTGGGACGATGAGGCGGGGGAAGTGCGCCTCGATGCCATGATCAAGTCCTATTGCGAGCTCGAGAAACGCCTATCCGGTGGCCTGCAGCTGGACGTCGATCAGCTCGACGACGATACCCGCACGAAGGTTCAGCGTCTCATGGGCGTGCCGGAGAGTGCCGACGAATACACCATCGAGACGACCAGCGAGTGGGTCGACATCGATGCCGGCCTCAACGAGCGGCTGCACGGTGCCGGTTTCAGCCAAGAGCAAGCGCAGCTGGTCTACGACCTGGCAGGCGACTACCTGCTGCCGGCCATCGGCGACGCGGTCTCGGAGCTTCAGGCCAGTTTCGATCAGCAGAGGCTGGAGCAGGATTATGGCGGCGAGGATCGCTGGCGCCAGCTATCCGGTCAGTTGAAGACCTGGGGCGAAGCCAATCTCGACGCGGACGTGTTCGCCACGCTCAGCACCAGCTATGAGGGGGTGCGCGCCATGCACTCCATGATGCAGGCCAGCGAGCCCGCCATTCTCGACAGCGACGCCGTCGATCAAGGCGTGGCCGATGAAGCCAACCTCCGGCAGATGATGCGCGATCCCCGCTACTGGCGCGACCGGGATCCCGATTTCATCGCTCAGGTCACCACGGGCTTCAAGCGGCTCTACCGCGGCTGACGCGGTTTCCGCACCGTCTTTCCGTCCCCGCGGGATAACCCCACCGGCCCCGCATCTCCCTCGACGTCGTCCGCGGCCGGCCTCCGACAACCGTTCGGCGCGTCCTCCACCGCTCATTCAAGGAAATCACGATGAGCATCACGATCGACCAGGCGTTCGTTAAGCAGTTCGAGGGCGAAGTGCACGACGCCTATCAGCGGCAGGGCTCGAAGCTCCGCCACACCGTCCGCGTCAAGAACGAAGTGCGCGGCAGTTCCACGGTCTTTCAGAAGGTCGGCAAGGGCACGGCGGCGACCAAGGCCCGCCATGGCATGGTTCCGGTGATGAACGTCGAGCATTCGACCACCGAAATCATGCTCGTCGACTACTATGCCGGCGAATGGATCGACGGGCTCGATGAGCTCAAGACCAATATCGATGAGCGCCAGGTCCTGGCCCGCGCCGGCGCCTACGCCCTCGGCCGGAAGACGGACGAGCTGATCATCCAGGCTTTGGCGAGCGCCACCGCGATGACCGCCGGCGGTGACCGCGAGCTCGACATCGCCAAGGTCCTCGAGGCCTTTGAGATGCTGGGCGAGGCCGACGTTCCCGATGACGGCGAGCGCTATGCCGTTATCGGCTGGAAGCAGTGGTCCGATCTGCTCAATTTCCCGCAGTTCGCTTCCGCTGAATATGTCGGCGAGGACGCCCTTCCCTGGCACGGAACCCAGGCGAAGCGTTGGCTCGGTACGATGTGGGTTCCGCATTCGGGTCTGCCTTTCGACAACGGCGTCCGCGATTGCTTCTGGTTCCACAAGAGCGCCGTCGGTCATGCGGTCGGCCAGGACGTCACCACCGATGTCACCTGGCACGGCGATCGCGCGTCGCACTTCGTCGCCAACTCCATGTCCCAGGGCGCTGCGCTGATCGACATGGAAGGCGTCGTCAAAATGCCCTGCTTGGAGGCTTGATCATGGCTTACGATCCTTCCGGCTTGAGTGCTTTGTCCTACGCCAATGGCTTCACCCTCTGGCACTATCGGACCACCGATACCGCCGGCGCGGTGAGCGCCACGGGCTACTTCGCCGCCGCCGTTGCCATGATGCGAGTCGGCGACTTCATCCTGGTCAACGCCGACACCGATGGCACGCCGGAAAGCGGTGTGATGGTGGTGATCAGCAATGACGGCTCGACCATCGACGCCGCCAACATGGTTCAGTTCAACCTTTCCAACGCGAGCTGAACCGAGGCCGTGCGGTCTGATCAACGGCCGCACGGCGTCCCTCAAGCGAAAGGTTGGAAAATGATGAACCGACTGTTGGGCGCGCTGCTCATCACCGCCTTGCTTGTTTCCGTCAACGGAGCCGCGCGGGCTGAAAGTATGGACAAGGTCCCTTGTCCCGGCATGGACCGCGGAGACTTCGAGCGGTCCGTTGCAAGCGCCCGCCGATCGCTGATTTTGGCACCTGCTCCGGCGGCAGCGCTGCTGAAGCTCTGGCGTGAGCGGTCTCGCCATTCGAGCACCATCGAACCGGATCGGGTCGTGGTCTTCGACATGGCCACCAAGCCGTTCGTCATCGCCATCGAGACCGAGGCTTGTGTTGTCACGGTGATGCCCATGGCCCGGCAGCGATTGTTTCGACTGCTCGATCGACGGTTGGGTCGGCTGGTTTGACGAAGCTTCCAAGTTAATTCGGAGAGAGATCGATGGCGATGTCGCCGGTAGAACTTTGCAGTGCCGCCCTGGTGAAGCTCGGGGCCCGCGGCATCGAGGATTTTGGGGACGGGCGCGTGGAAGCAACCGTCGCGGCTACACTCTACCCGCTGATCCGCGACAGCCTGCTCACCGCATACCCCTGGGGCTTTACGCTCAAACGGAGCGTCCTCGACCAGCCGGAGACGTTGACGGTCGGCAGCTACCGACGGCGCTTCTCGCTGCCGGACGATTTTCTCAGAGCTATTGCCCTCGAAGACGCCGGCGGCGTCGGCTACGAGATTGTTGGCGGAGCGCTTCAGAGTAATGCCCTGACGCCGACGCTGGCCTACCAGTTTCGCGCGGACGAAAGCGCCTTTCCTGTCTATTTCCAGACCGCGCTGGTGGCGCGCCTGGCCGCCGAGTTCTGCCTGCCGATCACCGAGAATACATCGCGCGCCGAAACGTTGAGGCAGATCGCTGAAGCCGAGTTTGCGCGGGCCCGCCAGGCTGAGCGCCTTCAAGACACGCCAGCGACCTTGCAGGACTGGGGTCTTATCGATGCGAGGTTTTCATGACCCGAACGGTGGTCGTGCAGACCAACTTCACCGGCGGGGAAATCGACCCGCAGCTGATGGGGCGCGTCGACGCCCAAGCTTACCGCGACGGCTGCAAGCGGCTCAGCAACGTGCTGATCGACCCAAAGGGCGGTGTCCGCCGCCGACCGGGAACGAAATGGCTGGCTGCGCTTGCCGGTCCTGCCCGCCTCGCCGCCTATGAAATCGATGTCGACCTGGTCCGATTGTTCATCATTTCCGCGGGCCAGATCACGATCGTGGACAATGATGATTTCGCCTCCGCCGTCACGATCGGCAGTTTTTGGCAGGCTGACGATCTAGGACAACTTTCCTGGACCCAATATGAAGCCGGTTTGATGGTGTCCCATCCCGACTATCAGACGGCGATCATTGAGCAGCATGTCAGTACGGGACAGTGGTTTCTGCGCGACCTTCTGTTCGACGATCAGACGGTTGACGGGGTCGGTTACTCGCGGCGGCCGTTCGGTCATTTCGCGCCGGCGAATTGCACTATGACGGTGACGGCGGCACCTACCTACGGGGCGGACAAATGGCAATTGGCGACCAGCCACGCCGTCTTCAAGTCCAACCATCCAGGCACGCTGTTCCGGGTTCAAGGCATCGAGTTTCGTGTCGTTACCTATCTCGGCTCGACGACGGTAATCGCCGAAGCGCGCCAGAGCACCGGCGCGATTGCCGCTACGACCGATTGGGATGAGCAGGCATTCAGCGAGGTCCGCGGCTATCCCATCGCAGCCACATTCTTTCAGAAGCGTCTGGTGCTCGCCGGCCCCCGGGAGGCGTCAAACTATCTCTGGTTCTCCAAGATCGGTGAGCCCTTTAACTTCGACCTCGGTGCCGGTCTCGACGACGAGGCGATCGCTTTCCAACTCCGTGCCGACCGAACGCAGGCCATCCGGGCGCTGATGCCCAGCCGTGATTTGCAGGTTTTTACTACGAGTAGCGAGTGGGCCATCGTCGGCACACCACTCACACCCCAGAGTGTCCGGACCGAGCTTCAAACCCGGATTGGCTCCCGTAGCACGACTCAGGTCCCACCCTTGGATGTCGATGGTGCCACCATTTTCGTCGGCCGTTCGGGCAAGGATTTGCGGGAGTTCATCTATACCGACGCCGAGGCCGCTTATCGTGCCTCTGATCTGGCGCTTTTGTCAGCGCATCTGCTGCGCGATCCGATCGATCAGGCGTTCAGTCAGACCGACAGGGTTCTCTACATATTAAATGAGGACGGCACCATTGCCGCCGCAACGATCGAGAGGACAAGTGGGGTCGTCGCCTGGAGTGAATTGGTTCCAAACGGACGTGTTCTGGCACTGGCAAGCGTCGGCGCGAAACTCTACGCGGTGGTCGAGCGCGATGGAGCGACCGGTGTCGAGCGGTTCGATGCGGAGGAAACCCTCGACGGAACGCTGCATCTTTCGGCGCCATCGCAGCAAAACGTTTGGTCCGGTTTGGAACGCTTTGACGGCCGGAGTGTGCGCGTCATCGCCGATGGCGAGGACAAGGGCGCGGTCGCCGTGTCGAGCGGGACATTGGCGCTCTCCGAACCGGCCCGCGATGTCGCGGTCGGTTTTGCCTTCGCGCATGAAATCCAACCGCTCGACTACAGCCTCTCGGGCCGCGGCGGCATGGCCAGACATCGCCCGGTTCGCCACGTCTTCCAGCTCCACGAGACCGACGTCCTATGGGTCGAACCAAGCCCCGGCGCCTCGCCGATCAAGCTCACCGGCGGCTCTGGTGAACCCGTGACCGGCCGGCTCGAAATGCGCGCCGCTGGCTGGATTGCGCCAGGACAATCGGGAGGCTGGCGGATCCGCCAGGACGATCCGGCCAAATTCGCACTTCTTTCGGTAACCACGGAACTTAAGGTGAACAACTAATGGGCGCTCTCTCCAGTGTTGCTTCGATTGGCCTGCAGGCGGCGGCCGCAGGCCGCGCCGCAAAGCGTGAGACCAAAAAGTTGAACGACCAGCGCGACAAGCAGCTGGCCGAAATCCAACGTCGGGACAATGAAGCGCGCATCCGCCGCCAGCGTTCGCTTCGCGAAGCGTCTGCGCGGGCCAAGGCTCGGGCCGCCGGCGCGGGCCTGGGCGGCGCCGGTGGCTCCGCATCGGCCATTCTCGACGGTCTGCGCAAGGCGGCGACCGACGAACAGGCCCGCTCCGACAAGGAGCGGGACAAGATGGTCGACGAGCTGTTTCGATCGACCTCCAAAGCCAAAAAGCGCAGCCTCTTGGATCGGACCAGCGGCTTTGTGACCCGGAGCTTTGGCGGTTCCAGCCGCGGCCCCTCGCTGTTCGATCTTTAATCGCGTCGTTCCCCGTCAAGGATCATCATTGTGTCTGAAACAGCGCTGGCGAGAGCGGAGGGAGGCCCGCCCGCGGGCCGCCCGTTGCCCGTCGCCATCACGTTCCGGCAATTCGTTTGGGTGTGGAATCGTCTTCAGGACTTCGGCACGCCGGAACTCCATGTCGACATCGCCCGCTGGTTGGAAGACCGCTGGAGCGCCGGCGACGAACGCCTCTTGCTGATGGTGTTTCGCGACGCCGGTAAATCGACCCTGACCGGTTTGTACTGCGCGTGGCTCCTGTTGCAGGATCCCAATCTGCGGATCCTGGTCCTTTCAGCCGAACACCAGCTCGCGAGCAAGATGGTCAAGAACGTGCGCGGGATTATCGAAAAGCACCCGCTCACCCGTCAGCTCGTTCCAGGCCGAGCGGACCAGTGGGGTTCGGATAAGGTGACGGTCGAGCGGTCCCGCGAACAGCGCGATCCGTCGCTTCTGGCGCGGGGTCTCGCGGCAAACCTCACTGGGACGCGGGCGGATGTCGTTATTTGTGACGATGTCGAGGTGCCCAACACGGCCGACGCCCACGGCAAACGAGAGGACCTCAGGGCGCGCCTGAGTGAGCTCAGCTTCATCCTGGTGCCGGGTGGCCTGCAGCTCTATGTCGGCACACCCCATAGCCATCTGTCGATCTATGCGGATGCCGCGGATCTGCCGGCGGACATGAAGCCTTTCCTCGGGCATTTCAACCGGCTCATTTTGCCGCTGATCGACGAGAAAGGCCGGTGCCGCTGGGCCGAGCGTTTTACCCCGGCCAAGGTCGAGGCAATCAGGCAGGAGGCAGGGCCGCTGCGCTTCCAAAGCCAAATGCTTCTCAAGCCTGTGGACCTTCGGGAGGTGCGTCTCGACGCAGCCCGTTTGAAAGTCTACGCCGCCGAGCCTCGGTTGATCGAGGGCAACGGCGAACGCCGGCTGATGCTCGAAGACCGGGAGTTAGCGGGCGGTGTGTGTTGGTGGGATCCCTCCTTCGGCGACCGGGAAAAGAGCGACGGCAGCGTTGTCGCCGTCCTCTATAATGACAGGCAGGGCGGCTACTGGCTGAGCCAGCTGGCTTATCTCAGCCACGATCCGACCCTCGCTGAGGAAGTGGATGAGGCAACCCAGATGTGCCGGCAGGTCACCGCCATCATGAAGGCCGCCATGCTCACAAGCGTCACCGTCGAGACCAACGGCATCGGCGCCTTCCTTCCCAACCTGCTGCGGCGCAGCCTGCGCGCTGAGCGGCTGCCGTTCCGTGTCCTCGAGCACAACTCAAGCACCAACAAGGATCGGCGGATCGTCGATGCGTTCGATCCGATACTTGCCGCTCGCTCACTCCACGTGCATGAGCGGGTCATGGCCGGTCCCCTGCCAGACGAGATGCGCAATTTTCGACCGGGCGGCAGAAACCGCGACGATGGCATCGATGCCGTCGCGAACGCCTTGGTCTGCGAGAGCGGCCCCTTGGCGCTAGGTCGCCTCTACGGTCTTCGGACCTACCAGGCCAATACCGCCTTTTCGGTTTAGCGACCCAAGGGCGTCGACGGCCTGCGAAAAACGCTCCTCGGCGAGAATTCAGTCACCAACCGTTAACCAATCCGGCTCCAAACTGGCCACAGTCTTTCACTGAGGAAGCCGGACATGTCCGCAAAACCCACCCCATCCCTCGATCTGGCATCAGCCCAGGATCGTCTCGCCGTCGAACTGCTGCGGCGCTGGACCGACGGCAACGTTCGGCTTCTGGAAGCCGTCGCCATGGTTCTCGCCAACCGAGCTTGGAAATCGGCCCCGGCCGGCCGCAGGGGGGAAATCGAGCCGGAACTCACCGGCTGCGGTGGCCGCTTGCCAGCCTTGCCCATTCAGGACGAGCGCGTCGATATCTGCCGGCGGATTGCCAAGCGGGCGCTCGCTAGCCGATCTGACCCACGGAACCCCGGCGCTACGTCCTTTCACCACGAGCTCACGCCAGCGCCTTGGGCAGTCCCTTTGCCGACGCTCTTCACGCTCTCTGAGTACGTCTTTTACGGCGATGCTGCATCCGATGGTGCGCTGCAAAAAATAAGTTGATTAGAGGGAAGAATTTGGCTTGTTCAAACGTTTAAGAGGAGACCGGTAAAGGAGTGTGCTGGGAGACTCATCAAACATTGACAGCTGTTCACGTGTGCTTGTTTGTAGGTACACAACTCAAGTGATCAGTGGCAACTTTTGTCGTCCAGGCGCGTAACGAAGCTCTGGCAGGATCGCACGGCGGCGTGATCCAGCCCATCCGAAGGCAAACCCGAGGAACAAGCCGGCGGCAATCGGGTTGTTGGTACTGTGGGAGAAACGCAGTCGTGTTCGATCAAGACGCTCCGAGCGAGCGCCTGAAAGAGGGTTTTGGTGTCGTGAAGGCTGGCCAGGTCATCCTCCACGCCGCTCCGCCGCTTCAGCGCCGCCGCACCATCTTCGCTTCGCTTGTCGCGGTCACGTTGATCGCGTCCATCATCGCCATGGTCATGATCCTGACGACAAACGGGTTCACGCTCTTTGATCTAGCGATTCTTATCTGCTTTGCCTTGACCTTGCCTTGGAACGTGATCGGTCTTTGGAACGCGATCATCGGCTTGGCGATCAGACTTTTCGCACGAGATCCCGTGGCGTTCGTCGATCGCAATCTGCGCGTTCAGGATGAGGACGCGGCGATCACCAGCCGAACCGCGGTCATCGTGCCGGTCTACAATGAAGACCCGGAGATGGTGTTTCGCCATTTTCGGACCACGGCTGAGAGCATTGATGCCACCGGTGAAGGCGACCGGTTCGACTACTTCGTGCTCAGCGACACCAACGATCCCGAGATCGCCCGCGAGGAAGAGCGGCTGTTTCTCGAGTGGCGCAGATTGGCGCCGCGGGCGAACCAGATTCACTATCGCCGGCGCAGCGAAAATGTCGGACAGAAAGCCGGCAATGTCTGGGAGTTCGTGGAACGCCGCAGCGAGCCGTTCGACCAGGCCTTGATCCTCGACGCCGACAGCCTCATGACCGGCGACGCCGTACTTCGGCTGGTCCGGCTGATGCAGGAAAATCCCCGTCTCGGCATCCTGCAATCCTTGGTGGTCGGCTTGCCGGCGAGCAGCGCGTTTGCTCGGATCTTCCAGTTCGGCATGCGCCACGGCATGCGCGCCTACACCACGGGCAGCGCCTGGTGGCAGGGCAATGCCGGACCCTATTGGGGGCACAACGCTCTGTTGCGCCTGGACGTGTTTCGAGAGCACTGCCGTCTTCCGTCGCTGCCCGGTGAAGCGCCGTTCGGCGGTCGCATCCTCAGCCATGATCAGGTTGAAGCCGCTCTTGTTCGCCGGGCCGGCTACGATGTGGCGGTGATCCCGGAAGAGACCGGCAGTTTCGAGCTCAATCCGCCGCACCTCCTGGAATTCGTGCGGCGCGACCTCCGCTGGTGTCAGGGCAATCTGCAGTATCTGAACCTTCTGTCCCATGTCCGTTTCCATGCGATGGGACAGGTGCAGCTTGCACTTGCAGTTATGATGTATGTTTCGGGTCCTGCCTGGCTGGCCTTCATGGCCGTCGCTCTGGCGCAAGGCGGCGTTTTTGGTCTGTTAGGCTCGGTCGGCCCGTCCACGGGTTCGGTTCCGTTACCTTGGGACATGGACGTCACCACCTTCGGCATCGGCATGCTGATCACCATGGTCGGTATGACTTTGGCGCCCAAAATTGCGGGTATGATCGATGTGCTCGTGCATGCGAGGTCGCGGGAACGTTACGGTGGTGGGTTGGCGATTTTCGGCTCCGGTCTCATCGAGTTTTTGCTCTCGATGTTGGTAAGCCCCGTGATTGCCATGGCTCAGGCCCTATTCATCATCGGGCTGTTCAGGGGCAAGACCATCAGTTGGAATGCGCAGATCCGCTCCGACCAGGCCCTACCCTGGGCTGTCGTGGCCTCGCGCCTGTGGCCACAAACCCTGGTCGGCCTCAGCCTCGGCACGTCCCTTTACTTCTTGGCCCCGTCGATCCTGCCGTGGACAGCACCGGTCATCATCGGTTTGGGGCTCTCGATCCCGATCGCCCGCTGGACATCCATTCCGGCGTTCGGCCGATGGATGCGCGATCGAGCGGTCTGCGCGATACCGGAAGAATATGCGCCTGTGCCTGAAGTTGCTGCCGCCGGATATCGCCATTTGGTTGGCGGCCCGTTGACAGGCGCTGTGGAGCCCACCGGCACACCGACGCCGGCACCCAGCCGGATCAACATCCGGTAAAAGACCGGGTTTCAAACAAGCTGAGAAACGGAAAGCGGCGGCGCAAGCCGCCGTTTTTCTTTCGCCTGAGCCCCGTCTTCGATGAACGGACGGCTATTTTGCCTTCATCCGCGAGGGCCACAGAAGCATGAAGCCCTCTTGGCCTTGTTCATATACGAGATCGGGTATTATCGCTCCGGTGCGTGGGCGTAGGCAGGCGCCGCCACGCCAATCGTTCCTCCCTGCCTTACCGCAGGCTGACGCGGTTTCTGCGCCGGAAGAGCGCGGGCTGGCGCTGGCGCAGCCGGCTTTTTGCGCCAGGGCTGCGCTTTGAACACCGACGCAATGTAGGCGGTCGCGATAAGAGCCAAGAAGCCGGCGGCGTGCATCCACAAATGAACCGCGGCACTCTTTCCGTACACATCGAACACCATCCCGCCGATCCGCGACAGGACCATGCTGGTCAAGAAAACCGGCAAGGCCTGCTGACCGACCTTGATGATCGGCGCCAGGACCGGGACTGCCAGCCAATGTTCACGACCGCGCAAAAGGCAGACAGCGAGGTAAGCCAGAGCCATGAAATGGAGCCAGCGGGCGATGCCAAAATCTGTCTTGGCAAAGGACGGCCAGAAAAAGTAGCTGAGCTCGGTGAACAAAGGATGGCTCTTCCAGAGTGCCCAGTGTTTGAGCGGGATCAGCGCCAATACAAACACGATGCAGGCGAGAATGAGCCACTTGTTGGGCTCCGGTGCCCGCACCAGGCCAGCTCCGAAAAGAAAACCGGTGAAAAACAGGAGCTGCCAGCCGAGCGGATTGAAAAACCACTCGCGATTGCTCCACCATTCGGCCGGGAACTGCAGCTGGTAATGCCAAGCCGCAGCGTAGAGCGACACCGAGAAAATCATTGCGACGTAGACGTGAATCCGAGTGCAGAGAATGATAATCGGCAACAGCGCCAATACGCCCATATACATGGGCAAGATATCGAAATAGTTGGGCACATAGGTCAGGGTCAGAAGATGAACGAGACCCTCGCCAGGTTCTTCGAAAAACCGGACCAGGTTCAGCTGTTTGACATAGTCACGGGTGTCCAGATAGTCGGTCGCGAACACCGTGAGCGCGGCGATGATCAAAAAGAGGCAAATATGGGCCCAGTAAATCTGCCAGACCCGCTGCACGACCCTGAGACAGCCGGCGAAAAAACCATTGCGCTCGAAGCTTCCGCCAAAGGCGATGGCCGAGGCAAAGCCTGAGCAGAACACGAACATCTCGGTTGCGTCGCTCGGACCGAAGCGCGCTGGGATGTGAAGCGTCCAGTAGTTTCCGGGAACGTGGGATATGAAGATGATGAACATCGCAATCCCACGGAAGAAATCGACTTTAACGTCGCGAACCGGTTGCATCACCTGCACACTCGCCCTTGTTCACCGAGCGCGTGACCCTCAACCGATCCTGCGCCGCCCATCTCGTCCCGGAGACCTCGAATGGCCGTTCACGCCTGGCAAGACCTGAAAACGACCGATTTCAACAATGTGAATGACCAGGCGACGATTGCAATGCTGCCAATCTCCGCAACGGAACAGCATGGCCCCCACTTGCCGGTCGGTACCGACGCGATGATCCTCAATGCCGTACTGGACGCCTTGGCTTCACAGCCCACAGCCGATTTGGATCTTTGGGTTTTACCCCACCAGTGCATCGGTGAAAGCACTGAACATCTTTCGTTTCCCGGCACCCTGTCGTTTGACGCCGACCTTCTTCTGCGGATCTGGTTCAATATCGCCGCTGCGGCTCATCGCAGCGGTGTACGCAAGCTCCTCATCGTCAACAGCCACGGCGGTCAGGGTAGTCTCGCCGAGGTGGTCGCCCTGCAAGCGCGCCAGCGCCTTGGCATGGTGGCAGTCGTCGCCAACACCTACCGGCTTGGCGAACCCGAGGGCCTCATCGGTGCCGCCGAAAAACGGTTTGGTCTCCATGGCGGATGTATCGAAACATCGATCATGTTGGCGTGCAGGCCGACTTTGGTCGGACGATCGAAGATGGCTGATTTTCCGTCCGAAGAGACCTCCCTGGTCGAGCGGAGCGAGCGGCTCAGTCATGTCGGCGACGTTCGTCTCTCCTGGCTGGCCGAGGATCTCAACCCAGCCGGTGTCACCGGCGATGCCGCCGGCGCCACCCCCGACCTGGGCCACGCGCTTTTAGCACATATGGTCAGTGCGCTGATCGCCATCGTCCGTGACATGCGTGCGCTACCGCTTCCTTGAACTCACGCCGCGTCATCGCGCGCGACCTGGCCCTCGCCAAACATATAGCCGCTTTTTTCGACCCGAGCCGAAATGTAGCGCTGGTTGAACGGGTTCAACGTCGCGTTCATGGGCACCCGGTCGAAGACATCGATCCCCGCCGAGGTCAATCGGCCGATTTTATCGGGATTGTTGGTCAGAAGACGGACCGAACCGATGCCCAGATCCTCCAGCATTCGCGCGGCGATGGCGAAGTCCCGCTCATCAGCGGCGAACCCAAGCGCTTCATTGGCCTCGAGCGTGTCCAGGCCATGGTCCTGAAAATTGTAGGTTCGAAGCTTGTTGCCGATGCCGATGCCCCGGCCTTCCTGCGCGAGGTAGCAAACGATCCCATGACCCGCCTCGGCCATTCGATCGAGCGCGGTGGAAAGCTGCTCGCCACAGTCACACCGAAGACTGTGGAACGCGTCCCCGGTGATACAGGCAGAGTGCAGCCTGACCAATGGCGTTTCCTGGAGTTCGGGCTGGCCGACCAGGATCGCCAGATGGTCCGTCAGAGCATCCGCACCCCGATAGGCCACGAACCGCACATCCCGTGAAGCCGCCAATGGCACCGGAGCCTCGCTCAGCCGGTAGACCTGAGAGGTGGCGGAACGCCGATAGGTGGCCACAGCATCGACCGACGCCGTCAGGACCATGCCCTGATTGACCGCCCGGTCGATTCCTGCCCGCGCCGCCTGGCTGGTCCTGACCGCCAACAATGCCGGCAGGGCTTCAGCCACCCGCGCCACGTAGAAGGCCGAAGCAACAAGCGCATCGTCCGTAATGTCGATAGCTTTGCCGACATCGGCGAAATCGGTCAGTGGTCCTGGATCGGCAAAAGCCAGGTCGCGGATCCAATTGGTTTCGTAGGCGCTGTCCAGGGAGATCGCGAGCGGCTTGCCACCGAGCCCAAGTCGCTTGGCGCGGCTTGCCGTGAGCAGCAGTTGGACGGTGTCTCCCGCCAGCTCCTCCAGGAACGATCGTGACGCTTCGAGATCGCTTTCCACGCTGACGTAAACAAGCCGATCATCATAGCCGTCGAGGCAAACCGCCCGACCCTGGCGCAACTCGAAAATGCAGCGATCGACACCGATCGTTGCCTGGGTTCTATTCATCATGTTTTTGTCGACCGAGACGTTTGTTCGAAATGTTGGAGTGCGGATTGGGAACTAGGCTGCCGGTTGAGATTGACCAGCGACAGATGAACACCGGGTGAAGTCGTGAGGTTCCCGCAAGACCTTTGGATGCTGTCCTTTGAGTAATCCCACGCACAGTAGCACAACAGCCGACCAAGATCGGGCATGGCGTTTCCTGCTTTCTTTGGCGAAGCTCTCCAGAGAACACCGCCATCAAAGCGAAAGGTCTGCGCTTGAGCGCAGCCACGTCGATATCGCGTGTCCGGAGGCAACATATTGGATGCTTACCACCGTAGACGCCGATATCCGTCTCTTCATCCCGTCCGGCGACATTGAGGGCGACCCCGCTCTCATATCATCGGATGTGAGAACGCTGTTTCGTCGCTGGACCAGGCTTGCGGTCGCCGAGCACTGGGTCCTAGCCCACCTGGGCCAAAGCGTCGACGGCCGGATCGCCACCCAAAGCGGCCACTCCCACTATATCGGCGGGCCTGAAAGCCTGGTCCATCTGCACCGTTTGCGGGCGTTAGCTGATGCGGTGGTGGTCGGTGGCGCTACCGTCGCTCTGGACCAGCCGCGCCTTACCACTCGCCATGTGGAAGGTGCCGATCCAAGACGGGTTGTGATCGACCGCCGGGGTCGTCTGTCCGTGGAAACCCCTCTCTTCGACGATGGCCTGGGGCCTGTTACCGTGTTCGGGGAGAGCGGTCGCGACGATTTGCCCGACCAGGTCGAAGCGATCGCGCTGGGGCCTGATTTCGGCCCGCAAGAGGTTATTGACGCGCTCCGGGTGCGTGGCTTCAATCGCGTCCTGGTAGAGGGTGGCGGACAAACCGTGTCGGGCTTTCTCGAGGCCGGAACGCTGGATTTCCTCCAGCTTGCCGTTGCCCCGCTAATCATCGGCTCCGGCAGGTCATCGATCGAGCTTCCGGTGATTGAGCGGCTCGATGATGCCCGGAGACCGCCGACTCGGACCGAGCTCCTGGGGAATGACGTCCTGTTCGACTTCGATCTGGCCGAACCTTAGCGGACGGTAGCGAACAGGTCCGCATGGCCGACGATGAGCCGAGACCGTCCGCCTTCGATCGCCGCGCGCCGCTGATTAGCCCAGGCCCGGATCCGATCGCTGCGATCGGGTGCCTGCTCCAAGGCCGCTTGGACAATGCCTGCTAGATAGGCCTGCTGAAGAGGCGCTTGGGTTTCGGCCAGATCCCAATCGGCAGCGGCGGTCACGACGGAAACCCCCTGACTTTGAAGCTTCCTTTCAAGCGTGGACGCAGCCTCCCCCCCCAGGGACGGGCCAAACCCCTTGTCGCGACGCTCGTGGGCTCGAACCAAGGCATGCATGTCGCGATCGAACGCCAGTTCCGGTGACCAGCCAACCCGCCCGTCGATCGACGTCGCCACGAGCAACGCGCCGGCGCGCGCCATTACAGCTTCGACCATCCGATCCAACCAATCCTCGCTCACCAGGTCGATCAGCGCGGCGCAGGTAACCAAGTCCCGTCCTTCAAGAAGACTATGAAAATCGGCGGCTGCCAGATCCACGACGCGCGTTTCCGCCTCGACGCCGATCGACGCGGCGGCGGCGGATGCGGCGTCGAGGTGGGCCGGATCATGGTCCACCAGCAGCCAGCGCGATCCGCTGGTCAAACGTTCCGCAAGGAACTGCATGCCCGAACCTTGCCCGCAGCCAAGATCAACCACGCTCAGGCCACCGCGACCGCCGCACCAGGCGAGACAGGCATCGGTCGCCTCATTGAGCCGGGCCCGATGGTCGGCCGATTGCCGAAGGCTGAGCCAATCGCCTTCAAACCTGTCATCCATGGGCCAACTCCGTAACGCTCTTCAGAAAAAGATCGCACTGCTGATCCCAGGACGGCAATTGCAGACGGGCTCGCTCGGCGCCGGCCCGAAGGTTGGCTCGCAGTTGCGGATCCGAAGCCCAGTCCCGAAGCGCCCCGGCGAAGGCGTCGACATCGCCCGGCTCGACCAGGATACCGGCGCCGTCCGGCACGGTTGATGGTATTGCGCCGCCTGTTGTTGAGATGACCGGAACCCCGGCCGCCACCGCTTCGCTCAGAACCATGCCGTAACCCTCATAATGCGAGGCCAGAACGAACAGATCGGTCCGGGCCAGAAGCGCATCGCGCGCCGACGCCTCGACCGGCCCGTTGAGCTCAACCCGGTCGCCAAAAGCCCCGCGCCGGTCCTCCAAAAGCTTCTCCCAGACCTGATCCAACCCCTTGGCGCCCACACAGGTCAAACGCCACGCGTGGTCTTGTGCCAGCGAGAGCGCGTCCAGCAGCACGTCATGACCTTTGCGCCTCGTGTAGCTGGCGATGCAGGAAAGGCGCCAGGGGGGTCGGTCCCGCCGATTCGCGATGGCGAGGCGATTGGTGCCCGGCACCACGACCCGAAGACGGGCCGGTTCGACGCCGAAATCGGCCAGGCGTCTCGCCGTGAACGGGCTCGTGACCAAAGTGCCGACCACGGTGCTGAGCGCGCTTTTCTCACTGTCGAACAAGGCAACCGAGCGATCAGCATCAATGCCCGTCTCATCGGCCAGAGGATGGTGGACAAGCCCGATCAGCTTCAGCCTTTGGCGATGAGCCCGCGCGACTTCCGGCATGGCGCCGAGCGCCAGACCGTCGATCACGAGAGGCTCGCCGTCGGGCACGCCCCGCAACTGACGATCGGCATCGTCCAGCGACACCTGATCGGGCTCGGGAAAGCGGGGCGAAAGCTGGAGAACTCTCACCTGGTGGCCGCGGCGACGGGCCCCTTCCACCATACTCTTGTCGTAGAGATAGCCGCCCGTCGGTGTATCCAGGTCGCCCGGAACCGCAAGTGTGAACGAGATCAGAGCTCGCCCTCGAAAGCCGCCCAAGCAATGTGGGACTCCCACAAGGTGATCTTGAGCGCGGTCAAGCCCTTGGCGTTCTCGCCGAGCCGGCCATCGGCAACTCGCCCGGCCATCCGGTCGAAGATCTCCTTCGCCAGGAACTCGGTCGTCGTGTTCTTGCCCGAAAAAACCTCTTCATCATCGAGATTTCGGTAGTTGAGGTCCGCGAGCAAAGCCTTCAACTCGGTCGATGCGAGACCGATATCCACGACCAGACCGTCCGCATCCAGGGTGTCGCGGCGGAACTCCGCATCGACCACGTAGGTGGCGCCATGGAGTTTTTGGGCCGGACCGAAGATTTCGCCGTTGAAACTGTGGGCGATCATGAAGTGATCGCGGACACCGAGCGCATACATCCGTTCGTTTCCTTCCGTCAGTTTTCTGTTTGATTGGGATAGACGACGCAGGCACACATGACAGGTTTCGAGGTGGTGGCCAATTCGGCCATGAAATCGGGCAGATCCTCGAACCGGACCCTGTGGCTGATCAAACGATCGAGCACGGGATCGTCCAGCAAGCTAAGGGCCTGCTCGAGCCGTTGGCGATGGCTAACCGTCGCCCGCTTCGAGGTCGCGACATGGCCGACCTGAGAGCTGATGATCGACAGGCGCTGGGCGTGAAAGCGTTCGCCCAGCGGCAGGCTTACCCGCGTCGACCCGTACCAGCTTAGCTCCACGATCCGTCCCTCGAAGGCCGCCAGTTCCAAGGCGCGCACCAGACCATCACCATGGCCACTGGCATGGAACAGGACGGTCCGATCGGCCGTTGCCTGCTCGCTCAAACGGGCATCCAGGCCAAGTCCGCGGGCGAGTTCGACCCGCCTCGGGTCGATGTCGATGACTTCCGGCGATATGCCCGCGAGGCGCTGATAGAGATAGGCGATCAGGCAGCCGACCACGCCGGCTCCGATCACGCCCACCCTTTCGTCACCTGCCATTTCGCCGTCCCAGAGAGCGTTGAGAGCGGTCTCCATGTTGGCGGCCAGAACGGCTCGGTCCGGAGGCACCGCTGATGGCAACGGCACCAGTGACGGTTCATCGGCCGAGAACCAGGACTGGTGGGGCTGTAGCGCGAAAACGTGGCGGCCCTTAAGGTTTGCCGATCCCGCAAGAACGTGGCCGACGGCGGCGTAGCCATAGGCGACGGGCGCCGGAAAGTCGCCTCTCTGAGCGGGTGCCCGCATGATCTGGTATTGGGACGGCGGCACCAGACCTTTGAAGACCAGCCGCTCGGTACCAGCACTGATCCCGGAGAAAAGCGTGCGTACGACAGGCCCGGGGCCCGGTTCGAACGGCTCGTGCCTGAGGGCGCCGCGGTGCGGCTCCTCCACCCAAAAACTGGTTCGTCGGTTCGGTACCTGGCTCACTTCCGTTCCGGTGTCCCTTGAAGCGGCCGCTTCGGATTGCATTCTGATCTACGATTGTCGGTAAAGACGAATGAGCGGAGGATTTCATGCGTTGGGTTGTGGCGACAGCGGTCCTGATGACCATGACCGCATCAGCGGCTAAGGCGGAGTTCGACAGATATAGGATCGATCCCGAACACTTTTCGATCGGTTTTCTCGTTCAACATATCGGTTACGCCGACACGCTCGGCATGTTCCTCGAGGGACAGGGAACCTTCGAGTATGACGAGGAGGCGCCGGCGGTTCGCAACATCGAGGTCATCGTTAAGGCGGCGAGCATCTTCACCAACAATGAGCGGCGCGACAATCACAACCGCAGCAACGATTTTCTCGCGGTCGAGGACAATCCCGAGATCACCTTTACCGCCGACAGCGCAACCCAGAAAACGGAAACGACCGGCGAGGTCACCGGTGATCTCACGATCCGCGGCGTCACAAACCCGGTCACTTTCGAGCTCGAGTTGAACAAGGCAGACATCTATCCGTTCGCGCCCGGCGGCGGCGAGCCACCCTATGTCGTCGGCGTTTCCGCGCGCGCCACGGTCAATCGGAGCGATTTCGGCATGACTTATGCTGTGGAGAACGGCCTTGTCGGCGACGAGGTCGAGCTCCTGATCGAGTTCGAAGCCGTTCGCCAGGATGAGGGCGCCTAGAGGAGTCCTGGTCCCGCCCGACAGGCTTCAAAACTGCGCGAACCGCGCTGCTTCCGGCGCGGTTCGCTGCCGTCTAATTCCGAGGGTGCTCAGTCTTACGCCGGGCTGAGATCTCGTGCAAATACGCGGCTTGCCAGATCAGCATCCTCTAGCTCGATCAACCCTTGGACGACCATTGTCGCCTCCAGCGCATGACAAAGACGCCACGCCGCAGAGTTCGGTTCCTGACTGGTTTTTCGAAGCCTGAGCGCTTCGATGACCTCGGCGAATTCAACAGGCGACAGTTCAACGAAATGACGTGCGGTCATCGCTTCCTCCTATGTCCCTGAGCAGGACCATCGCATTTTCAACTCTGAGTTGCAGTGACCTGCGTCACTAATGCCCGACCGGGCCGCTGAATCGGGTCTTCATCACCGCTCCCTGCCGTTGGATCATCATATGGAGGAAATTTGATTGAACTGGCCATTGGCCGAAGGATATCAAGCGGTTCGCGGCGCCTGGATGGGTGGCAGAGTGGTCGAATGCACCGGTCTTGAAAACCGGCAGTCCTTCACGGGGCTCGTGGGTTCGAATCCCACCCCATCCGCCAATCCGTTGCCCAGCATGTCGTTGGCGCAATAATGACATACGGCGTCCCTGCGTGACGTCCGTCAGCGGACGGAATTGAACGATGTAGTAGAACCCCGTCAGTTCGGTCATCTCGCCGCCCTTCGACGCCGGCGCATCGTTGAGACGGGGTTCCGTTCATGCTTCCGAAGTAGATCCGGGTGCCGTTCAGGGGGGCGTGATCGGGTTTAGCCCCGTGCGGTGCGTTGCGCCTTCGGGGTCGGTGAGTTTCTTGCCGCGGACGACGAAATCGATGTCCTCGGCTTGGCTGCTTTCATGGCCATCCGGCCAGCGCCAGTCTTCGCCGGTCTGCAGATCAACGACGCGGATGCCGCCCCCAACGTCGACGAGATAGGCCTGCTGCCTCTCATCCGGGGCGAGATCGTTGTGGAACAAGCCGGCATGAGCGCGCGGATGATCTGCGTCGAACCGGCTTACTCAGACGGCTTCGGAACAGCTCCGATCGTTGTCATCACCGCAAGAAGGTCGGTGAAATAGTGCTGTTCCGCGACCAGTCCGTCTACGAAACGGACTAGCGTCACGTCAGACACATCGACGATCTCGCCAGAGGGCGGCACGCCCAGAAACACGCCGTCCTGCGCGCCGGTCAAACGGCTACGCACGACAACGACATCGCCTTCAACAACAATCTCCTCAACCGATACTTCGAGTCCCGGGAAGCCGGCAAAGAGGGCGCGGTTGAAGGTGATCGCATCCTCGAGCCCCACCTGCGGCGGGTGGGAATGAAAGTAATAGGTAAAATCGGGCGTCATGGTTTCGCGCCAGACCGTCTCCCAATCCGCGTTAGCGCCCCATCCCTCGTCGAAAAGCCGCAACACGGTGCGCACATTGCGCTGTTCCGCGGTGGTGCGCTCACCGGCTTTCGCAGAAACGGGTAGGACGCTGACCATTAAGGCCACGGCCAATGAACTCAGCTTCATTTCGATCTCCATACATAGTGTATGGTTGCAGCATTGACACCGATCGACGATCTGTCAATACATGGTGTATGGAGCAATCGGAAACCGTGCACCTTTCTCAATCGGACTGGGTCGATGCGGCTTATGAGGCCTTCAAAAAGGGCGGTGTCGCGGCTGTTCGGGTCGACCGGCTCGCCAAGGCGCTCAGCGTAACACGGGGAAGTTTTTACTGGCATTTCGAAAGCCGCGCTGCGCTGCTGCGCGCGGTGCTTGACCGCTGGGACGCCGAAAGCACCGAGGCCACGATTGCAGCGAATGAGGCAAGTGGCGGCGATGCCTCGGCACGGCTCCTCCGGTTACTGGAGACCTGCGCCGCCGATGACGGCCGCCTGGAGATGAGCGTGCGAGCCTGGGCCAGCGAAGACACCGAAGCCAGCGCCGCCTTACAGCGGGTGGACGCGCGCCGGATTGGCTACATGGCCGAATTACTGGTCGACTACGGTCTCTCCGATTCCGCCGCCCTGGAGCGTGCCAGAGTGACCTACCTCGCGTGGCTCGGCGCCTACACCGGAAGCGCTGAGGCTGACGGGGCGCGTCGCACCGACGATATGCGGGCTCTGTGGCGGTTGGTGCTGTCCGAGCCGTAGCGCCTTGCTCGCTGTTGTCACTGGACCGCGCCAGCCAGGGGATGGTTACAACGGAGCGTTTGTCACTTTAGGCTCGCCGGCGTCTGGGACTTGCGGGCCAAGGCAGTGCTCTTAGTCCTCGCACATCTCCTTCAAGCCTGCCCATCCGACAGACCACCCGGGCCTTAATCATCGTGACCTGAGCCCCGTTGGTCCCTCGTTCATTTTGTGAGTCCTCGGGTTTGATAGTCTGGAATGTCGGAGTTTGCGAGCGCGCCGGGAGTGGAGCCAGCATCGAGCTCAAGCGAGCGGCGCGCAGCGGGCGTTAGCCCGCCCAGGGAGGAGTGAGGGCGGACATGGTTGTAGTCTTG
>JBHJGP010000012.1:0-318015 GCA_050331695.1 Geminicoccaceae bacterium
GGGCGGGCTAACGCCCGCTGCGCGCCGCTCGCTTGAGCTCGATGCTGGCTCCACTCCCGGCGCGCTCGCAAACTCCGACATTCCAGACTATCAAACCCGAGGACTCTCAAAATGAACGAGGGACCAACGGGGCTTAGGTCACAACCTGCGTCCGGTGCAGGTATCAGGGTGGCGCTCAGCATCTGCTGCCGTGCACCACGGGTTAAGAACGCGCCGCCTATCGCGCTCGGGGGCAACCGGCCCGATTGACGTCGGGCGAGGCCGTGGCCGGATGCGGTGTTCGGCGAGAAACCGTTAATCTGAAGCTTAGATTGAGCTGAGCGAAGCCGCCCCGTCATCACTAGCGGTCAAGTCGAGTACTCTGGACATGAAGTCATCGAATGGCCGTGTGCGCAGCAAACTATCTCGAAAATAGATGGATGTCTCGAAGGAGGGCAGATCTTCCTTCAAACGTAACAGTCGAATCCCTCGCTGATGGAATTTTCGCAGAAAGGGTTCGGCCAGGAAAATGACGTAGGGTCCGGTCATGACCAGCTCCATAGCGGTCAGCAGTGAGCTTGTCCTAACCGCCACCTTCAGAGGGTGGCCGATGACCTTTTCGATCTGGTTGATGACCCGATGCATGAGCTGTTCGTCGTCCTGATAGAGGACCAGCGGGCTGCTTCGGAAATCGGCGAGCTTCAAAGATGCCTTGCGGGCGAGACGGGAACTCGGTCCGCAGGCAGCGGCGAAGCGGAACCGCAAAAGAGAGCGTTTCGTGAACAAGGGCTCTTCGTCGAACGCGTCGATCGAAATGCCGAAAACCACGTCAACCTCGCCGGACCTGAGGCGCGGAAGGGCGTGGGGCGTCAGGGCGATATCCAGTTCGACCCGCAGATCCGTATAGCGTTGCTGCAGGTCACGGATGATCGGAGGCAGGAAGCAGTATCCCCAGGCCGTGCCAGCGCTGATCCGTAAGGTTCCGGAGCGACCTTGCAGAACGTCGGCCATCTCGAGCTTGGCGAGGCTGTGCTCCTCGATGATACGGACCGATCTGGCATAAAGGCGCTCGCCGGCCGACGTCAGGACCATGCCGCTCTTAGTGCGCTCGAACAGCTGACAATCGAAGCTCTCCTCGATCTTCTTGATCGAATGGGTAAGCGCCGGCTGAGACATGTTGAGCTTCGCCGCGGCGTGCTGAACCGTACCGATCTTGACGACCTCAACGAACCTTTTGACGAGCGCGATGTAAGGATCCATTCATTCGCTCAGTGAATAACATATCCAGATTATGCATTAGCCGTTTATGATTTCGACAGCTAGCCTGTCCATCATGCGCGCGATCTTTTGCCTGTTCGACTCGCTCAACAGATCGGCGGTCGGTGTCTACGGAGCCGGTCAGGTCAAGACGCCGAACTTCGATCGGTTCGCAGGGCGGGCCACGACTTACGACAACCACTATGTCGGCTCCCTACCGTGTATGCCTGCGCGCCGCGACATTCACACTGGCCGGCTCAACTTCATGCACCGGTCCTGGGGACCGCTGGAACCGTTCGACAATTCGTTTCCCGAACTCATGAAACAGGCCGGCATCTACAGCCATATGGTCACCGACCACGCCCATTACTTCGAGGATGGCGGCGCCAGCTATCACGGGCGTTTTTCGAGTTACGATTTCATCCGCGGCCAGGAGTACGATGCCTGGAAGGCCATGGTCGAACCACCGATGGAACGGTTTCGGGAGATCTACTCGCCGAAACACTACCATTTCGGCACCGACCAAGAGGCTGAGGGCCGGGCGTCTTACCGGCTCCAGCACGCGATCAACAGCGAGTTCATGGTCGACGAAGCCGACTATCCCGGCCCCAAATGCTATGCCTCGGCACTGGAATTCCTGGATACCAACCGCCGCGCCGACAATTGGTTTCTGCACATCGAATGCTTCGATCCGCATGAGCCTTTCCGCGCGCCCGAGCGGTTCAAGGAGGCCTATCAGACCGGCTATAACGGCGGGGTCCTCAACTGGCCGCTCTACACCAAAGTCAAGGAAAGCCCCCAGGAGATCGCCGAGATCCGAGCGAACTACGCGGCGCTCGTGGCCATGTGCGACGCCTATTTCGGCAAGCTGCTCGACGACATGGACGCCCACAACATGTGGGAAGACACAGCGCTGATCTTGTCCACCGACCACGGCTTTCTTCTCTCGGAGCACGATTGGTGGGGCAAGAATCTGCAGCCCTACTACCGGGAACTCGCCAACATACCGCTGATCGTTCACGATCCGCGCCGTCCCGAGCGGGCGGGAACACGGTCGGCCAAGCTCACCCAGACCCATGACCTCATGCCGACGCTGCTCGATCTGTTCGGCATCCCGGTTCCAGCAGAGGTGCAAGGCCTGTCGGTTCTGAACGAGGCCGAACGCGAGGTTGCCGTCTACGGCATGTTCGGTGGCCCGATCGGCATCACCGACGGCCGGTTCGCCTATCACCTCTACCCGGAAGACCTCTACGCGCCGGGTCTGCACGAATACACCCTGATGCCGATGCACGTGAACACGCTGTTCCGAGCCGACGAAATGAAGACGGCGACGCTCCGCGAACCCTTCGGTTTCACCAAGGAGATGCCGGTTCTGAAGATCGACGCGCTGATGACGGCCGACCGCATCCCGATCCACGACAAGGAGGCGTTCCAGGACATCGGCACCCGGCTTTACGACCTGGCCACCGATCCTGAACAAACCACGCCGTTCCGCGACCCGGCGATCGAAGACCGCCTGGCCAAGGCGCTCGTCGCCGTCCTGAGGGCCCACGAATGTCCGAGGGAGATTTACCACCGCTACGGACTGCCGGTCACGAACTGAAGGCTGAGCGAGCCGGCCGCACGCCATAAGGAAAAGGGAGGACGAGACCATGACCAAGCGACTGCGAAGAGGCGTTGAGACGACCCTCGTCGTCACCGGGCTGGTGCTGGCGGCGCCCGTGGCCCGGGCGGCTGACCCGATCACGATCCTGATCAACAACTCGCCGTGGTACGCGGGCTTCGAAGCGGTCGTCGAGAAATACGAGGCCGACACCGGCAATACGGTCAACATTGACCGCACCCCCTTCCCCGGCATGCTGGAGAAGGCGCGCAATGCCGTGCGGGGCGACGAGAGCCCCTATGATCTGGTCAACCTGACCGCCCCCTGGGTCGTGGAGTTCTACACAGGCGGGTTTCTGACCCCCCTCAACGATATCGATCCGGAGTTTGAGCTTAGCCCTGAAATCTCGACCGCGGGTGATGCGGTCTATTGGAACGAAGAGAAACAGTGGCCGACCTCGGAGGGCGGCAGGCTGATGACCTTCTCGCCCAACGCGAACGCTCATCTCTGGTATTATCGGGGAGACCTCATCGACCAGGCACCAGAGACATATGCGGACGTGATGGCCGCCTGCTCGGCGACCCACAATCCGCCGGAGACCTATGGGGCCGTGTTGCGGGGTGAGCGCGGCAATCCGATCGCCTTCGCCTTCATGCCACACATGCTGGTTCATGGCGGATCGATCGTGAAAGATCCGGAGAACGGTGACTTCACCGTGACCTTCAACAGTCCCGAAAACCTGGAGGCGCTGAATCAGTTCCTGAAGATCAACGAGGAATGCAGTACCGACAATCCGGGCGCGATCGGCCAGGGTGAGATGATCCAACTGCTGGTCACCGGCAAGGCGGCGCAGGCCGCGATCGTGGTCGCCGCCCAAGCCCAGATGGACGACCCACAGAAATCGGCCGTGGTGGGCAAAATTGAGTTCGCCCCGATGCCCAACCCCGAAGGCGAGCCCAAGCATCCGGTCTTCGGCACCTGGCAGATGGGCATTCCCCAGAATGTGCCAGACAGCCGCAAAGCCGCCGCCATGGAGTTCGTCAGATATTTTCTCACCGAAGAAGCGCAGACCGCCTACGCAGAGAGCGGCGGCATTCCGGTCCATATCGGCGTCCTGCGTGGTCCTCTGTCCGAACAGGATCGCTTCCGCTGGATGAAGCCTTACGCGACCACAGTCGAGAGCGCGAGCCAGGTGATGATGTACAAGGAGGGCGCGCAGGTTGAGGAGATCATCGGCCTCCGGCTGAACCAGGCGCTGATCGGCGAGATGGGCGCGGATGAGGCGCTGAACACGGCCGCCAAGGACATCTTCGCGGTCCTGTCGGGATCGGACCGCAAGACCGGTCAATTGCCGGATCTTTGAACCGCGGATAGCTGGCGGCGGGCGCCGCCGTGAGATGATGGTTCGCCCGTCTCTCGACCGCTCCCGGTAGCAAGATGGCAGACCCGTGGAAACAGAGACAAGACCTGCTGGAGCCAATTTGGGCGTTCATCGATCGCCACTTCAGGCTCCTTGCGATCCTCCCGGCTGCGATTCTGTTTCTGGCGTTGACCGTCTATCCGCTGGTCGAACTGGTCGTCATGAGCGGATCGCGGATCGACTTCGTCAGCGGCGAGATGATCCGCGAGCCGGCTTTCTCCGACAATCTGACGAAACTTTCCGACGATTGGATCTTTCGGCGAGCACTGATCAACACCCTGATTTTCGTGGCGGTTTCGACCGCGATCGAAATGGTTTTGGGTTTTGCTCTCGCGCTCGCCGTGAGCGAGTTGACCCTGGGCCGCGGCCTGATCCGGACGGGCATGTTGCTGCCAATCCTGGTTCCCCCGGTCGCCATCGGCAGCATCTGGCGGTTGATGTACAATCCGGAATTCGGCGTCATCAACGACCTCTTGACGACGCTGGGCCTGCCAGCGGTCGATCTCCTGGGATCGACCGAGACAGCTCTGCTGGCCGTCATCATCGTCGACATCTGGCATTGGACGCCGTTGGTTTTCCTGATCCTCCTGGCGGGTCTCGAAGCCTTGCCCGACGAACTCATGGAAGCGGCGAGCATTGACGGCGCGAGCTATCGCCAAAAGCTCTTCCACATCATCATCCCCCTGATGTGGCCGGCGATCACGGTCGCCTTCATTTTCCGCTCGATCGTGGCTTTCAAGGTCTTCGACCAGATCTTTTTGCTGACCTCGGGCGGCCCCGGCACCTCTTCGGAAGTGGTCAGCCTTTACGTCTATAAGGTCTTCTTCCAGAAGAATCAGCTTGGCTATGGGGCCTTGCTGGCGATCATCTCGATTGCCATCGTCTGCGCCTATCTCGGGACCTTTGCCCTGGTTCAGCGCCGAAAAGCCAGGGAAAACTGATGGTCAGGCAGCGATGGCGGGTGGCAGCGATCTGGGGCTTCGTCGCCCTTGCGCTGGTGATGATCGTGGCGCCTTTCGCTTGGATCGTCGTGATTTCTCTGAAGTATCAGATCCAGATCCTGATGGGCCAGTTCCCGTTCGAGCCTACCTGGGTCAATTATCAGAGCGTTCTCTTCGGCAAGAGCTCGGACTTCCTCCGCAACCTCGCCAACAGCCTCATTGTTGGTGTTGCCAACACGGTCTGCGTCCTGATCGTTGGCACTCTGGCCGCCTATTCGCTGTCATGGCGTCGATGGTCTCAGCTCTTCAAAAGGCTCTTTTAGGCGTGGACGCTCGTTTTCAATATCATTCCGCCGATAACCTTGGTCGGACCCTGGTATCTGATTTTTCGCGATCTCGGCCTCTTCGATACGCTGACGGCACTCATCCTTACCCATATCGTGATGAACCTGCCGATGACCATCTGGCTCATGATGTCGGCGTTCGGCAATATACCCCGTGATCTGGAGAGCGCCGCGATCATCGACGGGTGCCGCCGGACGACCGCGTTCCGCAAAATCCTTCTGCCGCTGGCAACGCCAGGTCTGATCGCGTCCGGCCTGTTGGCCTTCATCTTCTCCTGGAGCGAGTTCGGCATCGCTTTGAACCTGACCGCGAAGGAAACCATGACCGTTCCGGTGGCGATCGCGTCCTATGCCGGCCAGTACGAGATCCTTCACGGTGAGATGGCGGCGGCCTCGGTGCTGGCGGCAGTGCCGGCGATCATCCTGATGTTCGTCGGCCAACGGTTCATCGTCCGCGGCCTGACGGCGGGCTCTTTGAAGTAACCGGATCAGGGGCGGCGAAATCCGCCTTATTCGACCGTCAGCGTCTCATCGCCGGCTTCCTCGACCGAAACGGCGTCAGTTGACTGCTTTGGGTCGTTGAGAGCTCTTGCAAGTGCTCCCAACGTATCGGCCGCGGCGGGATCATTTGAGCTGAGCCCGAGCGCTAAGGATGCGGCGGCCAAAGCCGATGTCGTGGCTGGACCGGCGATACCATCAGGGCTGCCGGCATCGAAGCCTAGTTCCGTTAGGAGTGACTGGGTCGCCCTCACTCGATCGACCGGATCGACGCGATCGAGCAAATCGTTCGCGGCGGCGGCTGCGTCGGCGTCATCGGACGTCGTTGCCAGGGCCAGATAACGTGCCGCTAGCGAAGGGTCCGCCTCGACGCCGTCGCCGCGAAAATAGGCCCGACCAAGGTCTCTCTGGGCCCAGGGATTGCCTCCCACCGAGGCTCGCTCCAGCCACGCTAGACCGGCGGCCACGTCCTGCTCGATGTCCTCGCCACGCAACAATGCTCGGCCAAGATCCCGCATCGACCAGATGTTGCCGGCTTCGGCAGCGGTCTGGTGCCACCGCAGCGACCGTGCCGGATCGTCCAGCCCGCCGCCATCGTACAGCTTGGCAAGATTTCTCGCGGCATCAGTATTGCCGCGCTCAACCGCCTTGACGAAGTAGGTGCGCGCAACGTCGGGCTGGCGACCGCTCCACTCGTCGTCCAAGTAGAGCTGACCAAGATAGATCGGCGCCCACGGATCCCCCTTGGCGTCTGCTTCGCCGAGCCAGAAGGCGGCGGCGTTCAGGTCCCGCTCCGGTTCAGGCAATGTTTCGTAGTATCGGCCAAGCGCGCTCTCGCCTGACGGCATTCCGGTGCCGGCAGCAGCACGCGCCCAGCGCAGTGATTCCTCCAGGTCCTGTGGAACGACATCACCCTCGCGGTAAAGCCGCGCCAACGTCACTTGCGCCGACAGCTCGCCGGCGTCGGCTGCCTCGGTGAAGAGCTCGATTGCCCGCTCCGGATCGGCCGGCATGCCGTCGCCGCGGAGGTAAAGGCGGGCCATACGGGTCGTGCCATAGGCATTGCCAAGGTCCCTCGCCCGCTCGAACCGTCGTTCTGCCTCTGCGAAATCCTGCGGCACCCCCCAGCCGGCCTCGTAGAGTTCGCCAATACGCAACGGGGCGGCAGGAAGGTCGTGTTGATCCCCGATCTGAAGGAGTTCAAGCGCGCGCTCATAGTCGATCTCGACGCCCCAGCCGTTCATGTAATAGGTCCCCAAGCCGACATAGCCCGAGGGATAGCCGCGTTCGATGAGTTCGTTCGCGATCTGAACCGCGTCGTCGAGGCGCCCGTCTATTCGGTAGGCGCGGCCGAGCATCGAACGGAACCGATTGACGTCCGGATAGTCAGCGATCGCCTGCTCACAGGCTTCGATCGCCGGTCCCGGGTCAACGCGGAGAACGGACGCCTGGACCCCGTCCCAAACCCGATCGGGTGCGTACCGGAAACCGGCGAGCGTGTCGCACGGATGCAGCTCGCTCGAGACCGTTACGCGGAGCGCTTCGCCCGGATCGGCGGTGGTAAGTGGCTTCATCTCCAGGTCTTCGGGCACGCCGACGACCTTGGTCCCGACGCGCGGCAGAAAGGTAAGACCACGAAGGTCCTCGGAGCTCAGCAGGTGGCCCTTTCCGATCGGTGTCTCGTCCGGTCGGAAGAACGTGCCCGAGGTCGGGGCCGACGTGACCTCAAACGCAGGCGCCGCACCACGGGTCGCCAGGACCTGATCGTCGATCGGGGCACTGACCGGCCCGACGCCGAGATAGGCTTCGATGGCCTCGCCGGCAGGCGTCGGCGCCGGTACGGCCTGCGGGTTGGTTTCGAGCTCGGCAATCCGGCGCTCCGCTTCATCGGCGAACACGCCGTTCGGGTAACGCTCCAGGTAAGCGCCATAGTCGTCGATGACGTCGCTGGCGCGAACAATCCGCCAGAAAGCCTCGTCGATCAGCCTGTCGGGCGCTGCGAGGCCGAGCTTGCGCGTGTCCTCGATTCGCTCGTCCATAGCCTCGTCGAGGCCGACAACAGTCGTCTCGACGATTGGGCGTATGTAAAACTCATTCTCCAGGGTGCTCGCAACCCACGGCACCTGAAATCCGTCCGTAATCTCCCGTACGGAGGCCCGAACGCGGCGGAACATGATGTCAATCTCAAGGCCGGGCGTGTTGATGTGCTCCAACAGCGCTTCGGTGTAAGGGCTATTCTCGCCGTCACCGTCCAGCGCAACCTCGCCGGGGCCCGTCGAATAGCCGACAATCGTCTCGGCGCGATTGGTCTGCAGCGGCGCGAGACCGCTCGCGGTCGAGCGAACGACCACTTCCGTGTTGGCATTGGCGATCACCAGACTCTCGTCGATCTCGCGCAGCTCCGTGATCAGATTCGGCTCATCGGCCATGTCGAGAAACGGGTTGTCACGACAGGCGTCCAGAATGATGACATTCATCCGGGCGTTGCCGGCGCCCATCAGGCCGGCGATCTCGTTGGCATCAATGCCATATCGAGAAACGTCGCCGGCATGCTCGACGGCGGTGTCGATCGGCAGGAGGAAGTTGGCACCGTCGCTCTGCACGCCGTGGCCGGCATAGTAGAAAACCGCGTCCGTTCCCTCGCCAAGGCGCTTGGCGAAGGCGGCGATGGCCGCAAGCATCTCCTCGCGGTTGGCATCGATGACCTCGATGGTCTCGAAACCGGCCTGCCAGAGCGTCGCCGCCATGTCCCGTGCATCGTTGAGCGGATTGGGTAGCGCTGGCAGGTGCTGGTACTCGCCGTTGCCGATAACCAGCGCCACGCGGTCATTGTCTTTCTGCGCCGTGGCCGGCAGGGCACCGGTCAATATCAGGAAGACACCAGCCATGATCGCGCTGAGGTTCAACGGCATAACGCATCTTTTATACATTGAGGTCATTTGCATTGATCCGACGCTCGAGACGTTGACTGGAGGGTACCATTAGCGACTCCTCGGCTGCAATCGACCCACCACAATGCAGCTGGCAGCCGGCCGCCGACCGACAGCAGCGCCAAATCATGGCCTGGGCGTACGGCCGTGCAGAGCGGCGTAGGACGTTCCACCAGCAAAGGATCCCCCTGCTGAGTGATCCACTCAAGGTACGAAATGAGGCAAGCCGACATATCCTCCTGACGCTGTGGCGAGCGTCACAGCCGATCAGATCCTCCGCAGGAGAGGAGGCCGCACCGACATCGAATGCGAGCGACACCCGACATCGCCTCGAAGACGACCCGGCTCACGGCAAAAAGCGCTCCCGGCCAACCGATGAAGGCGCACCGCGCGACGCGGCGACGGCACGCAAGATGGGTCCGAAAAGCGGCAGCGCCGCCAGAGCGCGACCATAGCCGTGCAAGCCGGCTTCGAACGGCGACATGAAGAGAAATAGCGCGCAGATCAGCACATGCTCGGGAAAGGTTATGTCCATGAACAGGAATGTGCCGATGTGGAATAGAATAAGGATGAGGCCCCAGAGCCGGTGCAGGCGCGGCCGGAAGAAGACCATGAAGGCGAAGAGCTCAGCATAGTAGAGGCCGAGATAGAGCGGCCAGCCAAGCCACGGCTGGCCGATCACCAGATGAGCCCAGAGCGGTTCGGCGTTGGTTTCGAAGATCCGCCAGGCCAGCGTCAGGGCCATCGCCTGCGGAGCCAGGCCGCTGATATCCTCGGTGAAGAGCGCACTGATCGCAAACACGGCTTTGTAAAGGCCAGACAGGGAGTAAAAGAGCAGCATCAGCGCGGGCGCCACGCTGAACCCGAGAAGAAAACGTATGGTGTGGAAGCGGCCTCGGCTGCCGCTCGGAGGCCTACCGTTCGGCAGGAACCATAAAGCGACCGACATCCAGAACCAGCTATGGTAGCCGTGCCCCATAAAGCCGAAAGAATTGTTCAGCGCGACGAACTGCAAGAGCGCGAGGCTGACAAGAACGCGCGCCCACAACCGCCGCCAGAACAGCAGACCGCCTAGGCCACCAACAATCGCCAAATGTGCCATGAGCATGCCGCCCAGGTCGGCGCCGACCCAATCCAGCCAGGCGATCGGCCATAGCGGATCGAGGTCGCCGGCGCGCCCGTCCAGTCTCGCAATCTCCCGCGAGCGGTCGTAGAGCATGAAGAGGCTGACGGCGTAGTATGCCTGCACGACCATGGCCGCCCGTTCGGCCATTGGTCTGTGAAGCCGCCATCGCGGGGCCATGCGTTCGCCGGCAAGCTGATGGTTCAACCAGCGCAACGACGAGAGCGAACGGACCAGCAGGGTCATTCCTCAAGGCGCCCGCTTGGCGACGAAGCGACCTACGGGCCGATATAGATCGAGCTCACCGGTACGCAGGCGATGGAGCGGGCGGAAGCGAACACGCGCGATTTCATACTCGACAAGGTTATGCTCGCGCAAAAGATGCGCCTCGAACACGGTCCGAGCTCGGTCCAGATTGTCCGGGTCTCGCTGGATCGCCCGACCCAATCCCTTGGCCGCCTTCGAAACGGTGGACGAGCGGTTGCGGGCAGCGCGAAATTCGTTTGGCAGATCAAAGAAGTTGCGCGGTGGCGAGTATCTCTGATCACCGGTCTGGTGAATGTAGAGTTCAAAGGTTGAGCGCTGGCTCGGCACGTTGGAGAACAGTGACCAGCTGAAAAAAGGAAAATACTCGCGTCGTTGCGCGAACAGGTTACCAGCGACCGCGACGACGACATAAGCTATGAGGAAGGCCGCCACCATAAGTTGAACGCGCTTTATCGCGCCCTTCGCGCCCATAAGCTCTCCTGTGAATTTCCACGCACATTGACCTTAACAAATGAGGCTTTGGCGGAGAATGGTCCTCCACGGCGCTCAATCGTACGGTCGCTGGTGATGTTGCATCCTGGCGATGATTTGGAGATTTCTTCCGTCGATTGGGGCCGAGCCACGCGGCTTCAAGGCTGACGAGATCAGGGCGCACAGGCTATTTGGATGGCCGCCCACGGTCTTTCAATTGAGCGTGCCAATGGTTGCGGATAACCCAGATCGCATCGCCTCATTGGTTCCGTAACGCCAGCGACACGGTCAGGCTCGCCCCGCTGCTCACGTCATTGACCCTCAGACCACCACCGTGGCGCTCGGCGACGGTCTTCACGATCGACAGGCCGAGGCCGCTGCCGCTCCCCGGTGATTTCTGGCCGAACCGTCTGAATATCAGAGGTTCGTCGTCCGGGGACAAACCGGAACCGTCATCCGCGACGGTGACCTCGGCGAAACCGTCCCGGCGTGCCATCTCGACGCGTATTTTGGTCAAGCGGGGGCCGCCGTGCAGGCGCGCATTCTCGATCAGGTTCTTGAAGGATTCCGCCAGCAGCAGCCTGTCTCCGGTCACCACCATCGGGGCCGGCTCGCCGACGAGGTCGAAATCCAGTCCTGCGGAAAGCGCGTCGGCGGCCAGCGGCGCGCAGACTTCCCGGGCGAGCGCGCCCAGCTCGAAACACTCGTTCTTGAAATCCACACCGTCCTGGCGCAGCCGGTCGAGCGACAACAGCTGCTCGGCGATCCGTGAGGTCGCGCGGGCGGCGTCAACGACCTCTCCGGCTCGGCGCTTGCGCTCGTCGTCCGAAGCGGCGTCGCGTGTCGCTTCGGCCATGGAGAGCACCGCGGCCGCGGGGTTTCGGAGCTGGTGCGCTGCATCCGAGATGAATGCCTGATGGGCGGTAATGCTCCGTTCCACCCGCCCGAACAGTTGGTTGAGCGTTCCGACGATGCCTCGGACCTCCGGCGGAACCGAACGCCTGATCGGGCTGAGATCTTGTGGTGATCGCGCCTCGATCGCCTGCTGAAGATTGCTCAGCGGACGCAGGCCCAGGCTGACGCCGAACCAGACCAGGAACACCAGCGCCGCCAAAAGCACCCCCATGAGACCCACTGCGCGGAGCGCCAGTTGCCTGGCGAACAGATTGCGGTCGCGCATGTTCTGCCAGACGGTCACGATCGAAGCGCCGGCCGTATCAAGTGCGATATCTTCTATGATCCGGACCACCCGAACCGGCTCGTCGCGGTAGACGGCGACGAAGTACTCGGTCGGTGTCGGTTCGGGTCTGCCGACATTGGGAGATACCGGCGGGTAGGCATAGCCCGTGACGTAAATGCCGCCGGGGCCGGTCACATGGTAGAAGATCTCACCGCTCGCGGCATCGCGCATCAGATCTAGCGTTGATGGCAGGAGCGCGTCTCCGCCTGAGACAGCCACATCGCGCGAAATCGCCAGAGCCGTGGCGAGAAGGGACCGATCGAACAAGGTCTCGGCGGTGTGTCTTGCTTCGGTATATCGCCAGTAGCCGAGCGCCAAAGCAAGAACGGTCAAAGGGAGAAGCAGGAGAACCAGCAGGCGCAGGCGCAGCGATATCGCTGAGGTGATCATTTGCCGGGCTCGAGCATGTATCCAAGCCCCCGAGCGGTCTTGATCAGAACCCCGTGGGGTGACAGCCGCTTGCGCAGGCGCGAGATGTGCGGCTCGATGGCACTTTCCTCGACGTCCGCACCGATCCCGTAGACGTAATCGATGAGGTTGGTCTTGGGCACCAGCCGGCCCCGGCGCTCCAGCAGGCATTCGAACACCGCGAGTTCTCGCCGGGGCAAATCCAGCGGTTGACCGTTGGCGCTGAGCCTTCGGGCCGTCCGGTCGAAAACCAGCGAACCAATCCGGTCTTCCGTGCCGTAATCGAGGGCGCGGCGCCGTGACAGCGCCCGGATCCGGGCCTCCAATTCATCCATCTCGAACGGCTTGATCAGATAATCGTCCGCGCCGGCATCGAGCCCTTTTACCCGGTCCTCGGTGTCTCCCTTCGCGGTCAGCAAGATCACCGGCGTGCCGGCGCCCCGAGCCCGAAGATTGCGCAGCACCTGAAGTCCATCTTGCCCGGGCAGTTTGATGTCGAGCACGATCAGATCGGCGCCTTCGGAGGCGAGAAACTGATCCGCCTCGTCGCCGTCGTGAAGAATGTCCACGGCGTGGCCGAGATCGCACAGCCGGTAAGCGATCGCCTTGGCGAGGCTACTGTTGTCCTCGATGACGGCTATCCGCATGATGGCGCCGCAAGTTTCGCGCAAGTTTCGCGATCCATTGTTGTGACATCTTCGGGGGAATCAATCTCTTGAATAATCACGGACGCCGCGTCGGGTCGGACGCGCCGCCTGCAATGGTCAAAAGGGAGGACCAAATCATGATGGCATTGTCCCGCCGCGGCGCGATCGGGTTTGCAGCCGCGGCAGCGCTGGTGTTGCCGGCTCAGGCCGAAGTCGATCTTTCCGGCGAGACCGTCGAGTGGGTGATACCGTTCTCGGAAACCGGCGGCTCGGCGCGGTGGGCCAACTTCTTCGGCCCACTTCTGTCGGAAGAGCTTTCGGGCAACCCGACAGTGGTCGTCAAATTCATGCCTGGCGCCGGCTCAACCAAGGGCGCCAATTGGTTCCAGGAGCAGGAGCACGAGAACGGCACGCTGCTGTTCGGCACCTCCGGCTCGCCCCAGTTTCCCTATCTGTTGGACGACCCGCGCGTCCGCTACGAGTATCGGGATTGGATCCCGGTCATGGCGTCTGGCACCGGCGGGGTGGCTTATCTCAACGCCGAGGACGGCGCCAAGTTTGACGGCTCGGCCAACGCGTTGAAGGACAAGACCTTCATCTATGGATCGCAAGGGGCGACCCGTCTTGACCTGGTGCCGCTTTTGGCCTGGCAGATGCTTGGCATGGACGTCGAACCGGTCTTCGGGATCCAGGGCCGCGGTGACGGCCGACTGATGTTTGAGCGCGGCGAGGCGACGATCGACTACCAGACCTCGGCGGCCTACCTTTCCGGAAGCGCGCCTTTGGTCGAGGCCGGAACAGCGGTTCCGATGATGAGCTGGGGCGCGCTCGATGACGACGGCAACATCGTTCGCGATCCGACCTTCCCCGACATCCCGACCTTCAAGGAGGTTTGCGAGGCGACCGACGGCTGTGAGACCTCCGGCGAAGCTTGGGACGCTTGGAAGGCGTTTTTCATTTCCGGCTTCCCGGTCCAGAAACTGGCTTTCCTGCCGAAGGGCACCCCGCAGGAGGTCGTTGACACCTATGTCGCCGCGTTCGACGCCGTGCGCTCGCGCGACGACTTCGCCGAATTGGCGGCCCAGGAGGTCGGCAAGTATCCGGTCTATGTCGGCGAAGGCGCCGCCAATGCCTTGGAGTCCGCGATCAACGTTCCGGACGAGGCAAAAGCCTTCGTTATCAATTGGTTGAAGGAAGCCTACGGCGTCGAGCTCGGCGGCTGATCGCTTCGGCGGACGCTCCCGGGGCCTTCCGGGGCGTCCGCGCAACTGACACATCTTTGAGCTAGGACGCGCCCCATGGAGGTTCTCGCGACCGCTCTGCCTGCGCTCTCCGAAGCGTGGGGACTGATCCTGCAACCTTTGGTGCTGAGCTATTTGGTGCTCGGCGTTGTCATGGGGTTGGCCGTCGGTGTGTTTCCGGGGCTCGGCGGCATCGCAGGCCTGTCGCTGCTCCTTCCGTTCATGTTCGGGATGGAGCCACTTCTCGGTTTGGCCCTGATGATCGGCATGGTCGCGGTCGTGCCCACCTCCGACACGTTCGCGTCGGTGCTCATGGGCATTCCCGGATCCTCGGCCTCCCAGGCCACGGTGCTCGACGGCTTTCCCTTGGCGCGCAAGGGTGAGGCGGCACGGGCGCTTTCCGCTGCTTTCGCATCGTCGCTTTTCGGCGGCCTGGTCGGCGCATCCTTCCTCACCTTGTTCATTCTGATCGCGCGGCCCCTGGTGCTCGCCTTCGGCCTGCCTGAAATGCTGATGATCACGGCGCTCGGGCTTTCCATGGTCGCGATCCTCGCCGGACGCATCGCGCTCAAAGGCCTCGCCGCAGCAGGCCTCGGGATCATGATCGGAACCATCGGCGAGGCTCCCGCCGCCGGCAGTTTGCGCATGGCCTCTTACGACATTCCCTATCTGGTCGACGGGCTGCAACTGGTGATTGTCGGTCTCGGTATCTTCGCCGTGCCCGAAATCGTTTCGCTGCTGAGGCAGGATCGGTCGATCGCCCGCGAGGCCCGGCTCGGCGCTGGCTGGCTGCAGGGAGTGCGGGACTGGTTCGCCAATATCTGGCTCTCGATCCGCTGTTCGCTCATCGGTGTGATTGTCGGCGTTATTCCGGGCTTGGGCGGCTCGGTCGTCGACTGGATCGCCTATGGCCACACGGTGCAATCGACCGAGGACAAGTCGACCTTCGGCAAGGGGCAGGTTCGCGGCGTCATCGGCCCTGAAAGCTCGAACAACGCGAAGGAGGGCGGCGGGCTGGTCCCGACGCTGCTGTTCGGCATTCCGGGTTCAGGCTCCATGGCGATCTTCATCGGCGCCGTTGCGCTTTTGGGTTCCGGCCAGATCGAGGTCGGCCCGGCGATGCTGAAGAACAATCTCGATATCACCTACTCGATCGTCTGGCTGCTGGCGCTCGCCAACGTGGTCGGCACGGTTCTCTGCATCTCCGCCGCCGGAGGCATCGCGAAGCTCACGACGATCCGCTTCACCTATCTGGCTCCGTTTCTGTTCATGCTGATCTCTTTTGCGGCCTTTCAGTCCGGACAGAACTTCGAGGACCTCCTGGCGCTGTTCATTGCAGGGCTCATCGGCATCTTCCTGCGCCGCTTCGACTGGTCACGGCCGGCTTTTCTGATCGGCTTCGTCTTGTCGGGCCCGATCGAAAAGTTCTCGAACCAGGCGTTTCAGATTGCCAGTCTGCGGTTTCGCGACAGTTTCTCGGATGGCATCGAGTACATCTTCAGCCCGATCGTGATCGTGCTTTTGGTCATCACGGTCCTCTCGATCGTCTTCGGCATCCGCCAGGCGAAGCAGATCATGTCCGAAGGCGAGACCGTCTCGGGCTCGAAGAGAGCACCCCTGATCTTCCTTTTGGTGGTCTCGCTCTATCTGCTGATCGCGGTCGTCAACGCCAACATGATTTCGGACTTCAACATCACCGACAAGATCGTGCCGTTGGTGATCGGCAGCCTCGCACTCTTTTGCTGCCTCATCCTCCTCATCCAGATGATCCGCCGACCGGAGGGCGACACAATCTTCGCCGATCGCGAGGTCGCGGGCGAGGATGCCGAAGCGCCGCATGGACTCTGGACCACACTCGCCTGGTTTGCGGGACTGATCTGCCTGACCTGGCTCGTGGGCTTTATTCTCGCGCTTCTGGTGTTCCTCATCGGCTTCTTTCGGATCCGGGCTCAGACCAGCTGGCCAAAGACCCTCATCCTGACCGCCGCCGGCATCGCCCTCATATGCACGATGGCGGCCATCCTGAACCGCGACTTCCCGCCGGGCCTCCTGCAGGACGCGGTGGATTTACCCTGGCCGTTCACCTGAGGAGGACCCTGCCCTTGCCGCAGATCGCGATTCCTTACGTATTGATGCGCGGCGGCACCTCGCGGGGACCTTACTTTCGACGCGCTGACCTGCCGGAGAACCTGGATCAACTGGCTGAAGTGCTGGTAGCCGTCGTCGGCTCTGGCCACCCGCTCAATATCGACGGCCTTGGCGGCGGCGCCGCAGTGACCACGAAGATCGCAATGCTCTCGGTGGCGAAGGACGCGGACGCCGACATCGATTACTTCTTCGCGCAAGCCAGCGTCGAGGACCAGTTGGTCGATTTCAAGCCGACCTGCGGCAATATCCTGGTCGGCGTTGGACCGGCTGCAATTGAGCTGGGACTGATCAAACCCCAGGGCGAGCGAACCACGCTGCTGATCCGTGCCGTCAATACGGGCGCGCTGGTCGAGGCCCAATTTGGAACCCCGGGTGGACAGCCGGATTATGCCGGCACAACCGCCATCGACGGGGTACCTGGTACGGCGGCACCGATCGCGCTGAAGTTCAAAGGCGTCGTCGGATCATCCACCGGCGCGTTTCTGCCGACCGGAGCGCTGCGCGAAAACATCGAGGGCATCGACGTCACCTGCATGGATGTCGCCATGCCGATGGTCATCGCTCGCGCTACGGATTTCGGCCTGACCGGATATGAGAGCCGCGAGGAGCTCGACACCGACCGTCATTTTTTCGAGCGAATGGAGGCTGTGAGGATCAAGGCCGGAAAACGGATGGGGTTGGGCGACGTATCGAAGTCGGTAACGCCGAAATTCGGCCTGCTCGCACCCGCGCGGGAAGGTGGCACCATTGCGGCGCGCTATTTCATGCCGTGGAGCTCCCATCCGACCATGGCCGTTACCGGTTCGCAGTGTCTGGCCTCCTGCGCGCTGACGCCCGGAACCGTGGCCGACGGGCTTCTGGAACGTCCAAGCAGGTCACCCGCGAACATCGTCCTGGAACATGCTTCGGGAACAATCGAGGTGCTGGTAGACTTCGCCCTTGAGAACGGCGAGTTCGGGCTGCGCTCGGCCGGCCTGGTGCGCACGGCACGCAAATTGGCCGATGGCCATGTTTACGTACCTGCCGCTGTCTGGAACGGCCCCTAACGGCAGAAGGGAGGCGCCAATGACCGAAAGCGTCGACGAGCATATCAAGGTGGCCACTGCGGCGCTCGCTGCCGCTCGGCGGTGCCTCGCCGACGAGATCAACGGTTATCCGCCTCCGATCGCCGGCTGTGACGCTCAGTTCAACCATCTGCTGGAGCAACGGCGCCGCGTGCGAGCGGCCCTGGCCGAGCTGACCAAGGCAAGCGAGGACGTCCACATCCGGGACCGGTGAGATGAAGGTTCATATCCTGGATGACTGGTTCGACACGCTGCGCGGCCTGCCCTGCTTCCAGAAACTCAACGACCATGATGTCACGGTCTGGACCGATCATGTGGAGGACAGTGGGGCTCTGGCCGAGCGCTTGTCGGAAGCCGACGCGCTGGTGCTGTTCCGCGAACGCACCAAGATCACCGCTGATTTGCTCACGCGGTTGCCAAGGTTGCGGCTCATAAGTCAGCGCAGCGTCTACCCGCACATTGATGTCCCCGCCTGCACGGCCAATGGCGTGCTGCTTTGCTCGAACATGCATTCCGACACGCCGTCCTATGCTGCAGCCGAGCTGACTTGGGCACTGATCCTGGCCGGCATGCGACAGCTTCCGGCGCAAATGGCTTCCCTCAAGGCGGGCACTTGGCAGACGGGGGTCGGCCGGACGCTCAGGGGACGAACGCTGGGACTTTACGGTTATGGCCGGATCGGCCGTGCCGTTGCAGGCTACGCCGAAGCCTTCGGCATGCGGGTCCACTGGTGGAGTTCGGACGAGGGCCGGATGCGAGCCGCTGGTGACGGGCAGACCGTCGCCGAAAGCCGGTGGGCCTTTTTCGCTGAAAGCGATGTGGTCTCGGTCCATTTGCGGCTGAAGCCAGCCACCCAGGATGTGATCACGCTCGACGACCTCACCGCAATGCGTCCCGAGGCGCTGTTCGTCAATACGTCCAGATCAGGGCTGGTGCAGTCCGGCGCGCTGCTCGAAGCACTAAACACCGGCCGGCCAGGTATGGCGGCGGTGGACGTGTTCGACACCGAACCCCTCACCGACGCCGGCGATCCGCTGGTCAGCCATCCCAACCTCATCGGCACGCCCCATATTGGCTATGTGACCGAGGACGAGTTCGATTTGCAGTTCAGCGACATTTTCGATCAGATCAACGCTTTCGCCGCGGGCGCTCCTATCCACATGATTAATCCCGAGGTTCTGCGGTCGCGGTTAGCCTAAGTCTTGCGCCGCAACAGCCGAGCGGCGATCGGCGCGCCGGAAATCACCAGCACCAACCGGGTCAGGTGGTGGACGATGACGAACCCCAGATCGGCACCGGTCACGATCGCAAGCACGGTCATTTCCGCCTGGCCGCCGGGGGCAAAGGCCAGAAATGCCTCGGTCGGCGCGGCGAGACCGGCGATCGCCACGATCCAGGTGAAAACCGCGGCCAACCCAGCGAGAATGACTACGAAGGCAACGCCTGCAGCCACATCGCGGCGAAGCTCGTCGAAAGTGACGCCGACATAGTAGACGCCGATGCCCATACCAACGAAAAACTGAGCGGTGAGGATCGCCTCCGCCGGCGGGCGGAAGTGGATGAGGCCGGCTAGCGAGAGGCCGGCTGTGACGATCATCGGCCCCAGGATCGATGCCCCGAAAAGCCCGACCCGCTCGCCTCCCTTCCAGCCCAGGATCGCCGCCAGGCCCATCAGCGCGAGCTCATGAAGGGGGACATCCGTCGCCGGCTCGCCGATCGGATGGGTCAGGCTAGCGCCGAAGACGTTGGTCAGCAGGATGGGAGCGATGGTGACAATGATCAGCACGCGGGTGGCGTGAATGAGTGATAGGGTCCGAACATTGCCTCCCGCCTCCTGGCCGAAGAGGATCATGTCCTGGAGCCCGCCGGGCATCGCGGCATACCAGGCTGTCACCCGGTCGAACCCGCAAATCCTGGTGAAGTAAGGCACGCCGATCAAAGCAATCAGGACGATGTAGAGCGGAAGAAAAGAAACCGAGAGCGCCGTCTGCGGCAATTGGCCGACGACCTCCGGCGTGATCGAGGCCCCGACCGCCACACCCAGTATCGTGCGTGCCCCGATCGCTATCTGACCTAATCCCTGCAGTCTCGCGCCGGCAAGGGCTGCCACGAGGCACGCAGCCATTGGACCGAAGAGAAACGGCAGCGGAAGCCCGGCGACGAAGAACAGCCCGGCGCCGCCAGCAGCGATTGCGACGGTCCGCAGACGGGAACGGGTGACCAACGCCGTTGGATGTTGTTCGATTGACATAATTGCATCCGACTGTATCCATATGGATGCAAAATCGCAAGGACAGCCATGGTAATGGATGAAGCCACCATCGTTGCGCTCGAACCGCGCCGGGGACGGAGCGTTTACGACCGGATCTTGGCCGAGGTCCGATCAGGCGATCTGAGCCCTGGCGACCGGCTGACCGAAACCGAGTTGGCAGGCCGGCTTGAGGTCAGCCGCACACCGGTCCGCGAAGCCATCCGGCAGCTCGAGGCCGAGGGGCTGGTCACCCATGTGCCGCGTGTCGGGGCAACCGTGCGCAGGCTCGACTATTCGGAGGTCATGGAGCTTTACGAGATGCGGACGGTGCTCGAATCGACAGCCGCTCGGATGGCGGCACGCGGCGCCTCGGATATCGAGATTTCGGAACTGGACGCGATCAACGGTGATTTGGCCAGGTTTATCGGCGACGGACGACGTGCCTACGAGCTGAACCGACTGTTTCATGAGACCTTGGCCATGGCGGCGAAGAACCGGTTTCTGGTCAAGTCCATGGCGGCTTTGCAAAAAGCGCTTCTGATACTGGGACCCTCGACACTGGCTGATGAATGTCGTGCCCGGGAAGCCGTGTCGGAGCATGAGGCGGTTTTGAACGCGCTTCGGACCCGGGATGGTGATGCGGCTGAGCGCTGCATGCGAACCCACCTTGAAGCGTCACACCGGGCGCGATTACGCCAGCTCCGGACCCAGCGCCCGTCGGCAACCGGGTTGCGGACTAGGCCATGAAAGCGGGTCATCACGTCTGGGATGTGATCGTCGTGGGCGGCGGAAATGCGGCGCTCTGTGCCGCTATCACCGCCGCCGAGGCGGGTGCTCGGGTCCTTCTCCTGGAGGGCGCGCCGAAACCCTATCGCGGCGGCAACAGCCGGCACACCCGCAACTTTCGCTGCATGCACAAGGGCCCTCTGTCGGTCCTGACCGACAGCTATGGTGAGGACGAATACTTCGACGACCTCATGCTGGTGACGAAAGGCGAGACCGATCGCGATCTGGCACGGCTGGCGATCCGCGAATCCGAAGCCTGCCTGCCCTGGATGGAAGCGCGCGGCGTGCGGTTCCAGCCTTCGCTCAAGGGCACCCTGTCGCTCAGCCGCACCAACGCCTTTTTCCTCGGCGGCGGCAAGGCGTTGGTCAACGCCTACTACGCCACGGCCGAGGATCTGGGCGTGACCGTCGCCTACGACACCATGGTCAGCCATGTCCGCATCGAAAATGGCGTCTTTACCGGCGTCACCACCGACGGCGCCGATGGACCGACCGAGTTCCTGGGGAAGACCTGCGTCATCGCTTCCGGTGGATTTCAGTCGGATATCGATTGGCTCGCCACCGCCTGGGGCGAGGCGGCGCGCAATTTTCTGATCCGCGGGACCCCTTACAATCGGGGCGTCGTGCTGCAGGGAATGCTCGACCAAGGCGCCCAGTCGGTGGGCGATCCGACCCAGTGTCATGCGGTCGCGATCGACGGACGGGCGCCGAAATATGATGGCGGCATCGTCACCCGGCTGGACTGCGTGCCGTTCTCAATCGTGGTCAACAGTAATGCCGAGCGCTTCTACGACGAGGGCGAAGACGTCTGGCCGAAACGCTACGCCATCTGGGGTCGTCTGGTGGCGGCGCAGCCCGACCAGGTCGCCTACGCGATCATCGATGCCAAGAGCCTGGAGCTTTTCATGCCGTCGGTTTTTCCGCCGGAACGAGCTGACACCATCGAGGAGCTGGGCGACAGGCTCGGCATTTCCGGCGCCAAGTTGTCGGACACCGTCGCCGCGTTCAATACCGCCTGCCCGGACGGACCGTTTCACGCAACCGAACTGGACGGTTTGGCGACCGACGGCATCGAGCCAGCCAAGACCAACTGGGCGCGGCCGATCACCGAACCGCCCTTCTACGGCTACAGCCTGCGCACGGGCGTCACCTTCACCTATCTGGGGCTGAAGGTCGATGAAACAGCGCGCGTCAGCGGACCGGACGGCCGATACAAGAACATTTGGGCCGCGGGTGAGACGATGGCCGGCTCAATCCTCGGACAGGGCTATCTGGCCGGTTTCGGCATGACCATCGGCACAGTCTTCGGCCGCATCGCAGGAAGGGAAGCCGCCGCCCATGTTGGCTGACACGATCCAGGAAGCTCGGCGCCAGATTGAAATCTGCAATGCCTGCCGGTACTGCGAAGGCTATTGTTCGGTGTTTCCGGCGATCATGCGCCAGCGAGCCTTCGCCGACGGCGACGTTACCCAGTTGGCCAATCTCTGCCATAACTGCCGTGGTTGCTACTATGCTTGTCAGTACACCGCGCCCCACGAATTCGACCTCAACCTGCCGGCGGCCTTGGCCGAGGTGCGGGTCGGAAGCTGGGAGAAATTTGCCTGGCCGAGCGGCTTGTCTCGCCTCTTTCAGCGAAGCGGCGTCGCGATGGCAGCCCTTCTGGTCGCCGCATCCGCACTTTTTCTTATGATCGCGAGCTCCCTGCGCCCGGAGGCGGGCAACGGGTTTTACGCATTCGTCTCCCACGGTCTGATGGTCGCGATCTTCACGCCGGCGTTTTTGTTGCCGCTCGCCTCCGTCGCAATCAGTCTCAAGCACTATTGGGCCGACATTGGCGGCTCGCCCGTTCGCCCGCGGCACCTGCTTGCCGCCTTGGCCGACACAGCCAGGCTTCGAAACCTTTCCGGCGGCCAGAACCAGGGCTGCAATTTCGAGCAGGAGGATCGGTTCTCGGACCGCCGCCGCCAGTTCCACCAAGCGACGCTATGGGGTTTCCTTTTGTGCTTTGGTGCGACCAGTGCAGGCACGATCATGCATTACGGCATGGGCTGGGAGGCGCCCTACGGCTTCTTCACTTTGCCGAAGCTCCTGGGTGTTCCGGGTGGTGTGCTCCTGGTCATCGGCTGCAGCGGCCTAGCTTGGCTCAAGGTCCGCGCCGACGCAGCCCTCGGCGCCGGCGGCGTCTGGGGCGGCGAGATGGCCTTCGTTCTGCTGCTCGGCTTCGTGGCGCTCTCGGGCCTGGCTCTCTATGCCGCCACCGGAACTGGTGCCGTACCGCTTCTCCTGGCTTTGCACTTGGGATCGGTGCTGGCGTTCTTCCTACTGCTGCCGTTCAGCAAAATGGCGCACGGCTTTTATCGGTTCGCGGCACTGGTAGCCGAGGCACAACGGACGGAGCCGCCGGCCGCGACCTCGCGCACGGCGCTTCAGGCTGACAACCGGTCCTAGCCGCCGGATCGATGGTCAGGCCTGCCAAAAAGGCAGGCGACGCCGGAACGGGGCTCTGACTAAGGTCGAAGCCCTCCCAATCTTCTAGCCGGCTCGATACTCCTTCGATTTGAACGAAAGATGCGCCACCGTCGCCGGCGCATCGGAAATTTTGCGGATGTTCGCCCAGGTCTGCTTGTAGTTCGGTAGGACCAGCTCGTTGGTACCTGGGTTGATGACATTGCCCTGGGTTCCCGTGGGCGCGCCGAAGAGCATGAAGGTCTGGCCGCGCCGGGCGGTAGGCGTCGGATAGGCCATGGCTTGCGTAGCGCCGACATCGTTATAGACCTCAACGAGATCGCCGGCGTTCAGGCCCAAATCGGCCATATCGCCCGGGTGGATCTCAAGAAACGGGTAAGGATAGCGGTCGGCGACGAAGTCGTTGTCCTTATCTAAGAACCAGTTCTGCCAATTGATGTTGGAGCGGCCATTGTTGATCAGGAAGGCGTATTCCGCCCGCTGGGAAGCCTTGCCTGGCGCCTGCAAGCCGCGCCACGCGCTTGCGCAGAACCGGGCCTTGCCGTCATCGGTACCGAAGGTACCGTCGGCATAGAGCCTTTTCGTACCGATCAACTGGCCGTCCTCATAGCCGACAACGGGCTCCTGCACGCCGTCATTGCCCATGGCGCGCAAGCGGTCGTAGGTGACCTCGGGATTGCCGGAATGGTAGCCATCCATGAAGGCGTCCTCTTCGGTCTGCCAGTCATAGCCGGTGAACTGATCGGCATAGTCGTCGCGCCCCTCTTCCCGCAGCACCCTTTCCAAGTGCTGCGCCAGGCCGGCGGCTATCAGACAATCCGGCTTGGCGCTTCCCGGCCCGTCCATGTATTTCTCGACCAGCCGCATCCGCCGCTCGCCATTCATCGAGGTGAGGTTCATCTCGCCCGACTCGACCGCCGGCAGGATGACGTGTGCCGCCTGGCCGATCTGCGTATGGATGATGTCGACATTGACCGAGAAGATGCCGCCTGCCTCGATCGCTGCGACGATGGCATCGATCAGCTCCTCGCGGGTCGCGCCGGCGCGCGCATCCATGGCCTCCTTCACCATGTTGCTGCGGCGGTTGTAGACCCGCTTGAACTCGGATGCGTTCAAGGTCGTCTTGTAGTGATCATTCGCCCAGATGTGGTGCACCTTGCCCTGACCACGGATGATCAGATCGTCCAGATACGGAGCCGGCCGGCCGATATGGGCCTCCGAGGGCCGGAAGTAACCTTCCTGGTGGCCGCCCAGACGGCAGACGCCGCCGCCCTCGCGGCCGACATTGCCGGTAGCCAGCTCGATGTTCACCAAGGCACCGATGGTGCGGTAATTGTCGTTGCCCCAAATGATGCCTTTCTCATAGGCCGTGACGCATTTGCGTCGCGCGCCGTCATCATGCGGCTTGGCGATCCATTCGGCCGCTTTGACGATGTCGGCTTCGGCGAGCCCGCAGATCTCGGCGCCTTCGGCCAGCGACATCCGGCATTCTTGCCGCGCCATCTCGAACGAGCCCAGGGCCGCCGGGAACTGCTCGTTCTCGGCCTGGGCGACATCGCCTCGGAACGTGGCGTTGGTGATAAAGTCCTGATCGACCCATCCCTGGTCGGCGATATGGGTGAACAGCGTGTTGAACAGCGCCAAGTCGGTACCCGACCGAATCGCGAGATGCAGGACGTTGTCGGCGCCCGCCTCGACCTCGCAGGCGTTCGTTGTTACGGTGCGTCTCGGATCGACGATGATCACCTTGGCGCCACCGCGCAGACCCGGAACCATGTGGTTCAGGAAGAGGTTGGTCTGCGTCTCCAAAGGGTTGGCGCCGATCAGGAAGATCGTGTCGGTAAGCCCATAGTCCTCATAGGCGTAATTGAGCTCACCAACCCCCATGTCGCGGGTCGAATGCACCTCGGAATTGTAGGCAGGGCGATTGTGAATGCGGCAATTCTTGACCTTCATAGATTGGAAATAGAGCTTGCCCGTGCCCCAGGTGGTCTCGTAGCCGCCGGCCGAGCCTCCATGATCGAACATCGATACGAACAGATCGTCCTCGTCGTCGGGGTCGATGACGCGGGCGGTGACGCGCGCCACCAGATCGAGCGCGTCGTCCCATGAGGTCGGCTGCCAGGTGCCGTAACGCCAGACCAGGGGTTCGGTCAGCCTTTGCTGCTGGGTGCCGGTGACATCCGAGCGCCGGTTCTCCGCCATCCGGGCGCCACGCACGGAGCCCAGGCCCGAATTGACGACACAATCGACGTCGGGCTTGATCACCAGATGAACGTCACGGCCGTCTTGCTTGACGACATTGTACATCGAAGGTGCGTACCAGGCGTCGGTCTCGGCAGCCTGTTGCTTGCTAAGGTCTACCCCGAACACGTTCTCCGAGGCGGCAGTCCCGCCCTGTCTATTGACCGGCCAAGTGTAGGCTTTGTAGCCACAGCCGACGATGCAGTAATGGCAAGTGACATTGTGGACCCGGGCGTCGGCCGGAATGATTGGCAACCGGTCCGTGTGTCGCTTGTAGGCCATGGACTTTCCTCCCCTCAGAGGACGTTGGACAGACGACCGTAGAGCAGCTCATCCAGCCCCTCGGCATAGATCTCACCCTCTTCATCAACCCTGAGCACATACTGCGGGAGATTTTGGGTGGCATGTCCCCACGTCTGCTGACCGCCGGCCTCGCAATCGAAGACCGAGTAATGCCCCGAACAGTTGAGGGTGCGGCGCTCCGCGTCATAGTGGAGCGGGAAGCCCTTGTGCGGGCAGATCGTCGAGAAGCCGACAATATCGCCATCCGGTCCGACACCCCCTTCCACTGTCTGACCCAGCTTCAGGAGAACACCGGGTGCATCGTCATCCGGGTAGGCAACGTCCAAGGGCTCATTGACCGCCAGATCGGCGACGTTGGCGAGCCTATTGGCAGGATAGTCGACCAGAGCCGCGCCCTGGGCGCGCTTTGTTGGTCCGGCCGTGACCGCGGCCGCCGCCGCTCCGGCGACACCGACACTCCCTCTTTTCAGAAATTGCCGTCGGCCCAGTTCGATCACATTGCGACAAGTAGACATGACAGCCTCCGCTCCACTTATTGTTATCTATGGCGAGGCTGAACGCCCTTGCGAGATTGGCCTCGCGCCTGTCGAGAGTTAAACGATTTCCAACATGACAACAAGTCGACAGCTCTCGAGCACCCGTCGACAACTTGGTTTGTGGGATACCGCCGCCAGAGACGCGAGCGGCCGGACCGGTGGGAATCCCGATTTGCCATTCTCGCCGCCTGGCGCCGTTTAAGCCGCTGCTGAATTCGACTGGCGCAGAGCGTTCCAACGGGAAATCCTGGAACCCCTGTTCCAGTGTCGCCCTCTCTCCGACCTATTGCGCGAGGCCAACCGGTCTTGAGCGCCATCAAACCGCATCAGCAAGATCTCGTCTATCTGTGCATCAGCAACAGAAGCTGGGATCGAGCGATGAAGGCGATGGTATTCGACGGGGTCGGTGAGCCTTTGCGCTTGAGGGAGATCCCCATACCCCGGCCGAGACCTGCTGAGGTGCTCATCGAGATCACCGCCTGCGGCGTTTGCCGCACCGATCTGCACATCGTCGATGGCGAGCTGACATCGCGCAAACTGCCCCTGGTTCCGGGACACGAGATCGTCGGCCGGATCGTCGAACTCGGCGAAGGCGTCGATACGCTGCAGACGAACATGAGGGTCGGCGTGCCGTGGCTCGGTCACACCTGTGGCGTTTGCCCTTACTGCCGTTCAGGCGTCGAGAACCTCTGCGATCGACCGCAATTCACAGGCTACACGCGGGAGGGTGGCTATGCCGAGGCTTGCGTCGCGGACGCTTCTTACGTTCTGGCGCTGCCGGATGGACCAAGCGACGCGGAGCTTGCGCCTCTGCTCTGTGCGGGTCTCATCGGCTACCGTTCCTTGCGGATGGCGGGCGACACCCAAAGGATCGGGCTCTACGGTTTTGGCGCCGCCGCTCATCTCGTGGCTCAGGTAGCCCGCTGGCAAGGGCGCCGGGTCTTCGCCTTCACCCGACCCGGGGACGCCAAGACGAAAGCCTTCGCCAAGGAATTGGGGGCGGTCTGGGCTGGCGACTCCAATGAACAGCCGCCGGAGCAATTGGATGCGGCGATCATCTTCGCGCCGGTAGGTGCGCTTGTGCCGACCGCTCTTCGAGCGATTCGCAAGGGCGGCAGTGTCGTCTGCGCCGGCATTCACATGAGCGACATTCCGAGTTTTCCCTACAAAGATCTCTGGCAGGAGCGCAGCGTTCGATCCGTCGCCAATCTAACCCGCCGGGATGGCCTGGATTTTTTGTCAGCCGCATCGAAAGCGGGTGTCAGGACGAGCATCGAAACCTTCCCGTTAAACGACGCCAACGAAGCTCTTCAGAGGCTGCGCGAGGGCCGGGTCTCAGGCGCTGCCGTACTGACCATGGTCTAACGCTGGTAATTTGGCGCCTGACCACGACTTCATCGCCTGGCCAACCAACAGCGGCACAAGACTGGCGCCCACGGTGAGCGCCCAGCCGGCGGCGACAGGCTGGAAAAACGTCCGTCACCAGGTTCAGGAACAGGATTTGCAAAGGCAGGATCGGCAAGGGTATGCCGCTCAGCGACGCCAGCCTCGACCAGGACGATATCGCCCGGAACCAGCTCCTTTGCGGGTCGCTCCTCGAAGACGCCGTCCCGCCGCACTTTCGCCGTGACGACGCTGAGCCGGCAAAGCGCCTCCAGTGAGCGGACTGCCCGGAGCTCGGTTAAGAAACCGATGGCCGAACAAAAAGGAGATAAGCGCCGCGACGCTCAATAAGCCGACGATCAGGCTCTTGATCCGATTGTAGAGAATGATGAAGAGGCTTTTGGGCTTCGCCTCCTTCAGCGCGTTGAAGCCATATCGCGATCTGAGGCGGCCCACCGGGTCCGAGCTTAGGCCCGTTTTGGCGACCAGGTTCAGACGCAGCAAGAGCTCGTCGGCGGAAACCGCATGCGGGTCGTCGATCACCTGGAACCGGCCTAACAATCGAGCAAGAGGCACCCGTGGCCGCCGCCATAATGGGCTCCGAGAATGGGACGTTTGACGAGGGTCAAAAAACCGAGCCGCGGGTGCCGCTAGACTGTCGTTCAATCAGGTCGGAAAGCCTGATTGACCTCTGAATTTGTCGGGAAAGTTCCATGGCTGATCGTCTTGTTCCACCGTTTTATCGCCTCAGCGCCACGCTTTTATTGGTCGGCGGCCTGGCCGCTTGCGCCGGTCTCAGTGAGGAGGATCGAGCGCTTCTCGAAAGTGTAAGAACCTCGGCCCAGGAGGCCGCCACCTCCGCCGAACAGAGCGCCGACCGAGCCGCGCAAGCAGCCGAGGACGCGGAGAACGCCAGGCTCGCCGCCGAGCGGATCCAGGAAGCTCAGCAAGCGCAGTTCGATCAAGGTTTGAACAAGCGCTAGCGGGATATGCGAACCGGGCGTCCGGTGGCTTCCCGGCGTGTCTGATCGACGAGGGTCCAGTCGATCATCACGCCTGCGACGTCCGCTTCCTGCTTGATCCGCTGCAAGAGACCGCCCGGCCGCTCGAGGGCGACAGCTGCCGAGCGGTCCATCTCAACGCCGTGCTGACGATCACCGTGCACTTCCAGGTAAAGCGCCCCGTCGCTCCAGCCCAGCTTGACCGGCTCGTCGACGATCTCGACCCGCATACCGATCCGAGCCAAGCCGAACAGTTCGATGATATCGTCGTTGAACAAGCGGATGCAGCCGCGGCTGACTTGGCGCCCGATGCCGGCAGGCTTATTGGTTCCGTGGATCAGATAGTTCTGCCAGCCGATGCGTATTGCACGGGGGCCAAGGGGATTGTCCGGCCCTGGCGGCACGGCCACGGGCAGATCCGGGTTGGTCTCTCTGTGCTGAGCTGTTGGTCGCCAGGTCGGATTGCGGCGCATCTCGGTGACCTCAGCGACCATGAGCGGCGTCTCGTGATGCTCCCGGCCGATGCCTACGGGCCAGGAACGGGGGACGGATCCGTCGTCGGGAAAATGGTAAATCCGGAAATCGCCGAGATTGATGACGAGCCCCGGGGCCCGGGCTGTCGGCAGCAAATGTAGGGTCGGAAGAACAACCCTCGTCCCGACCGTCGGTGTCCAGGGTTCGATGTCCGGATTGGCGGCGATCAATTCGTCGTAACCAATGCCGTAACGGGTCCCGATGCCGAGCAACGTCTCGCCGGGTTCGACCTGATGAACGCCGGGCGCACCGATCAATGCAGGCTCGCCACGCTCTTCGCCCTGAACGATAGCGGCCGCGCAAATAATCAGCAAAAAAGAATGCGCCAAAGTGAACCAGCGTATCACCGGTCTTTGTTCCCCGACATCGTGATCGTTCCCCCATTTCTGCGCCGGCCCTGCCCTTTGCCGTTTGATCTCCGTCAATAGACCGCATGTCCGCCTCGGCGATCCTGGCTGCCAAACCCGGAATCGGCAGGGGGAAGGCCATGGAACGAACGGAAGCCGAGGCAATCGCCAGAAGAATGACCGAAACGTTTGGCTACAAAGCCGAGGCCGTGGCGACGCGGCGGCTGGCGTTCGATCTGCGGATCGCCAATAGCGCTGGCGTTCGTCGGTGGAGCTTGATCCGAGAAGCCATTCGAGAGACACCGCGCGGCGCCAAAAAGACCCGCTCCCAGCGGACATGACGGTTACGTGGCTGGACCATGTGGCGTGGCTAGCCTGAGCGGATTGCTTCCAGGGCATTGCCTTGCGTTTGGTCGGGTGTGCCGCTCGCATCCACCGACCGCCAAGCCAGAAGACCTGTGCCTCGCTCGACCTGCTTGTCCAGCACCTCGACGGTGGCATCGGACGCGTCGCCGAAGCGGGCGGACACGCGCGCTCTTAGGACGTCGAGGGGCGCTTCCAGCCAAATTCCGGTGAAAGGCACGGCCAGGCGTTCGGCCAATGCCTCAACCCGCCGTCTGTCGGCTTCGTCCATGAATGTGGCATCCAAAAGAACGGTCTGCTGGTTTCCGAGGGCTCGGGCGGCGTCCCTGAGCATCCGAGAATAGATCCGGTGGTTAACCTCCGCGCGGTAGGCGTCTGGGCCTAAATACTGCTCGGGAGTGAGCTCAAACAACCTCTTGCGGATGACATCGCTCCGCAACACGACAGCGCCCGGTCCTCGAGCCAGGCGCAGGGCCAGATCGGCGGCGGCACGGGATTTGCCGCTGCCGGACAAGCCACCGATGGCGATCAGCCGAGGCTCGGCTGATCGCCACATCAAAGCATCGATGGCCAGAGTCTCGAAGGTTGCGATGAGAGCGGTACGGTCCGTGCCCGGTGGGCCCAGGGCCGTGGCCATGGCTCGGATGCCAGCCCGGAGAGAAACGAACAGCGGCAAAAGCCCAAGGCCCCCATAGTCCCGAGTCCAGGCCAAATACCGATTGAGCAGGAGGTTCGCCAGGTCCCGGCGCTCGAAGCGGATCAAGTCCATCAGCGGAAAGGCCAGATCGTAGAGGACGTCGCCGCAGGCGATGGCATCGTCGAACTCGATCGCATCGAAGGGCGTCGGCTGGTTCTGAAACAAGCAGATATTGGCCAGATGCATGTCGCCATGGATCCGGCGGACAAAACCGTGGCGACGGCGGGCTTCGATCTTGGCCGCCGAACGGGCCGTCTCACGCTTCAAGAGTGCCGCCCATCTCAAAGGGCTACCGACGTTTTCGTCCCGGCTGCGGGCTTGGATCAGATGCTTGCCGATGTAGCGACGGAAGAAGGCAAGCTGCTGAACCCGGCCCTGCTCGACCTCCCGGCGGCTGGTCCGGTGGACGGCGGCGATCCGGTCAGCCAGGGCGGTGACGTGTCGCTCGGACAAACGGCCGTCCTGAACCATGTGGTCGAACTGCGTACCGCTGTCGAAGCGCGCCATCTGGACGAGCCATTCGACGGGCTTGCCGAGACCATCAATCGCAAGCGTTTCGTCTTGCCGGGTCACCGCAACAACGCCTCGATAGAGCGCTTCGGCATAGCTGCGATTGGCGGCGATCTCCCGTCGGCAATAGGCCAGACGTTTGGCGAGGCTCGAATAGTCGACGAAGTCGAGGCGAACCGCTCGCTTCATCTTATAGACGCGATCACAAAGCAAAAAGACGTGGGAAATGTGGGTATCGATCCGCTCCACGGGCTCGCCGCAATAGGCTTCGCTCCGGGAGAGGAAATCGACCACCTCCGATAGTTCAGCCCGGTCGCCTGCTCCAGCCAAACCGATTCCTTTCGGAAAAAAGACGGCCTGGTGTTGCCCGGCGACGCGAGGCCGCTAATGCGCCATCAAGACGGGTACCTGCGTGTTTTTCAGTGTCTCCACTGTGACCCCGCCGATGACTGCTTCCCGAAATCTGGAATGGCTGTAGGCGCCAATCACGAGCAACCCGGCGCCCAATTCCGTCGCCCGCCGGCCGAGGGCGCCGGCAATGGAATCGCCTGGGCGCGGATAGGTGGCAACGCTTGCGTTAACGCCGTAGCGGGACAGCATCGTCGCCAGGCTTTCTCCCGGACCGCTTTCCTGAGGCGAGGGATCAAAGACGGCGATTTCGACCGACGTCGCCGCCAGCAAAAACACCATCGATCTGCGCACGGCACGAAGCGCCTCACGGCTTCCGTCCCAGCCGATCAGCACCGTTTCCGGTGCGATGCCCGAAACACCTTCCGGGCAGACGATCACGGCCGCGTCGCCACCGAACAGCGCGCCCTCAAGAATGTCGACGGCGACCGACGGAACGCGCTCGCCATAGGGCCGGCCGACCACAACGGCATCGGCGTACCGGACCATTTCAGCAAAAGAGCTGGCCACGGACGCGTAGGTGCAAACCCGCGGGATCGCTTCGCCGAGGAGGCCCGCTTTAGCGATGTACTCGTTCGCCACCTTGGCGTGCTCGGCCGAGGCATTTCGTGCCTGGTCGACAAGTTCGGCCATCGCCGCACCGGCGCCGTTGCCGAACGCGTAAGGCGGGATATTTGGGTCGTATCCGAAGGCGACGACGGTCAAATGAGCATCGTGCTGGCGCGCCAGATCGGCGGCCACATCGAGGCGATGTTTCGATGTGGGATCGCCGTCGACATAGGTCGCGATCGAATGGAGCTGAGCCGCCGGCTCCTTGGGCGATCTGGCCGAGGTTTCACCTTGCCCTTGGCTCCTGGCCATCGTTGACGTTGTCATGGCGCACACTCCCTTGAAAATCCGTTGTGACGGCAGTTTCCGCGACGGTGGCACAGCTGATTGGCGCCGCCATTGACGTTGGTCAAAACAGGCATCGGCGCCGAGGCTCATCCTGTGCCCTTAAACAACCGATGAATTAGAGGAGACCCGTTGACATGGCTCGAGGCGATACCAAAGCCGGGGCAGAGGCCAATCCGCCCTTCGTCATGCCCATGATGGACATCAGCGAGTTCATGAACGCCAACCAGAAGGGCTTCAAGGCCGCCGTCGAAGCGCAGAGCCATTTGCTCGGGCGCATGGCGGCCGTGCAGTCCGAACTCTTCAAGTTCCTCAACCGGCGGCTGAACGAGGACCAGGAAGCGGCCAGGGAGCTGGCGGCCTGCAAATCGGCGACGGACGCTTATACCATCTGTAGCAAATTCTTCGAAACGGCGGCGCAACAATATTCAGACGAAATGGGACGCCTCGCCGGCATGTATAGTGATCTCGCCCGCGAGACCATGGAAGACGTGCAGCACCAGGTCGAGGAGACGGCGGACGCAATGAACAACGGCGCCAAGTTGACCTGACATTTTATGCTCGGGCGCCTGGTTCATCGCAGCCGGCGCAAACCCAATTAAGGGTTTAGGCTTCAGGGTTGTTCGCGATTTGATTGCAGGCAACCCTGAAGCTTCCACAAAATCGAGAATACGACGATTTCGCGTCAATTCTTCCTACGGTCCTTTTCGAGCTTGTCGCGCCTCCCGCTGTTGCGACACATAAAGGGGATACGATGCCCCGGCACCTTCTTCTATGAAGCGTGTCAAGGCGGGCATCCTTCAAGTTGCGTGATGCGGGAGACAATCACGATATCTGAAAAGGTGGCATCAGCGGATAGACGGCCCATGGAGGCGTCCCAGCTCGATCTGATTATCCAGACCGCGCCCGACGCCATCATCTCGATCGACGCCGAGGGCCTTATCAGAAGCTTTAGTCCGGCCGCGGAGAAGATGTTCGGTTACAGTGAGCGAGAGGTCCTGGGGCAGAACGTCAAGATCTTGATGCCCGAGCCCTATCGAAGCGAGCATGACGGCTATATGGAGCGCTACCTCGCGACCGGGGAGAAGCGCATCATCGGGATCGGCCGGGAGGTCCGCGCTCTCCGAAAAAACGGCGAGATCTTCGCAGCGGAGCTTGCGGTCGGTGAACTGGCGGACAACGGCGCCTCGATTTTCACCGGTTTTATCCGCGACGTGACCGACCGGGTCGAAGCCGTCCGCCGGGCCGGCCGCCTGCAACATGCCCTCGACCAAGTGTCGCGCATCCGAACGCTCGGCGAGATGTCGCCCGCCCTGGCCCACGAAATCAATCAGCCGCTGACTGCGATCTCCAATATCGCTAAGGCGTCCGAACGGGGCTTGAGCGATGATCAGCCCGATGTCGAGAAGGCGTCGCATCTGCTGGCCGACGTCGCGATCGAGGCCCGGCGGGCAGGCGAAATCATCAAACGGATGCGCAGCCTGGTCGATCGCGGCCGGGCCGAACCCCGCGCCGAAGACATCAATGATATCGTACAAGAAGCCGTCAAACTGACCCGCTCAACGGCGGCTCGCGACGACCTTCACGTCGACTGTCATCTGGCCCAAGGCCTGCCGAGGGTGAAAGCCGACCGCATTCAGATCCAGCAGGTCATCGTCAATCTCATGCGTAATGCCGTGGAGGCATTGACCGGTGAGGATCGCATCGACGTCCACATCTCGACGGCGCTGGAAGCGACCTCCGGTTCGGTCATCATCTCGGCCGTGACCCATGAGGACGGGCGGGTTCGAGTGACCGTCAGCGACACCGGACCAGGCATTCCCGAAACCATGTTAGAGGATGTGTTCGAGCCCTTCACGACCGGCAAAGCCTCCGGCCTCGGCGTCGGTCTTGCCATCTGCCGGTCGATCATAGACGCCCATGGCGGCAGAATCTGGGCCGAGAACAACAGCCACGGCGGTGCCGATGTTCATTTCACCTTGCCGGTCGCGGAGGATGGATGACCGCTGGCCCTCGCTTGATTCAACTGGTCGAAGATGATGCGTCCGTCCAGCGCTCGCTGGCAGCACTGTTGGAGACCTGGCGCTTCGAGGTTCAGGTCTATGGCGACGGCGATCGCTTCTTGGGCCAGGCAGATGCTTGCGACGCCTGTTGCATTCTTCTCGACGTGCGCCTGCCTGGCCGCGATGGTCTCTCGGTGCTGACCGAGCTGCGCAGCCGAGGGATCGCAACGCCGGTCATCGTCATCACCGGCCACGGTGACGTGCCGCTCGCCGTTCGCGCGATCAAATCCGGTGCCCAGGACTTCATCGAAAAACCCTTTGACGGGGACGCCTTGGTCGAGCGGATCCAAGCCCTTGCCGGAAAAGAGACGGATGCTCTCGGTGACGAAGCGACGAGCGAGCCCCGGTTCGGCACGCTGACGCCGCGCGAAACCGAGGTCATGCGTCTTGTCGTTGCCGGAAACTCGAATAAGGAGATCGCGCGAGCCTTGGGCGTCAGTCCGAAGACGATCGAAGTGCATCGGGCTCGAGTGATGCGAAAAACGGGCGCGCCGACGCTGTCTCATCTTATCCGCCTGGCGATCAAGTCAGGGATCGATCCCGAAGCGGCCCGCGTCTAGCGGCTTGGCCCGAAGGCATCAGACGAGGATTTGTCAGGGAATTCCCTTATTCAGGATCTCCCTAACTATCCCGACGGCCCTTCCCACTGTCTGATGCAAGCAACCAAACACACAGCGCTGGTTGTGGAGGACACAATGATGCACTTGGAGGTCGGAGGTCAGGGAAGCGCAGCGCATCAACCCAATCTGGTGGCCGGCAACCTGGACGACGTTGTCGGCAAAAGCCCGATCCGAGATCTTTTCGATCACACGTCTGTTCCGCGACGCATCTTGCCGGGAGCCACAATCTGCCTGCATGGCGAGCCGGCAGATACCGTCTATCAGATTACCGCCGGCGTGGTGAGATGCTGTTTGATCAACACGGAGGGTCAAAGACAGATCGTTCGGTTCGCCATCGCCGGGCAGTTTCTGGGCTTTGCCGCGATCGACAGCTGGCATTTCACCGCGGAAGCCTTGAGTCACGTGAGGCTTCGCTCGATTTCGCGTGACACGCTGGAAACCGCCCTTGTGGAGGACAGAGAACTGCAACGGGAGGTTCGGCGGCTGGTGACGGACGAGCTCAAGCATCGAGAGCAGCAGCTTATCATGATGGCATACATGCCGGCCTGCCAGCGTCTCTTGTGTTTTCTCGAGGCGTTCGCGGGCGCAACCGTCACGGTTGGCGGCTATACGGTTCTGCCGATGACGCGGCAGGATATCGGTGACTATCTGGGCCTGTCTTTGGAAACGGTGAGCCGAGCGTTCACCAAGCTGAAGCGCGACCAGGTCATCGAAATGGAGGGATCGGACCACTATCGCTTCATCGACGGAGCGTCGAGTGGTACATTAGCCGCTTGAGCGTCGCCCATGCAGATAGGCTCGCGGACCCCCCGCGAGCCCTTTTTACTCCGCCTTCGGCCACGAGGCTCGTGAAATGCGCGGGGCCGCGGCCGTCCGGCGATAGGTGAGACCGCAAACGGGACAGCGCGCGATCTCACTTTCCGGGAGCTGCAATCGCCGGGGCTCGTGCGGCGCGTCTGGAGGACCGTCACAGACCACCTGGGAACTCGCCACCTCAAGCGGCATGTTCCGTGCCCTCATCGGTGCCGGTCCGAGCGATCCTAGGCGGCCTTCTTAACGTTGATCTTGTGCGATGCAGGCTGTGTGTCGGCTGGTTTCGGCAAGGTCACTTTGAGAACGCCGTTCTCGAAGCGCGCGTTGACCTTTTTGGGATCGATGCCCGCGGGCACCCGTATGGTGCGCTCGAAGAGCCCGTAGGAGCGTTCCGTCACGCGCCAGTCCTTGTCGGTGCGCTCAGCCTCCGACTTCTTTTCGGCCCGGATCCGCAACAGATCGTCCTCGAGCGTGACCGACAGATCCTCATCCGCAACACCTGGAAGATCGGCCGAGACCTCGATCTCGCCCTCGCTCTCGCCGATGTCGACCCGAAGGCCGAGCGCGCCGCCAGATCCATCACCCCGCTGCGCCCACGACATCTGCGGCATAGAGAAAGCGTGGAACATGCGATCCATCTCTTCCTGAAGCGCCCTGAATGCGCCGGGCGCCGTTACAAAGCCCGATGTGGCACCCTTCGACGGTTCCGACTTCGTCACCATGTCTACCTCCATGTCAAACATCCATCGGCTGGTCGGCTCGGCTTTGCCCGTTCTTGCTCTTGACCATCCGCAGGCCGAAGCTGCATCGCCTGGCTCGGGCCTGCGTTGACGGTGGTCAAAAGCGCGGCGCCAAAGCGAAAGGCCTTCAGCGATCGATGCTGATCGATCGCCGAAACAGTCCCAGACTTGCGGCGAAGAACAGGAGGCTTAGGCAGCCGATCGCGGCGAAAAAGGGCCAGACGTTCGAGAGATCAGCCCCTTTGTACATGATCGCCTGGCTCGCGCTGATGAAGTGACGTGATGGCAGGACGACCGTAAGGGTCTGCAGCCAGTCAGGCTGGCTTTCCACCGGTGTGTCGCCGCCGGAAAGAAGCTGGATGGGCATGATTGCGAGAACGATCAGGAGACCGAACTGGGCCATCGAGCGGGCGATGGTCGCGATCAGGAGGCCGAGCGCCGTCGCCGAGAACAGGTACAGCACCGCGCCAAACAAGAATAATGGCATGGATCCCTGGATCCGAACGCCGAGGAAGCCCTCGACAATGACGAGCATCGCAACAATGGCGGCGATCAACACGACGGCGCCGTTGGCCCACACCTTCGCCATCGCGATGTCGAACGGCGCCAGCGGCATGGCGAGCAGGTGTTCGATGGTGCCGTGTTCCCGCTCACGGACCAAAGCGGCACCGGTCAGAATGATCGTCAGCGTTGTGATGTTGTTGATCAGGGAGATCACGCTCTGAAATTGAACCGTGTCCCGATTGGGATTGAAGGCGCTTCGGATCACAAGATCGATCGGCTGCGGTGGCGCAAGGTCCTGGCGCGTCGCGAACCGGCGGATCTCGTCGGCAAGGATGTTCTGAATATAAGAAGCACCGATCCCGGCTTGTTCCATCGCCGTTGCATCGATCAAGAGCTGTAGCTCCGGCGTCCGCCTCGCCCTGATATCCGCCTCGAATTCAGGCGGCACGCTGACCACGAACAGGTATTGACCAGCGTCCATTGCCCGGTCGATCTGCAAGGCCTCGATGTAGTCGACGGTTTGAAATTCTGGCGCGAAGAAAGCGGCGGCGAACCTTCGGGAAAGCGCCGAGCGGTCTTCGTCGACGAACGCGATTGAGGCGTTGTTGACCGACGTCGACGTGCCGGTGGCCTCCATGATCAATCCAAAGCTGAAGGAGTAGATGAGCAGGAACATCATGACCCGGTCGCGCCGCAGGCTGACCATTTCCTTCAACCCAAGCCAAAAGATCCGGGCCACGGCTTCAGCGCTCCTGGGATCTGAGAAGCAGGACCGCAATCAATGTGAAGACAGGCCCGAACAGGCTTAGCGCCAGGATATCGGGCGCAAGATCCGACCATCCGAGCCCCTTGGTGAAGGCCCCGACATTGAGGTGCAGGAAATAGGAGGCCGGCCACAGGGAGCCGAAAACGCGGGCGCCGCCGTCGAGCGTCGAGACCGGCTGCAACAGTCCCGAGAACTGGATGGTAGGAATGATCGATGCGAGCGTGGTCGCAAAAACCGCGGCCACTTGGCTGGAGGTCAGCGTTGCGATGATCAAGCCGAACGAGGTCGTGGCCCAGGTGTAGAACACAGCGCCTACCGTCAGCGCCAAGACATTGCCCTTCAGCGGCACACCGAAGAGGGCCACGGTCATCGAGGTGAGCAGAAAAAAGTTCAAAAACGCGATCAGAATGTAGGGCGATTGCTTGCCGGCGAGGAACTCGAGCTTGGTCGTCGGCGTGACGTAGAAATTGGTGATCGAGCCCAGTTCCTTTTCCCTGGCCACGCTCACCGCGGTCAAAATAGCTGGCAGCATGATCAACAGGATGGCGGGCATGGCGGGCGCCATGGCGTTGATGCTCTCGAAGCCGGGATTGTAGCGAAATCGGGGCTCGATTTGGGCAAGCGGCGGCGTCAACACGCCGGTTTGCCCTTCCCATTCGGCGACGAAGCTGTTGTGGATCCCGGTGACATAGCCCTCGACCGTCTCCCCCTTGAAGGGCATCGCGCCGTCGACGGTTGCCAGCACCTCGGGACGGGTGCCGGATCTGAGGTCTCGTCCGAAGCCAGGCGGAATTTCCAAAGCCAGCGTGATGTCGCCGTCGATCAAGCGCTCGCGCCCCTCGACCGAAGACCACAGGGGCACGGTTTGCGAGAAGTATCGGGATCCCTCGAAAGCCGCGATGTAGGCCCGGCTTTCGGGGCTTCGGTCCTGGTCGAGAACGGCGAACTCCAGATCCTCGATGTCCAGCGAAATCCCAAAACAGAAGATCACCATCAATATCGCCGAGCCGAAGAAGGCGAAGGCGATCCGCACCGGGTCCGCGAACACGTTGAGGAATTCGCAGCGGGCATAAGCCCGGAACCGTCTGAGGCTGAGCCCGTGGCCCGTATCGGACCGTTCCGGCGGTTCTGCGACAGGCAAATCGTCGGCGAATGGCGCCACCGCGCTGGTCGCCTCGACAAGATGGTGGACAAAAGCCTCTTCCAGCGACCGGACACCGGCATTCCGTACGAGCACCGCAGGCGCATCGCACGCCAAGACCTTGCCAGCGTGCATTAACGAGACCCGGTCGCAACGCTCGGCCTCGCTCATGAAGTGGGTCGAGATAAAAATGGTCACCCCCCGGTCCCGGGACAGCTCCACCAGCAGCGCCCAAAACGCGTCTCGGGCTTCCGGGTCGACACCAGAGGTCGGTTCATCAAGGATCAGGATGCGGGGCTCATGAATGACCGCAACCGCAAGAGACAGGCGTTGGCGAACACCTAGCGGCAACGCGTCCGCGCGCTCTGACAGATAGGTTTCAAGGCCGAAGCGCTGCCCCAACTCCCGCATTCGGGCGATCCGCCTCTGCCTGTCGAGCGAGAAGATCCGAGCGTGGAGTTCCAGGTTCTGGCCAACCGTGAGTTCGCCGTAGAGAGAGAACGACTGGCTCATATAGCCGATGTCCCGGCGGGCCTCGCGGCTCTGGGCCTCCACAGGCTGACCGAAGATCCACGCCTCGCCGTCGCTCACCGGTAACAGGCCCGTGAGCATCTTCATCGTTGTCGACTTGCCGCAGCCGTTGGAACCGAGAAAGCCGAAGATCTCGCCACGCTGAATCTGAAAACTCACATGATCCACGGCGGTGAACGGGCCGAACCGTCTGGTCAGCCCCTGGGCCGAGATGACCGGTTCGCCATCCAGATTGCTTCGGGGTGGGATGACGAGCGGTTCGTGGCTCGACGCGTGAGGCAGGAGCGAGCGGTAGGCCGCCTCGAGGCTGTCCTGGCCGGAGGATCGGATGATCTGGTCCGGTGTTCCGGTGGCCAGAACGCGGCCCTCGTCCATCGCCACCAACCAGTCGAAGCCCTCGGCCTCCTCCATGTAGGCGGTCGAGACGATCACGCTGATCGAAGGTCGCCTGCTTCGAATGGCGTTCACCAGCTGCCAGAACTGAAGCCGGGAAAGCGGGTCGACACCGGTGGTGGGCTCATCCAGCACCAGGAGGTCTGGCTCGTGGATCAACGCGCAGCAGAGACCCAGCTTCTGCTTCATGCCGCCCGACAGTTTCCCTGCTTGGCGATCCGGAAATGGCGCCAGGCCGGTCGCCTCGAGGAGCTGGGCCGCGCGCCGTTCACGATCGGCACGATCCAGACCGAACAGCCGGCCGAAAAAGTCGAGATTCTCCGCCACGGTGAGCTCGGCATAGAGGTTCCTGCCGAGGCCTTGCGGCATATAGGCGATCCGCGGGCAGACGCGGCGTCGGTCCTTCATCTCAGCCACATTACCGCCGAGAACCCGGACGCGCCCGACCTGAACCCGTTTCACGCCGGTGAGCAGACCCAGAAGCGTGGATTTGCCGACACCGTCGGGACCGATCAGGCCGACCAGTCGGGCCGACGGAACGCTCAGGCTCAGATCATCGACGGCAATCGTCTTGCCGTAACGATGGACCCCCCGCTCGACCTCGGCACAGGGCTCGCCAGTCATTCGAACAGTTCCGGTGGCATCCGGCGGTTGAGCCTTTCGGGCCATTCGACCGAGGGGCGGAGACGGACGTAGGCGACCCCGCGAATGCCGGTCTTCACGTGCGTGGTCCGATTGGCCACGAGCTCCGGCGGGATCCTCACCCGCACCCTAAAGACCAGCTTCTCCCGCTCGGCCAACGTCTCGACCTGCTTCGGCGTGAACTGCGCCTCGGGCGAGACGAAGCTGACATGTGCCGGGATTGCGTAATCCGGCATGGGATCGACGACGATTCGAGCCTCGGCGCCCAACGGCAGCCTGCCGGCGTCCTCGGCCGGCAGAAAGATCTCCATGTAGATGTTCTCGAGGCTCAGAAGGGTCAGTATCGGCTGGCCGGCCGCCAACACCTCGCCGGGTTCGGCAAGTCGATAGAGCACCCGGCCGGTGACCGGCGCGATCAGTTCATGGTCGATAATCTGGCTCTCGATCCGGCGCACCTCGGCTTCGGCGGCGACGATTTGCCGTTCGACGGTGCCGACATGGGCCTCGGCGGCACGTAACGCGGCTTGCGCGACATCACGATCGGTCTGACGCTGCTCGAAGATGGAGGTCGAGACATGACCCTTCTCCACCAGGGTCGCCGCCCGGACGAGTTCCTGGTCGGCAAGACGCAATTCGCTGCGGCGTTGCGCTACCAGCGCCTCGGCCTCACTCAAGGTATCGCGCGCCAAAGCGGCCTCTGCCTGGGCCCGGTCAAGGGTGGCGAGGAGCTCCCTTGTGTCGATCAAAGCCAGAAGCTGACCGGCCTCGACCAAAGCCCCCTCGGAAGCCTGGATGCTGTCAACGCGGCCGGAGTATTTAGGCGCGATATCGACCTGATCGGCCTCAAGCCGTCCGTTGCCGACAACGATCCCGTCCGGCAATTCGTCGCGTTGCTGATCGAACCAGAGGAAGGCAGCGACGCCAGCTCCCGCCAGGAGAGCGGCAACCAGAGAAAGCCGGGTCTTCCACCGCGCCATAAGAAAATTCTCGCCTCGCTCGGCATGGAGTTGACGTTGTGGTGTGGTCTCTGGCGTGGCTTGCCGGAGCTTGCTTTGCGCTTGGTCAAAATCGGTACTTGAAGGGGGCGCTAGCCTCGCTGGGAAACGGTCCGCAAGCAGCCGCGCGAGCGATCTCTTGGACACCATCAGAGCAAGATCTGCGCCCCAGACGAAGCCCTTCACCGAAATCAGTCCGCGACGACCGGTGGAGGCGAGCGAAACCTACACTTCGGTCATGTTCGGCGAGGTGCTCGACCGCTCACTCCACGCGCTCGCCGCCCGGGCCACCCTGGGCCTCTCGCCGGCGGCCCTGCTCTCCGCCTGGAGCAATTGGTCGGTACATCTCGCAACCTCGCCCGGCAAGCAGATTAGGCTCGTCGACAAGGCTATCCGTAAAGGGATGCGCTATCAGCGCTATGTTTGGCGATGCGCCCTCACCGGCGGCAGGAGCGAGCCCTGTATCGAACCGCTGGTTCAGGACAGGCGATTTCGATCCCAGGGCTGGCAGGAGCCGCCCTTCAACCTTCTCCACCAGGCCTTCCTTCTCCAACAACAGTGGTGGTGGAATGCCACAACCGGCATCAGGGGCGTCACGCCGCAACACGAAAGAGCGATCGAGTTCCTGGTGAGACAGTTCTTGGACGTGGTTTCGCCATCCAACTTCGCTGCCACCAACCCGGAAGTTATTGCGCGTACCCGGGAGGCGTTCGGCATGAACTTCGTCCAAGGCTTCGCCAACTGGATGGAGGACGCCGAACGGGTCATCGCCGGTAAGACCGATCACCCTTCAACCGAGTTCACCGTCGGCAAAACGGTGGCCGCCACCGAGGGCCAGGTGATCTATCGCAACCGTCTGATCGAGCTCATACAATGCCAGCCGGAGACCACTACAGTTCATCCCGAGCCGGTCCTGATCGTGCCGGCGTGGATCATGAAATACTACGTCCTGGATCTCAGCCCGGAGAACTCGCTGGTTCGCTACCTGACCGAGCAGGGCTTCACCGTGTTCATGGTCTCCTGGCTCAATCCCACCGCCGAGGAACGCGATCTGGGGATGGCGGATTATCTGGCGAACGGGCCTATGGCCGCGCTGGACGTAGTCCAGGCGATCACCGACGCCGACCGAGTGCACGCTTGCGGCTATTGTCTGGGGGGCACGCTGCTGATGATCGCCGCGGCTGCCATGGCCCGAGACAGCGACGAACGCCTTGCCAGCTTAACGCTGTTCGCCGCCCAGTCCGACTTCACCGAAGCGGGCGAGCTCATGCTGTTCATCGACGAGAGCCAGGTAACGTTCCTCGAGGACATGATGTGGGAGCAGGGTTACCTGGACGCCAGCCAGATGGCGGGTGCCTTCCAAATGCTGCGCTCCAATGATTTGATCTGGTCGCGGATCACCCGCGACTATTTGATGGGCGAGCGCCAGCCGCAGATCGATTTGATGGCCTGGAACGCTGACACGACCCGCATGCCCTATCGCATGCACTCTGAATATCTGCGCCAACTGTTCCTCGAAAACCAATTGGCCACCGGACGCTACCGGGTCGACGGTGAGACAATCGCTCTTTCCGATATCCGAACGCCCATGTTCACGGTCGCAACCGAGAGCGATCACGTCGCGCCCTGGCGATCGGTCTACAAGGTTCATCTTCTGTTCGACGCGGACGTCACCTTCGTCCTGACCAATGGCGGGCACAATGCGGGCATCGTCTCTGAGCCGGGGCACCCGCGCCGGCGCTTCCGCATCAAGGTGACGGGCGCCCACGACCCCTACCAGGATCCGGACACCTGGCTTGAGAACGCAGAGCAGCGAGACGGTTCCTGGTGGCCGGCCTGGACCGACTGGCTGGCGGAACGGTCTGGCGGGCAAGTCGAGCCGCCCGCCATAGGCGCGCCGGCGTCGGGCTACCGACCGCTCTGCCCGGCGCCGGGATTGTACGTTCTTCAGAATTGAAGCCGGTGGTCGTCGGCGGTGTTCCGAAAAACTTTGAAGACGTCAGCGGAACATAGGAGGCCGGGCATCGACCCAGCGCCCTTCGGCCCGTCCTGACTCCGCCACCGCGAAGATGGCCGCGATGGAACGGAGCCCATCCTCGGCGTCCGCGAACAGGCTCGCCGCCGGATCGACGTCACGCCCCTCATTCAAAGCCCGGATCGTTTCCGCCAGATCCTTATAGATGTTGGCAAACGCGACCGGCATCCCTTCCGCATGACCGACGGTGACACGGCTCGCCCGCTCGGCCTCCGGCGACAGACCCGCCTCACCCCGTTCGATGACCTGAAGGCGTCCACCGAGCGGCATCCAGAAAAGCTGGTTGGGTTGCTCCTGGGCCCAGCGCAGGCCACCGGTCTCGCCGAAGACCTGAAGGCTGAGGCCATGCTGGCGCCCGATCGCCACGGACGATGTCCACAATCGCCCGACCGCGCCGCTGGTCATGCGAAAATTGACCATGGCGTCATCTTCCAGATCCCTGGAGGGGATACAGGACACGGTGTCGGCAGACAGGCGTTCGACCTGTTGGCCCGCTACAAAGCTCGCCATGTGCAGCGCATGGATGCCACAGTCGGCGAATTGCGCTGACACTCCGGCTTGAGCGGGATCGTAGCGCCAGCGGATCCTCGGATTGTCCGCGTCGCCGGCATCGGCATGGTGGCCATGGGCGAACTCGGCGACGACAAGACGGATGCGTCCCAGATCGCCCTTTGCCACCATTGCCCGCATCTGGCGAACCAGCGCGTAACCACAATAATTGTAATTGACCGCGCAGATTTTCCCCACGTGGCGCGCGAGCCTGACAAGCTCTTCAGCATCCTCGACGCTGGTCGTGAGCGGCTTTTCGCAGAGCACATGAAAACCGGCTTCGAGAAAAGCTCGTGTGATTTCGTAGTGGGTGGCGTTGGGTGTCGCGACGGTGACCAGATCCAGCCGATCGGCACGCTCGGTCTCGCCTTTCAGCATCTCCCGCCAATCGCCATAAGATCGCGCCGCCGCCAATCCGAGACGCTGGCCGTAGAGGCGTCCGATCTCGGGCCGGTGGTCGAGGGCTCCAGCGACGAACTCGAACGCGCCGTCCAGGCTTGCGCCGATGCGGTGAGCCGGGCCGATCTGGCTTCCCTCGCCGCCACCGATAATCCCCCACTTCAACTTCGCCATGGCCGTCGTCTCGCCGCTTGATGCCGATCGCGCCAAGCTATTGGCGCTTTGCGGTCGCGTCACTCCAAGGCTGCGCTCGCGGTTTGGTTTTTTGTTGCGTTCAGGTCGACTATGATGCCGTAGTGATCAGGGGCTGTTTCGCTTGCTTGGGCTTGTCGTCCGTCGCAGCGATGACCCAATGCGTCCGAAGAGACGGTCAAAAAAACACAGACGGGAGGCTTGGTATGACTTGGATTGCACGTCCCTGCGGTTGGATATCCGCCCATCGGCGTGGGGCGGCCTTAACCGCCGGTGCCGGATTTTTGCTATCGGGCCTGTTCAACCCGCTCGGTGTCGGCGCTCAGGAAAACCGCACCGGCATCGATCCCGAGACTTGGACGCCGGAATACATTTCGAGCATCGCGGGCACACTGGACGAAGTCGATACCGCCGGTGAATGCTCGGAGGTGGTGCCGCTCGATTATGAGGGCCGGGTTACCTACTGGTATGTCGGCCCGACCGAGGCCCAGCCCGAGCTCGAGCACAAGATGCACGCCGATTTCTGGGCCGCGTTCGCCGAGACCTATCCCAACATCGAGGTCGACGCCCAGAGCATCGGCTACAATGATCTTCTGAACAAGCTCCGCACCGCGGCGCTCGGTAACGCCGCGCCGATGGTGGCGAGACTACCCATCCTGTGGGGCGTCGAGTTCGCCGCCAAGGGTCAGCTCACCGAGCTGGGGCCTGAGGACGTCGGCTATTCGAACGAGGAATTCTGGCCGGGTGCGATGAAGTCGGTCACCTGGGATGGGACCACCTACGGCGTTCCCACCAACAATGAGACCATGGCCTTCATCTGGAACGCGGGCATTTTCGAGGAAGCCGGGCTTGATCCCGAAAAGGCGCCGGAGACCTGGGAGGACGTCGTCGCCTATTCCAAGAAGATCAAGGACAAGACCGGCAAGAACGGCTACGGGCTGGTCGCCCGGGTCAATGCCGGCAACACGCCGTTCCGCTTCATGCCTAAGATGTGGGCCCAGGGTGGCGGCGCGTTGGACGAGGCCGAGCCCAACCCGGAATACAATCAGATCATGGTCGACAATGAGGGCTCGCAGAAAGCGCTGCAGCTCGCCTACGACATGTATGTGCGGGACCAGTCGGTGCCGGTCTCCGCGCTGACCAACACCCAGACCGAAAACCAGGATCCGTTCATCGCCGGCCAGTTGGCGATGGTGATCGCCCACCCCAGTGAGTATGCGAGCATGGTCGATCGCGCCGCCCAGGCGACCGGCGACGACAAGGCCGCCGCCGAGGCCGTGGTCAACAACATGCGCTACGGCCTGATCCCCAAGGGCGACGAGCGCCGCGCCGTGGTGTTCGGTGGGTCAAACATCCACATGTTCAATCCGGACAATATCGACGGTGAGCTCGACCGCCAGGCCGCCCTGGCGCTCATCTGCTTCCACACCGGACCGGAATGGTCGACCAAGATCTCCTGGGTCAGCTCCAATCCGGGCAATGTCCGCGGTTTCGAGACCGAGTGGATGAAGGAACGTCTGGAGACCATCAAGTTTCTGGATGTGTCCACCTCCATGCTGCCGAACGGCGTCCCGTTCCCGGTCATTCCTGAGAGCCCTGAGATCATGAACATCATCATCCCGGAAATGATCCAGAACGCTCTGACCGAGAAGATGAGTGTCGAGGAAGCGACCGCCGACGCCGAACAGAAGATCCAGTCGCTGCTCGACGGTTTTTGAGCCGCTGACTGTCTCAATTGGAATGCCCGAGCCGGTTGCTGCCGGCTCGGGCCCCGCTACCGGATAGATGACCGTGACAGCGAGCCTCGCAGAGGCGGGACCGAGGCCTGTGCCGACGCACCGGGAGCCGGGCGTCTTCGCCCGCATCTACAAGAGCCGGCGGGACTATCTCTACGTCCTGCCATCTCTGGGCGTGATGATGCTCGTCATCGCCTATCCCATCTATTACACCTTTTACTTGAGCTTCTTCAGTACACCGCCGAGCCTGGCGATGGCCGACAAGGTCTATGCCGGCATCGACAATTACACGCGGGTTCTTTCCAGCCGCTCTTTTCACGAGGTGACCTGGAACACGGTCATCTGGACCGTTTACTCGACCTTTTTCGCTGTCGTGCTGGGCTTCGGCGCCGCCCTCGTTCTGAACCGCGAATTCTACGGCCGGGCCTTGGCGAGAGGCGTCCTTTTGGTGCCGTTCGTGATCAGCGCGGTCGCCGCGTCCTACGTCTGGCGCTGGATCTACCACAGTGATTTCGGCGTGCTGGGATCGACCCTCAATCAGCTTGGGCTCATCAACGGCCCGCTCAACTTGCTGGACGATGTCGACCGGGTGCTACCGGCCCTGATCGTGGTCAATGTCTGGAAGGAGTTTCCGTTCGCCATGATCATGATCCTGGCGGGCCTACAGACGGTGCCGGAGCAATTGCTGCGCGCGGCCCGGGTCGATGGTGCCAACACGTTTCAGCGCTTCTGGCACGTGACGCTGCCGCATCTAAAGGGGGTCATGCTGATAACCGTGCTGCTCCTGTTCGTCGCCAATCTGAACCATTTCACAATCCCCTGGATCATGACCGGCGGCGGGCCGGCCGGCGCCAGCGACATTTGGATCACCCAGATCTACCAGATCGCCTTCGGCCGGATCCGTTTCGGCATCGCTTCCGCCTACTCGGTCATCCTGTTCGTGGTCATGGTCATCATCGGTTACTTCTATGTCCGGGCGCTGACCGCCGGCGACGATCGGCGGCAGGCATGAGCACGGAGCCGGAACAGGCGCGGCGACCGCGCCGGCGTTTCGATCCTTGGGGGGTCGGCGGCTGGATTTTTCTTCTGCTGCTGTTGCTGTTCGCCATGCTGCCGATGCTCTGGATGCTGGTGACCTCGGTCAAAACCCAGTTCGCGGCGCTGCAATACCCGCCTGAATGGATCCCCAGCAACCCGAACCTGGACCAATACAAGCGCCTGCTGTCGCCGCAGAACGAGATCGGCGGCCAGTTCCTGCGCTATATGCTGAACAGTATCTGGGTCTCGACGGCGACGACCATTATCGGCGTCGCGATCGCGGTGCCGGCGGCCTACGCCTTCTCCCGGTTCCGTTTTCCCGGCCGCAACGTCCTGTTCTTCTCGGTCCTGTTCCGCAACATGTTTCCGGCCGTCGTCTTCCTGATGCCTTTGTTCATCATGATGCGGTTCATGGGGCTGGTGAACACCTACAGCTCCTTGATCCTGACCTATCTCACCTTCGGCCTGCCGCTCTCGATCTGGCTCCTGAAGGGGTTCTACGACAACATACCCGTGCAGTTGGAACAGGCGGCCAGGATCGATGGCTGCACTCGTTTCCAGGCGTTTCTCCTGGTGGTCATGCCGCTGTCCGCGCCCGGCATCGTCGCCACAGCGATCTATTCGTTCATCACGGCGTGGAACGAGTATGTCTACGCGCTGACCTTCCTCAACAGTGACGAAAAACTGACCCTGCCGGTGGGTCTCCAGCGCTTCTTCGCGGAGTACGCCACCAACTGGCCGGGCCTGATGGCGGCCTCGTTCATCATGAGCGTTCCGGTCGTCGTGATGTTCCTGGTCCTGCAGAAATACTTCGTCCGGGCGCTCACCGAAGGTGCCGTGAAGGCATGAGCTTGGACGGCTATCTCGCGAAAGGCGGTTCTTAATGGCCCAGGTGGAGCTGCGCGAGGTGGTCAAGGCCTATGGCAGCGTCACCGCGGTCGATCGGGTCTCGCTTACGGTTCGCGATGGTGAGTTCGTGGCACTTGTCGGCCCTAGCGGCTGCGGCAAGACCACCAGCCTCAATCTGATCGCCGGTCTGATCGAGCTCACCGACGGCGATATCTGGATCGGCGAGCGCCGGGTCACCGATCTCGACCCGAAGGACCGGGACATCGCCATGGTGTTCCAGAACTATGCGCTCTACCCGAACAAGAGCGTCTACCAGAACCTGGCTTTTCCGTTGCGCATGCGCCGTTTCCCTCGGGCCGAGATCGACGGCAAGGTCAAGGAAGCGGCGAGGCTTTTGGATATCGAACACCTCCTGGAGCGCCGGCCCCGGGAACTTTCCGGCGGTCAGCAGCAGCGGGTTGCTTTGGGCCGCGCCCTTGTCCGAGACCCGCACGTGTTTCTCATGGACGAGCCACTGTCCAACCTCGACGCCAAACTTCGGGTGCAGATGCGCTCCGAGCTCAAGCGATTTCACCAGGACCTCATCGCCACCGTCGTCTACGTCACCCATGATCAGCTCGAGGCCATGACCATGGCCGATCGCATGGCGGTCATGAGCGGCGGCATCCTCCAGCAATACGATACGCCGGAGCGGGTGTTCGAGCGCCCGGTCAATACCTTCGTCGCCGGTTTCGTCGGCAGCCCGGCGATGAACCTGATGGAGATGCGGATCGGCACCAACAGCCACGGGACCAGACTCGATGGCAGCGACTGGTCGCTGGCGCTGGATGACGCCAACGGCGCCCGTGTCGCCCGCGCCACCGGCGACACGGTGATCCTCGGTGCCCGCCACAGCAGCCTGACCCTCGCCACCGAACAGACAAACGGCCTTGCCGAGGGGCGGGTCTACACCGTTGAGCCCACCGGCGATCTCACTTACGCGCATGTCTATCTGGGCCGGTCAGTGGTGATCGTCAGCGTCGATCCGAGCCTGAAACTCGAGGCGGACCAACCAGTTTGGATCGGCTTCGACCAGGACCGGCTGCACCTGTTCGACGGCCCAACCAGCCAACGCCTCGAAGCCGCTTGAGGAGACATCCTAGCCCATGAAGATCACGCGCATATCGACAGCGGTCATCGCCGGCAATTTCCCCTGGGTGCTGGTTCGGATCGAAACCGATCAGGACGTTAGCGGTCTGGGCGAGGCCTATTGGGGGGCGGGCGTCGCCGATCTGGTGCACAAGGCGAAGCCCTTGTTGCTGGGCGAGGATCCCAGAAACATCAACAGGCTCGTGGAAATCATGATCCGCTGCCTTTCGGGTGAGGGCTCCACCGGCGGCGCCACGGTGACGGCGATCAGCGGCATCGAAATCGCGCTCTGGGATCTGTTGGGCCGCTCGCTCCAGGCACCCATCTCGACCCTGTTCGGCGGCTGTTTCCGCGACAAGATCAGGATCTATGCCGACTGCCACGCCGGCGAGACGCCGGATCCGGCCGACTACGCCAAGAAGGCGAAAGAGGTGGCCGCGCACGGCTTCACTGCGATCAAGTTCGATCTGGACACGCCCAACCCCTACACCATCGATATCACCGACGATCCGCACCCCCGGCGGCGCTGGTTCGAGCCGTTCAACCGAACGATCGGCTCGAAGGAGCGGGCCTGGATGGTCGATGTTGTCCGCGCCGTTCGTGAAGCGGTCGGGCCCGAGGTCATGGTCGCCATGGACGCCCATTGGAAGTTTTCGGTCAATGACGCGATCCTCCTGGCCCAAGCGCTGGAGCCGTTCGACCTCCTCTGGCTGGAAGATCCGGTGCCGCCCGAGAACATCGAGGCCCAGCGCCACGTCACCCACAGCACGAGAACGCCGATCTGCACCGGCGAAAATCTCTACCGCAAGCAGGGCTACCGTGAGCTGATCGAGAAACAGGCGGCCCGGATCATCGCCCCCGACATTCCCAAGATGGGCGGGCTCGCCGAGGCCAAGAAGGTCGCCGAGCACGCCGACCTCTACTACATCCCGATCGCACCCCACAATGTGGCGAGCCCGATCGGCACGGGCGCGGGAGCCCATGTCTGCGCGGCGATGAACAATTTTCTGGTGATGGAGTTTCACGCCCAGGACGTGCCCTGGTGGGACGATCTGGTGGTCGGCGGTCCGGTGATCCGGGACGGCTTCATCCATCTGGACGAGCGGCCGGGCCACGGGCTCGAACTCAACGAGGATGTCGCCCGCGCCCATCTGAAGCCGGGCTCCAGCTATTTCGGCGACGAGCCTTACGCCTGAGGGGAGCCCATGACCCACACAGCCGACATCACCCGCCCGCCCCAGCATCTGATCGACAAGATCCGGGACATGGGCACCGCGACCGCGTCCAGCACCCTGTTTCACGCCTCCCACATCAGGAATTCCCACATCGTCGGTCCGTTCGCCTGGACCAAGGGGCGGCGGAACGCCGGGCCCGCGCTGACGCTTCAATTCATGCCCAAGCGCGAAGACCTGTACGACGACGACGAATATGCCGACGTGGAAAAGCAGCTCCACCGGCATGTGCTCTACCACACCCGGCCCGGCGACATCGTGGGCGTGGACGCCCGCGCCGACATGGCGAGCGGCGTGTTCGGTGAGATGATGCTGACCTATTTCCGGGGCCGGGGCGGTCAGGGCGTGGTGGTCGACGGTTGCCTCCGGGACATCGTCAATATCGAGAAGATCGATCTGGGCCTGTGGATCCGGGGCGTGACGCCGAACTTCCACACTCAGACCGGCCTGATGCCCTTCGCGGTCAACGTGCCGATCGCCTGCGGCGGCTGCACGGTGATGCCGGGCGACATCATCGTCGCCGATGATGACGGCGCCGTGGTGGTCCCGGCCGGCCTTGCCGAACATCTGATCGAGCAGGCGCATATCCGCCATGAATGGGAGGATTTCGTCCGGATCAAGCTCGCCGAGGGCGGCGATCTCCGGCGCTACTATCCGCTCTCCGATGAGGCCCGGCCCGAATATGAGGCCTGGCTCAAGGACCAGTCCAAAGGCTGAAGCCCATGAAAATCACGGACGTCAAATGCGCGGTCATCGGCAAGAACCCGATCGTCCGGATCATCACCGACGAGGGGTTGTCGGGCTATGGCGAGGCCGAGCAGTACAAGCCTTACCTCAAGCCCTTCGTCCTTCATTTCCGCGAGGCGCTGATCGGCGAGGACCCGACCGACGTCGAGCGGGTGATGCTGCGGATCCGGCGCCGCGGCTCGTTCAAACCCTATGGCAGTGCCGTCAGCATGATCGAGATGGCGCTTTGGGATCTGGCGGGCAAGGCGGCCGGCCTGCCGGTCTACAAGCTTCTCGGAGGAAAAATCCGGGACCATGTCCGGGTCTATAACGGCGCCATCAGAAAACCGCTGCCCGGCGTCGAGCCCGAACATTACGCGGCGGACGTCAAACGGATGATGGAACTCCCCCACGGTTTTTCGTTTCTGAAGATGGGAGTCGCCTTTCACAGCCCGATGAAACATGAGGTGCCGGATTTTTCGTTCGCCGAGCGCCAGCGGCCGAGCCCGTTCCACGGCTTCACCGAAAGTGGCCTGATGACCGAGCGCGGCATGAAACACCTCCTGGCCTGCGTCGAGGCGATGAAGGAGGTGCTGGGTGACAAGGTCGGCCTGGCACTGGACTGCGGCCCCGGTTTCACCGCGCCGGACGCGCTCCGTTTCGCGCGCGCGGTCGAGCCCTACAATCTGATGTGGCTCGAGGACATGATCACCGGCGACTACACGCCTTACGTCAACGCCGATGTCTATCGGGACGTGACCCACAACACGACGACACCGATCCACACCGGCGAGCAGATCTATCTACGCCACAATTTCAAGCAGCTGATCGAGAGCCACGCCGTCAACATCGTCGGCCCCGACCCCTGCGACGTGGGCGGCATCGCCGAGCTCAAATGGGTCGCCGAATATGCCGATCTCCACGGCATCCTGATGGCGCCCCACGGCACCGGCAACGGTCTGTTGGGGCTCGCCGCCCTGGTTCAGGTCTGCGCCACCCTGCCTCAGAACTTCATCGCCTTCGAATTGCCGACCGGCGATCCCGACTGGTGGTTCGACATCGTCGACGGCCTGCCGGAGCCACTTGTGAAAGACGGCAAGATCCGGGTCTGGGACCGACCCGGCATGGGCGTCGAGCTCAATCCGGAAAGGGCAAAGCCCTATCTTGGCGAGGAGGACCAGGGCTTCTTCGACTAACGAGTGCTACCGCGCCTCGCCTTCGCCGGTCGGATCGTCCTCGGGCCATCCCAACCAGCCGGCGACGAGATTTCTCAAGGCTGCCACCATCTCCGGGTCAGCCCGGCCGCCCAACTCTTGCCAGATGGCGGGCTCGCGCAGCGCCGCCTCGCCAATTTCCGCAACCTGCCGGGCAACATCCTCCTGGTCTTGGCCTAAGGACGCTCCGATCAGGTTGACGGCGCCTTTGGCCAACTCAAGACGCAGCGCCGGCTCGCCCGGATGCGACACCGCCAGCGACCGAAGCTCTCCCAAAAGCGAAACCGCCTCATCCAAACGACCAGCGCCCAGAAGCCCGTCCGAGCGGATCAGGTTGACGGCGCCCCGGGCCAAGCTCTCACGCAGCGCCGGCTCGCCCGGATACGACCTCGCCAGGGACCGAAGCTCTCCCAATAGCGAAACCGCCTCATCCAAACGACCCGCGCTCAGAAGCCCATCCGATCGCATCAGGTTGACGGCGCCCTTGGCCAACTCAAGACGCAGCGCCGGCTCGCCCGGATGCGTCTCCGCCAGGGACCGAAGCTCGCCCAAGAGCGAAACCGCCTCATCCAGACGACCCGCGCCCGGAAGATCGTGGATCAGGTTGACAGCGCCCAGGGCTCGATACAGACGGGTCGCGGCTTCTTCCAGAACGGGTGGATTTCGCCACAGTTCCGGCAGTTCCGCCATGAAATCTAGGCGCAGGCGATCGATAAAGACGACGAAATTGATGGCCTGGGGGGAGGCAGTCCCCAGGCGATAGTGGCCAGTTCCCGTCGGAGTTTGGACGTATTGGGGCGGTCGGCCGTGAGATGGCGAATAACGAACCACTCCCCGAGGATGTCGGGCTGCATCGGTGCGATCGTTTGGATCGACTCATGCCCCGTCTGTTCGGCCGGGATCGTCGTGCTCAGTCGATGCCAGGCGACGGCCGACAGACCGTCATCGCGCTCCGGCTCAGCGCTCGGGAAACGAAAGCCGTAGGCCGTCTTCTTCACGTGGTCGAGCAGTACCACCGGTAGGCCGCCGACCATGGTCGTGAGGCACCAGAGGTTTTGCTCGCGGACCCTCTGTTGATCGGACATCGCACCATCGTTCGGCCAGATCAGCTTGAGCTCGCGTATGACCCGTTCGGTAAGCAGTTCCTTCTCGGTAAACGGGAACGAGTCATTCTCCGCGTAAGCTTCGGCGGCCATGATCGCGAACAGGGCTCTTCGCTTCGGATCCAGGCGCTCCAGTTCCGACAGGGTCTCGTCCTCGGAAGGCAGGGTGGCGTCAGGCCCCACGACCTCGACCATGAGGTCATAGAGTTGCGAGCTGTCGAGAGGCGTGAGAGCCAGCGCGTTGTTGGGATCATCGGTCGAGCCGCCGAAATAGCTGGCTTTGGTGAGCCGGCCGCCCTCCAGCGGGAACAAACGCAACCACCAATCTTTCGTCTGTTCGCGCTCGACCAAGAGAACCCGGACCGGCCAGCTTAGGGGCTGCTCGCTGTCGTCCGTTCGGCCGGCAAGCGCCACCAACAGATCGCGGATTTCCTCGATGCGCCCCTGAACATAATCTATCACCAGGAGCGTCGGCTTTTCCGGCTGCCAACGCTGCCAGTCGAAACTTGTCGCGGATGCTACGAGAAAGCCTGCGCGCCAGGCGGTCGGCGTTCGCCGGCAGAACTCGAACGCCAGCCGGCTCTTGCCCATGCCGCCGGGGCCGGTAACCAGCCACCAGGCGAAGGCACGCTCGACCCGCAGAAAGTCGATGAGTCGGGCCAGTTCGTCCCGCCGGCCGTGGAAGGTCACCCGCTGACTGCTGAAATGAAGGCGGTCCGTCTCCGGATCGGCGAATTGTCCGTGAACAGTGCGCAGGAAAGGTTGTGGGCGAAGATCTTCCCTGATTCGATCGAGCTGGTCGCCGATATCACCTAGTCGATCCAGGATTTCCTCGTGATCTTCAAGGCTTCGCAGGAGAAGCCGGGTGTCCTGACCCAGGAGATCATTTGTCAGCAAATCCTTATCGACTGCGTCGCCGACCGCCACGCCCTCGATCGCCTCCTTGAGACGCCTTCGCTCGACCTCGTCCTGGCACAGGTCCTTTAGCCGGTTGGAAAGCTCCGCGTAGTAGGGAAGCCGCTCGAGAGTTCGGCCTAGAGCCACGGCCGCCTTTCTTCCCGCCGCGCGGCCAATGTAGCTGGCGGCATTCATCAGAAGCGGCGCTAGAAGAGAAACGCTCGCGCCGATCACCGCTTTGGGGATGCCGGTCTGCTCGTGAACCGCGTGGATGAAACGGCCCGCCAGCTCCCGATCCTGAAGCAGGCTCGCCAGGCCAGACTGGATCAGCGCGTCTCGGAGGTCGCCGAACGGAATGGGTTCGGTATTGGAATCGAATGGTTCGGGAATCTGCATAGAACCGACAATAGTATCCACCCAGAAGAATATACTGCGCCAGGTTGCGCGCGGTGGGCAACCTCGGTCTCGGCTCAGACCAGCAGCGGGTTCCCCTCTGCTTCATGGCGTCGACAACCGCTTGTTGCGCCCGCGCCTCTGGTCCAGGATCCGGCCATCACCGCGTCAACAGATCAGCGGAGACGGACAAAAATGACCCGAGCGGGGGTGATCGGTCTGGGCGACATGGGCAGCGGCCTCGCCAAGAACCTGATCGCGAACGGCTTCGAGACCTGGGGTTTCGATGTCAGTGAGGCGCGCATGGCCGCGTTTGGCGAGATAGGCGGCCGCCGGACGGAAAATCCGGCCGCCGTCGGCGAGCGGGCGAACGCGGTTTACGTCATGGTCATGAATGGCGATCAGGCGAACGAGGTCATTCATGGGCAAGAGGGTCTGGCGCGGACCTTGAAGCCCGGATCGGTCATTCTTCTGACCGCCACCATTAAGGCTTCCGAGGCGCGGGCCATCGCCGAGGGTTTGGCCGGAACCGGCATCGATCTGATCGATAGCCCCGTAAGCGGCGGTTTTCCGGGCGCCCAGGGCGGCACGCTGACCATGATGGCCGCGGCTCCGAAGGAATTGTTGGAGAGCTGGCGGCCGGTCATGGCGGCGGTGTCCGAAACCATCCACCATGTGGGCTACGAGCCGGGTATGGGGCAGACGGTGAAGGCCTGTCTCCAGTCGCTGATCGGCTCGATCTTCTCGGCCACCTTCGAGGCCTCGGTCCTGGCGGCCAAGGCCGGTGTGTCCGGTCAGGTGCTTTACGATGTGTTCTCCACCTCCGGTGCCGGCTGCGGGATCACCAACACCGCGCTTAAGAACATCGTCGACCGGCAGTTCGTCGGCACCGGCAGCCATATCGCCACCATGTACAAAGATTTGACCATTTCGCTCGACCTGGCCCGGGAGCTGGGCGTGCCGCTGTTCACCGCGGCCACGGCCATGCAGCTCTTTCAGGCCGGCAAGACAAAACATCCCGACGGCGACAATTGGGTGGTGACGAAGGTGATCGAGGACATCGTCGGCAGCTCGCTGAAACGCTGAGGGTCGCTCGTTCGCCAAGGCGCTAAGGAAGGCAAAGGATGAAGCTGGGCGTGATCACGGACGGCATCTCGCGCGATTTCGAGCATGCGCTCCAGGTCATGGACGCGTTCGATCTGGACTGGGCCGAGCTGCAGTTCCTCTGGGACAAGGAGGTGGGCGACCTCGACGACGCGGAGCAAAACCGGGCGCTTGAGCTTCTCAAACGCCACGGCAAACGGGTCTCCTGCATCTCGCGGCACATTTTCGCCGGCATGCCCATGACCACCAGGCCCGGCGAGCCGCTGCACGAACGGCATATGGACGCGCTCAAGCGCTGCATCGCCATGGCCCACAGGTTCGGGACCGGCCTGGTCCGGATCATGAGCGGCCGCAAGGAGATGATCCTGTTCGGCGCCCATGGCGCCGAGACATGGAACATCGCCAAGGGCGCCTGGGACGCGCTGCTACCGCTGATCCGCCCGGCGATCGACCTCGCCCGGTCCGAGGGCATCACGCTCGTGGTCGAGACCGGCAACGGTACCATGATCAATTCCTGCTGGACCGCGCGCAAGCTGATCGACGATCTGGACGCCAAAGGGACGCTCAAGGTGCTCTGGGATCCGGCCAACAATTGCTGGGCCCATGAGCGGGCCTGGCCCGACGGCTGGGAGACGCTCCAGGGCGGCTATCTGGGCCACGTCCACATCAAGGACGTCCACGTCGACACGCCCAAGGCCTATCTCGAGGTCCGCCCGATGGGCGAGGGTCTCCTGGCCGATCAGTTCCAGCCCATCGCCGATGCCCTGAGGGCCGACGGTTATGACGGGGTCATCTCCTTTGAGAGCGTCTATCACCCGGGGGACGGCGATTTCGAGGCCGGTTTCCGCCGCTGCTTTCCGACCTTTCGCCAGATTTTCGGCTGACCCGAGCGCTGCCGAATGCGCCCCGCCTCGCAACGCTCGAAAGCGGTTTCCGGATGGCTCGCGCGTTTGCGGGATCTGTTCTGTGCCGCCCTCACCCTGTTCGCGCTCTACGTCGCGGCGTTCGGCGTCTTCGACACGATCATCGTTTACGGCACGGCCGTGGTTCTGGGCGCCACGATCACGTTCTTGGACTTTGCGGACGAGGCGCCGCTGCCGCTCCTCGTGATCCACTCGATACTAGCGATCGGCTTCGCCCTCCTGATCTGGCGGTGGTCGGGCATCATGCTCGAGCAGGAGGAGTTCTTCGTCGATATCCAGACCATCGACTACCGCCTGGCTTGGGTCGCCTTCGCGCTGATCATCTATCTGACCTGGCGGGCCTTCGGGCTACCCATGCTTGTGGTCCTGCTCGCGGTCCTGGCGTATGCGCTTGCCCCCTTGAGCCTTGGTGGCGCCGGCCTGGATTGGGCCAGTGTCGCCGACCGGCAATGGTTCACCACCGATGGCGTCTTCGGCCGGCCGGTCCAGGTGGTCTCGACGGTGGTGCTGGTGTTCATCGTCTTCGGCGCCGTGCTCCAATCATCCGGCGCCGGCGCCGTGCTCTTGCGCCTGGCCTTCGCCGCCACGGGCCGGATCCCCGGCGGCCCGGCTCACGCGGCGATCGTCGGTTCGGCGCTTTTCGGCACGCTTTCCGGTGCCGCCGTCGCCAATGTCGTCTCCACCGGCGTGTTCACGATTCCCATCATCAAACGGGCCGGTTTCAGGGCCAGGTTCGCGGGCGCCGTCGAGGCCGCGGCGTCAACGGGCGGCCAGATCATGCCGCCGGTGATGGGCGTCGTCGCCTTCATCATGGCCGACGTGACGGGCGTACCCTACCTCTCGATCATCGTCGCCGCCCTGATCCCGGCGCTGTTCTATTATCTATCCCTGTTCGTGGTCGTCCTGATCGAGGCCCGGCGTCAGGGTATCGGGCCCGTGCCCCCCGATCAGCGCGAACGTATCACCCGATTGGACTGGCTGCGAAGCGGGGTTTTCTGGACCTCGCTAGCGGTGATCGTCGGCACGCTCCTCACCGGCAGGACGGCCCAGAACGCGGGCTTTTACGCGACCATCCTGGCGGCGACCTCGTCTTTGGTTCTGTTTCCCCAGTTCCGCCGTCCCGACGCCTGGTGGAACGCGCTTGTGACCGCCGGTCGCACGGCCGGCACGCTGATGGTGATCGTCGCCGCCGTGGGCCTGGTCATCGGCATCGTCAATATGAGCGGCATCGGACTCGCCTTCGCCGATGCCATCCGCAGCGCTTCCGGCGATGGGCTGTTCATCGCGCTGCTCTTCGTCATGCTGGGCTGTCTTGTGATCGGCATGGGGGTTCCCTCGGTACCCGCCTATCTGATGCTGGCGCTTGTCATGGGCCCGGTCCTGGAGGGCATGGGCGTGCCGAAAGTGCCGGCGCATTTGTTCATGGTCTATTTCGGCGTGCTGTCGGTGGTGACGCCGCCGGTGGCACTCGCCGCCTTCGCCGCGGCACCGATCGCCGGCGCCAAACCCTTCGAGACGGGCCTGGAGGCGGTCCGCCTTTCAGTCGCCGGTTTCATCATACCGTTCGCCTTCGTCTTCCATACCGACCTGGTGCTTATCCTAGGCGTCGATCCCTGGAGCCTCGTTTGGGCCCTGTTGGCGCTCACCATTGCCGTCTGGATGATCGCCACCGGGCTCGCCGGGTTTGAGACAGCGCCGCTGGCCTGGCCTGAACGGCTCGCGCGGGTCGCCGCCGGCCTTGCCAGTCTCACCCCCGAGCTCTTGTACGCCGGTCCGGCCGCTGCCGTTGCGATCGGTCTCGCCATCCGCCATCGTGTGACTAAAGCTGAAGAGATCAGGGGAGGTTGAAATGAGACTTGTAACAGCCGCGCTCGCCGCGGTGATGGCCATGACGGCCGTCGCCGCCTCGGCGCAGGAGCGGGTTAAGATGGCGACCATAGCGCCCGGCTCCTCCGCCTATCTGGTGATGACCACCATGGCGTCGATCGTCAACGACGCCCAGGACCAGGTGGAGATCTCGGTCGACGCGACCGGTGCCGCAACCAAGCATCAGGTGGAGGCCGCCCAGGGCAAGCTCGACATATTCATGAGTTCGCCCACGATCTACCACCTGATGGCAAACGGCCAGGCGATGTATTTGAACCTCGCCAGCGCGCCGGAGCTTTCGAACAATGTCAGGCTCCTGTTCTGGTTTCCCTATGGCGCCTACCACATCGTCGCCTATGACGGTTCCGGCATCGAGACCATGGCCGACCTGCGGGACAAGAAGGTCTTCCTCGGTCCTCCCGGCGGCGGTGCCTTCAACACCGCCAAGGCCTGGGTCGAGACCAACACCGGCATGGTCCCGGGCGAGGACTTCGAGAGCGTCAAGGCGTCCTGGGGATCAGCGCTCCAGGGCTTCCAGGACCGGCAGTTCGACGTCTACATCTCAGGCGGCATCCCTCCTTACCCGCAGATTGAGCAGTTGGCGCTGACCTCGAAGATCCGCCTGATCGGCCTCAGCGGAGCGGACTATGAGAACGCCTCCGACGAGGTGAAGACCGAGACCACCAAGCTGGGCCGCACGGTCGAGATCATCCCCGAAGGCATTTACGGCGAGAACGTGGTCTCGAACGGTGACGTCTATACCGTGGGTGCCACCGTCGGTGTGGCGGCGCGGGCCGATCTCGACGAGGAGAAGGTTTACCTCATGACCAAGACCTTCTGGGAAAACCTGCCCGAGGCTCAGGCCAACGCGCCCTATCTGAACGAGGTGAGCCTCGAGGTTGCGCTCCGCTCCGATCGGATGAAGCTCCATCCGGGTGCTCTTCGCTATTACGAGGAAATCGGCCTCGAGATACCGGAGGCGATGCGCTGAAGTCTGCCGGCATAGTGACGGGGGACTGAACGGTGGGCCGGCGGGTCGAGAACATTCTGTTCATCATGTTCGACCAGCTGAGGTTCGACTATCTGAGCTGCGCCGGCCACCCTTTTCTTGAGACTCCCCATATCGACGCTCTGGCGGCCAAGGGCGTCCGGTTCGATCGGGCTTATGTCCAGTCGACGATCTGCGGCTCGAGCCGCATGAGTTTCTACACAGGCCGCTACGTCCACTCCCACGGCGCCTGCTGGAACAATGTGCCGCTCCGGGTCGGCGAGATCACCCTCGGCGATCATTTGCGCGAGGTCGGCATGGACTGCTGGCTCGTGGGCAAGACGCACATGAAGGCCGACGCTGAAGGGATGGCGCGTCTAGGGCTCGAGCCCGACAGCGTGATCGGTGCCCGGGTCGCCGAATGCGGCTTCGATCTGTTCGAACGCGACGATGGCATGCGGCCCGAGGGACCCGCCGGTTTCTACGACCCCAAGGGCGCCCTCGCCTACAACGCGTATCTGCGGAACAAGGGCTATGAGAGCGACAATCCCTGGCATGATTTCGCCAATTCAGGCCTTGATGAGGCGGGCGACGTGGCATCGGGCTGGTTTCTCAAGAACGCCGCCATGCCCGCCAATATCGCCGAAGAGGATAGCGAAACCCCCTACCTGACCCGGCGCGCCGTCGATTTCATGGGCGAGGCCAAGGCGCCCTGGCTCTGTCATCTTTCCTACATCAAACCGCATTGGCCCTACATCGTGTCGGCGCCCTACCACGCGATGTACGGTCACAACCAGATCATGGCGCCGGTCCGCTCGGACAGCGAATGGGACGATGTTCATCCGGTCCAGGAAGTCTTCATGTCCTCGCCGATCGGCACCTCGTTCAGCCGCGATCTTGTGCGGGAGGCCGTGATCCCCGCTTACATGGGCCTGGTCAAACAGTGCGACGATTGTCTGGGGCGTCTGTTCGCCTGGATGGAGGAGACCGGACGGATGGAGACGACCATGATCGTCGTCACCTCCGATCACGGTGATTATCTGGGCGATCACTGGATGGGCGAGAAGATGTTTTTTCATGATCAGTCGGTGCGGGTGCCGCTGATCATCTACGACCCCTCGCCGGAAGCCGACGGGACCAGGGGCATGGTTTCCCACGCTCTGGTGGAGGCGATCGACCTGGCGCCGACCTTCGTCGAAGCGGCGGGCGGAAAGGCGGGCTCGCATGTTCTGGAGGGTTGCTCGCTCCTGCCGATCTTGAGGGGGGCTGCTCAGGAGACCGGGCGAAATTTCGTCATTTCGGAATATGACTACTCGCTGTCACCGGCGGCAGGCCGATTGGGCATCTCGCCGGAGGACGCGCGGTTGTTCATGATCGCCGATCGCCGCTGGAAAATGATCCATTCCGAGGGCGGCTTCCGGCCGATCCTGTTCGATCTGGAGAATGATCCCTCGGAGCTGGACGATCTGGCGCGCCGGCCCGGCCATGAGGCGGTCATCGACCAGCTTCTCGCGAAACTCGGGACCTGGGCCCGGCGACCGTCGCAACAAACCACCCTGTCGGTGGAACGGCGAGCGGCGATGCAGGCAGCTCCCCGGTCCACCGGGGTCATCATCGGCGCCTATGACGAGACGGACGTGCCGCCAGAACTGACCGTGAAGTATCGGGGCCGCCGGGTGCCCCGCCGCGGCTGATCCACCTAGCGTGAGGCCGCGCCTTCCTTGGTCTCGGACGAGCGGGCCCAAAGATTGATGTTCTCTTCATTGGCGGTGCGCTCGATCTCATCCAGCTCCTCGGCCGTAAAGTCCAGATTGGCCACGGCGCCCACGCAGTCCACGACCTGTGAGGGTTTCGAGGCGCCGATCAAAGCGGTGGTGATGCCCTCGTCCCGAAGCACCCAGGCGAGCGCCATCTGCGCCAGGCTCTGACCGCGCCGCCGAGCGATCTCGTTCAGCTGGCGAATGGTGTCGATGGCCCGCGGGTTCAAAAACTCCCGGCGCAGCGATTTGCCCTGAGCCGCCCGGCTGTCCTCGGGCACACCGTCCAGATACTTGTCGGTCAGCATGCCCTGGGCCAGGGGCGTGAAGGCGATCGATCCGATGCCGAGATCCTTCAGCGTCTCCTTGAGACCATCCCGCTCCACCCAGCGATTGTGGATCGAATAGCTCGGCTGGTGGATCAGACAGGGCGTGCCGAGCTCCGTCAGAATCGCCGCCGCCTCCCGGGTTCTCTCGGAGTTATAGGAGGATATCCCGACATAGAGCGCCCGGCCCGAGCGGACGATGTGATCCAGCGCGCCCATCGTCTCCTCCAACGGCGTGTCCGGGTCGAAGCGGTGCGAGTAGAAGATGTCGACATAGTCGAGGCCCATGCGCTTCAGGCTTTGGTCACAGGACGCGATCAGATATTTGCGGCTGCCCCACTCGCCGTAGGGCCCGGACCACATGGTGTATCCGGCCTTGGAAGAGATGATCAGCTCGTCCCGATGGGCCCGAAAGTCGGATCGAAGAATTTCGCCGAACGCGCTCTCCGCCGAGCCCGGTGGCGGGCCGTAATTGTTCGCGAGATCGAAATGGGTGATGCCTTGGTCGAACGCGGTGCGGCAGATGGCGCGCTTAATGTTGTCCCGGCTATCCTCACCGAAATTGTGCCAGAGCCCGAGCGATATCACCGGCAGCATCAGGCCGCTCCGGCCGCACCGGCGATAGGTCATGGTGTCGTAACGGCTCTCGCTCGCCTGATAGGCCATCCTCGTTCCTCCCGCGGATCTATCCGTGGCCTAGGCGAAACGAGACGAGCTCACCACCCCCATTGTTGCAAACAGCGGAATCAGGTGCCGAGCCGCTTCCAGACATCGACCTCGGACCAGTCCTGCACAAATCCGTAAGGATAGGCCGGCAGACCTCCCGCTGACGCCTTGGTCAGCTCATCCACCTCGGCGGGATCCAGAACGAGATCGGCCGCCGCGAGATTTTCCGCCAGTTGCCCGGTGGTACGGGCGCCCAGAAGAATGGACGCGACGCCGGGACGCGACGTGAGCCAGGAAAGGGCCACATGGGCCGGTGGCCGGCCCAATCGATCGGCTACCGAGCGAAGCACCTGGAGGATCGCGTGGGTTCGAGCGTTGTTCCGCAACCCGTAAGCCTCCACGCCCCGGTCGGGATCTTCGCCCAAACGGGTGGCCCCACTGGGCCGCGCCTCGGCGGTATACTTGCCGGTCAGCCACCCGCCGCCCAGCGGGGACCAGGGCGTGAGCGCGATCCCGGCTTCGAGACAGCAGGGCAAAACCTCGATCTCGATCCCGCGGTCCAACAAATTGTATTGCGGCTGCAGCGCCACAGGTGACGGAAAACCCTGCGCTTGGGCGGTCGAAAGAATTTTCTGGAGCTGCCAGCCGGTCACATTCGACCAGGCGATGTTGTGGATCTTGCCGGCCCTCACCAGATCGCCGAGGCAAGCAAGGGTGTCGGCAACGTCCGTGTGCCGATCCCACCCATGAATGAAATAGACATCGATCGCATCGACCTGGAGCCGCTTCAGGCTGGCCTCGACGGAGCGAACGATGCTGCGGCGATACGCGCCAAAGCTCCCCGGAGGCGGTGCGAACCGTGCCTTGGTCGCGAGGATCAGATCGCCCGTGCCCCCGCGCCCGCGGCCCCATCGCCCGATCATCTCCTCGGAAAGACCGCCGCTATAGACATCCGCCGTATCGATAAAGGTGCCGCCATGATCGACGAACAGATCGAGCATCCGGTTCGCTTCGGCCTCGTCGGTCTCGGCACCGAAGGTCATCGTCCCAAGGCCCAACCGGGACACGATTGGACCGCCCTTTCCCAACGGTTTCGACTGCATGGTCGGTTGGCTGTTTCGTTGCTGCGTCATGAGAGATTTTCCTATTCGGCGCTCGGCCTTGACCCGAACTGAAACTAGTGACCTGTTGAGTCTTCCGAAATGAACTGGTTTGAACAGGTCTTTGCATGAATGAAAGGAAGGTCGACTGGAACGACCTGCACCTGTTTCTTGAGGTCGCCCGGACGGGCGGCCTGTCACCGGCGGCAAGAACAAGCGGGCGCAGCGCCGCGACCTTGGGCCGGCGCATGCGCGCGCTGGAACGCGCACTGGGCCGCGAACTATTCGTCCGGCACGACCGCGGCTATGGGGTCACGGCCGAAGGGCGCAAGCTCCTGGACGATCTCACGGAGATCGAAGCCCCCATCGTCAGGCTGACGGCAGCTCCCGGCGAAACGGAGCGGCCCCTCGTCAAGGTGTCCGCAGGCGCGTGGACGATCCTCGCGCTACTCGAAAAGCTGGACGAGATCATCGGCACGCCCGCCGATATCCGGCTCCGTTTCATCTCGGCCGAAAACGTTCTCGACATTCCGCGCCGTGAGGTGGTGATCGGTTTCCGGAACCGTCGTCCGACCGAGGCTGGCCTGGCTGGGCGAAAACTGTGGCGTGTCGAGTTCGCAGCTTATGCCCGCTTCGACGCGCCCGAACGTTGGATCAAAGTGCTGGCCGATACGCCGTCGGCGCGCTGGCTCGACCGAAAGATCGGCAATGACGCCATTTGCGAGGTCAACGCTCCTCGCAACAGCCTCGATCTCGCTCTCGCGGGCAAAGGCATCGCCTTGTTGCCGACATTCATTGGCGACGCTCGAAAGGAATTGCGGCGAACCGGTGGCACGATTGCCGAATTGGCCCACGACCAATGGATCGTGACGCATCAGGACGATCGGCATCTCCCCGAGGTTCGACGCACGATCGAACGACTGTGCCGGGCGCTGCCGGCCCGTCCTGTTTGAAAAAGGGCGAAAATGTCGGGCGAGTGTGGAATCAGGGAGGTTGATGTGACCGACTGGAAGGGGATTTATCCCATTCTCTACGCCTTCTGGGATCAAGCGGGAGGTTTGGACCGAGAGGCGATGGCGCGTCAGATCGAGCACTGCGTCGCGGCCGGCGCCCACGGCATCGCCGTCCTGGGCCTGGTCACGGAAGTCCACAAGATGGATGTGAACGAGCGGACCCGGCTGGTCGAGATGGCCGCGGATCAGATCGGTGGCAGGCGGCCTTTCGCCGTCACGGTGGGCGAACCGTCGATTGAAGGTCAGATCGCCTTCGCCCGGGTGGCGGCGGGCGCTGGTGCCGACTGGGTCATCCTGCAGCCGCCGCCCCAGCCCGGCATCACGGAAGACGAGCTTATCCGCTTTTTCGGCCGGGTTGCGGACGCCGTGAGCATCGATGTCGGCATCCAGAACAATCCGGGGAACATGAGCGTATCTCTGTCAATTGGAGGCCTGGTCGAGCTCATCCGGCGGCATGGCAATATCAAGCTTCTCAAGGGCGAAGGCTATTCGGTCGACATCCAACAGGTCATCGAGGGTTCGAACGGCGCTTACCGGGTGTTCGGCGGCCATGGCGGCATCGAGTTCCCGGCCCTGTTGCGATCGGGCGGTGTGGGTTTGATCCCGGCACCGGATTTTCTTCACCCTCAAGTGCGGCTTTTCGAGCTTTGGCAGGAAGGCAGCGAAAGCTCCCGTGCCGAGGCCGAACGGATCCACCGGGCGCTCCTTCCAGCGATCGTATTCATGTCGCGCTCGATCCCGGGCATGCTTTGCTACGGCAAGCGCCTGTTCGCCCGTCAGGCCGGTATCGAACAGATATTCGACCGCGCGCCGGCTCTGGCGCCCACCGCTTTTGGGCTAGCTGAGAAGCATCGCTTCGCCGACGAAATCGCCGCGGCCGATCAACCCTGAGAACCGGCGGGAGCCGTTAAACTGCGCCTTCTGCCTATACCGAATGATGATGGTGGCGCTCCAACCCTGGCAGGAAGCGCCACCGTCCTCAGAGCGACACGGCGTGGCCGATGGTCACCAGAAGCCGATCAGCACCCAGGCCATGGCGACGAGCAGGAGCACCGACTGGTAGCGGTAGTCCTTGTACCAGGGCAGACCCTCGGTGCCCTCGGCCGCCATCTCGGGCCGCCAGGTGGTCTGTGCCACCTGCTCGGCGTCGGGCGGCGCCGTGCGCAAGCTCACCACGACGAAGATCGCCGCGCTGACCGCCGTCATCACACCGACATTGATGGTGAAGTGAACCGGCCAATAGCCCAGCTGGGTGAAAGCGAACACCACCAGGCCGACCGCGTGACCACCCCGAAGGGCTGTGAATGCGCCGTCCCCGTTGCCCCGCTTCCAGAACGCGCCGATCAGGAAGATCGCCGCGATCGGCGGAACGAGGATCGAGAAGGCCTGCTGCAGGTAGGACCAGAGCCCGCCAAAATTGGAGATCATCGGTGCCCACAGAATGGCGATGATCATCAGAATGATGGTGGTCACCCGGCCGTAAAAGCCGATCCGCTCGGGCTTAAACTCCGGATGCCGAGGCTCGACGAAATCGTGGACGACCAGGGTGGAGGCCGAATTGAGCGTGGAATCAACGCTCGACATGATCGCCGCCACCAGGCCTGCCAGCACCAGACCGGTGATGCCGACCGGCAGGACTTCGGTGACCAGGGTCGGAAACACCATGTCTGGGTTGGGAAGATCAGGGAACAGACGGATCGCCATGACGCCTGGGATGACCATGGTGAACAGGGGAATGATCTTTAGGAACCCGGCCATGATCGAGCCCCACTGGGCGTCGCGCACCGACCGGGCGCCGAGCACGCGCTGGACGATGTACTGATTGGTCACCCAGTACCAGAAGCCAAGGAAGAACACGCCCAAGGGAATGCCCCATCCCGGAAGCATCGGATCGTCAAGGGGACGGACGAGTGACAAATGGTCCGGCGGCGCCGCTTCCTTCACCGCGGTCCAGCTATAGTCGAGCCGCGCGAACAGGATCCAGGTGGTGAGGATGGTGCCGAAGATCAGCACGACAGCCTGAATGACGTCCGTGTAGACCACGGCCTTCAAACCGCCGGCCGCGGTATACAGGCCCGCGAACAAACCCAGAGCGATCACCGTCTGCCAGATCTCGATCTCCGGCACGAACACCTTGACCACCACCGCGCCAGCATAGAGACCGCCGGCGGTGTCGACGATGATCGAAAGCAGGATCGTGATCGCGGAAAAGTAGCTTCGGGATCGTCGGTCGAACCGCAATTCCAGAAATTCCGGGATGGTCGAGATCCGGGCCTTGAGGAACATCGGCACGAACACCACCGCCAGGATGATCAGCGGCACACCCGACATCCACTCATAGGTCGAGACCGGTATCCCGCCGCTGTAGGCGGCGCCGGCGAGACCGATCAGCGTGGTGCTCGAGATGTTCGATGCGAACAGCGAAAAGCCGATCACACCCCAGGTCAGGGTTCGGCCGGCCAGAAACAGATCATCACCGGTCTCAGTGGTCTTCGATACCCAGATGCCGATCGCCAGCACCACGGCGAAGTAGAGACCGATAATGACGAAATCCAATGTGGCGATCGATACGGCCACATCATCCATGGCGTTTCTCCCCGACACGCCGGGCGCGCCTTATTTTATCGTTGGTGTCGGCGAGCCACCTATTTCGGTTGAATGCCGGGTGGCTTAGATCGATTCGAGATGCAAACGCGGGGAGCTAACCGATTTTCGTACCGGCGCGCAACGGATGAGCTAATCAATTCCGGCCAACCACTGTGAGTGTCCGGTATCCTAAGGACGCTACGTCAGGGAGCCGTGCAGCAGCGTGATGATGACCGGCCAAAAAACAGCCCGCCCCATGATCTCGCTTCACTTTGGGAAACGCTCGCCCCAATCGCGCAGCGCCTCGATCACGTCGCGCAGACGCTGGCCCTTCTCCGTCAGCCTGTACTCCACCCTCGGGGGCACGACCGCGAAAACTTCCCGATGGACGATGTCGTTCGCTTCTAGTTCGCGCAATTGCTTGGTCAGACTGCGTTGGGTGACGTTGCCGATCCGCCGAGACAACTCGTTGAATCGCAATGTTTCATCCATCAAATGATAGATGATCAGACCTTTCCACTTGCCCGCAATCTGTTCCAACGCTGCCTCCACGGGGCAGCCGTCGCTACAATCATAGCGTTCGAACCTCGTCCGCATCGTCCCGCGGCCTGGCGCTACAGTATCCATTTCGTCCCTATATGCAGAAATTGTGCGTACTTGCGTTGTTTGACCTGCCGGATATATGCCGGTGCGAGTTCCGGCTGTCAAAGAGAGTGCACGACATGTCGGCGACCGGTGGGGCGCGGACCTTTGCCGCGCGGCCCTCTGATCCATGCCCAAAAACCGTGATCTGAGAGAAACGCCATGAAGGCCATAGGCTACACGAGTACCGGACCCATCGACCGCGAAGATGCCCTTATCGGCTTCGAGATGGAAAAGCCCAGTCCCACAGGGCATGACCTTCTGGTTCGGGTGCAGGCGATTTCGGTCAACCCGGTCGACTACAAGATACGGATGCGGCGCGCGCCGGGGGGTGATCGGCCTGACGTTCTCGGCTGGGATGCCGTTGGAGAAGTCGTCGAGGTCGGAAATGACGCGACGATGTTCAAACCCGGCGACATGGTCTGGTATGCGGGCACCATCGATCGCCCAGGCACGAACGCAGAATTCCACCTGGTGGATGAACGGATCGTGGGCCGCAAACCGACATCGGTGTCGGCGGCCGATGCTGCCGCGCTTCCGCTGACGACGCTGACGGCCTATGAGATGCTGTTCGACCGGCTCCGTGTGACCGATCCGGTTCCGGGTGCGGCCCCGGCGGTCCTGATCATCGGCGGCTCGGGTGGGGTCGGGTCGATCGCCATCCAACTGCTGCGAGCGCTAACCGATCTCACCGTCATCGCGACGGCATCCCGCCCGGAGACGGAAGCCTGGGTGACCGAGCTTGGAGCACATCATGCCGTCGATCACAGCCAGCCCCTGCCCGCTCAGATCGACGCCCTGGGCATCGGTGCCCCCGGCTTCGTCTTCTCCACCAACCACACGGAACAGTATGTCGGCCCGATCGCCGAGCTGATCGCACCTCAAGGGCGGTTCGGCCTGATCGACGATCCCGACACACTCGATATCTTGCCGTTCAAAACCAAGGCAGTCTCCACACATTGGGAGCTGATGTTCACCCGACCATTGTTCGAAACGCCGGACATCGCACGTCAGGGCGAGATCCTGAACCAAGCATCGGAGCTGCTGGACGCTGGAAAAATCAGATCGACGGCCACCGAGACACTCGGGACGATCTGCGCCGAAAATCTGAAACGTGCGCACGCCATCCTCGAGAGCGGCAAGGCGAGGGGTAAACTGGTTCTGGAAGGTTTTTGATCCCTGCCTTTTACCGGCGGGGCGCCCACGCCAGAAACAGGGCCGGCTCGACCTCGCGCTAGTCTAGGCTCGCGCCCGTTGTCGCACCGACCAGTTCGGCTCGATATCGCGCCGGGCTCTTGCCGACCCACTGGGCGAACGCTTCATAGAAGCGGCTTTGTGATCGAAAGCCGCTACGCCGAGCCACCCGGTCGATCGACAGGTCCGTGTCGATCAGCATTGCTTGGGCATGGCTCAATCGCTGACGGACGAGATAATCCGAAATCGTCATACCGATGGCCCGGCGAAACAGGGTCATGGCGTAGTTGGGATGAACGCCGGCCGCCTTGGCCACCTTCTCGACACTCAGCGGTTCGGCGAAATGGGTCGCCATCATCACCGTCATATCGCGCACCCTTCGAAGGTTCTTGTCGTTCGGCGACCGCTCCGGTTTGGCGGCAACGTCGATGCCCCGCAACGACCGGTAGCCGACGACCGCCAGGCGGCGTATGCGGCAGGCGATCTCGTGGCGGACCAGTTCCTTCAGATCGTCACGGCCCGACTGTAGGTCGTTCTGCCAGCGGGAAACCAAAATTCGATCCGCAGGATCGCGAACCTTGTCGACCAGGAAGCCGCCGCCCATCAGTTTCCGCCGAAACCTGTCGGCCAGATTGAGCGACAGAAAGTCGGCGATCGGCACGTAGATCACGACGATTTCGTTCTCGCCCGTCTGGCTCACCACCTGATGCGGCGTCGCTCCCCAAAACACACCAAGTCTTTGCGAGCCGAAGCGGACCAGTTGACCGTTGATCAAATAGATCATCTCGCCGCCACTCAAAAAGTTGAGCTCAATCTGGCTGTGCCAATGGACGTCCGTCATGCGAAGCGGCTGATGCCGCTGAGAAAAGAACTGCCATTTTTCGAACGGCGGATCGGGATGGTGCGACGCCACCATGATGGCCCAGTCCTCTAGCGCTCCCTTTGGCTTAGGACCCTAGCCGCTCAACGATGCGGCGGCCACAGCGCCCTGTTCATGCCCTAACAACGGCGAAAAGTCCGCATCAGTGCATTGCTGCGCTGCAACAATGACGGTTCCAACCGACCGAGCACTGGCTATGTGCAGCGTGTCGGTCGGTTGCTTGTTCCGACCGATCTGAGAGCAAGGAGACCATTCATGCGCACTGCCATCCACTTTTCCCGTTCGCTGGCCGCCGGTCATGGGGCCTTCAATCGTAAGCCCTGGCCAAAGGGTGCGTCGCGGACGACAATCGAAGACCGCCTGGTCGCGTTGTTTCGCCGGGTAAGCGGTGGCCGCCGGTAAGAAGTCCCGCAAGCCTCATGGAGCTTGGCCACAAGCGCTCCGTTTCGATCACAGGCCCGGTATCGTCGAGGGATGACGGCTGGAAGTCCCAGGGCTGCCGGGCCACAAGGGGAAAAAGTAGAAGGTTAGGGACAGCGTGGTCAAAACCATCAATCTAGCGCTCCAGGGCGGCGGCGCTCATGGGGCCTTCACCTGGGGCGTGCTCGACCGGCTCCTGGAGGATGAGCGCATCCGGCTTGAGGCCATCTCGGGCACCAGTGCCGGTGCCATGAACGCGGTCGTCATCGCCGATGGCCTCATGCGCGGCGGCGAGGAAGCGGCCCGGGAAAGCCTGGCGCTATTCTGGAAGGCAATCAGTCTCGGCGCCCAGATGAGCCCTATCCGGCGCAATCCCATCGACGTATTCATGGGCAATTGGAGCCTGGATCATTCGCCCGGCTACCATGCGTTCGACGCGGTCACGCGCATGATCTCGCCCTACCATTTCAATCCGCTCAACCTGAACCCGCTGAAGACCGTGTTGGAATCGGTCGTCGATTTCGAACGGGTCCGGCAATGCGAGGCGATCCGGCTCTACATATCGGCGACCAATGTCGAGACCGGGCGCGTGCGGGTCTTCGATTCCCATGACCTCACCGCCGACATGATCATGGCGTCCGCCTGCCTGCCGCTCCTCTATCAAGCGGTCGAAATCGACGGCGTTCCCTATTGGGACGGCGGCTATATGGGCAATCCCGCCCTGTTTCCCTTTTTCGGCCGCTCGCAATCGGACGATATCGTTGTCGTCCAGATCAACCCGGTCGAGCGGCCAGGAGCGCCCACCAGCTCCCAGGCTATTTTAAACCGATAGAACGAGATCACCTTCAACAGCTCGCTGCTCAAGGAGTTGCGCGCGATCGACTTCGTCTGCCTGCTGATCGACAGCGGCAAGCTGAATGACGATGCCTACCGCAAAATTCATGTCCACATCATCGAGAACCAAAAGGCTCTAAAGCCCCTCGGCGCTTCCTCGAAGCTCAACGCCGAATGGGCGTTCTTGACCTATCTCCGGGATTTGGGGCGTGAGACCGCGGAGACCTGGCTCGCGGATCATTTTGACGATCTGGGCCAGCGATCGAGCGTGGACGTCCGGGCCATGTTCCAGGGCATCGGTCTCGAGCACCACGGCTGACGGCAAGGGCCGCCGGACGGCAAAGACCTTTCGCCTCGAACGCCCGCTGATCAGACGCGCTTCGGCCTGATCATCATAGCTTGCGCGGCGCTAAAGCAAGTGCCGCAGGGGATCCTTGCCGCGCTTCGCCAAGGCATTGAGAAGCGCCGCCGCCCGTTCGAATGGTAGCGCCTGTTCCGTGAAGTGGAGCGTGAACTCATGGGCGCCGGTGTCGACGATCGTGAGCGTTGGCCTGTCGACGGGTCCGCCGGGGGAATAGTCGATCAGCGCCGTTGCCGTCATATCCCGAATGGCGAGATCGGGTCTGGCGTCGGTTTCGACCGGAGACAGGCTTGAAAGTCCGCTGAGATCGCTGTCGGCAAAAAGCAGGGGTTCACCACCGGACGCGACAGATGTAGTTTGGATCAAAAGGCTCCGTTTGCGATCATGGCCTAGGGCCTGGCGGAAAGCGCCCGTCGCGAACACGGTCCAGAGCATGGCCGGCGTCACGGCGCCGTCGGTTTCCTCTCTCGCCCAATCGGCAAACCGGTCGAAGTCCGTCCGGTCGATCCTCGCCCGAAGCGCACTTGGCGCTGGCGCCACCGCCACCTGGACCGGTTCCGCCTCGAGCTTTTCCAGATCGGCCAGGTGAAAGGGCTGCGGTACGCCGAGCTTGACCAGACGTTCGAGATCAAGACCGCGCCGGCGCGCCTCGGCCTTCGCCTTGGGCGATGCCAGGACACGGTTGTTCGTGACAATGATCGGCTTGTCGGGCTCCGCCGCCTTCTCTTGGCGATTGGCCGGTTCCTTTGCCGCACCGTACTCCTTCGCCTCGGTCGGTGGCTTCGGAGCCAACGGCTTAGCTTTCGGAGACGCGCCCGGCTGATCGCCGATCACCGCGATCACGTCGCCGACGGGCACGGGCACGCCCGCCTCGGCACGGATCTCGGCCAGATAGCCCTCCCGGTCGGCCTCGACCTCCATCGTCGTCTTGTCGGTCTCTACCTCCATCAATACATCGCCGGCACTGAGCTTGTCGCCCGCCTGCTTGTGCCAGGCGACGATGATGCCGGTGTCCTGGGACATGCCGAGCTGCGGCATGGTGATCTCATGCGGCACGGAACAGCTCCCCTCGAACCGCCAGCAGAGCCCGCTCTGCGACCAGCTCCGGCGTCGGCACGGTCAGATCTTCAAGGGCCGGCGAAAAGGGCACGGGCACATCCATCGCTCCCAAACGCTGAACCGGCGCATCCAGATGATAGAAAGCTTTCTCAGCGATACGGGCCGCGATCTCGGCGGTGATGCCAAAGCTTTGGTGCCCTTCATCGATGACGATGGCGCGGGAGGTTTTCCGGACCGAGGCGAGGATCGTATCTTCGTCCAGCGGCACGATCGTGCGCGGATCGATCACTTCGGCAGAAACGCCTTCGCCGGCTAGGCGATCAGCGGCGGCGAGCGCCACCTGGACCATGGACGAGGTGGCGACGAGCGTAATGTCACGGCCCTCGCGGTGGACATGGGCCTCGCCGAGCGGGATCAAAAATTCCTCTTCCGGAACCGGCGCCTTGTCCTGATACATCAGCTTGTCTTCGAAGATCACGACCGGATTGTCGTCGCGGATCGCTGTCTTGAGCAGGCCCTTCGCCTCATAGGCCGAGGACGGCATGGCAACCTTGAGGCCGGGGATGTGGGCGGCGAGCGCGTGCAGCGACTGACTGTGCTGGGCGGCCGAGCGCCGGGTAGCACCCATGTTGGTGCGCACCACCATGGGCACCTTCAGCTTGCCGCCAGACATGTAATGGGTCTTGGCCGCCTGATTGCATAGCTGGTCCATGATCAAGAACAAAAAATCGCCGAACATGATGTCGACGATCGGCCGGGACCCGGTCATCGCCGCGCCTACGGCGATGCCGGTGAAGCCCGGCTCTGAGATCGGCGTATCAATGATCCGCTCGGGCCCGAACTCGTTGACCAAGCCGGACAACACCTTGAACGGTGTGCCGGCCTCAGCCACGTCCTCGCCCATCAAGATGATGGTCGGATCGCGGCGCATCTCCTCGGCGATTGCCTCATTGACCGCCTGCGACAGGGTGATCTCACGCATTGCCATCGCTCAGGCCGCTCCGGCATAGACGTGCATGTCGACCTCGTGCGCCGGCGGATAAGGGGCATCCAGCGCGTAAGCGACGGCGGCCTCCGCTTCCGCGCGGATTTCGCCCGCCATCTGCTCCAAATCCTCCGCGCTCGCAATTTTCTCGTCGGCCAGCCAGGCGGCGAAATTGGCGATCGGATCCCGGTCCGCCTTCCACGCCGCCTCCTCGTCTTTGGCGCGGTAGTAGCTGCGATTGATGTCGCCCACATGGTGGCCGTGGTAGCGGTAGGTGTTAAGCACGAGGAAGAAGGGGCCCTCGCCTCGCCGGCAGCGGTCGACCAGCTGTTGGGTGAGCTTGTTCACTGCCAGCACGTCCTGGCCGTCGACCTCGTACGCCTCGATCCCGAACGCTTCGGCGCGAGCCTTCAGGTCACCAGCGGCCATCTCCGAGACATGGGTGTACTCGCCGTAGAGATTGTTCTCGCAGGCATAGATGACCGGTAGCTTCCAAAGGGCGGCCATGTTCATGACCTCGTAGAGCAGGCCCTGGCCCAGGGCGCCGTCACCGAAGAAACAGACCGTGACGGCGCCGGTGCCGAGGCGCTTCGCGGTGAGCGCAGCACCCGTGGCGATGCCTGCCGAGCCGCCCACGATCGCATTGGCGCCGAGATTGCCGATCTCCTGATCAGCGATGTGCATCGAGCCGCCCTTGCCCCGGCAGTACCCCTCGGCCTTGCCCAACAACTCGCAGAACATCTCCTTGAACGCGGCGCCCTTGGCGACGCAGTGGCCGTGACCGCGGTGGGGCGAGGTGATGTGGTCAGTCTTTTCGAGCGCCTCGCAGATGCCGACCGCCACCGCCTCCTGGCCGGTATACATATGGGTGAGCCCCGGCATCTTGGCCGACAGATAAAGCTGGTTGGCATTGTCCTCGAAGGTGCGGATGCGGACCATCTGGCGGTACATCCGCAAGTAGGCGTCCGTGTTCTTGTTCGCCGCGCGCGCCATCTCGGGGCTCAGTACCGGTTCGCGATCGGCAACTCTTCGGCAGGGAAGTGGGTGATCACCTTGCAACCCTTGTCGGTGACCACGACCTCCTCCTCGATCCGGGCCGCCGAGTAGCCGTCGCTGGCGGCGCAGTAGGTCTCGAGCGCGAAGACCATGCCGGTCTTGATCTCCATCGGGTTCTCGAGCGAGCAGACCCGGCTGATGATCGGCCGCTCGTGCAGCGCCAGACCCAGGCCGTGGCCGAACTGGAGGCCGAAGGCGGAAAGTTCGTTAGGAAAACCGATCTCCTCGGCGGTTGGCCAGACCTCGGCCACCTTGTCCGTGCTGACCCCCGGCTTGATCAGCTCGATCGCCTTGTCCAACCACTCGCGGCACCGGGTGTAGGCGTCATGTTGGGACGGCGGCGCCCGGCCGACATTGAAGGTGCGGTAGTAACAGGTGCGGTAACCGTTGAACGACTGCAGGATGTCAAAGAACGCCTGGTCGCCGGGGCGCAGGAGCCGGTCGGTGAAATTGTGGGGGTGCGGATTGCAGCGCTCGCCGGAAATGGCGTTGATCGCCTCGACATCGTCCGAGCCCATCTCGTAGAGCATGGCATTGGCCTTGGCGACGATCTCGTTCTCGCGGACTCCCGGCTTCAGCTCCTCCCAGATCATGTGATAGACGCCGTCGACCATGGCGGCCGCCTGGTTGAGCAGCACGATCTCGTCGATATTCTTGATCTCGCGGGCGTCGAGCATGATCTGCTGGCCATCGACGATGGTCATGCCGGCGTCCTGGAGCGCGAACATCATCGCCGTCTCGCCGACATCGACGCCGATCGGCTCGCCGTCACAGCCTGCCTCGCGAACCAGCGCCATGATTTCCTCGGCATGGGCTTTCATCAGCCCGAAGGACGGCGGAATGGTGCCGCGCATACCGAGCACGCCGGCTCGGCAAGACGAAGGATCCAGCCAATCGCAGTAGAGCCGATGATGGACCGCCGCCGAGCCGAAATCCCAGACGACCGGCTCATTATCTTGGGTGAGCAATGCGAACCGGCAGAACTTGTCGCGCTCCCACTCGCCGATCTTGGTGCCGGACACGTAGCGAATATTGTTGACATCGAACAACAAAAGCGCGCCGCACTTACTGGCTTTGAGCGCGGCCTGGGCGCGGGCCAGCCGGTAGCGCTGTAGGCGGCGGAAATCGCCCCGCGTCTCGAAATCCACGCCCATCTTGCCGGGCGCCGGGATCTCCCGGTCCCATCGCCAGTTCGGATCGCTGGCGGCGCTGTCGAGAACATCTCCCTTGAGCGGGTTCAATGTCATAGTCGCCTCCCGGTCGGTTGGGCCGCCGCAGCGGCACTGCTTTTGCGAGCCCCGGCCCGCCTGTGGTCTTCGCAGACGCGATCAAGTTCGACAGATCACGTCGCTGTGCAATCGTTTGCACGGAAAATAGAGAACCGATGGTTTCTGTCAAGCGCGAGCGCGTTCGAGCGCGGACTTGGTCGCCGGAACGCCCGCTACTGGATGACCATGCCGCCGTCGATCATGAGCAATTGGCCGGTCATGTAGTCGCTGTCGTGGCTGGCGAGTTAGGCGGCCGTCCCGACAACATCCTCCGGATAAGAGTAGCGTTTCATCAGGATCATGTTCTCGGCCAACTGATCCATGCTCTCGCCAGGTTTTTGAAACTTGCCGATCGAGACCAGATCCTTGTCCAACAGCTCACACAACTCAGTCCGGACCACGCCCGGCGCATAACCATTGACGGTGATGTTGTGCTCGACCAAGGCTTTGGCGCCGCCATTGATCATGGCCAGAACCGCATGCTTGCTGCAGCTATAGGGGATCACGTCGTCGAACGCCTGGCGCGACAGGATCGAGCCGACATTGATGATCTTGTTGGGCTTTTCCGGCCGGCCCTGCTTGATCATCTGCTTGGCCGCTTCCTGCATGCCGATCAGGCAGCCGAGACCGTTGACGGTCATGATCTGGTGCCAGTTCTCCTCGGTGACGTCGAGGAACATCATCGGCTTGTTGATGCCGGCATTGTTGATCATGACGTTGATGCTGCCGAACGCCTCGACGGCGGCGTCGATCGCCGCCTTGACCTCATCGCGGTTGGTCACGTCGACCTTGCACGCGATCGCCTTGCCGCCCTTGCTCTCGATGCGGCCGACCACTTCCCGGCAACCCTCGAGATTGACGTCACTGATACAGACCTTGGCGCCCTGTTCGGCGAAATGCTCGGCGATCGCGGCGCCCATGCCGCGGGCAGCACCCGTGATCACCACATGTTTGTCGGCGAGACGTGTCGGGTCCATCTATACCTCCACTTGGGCTATTTGTTGTTTGTTCGGTTCGCTGCCGGTGATCGCCATGACCAGTTCGTCCTCGGTGACCTGATCGGCGTCGAATTCCGCCGTGACGCGGCCGTGATAGAGGGCGAGGATGCGGTTACTGACGCCCATGACCTCCGGCATCTCGGACGAAATGACGAGGATCGCATAGCCATCGTCGGCCAGGTCGCGGATCAGATTGTGGATCTCCGCCTTGGATCCGACATCGATGCCGCGGGTCGGCTCGTCCAGGATCAAGATCCGCGGATGGGTGCCGAGCCACTTGCCGATCACCACCTTCAGCTGATTGCCGCCGGAGAGATTGAGCACCTTCTGCTTCCAGCCGGGCGTGCGGATGTCGAGCTGCCGGTGATAATGCTCGAAGACGGAAATCTCTTCCTTCTGATTGAGCCATCCCCGGTGCGAAACCCGGCCCAGATGCGAAAGCGTGATATTGTCCCGGCAGTTCATGCCGAGCACCAGGCCCTGTTCCTTCCGGCTTTCCGGCACCAGCGCAATGCCCCGGGTGATCGCCTCGTCCGGCGACCGGCTGACGGTTTCCTCGCCATCGATCAGGATCTGACCCTCGGCCGCCTGGCGCAGGCCGAACAGGGTTTCCGCCACCTCGGACCGGCCGGCGCCGACCAGACCGTACATACCGACGATCTCACCCTTGCGAACCGTGAAGCTGACGTTTTCAAACAACTCCGGAACGCTCAGATTGCGAACCTCGAGCACGGTCTCGCCTAGTTCGGTCTTTGCCATCCGGCGGGATTTCTCGAGGGACCGGCCGATCATCATCCGGGTCACCTCGTCTTCGTCCGTCTCGGCGGTCATGACCGTGCCGCGATAGGTACCGTCGCGAAGCACGGAGACGCGGTCGGTGACCTCGAAGACCTCGTCCATGCGATGCGAAATGTAGACGATGCCGACGCCCTGGCTTTTCAGGTCACGAATGACCTTGAACAGAACGACCTTCTCATAGTCGGTGAGTGACGCGGTCGGCTCGTCGAACACGACGATCTTGGGCGTGAAGACCAGGGCCCGGGCGATCTCGACCATCTGCTTCTTGGCGATCGAGAGCTGGCCGACATTGTCCCGGGGACTGAAATCGCATTGGAGCTTTTCCAGGATCGCGCCGGCTTTGTCAAAGAGCGTTCGACGGTCGACCCGACCAAGCCCTTTACTCGGCAGGCTTCCCAGAAAAATATTCTCGGCCACCGACATTTGCGGGACCAGCGAGAGCTCCTGATGGATTAGCACGATGCCCGCCTTCTTCGCGGCCAGCGGGTTTTCCGGATCGATCATCTGGCCATCAAGATAGATGTGCCCCTCATCGGCCCGGTAGACCCCGTCCAGCACCTTCATCAGGGTCGATTTGCCGGCACCGTTCTCGCCAAGAAGAGCATGGACCTCGCCGGCACGAACGTCGAAATCGACCCGGTCAAGCGCGGTGACGGCGGGAAACCGCTTGGTGATGCCAACCAGCTTCAGAATGGGCTCGGTCATGTTTTGACCTCCCGACCGGAGGTCCGGGTCAGCTGCTTGTCGATGAACAGGACCGCGATCAGCGTGGCACCCATGATCACCAGGACGTAGAAGGCCGGCACCTGCAGGAGGTTCATGCCGTTTCTGAGAATACCGATGGCGAGTACACCGCCGACGGTGCCGATGATGTTACCGGAACCGCCTGTCAGCTTGGTGCCGCCGAGCACCACCGCGGTAATCGTCCAGAGCTCGAAATCACGGCCCAGATTGGGCGTCGACGCGCCCATCTGGCTGGAAAGGGTAAGGCCCGCCAGTGCCGCGAAGAAGCCAACGATCATGAAGTTGATGACCATGTGGGGACCGACGCGGATGCCGGCATTGATCGCCGCTTCCCGGTTGCCGCCGACCGCATAGGTGTTGCGGCCATGGACCGTCGACGACAGGATCCAGTGCATCAGAACGGCGAACAGGATGAAGATCAGCGCCAGGGACGGGATCGGGCCCACCGCGCTGGCGCCGAAATCCGAGTAGGCGAAGTTCATCGAGTAGAAGGACTGTTCCTGGGTGTAGACGAAGACCAGACCGCGAACGCCGATCATGGCACCCAGCGTGACGATGAAGGCATCAACCCCGGTCTTCCAGACGATCACGCCGTTGAGCGCGCCCAGCGCGACGCCCGCGAGGAGCGCCACCATGACCGCCGGGATCAGGCCCAAGGGCTCCTGAAGGCCGACCGCGAGCGACGCGGAGAGCGCGACGACAGACCCTACCGACAGATCAATATTGCCGTTGATCATGACGAAGGTCATGCCGAGCGCGATCAGCCCGATGGTCGACGTCTGAAGCAGGATGTTGGTGAAGTTGCGAAAGTCGAAGAAGTGCTCGCTGGTGAGGCTGAAGAAAATCAGGCTCGCAACCAAGAAAATCCATATGGGCTGGGTCAGGACGAGGCGTCTGAGGTCTTTCATCGACATCACCCCCTCAGGACATCTTGGTCAGAAGGCTGCCGCGCTGGGAGGCGACGTCGAGCCAGACCGCGAGGATGATCACTACCCAGGTGACGAGCCACTGGGCGTAGTAGGGAAAACCCAAAAGCAGCAAACCGTTCTGGATGAAGCCCAGGATCAGGACGCCGATCACGGTCTTGAAGATGCTGCCGGATCCGCCGAGGAGGCTGGTGCCGCCGAGGATGACGCCCGCCAGGACCAGAAGCTCATAGCCCTGGCCGACATTGTTCTGCGAGCCCATCACCCGGGAGCCCATGATGATCGCGGCGCAACCGGTGGTGAACGCCGAGATCAGATAGGTCGTGAACACGATCCGGCTGCGGCGGAGGCCCGAAAAGACGGCCGCGGTCGGGTTGCCGCCGACGGCGAAGACCTGGCGGCCGAAGGTGGTCTTGCTGAGGACGATTTGCAGCACCGCGGCCAACAGGAGAAAGATCAGAACCGGTGTCGCGATCCCGAACAGAAAACCCCGGCCGAAAAACGCGAACCAGGTCTGCTCCTGATTGACGATGTCAACGTTCTGGCCGCCCGTGTAGATCAGGGTCAGGCCCTGGATCGCGGACAACATGCCGAGCGTGACGATCAGTGAGTTGAGCCTGAGAAAACCAACCAGAAAACCGGTCACGGCGCCGATTGCCAATGTGCACATGAACATCATGAGCATGGCGCCCGCGGGCCCGATCTTATCGTGCAGGTCGACCACCAGCACGGTCGCAAACGACAGGAGCGAACCTACAGAAAGATCGAGATTGCCGCCGATGACGACGATGGTCACGCCCAGCGCGATCGAACCGATGATCGAGACCTGACGGATCACCGTCATGACATTGTCGGCCGAGAGAAAGCGCTCGGAGATCAGGCCGAAAGCCATGATGAACACCAGAAACGCGATCAGAATGCCCTGATGCGTGAGCACATCTTTAGCGATCGCCTGATAGTCGCGCCCGCCTTGAACGTCAGTCGCCATCGCGCAGTTTCCTCAGGTCGCACGCGGCAAGAGCCTGCCGCCGCTCGAGCACGAAAGGAGGCCTGTGCGGGCCCTTCTTCCGGCGTCCCGCACAAACAGCCACCCTGACGTCAAGCTTTAGAAGACCGGTTTCTCGAACTCGCCGACATTGTCTTGGGTGATCTTCGGTGTGTCAAAGTAATTGAGGAACGGAACTTCCTCGCCATTGACCACGGCGATTGCGGTGTCGAGCGCATTCTTGGCGTCCTCGACCGGCGACTGATAGACCGAGCCCCAATATTCGCCCCGTTCCATCGCCTCGTAGCCGACCGCGAAATTGGTGGCACCGACGAAGGTGATGTCCCCCGCCCGGCCGGCGGCCTTGGCGGCGTTTAGGGCACCGACACCCATATTGTCATCGCCGGAGTAGACGCCGTCTATGGTGTCATATTTGGTCAGAAAATTCTCCATCACCCGCTGGGCCTTCTCTCGGTTCCAGTCGCCGGGTTGGGTTTCCATCAACTGGACGTCGGGGCACACCTCGGGCAGCCGCTCCTCGAAGCCCTGGGCCCGCTCGATCGCCGTGGTATAGCCGGGTTGACCGGAGATCTGGACGATCTGGGCGCCTTCCTTGCCCTGGGCCTTGAGGCGATCGCACATCATCTCGGCGGCGTAGATGCCCTGGGTGATGGTGTCGGGACCGGAGAAGGATTTGATGAAGTCGAAGCCTTCCTCGCTGATCTGCGAATTGGTGATGACCACCGGAATGCCGGCCTGGTTCGCCTGGCGGACGACCGGCACCACCGCCTTACCGTTGGTCGGCCAGATGACGATCGCGTCGACATTCTGCTGGATCAGGTCCTGCATCTGCGCGATCTGCCGGGCAACGTCACCGCCGGCGTCCAAAACCACCGTCTCCACACCGTCCTTGGTTCCGGCGTGCTCGATGAACGCCTTCTCATAAGTCGTCTGATAGCTGTCGACGCCGACATTGTTTTGGGTGATGCCGACGGTCATGTCGGCGGCGAAAGCGCCAACGGCCGTGAGCGTGGTTCCGGCCAGCAAGGCCGTCACGAAGGTTTTCATTTGTGTGTCCTCCCCAAGGAACCGAATTCCTTTTCGGCGATGCGAGCTGCATCCCTCGTTTGCACAGTTATCGATCAAAGCGGCCGCAACGAGAACCCGTCAAGATATCCAAAATGGACTTTTTTTACCTTCGCTTTACAGGCTGATTGCGAAACCATTGTTCAATATCCAAACCGGATTGATCATGACCGAACTTCATCGGCGCCCCCCAGACCAAAGATCCAATATGGATGCGATACCGATGCCGCCCGGTCATCGGCGCCAGGCGGCGATGGCCAAGGACGAGATGCTGCGGCTGCTCGATTTTCTGGAAGAGCTCGAGACCGAAGCCGAGCATGTCCTGCCGTTGCGCGAAGCCGATCCCTACTACCACCTGACCCTGTTCCTGGTGCGCCAGCATCTGGCCGCGCGCCCGGTGACCGTCACCTCCCTGGCCGCCGCCGCGCCAACACCCTATGCCACGACCATGCGCCGGATCGACAAGATGGTGGCCCAGGGGCTGATCGTCCGCCGACCGCGCAGCAAGACCGGCAAGAGTTTTTCTCTCCACCCCAGCCAGAAGCTGATCGACGCCTGGTACGATTATGCCCGGCGGGTCAAGCGGGTGATCGGCAAGACCCTCGGTCTCGAGACCGACGAAACCTCGGCCCAAGACTACTATTTCGGCGGCTCCTATCTCTCCGCCCGGATTATCCCGGCGCCTTCGATCATCGCCACGCCCCTCAAGATCAGATCGCCCCTGCGGGTCCTGGTTCATGCCGATCCGACCTTCATGGCCATGGAAAACCTCAAACGCCAGTTCGAGCAGGTTCTGGGCACGGAAATCCGCAGCCGCGCTCTGTCGATCGACCGCCTGCGGGTCGAGGGGTTGCGCAACGCCGAGGCCCGCCAATCGCACTATGACATCATCGCGGTCGATCTCCCCTGGATCGGCGAGTTCGCGACCAAAAACGTGCTCCTGCCCCTGGACGACCTCGTCAGTCAAAGCTCGATCAACGTCTCCGACTTCCATCCCGCCGGTTGGCGGGGGTGCAACTACCAAGGTCGCCACTACGGCATCCCCATCCAAACTACGCCCGAACTCCTGTTCTTCCGGGAGGACCTGTTCGCCGAAGCCGGCCTCGGACCACCCAAGACCAGCGCTGGCGTCCTGGAGGCGGCGAGGCTTCTGCACCGCCCGGCCAGAGGGATCCGGGGGATCGCCTGGAACGCCGCCCGGGGCACGCCGATGGGCCATACCTTTCTCATGATCATGGGCGCCTTCGGACGGCCGCCCCTCGATCTCGCGCCGCTCGGCGACGAGTTCGAGGCCAACGCCATGGCGGGCGAGCGTCTGCGCCCGACCATCGCCACCGATCAGGGCCGGGACACGGCATCCTACCTGTTGGAGCTGCTCGCCTACTCGCCCCTGAACATCCTCTCCATGGCCTGGTACGAGCGGATCAAGGCCTATGCCTCCGGTGACGTCGCCATGGCCTATGGCTACACCTTGCTCGCCCCTTACTTCGAGCTGGACCGGAAATCGCCGGCCCACGGACGAACCGGTTTCCTGCCCCACCCCCGGGGACCGCAGGGCCACAGCATCGCGCCGGTCGGCGGCTACGTGCTTGGCATCCCCGCCAATCTGGTGCCGGAGCGCCGGGACGATGCCTGGCGGGCGCTCGCATTCATGACCTCGACCCAGGCCGCCAAGCTCTACATGCTGAACGGCAGTCTGGTGAGCCCCCGGTTCAGCGTCTCGGCGGACCCGGAAATTCGCGCGCTTTCCAAGATGATCGGCGCCGTTGATCAGATGGCGCGCCTGGGCCAGCTACAGTTCTGGCCCCGGCCGCCGGCGCCGGAGATCACCGACATCATCACCATTTGCGGTGAGGAGATGCACGACTTGTGCCGGGGGTTGAAGACCGTGGACCAGGCGCTCACCGCCGCCCAGAACCGGGCCGACCGGCTGATGCGCGAGCGTGGCCATTATTGACGGCGTCGGCACGACCAGCGGCTCAACCGCCGACCTTTTTTTCGTCTGTTTCGTCCCGCTGAATGGCCTGCAATACCTCGGCGATTGGCGCCAGGAGTTCCCCGTCCGGCTCCACGCCATGCTTTTCGCAGCGTTGCAGATATTGCTGACCCATCGGCACCATCCACTGAATGACGGCTTGGGGCACGCGCAGAAAGGTGGGCCGCAACGCCTCGATCGCTTCGCGATTGTCGGCGATAGCCTCGTCGACGCGGTCCAACGCTTCCAAACAGTTCGCTCTGGTGGCGAGAGCTAACGCCAGATCGGCGAGGAACGCGTCCCGGTTCTTTTCGACCAGTTCCCGATAGATCTTCACCGCCTCGGCGCTCGCCTCAAGCGCCTCCTCCCGACGGCCGGCTTCGGCGGCGTAAACACCGTGATTGTTGAGGCGGAGGGCGCGATAAGCTTTGAGGCCAGCGTCCCCTTCGCCGATCTCCTTGGGCAAACCGGCCAGAACGCGCTGGTTTGTTTCGGCAGTTCGTCAATAATCTGGAGGATCAGCCCGCCTGTATCCGTGTCGAAGCGCTTCGCCAGTTCAAATGCGGTGCGCTCGAGCCAGGGCTGGGCGATGGCGTGGCGGCGCTCGGCCAACCGGCGAAGCACAGCGAGGGCCATGGCAGGGTTCGCCGGCGGTTCCAGCGCGATGTCGAGCAAATCGTCGTCCGCGGTGAGAGCTTGTTGGACGATGTGTTCGCCAAGAAGGTCAGGCCGTACCGGATCGACGAACCTGTCACCCGGATAGAGCTGCGCCAGGAGGCGGACAACTTGCTGCAGCTTTGCCCTCTGACCTTGCGGCGCTGAAGGCAGTTTCTCGATGAGCGCAAGGGCTTCCTTTCGTTTATCCAGACCACCGGAAAGGGTGATGATCGCCGCGATATCGATGAATAGATCGACAGTCGCGACGCCTCCCAGTTCGAAGGCTTGAAGACCCGCCGTCCAGGACCGTTCCTCCCGCTCGCGCATGTCCCGCAACAGATCATCGGCGCTTTCGATGCGTTTGCCCTCGAGGCTGGCGAGCGCCGCGGCATGGACAAAAAGGGTCCGCTTGAATGGATCGTCCTTCGTTTGATCCGCTGGGGGCGACAGGTCGGGCTCGGGCCAGGCACCGTTCGCCTCGATTTTCTTCGTCTTTGCAAACGCGGTCCGCGCGGCCCGAAACATTCTTTGTCGGGCTTCGAGCGTGTCGGCCAATGGTTCCAGGTGAAAGGCTTGCATCCCAGCGACAAGATGCTGGGCCCCGGCGCTTTCCCGCTTGATCGCCGCGATCCAGGGCACGTCCGCGCCGCCATGGTCTTCCTCGCGCGGTCCCTCCCGGGCCAGCAGGACGATTTTCAGCGGTGTTTCCCGGTTGTTCCGGCCATGGGCCGCGCTGATGATGCCGGCGGCGGCACCGGTCTTGGTGTCGGCATAGTCGACGACCAGGAGCTTGGCGCCGTCCTGGGCCACCAGCTCATCGAAGGCCCGGGCGGTCCAGGCATCGTTCTTGTTGTATTTCTCGTCGATGAAGCCGGCGAGCCAGCGATGTGTCTCTTTCAGGTCCTGGCAGACCTGCATCAGGAGCCGGGTTTTGCCGATGCCGCCGGCGGCGTGATAGAGCCGGATCAAGCCGTCGCCCGTCCGGCACCAGTTTGTCAGGTCACTTCGTTCAGCATCGCGTCCGACGAACGGAACGACCCGGTAGCGCGCGTCCAGAATGCTGCCGGCCCCACGCATCTCGTCCGGATGCCATTCCCAGGCGTTGGCCATCGCGGCAGCGGCGCTGGTTCCGTCGTTGAGATAGACGGTAAAGTTACCGCCGACCGAGAAGGTTTTGGCGCTGACGACGGAGCCGGTCCGACCGCCACCAGCCTCAGTGTTTTGGCGGATGACCCCCGCCGGTCTGGTGGACGTCGGTTATCTCAATGTCTCCACCAGCAACCATGTCCTCGACGTTGATCGCGGTATTGGTGGCGCTGATCCGCGCGAGCTTGATGTTTTTGGCTGCCCGCATGCGTTCGACGTTGACCAACGACTTGATTTTTTCGCGCGGCAATTTTTCAATCTCGTCGAGAAGGGTGACAGCTGCCGTTTTCAGTTCGTCGTCTTGATCCGCCCCGGCCTGATCAAGCTTTTCGGCCAAGTATTTTTGAGTGCCCTCGGCATTCGGGTCGGTCTCGACATCATCAACAATGCTCGTGAGCTTCGCGTAGCGCGTCTTGATGAGGTTCTTAAGCGCCGCGTAGGCGTCTTTTGTTGCCTCCGTGACAAATGTCTTGCCGGCAACCATTGCGCCTCCGGCAAGAGCCGTCACGACCGTGACCGAAACGGGATCCATTATCTTTTTGTCCTCACCCAAAACCTGAACGCTTCCAATACGACCGAAAGTAAACGCGCTGATGAAATTTGGCTAGGTGGTGGTGGAGCGCACATCGGCCTGCTCAGCAGCCGCCGGCGAAACGGCGCACGCCACGCGGAGCGACGCCACCGTTTTTGTCAGAGGATCACGCATGGCGCCCTTTCGCCCCGCGCTTGCTTTGACGATCAAGTCGACGTGCCAGCTGATCGCGGGAGTGTGGCGGCAGAGAAGATGCGCCACCGGGGCCCATTGGACGCGATTGACGCGCTCGCGCGATGCCTATTCGACCACCAGGGTCTCAGACGTTTGGTGGTCGGATCCGGGATCGACCGAGATGGTCAGTGTCGCGGGTCCCGCAGCCCGGAACCGAAACCGACCGTTCTCGTCCGTGAAGCCTTCGGCGACCGCTTCGCCCTGCTCGTCGTGGACCGATACCGGTGTGTTGGCGAGCGCATCGCCGTCCGTGGAATAGGCTTCCACCCGCACTTCGCCGCCGATCACCTCCGCCCACAGAACAGTGTCGTGGGCTCTGGCCGATAGGGCCAAAAGCAAGACGCCAAGGCAGACAAGACCGCTTCGTAACATCAGCCACTCTCCCCGTCAGGACCCGCGCGCGACGGCGAACCGAGCCGCCACGCTGCCATAGAACAACATGCTCGCTGCGAGCACGATGGCGGCCCCGGTCGGGATCGGCCACAGGCTCGATAGGATGAGACCGCCAACGGCGCTGAGCATGCCCACCAACATGGCGATCCAGACAAAAGGCGCCATCCGGAAACTCAGATTGCGGGCCGTGGCCGCCGGGATCACCACCAAAACCAGCACCAAGAGCGCGCCGACCAGCTTGAGGCTCGCCACCATCGCCGTGGTCGCAAGAAGGATGAAGGCATAGTCGATCAGAACCGGCCGGCCGCCCCAGGCGCGGGCCAGGACCGGGTTTATCGTCGCCCGCATCAGAGGATTGTAGATCAGGGCAAGGACGATCAGCACCGAAGGCCCCACGATCAGGAGCAGGATCAGGTCCGTGTCGGTGAGCGTGATCAGACAGCCGAACAAAGCCGCTTCCACCTGATGGATGTTGAAGCGTTGGGTCACCAGGACCATGGCGATGATGCCGATACCCAGCACTTGGGCGAGAACGACACCGGTTATTTGGTCTTCCGCCGCCCGAAGCCGGTTGCGTAAAAAGGTGAGAAGAAGCGCGACGATCAGGCAGAAGCCGAACAGGCCGCCATAGGTGGCATCCAGCGGCTCGCCCAAGATCAGGCCGAGCGCCACCCCTGCAAGCGACGCGTGACCGATGGTCTGGGTGAAGAAGACCAGCCTCTTGGCGACGAGGACGGTGCCGACGGCGGCAAGCAGGGGGCCGACGACCAGCGCCGCCAGAAGACCCCGAACCAGGAAGGCGTTGGCCAAGAGATCCGGCAGATAGCCGGCGGCGACCAGTCCCTCGACAGCTCGATAGACCGGTTCCACAAGCTCAGCCGCCGAAACTGGTGAGAAAGATCGGCGCCGCTTCAGTGCGAGATGCGCTGACCTCTCGTCGCTCTCTTTCGAACAGATCGGCAGGCCCGGTGAAGATCATTCGGCGATTGATGGCGGTGACAGTGTCGGCGATGCGCAGCGTCGACGTCATATCGTGGCTGACCATGAGAACGGTGATACCAAGGCGGTCACGAACTTGCGTGACGAGCCGTTCGAACACCGCGGTGCCGTTTTCGTCGACCTGACTCGTCGGCTCGTCCAGGAGCAACAGGCCAGGCTCGGGTTCAAGCGCCTGGGCCAGCAGGACCCGCCTTAGCTCACCGCCGGAAAGAGCGATCCATGGGCGGTCGATCAGATGATCGGTCTCGGTTGCCCGTAAGATCTCCGTCGTCCGCCGTCGGGAAAGGACGGTTTGTCCCAGAAACGCCGGGCGGCGGTCGGTCATGAGCGAGATGAAGTCGCCGACCGTCATCGGCATGCGATCATCGACCGCGATCGCTTGGGGCACGTAGCCGATGGGCGCGCCGGCCGGCAGATCCAATCGGATCATGCCGCGATGAGGAACGGAGCTCAGAAGGCTCCGCAGAAGCGTCGTCTTTCCGGCACCGTTCGGTCCGATCAACGCGTGAATTGTCCCCGACGCCACGTCGAGGTCGATCCGATCGAGGATCACATGGCCGCCGAGCCGCACGGAGACATCGCGCAAGGCGATCGCGATCGATCCCATCTAGGCGCGGTCGGCAAGCGCGAGCCTGACGGCGCGAACGATGGTCTCGATATTCGCCGCCATCTCGCGCTCGAAAAAACCCGCACTGTAGTCGCCATCGTAGAGATGAGACAGTCGTTCGATCCGAGCCCCGGTCGCCTCGGCGACCAGGCCGGCCATTCTTGGAGCGTAGGCTGCCTCGGCGAACAAGATGTCGGTCTCGCTCTCCTTGAGCCGCCGGATCGTGTCCGCGAGCTGGCGGGGCGACGGGTCGATGCCGTGGCGTGGCTGGACGACGGCGTGGGCGGAAAGGCCGAGTTCACTCAGCAGGTAGTCGTAGCCGTCGTGAACCACGGCGATCTTGACCGCTCGATGGTCCAAGCCGTCGAGCTCGGAAAGTCCGGCCGCCAAAAGGTGGCGAAGCCGGCGTCTGTAAATCGTGGCATTCTCCTGGAAGAGATCGCCGTTCGCGGCATCCAGGCTCGCCAGGGAACGGGCGATGTGATGGATCTGGCCGGCAGCGGCGGTGATCGAAAGGAAGCTGTGGGCATTGGGCGTCCCGTTCCCCTCCTCGTCCGAACTTCGGTCGCGGATCAGGGGCGAGCCGTCATTGGCGTTGATGACGGTGAGATCGGCGTCTGCCGCCCGAAGCATGGGCCCGATGAAGGCGTCGTGTCCGAGACCGTTGACGATCACCGCGTCCAATTCCGAGAGAACGCGAACCTCCTCGGGTGTCGGCTGAAAACTGTGGGGATCGGCGTTAGCCGGGATGACCGGCACAAGATCGGCCGCCGTGCCGACAATGTTGGCGACCCAGGAAAAATAGGCGTGGAGCGTGGCCCCGACGCGAAGGCGTGTTGTCTCCGCAGACCGCGCCAGGCGCGGTTCGAGCAAGCTCGCCGAACCGGCTGCGAGCAAGGTCCGTCTGGTGATCTTTCCGCCGCGGCTCATGGGCCCGCCTCCATGACCGCGTTCTGCTCCACGAGAAGCGGATCGTCCGCGCTCAGAACCCATTGCCATCCTGCCTCGGGCAAGCGCTCCCCGGGATAGGCTTCGACCTCATCCGCGTAGACCCAGATCTGATGGGTGACCAGGAGATCCGGATCGTAGTCGATGCCCGGATGGGGGTGCGGATGGTAGCCGGCGTGGAGGTCGATCATCCGCAAGATCATGGACACAGGCTCCGTCGCATCCCGGTCGAAGCCAAGATAGTCGATCCAGGCACCACCGTCATAGCCGACCCAGACGATGTCGCGCAGGTCTTCTGGCACCAGGGCCGGATCGAACGGCGGCACCACCTCGAGGGCAAGGAGATCCGCTTCCGGCCAGACGCCGTCGAGATTGCGCAGATCGATAATATCGCCGGTCGCCGAATTCAGCGTCCGATAGAGCGTTTGCGTCCGCTGAGGGAGCGTGTCGGCGAGCCGCTGATAGGGCCGGAGGATAGGGCCTCCGCTCTCCCCGGCGATGAGAGCGAGACGTAGAGCCACCGCCAGGAGGACCAGGCCGATGGCCAAGCCGACGAAAGCTGCCTCCCGGCGCCAATCGTCGGCCCTCACGCCCCGACCGCCGGCCGAGCTTTCGTCTGTCGTCGTGAACGTCGTCACCTCTCGCCTTACAGCCATGGGCTCAGAAGTGAATGGAGTGCTGCGGCGCCAACTTGCGTTTCAGAGACCAGGGGGTGCTCAGAATGAAGGCTTCGTCCAGCTTGGCCCGTTCTCCCGCCAGGGCGCGCTTAAGCTCGCCGAAGTACCGGTCTTTGACCTCAAGGATCTGCGGATAGGTGCCCATGCGTCTGACGACAGCGATGCCGTTCTCACCTTCGGCGAGCTGGCCACCAAGCCGTTCCGCCACGCCCTTGGCCGCCCTGTAGAGCTGCCGCGTCGCCCGAATATTTTCATCGACCCGCGCCGGGACCAGGCCCAGTTCGTCGGCGAGATCGCCCATGGCGAAGAACAGCGCGGCGCGCCTGCAGTTGACCTCGCGAACGGCCCGCCACTGGCGGTCATCCGTCGGCCGGCCGAAGAGTGTCAACAGATCACCCAGGGTGATGTGGCGGTTACCGATCCCCAGAATGACGGCGTCGGCCGCTGCATCGAGGTCGACCGCCACCTGGCAGTCCGGCGCAACGCTTATGTTCGCCATGACGTCGCGGCGGAAAGCACTCCAGCGCTGGCGCATGCGCCTTTGTTCCTCGGGCGGCGTCACCTCGCTGTCGGCGCTGGCGCCGGTTTCGATAGTCCGTCTCTGCTCGGCGCTCATCGGCGAGGTGAAGGCGCGAAGACCCGTGAGCGACGGTTCCATGGCGCCCAGCACGATCAGCTCTTCGAGAAACGCGGTCTTGGCGCCGGCCCCGTACATGTCCATGACCACGCCGCGGGCGCCATCCTCGGCGAGACCGCCGAAATGGAGCACGCCCGCGAACATTTCCGTCTGATGGCCGAACCACTGGACGAGGAACGCCTTTTCGTCGCTCGCCGACACGCGGGAAAGCCGGTCGACCACCCCATGAACATTTTCCGGGTGAAACAGGGCGATGCCCCTGATCAGCTCGAGATGGAACCAGAAGTTGGGTTGCTGCCGGTCATATTTGGTATCGAACGCGGTGATACGCTTGAGATAGCGCAAGAAATCGGCGCGGCTCGCCGCATGGCCGCGAAACTCGAGCAGCGTGGCGCCCGGCTCGGCGACCGTGTCAGGGCCCACCTCCAGCTTCGGGGCCATGGCGAAATGGGCGTTCGCATCGGCTGAAAACCCCAGCCAACTGACCAACCCAATGACGGCGGCAAGCCGTTGACGCTGTCCGTTCAAGGTCCGGCGTTCCTCCCGTTGAGCCTGTATACTCAATCGTCTCGAAACGACAGTTTTGTGAGGTCCCCGTCAACTCTGTGAAAGTTGCATTGCCGTCACAACGTCACGCATTCGTGTCCGCAAACGGCGCTCGTAAGGTGTCAACCGGCGCCCTGGCCGCGCCTTCGCACGCAAACTGTCATCGAAGCCGGTTAACGCTGGAGTTGCGGCGTGGCGGTCTGCGCCGGTCGTGACAGAAACATGGGAGAGACGGCAGGATGGCGAATAGGCGGTTTCGCCGGGCGGCGCTTTCGGGCGTTGCCGCGATTGCCCTCGGTGCGGCACTGACCGCGCCGGCGGCTTTGGGCAAGGACACCAGCTACAAAGGCACGGTCGAGACCATAGCCGGTGACGGCGCCGATACGTCGGAGACGGTCACGGGCGTGGTGTTCAATGACGCCAACCGGGACGGCTCGCGTCAAGACGACGAGGCCGGCCTCGAGGGCGTGATGGTCTCGAACGGCAAGGAGGTGGTCCAGACCGGATCCGACGGCGTCTACGAGCTTCCAGCTTATGAGGACATGACCGTCTTCGTCACCAAGCCCGCCGGCTACGACGTGCCCGTGGACGAGGACAACATTCCTCAGTTCCACTACAACCACAAACCCGCCGGCTCGCCGCCGCCGATCTCAGCGACTATGAGTGCGTGATCGTCGAAGGCGACGTGATGGGCGACGATCTCGGCCTCTACCCCCGCTTCAAACAGATCATGAGCGTTGCCGACACGCCGGTCTATTTCGTCGGCGGTAATCATGATCTCGACTTCGATGCGCCGAGCGACCAGCACTCCTTCGACACCTTCCGCCGGGAGTTCGGCCCGCCCAACTACTCCTTCGACATCGGCGACGTGCACTTCGTCGTGCTGGACAATGTGGTCTATCCCTGCACCACCGAGACCGATAATGCCGACGGCAAACACGGCTTCTGCGACGCGTCCGACACCGAGCCCACCTATAACGGCCGGGTCACCGACGAGCAGATCGAGTGGTTGAACAACGATCTGGCGCTGGTGCCCGAGGACAAGCTGGTGGTCCTCAACATGCACATCCCGCTGGTCACTTTCATGGATCTGGAATCGACCAAGCACCAGACCAGCAATGCTGCCGAGGTCTATGCCGCGGTCGAAGGCCGCCCGGCGCTGGCGCTCTCCGGCCACACCCACACCATCGAGCAGATCCGCGAGGGTGAAAACTATGCCGGCTGGCAGCAAGCCGTCGGCGTCGGCCCGTCCCCGTTCCCCCAGATCGTCACCGGCGCGCCGAGCGGCTCCTGGTGGTCCGGTGACCTCGATGCCGCCGGCATTCCCATGGGCTATCAGCGCCTGGGCGCCCCCCGCGGTTACCTGCTGTTCGAATTTGACGGCAATCAATTCCAGGACACCTACAAGGCCTCCGGCAAACCGGTGGACGCCCAGATGTCGGTCTCGATCGATTCGCCCCGGTTTAGGGAATGGTACAACACCATGTACGAATGGGTTGCGTCCTACATCGATGAGGAAGGCGAGGAGAATTTCGAGGAGCGGAGCAAGCACACCCCGCCCCTTAACATCAACGATCTGGGCGACACCCAGCTCCTCACCCCCACCGACCTCAACGAAGGCACCTTCCTCGCCGTCAACGTCTGGAACGGCTCCAAGGACACGGCCGTGAGCGTCGCCATCAATGGCGGCGAGCCGATCCAGGCAACCCGTACCCAGGAGGGTGAAGGCGAGGAAGCGCGCCAGGGGGTCGAATATGCCGATCCCTTCGCCGTCGTCCGCCAGATGCAGGTGGCCCGCTACGCCTTCGCCAGCCAATCGGGCGAGCCCCGCAACCAGGGTTTCGAACTCTGGAAGGAAGCCGCCTTCCAGGGTGACCCGCAGCCGCTCCAGGAGTGGATGATCGCCGACCAGTCGAACCACCTCTGGAAGGCCCAGCTCCCCGCCGACCTCGAGACCGGCATCTACAATGCAGCCGTGACAGTGACCGACCATTTCGGCCGCAAGCACACCTCCAACCTCACCTTCGAGGTGATGGAGGAAATCCCGCCCATGCGCTTCCGCTCGGAACTCTTCGAATAAGCTTCCGTCGGAGACCCGCACAACCAGGCCGGTGGCTCTGCCACCGGCCTTTTCATTAAGGAAGCCACGGTGCGGTTCCGCGTGGTTGTCATCTGCCGTTCGAAATCTGAGCCTAAAGCTTCGCGCCAAATGGCAAGACGATTGGGGGCAAGATGAAACGGCGAGAGCTTCTTGTTGGCGCGACCGGAGCGGGCGTCGCGGCGGGATTGTCCGGGGCTTCGCTCGCTCAAGGCAGGTTCAACGCCGACCCGTTCGTCCTGGGTGTAGCGTCGTCCACGCCTCGCCCGCACGCAGTCACCTTATGGACGCGCCTGGCCCCGCGACCGCAGGAGCCCACGGGCGGCATCGATCCCGTCGCCGTGCCCGTCGATTGGGAGCTGGCGTCGGACGATGCGTTCGGAGAGGTTGTCGCGCGGGGCACGGGCATCGCCTTGCCGGAACTCGCCCACAGCGTCCGTGTCACGGTCGACGGCCTCGAGCCCGGCCGCTCCTACTGGTATCGGTTCGTGGCCGGCGACGCCGAGAGCATGACCGGCCGAACCCGCACGCTGCCGGCGTCAGACGCAAACCTGAACCGGGTTCGGTTCGCCACCACCTCGTGTCAGCACTACGAGCAGGGGCTGTTCGTCGCCTACGACCGGATGATCGAGGACGACCCGGATTTCGTCGTCCATCTGGGCGACTTCATCTATGGCGTTTCTCGCGGCGATTTTCGCAATCACAGCCGCAAGGAAGAGCCGGCCACGCTCGAGGATTTTCGTCTGCGCCACGCGCTCTACGCCTCGGACGAAAGCCTGAAGCGGGCTCGGGCGTCGTTCCCATTCTACACCGTGCTCGACAATCATGACGCCCTGAAGGATGTCGATCTCGATCCCGCAGCGCTGGTGAAACGGGTCGCCGCCTATCAGGCCTGGTACGAGCATATGCCGATGGCAGGCGGCTACACGGCCGGCGCCGCGTCGCTCTACAGCCATGGCGGCGCCGATTTCGGCGATCTCTTGCGACTGACCGTCATGGACACCCGTCAGTTCCGGGAGGACGAAGATCTTTGCCGCGAGTTCGCCGATCCCGATTTCGGCTTCACGATTTATCGCCCGGCCTGCGATCCCGTTCAGGAGGAAGCGAGATCCATGCTTGGCGCCGCTCAGGAAGCCTGGGTCGCCGGCCGCATGGCGGGATCACGCCAGAGATGGAACAACTCCTTCGCGTCCACCGTCCTGTTTTCGCCCTTTGCCATGGGCCATGCCGGCGACAGGTTCGTCTACGAATCGAGCTGGGACTACTATCCCGCCAATCGGCGCCGGTTTTTGGCTTCAGTCCAAGACACCGGGCTCAGCAATCCGGTCATCTTGTCGGCTGACATCCATTCCAACTGGGCGATCGACGTGACGGAGAACCCGGACGATCCGGAGAGCCGGACGATCGGCTCGGAATTCCTGGCGACATCGTTGGCATCGGGCTGGCCGCCGCCCCTGGACGAGCCGATCAAGGCCAATCTGACCAACAACCCGCATGTGCACCATTATCGGGGCGACCAGCGCGGCTACATGATGCATGAGGTGACGCCCGAAAGCTGGACGACCGACATGCGCGTGGTCGACACGATTCTAACGACCGATGCCAGGGTTTCTTCCCAGGCGCGCTTCGCTGTCGAGGCCGGGCGACCGGGCGCGCAAAAAGCCTGACGAACGCCGGGTTGATCCCAGCCTCGCCGATCATCCCGACACTCCGTTCCGCAACACCGAACGAAATGCTACCGCCGGATGTAAACTTCAGTTGCACTTGGCTTTGTCACGGAACCCGACGTCCGTCTCCGTTGTTCCCCGGTTCGAACAAAGCTGATGCGTATCCATGGCAGACCAGATCGACCATCCAGCCTCGCTCTACGACGCGGCCAGACTGGGAAAACCATCCAAAGCCAAAGCCTGGCGGCGCCTGATCACCTATGGCGCGGCTGTGATCAGCGTTCTTTTGATGGGTGGTGCCGTTGGCTGGCTGGTCGCCGGTGAGCTTTCGAAACGCGAGCGCCAGCGGCTCTTGGACCAGCTTTACGTCGACACCCTGATCCACGCTCACGAGCTCTACGGGCCCGACAACGGCATCGGTTTCACCTTTCCGCCGGACGCGTTCGAGCGCTTCGCTTCCGTCGTCGACCAGAACCTCAATCTGGCGCTCCGGCGCCCGGGTCCGGACAACGAAACCTTCGATTTTCTGGGCGGTCGGATGTTGCCGCTGATGGGCGACGCGGCGGCGTTCATCGCCGTCGCCCAGGGCGACGAGCGGCTCAGCATCGTCATCACCGGCGTCGACGGGGAACAGTCCCTCGACTTCTTGGCCGACCGAACCGAAGAGCCAACCATTCTGGTCAGACCCCGGGACCACAGTCTCATCCTCGTGATCGGCCCCCTGGATCACAATCTCACGGACGATCTTGTCGCGGCTATCGTCGAGTAGGAGCCTAAGCGGCGGTTAGCGCTTTCGCGCGAAGGCGAAGCGGCCTACCGTTGCCTCAGGCAACAAAAAACGTCGTCGCGATGGAGAGCGTTCGGTGTCGGAAACACTGAAACGGGTAGAGCAGGAGATACCGCGGCTTCGCCGCTATGCCCGCTACCTCACCCGGGACGCGGACCAGGCGGACGATCTGGTCCAGGAGTGTCTAACCCGCGCGGTCGCGAAAATAGATAGCTGGCGGCAAGGAACCAATCTCCGCGCCTGGTTGTTCGTGATCTTGAAGAACTGCGATATCAACGACATCAGGCGCAATCGCCGGATGGACATCGACCACGATGCCAGCGGTGACCATCACAGCGCTCTCGCCATCCCGCCGGGCCAGGAAGCCCATATTGCTCTATTAGAGGTCCGCGACGCCTTCATGCGATTGAATGTCGAACATCGTGAGGTGTTGTTGCTGGTGGCCATCGAAGGGCTCGAGTACCAAGAAGCCGCGGCTATTCTCGACGTGCCGCTGGGAACCATAAGGTCGCGTCTGTCGCGGGCTCGCCGTGCGCTTCGTGATGCGCTGGGCGACGGTTACGAGGCGAGCGAGCCGCGCTCAGCCCAGGGGAACAGCCTTGGCTGATCGAGACCCGTTCACTGACGAGCAGATACAGGCTTACATCGATAATCAGTTGAGCGAGCGCGACCGGGCGGCCGTCGCGGCCTATTTGCTGGCCCATCCGAACGTGGCGCGTACGGTCGAGACCTTGAGGCGCCAAAGCGAGGCATTGAGGGGCATCGGCCAAGAGATTTTGGACGAGCCCGTCCCGGCGCGTCTGCGAAATGCCGTTTACCAGCCTGTCGCCGCGCCGCCGGCACCAGTAGGAGGCGTGCGCTCCTCCTCCTTCCTCGAAGCGGCGGCGGCCATTCTCCTGTTCTGCGTCGGCGGCGGGCTCGGCTGGTTCATGCATGATCGCCTGACGCCTAAGCTCAGCGCCAGCGACCTGATCGCCGCCGAAGCGGTCAATCTCTTTTCCTTCTACGGCACGGCGCGGGACTATCCGATCGACTTCCCGCCGGACCGGACCACCGATCTTGTCTCCTGGCTCGGTAAATCGTTCGAGCGCGAGGTGCCGCCGCCGGATCTGGCCTCCATGTCCAACACCTATCAGGGGGGCCGCATCCTGCCGACCCATGGCTCGCGGGGCGGTTTCTTCCAGTTCCAGGGACCGGAGGACACAACCCTCGCCGTGTTCTTCTGGCCCTCTGACAGTGCGCCGAGCCGACTCTCAGAGATCGAAGATCAGGGCAACGTTTCCGCCAAATACTGGTTCAACGACGGCTTGAGTTTCGCCGTGATGAGCAACGCGCAAGCGAAGCAGCTCGAGCCGGCGGCCCAAGCGGTGTTCGATTTCTACAAACAGCGGTCGAATGCCAACTGACGGATCCGCCGGCCCGCGCGCGATCCAGCTAGGGTGGTCGATGGTAAGGCGACCCTAGTGGGTCCGACCCAGGCCGTTCTGGATCGTCTGATGGCGATGGGCCAGGCCCTCGTGGGCGCCCTGCCACAGATCATCGCTGCCGTTATCGTCCTGGTCCTGACCTGGTTTCTGGCCAAGCTCGCCGGCCGCTTCATCTTGTGGACGATCCGGGGCTCGCGTCTGCGACCGTCCCTCATCGAGCTTTCGCAAAATCTGGCTTCGATCCTGGTCTGGTTGGTCGGCATTCTGGTGGCTGCGACGATCGCCTTTCCGGAAATGTCGCCGACCGATCTGCTCGCCGCGTTGGGCATCGGCTCGGTCGCGATCGGTTTCGCGTTCAAGGACATCTTCGAGAACTTTCTCGCCGGCATACTGGTTCTTTACAGCGAGCCGATGCGGCTGCGCGATTACGTCTATTGCAACGAGATCGAGGGCACGGTCGAGAAGATCACGGTCCGCGACACCCATCTGCGCCAGGTTGACGGCCAATTGGTGGTTCTGCCCAACGCCTATCTGTTCAAAAACCCGGTCATCATCAGAACCGATCAGGAGACCCGCCGGGTCACCATCACCGCCGGCGTCGCCTATGGCGAGGATGTGGCGCGATCACGAGAGGTCATCGAGCGCGCTGTACAGGCGCAAGAGACGGTGGCCAAGGATCAACCGGTCCAAGTCTTCGCGCAGGCGTTCGGCTCGAGCAGCATCGATTTCGAGGTCGCCTGGTGGACCGGCTCGCGTCCCGTCGATATCCGCCGCTCTCGCGACGAGGTTATCGAGGCGATCAAAAGTGCCCTTGACGCGGAGGGGATCGAGATCCCGTTCCCCTACCGCACCCTCACCTTCAAGGAGCCGCTGCATCTGGCGCGAGGGGACAAGGGGTCAGAACCGAGCGGGTAATCTCATTCGACCGACGGATCACTCCTTGGGCGCGCGCGCGTCTAGAAGATCGACATTTTGGCTATCGGAGCGCTCATCGGCGACGCTTTCATCGATCTCCTGATCTCGTCCCAGATCGAGCCTCGCGCGCACCACATTGGCGGAGCGTTTGCGTGCTGGCGGGCGAGCCGGCGAATTCAGCTCCTGGGGGCCCGTCCCACCACCCTGCTCGATCCGAAGACGGTAGATCGGCTCCGGCATCTCGATCGCGGCATCGTCAAAGGCTTCCTTCACCAGCCGCAGCGCCTCGCTCCTGACTTTGCGATAGTCGAAGCGCCGCTGATCCACCCAGCCGCCAATCCAGAGCACAACACTGGAATCGCCCAATTCCTGGACCAGGCTTGAAGGCGGCGGCTCGCTAAGTACCCCTTCAGCCGCCTCGAGCGTCGCCACCGCCAGCGCCTGGGCCTCGAGAAGATCGGCACCGGTATCGACACCGATGGTGAAGCCGATCCGCCGCTCGGGCTTGCGGGTGAAATTGACGATCACGCCTTTGAACACAGTCGCGTTCGGGATCCGAACATGGTTGCCGTCGAGGGTCAGAAGAACCGTGGCGCGCGATGTCAACCGCACGACCCGGCCCTCATGGCCCTCGATCAGAACCTCGTCATTCGGCTGAAAGGGCTGGCGAAGGCTTAAGAGAATGCTCGATATGTAGTTTTCCGTCGTGTCCCTTAGCGCGAAACTGAGGGCCAAGCCCAAGAGACCGGCGGCTCCTAGAACGGTTTGAACGACGCCGGAAGCGTCGAGCACCGAAAGCGCCACGAAGACGCCGGCGAGCAAGATGACGATCTGGACGACCTGGCCGACCAACTTGGCGACGAACGCGTTGGGCGCCAGGCGTCGGTAGATCCAGCGGAAAGCACTGCTCGCCTTGGCGATCAACCAGAACAGAAGGACGATCAGGAACGCTATCAAGGCGAGCGGCAGATAGGTGACCAGGTCCCGCGACCAACCGGTGATCTCGTCAATGGCCGGCGCCAGGCGGCGTTCGACGTCTCGATCGAGAACCATCGCGTCGACGACCTCGGCCACGCCTTCGAGCTTGCGGGCGATCGAGAGGACCTGATCGCGAGCGCCGCTAGAGCCGATCTCGCCGCCGATCTGAACGACACCTGAAGAGACCGCGATGGTTATCTGCTCGAGCCCTTCGAGATTGGCGAAAATGCCCTCAAGCCGCTCCTCGATCGCCCGGTCACGGGCTGGACTGGCCTCGAGCGAAATGATCTGTTCCGGCGCCGGATCACCCTCGCCCTGGCTCTGGTCAATCGGAGCCTCGCTTTGCGCGAAAGCCGGCGCGTGGAAAGGCGGACCCGCTAGGAACAGACAACACAGGGCGAGGCCGAGAAGAACACGAGGAAAGATCAAGGTTTCTTTCCGTTGGAGCGAGAGAAGGTCGATACGGAGACCGAGTCCGAAACCAGCGCACAGTCTGATTTCCGCGCGCTCGGGGTCTCGTCGCGCTCGAGACATCCGAGCTCAGCTCTCAGAGCGTGCCCTCTTCTTTCGCTGCCTTGACCAGGCGATCGCAGGGCGCGTCCTGTTGGGTCCCCCAATCGATCGGCGGTACGAACTTTAGGATCGAGCCCGCATCCAGTGAGATCGACGGGTCTGTGAACTCGTCCTCGACGTGAACTTTCGAGCGCAGATTGAGAAGGCTGAAATCCTTGGGGTGGGGGGTCATGACCAGATCGAGGGTCTCCTGACCCAGATCGATCGAGCCATCCACCTCAATCAGGGTGTCGGCAGTGTCCAAGACAGCGAGCTTGGTTTTGACCACGCCTTGCTCGACCAGGAGGTCGGTGGCGAGACAGCGTATGTCCACCTTGGCGTCACCGCCGTCGCCGAACCAGAGACCTAAGGCCTCCATGGCGTCCAAGCCGGCGGCCTCAAGGATCAGAGCACTGATCTGACCGTCCGACATCACCAGGTAGCTGGTGCCGTCAGCGGCATCCAACATCTGACGGAGCGAATTGCCTTTCCCCGAAAGCTCTACCCGCCCATCGATCTGGCCGCCCATCTCCTGGACGAATTCGGAGCCGCGGAACGCCTCCTTCAAACGGAGATCACTGATGCGGGCGAGCGCATCGATCTCGACCGGATCCTGGGCGCCGTAGAGCGAAACCCAGAGATTGACGGTGCCCTTGGCCACACCGAATTCGGCCGGCTCCAGGGTGAGCACGCCGTCCTCAAGCGTGAACGAGGCATCAAGGTCGTCGATCGGCAGGTCCGGCGCCAGGATCTGCTTGGCCCTCAACCGCGCGATACCGTTGGCCGCTTGAAGTCGGGTCAGATCGATTTCCTGATCCGGAATGACGCCGTCGCCGGCGGGTTCCTCTTCCTCGCCGGTCGGCGCACCGATGAAACCGCCAAGGTCGTCGAAGTCGAGCTTGTTCGAGATGAGGTCGATACCGAAGGCCAGCGGTTCCTGGCCAAGATCCGCTTCGACCGTGCCCCGGAGATCGCTGTCGCCGAGCCGGCCGTCCAAATCGGCAAAGCGCCAAACTTGCCCCTCCCTGACCAGGTCGCCGGACAAACGATAGGGCGGCGTCGGCGGCAGAGGGATCTGGGTTAGCGGGAAAGTGTCGGCCAGATCCTGACCGCTGACGGAGAGGTTGAGGTCGACCCCGGCCAGTTCCAGAGGTTTGGTTAGCGTTCCGGAGATGTCGGCTTCAGTGCGTCCCAATCGGATTGAGAGCTCGACCGGATAGGGCGTCTCTTGGTCCCGGAGTTTGGTGAACGCCCCTGCATCCAGTCGGACCTCGAAGGTCTGACCCTGCAACTCGCCTTCGCCCGAGACCGTGACGCGCTCGCCGCCACCACCGCCGCCGGCGATCGTGTCGACCGCTCCCTCCATCACAAGGTCGCGGGTTTGATCGACGAAACGGAAAACGCCGTTCGCGATCTCAAGCCTTTCGACCACCGGAAACTCGGTTCGGTCATCCGGCAAGGTTTGCTCGGCGAGCTCCTCCGTCGGATCGATCTCGGTGCTCTCATTGGGCCTTTGACCAAGGGCCCAATTGACCTCGGCTTCGGCATTCTGCTGGAGAAACAATTCTGGCGCCCGAACATTGATTTCCGGAACGACGACGCGACTGCGCAGGAGTGGCCAAAGACGGATAGATGCGTCGAGCCGTGCGATTTTGGTGAGATATGGTGCTTCGCCCCACGCGGTGTTGGCAATCCTTAGGCCCTCAACCGTGATTTTGGGAACCCATCCCCAACTGAGGGTAATCGGGCCGTCGATCGTGACCTCGCGGTCGAGTGCCACCGTCGCCCGGTCCGTCACCACCGCCTTCCAGTCATTGGGATCAAAAAAAACGATTGCCACAAGGACAGCAGCAACCAGCAAACCGACGAGACTGACGACGATGGCAATCAGGACGCCCAATAGCTTGGCCAGGAAGATCAACGAAATCGACCCTTCATCGCGGGTGACATCAAACGGATTTCTTTTCCTGCTCGGCTAGGAGCGACGCCAGCTCAGGATCTCTTTCGAGGTGATCGAGCATGATCTGGACATTCTTCCTGTTGGCCTTCCAGGCGAAGTCAAAAATGTCGCCCACCAGCGGGATCGAGCCCACGACCATGTCGACGCCAACATTGAAGCCCATCTGCATGATCCGGCTGAACGGCATGCCGAGCCGCCAGGCCTCGGCCACAAGATAGAGCGAAACCGCGCCCGTGGCCGTGTCACCCACGCCCGGCACGAGGCCCAACAGACCGTCGAGACCGAAGCGTCTGTCGGTGCCGGGGATCCTGAACCGATCGTCAAAAAGGTTCGACAGCCAACGCACCCGCTTTAACGTCTCGGCGCGCTGAGCCAGGCTCGCGCCCGGAGCCGGCTGAACCGAGCGGTCAGCGTCGCGCAATGACCCAGACCGCGTGGATGACGCCCGGGAAGTAACCGAGGATCGTGAGTAGGATGTTAAGCCAGAAGTGACCGCCAATACCGACCTGCAGAAAGACGCCCAAGGGCGGTAGCAGGATGGAAAGGAGAATGCGGATCAGATCCATGGAAAGGTCCCTAGGCGGTAGTAACCGACCCCGAAAAAAGTTGGCGAACCGATCGTCGGTCCGATGGCTCACGAACGCAAATACCCATAAACGGTTCCCAGCCGACCGATATGAAGCCAAAGTCGATCCCTTCGGAGCCCGTCTTACGGGAACCGCGCACATGGCGCGGCGTTAGACAAGCCTTCATGAACGGATGAATCTTTTGTCTGTCAAATCTGTCTTCTTGATCTGTGGTGAACAAAGGCGGGCTGGTGTCACGCAAAACGGTCGCTTGAGGCCATGCACGGCAAGCGTGAACTAAAAACATTGATCCGGGAGTTGGCCCAGAACCAGGGAATATTGACCGGCTGTCTCATCATTTTCGCTTTGATCTATACGCTTTACTTCGCCAAGGCCTTGCTCATGCCGATTTTCCTGGCGGTGTTGATGGCCTTGCTGCTCCGCCCCTGCGTGCGGTCGCTCAAGCGTCTCGCTATTCCCGAAGGTCTCGCCGCCGCCTTGGTCATGATCCTTATCCTAGTCGGCATCGGCTGGGTCCTGATCGCGATCTCCGGGCCCGCCGGAGACTGGATCGAACGCGGACCATCCCTGAGGGCGGAGCTGGAGGCCAAGTTCAGGACGCTCAGCGAACCCCTGCAGAAGGTCCAGGAAGTGACCGAAAACCTCCAGGAAGCGGCATCGATGTCGGACGAGGGCCCGCAGACGGTGGTCATCGAAGGACCGAGCCTTCTGCAACGCATCTTCGTCGAAGCGCAAAGCACCCTGGTCAGCGCCGTCGTCGTCCTGACACTGGTCTTTTTCCTGCTGGCGCGAGGCAGTTCGACCCGCCGTCGGGTGGAAGCGGCGATCCGGGACGAAAGGCAGCGCCAGATCTGCGCCGACACGCTTAACGCGATCAAACGTGATCTGGCCTTCTACCTGCTGACCGTCAGCGTCATCAACGCCTGCCTGGCCGTCGTGATCTCGATCGCGATGTGGCTCCATGGCCTGCCCAATCCTCTGCTCTGGGGCGTCATCGGCGGTGTCTTGAACTTCATTCCCTATGCCGGTGCCGTGGTCACATTCGCGATCATCACTGGCGTTTCGGTTCTGACCTTCGATCATTGGCTGGCGATGGTCCTACCGGCAGCAACCTTTCTCTTGATCACCTTCATTGAGGGACAGTTCGTCAGTCCCTTGGTCGTCGGCCGACGCCTGACCCTCGATCCGATCGCCATCTTCCTTTCCGTTCTGGCCTGGGGATGGCTGTGGGGGCTCGCCGGCATGCTTCTGGCCGTGCCGATCCTTGCGTCGATCAAGATCACGGTCGGTGCCGTCAAGTCCCTGGCGCCCTTTGCGGCCCTGATCGACAGCGGCGAGAATGGCGATCAAAAGGACGCTGTTTAGGCGAACGTTGTTCACTCACTAAGCCGTTTGGCTCTTCTCTCGAAATGCTCGGCCGATCATCATCCGCCGCCGAACGCGACCAATTGTCCCTTGACGAAAATGACATTTTTCGAAGGCGACGGAATAGCTGACAACCATGAATCCGAACGTCACCTTGATCATGATTTTGCAAGAAAAATTTCAACGCTTTGGCGAAGAAACGAGCCGTCCAGATCTCCGATTTGTCATAGCTCGCCGATAAAACCGCCCCGCTTCCCGGTCACATCGACACACAAGTCGAGAACCGAGACGCGCGTATCTGGTGGGACGGTGAGGAAAGACAGATCGTGAACACGGTCTTCAACCTGTCGGCATGGCATGTCCCGATCGCGGACATGGGCCGCCTCCTCTCTCGAGCGCCCCACCTCTCGGTATTTCTTGAAAAACGATGATGCGGGCCAGCCGCTCTCAAGCCATCCGGAGAGGACACCAAGGATGAGTACAGCCACCGAAACGGCCGAGCCGAACAATAACGGTTCGGTTGCGAGCGAGGCTTCGATCGGCGCCGATTTTTCCGGCGCACCCAATCCCGTCAACGCCAATCTTGCTGCCGGATCGGCGACCACCGTATCACCGGGTGTCGGTGCCTTCACCAGCCAAGCGGCGATGGTCGATGGCGTCGGCGGTTATTCGGTCACACCGGTGCTGACCGTTGGCGAGACCCTCGAAGGCACGACGGGCGCACTCAATGAAAGCACGGCGGGCGATTACACGCCCGTGGGCATCCTCGACGGCATCGGCGCGTTCGAACTCGATAGTGAAACGGTGCGCATCTTCACCAATCACGAGCTGCTCAATTTCCTTGGTAGCGCATACGAAGTGTCCGACGGTGCCGGCGGCACCTTCACGCTCGCCGGGGCCCGCGTCTCCTATTTCGACATCGATAAAGAGACGAAAGAGATCGTCGACGGCGGCATCGCCTACAACACGATACGTGACGCTAATGGCGACATCGCCACCGACGCGTCCTTCCTGCCCGAGCCCTTTGCGCCGTTGTTCGGCGGCATGCCCGGTGACGGGTCACAGCTCGAAGGCTTCAGCCGGTTCTGCTCGGGCCAATATGTCGAGGCTGGACAGTTCGGTGATGGTCGGGGCCTTAGCGATGCCATTTACTTCGCCCCGGAAGAGGATGGCGGCGTTTTCAACAGCGTCGGCGGTGCTGTCTGGGCGCTCAATCCCGACGACGGCACCATGTGGCAGATCTCGGCCTTTGGCCGTGGCGGCTGGGAGAATGTCACCGAGGTCGACACCGGCACCACCAACAATGTCGCCTTCATTCTCGCTGACGACACCTCGCCCTTCGATGCGGACGGCGACGGTGAGGTCGAAGGTGCACCGCTGTTCCTCTATGTTGGCGAAAAACAGCCGGGCGCCACGCTCGCCGACGGGACCAGCGATTTTCTCGCCGAGAACGGTCTGCGCGAAGGCAAGCTGTTCGTCTGGGTGCCCGGCGACAGCGGCATTGACAGCCCGCTCGAGTTCAACGGCTCCGGCACGCTCGGCGGCTCCTGGGTCGAGGTCGACAATTCCGTCGATCTGAGCCAGACGTCCGAAGACGGCTCGACCGGCTTCGACGAGTTCGGTTACCCGACCCAGAGTAATCTGTTCTCGCAAGCTGAGGATCTGGGCGCCTTTCAGTTCTCCCGGCCCGAAGATGTGTCGACCAATCCGAACGATGGTTCGGAGTTCGTCATGGCCTCGACCGGCGTCGACACCTTCGATGTCGACCCGGCCACGGGCAATGGCGCCGACAGCTTCGGCACCATGTACACCATGGGCATCGATTTCTCGGACATCGACGCGCCCACCGGCACGCTGAACATTCTCTACGACGGCGATGCCGACCCGACCCGGGCCCTGCGCTCGCCCGACAATCTGGACTGGGCTGACGACGGCCTGATCTACGTCCAGGAGGACGAGGCAGAGGAGGAAACGCTTTCGGGCGATGAGGTCCTGTTCGGCGAAGGCGCCGCCAATCCGAACGAGGCCGGCATCGTCAAGATCGATCCCAGCACCGGCACGCCGGAGCGGATCGCCAATATCGACCGCAACGTGGTGCTCGATCCGAGCATCGCCAATCCGGCGGATGCGGTCGACATGGACGCCGGCGACGCCGGCGAGTGGGAGACCTCCGGCATCCTGGACGTTTCGGAGTTGTTTGGTGAGGACCCAGGCGAACTCTTCCTGTTCGACGTCCAGGCCCACGGCATCGAGGATCAGGAGGAAATCAATCCGGCCTCCCGGATCAATGATGACGATCTGGTGGAAGGCGGCCAGTTGGCCTTTTTGTCGGCGCCTAGCGTCGATGCCTTCCCCAATGCCGAGATCCAATCGCTCGAAGGTGAGGACAGCGTCGTCGGCACGGCTGGCGACGATACGCTGATCGGCGACGAGGGCGACAATACCCTCGAGGGTGGCGCCGGCGCCGACATCATCGATGGCGGACCCGGTGACGATCTCATCGCACCTGGAACCGGTCCCGACATAGCCGACGGCGACGAGGGCAACGACACCGCCAGCTTTTTCGACATCCCGTTCGATACCACAGCCGATTTGACCACCGGCGAAGCGAGCTACGTCAGCGGCAGTGGCGCCCCGATCGTTGACGAGATCTCGAACTTCGAAAACCTGACGGGCTCCGCCAACAATGACCGTCTGACCGGCGACGACGGGGACAATGTCCTCGATGGCGGCCCCGGCAACGATACCATCATCCCCAATAATGGTGACGACACCATCATCGGCGGCCCTGGCAACGACACGGCGGTGTTCCGGTTCAGCCCCTTCGGTGTCGATGCCAGCCTCGGCGAGGGCACGGCCGAGGTCTTCGGCGTGCTCGGTGATCTCGGCTTCATCGGCGAACAGAGCTTCGAGACGGGCTTCATCTTCGGCGGCACTGAGGTCGGCGGGCTTTCGGGCATCGAGTTCAATCCCGAGGTCGGCAATTTCATCGCGATCGCCGACGACCGTGATTTCCCCCAGCGTTTCTACACGCTCGAGCTGGATCTCTCCGAGGACGGAAGCGTCGTCGGCTTCGAGGGCGTTGGTTTCACGGGCGTCACCACGATCACCGATTTCGGTCCAGCGGTGTTCGGCGACGGTGCCTTGGATCCGGAATCGATCCGCGTCGGCCCGTCGAGCGAGGGTGACGGTCTCTCGCTCTACTGGAGCAGCGAGGGCGCGGTCGAGGATGACAGCGGCTTCGTCGGCATCGATCCGTTCGTCCGCGAAATGACCTTCGCCGGCACCCAGCTTCGCGAGTTCACCCTGCCGGAAGGCTTTTCGCCGACCGAGGACGGCAGTTCCGGCATTCGCGACAATCTGGCTTTCGAGAGCCTTTCCTTCTCACCGGACCAGAGCTTTCTGTTCACCGCCACCGAGAACGCGCTCGAGCAGGACGGCCCCACGGCATCGCTCGAAGACGCGAGCCCCAGCCGGATCATCCAGTTCGACGCCGAGACCGGCGAGGCGGTGGCCCAGTTCGTCTATGAGGTCGACCCAATCCCGAAGGCGCCGGTCCCGGAGGACTCCTTCGCCGACAATGGCCTGGTCGAGATGCTGGCGATTTCCGATACCCAATTCTTGATGCTTGAGCGGTCGTTCGCGGTTGGCGTCGGTAACACCATCAAGCTGTTCGTCGCCGACATCGAGGACGCTACCGATGTGACCGGCGCCGCGGGCATCGGCCCCGACGTGGTCCCGGCGGACAAGGGCCTTCTGTTCGATCTGGCCGATCTGGGGATCCCGCTTGACAATATCGAAGGCGCCAGCTTCGGACATGAACTCGAGGACGGCCGCCAGACCCTGGTCCTGGTCTCCGACAACAACTTCAATGACGCCCAAAGCACCCTGTTCGTCGCGTTCACCATCGACGGTGAGATCGAGCTGATCGCCGATGCGAACACGCTTGATGGCGTCGAGAACCTGGTCGGCACATCCGAGGCTGATACCTTGGTCGGCGATGACGCCAACAATCTACTGAGCGGCCTCGGCGGCGATGACGAGATCTCCGGTGAAGGCGGCGATGACCTTCTCATCGGCGACGGCGGCAACGACACGATCGACGGCGGCGAAGGCGACGACACGGCCATCTTCAACGGCGCCAGCAGCGAATTCGAGGTCTCGGTCGTCGCCGGCGAGGTGACGGTCACGGGCGGCATCGACGGTATCAACAAGCTCACCAACGTCGAGACGCTTCGCTTCAGCGACACCGAGATCGCCGTCGACGATCTGCCCTCAGCGCTGCCCAACGGCGTCGCCGCGGGCGACACCGATCAGACCTCGTCCGTGCTGTGGGCCCGGGCGGCGGTGCCGGGCGTGCTCCTGTTCGAACTGTCGACCGATCCGAGCTTCGCTTCCGACGTCGAGAGCTTCGTCATCGACGTCACCGATCCCAGTGTTCCGGCGAAGGTCGAGGTCGACGGCCTGGATCCCGCCACCCAGTATTTCTACAAGGCGACCGACGCCGACGGGAACACCAACACGGGCACCTTCGAGACGCCGTCGGAACTGGGCGAGAACGACGGTCTCAGCTTCGGCGTCACCGGCGACTGGCGGGGGGAGCTCCTGCCCTATCCGGCGATCTCCAATGCCGATGACAGCGAGCTCGACTTCTTCCTCCAGCACGGCGACACGGTCTACGCCGATTTCAGTTCACCGGCGGTGCCAGCGCCCCAGGCGACGACCCTGGAGGAATACCGGCTCAAGAATGAGGAGGTTTACTCGGACCTCTTCGGCGTCAACACGCTGGCTGATGTCCGGAGCTCCACCTCGATCTTCACCACCATCGACGATCACGAGGTGACCAACGATTTCGCCGGCGGCACCACCATCGCCGAGCAGGGCCCGACGGATCTCGGCTTCGACTTTGGCGGCGCGCCCGACGATTTGGTGAATGACAGCGATCTCTATGAGAACGGGATCCAGGCCTATTTCGAATATAATCCGATCGCTGACACCACCTTCGACGCGCCGGGCAACGATCTTTTCGACGGTGAGCCGAACCTGTTCCGCAGCCAGAACTACGGTTCGGATGCCCAGATGATCGTCCTCGATCAGCGGAGCTTCCGGGACATCCAGCTGGACGGACCGGACCTGACCGATCCCAGCACCATCCCCGCTTTCCTCGACCAAAGCCTCAGCACCGAAGACCGCTCGATCCTGGGCGAGCTTCAGTTCGAGATGTTGAAGGAGGAGCTGCAAGCGGCGGAAGATGCCGGCATCACCTGGAAGTTCGTGGCGACCCCGGAGCCGATCCAGAACATCGGCTTCAACAGCCCGGATTCCTGGGAGGGCTACGCCAATGAGCGGGCCGAACTTCTGAAGTTCATCGACGACAATGGCATCGATAATGTCGTGTTCGTCGCCGCCGACGTGCATGCAACCTTCGTCAACAACGTCACCTACCAGGATCCGGAGGCGGGCATTGGCAGTCCGCAGATTGCGTCCTCGGCCTTCGAGGTCACCACGGGCTCGGTGGCCTTCGAGCCGCCCACCGGTGAAGGTGTCATCGAATTCGGCATAGCCACGGGCCTGTTCTCCGAGGACGAGATCGCGCTGCTCGAGACCCTGCCGGCCGCTCCCGACGCCGACGACGTGCCGGATGATCTCGACGATTTCCTGACCGCCGCGCTCAACGATTTCGGCCTGGCGCCGTTCGGCTTCGATCCCATCGGTCTCGACGACAATCTTCCCCAGGCCGAGGGCCTGATCGACGCGGAACTCCTTCAGGGCGACTATGTGTCCGCCTTTACCTTCGGCTGGACCCAGTTCGACATCGACGCCGAGACCCAGGAGCTGACGGTGACGACCTTCGGCGTGCCGCCTTACGACGAGGCTGACATCGCCGCGGATCCGCAGGCGATCCTCGATCGGGAGCCGGAAATCGTCAGCCAATTCCGAGTGACACCCCAGGATCTGGGGAGCAGCGATCCGGACGGGCCGTCGGATGGGGATCCGGGAGAGCCGCCTGTTTCCGGTCCGGCCACGGTCGCCATCTACGAGATCCAGGGCGCCGGTCACGTCTCCCCGTTCCTGGATCAGGAGGTCGAGACCCTCGGCATCGTTACGGCGATCGATTCGAACGGCTTCTACGTGCAGGACCCGGTGGGCGATGGCGACGATGCCACGTCGGACGGCATGTTTGTGTTCACCAGCGACGAACCAGCAGTGGCGGTCGGTGACGAGGTCAGGCTTACCGGCACCGTCTCCGAGTTCGTGCCCGGTGACTCCGAGCCCGATGATGACGACGGCAATCTGTCGATCACCCAGATGGCTTTTCCGGACATCGAAGTGCTCTCCGGCGGGAATGATCTGCCCGCGTCGACCGTTCTCGGCGCCGGCGGGCGTCTGCCGCCGACCGATGTGGTCATTTCCGAGGGCGAGCTTCCGGCCGACGGATCGCAGATCGATCTGCGGGATGCCGATGATGCGGCGGCCAATCCGTTCAATCCCGGGACCGACGGCATCGACTTTTACGAGACGCTCGAGGGCATGCGGGTCACGGTCGAAAATCCATCGGCGGTCTCCGCCACCAACGGCTTCGGCGAGACCTGGCTGGTGGCCAATGAAGGCGCCGATGTGACCACGCCCACCGATGCGCTCAATGAGCGGGGCGGCATCAATCTCAACGCCGATGCCGACGGTTTCGGCGACCTCAATCCGGAGCGGATCCAGATCCAGTTCGATGGCGGGCTCATCCCGGACGGCTTCGATGCTCCGGACCTGACCCTCGGTGACGAACTCACGGACATGACCGGCGTGGTCAGCTACGCCTTCGGCAATTTCGAGGTGGCCGTCACGGAGCCGTTCTCGGTCGATGAGGCCAGCCCCAACACGGCCGAAACCACCGACCTCGACGGCCTTGGCGATGCCGAGTTGACGGTCGCCACCTACAACATCCTCAACGTCTCGCCCGAGGATGTCGACCAGATCGCCGACCTCGCCGATCAGATCACGGGCAATCTGGCCGCTCCGGAGATCATCGCGCTCCAGGAGGTCCAGGACAATAATGGCAGCGCTTCGGCGACCGATGACGGTGTTCTGGACGCCGATGTGACGCTCCAGGCGCTGGTCGACGCCATCGCCGACGCTGGTGGGCCCAACTACTCGTTCGTCAGCGCGATCGTCGATGAATTCGGCGAGAACGGCGGCGTTCCGGGCGGCAACATCCGCAACGCCTTCCTTTATGATGAGAGCCGGGTCACCGCGACCGGTTTCGAGACGCTCGAGAGCGACGTGCTGGCGAGCGATTTCGGATTGGACGACAGCGAGGCTGGCACGGGAGCCTTCGCCTTCGACGGCACCAGGGATCCGCTGCTGGGCGAGTTCGAGTTCGCCGGGGAGGACATTGCGATCGTCAACAACCACCTGACCTCGCGGTTCGGCTCCTCACCGATCTTCGGCGGGCCACAGCCCTTCGTGCAGGCGGGTGAAGACGCTCGGGAAGCCCAGACCCAGGCACTCAACGACATCACCGATGTGCTGATCGCCGGGGGCGAGAGCGAGGTCATCGTCCTGGGCGATCTCAACACGTTCGACTTCACCGACGATCTGACCGAGATCCTGCCGGGCACCGGCGATGAGCAGGTGCTCACCAACCTCATCACCGACGCGCTGCCTGGCGACGAGGCCTACACCTTCGTCTTCCAGGGCAACAGCCAGGTGCTGGACCACATTTTCGTCACCGACGAGCTTCTCGAGACAGCCGAAGCCGACATCGTCCACGTCAATAACGACTTCCCGGCGTTCACCAGCGATCACGAACCGGTGGTGGCCCAGTTCACCATCGGCGGCGATGGCGACACGGTCGCTGATGGCGACGGGGATGGTGATGGCGACAGCGGTGTCGTGGTGGCCGATGCCGGCGGTCTGGCCGAATTGATCGCGACGCCCGATGAGGCAGACGTAGCGCTCGACACCTTCCTGGAGCCGGGCGGAGCGGTCGCGAGCGAGGCCGTGGTTACCTTCGAGCCGGCGGTGGCGGCGAGCTCCATCGCCAGCACCGACAGCCTCATTGACCAGGGCGAAATTCCTACGATTTGACGGTTTGTGCTCGCAAGCACCTTCCATGACACTTTCGTGACGAAGAAGGAACTGGTCACGCTCAGCGCTTAAGCTCTCGATAATGTGATCCAAGAACGCCCAGGCCACGTCCTGGGCGTTTTCTTGTTTGTTTGACCACCGACCGCCAAGGCATGCGGGCTACCGTCTTGGGACGAAAAAGCGCACGGATTCCCGAGCGAAGCGCCATTCTAGGCCACGCTCCCGGCACCGTCGCCCTCGCCAAGCGTGGCCTTACCGCCACACCTTTTCGCCATCTGGCTTACCGGCTCTCAACGGTCACGAATTGCTCGCTGCTCGTCACGCTGCCGTCACACGCCGCGGCAATGGTCCGGCCGCATACGCCTCAATTTGGTCAGTTGTTTGCGTTTGGGAGGATGGCATATGGGACCTTGGTCCTTGCCTCGTTACGCCTTTGTTTTGCTTTTCATTTCACTCACGGTCCTCGGCTCCGGCCGAGCTTCTCTGGCCCAGTCTGTGGAGGACGAGCTGGAAGCGCTCCGCGATACGGTTCAGCGTGCCCTGGAGCGCATCGAGGAGCTAGAGCAACAGCAGCAAGATACGCAAAGTGAGGTCGAAGCGGCTCGCGAGGCCGTCGAAGAGGCCCAGACTGTGCGCGTCGAACCCGATCGCGGCTCGCCGACGCGCCTCGAGATCTCCGGTCGCATCAATCAGGCGTTTCTTTTCGCCGACAATGGCAGTGACGATCAGGCGTTCATCGTCGACAATGACAATTCCGGTTCCAGGTTCGGTCTCCGGGGTGAATCGGATGTCGAGGAGACGACTGTCGGTGCCTATCTCGAGCTCGGTTTCGAGGTGAATACCACCGACGAGATCGACTTCGGCGATGACGGGCCGGTCGGCGACGAGGCCGGCGAATCCGACTTTCTCGATGTCCGCCACGCGGAAGTTTACATCGAGAATGACACCTACGGCACCCTGGCACTCGGCTTCGGCGACATCGCCACGGAATCAATCTCCGAGGTCGACTTTTCCGGAACCGGATGCTGCTTCTCGGAATCGGACGTGGACGATCTTGCCGGCGGTCTGGCCTTCGAGACCGGTGGCGACGTCGACAGCTTCTTCTCCAACCTCGACGGCTTCCGCACCAGCCGCGTCGCCTACACGACGCCCACCTTCGCCGGCTTCAACTTGTCTGTCGCCGGCCGTCAGGAAGATGAGACCTTCGAGCCGGACGTGTCGGTGTCCTACGGTGCCACCATCGCTGAGCATGACTTCGAGGCGGCGGTCGGCTGGCGTCTGGAGGACGAAGAGTCCAATGGCACGGATCTGGAAGACTCCAATACCGTTCACGGTTCCTTCTCGATCCTGTCGCCCACGGGTCTGAATTTCACCGCTGCCGCCGGCGGTGAGTTTTTCGACGAGGAGGATGTCGACCTCGAAGAGGAGTATTTTGTCTTCGGCAAGGTCGGCTGGCGGGCCGGCTTCTTCGACATGGGCGAAACGCGGTTCTCGGTCGACGGCTTCTTCGGCGAGGATATCACCAACGATTTCGGCGTCGACGACGGCAACTTCGATGATCCGGTGGAAGCCTTTTCCGTCGGCGGCGGCGTGGTTCAGGTCGTCGATGACTTCTCCACCGAATTCTATGTGGGTGGCCGCGTCTACTGGCTGGAGCTGCCAGACTCGGCCGGTGTCGGCGACCCCGACGCGCTTTACGCGATTACCACCGGCGCCCGCGTCCGGTTCTGATCACTCCGTTTGTCCGGGGCCGGCCGATGCCGGCCCCGTTTCGGGAACAAGAGCTCATGACCACCTCTCAGCAGATCCTTTTTTCCACGGTCCTCATTATCGGTGCGGCCCTGATCGCGGGCTGCGGGCAGATCGAGCCGGCCCGGATCAGCTCTAAGGACAAAAACGATTGTTTCGGCTGTCCGCCGGGTCTGATCACCGGCGATGACGGCGTGCTCACCGTTGATATCCCAGTCGATCGGGGGGCGCCGCCCTCGTCCGAAGGGAGCTCGAGCGAGGGCCGCGGCAATGGCGGGCCTTTCAACCAGCCTTAAGCCCCTTCCAAGCACTCTTTGTCCCGTCGCAGCGCCAAAGGCCTCGATCATCCGGCTCGTCCTGACTAGGCTCTGAGCTGAATTATCACTTTCTTCAGCCGACTGAGCCATGACCGTCCGTCTTCTCGCGACCATGCCCAACGGCGAGGCCTTCCGGGCCGACACGGTCAAGGCCGTACGGATCGCCGAGGAAGCCGGTCTGCTCGGTGCCGAGCGTCGGCGCTATGCTGTCATGGTTCACCTTGATGAAGGCGAACCCAGCGAGGTCGGCCACAATCTTGCCTGGCCGGACGCGGTGAACCTGGCCCGTCAGGTGGGACGACTGGTGAATGACGCGCTTGCGCAACACGCCTTGGCCAACGGCGAACCCCATGACCGACAGAACGCCAGAAAAGACCGTTAAGCCAATCACCGGCACCGTTGGATACTTAGCTCGATCGTTGATGACGAGATGGGCGAAGGCTTTTGGGGCGCCGCCGGGCGAGAACACAGCGCAAACCGCGGCGCCAGCAGCCTCTCAGACGAAAAAGCCGATCGTGGCCGTCAGCGTGCTCGAGCTCGAGGGTAGTGCCCTCGAGCAGGTCCTGGACACCGTCCGTGAGCAGTCGAACCAGCTAGATACCCAACCCTTGGCGATTACCACGCTTTCGACCTTTTCGATGTTTCGAGACCGCAATATTGCGGTCGAGCAGGTGGTGGATCCGGTTGCGGCGCGGCGTATCGATCCCGATCTGCAGTGGCGGCAGCGACAGACCGCCCAGTTCCGGCACATCGGCGGCACCTGGCGTCCGCTGACGGTTGTGAGCTTCGGCCGACCGCCGCCGGAGTCGGCGCTGCACGCTCTAAGGGAAGCGGCCGGCATGGCACCGGCGTCTTCGCCTGATACGACCGCTGCTGTCACCGGTCATGTTCAGAAACGAGGCAAGTAACCGGGAACACGCGCCATGTCGGGCCGCGCGTGCAGGGCCAGGGCCTGAAGGCTTATGATCGAAGCGGCCTCGCGACCGCCGTCGGCAAAGGCCAGCCGGCGAGCGCGCTCGCGCATCAGGCCCCTCTGCTCGGGCTCGAACATGCGCGCCAGCGCCCAGGTCAGCCGGTTCCGGTTCTGAACCCGAACGCCATAACCGACGCCTTCTCTCTCGGCGAAGAGAGCTCTCGCCTCCTGCTCGTCCATCATCGGGTTCTCGTTGGGCACCCAGATGGCCGGAAGCCCGGCGCTGATCAGCTCGTGGAAACTGTTGTAGCCGGCGGCGCTGACAGCGAAGTCGAAGGCCGGCAGGAAACGGGCCAGCGGAAAGCCCTTCAACGTTCTGATCCGTCCATCGGCCGGCACCGTCACCGCCCCGTTCGCCTCGGCGATCGGCCAGATGACGATGCGGGCATGGGCATCCGGGCGGCCGGCGCACGCAGCCAGAACATCGTCGCGGACCGCATTCATATCGAAATTATTGCCCGAGCCCAATTGCACCAACACGGCGGTGGCGTCCTCGGGCAACGCCAATGCGGCCCGCGCCTCCGCGCGGGAAAGCAAATCGGTTCGTTCCAGAAGGACGATGGGGCCGACAAGCCGCGCGTCGTCTCGATCTATGGTGACACCTGCGTCCATGCGCCGGGCAAGATCCAAGGGCTCGATGACGAAGTCAAAATGGGACGACCGGTCGTTGATGGCGCGGCCGGCGTCTTTGCGCCAGAGACCCCGACGGAGCCAGATGAAGGGCCGCTCGGTCAGCCGCCGGCGGGCGTCGATCAGCGACTGATAGGGGTGATTGCCGTCGAAGATGACCGCCCGCGCGTCGAAATAGGTCACCATATCGACCAAGCGGTCGGCGAACGACGCCTGCCAGCGGCCGTCGCCAAGACCGAGCGACCGGTGTCCGGGGACATATTCGGCATGAAAACCGAAGGGCTCGATCTCCGAAACGGCCTGGGACATGGTTAGAAAGACCGGTTCGATCTGAGGCGGTAGACGGCGGGCGACGGCGAGTTGCCGGGTGAGATGGCCAAGGCCGATACCGTTGGGCGACAAAAACAGGACCCGCACGCGGGTCTTCGACCGGCCCCTGAAGTGCAGTCTCCTCGGCTCTTTTGTTGGGGACGGGGCAAGCGTCTCCAGCTGATCCACCCAGCGATCCGCCTCGAACAGAGCGGCCTTCGCCTCGGCAATCGAGGCCAGCGACGCCACCTGTGCTTGGCCGTCGGCGCCGGGGCACAGGCTGGTAAACGGCAGCACCGCGCCCTCCATCTCCGGTGCCATGGGCGAGGTTGCGATCAAGGGCAGGCCGGCCGCGAGCGCTTCCGCTTCGAACGCGGTCACCACGGGGGCCAGGCTCGCTCCGCGGGCCACCAGAAACCCGTCCAGCGACGCCACGCCCGAGGGCGCATGGTCGGCATCGTCCCGGTCCGGGATCCGCTGCGGCGTAAGACCCGGTCTCTGAAGAGCGAGGTGTCGAGGATCGAGATAGCCGCCCGTCTCCGGCGCATGGCTCCCAAGCCGAAGCGAAGGCGCCGGCGACCGGCCGTTTTCAGCCGAATAGGCATCCGCGAGCGGTGGCCAGAGGGCTTGGGTGCGCGGGCGATCGGTGAGCCGGTCCAGCCATGCCGCCACCAGGCCGTCGCAAGGAGCCAGCATCGTCGGCCGCCCCAACAACAGCTCGGCCCGCGATACTATGCTCTCCAGGTCCGGAGCGTGGCGCTCGGTGTCGTCCCAGATCTGCTCGACCCGAAGGAGACCTACCTCGCTTTCCAGCCGAACCAGGCGATCCGCCTCGGCCAGAAACGGCGCCAGATGGTAGGCGAAAGCGATACGGCATCGGATGGGGCCCGGCTCGCTGATCAGCGCCAGCGTTCCGCCACGCATTCGCCGGCCGATCGGCTTTGCTATGTGGCGGCGTGGATCGGCCAGCGGCCCCAGGACGAGCACGGCGCCAATCCGCCAACCTCGGGCGGCAAGGCGATCGACCAGCCGGCCGACGCTCCGCGCTTCTGCCGTCGGCAGTCGCGGGTCAAGAACGAGAACGAAATCGTATCGATCGGACAAGGGCTCGGGACGCGTTGACCTCGGACTCGGTGCTATGCCATGCCTCGTGGCCTTCCACCAAGCTTCGTTGTGAGCGCGCCCATGGCCCCGGCGGCAAAGCCGATAAGAGTACGGGTCTTCCCCGATTACCGGACCGCCAATCCCTACCAGCGATTGCTGTACGATGATTTCGATCCGGCGTTCGCGGTCGACTTCGAGGACTGGCGATCCGCCCTGGCTAAGGACGATGAACCGGTCGGCATCTTTCATCTCCATTGGGAGGACGCGATCTATCGCATGGCACCCGGCGAGGACGAGGCGAAAGCTCAGGCGCAAGCGTTCATCGACGCTTTGCAGGATTACCGGAACCGGGGCGGCATTAGCATCTGGACAGTGCACAACCGCTCGCCCCATGACGGCCGCTACCTCGCCGTGCATGACGCTTTGTGCGAGGCGCTTGCCGAAATCGCCGATATCGTCGTCGTTCATCACGCAACCGGCGCCCGCTTCGCCCACGAGGCGCGAGGAATCCCGCACAATCGGCTCGTCACCATCCCCCACGGCAACTACCGCCCGTTGCCGGCCAATCTGCTGGGGGACCGGCCCGGCCGCCGCTTGGCCGCAGGCTATGGGCCTGGCGATCGCGTCGTCCTCTTGTTCGGGCGGTTGGACAGCTACAAAGGCGGTGAAGAGCTGATTGATGCCTTCGCCCAAACGGACAACACCGCGCTCAAGCTGGCGATTGCGGGCAAAGCCGTGGCGCCGCTGGACGACGCCCTGGCTGGCCTGGCCGAACCGGTGCGCCAGCGGATTTCAGTCGACGTCCGGTTCATCCCCGAAGAGGAGGTGCCAGCCTTCTTCGACCTGGCGGACTTCGTCGCCCTTCCCTATCGCTCCATCCTCACCTCCGGCACCGCCATGTTGGCGCTATCGCGTGCCAGACCGGTGATCGCGCCGGCGTTGGACGGTCTTCTCGAATGGGTGCGCGACGGCCAAAACGGATATGTCTATGAGCCGGACCAGCCGGGAAGTCTGGTTTCCGTCCTCAATAGGGTCGCGTCGAGCGACCATGACACGTGGGCGCTGATGGTCCGGGCCGCGGAACAGACCAGCCTGGGCTTCGACTGGCATGGAGCCCGCACATTGCTGGCCGGCATCTACGCTCGTCTCACCCTCGATCACCGACCGCCGCGCTTGGTAGGCGCCGACGACTGGTTCGTGCTCGGCGAATGATCCCGGGCTCGCCAATTCGTAAATGGGTCGACGGTTTTGAACAGGTCGACAGACGAAGTGCCGCTTGCCGGAACCCCAGGAACCGGATCGCCCGACAGGCGTTGCCGGCAGGTCTAGTCCAATCGGTTCGATCGACGACCGTCTGTCGTTCAAAACCTTTCCCGCTGACGGAGCAGAGCCCCTTGTGAGCACGCTCGGCGAGCATGGCGAAGCGCCGGCCGTCGGCCAGACGGCCGTCCTGCGCCGCATCCGGGCTCGCATCATGCTGGGCGTTCTCGGACGCCTGACACCGACATTGATCGCCCTTTTCGCGGTGCCGATGATCCTCGCCATCATCGATGATCAGTGGCTTTTCGTCGGCAGACTGGCCGCGGGCGGCGCTATCGTCGTGATCATCGCCTTGATCGGGCGCACGATCTCGCTCGGCGATGACGTCAGGCCCCATGAGGTATTGGCGGCGACCGCGCTGACATTTCTTCTCGGCACGCTGGGCATGACTTGGCCCCTCATGATCTACGGCCTGCCGTTCGTGGACGGCCTGTTCGAAGCCATGTCGGGGATCACCTCGACAGGCTTCACCGTCGTCTCCGACATCGAACAATGGCCATGGTCGGCCCAGATCACCCGCGCCTGGCTTCAATGGTATGGCGGGTTCGTCATTCTGGTGGCGGTGATCGCCGTCATTCTCGAGCCCGGCGTCGCCGCCCGCAGGCTCGGCGCGATCGATGTGGAGGGTACGACCATCGTCGCCTCCATGAGCCAGCGGGCGCGGGTCGTCATCGTCACCTATTCGCTTCTGACGCTGCTCTGCTTCGCCATGGTGTTTGCCGCACATCCCGAACTGGTGCCGGCGATCTCGTTGACGCTAACGGCCGTGTCCACCGGAGGATTTTCTGTCTACGGCGACAGCCTGGCTTCCCTGCCGGTGCTGGCAAGTGCCATTTTGCTCCTGTTTTGCGTTGCGACCGCGGTGCCGATCGATCACTACGAGTATCTGCGCCGGCGACGGTTCTCCCTGTTCTTCCGAGACACCGAAATCCTCCTGCTGGGATATCTGGTGGCATTCGGCTTCGGGCTCATGGTCTTACTGGGGTGGTTCGCGGACGGGACACTGAGCTGGCGCGGGATCTATGACCTGTTTTTCGTCACCGCGAGTGCCCATTCAACGGCCGGCTTCTCGACCGCTTCGGTCGCTGAGCTCACCGACGCTCAGAAGGCGCTGTTGATCGGCCTTATGGTGATCGGCGGCGCCGTCGGCTCGACGGCCGGCGGGATCAAGCTATTACGCGCGCGGGTGATGATGGAAACACTGCGCACGGCCATCCTTCGAACCGCAATCGGGCCCAATAGTATCTTGGTCGTCCGGGTCGGCGAGACCCGGATCCACGGCCGCGAGATCGAAGGCATTATCGGCATCATCGGCCTGTTCCTGATCGCGCATTTCACAAGCTGGATCATCTTGACGGCCCATGGCCTGGATCCGGTCGACGCGCTGTTCGACATCGTCTCGGCGCTGTCGACCGTCGGGCTCTCGACCGGCGTTGCGTCGGCGGACCTCGCCGACCACCTGAAACTGCTTTTCGTCCTCAACATGTGGCTGGGCCGGCTCGAAGTTATCGCCGTGGTCATCTTGTTGAGTCCCTGGTCCTGGCTGAAAAGGAACTAGACCATGAAACTGTTGATCGTCGGCGCTTCCGACTCGGCTGTCGCTCTGATCACACGCATTACCCACGCAAAATCAGGCGCGGAAGTCGTGCTGGTCGACCGCAACCGCGATAAGCTAGACCGCCTTTCGGAAACCGTCGATTGCGGCATGGTGGTGGGTGACGGCACCGCGCCGGCGATCCTCAAGGAGGCGATCGGCGACTCCTGTCCCGATGTTTTGGTCTTATTGACCGACTCCGATCAGACCAACCTGATCGCCGCCCTTTTGGGCCGGAACCTAGGCATCGAAACGGTGTTGCCGCAGGTTCAAACACCTGAAGTCTGTGCGGCTTGCAGGGAACTGGGCGTCGAGCGCTGGATCGCACCGGACGAGTTGATCGCCCAGGAGATCGAAAGCGCGATCGGCATGTCGCTGAACCGGGAATCCGAGGGCGATCAAGAGGAAACCTAACGTAAGCTGCAGCCATCCAGATTGATCGCGGTTCGAAGAAAAGAAAGCCTAAGAAAAAGGCGCCAGAGAAATTCCAGCGCCAGTCGGGGAACAACTGTGGTTCGTTAGTCGGGCGGGGGAACCTCAGACGATGACATTGTCCTCGCTCAGCACCGACGCGGTGACACCGGCGAGGGTTACCTGATCGCCGCCGCCGAGATCGACGACCAGGTCGTCACCGTCCTGGTTTGACGCATCGATCACCGCGTCGACATCGGCGAGACCAAAGCTCGAAAAGTCGAGAATGTCCTCGTCCGAGGCGAAGTCCAAAACCAGATCCTCACCGGTCCCGACCTCGAAGATAAAGGTGTCGCTGGCACCACCACCCTCCAGCGTGTCGGCGCCGAGACCACCATTGAGGGTGTCACTGAAGCCGTCCAGTTGCTCGATGACGATCTCCAGGAGCTGGCCGCTGCCGCCATCCTGGGTGAAATCGCCCTCGATCGGATCGATGACGGCGCCGGCGACGGTTGTGCCGCCGAGAATGGTGCCGCCGTCACCCGGCAGACCTTCCGAGCCAATGAAGCCCGGATGCTCGCCGACCACACCTGCCTCATCGATCCCTGTGTCCGGCGCGGTCTGGTTGATGAACGCGGCGTCCAGCTCGTTGTCCACCTCGGTGCCGGCATCGAGAACGTCGGTTCCGAAGCGTTGGATCACGATCTGACCGTTTTCATCGCCAAGAAAATTACCGTCCTCATCGAAGATCGGATCGGCCAACGGATCGTCTGGCACGGCGAGGAAGGCGTCATTAGACGGGATGATCATGGTGGCCCAAGAGAAGAAGCCCTGCCCCACCTGATCCGGATCGACGTCGATCTCGAAGGAAGCCGCCTCGCCCGGATCGATCGGACCGGGCACGCCGTCGGGGCCGACGATCGTGGCGTCGACACCGGCGCCATCGACCTGGGCGTTGAACTCGGCGGCGATGCCCTCGATGCTGCCATCCTCCGCCAGGCGCTCGAGACCAAAGCTCGCCGGCGCCCCGATATCGAAGGCATCGAACGTGGCACCGTCATGGAAGCCGAACCACACCGGCGTCACGAAGGTGCCGCCGGCGCCAAGCGTGTTGGTGACGGTCACGCGGATGGCGGCACCGCTACCGATGGCATCACCCCTGAGGAAATCGCTGCCGTCACCGCCCTGGAGATTGTCGGAACCAGCGCCACCCGCCAGGAGATTGTCGCCGTCATCACCGATCAGCGTATCGTTATTGACGGAGCCGGTCAGGTTCTCGATGTTGTCGAGACTATCCTGAACCGTATTGCCGCCTACGACATACTGGGCCTGACCGGCCGATAGGTCCGCGGTCACGTCGGCGCCGATGTCAGCGAAGGAAGCGGTGTCGACACCATCGCCGCCGTCGAGCGCATCGTTGCCGCCGCCGCCCTGGAGGAAGTCGTCACCCTCACCGCCGCCGAGCGTGTCGCCGCCACCGCGGCCAATCAAGAGATCGTCGCCGTCATTGCCGGTCAGCACATTGTCGCCACCATCGCCGAAGAGCTGATCATTGTTGGCCGAGCCATCCAGATTCTCGAAGTTTTCGGGACGCTCGAAGACCGTGGCGACCGGTGTCTGATAGGAGGCATTGCCGGGGGCGAGATCAGCGATCACCGGCGCGCCGATACCGACGAAGCTGTTGGTATCGATACCTTCGCCACCGTCCAGGATGTCGACCCCACCGCCGCCGGCGATGAAATCGTCCCCACCACCGCCGCTTATCACGTTGCCGACGGGACCCGACGCGATGATCCTGTCACCATCCTCCGAACCGACGATGTTCTCGATCTCGTCCAGCTCGTCGGTCTCCACCACCTCCTCGAAGACATTGCCGTCGTCGGCGCTCGGATCCGCGCCCGTGACATCGCCGCCGGCATCCTGGACGATATCGAGGATAACCGGCCCATTCACGCCCGCCGGCGCATTGTGGAGATGGATCGAGCTCACGCCTGAGACCGGCAGAAGCTCGTCGGTGGAAATACCCGAAACGGAGAGATCTGCGCTGTAGCTCACGTCCTCACCGTCCACGGTGATGACGACGGTGCCGGAACCGATGGCGTCGCTGTCCGAGGTCGGCCCCGGCTCCTGGGCCGCGTCGAGGGACGCGACAAGGGTCAGCGTCCTGATCCCGTCCACGGTTTCGTCCGACTGCAGCAGCAACTGGCCGCGGATCTCGCCGCCGGGAAAATCATTCGTGTGGATGTTGAAGTAGAGATTGTTTGCGGCCGCCTCGGCGACGATTTCCGCCGGCGTCTGAGCGGTCGTGATCGAGGCCACGGGCTGGTCCTCGAGCGAAACCGAGAAACCTGTCTCGCGGGTCGCCGTGCCGGCCCCCAAATCGACGTCAACGGCGACATCGATATCGTTGTAGAGGGCGGTGTCCGTACCGGACCGACCGTCGAGCCGGTCGTCGCCGAGCCCGCCAGTGACCTGGTCGTCGCCGGTGCTGCCGATAAACCGGTCATCGCCCGCACCCAGATCAACAGGACCTTCGATCGTGCCGGTCTTGGTGTCGACCCGGTCGTCACCGCCGCCCGTTGATAGGCTGCCGGCCAGCTCGCCGTCATTGTTGAGCCGGTCATCGCCGTCACCCAAAACGACATCGCCCTCGATCAGCCCGTCATTCTCGATCCGCTGGCCGCCGACGGAGAGCGAAGCATCGATCGCAAGTCCATTGTCCGAGCGGATGACACCGTCTTCCTGGTTATCGATCGGACCGACAAATTGGACGCCCTCGCCGATCTGCAGGCCGGCGCCGTCCTCGGCCTGAACCAGTCCACCGTTGCGCACCGCGCCGTTGACCGTGGCCACCTCCTCGCCGGATCCGTTGAAGAACCGAAGACCGGCGGCCAGGTTGCTCGGCGTCTGCGGAGCACCCCTTCCTTGGAAAAGGCCGTGATTGCTGATCGTGATATCGTCCGATTTCGCGTCCTCGGCAGCGGCACCGACCTGGATTGAGACGCCATCACCATTATTGCCTTCGCCGGCATCGACGACGCCTGAGCTCTGGTTGATGATGTCGATATCGTCGGCCGTGCCGTCGACATAGAGTGTGCCGTTACGCTGGTCGGCCAGGCCCTCGACGAGACCGGCATTGACCACCGTCACATCGTCGCCGTCGATGTTGAGCGCGCGACTTCCGGACGAGATCGTCCCGCCCTCTTCATTGACGATTTCGAGATCGTGGGACGCGTTGCCGATGTAAAGACCGTTCTGCGGGGCCGTGATCAGCCCGCCTTGCTGGTTGATGATGGTGCCTTTGACCGCGACGCCGTCCTCGACCACCAGACCGCCGAGAAAGCCGGTCGTCGTCTCGGCGGTAAAGGTACCGGAATTGGTCAGGTGAAGCTCGATCACAGCTTCCGGCGCCTCCGAGCCATTGAAGAAACGGCCACCGGAGGAGCCGTTCGCCGTGGTCCGAGTGCCGTCCTCGAAACCCGGCTCGCCGCGGCCCTGGACCAGGCCCTCGTTAGCGATCGAAATGTCTTCGGACTTGAGGTCATCGCCTGCGCCGCCCTGAACACTGAGGCCGTCACCGCTATTGCCCTCGCCGGCATCGACAACACCGTGGGCGCTGTTTTCGACGGACGCATTGTCAACGTCGCCATCGATATAAACCGTGCCGTTGCGCTGATCGCCGGTGCCGATGATCTCGCCATTGTTGGTCAGGCTGAAATCGTCGGCGCCCGTGTCGATGCCGCGGCTGTCGGAGGTGATCAGCCCGTCATTGACGATCGTGGCGCCCGTGGCCGGTGCCTCACCGTCAGCGGTCGTGACACCGTTGAAGCTGCCGGCGATGCCGCCGCCTTCCTCGTTGACCAGCGTGGCATCCTGACCGTTGATCTCAACGCCGTTCGTGCCGGTGATCAAACCACCGTCGAGGTTCGTCAATGTGGCGCCGTCACCATTGATCTGGGCACCGGCCACGGTCCCCGCGAGCGGACCGGCATTGGCAACGTCGGCGCCGTCGGTATCCACGGCCGCGCCGATTTCAGCGCCCGGCGCTGAGGGCTCGAGTGTGTCCACGGATGTCGCTCCTCAGAAAAATTTTGCTTGAGTGATCGGCGTCACAAGCACTGCGCCTGCCGCCTGGCCTTCCGCTCGATGAATGCCACGCGAGCGGGAAACGCGGGTAGAGCGCCAAATGCACGGGGGGTGTACGCAGATCGAAGGGCCCTCATGCGCGTTGCTTGGCTCTGTCCGAGCCCCTTGCAGCACAAAGAAAAAACCTTTTGTATCAGCGAGTTAAGATACGATCACGCAACGTGAAGAGAATTTGGGACCAAAGGGGCCCGCCGTTCCGCCCAACAGGCCATGCGACATCACGGGGATGTGAGCTGTCCGAGAGGTATCCGGAGCACGAATTGCCCCTCCCCTCGAACATGATGTGAGTTGAAAAGCGTTTCGCTATTCCGGCCCCGCAGCTCCCAGCCTTCGCCAAACGCCATCCGGAGATTGAGCTGAATTTGAGCATGCCTAAACTCAATCTCCTCGACGGCAATGCCGATATTGCTGTGCGCGTCGGCGAAACCGAGCAGCTCGATTTGATCGGGCGCCGCATCGGCTAAGCGGGGCACAGCATCTGTTCTCATAAAGCGCTGGGTGCCCCGGGCCGGTCCGGGTAGATCCATGGCCATTCGAGGGAGATAACGCCTTCACCATTCGGATCGGCCCCGTTCGTGCATAATGTGGAACAGCTGACTGAGCCGGCTCCCGTTCCGGCTCCAGCCGCCTCGCCGAGCTGGTGGTTGACCCTTCTTATGGGCGTGGCTTTTGCCATCCTCTGGAGCTCCGCCTTCTCGGTCGCCAAGGTGCTGGTGGCACATATCCCACCCTTCACCGTCTCGACCGTCCGTTTCTTCATCGCCGCGCTGATCGCCGGTTGTCTCGCGGTGGCCCTCGGCCAGCGTCTGCCCCGGGGGTGGCAAGCCTGGCGGCCGATCATCCTGCTGGGTCTCTGTCAGAACACGCTTTATCTGGGTCTGTTCTTCACGGCCATGGTCAAGATACCGGCGGGACTGGCCGCGATCATTGCCAGCGCCATGCCTCTGATCGTGGCGGCACTGGCACCGGCGATCGTCGCCGAGCCCCTGAGACCCTTGAAGGTCATCGGCCTTTTCGTCGGTTTCGCCGGAGTGATCTGGTTCATGGCCGACCGGATCGCGGGCGGCATCGACGGGTTCGGCATATTGCTTGCGATCTTCGGCGTCATGGCCCTGGCCGTCGCCACGCTGACCATCAAGAAGGGAGACTTCGGCACCGGCCTCTTGATGGTGGTCGCCTGCCAGATGGCGATCGGCGGCTTGGGCTGCCTGCCGGTGGCCCTTCTGATCGAGGATGTCACCGCCTTCGAGATCAACCGTTCGGTCGTCCTCGCCTTCATCTACCAGATCGTGTTTCCGGGCATCATCGCCACGCTCCTCTGGTTCGCCCTTGTCAAACGGATCTCGACCGCCGGTGCCAGCGCGTTCCACTTCCTCAATCCGATTTTCGGCGTAGGTTTTGCAGCCCTGCTCCTGGGCGAAGAGATTTCGCCTTGGGATAGCCTCGGTGTCCTCCTGGTCGCGGTCGGCATTGGATTGGTCAACCGCGATCAAAGGCGTCCCAGCTGAGCGTCATCAGAACGAACTATTCGACACGCTGATTACACATATTCAATAAAAATAGTTATCATTACTTCCTTTTAACTTTCCATAAAACCACACTAATTTACGGATATCTCCGGATTGCTCAATAGGCAATCATGGCATAGCGTTTAGCTGTCAACAACGGAGGAGAACAACTTGTCTATTACGCCGCACATTATTCTGGTGACCCGAATAACGGGCACCAATCAGTTGGACAGCAGCTTCATCGCCCGCTGCAATAACATGAGTGAGTTGCGCCACTTGGAGCGCTACTATCTGGACTCGCGCTCGATCGGCGAGTTCGTCACTCTCTTGCGACTAACCGGCCAAGGGGTTGAACAGGTCACCGCCGACGACGCGTTCGGCATTCTCGACGTCGACTTATCGGAGCTCGACGAAACGCGCTGAACGGGCGCCGCCAGGAGCTGGGGCGAGTGATGGGACTTGAACCCACGGCCTCCAGAGCCACAATCTGGCGCTCTAACCACCTGAGCTACACCCGCCACTGAAGCATGGTTCTGGCGGATCAGCGTGCGCGCGTCAAGCGCACCTCAGCCAGCCCGCCACCGACAAAAGTCGCCCAAATCTTGGGCATTCTGCTCAGAATATGATCACTCTCTGGGCTCACCAATCGGGGTTTTACGGTTTTTGCGGTGGCCCGAGGCGCCTCGGGCCACCTGGCACGTTCTATGCTCACCCCGACGACAAGCGACAGCAAGGCGTTCGACCGGACCATTGGGTTGGCGCGACGGGAGACCTATCGGGGCATGAAAAAAATCGAAGCGATCATCAAGCCATTCAAGCTCGACGAAGTGAAAGAGGCGCTCCAGGAGGTCGGTCTCAAGGGGATGACCGTCACGGAGGTTAAGGGATTTGGCCGCCAGAAGGGCCACACCGAACTTTACCGGGGTGCCGAATACGTCGTCGACTTTCTGCCGAAGGTGAAGATCGAGGAGGTGATGGACGACGCCTTGGTCGAACGGGCCGTGGAAGCGATCCAAAACGCGGCGAAAACCGATCGCATCGGTGACGGCAAGATTTTCGTCTTCCCGGTCGAGCAAGCAATCCGGATTCGTACCGCCGAACAGGGCGTCGACGCACTCTAACAGATCTCGTAACCCCATCGAGACCCCGGGAATGGACTAGCCGTTCCCGGCGCCCACCCGCGAAAGCGCTGGTCGATGATCGGCGCTTCAGTCACGACAAGCACACCGATCAGAAGAAAGGAAACGACGAACGATGCTTGGGTGCAAAAATGCCGGCGACGTGATGAAAGCGATCGCCGATCACGACGTAAAAATTGTCGACTTGCGTTTCACCGACGTGCCCGGCATGTGGCAACACACGTCGTTTCCGACCCAAACCTTCGGCGAAGACCAAATCAACGAGGGCTGCGGTTTCGACGGTTCCTCGATCCGCGGCTTCCAGGAAATTCAAGAATCCGACATGCTGCTGATGCCGGATCCCGAAACCGCGTTCATCGATCCCTTCTGCGAGCATCCGACGCTGGTGATGATCTGCGACATCACCGATCCCATCACCAAGGAGTTCTACAGCCGCGATCCCCGGGGCATGGCCAAGAAGGCCATTCAATACATGACTAGTTCCGGCGTCGCTGACACCTGCTTCATCGGGCCCGAGGCCGAATTCTACGTCTTCGACGACGTGCGCTACAACCAGGACACCAACTACGCCTCCTACATGGTCGATTCGGTGGAAGGCCACTGGAACGGGACCGAGGACGAGGGCCCCAATCTCGGCCATAAGATCCGACCCAAGGAGGGCTACTTTCCCTGCCCGCCAAGCGACACGCTGCAGGATCTCAGAAGCGAGATGGCGATCACCATGGCCGAGATCGGCCTCACGGTCGAATGCCACCATCATGAGGTGGCCACCGGCGGCCAGTGCGAGATCGACATGAGGTTCGCGCCATTGATCGAGATGGCCGACGCCCAGATGAAATACAAGTATGTGGTCAAGAACTGCGCGCGGCAGGCCGGCAAGACCGCGACCTTCATGCCCAAGCCGCTGCTCGGCGATAACGGTTCCGGCATGCACGTCCATCAGTCCATCTGGAAGGACGGCCAACCGCTGATGGCAGATGCTGGCGGCGTCGCCGGCCTCAGCGACCTCGCCCGCTACTATATCGGCGGTCTTTTGAAGCACGGACCGGCGATCCTCGCTTTCGCTGCGCCGACCACCAACAGCTACCACCGCCTGGTGCCGGGGTTCGAAGCGCCGGTCAATCTGGTCTGGTCGATGCGCAATCGCTCGGCCGCCTGCCGGATCCCCATGTATTCGGATAGCCCGAAGGCCAAGCGGGTGGAATTCCGCTGCCCCGATCCGTCATGCAACCCGTATCTGGCCTTCTCGGCGATGCTCATGGCCGGTCTCGACGGCATCAGGAACAAAATCGATCCAGGCGATCCGGTCGACAAAAACATCTATGATCTGCCGCCGGAGGAAGAGGCCGAGCTGCCCCGGGTCTCCGCTTCCCTCGAGGGCTCACTCAACGCACTCGCCGCGGACCAGGACTTCCTGCTCGAGGGCGATGTGTTCACCAAGGACTTCATCGACAGTTACATCGCCTACAAGATGGAGGCTGAGGTCGACGCTCTGCGCCTGCGTCCCCACCCTTACGAGTTCGTTATGTACTACGACATCTGAGCCTCCCACCTCAGCGGTCACCGACACGGATGGACGGGGCGGTTCTTGAACCGCCCCCTTTCTTTTCCGCCGCCGGACGGTGATTGACTCCTTTCTGCTTCGCTTTAGACCAAGCCGACGCGCCCCCTTTTCGAGCGGACCCCGCCATGCCTGCGGCTTTGTCCCAGCTGACCCAAAAGCTCGAAGAAACGGACGCCCAGCAGATCGACCTTCGCTTCACGGATCTGAGCGGCGGATGGCGGCATCTGAGCTTTCCCGCCTCTTCGCTGGATGAGGATTTCTGGCGCGGTGGCTTGTTTTTCGACGGTTCCTCAATCGCCGGCTGGCGCGAAATCGAAACCTCCGATCTCATGCTGCTGCCGGACATCGAGCGCTGGTGGTCCGATCCGTTCAGCGCCCAGCCACAACTGATCATCTGCTGCGACGTTGGCGATCCGGTAACCCGTTCGGGCTATGAGCGCGATCCCCGGACCACACTGAAACGGGCGTTGAGCCACATGGCGGCGACCGGCGTGGCCGACCAGCTCCGAGTCAGCGTCGACCTCACGCTCTACATCGGTCCTAGCGATGGTGAAGCACCGTCCGAGCCGGGCCAGGCGGGGTCGGCGCGGGGCCAATCCTCTTCCTATGGCGGCTGGCCCCAGGACCGATGGGCGGATCTCCGTGCTGAAATCGCGACCGTGCTCGCCGATCTGGGCTTAAATCACCTGCGTCATTTCCATGCGGCTGGCCCCGATCAAATCGAGATACAGTTCGGTCCGGTCGATGCGCTGCTCGCCGCCGATCATCTGCAGCTTGCCAAATATGCGGCTCGGCAGGTGGCGAATGCCTACGGCCGCACGGCGATCTTGCTGCCGCGCCCCTTCGCCCATCGTTCCGGATCCGCCTGCCACCTCCATCTCTCGATGTGGAAAGAGGAAAAGCCGGCGTTCGCCGGCAATGGCTATGCCGATCTGAGTGATCTGTGCGGCCACGTGATCGGCGGCATCCTGGAGCATGGACGGGCGCTCAACGCCTTCACCAATTCGAGGCCCAACAGCTACCGGCGGCCGCGCGACGATCAGAACGAGCCGACCACCCTGGCCTATGGCGTGGACAACCGCTCGACCGCGCTCAGAATACCGTTCGCCGCCGACCGTCGGGACAAGAGGGTCGAGCTTCGCTTTCCCGATCCTGCCCTCAATCCCTATCTGACGTTGGCGGCCTTAATCATGGCTGGCGTCGACGGCGCCGAGCGGAAAGTGGATCCGGGCGATCCGGTGGACCGCAACCTTTACGATTTCGACTTCGCCGACCGAAAGGATATGCGGCGGTGCTGCACCAGTCTCGAGAGCGCCCTCGACAGTTTGGCCGGCGACCAAGGCTTCCTCCTGGCGGGTGACGTTTTTTCCAGCGATCTCCTCGACACCTACGGCCAACTCAAACGTTACGAGATCGCGCAGGTCGAAGCGGTTCCCCACCCGGTCGAATTGTCGTCATCTCAATAGTTGACTGACACAATGGTGGAGGGCCTAACCCGGCGTGTCGGCGGACCGGCGCACCGGCCGCGGCCGACCGTCGGCATCGAGAGCCACCATGCTGAAGGTTCCCTCGGTCACCTTGATCCGGTCACCGGTCCGCCCGCGCCGGACATGGGTCTCGCCCTTCACGCCCATCGAGGTTCGGCCGACATGGACCACCTCGGCGTAACAACAGACCACGTCGCCCACATAAACCGGCCGGTGGAAGGTCATGCCGTCGACGGCGACCGTCGCCACCCGGCCGCTGGAGAACTGGTAACCGATGGTGCCAGCCGCCAGGTCCATCTGGGCCAGGAGCCAGCCGCCGAAGATGTCACCGCTCGGATTGGTATCGGCGGGCATGGCGACGGTGCGGATCGCAAGTTCGCCTCTAGGTTCATCATTCATGCCCCAAACTCTCCAGTTCGCGTTGCCTCAGCCCCGCTCAACGGCTAAAGCTGGGGCAGATCAGACCTTTAAGGAGCCTTTGGCGTCAAGGGCATGACGGACCTTTTCTCAGATCTGACTTCGCCCCGGACTGAGGGCTACACCGCCGCCGACATCGAGGTCCTGGAGGGTCTCGAACCGGTCCGCCGCCGGCCGGGCATGTATGTCGGCGGGACGGACGAAAACGCGCTCCATCACCTGGTGGCGGAGCTTCTTGACAATTCGATGGACGAGGCGGTTGCGGGCCACGCCAATCGGATCGAGATGATCCTTGACGCCGAGGGTGGCGTTTCGATTAAGGACAATGGCAGGGGCATCCCGGTCGATCCGCATCCCAAATTCCCGAAAAAATCTGCCCTCGAGGTCATCTTCACCACGCTCCATTCGGGCGGCAAGTTTCAGACCGGCGCCTATCAGACCGCCGGCGGACTGCACGGTGTCGGCGTTTCGGTCGTCAACGCGCTTGCGGAAGCTCTGACCGTCGAAGTCGCCCGCGACCGCAAGCTGTGGCGCCAAACGTACGCCCGCGGCCACGCCACCAGCGCACTCGAAGCGATGGGCCAAGCCGCCAACCGGCGCGGCACCTCGGTCTGGTTCAAACCCGATCCTGAGATCTTCAAAAGCCACAACAAGTTCCGGGCCGAGCGGCTTTACCGCATGGCCCGCTCCAAAGCTTACCTGTTTCGTGGCGTCGAAATCCGCTGGCAGGCCGATCCGAGCGTCCTACCGCCCTCAGGCGAGATCCCGGAGCGTGACCGGTTTCATTTCCCCCAAGGTCTCAAGGACTTCTTATCGTCGATGCTGGACGACCGCCGGGTCATCGGCGAAGCCCTGTTCGACGGTGAGGTCGATCTCGCCGACAATGCCGGCCGGGTCGAATGGGCGATCGCCTGGCCTGCCGACGAGATCGGCTATGGCGGTTACTACTGCAACACCATTCCCACGCCCGACGGCGGCAGTCACGAACAGGGTGTGCGCAACGCGCTTCTGCGTGGGCTTCGGGCCCATGCCGAGCGCATCGGCCAGAAAAAAGCGGCCCAGATCACGGCCGACGATCTTCTGGGCGGGGCCGCGGTCGTGCTCTCGCTGTTCATCAAGAACCCCCAGTTTCAGGGGCAGACGAAGAACAGGCTCGTGGTTCCGGACATCGTCCGGCCCATAGAGAACGCGATGAAGGACCGTTTCGAGCTGTGGCTGAGCGGTCATTCGGAGAGTGCCGTTGCTCTGGTCGAGCACGCACTCGATCGCGCCGAGGAGCGGATCGCGCGCAAGAAGGCGCGGGACGTCGCGCGCAAGAGTGCCACCCGCAAACTCCGCCTGCCCGGAAAACTTGCCGACTGCGCCCGGGAGGACCGGGACGGCAGCGAAATCTTTCTGGTCGAGGGGGACAGCGCCGGTGGCTCGGCGAAACAGGCCCGCGACCGGGAAACCCAGGCCGTACTGCCGTTGCGCGGCAAAATTCTCAATGCCGCCAGCGCCACCGCCGACAAGCTCGGTGCCAATCGCGAGCTCAACGATCTCGTCACCGCCCTTGGCTGCGGCATTGGCCGCCAGTTTGATCTCCAGGACCTGCGCTACGAGCGGGTGGTGATCATGACCGACGCCGACGTCGACGGTGCCCATATCGCGTCGTTGCTCATCACCTTCTTCTTCCAGGAGATGCCGCAGCTCATCACCCACGGTCATCTGTTCCTGGCCCAGCCGCCCTTGTACCGGATCAGCGCCGGCAAGGACGTCGCCTACGCCCAGGATGACGCCGAGCGGCGCGAGCTGGCGGAGAGCCGCTTCAAGAACAAGAAAATCGAGATCGGCCGGTTCAAGGGTCTAGGCGAAATGAACCCCGCCCAGCTCAAGGAAACCACCATGAGCCCGGGGAGCCGGCGACTTTTGCGGGTGACCTTGGACGACGTGCCGGCCGCGAAGGAACTGGTCGGCGACCTCATGGGGCGAAAACCGGACCGACGGCTCGCCTTCATCCAGGACCACGCCGATCTGGTCGAGACGTTAGACGTCTGACCTTCGGAGCCTACCAGGGCTCGAGCTGCTTGATCCTGGCCAGGGTTTCGCGAAAGGCCGGGTGATCGGCTCGTCCCAGCCACTCGAATGCCACCATCTCGGTGCTGACGATCTGGGCGCCGGCATCCCGCAGACGCTGGAGGGCGGTGGAAAGATCGCCCTGATGGCGCGTGCCGACCGCATCCGCGACGACGAAGACGGAGCCATGATCAATCAGTGAAAGGGCTGTTTGCAGGACACAGATATGCGCCTCCGTGCCGGTAACCACCCACTGGTCTCGGTCCGTCGCCTTGACGTAATCCAAAAACGTCTCCGACCGACAAGCGTCGAAATGGACTTTTTTGAAGATTTCCCCGTTGGCCGTCAGATCTTTCAGGCGCCGATCAGTCCGTCCGATCCGATCGGGACAGTGCTCGGTCACCAGGGTCGGCAAGCCCAATGTCCGGGTCAGATCGGCCAGAAGCCTGATCCGCTCGATCAACCGATTATGGTTTCGGATCGCCGGCAGCAGTCGCTCCTGGGCATCGACCACGACCAAAAGAGAACGAGGGCGCGCGAGGGTCGAAAAAACCACGATCTCACCTACTTGATGAAGGTGCCGCTTGACTGGCGACGAATGGTACCCGGCGGCAAACACCGCTGAGTATTGACAAACTAGCGTGAAATAACCACACCACCGTTGAATTCGTTTCCACCTAGCAGAATTGGTTATGATTTGAGCGAAGAGATCCCCGCTGAAAGCGGCTTCGCGGGGTTGGGCTTGCGAGATGAGGTTTTGCGCGCCATCGCCGACTCCGGCTACACCCAACCGACCCCCATCCAGGCCCAGGCCGTCCCTTCCGTCCTTGCAGGCCACGATCTCATCGGTATCGCGCAGACCGGAACGGGCAAAACCGCCGCCTTCGTTCTGCCGATGATCGACCGTCTGGCCGCGGGCCGCGCCAGAGCGCGCATGCCGAGATCCGTCATCTTGAGCCCGACCCGGGAGCTGGCGGCGCAGACGGCCGAGAACTTCGAGCGCTACGGCAAGTATCTCAAACTGTCGATGGCGCTGGTGATCGGCGGTGTCTCGATGGGTGATCAGGAGAAACTTCTGGATCGTGGCGTCGATGTGCTGATCGCCACCCCAGGCCGGCTGCTCGACTGGTTCGAGCGGGGTAAGGTTTTGCTCGGCGGCGTCGGCACCCTGGTGGTCGACGAAGCCGACCGCATGCTGGACATGGGCTTCATCCCGGATGTCGAGCGGATCGCGGGCCTCCTGACCCGCCGCCAGCAGACGCTCTTGTTCTCCGCGACCATGCCCAAGGAGGTCCGCCGCCTGGCTGAGACCTTTTTAAAGGATCCGGTCGAAGTCACGGTCGCGCCGCCGGCCACCACCTCGGCCAATGTCCAGGCCTATCTCTGCACGGTCGACGGATCCAAAAAGTCCGATGCCGTCAAGCGGCTGATCGAAGACCAGAACATCGAGAAAGCGATCATCTTCTGCAATCGCAAGCGGGATGTCAGCAGTCTCAACCGCCGTTTGGTCCGCCACGGCTATAACGCCCGCGATATCCACGGTGATCTCGATCAATCCCAGCGGATCGCGACGCTGGACGCGTTCAAGGCGGATCAAGTCGACTTTCTGGTGGCGACGGACGTGGCGGCTCGCGGTCTCGATATCTCCGACATGCCGAACGTCATCAATTACGACGTCCCGACCAATCCGGACGACTATGTCCACCGCATTGGCCGGACCGGCCGGGCCGGCAAGCTGGGCCGCGCCTTCACCCTGGCCACGCCAGAGGACGAAAAGTTCGTTTCCGGCATCACCCGGCTGATCGGAACCGCGATCGATCACCTCGAGCTTGTGGCCGGACAGGCGAAGCGAAGTGTCGTGGTCGATGAAGACGCCGAGGAGCCAAAGACACCCTCCCGGCGACGCCGCCGGGCGGCGACCGCGGAAGGCGAGAGCGCAAGCCCCAAGACGAAAAGACGCTCGCGGCGCGACAAAGGAAGCGACGAGCCGGACGAGCAGGTGGTCGGGCTCGGTGCCCACGTTCCCCAGTTCCTGGCCCGTCCCGTGCCGATCAAGGGGGCAGCCACGACGCCTGCTGAAGCCTGATGCAAACCCTGTTCGTGATGGTGAAATGCCAGCTTGGCCGGGCCTACGACGTCGCCGATCAGGCTGTCCAAGCGATCGAACAGGTGTCCGAGGTGCACAGCACCTCAGGCCAATATGATCTGATGATGAAGGTTTACCTAAGCGACGAGGAAGATATCGGCCGTTTTGTCACCAGCCGTATCCAGACCTTGGAAGGTGTTGCCGACACCTTCACGATCATAACCTTCAAAGCCTTTTCTTAAGGCTCGGACGCGTGTCGTCAGACCATTTCGAGATCCACGAAGACCGGATCGCCTACAAAGGTTTCATTCGCCTTCGCCAGTTGCAGCTCCGCCATCGGATGTTCGCGGGCGGCTGGTCGGCTCCGGTCGACCGCGAGATCGCCTATAACGGCACCGCGGTCGCGGTTGCCGTTCTTCCTTTCGATCCGAACCGCCAGGAGGTGGTTCTGGTCGAGCAGTTCCGCACGGCGGCCATTGACGGCGGCCTCAGCCCCTGGCTGATCGAACCCGTCGCGGGCCTGATGGAGCGGGGCGAGAGTGCGAGCGACGTCGCCTTTCGCGAGCTGCGCGAGGAATCGGGTCTTGAGGCCCAAGACCTGGAGCCTTGTGGTAGCGGCTATGCCAGCCCCGGTTGCTTCGCCGAATTCGTTCATTTCTTCATCGCGCGGGTCGGAACGGAAACCGCCGGCGGGCTCCACGGGCTTGACCATGAGCAGGAAGACATCCGCACCCACGTGGTAAGCGTGGAGCGCGCGGCCGATTGGCTGGCAAGCGGCAAGATTTCCAGCCTGCCGGGCATCGTCCTGCTCCAGGCGCTCTTGTTGCGCCGGGCCGATTTGACCGAGCGCTGGTCCGGAACAGCTTGAACCCGATGGCCGGTTTCGCCTAGATCAACGCCATCGCCACAACCGGTTCGGGAGCGTTCCGTTCTATGCTGGTTCGCATCTATCGCCCCGCCAAGACCGCGGTTTCCCAAGGCCGCCGCAAGACCCACGAGTGGATCTTGGAACGAGAACCGGAAATGAAAAAGGAGGCTGATCCGCTGATCGGCTGGGTCGGTTCCGGCGACACCGATCAACAATGGCAGCTTCGGTTTCCCGACCGTGAGACGGCGATCGCCTATGCCGAAAAAAAGGGCTGGCAGTATCGGGTCGCCGAACCGCGGGAGCGGACCATCAAGCCCAAGTCCTACAGCGACAATTTCATCAGACGCGTTTAACCTTATTGCCGCGGACAAGCTCTCGGGCGCCCTTAGCTCAGCTGGATAGAGCAACGGCCTTCTAAGCCGTGGGTCGCAGGTTCGAGTCCTGCAGGGCGCGCCACTGCTGATGGACCCGCGGCCTTTTGTCTTGGCCTCACAAAAGCGTGAGAAAGCGCCCGGCCTGTGATCTGCAATACTTCCACGTGTCCGTCGTGACTGACATTAGAACGGCCCTCAACGTTGCGCCGCAGACGGCGATTGGAGGTCGGGATGGATGGCGAAGTTGGCGCGTTCTCGCGCCCCGCTCTAACGAACGCCTGGTTTGCCGTTGGCGATTGGACCGTCAACCCTGCCACCCGCCGCCTCTCCAGTGGCCACGAAACCTACCGCCTGTCGCCCAAAGCCACCGCCGTTCTGGTGACCATGGCCAGCGCTCCCGGTCAGGTTTTCTCGCGTGAACAGCTGCTTGAGAAAGTGTGGCCGCACACGATCGTCGTCGATGAAATTCTTACCCGGGCTATCTCGGAGCTGAGACGCGCCTTCTCTGACGGGCGCCGGACAGCCCGGGTGATCGAGACCGTCCACGGCGCCGGCTATCGGCTGGTGGCTCAGGTTCGAACGATCGAACCCTCCCCGTCGAAATCGTCCACCCGCAGCTTCAGCCTTGAGGCCTATCGCCTTTGCATGGAGGCCTGGCTCGTCAACGACGGAGGCGGTCCGGGCCACGCCGAGAAGTCCTTGTCGCTCTGCCTGCGCGCTTTGGAGGTGGCACCCGATTTCGCCATGCCCCACGCCGCGTTCGCGATCGCCAAGGTGGCGCGGCGGTTCCATCACAGCGACGACAAGGTCTCGCTGACAAGGGCGTTGGAGGCAGCCGAACAATCGGTCGAGCTGGCACCGGACTGCCCTCACAGCCACAGCGCCAAAGGGTTCACCCTATCGGCACTGGGGGAACACAGCGCGGCTTGGCGGGCGTTCGAACAAGCCCTTGCGATCAATCCCGACAGTTTCGAAGCCCACTACTTGGGCGCCCGCGCTCTTTTTGCCGCCGGTGACATGGCCGCCGCGGCGGCCCTCTCCGAGCGGGCATCCACCATTCATCAGAACGATTTTCGGGCGCTGTTCATCATGGCCAGCGCCCTCGCCGCTCTCGGCGATCAGCGGCGCTGCCGTGCCGCTGCCCATCGCGGGCTCGGGCGGATCGATGAATGTCTCGCGGAAGACGAAAGCCACGCTCGAGCGCGGACGACCCGCGCTTGCTTCCTCGCCTGGCTTGGCCGCAACGACGAGGCCAGGGACACTGTGAACACCGATCTGGCCACCGGCAGGAATGTTCAATTCTGCCACGTGGCGGCGCTCGTGAACGCGGGCGAAATCGACCTCGCGCTGGACCATCTGGAGCAATTGGTCGAAGGGGGCTGGAGCCATCCGGGCTGGCTTCGGTTCGGACCGGCACAAAGAGCTCTTTCACGAGAACCCCGTTTTCAAAGGATTCGATCCGTCCTGCGGTCGTAGGAATCAGCCCACAAACCTCAGGAAAAACGCACAACTTCGTCAGGATTTTTGCAAACCCCCGTGATGATCTGCCGGCAAGTCGGAAACCGAACAGATGGGGGACGTCATGCTTATTCTCAGACCGCTGCAGGGCACCGATGAGCGGGATGTTCTCCGCAGCGAGACGAACGGAAACTATTACCTCATCATCTGGGGCCTGGGAGGCAATGACGACATTCTCGGCGGCCATCTTGGGGACTCGCTCTACGGGCATGAAGGCGACGACAACCTGTTCGGCTTCGGCGGTAACGATCTCCTCTACGGCGGCACGGGCGACGATGAGCTGAACGGGTTCGATGACGAGGATTTTCTCGACGGCGGTTCCGGGGATGACCGGCTTTTTGGCGACGATCAGAACGACACACTTCGGGGCGGGCTCGGTCGGGACCTGATCCACGGCGGCAGTGGCACCGATACGGCCAGTTACGACAAAGCCTCGTCAGGCGTCAGCCTCGATCTGGCGCGGCGACAAGGAACCGCCGGCGAAGCTGCCGGTGATCGCATCGAGTTCATTGAGAATGTCCGCGGATCACAGCACGCCGACCGGATCTTCGGCAACTACAAGGCAAATGAATTGGACGGCTGGTTTGGCGATGACACCCTTACCGGCCAGGGCGGCAACGACACGCTTATCGGCGGCGAAGGCAGCGATGTTCTCAATGGCGGTTCCGGGACCGATACGGCGTCCTACAGCGCCGCCACCAGCGGTATCTCGGTGAGCCTCGCCAGTGGACGCGGGACCGTGGGCGAAGCGGCCGGTGATGAACTACGGTTCATTGAGAGGATTATCGGATCGGCCCATAATGACACGATAATCGGTGACGGTGGCGCTAACTATCTGTCGGGCGGCGCCGGCAATGACCAGCTCGAAGGCGGCAACGGTAACGACACGCTTGAGGGCGGCGAGGGACCAGACTGGCTCAACGGCGGTGCCGGTGCCGATGTTCTGTCGGGTGGGATCGATCCCGGTACCGTCCGATACTCGGACACCGCCGTTTATCGGGACTCGCCGGAAGGCGTCACTGTCAATCTCGCAACGCGCATGACCAGCGGCGGCCACGCAGCCGGAGACCTGCTGGTATCGATCGAGGCCGTCGAAGGATCGAACTTCGACGACACGCTCACGGCCAATCCCGACGGCAGCTCTCTGCAGGGATTGAATGGTGATGACAGTTTGATTGCGGGACGAGGTCGCGATTTCATCCAGGGCGGTGAAGGTGATGACACCGTCCACTATTCGAACTCGTCCGCTTCCGTGAGCATCAATCTTGCCAATCCAAGTTTTCCCCAGCGGGGTGGAGACGCCGAAGGTGACACGCTGCGGTCGATCGAGAATGTCGTGGGGTCGCGCCATGACGACCGGCTTACCGGCAATTCCGGCGCCAACATTCTCGAAGGCCTCGACGGTGACGATGTGCTGATCGGCGGCGCCGGCTCGGACATGCTCGGCGGCGGTGATGGTGAGGACTGGGCCAATTACACGAGCTCACCCTCGGCTATCGAGGTCGATCTTGAAACCGGGCTTGCCAGCGGCGGCGATGCCGCCGGAGATCAGTTGGTCTCGATCGAAAGTGTCGCCGGCTCGCGTTTCGACGACGAGATCGACGGCGACAACGGACGCAACGTGTTGTCCGGCCGGGACGGCAACGACCAATTGATCGGCGCGGACGGCAACGACATTCTGATTGGCGGCGCCGGCATGGATTTTCTTGACGGCGGTGATGGCGATGATCGCCTCGTCGGCGGTTTCGACGAAGGCGGCGACGAAAGTGGCGCCAACGATACCTTCAGTGGCGGCGATGGTGCGGATATCTTCGCGGTCGGTCGTGATTGGGGCACGGATTCCATTCTCGACTTCGAGGACGGCGCTGACCTGATCCAGTTCGAAAGCATTTCCGAACTTAACGACTGGCGCCAACTCGACATCGACCAGGCCGGCAACGATACCCGGATTGCCTTTGGCGACAGCACGATCCTGCTCGACGGCGCCTTGGCTTCCGATTTCTCCGCAGCGGATTTCCTGTTCTCCTGACCAAGAAGCACGGGCGATCAAACCGGCTTTTGACCGGGATCGTCAGCGCCCTTTTGAGCGGTAGGCGTTCGCTCCAAGGCGCGACAACCTGAGCGGCGGTGACGACGAGCCGGGTCGGGCCGATTTGCGTGCCAACGGGCAATTTTCAGAATTTTTCCGTGGACCAACGGCTAGCGATAGGTGCCCCGTTTACGGTTCGTGACCTCTGCTGCCACGCTCACCCAATGCGTGAGCCCAATCGAGATACCTAGGGAGAACGCCGCATGACCCACCGGCCAATCAATCTGGCACAGAAGTTCGGCAAGTTCCGCGAGCAATGGACACCCAAGGTCATCGCCGAGGTTAACGACTACCAATTCAAGATCGCCAGGATCGAAGGCGACTTCATCTGGCACAGCCATCCTGACACTGACGAAGCGTTCTTGGTCATCGAAGGCGAGCTTCAGATCGATTTTCGCGAGGGTCCGGTGCACCTCAAGGCCGGCGAAATGTTCGTCGTGCCCAAGGGGGTCGAACACAAGCCTTACGCCGAAAGCGAGGTTAAGATCATGCTGATCGAGCCCCGGGGCGTGGCCAACACCGGCGATAAGGGTGGCGAGCGGACCGCCGACAACGACGTCTGGATTTGAGCGGACATAGATGCTGACGCATGTCACCCTCGGCTACAACGACCGTCATCGATCCGAGCATTTTTATCGGGCCGTGATGCCGGCGCTTGGTTTAAAGCGGGTCAAACAGACCGAGAAATTTTTCGCCTATGCGCGGAGCGAAGACGAAACACCCTGGATTTTCCTGTTTCAGCCTTTTGACGGTCTGCCGGCGACCTGGGGCAACGGGTTTCATCTGGCTTTGCTCGCGAAGGACGAAAACCAGGTCGAAACCTTTCATCGCCAAGCCCTCGCCGCCGGCGGCATTGACGAGGGCGGGCCGGGCATCAGGGACCGCTACGCCGACGACTATTTCGGCGCTTATGTCCGCGATCCGGACGGCAACAAGCTTCAGGCGGTGTTCTATCGCAAGGGCCGGAAAGCCGGGCCCGGCGGCACCACGATCTCTCACATAACGCTCGGCACCCATGACCTGGAAGCGGCCGTCACCTTCTACGAGGCGCTGATGGCACCACTCGGCCTGGCCCGTCTACCGGCCGAGGAAAGCCCCGGCGAGGACACGGCGTTCGGCCGGGCGGGAACGCGGATGCCGATACTGTTCATCCAGTACCCGTTCGACGGTCGGCCGGCGAGCTGGGGTAACGGCACCCACGTTTCGTTCGAAGCACCATCGCGCAAAGCCGTGGACGTGTTTCACGCGATTGCCCTTGAACAGGGCGGCACAAGCGACGGTGCGCCAGGCCTCCGTCCCGAACTTGGCCCTGCCTATTACGCCGCTTACGTCCGGGACAAGACCGGCAACAAGCTGCAAGCGGTGTGCCTGACGCCCGCTGACTGACCGCCATTCCCGTTCATTTGAATGTGAGCGCCGACAGGCGGCTTGACCCGTGGACTGGAACAGCAACTGACGCATTTTCGTCACTAAGCAATGCGCTGGTGGTCATTGTCAGGGAGAGCTAGTGTGAGTTGGTCAAGATTTGCGTTTCCAAGCTTGAGCGGCGCCGTGGCTATAAGTTTTCTTGTGGTCGGAACGGCGGTGCCGGCCGAGGAAGAGGTGACCTTCGAGGCGGCGGACGGGACGACGATCTTCGCCACCGTCCACACCCCGCATGACAGTGGGCAGGCGCCGTTCATTGTGCTCTTCCATCAGGCGGGATCCTCACAGAGCGAGTATGACGAGATCGTGCCTTGGCTCGGTGAGCTGGGCTTCAATGCCATGACCGTGGATCTGCGCTCGGGCGGCGGCGGCAACGAAACCGTGGCGGAACGGGGCGGCTCGGCCGGCCAATATGCCGATGCCCTGCCCGATATCGAGGCGGCGCTCGCCTTCGCCCGTAACACTTATGCCGAAACATCGCTGATCGGCTGGGGAAGCTCCTATTCCGGCGGTCTGATCATCAAAGCGGTCGGCGAACAACCCGAGCTCGCCGACGGGGTTATCGCTTACAGCCCCGGCGATTATTACGGCCAGTCGGCCGAATGGCTGGGTGCGCCCGCCGCCAACGTCGCCGTGCCCTTCTATCTGAGTGCGCCCGAGGGCGAAAAGCGGTTCTATCAGCCGGTCTTCGACATGGTCGGGTCAAAAGACAAAAACCTATTCACCGTCGCCGGCAGCCCCCACGGCTCATCGGCGCTCACCGCCGCCAATGGTGAAAAGGCGGAACAGCACAAGGCCGATCTACGCCAGTTTCTCGAGCGCTTTTTGCAGTCGTGAGCGCCCCGAAAACATCCCGTCAGAAACGGTGCACCAAATGGGGTTGGATTTCACATAGAAAAAATCATTTCAGCTTGCGTGAACAATCTCACTGAGGCCGCCAGCGCCCCTGGTTTACTTTCAAGCCTGAAAAATCCGTTAAGTAACCCTAAGTACAGGACACTTTCATGGCTTATTCTCTTATCTTATCGTGGCCGGCGACGGCCGCTTTTTCGCTCGCGCTGGTCTTGATGATTGCGCTCCCACAACCTGGCCTCAGCCAGCAGATCCACACCTACCGGGAGCAGCCATCGGCGGGTGACCGCTCGCCCCAAACACCCAATATCTCAGGGCCCGGCGAATTTGTGGGCGTTCAGCCCTATGACGATGCCGGTGTGCTCCGCGTCATCATCGGCGACAATGTCGCCCTTCCATCTAAGCCGCGCTTCTATGGCGTGACCGCGATCGCCATCCAGGAGACGACGGACGAACCCTGCAAAGTTGAGTTGTGGGGAACCCTCCTGGATCCCGAGAGCGGATCGGACGACCGGCTTCTCGCCACGGCGAAACTCGCCGGCTGCGAGGGCGGACGGAAGAGCAACTGGCGGGCTGCGACGCTTGCCGGCCTGTCGAACCAGTTCGTTCGCGAGGTGCAGATGTGCCATCCGGTATCGGACATTACCCCCTGGAGCCCGATCACGCCGAAGCTGAAAGGCCTAAGCGTCTCAGCGGCAGCGGTGCTCGATGGCGCCGAGGTCATCGACCTGCCGACCATGCCCTGCATCAAGAACCAGACGAACCACTGCTTCGTCCGGGCAAACTGTGGGCAATGGAGCAACCGTGCCGCCTGTCCGTCCGGACAGATCGTGGTCGGCGTCAACATGTACACCTACGCCGAAAACAACCGTCCGCCGGACGCATTCTACGGCATCGAGCCGATCTGCCGGAAGGTCGGACGCAGGCCCCAGTTTGCGAGCGGCCTCCAAGACAAGGCAAGCGGCACCGGCGCCCTGACCAAACTCAAATAGAGCCGCACAGGCATACGTCTGAAGCGCAGCCAGGCAAAAACAAAGGCGCTCGGTTTTTTGCCGGGCGCCTGATCGGATCAGGGCGTCCTCGGCGCCCTAGTCTTTGGTGCCCGCCACCAGCTTGTTCTCGCCGAGCCAGGGCATCATGGCGCGGAGCTTTTCGCCGACCGCTTCCAGTTCATGGGCCGCATTCTTGGCCCGGGTTGCCTTAAACGAGGCCTGGCCTGCTTTGTTCTCCAAGACCCAGTCGCGGGTGAACCGGCCCTCCTGAATGTCGGCCAGGATTTTTTTCATTTCGGCCTTAGTCTCCTCGGTAACCAGCCGGGGACCGGTTACGTAGTCGCCATATTCGGCCGTGTTCGAGACCGAGTAGCGCATATTGGCGAGGCCGCCCTCATAGATCAGATCGACGATCAGTTTGACCTCGTGCACGGTTTCGAAATAGGCCATCTCCGGCGCATAGCCGGCTTCCACCAGGGTTTCGAAACCACCCTGGATCAAGGCCGAGAGACCGCCGCAGAGAACCACCTGCTCACCGAAAAGATCGGTCTCGACCTCCTCTTTGAAGCTGGTCTCGATGATCCCGGCCCGGCCACCGCCGATCGCGGCACCGTAGGAAAGCCCCAGATCGTGGGCGCCGCCGGAGGGGTCCTGGTGGATGGCGAGCAAGGACGGCACGCCGGCACCTTTCTGGTATTCGGCGCGGACAAGATGCCCCGGCCCCTTGGGCGCGATCATCAGCACGTCCAGATCGGATCTCGGCTCGATCAGGCGAAAATGAATGTTGAGGCCGTGGGCGAACATGAGCGCCGCGCCCTGGTTCATGTTGGGCTCGAGCTCGTCCTTATAGAGATCCGCTTGAAGCTCGTCCGGGACCAGGACCATGACCACGTCCGCCCAGCTTGCCGCTTCACCCGGCCCCATCACCTTGAGACCGGCGGCTTCGGCCTTGGCCCTCGAGGCCGATCCCTCGCGCAACGCCACGACGACGTTGGCAACCCCGCTGTCCTTTAGATTGTTCGAATGGCCGAACCCTTGACTGCCGTAGCCGATGACCGCGACTTTTTTGGACTTGATCAGATTGAGATCGGCATCGGCATCATAATAAACACGCATCGGTTTTCCCGTTCCTTTTCTTCGTCAATTCTTCGGTTCAGCGGCTGAGTTCGAGGGTCTTGGTGCCCTTGGCCATGGCGACGACGCCGGCTCGGCTGACCTCGACCGGCTCGAGCAGATGGAGGAAGCTGTCGACCTCCTCGGTGGTGCCGGTGACTTCGAACACGATGCTGTCGATAGTGCGATCGACCAGTCTCGCATCCATGAACTCGGCGACCCGGAGCGCGTCGATCAACCGGCTCCTGTCGCCGGTTACCTTGGCAAGCGCCAATTCCCGCTCGATGTGAGGACCCTCGACGGTGAGATCGGCGAGTGTTCGAACCGGCACCTGCTTGCCAAGCAGCGCCTTGATCTGTTCGATCACCTGCTCGGTGCCGGTGGTGACGACGCTGATGCGTGACAGGCTTCGGGCCTCGTCGACCTCCGCTACCGTCAGGCTTTCGATATTGTAGCCGCGGCCGGAGAACAGGCCGATGACCCGGGCGAGAACGCCCGGCTCATTGTCGACCAGGACGGCGATCGTGTGCCGTTCCAGAGTTTCATCCATGATCATAAAATCCTTCGGCCAGCCCTCAGGCGGCCTCATGGGACCAGACGAGCGAGTGGAAGCGGTGCGTTAGACGAGCACCATGCCGTCTTCCGATCCGACAACGGGCTCCGCCGCATCGTCGGGGCTCAGCATGATCTCGTTGTGCGCCTTGCCGCCGGGGATCATCGGATAGACGTTCTCGGCCCGATCGACCACGATGTCGGCGATTACCGGCTTGTCGACGGCGATCTTCTCCTCGATCACGGCGTCCAGCTCATCAGGCTTGGTTGCCCGCAGACCCACGGCGCCAAAGGCTTCAGCCAGCTTCACGAAGTCCGGCAGGCTGTCCATGTAGCTTTCCGAATGGCGGTTGCCGTGGAAGAAATCCTGCCACTGGCGGACCATGCCCATGTAGCTGTTGTTGAGGATGAAGGTTTTGACCGGCAGCCGGTACTGCATCAGGGTCGACATCTCCTGCATGTTCATGACCCAGGAGGCTTCGCCGGCAACGTCGATGACCAGAGCGTCCGGATGGGCCAATTGCACGCCCATGGCGGACGGAAAACCGTAGCCCATGGTGCCCAGGCCGCCCGACGTCATCCAGCGGAACGGCTCGTCGAACTTGTAGTGCTGGGCGGCCCACATCTGGTGCTGGCCGACCTCGGTCGTGATGTAGGTCTCGCGGTCTTTAGTCAGCTCGTAGAGACGCTGGATCGCATGCTGCGGCTTGATCACCGTCTTCGACGCCTTGAAGCGAAGCGACTGGCGCGCGCGCCAGCCATCGATCTGACGCCACCAGCCCCGCGTCCGCTCGTCGTTGCGGCGATAGCCCTTGCGCCGCCAGCAGGCGAGCATCGCCTCCAGCGCCCGGCCGGCGTCGCCGATGATCGGCAGGTCGACCGTAACGTTCTTGTTGATCGAGGACGGATCGATATCGACGTGGATCTTGGTGCTGTCCGGCGAAAATCCGTCCAGCCGGCCGGTGACCCGATCGTCGAACCGGGCGCCGATATTGATCATCAGATCGCAATCGTACATCGCCATGTTCGCTTCGAGCGTTCCGTGCATGCCGAGCATGCCGAGGAACTGGTCGTCATTGGCGGGAAAAGCGCCGAGCGCCATCAAGGTGAGTGTGATCGGGTGGCCGGTTTCCCGCACCAGGGTCCGAAGGTTCTCGCAAGCCTCCGGGCCCGCATTGATGACGCCGCCACCGACGTAGAAGAGCGGCCGTTCGGCCCGGGCGATCAGATCGACCGCCCGCTCGATCGCGTCCAGTTTCGGATCGGTGACCGGGTAATAGCTTCTGTGCGCGGCGTCTTCGCGCGGCAGATAGGGCGCCTGGCCCATCAGGATGTCTTTCGGCAGATCGATGACCACCGGCCCGGGCCGGCCGCTTCTCGCCACGTGAAAAGCCTCATGCACCACGCGGGCCAGATCGGCCGGATCCTTCACCAGATAATTATGCTTGGTGCAGGGTCGGGTGATGCCGACCGTATCTGCCTCCTGAAAGGCGTCGTTGCCGATCATGTGGGTCGGAACCTGACCCGTCAGACAGACGATCGGCACGCTGTCCATCAGTGCATCGGTGAGCCCGGTCACGGTGTTGGTGGCACCGGGGCCCGAGGTGACGAGAACGACACCCACCTTGCCGGAGCTGCGCGCGTAACCCTCAGCCGCGTGGACCGCGCCTTGTTCGTGGCGAACCAGAACATGCTTCAGCCGGTTCTGCTGGAACATGGCGTCGTAGATCGGCAGGACCGCGCCGCCGGGATAGCCGAACACGATCTCCACATCCTGCTCTACGAGCGCGCGCAGTACCACCTCCGAACCGGTGAGGCTTAGGGTATCGGTGGCAGGCGAAACGTGAACTTGCGCTTCGCTCATAGCGCTGCTCCTAGATTGGTATGGTTGGACTTGGGCCTGTCGAGATGGGTGGTCGTTGAAACGCTCGTACCACGCTCTTTTTTGGCCGCGGCAGGCTAGACGCGCGTCATCCGGGAATCAACTCCTCGCGAAGTCAAAGCCGCCGTTCGGCACGAGACAGCGAGAATTAAAATCCCGCGGCGCTACCTATCGGGATCGATGGCCATGCCACGATTGTTATACCAAGGTATGAAATCGCGTTTCGGGCGATCATGATGCGACGCAACAAGCTCTAAAACGAAGGATCTGGAGGAAGATGTGGGCTTGTTCGATCTCTTGACCGTGCCGACGCTGCGCAGCCGGCCTCTGCCGGAGGCGGAGCGCATCGCGCTCGCCGAATTCGGCCTGTTCGCCGAATTGAGCGCTGCGGTTTTTCGGACGATCGAGCCGGAACTCCAGATCTTCTCGCTGCCCGCCGGCTGGACCCTGTTCGAGCAGGGAGAGGAGGCCGACGGTCTGTTCGTCTTGATCTCGGGCCGGCTTCAGATCGTCGTCGGCGGCGACCAGGGCCGGGAACGGTCGGTCAATCAGATCGGCCCGGGCGAAACCGTGGGCGAAATGGGCGTGCTCACCGGCGACGCGCGAACCGGCACCGTCGTCGCCGTCCGCGACAGCGAGCTTGTGAAGCTCGGCCGACCGGTGTTCGACGTACTTGTGCAAAAACAACCCGACGCGATTCTGCATCTCACGCGGATCCTGGTCCGCCGTCTGCGTCGGATCACACAGGGCACGGACAAGACCGCCGCCATTCATACGATCTGCGTTCAACCGTTGGATCGAGGCGTCGACGCCGAGGCCACCGCCCAGCTCATCGCCGACGCGTTCACCGCCGATGGGCGCAAACCGCGGATCCTCGATCACCGCCACGCGCGCCATACCACCAGCTGGTACCACTCCCAGGAACACGAGCACGACGTCGTTATCTATGTCGGCCAGCCACGGCCGACCGCGTGGACGCGGCTGTCCTTGCGCCAGGCCGATCGTGTGCTGCTCCTGACCAATCCCACGAGCAAACCCCTCGACCCTACCCTGTCAAGCTGCCTCGAGGGGATGCTTGGTGGCCGGCTTTCCGATCTCGTGGTGCTTCACGACCAGCCGGTTCTTGGCAGCGTCGCCCACGAGCCCTGGCTCGACCGTCTGCCCGTGGCCTGCCGCTGGCATCTCTGCTTGACGGAGCCGGCCGATCAGCGGCGTCTGGTGCGGATCGCCATGGCACGCGCGGTCGGCCTGGTCCTCTCGGGCGGCGGCGCCCGGGGGTTCGCCCATCTGGGGGTGGTTCGCGCGCTCACCGAGGCCGGCATTGACTACGACATCGTTACGGGCACCAGCATGGGCGCGCTGATCGCCGCGGGCCTCGCCATGCGCTGGCCTTTCGACGCCTTCATCGACCGCCTTAAGCGGAGCTTTCTCGATATCAATCCGATCGGCGACTACACCTTGCCGGTGGTCTCGCTGGCCCGTGGCAATCGGCTTGAACGGCTGTTCAGAACCCATTTCGTCGATGTCGCGATCGAGGACCTGCCTCTTCCCTTCCGCTGCACGGCCAGTGATCTGGGCCGGAGTGAAATCGTGACCCTGGACAAGGGCATGGTCCGGCACGCGGTGCTGGCAAGCCTCTCCATTCCGGGCCTGGTGCCGCCGGTACTCGATGGCGATCGGATCTTCGTCGACGGCGCCCTTATTTCCACCCTGCCGGTGGAGCTGGTGAGCGATCTCGGCCGGGGGCCGACCATCGCCGTCGATGTCGGCGGCGAGTGGAAGTACGCGTTGGCCAGCACCGCGGTGATCGACGGGCTGAAGGGCATCGGGCTTCGGGGGCAGGCGCCGCCGATCGCGTCCCTCATCATGCGCGCGGCCACGGCGCCCGGCGAATGGCACACCCGTCACCTGGGCGAGCAGGCGGACGTGCTCATCAAGCCGCCCGTCAACGACCTGCCTCTGCTCGACTGGCAGTCGATGGAGAGAGCCATTGAGGTCGGCTACCAAGATACCAAGGCCAAGATCGCAGACGGCACCATCCAAACGCTCTGACGAGCTAAGCCTCCAGGTGGGCCAGGGCTTGCTCGACCGACAGGGCCGATCCAAAGGCTTTCACTTCGGTCAGTTGGGGCAGCCGGTGGCGGAACCAGGTCCGCTGGCGCTTGGCGTAGCGGCGGGTCGCGATCAGCGCCCTCCCGATGGCTTCCTCGAGTGTCAGCTTGCCGTCCAGATGATCGGCGAAGTCACGCACACCGATCGCCTTCCAAAGAGGCGAGCTTGCGCTTGTCGGACCGGATCGCCAGTTCCGCAGCTCCTCCAGACAACCGCGCTGGACCATGGTCTCAAGGCGCTCGCGCATCGCCGAAATCAGCTCATCCTTCGGTGGCAGGAGGACCAGTCCACCCAAGAACGCCGGAAGGTCCGGCGGCGCGTGAGCTTCCGCCTGCCATTCAGCCAGCGAACGGCCGGTCGCCAACTTCACCTCATAAGCGCGCATGCGCCTTTGGGGATCGAGTGGCATGCCAGCGGCCGCCAGGTCCGGATCGAGCCGGCACAACGCCTCGCCGAAGGCGTCATGGCCCAACGCCCTGAATAGTTCCCGGGTCTGTCGCCGGACTTGGTCTGGTATCGGCGGCAAAGAGACAACTCCCTCGATCAGCGCCTGCAGGTAGAGACCAGTGCCGCCCGTGACGATCGCCGGTGCCGGTTCGATTTGAAGGATGGTGTCGCAAGTCCACTCGAGCCATGCGGCGACGGACGCGTCACCGGGATCGGTGATCTCGCCAAACCCGTGGTGGGGCACCCGGGCGCGATCGGCGACATCAGGGGCCGCGGTCAGGATGGGCAGCCCCCGAACCCGCTGCATGCTGTCGGCATTGACGATCTGACCACCCCAAACCTCCGCCAGCCGGATGGCGAGATCGGACTTACCGCTGGCCGTCGGTCCGGCGATGATGCAAAAGCCGGAGGCGGCGCCCGCCTGCTTCCAGGGAGTGTTCATGGCCTGCATCGTCTGCCTGATTGCGGCACCGGAGACCAGCCGGCTGGACCCTTTTCTGGTCGACCGGGTGCGCCGCAGCCTACCTGAAACGGAGTTGGAATGGCTCGCGCCAACCGAGGCCTGTGAGCTAGGGCCCCTGGAAATCGAGCCCGACCTGGCCCGCCGAACCGCTCGAACTGTTCTGGACGACGCGCCCATCGACGTCATCGCAACGGACGCCGAGGACCGACGAAAGAAAATTCTTCTGTGCGATATGGACAGCACGATCATCGGGGTCGAATGCGTCGACGAGCTGGCGGGCGTTTTGAATGTTCGCGATCAGGTCGCCGCGATCACCCGACGGGCGATGAATGGAGAACTGCCGTTCCGCGAAGCCTTGGTTAGCCGCGTGTCCTTGCTTGCTGGCTTGCCGCTCAGCACCTTGGAGGAGATCGCCGCTCAGGTACCACTCAACGCCGGCGCAAAAACGCTTGTCAGGACAATGACGAAAAACGGCGCGACGGCAGCGCTTGTGTCCGGCGGCTTCACCCATTTTACCGATCCTGTGGCTCGGCAAGTCGGCTTCGCTCAACACCTTTCCAACGAACTCGAAATCGTGGACCAAAGACTCACGGGCCGACTGATCCCGCCGGTGTTGGGCAAAGACGCCAAGGTTGAGAAGATGGACGACCTGTGCCGGGAACGCGAGGTTTCCCGGGACGCGGTCGTCGCGGTCGGCGATGGCGCCAACGACCTGCCGATGCTGCAGGCCGCCGGTCTGGGCCTCGCTTACCGTGCCCATCAGACCGTCCGGGCGGCGATCGCCAACCGCATCGACAGTGGCGCCTTGACCGCGGCCCTTTACGCCCAGGGCTATCGCTGGGACGAGTTTGTCACCGGCGATTAGATGCGCTGAGAAGTTTTAGCCTTCGGCGAAACGAAGCGGTACGAAGCGCGGATCGCCTTGACGCTGGATCAGCAACACCACGACCCGCTTGCCTTCGCTCTTTGCCTGCTGGATCTTGGCCGCCACTTCGGGTGGTGACCCGACCTCCGTTTGATCCACCTCGACGATCATGTCGCCTGGACGGAGGTTTTCAGCGGCACCGGGACTATCCTCGGCGACGTCGACGATCACCACGCCATTGACGTCGCCCTCGATCTCGTAATTGGAGCGCAACTCGTCATCTAGCTGAGCAACTGTGAGCCCCAAACCTTCGAGTTCGGCCTGGGCAGTGGGCGACGGCGAAGCACTCGCGTCCAACCGAGCGAGGGTTTCATCATCGGGTAACTCGCCCAGGGTCACCTTGACCGTCTTTCGCTCGTTCTTCCTCAAGATCAGGACGTCGACCGCCTTGCCGATTTCGGTCTCGGCGACGATCCGCGGCAGACCCCGCATCCGCTCGATCTTCTTCCCGTCAAATTCGAGGATCACATCGCCCGCCTCGATCCCTGCCTCGGCGGCCGGACCACCGGGATTGACGCTCGCGACCAAAGCACCCTCGGGTTCGGTCAAGCCAAAACCTTCGGCAATCTCTTCTGTGACCGTCTGGATACGAACACCAAGCCAACCACGAGCCACCCGACCGGTCTCACGCAACTGCTCGATCACCGGCTTGGCTAGGTTCGCTGGAATGGCGAAACCGATACCGACATTGTTGCCGGTCGGTGAGAAGATTGCGGTGTTCACGCCGAACACGCGCCCCTCGAGGTCAAAGCTAGGACCGCCTGAGTTACCACGGTTGATAGCCGCATCAACCTGGATGAAATCATCGTAAGGACCAGCGCTAATATCGCGACCTCGTGCCGAAATGATGCCGGCCGTCACGGTGCTGCCGAAACCGAACGGATTACCGATGGCAAGCATCCAGTCTCCAACGTTGACGGCATCACTGTCAGCCCATTCGACGTGGGGAAAGGGTTCATCCCGTTCGATTTTCAAAAGCGCCAGATCCGTTTTCGGATCACGGCCAATCAGCGTAGCTGCGTATTCACTGTCATCGTTGAAAACGACCGTAATCTCGTCGGCCTCGGCAATCACGTGATTGTTGGTGACGACGTAGCCCTCGGGATCAATGACGAAGCCGGAACCGAGCGAAAAACTGCGCCGCGGTCTCTGTTGCTGGTCCTGCTGCTGGCGGTCGAAGAAGTCGCGGAAAAACTCCTCGAATGGCGAGCCAGGCGGAAACTGCGGAATGGGCGGCTGTTGATCCTCGCGGCCTTGAACCTGCTTGGCCGTGGAGATGTTGACCACGGCCGGGCTCACACGTTCAACGAGTTCCGAAAACCCTTCGACGGGCGGATTCTGAGCGCTCGCGGCGCCGGCCGTGAAGCCGATCAAGACAAGGACGAGGGCTAGTCGACAAAAGATATCGCCCACGCTCGCCGATCGTGAAAGCAGCCTTATTTGGCTCATTCGTTTCAACTCCGATGGTTTGCTGCCGGCTTCAACGTCAGCAATGTCGGTTTCCGTCGTGCCGCTTGGAGACGGCTTATGAAGCATTCAACCACGGGGTGATGGAATTGACCATCACCCCAAAGATCACAAACTCAGCCGCGAACCACCCAAACAACGGCCACCCCAAGAACCATAGCCGCCAATCCTCCTTGCCGGAGTTGCGACGGTGGAAGTTCCTGAGCCTTCTGCGCCAGCCTGCGCATCGAGGCAGGCACGCCTGCCCACAACAACCCCTCCAACACTAATGCGACGCCGACGGCAGCTAACAGATCTTGCATGATTTCCCATCAGGTGAACTCATGACCGAACTTGTCAAGTCGGGTAAGAAGATCTGTCAATACTCGTTCTACTGGGTCTCGGTCGCAGTGGCTTCGTCACCGACATCTTGATTGGCCCGGACCGCGGCCTGATCTAGGACGTCCAACGGTGACGGCTCGTCCTCAGTTCCTTCGACAGCGCCGATCTCCGACTCGTCGGGGACATCCTCACGACCTGCTGTCAGAATGTCCAAGGCTGAGCTGTCCATATATTGGAAAAACTCACTGTCTGGCGACATCACGAAGTTGGTGCTGTCGCCGGCGAGTGCCTGGCGATAGGCCTGCATCGAACGATAAAATGCGAAGAACTCCTTATCCCGGCCAAAACTCTCGGCGAAGATCCGGACCGCGTCAGCGTCGCCGGTACCCCGAATAATCTCGGAATCTCTCTTGGCCTCGGCAAGAAGGACGGTCCGCTCCCTTTCGGCTCGCGCCCGGATGCGCTGCGCCTGCTCAGCACCCTGAGCCCGAAGCTCCGAAGCTTCACGCTGACGCTCCGTCTGCATCCGCCGGTAGATCGCCTGACTGTTTTCTTCCGGCAGATCGGCCCGTTTGATCCGGATGTCGACGACGTCAACGCCGTATTGGTTTAGCGCCACATTCGCGCGCTCACGGATGTCCGCCATCAGCGCCACCCGGTCCGCGGAGAGCACTGTGAACAACGGCACCGAACCGAGCACGTTACGCATGGCGGAGTTCAGGATCGGCTGCATCTGCCCCTGCAAGCCCTCTTCCGTCCGAACTCTCTGATAGAAAACTTGCGGATCCGTAATGCGGTAGCGGGCAAAACTGTCGACCACCAACCGCTTACGGTCACCCAGAATGAGTTCCTGGGGGATCACGTCGAAGTCGAGAACCCTTTTCTCGATATATTCGACATTGTCGATGATCGGATATTTGAAGTTGAGGCCGGCATCTTGAACGACGTTGGCCACCCGCCCAAACCTAAGCACCAGCGCCTGTTGATCCTCGCGTACCGTGAAGGCCGCCAGGTAAACGATGAACAGCGCGGCGCCGAGAACGATGGCACCAATTGTGAGACCGCGTGACATCATTGACCTCCCTGCTGCGACTGCTGCTGTTGGGATTGTCCGGATTGACCCTGGAACGGCCGGTTTAGCTCGTTAAGCGGCAGATAGGGCACCACGCCGCCCGTGCCCGAGCCGTCGATCACGATTTTGTTCATGTCGCGCAACACTTCTTCCATGGTCTCCAGATAGATGCGCCTGGCCGTGACCTCGCGCGACTTTTCGAAAGCGCCCAGGACGGAGGCAAAGCGCTGTGCCTCACCTTCGGCGCGGGCGACCACCTCTTCGCGATAGGCTTCGGCGTTTTGCACCAGCTGTTCGGCTTCACCGCGGGCTCTGGGGATGATGTCATTGGCGAAGGCTTCGGCCTCGTTTCGTGCGCGCTCACGGTCCGCTTGAGCCCGCTGGACGTCACGGAACGATTCGATGACCTCGGCGGGCGGATCCGCTTTCTGCAGTTCGACAGCGGTAATCAGTACGCCAGCTCCGTATTCCTCCATCAATTCCTGCAACTGGATCATGGCCTGGTCGGCGATGACCCGGCGGCCCTCGGTGGTCGCTTCGGCGATATCGGTCTTACCGATGATCTCGCGCATGACGCTTTCAGCACCGGCCTTAATGGTCGCCGGCGCGTTTCGGATGTTGAAGAGGAAGTCCTCCGGCACGCTGATCTTCCACAAGACGACGAAGTTGATGTCGACGATGTTCTCGTCGCCCGTGAGCATCAGACTTTCGGAAGAAACCTCCTGGGCCAGGGCACTACGCGCCCCGCTCTGCCCGGCGGAACGGAAACCGATCTCCACCCGATTGACGCGCTCGACCTTGGGCTTGATCACCGACTGGAACGGCACCCAGTGCCATTGCAGACCGGGTTGGGTGGTCTCCCAATGGCGCCCGAACATGAGTTCGACCCCGCGCTCGTCAGGCAGCACCCGGTAAAAACAGGAAAAGGCCCAAATCAACAAAAGCGCCAGACCGCCGATCCCCAGAACGATCTTATTGTTGCCGCCGCCGCCTCGGCCGCCACCGGGAAAAATCTGTTTGACCTTTTCCTGGCTACGGCGAAGTAGCTCTTCCAGATCGGGCGGCTGCTGGGATCCGCCGCCGCCACCGCTGCCATTGCCGCCGGGACGACCGCCCCATGGCCCCTGACCGCCACCTTGCCAGCCGCCGCCGTTCGAACTCCAGGGCATATTCGTTCCTCAGTAATCTCATGGAGTGATGCTAGGGTGAGCTTCAGGCAGGGACGCCGACCCACCCTCCCCGGCGTCTTGTTGACGTTCTATATCGGACTGTAGCCCACAAGGATCAACCATGGCGGCACTCACGGAGCAAAGCGTCCTCGATTCTTTAAGGAAGATCCGCCTCCCCGGCGGCGATGACGACGTGGTCGCACGCGGCATGATCCAGGGTCTGACGATCAAGGGCACAAACGTAGGCTTCGCCATTCAGGTCGACGCCGGCGAGGGTGCCCGGATGGAACCGTTGCGCAGGGCTTGCGAGCAGGCGGTCAAGGCCCTGCCCTCTGTTACCTCGGTGACGGCGGTACTTACGGCCGAGCGCGAGCCCCCCAAGGCGCCTGGCGCTGGCGGACCGACCGCCGCCGGCCCGGCCCCCCAAGCCAAGTCCCTGATCGAGGGTGTCGGCGCCATCGTCGCGGTCGCTTCCGGCAAGGGCGGTGTCGGCAAGTCGACGACAGCAATCAATCTGGCCATGGGCCTCGCCGTAGAAGGCCTCCGGGTGGGGCTACTTGACGCGGACATTTACGGCCCCTCGATGCCGCGCATGGCCGGTATCACGGGCAGACCGACCGCTGCCCAGGGCGGAACCAAGATCCGGCCGATGGAAAACTACGGCGTCAAGGTCATGTCCATGGGCTTCCTCGTCGACGAAGACGCGCCGATGATCTGGCGCGGACCCATGGTGCAAAGCGCGATCCAGCAGATGCTGGGTGACGTCGAATGGGGTAAGCTCGATGTGCTGGTGGTCGATTTGCCACCGGGCACCGGCGACGCCCAGCTGACCATGGCCCAACGGGTGCCGCTGAATGGTGCCGTGATCGTTTCGACCCCCCAGGACATCGCCCTGCTCGACGCAAAAAAAGCTATCAACATGTTCCGCAAGGTGGACGTGCCGATCCTCGGCATCGTCGAAAACATGAGCTATTTTGTCTGTTCGAACTGCGGGCATCGGACCGACATTTTCGCCCACGGAGGGGCGATGGCGACCGCCGAGGCCTTCGGTGTCGATTTTTTGGGCGAGATCCCGCTCGATCCGGTCATCCGCGAACTCTCCGACGGCGGCCGCCCGGTAGTCGTGGCCCAGCCTCAAAGCCCCCAGGCCCAGGCCTATCGGACCCTTGCCGCGGCCGTCCGTGATCAGGTGGAAAAGCGGGAGATGAAGCCAGCACCCGAAATCGTCTACGTCTGAGCGGCGATGTTCTTCCGCACCAAAGCCGAGCGTCGCCCCTACCATTGGGGCCGTTTTCCGCTCGAGGTGCTGCCCCGCGATCCCCACGTCGCGATCCGGGAGGGATTAAGGAAGCGCCCCCTCGCGCCCGGCGACGTATCTGAGGCGGACAATCCTCTGGCCCAGGCGGCTCTCCGCTACACCCGGCTTTTCGGTGCGATGGCAACCGAGGAGCCGGCACGCCTGCGAGCACCGGTGCCGGACACACCGGATGTCCGTGCCATCGATGCCAAGGGCTATGGCTACTTTCTGGACGCGACGCAAATCGGCATCTGCCGTCTGACGGCCAGATCGTGGCTCCCCGGCGAGGCTGAGCTCGCGCACGACTATGGCCTAGTCCTGCTTGTCGAACATGGCCGGATTCCGGAAGCGGACAATCTGCTGCACGCTTGGGCAAAGGCCAGCGTCGCCACGATCGCGACGATGCGAGCGACCGAAATCGCTGTCTGCATCGCCCGGCATTTCCGTCTGATGGGCTTCGACGCCACCGCGCACTGCGGCAACATAAGCCAGCTCTATCTCGACCGCGTCGCCGTGTTGGCGGGGCTCTGCGTGCGCACCGAACGGCATCTCGAGGCCCCCTATCTGGGACGCCGCTTCGCCGTCGCCGCCGTCTCTACCGACTACCGAATGGCGGTGGATAAGCCTCTGGCGCCGAGCGCACTCGGTGCAGGCGGTCTCGCCTACTGGTGGGGTCAGAACGGGGCGACCTCGGGCCGTGAACGACGCAGGCAGGCGGCCAGAAAAAGCCATTTGAGCCGCTATCCGATGGAACAGGTGCGCAGGGTCGAGCGCCCAACGACCCGGATCGACGACGACCAGGTGCCACGGGTGCCCAAGCGAGCCGCCTTCTTCGAGCGCGCGCTTAGGGGTGATCTGGGCGAAAAAGCCAAAACCCAGCGAAGCCGTTTCGCCCTCAAACATCCGGCGTCGATGGCCATGGCCGGTCCGATCCGCGCCATGGTTCCGCTTCAGGATGGACCGTTGGGCGACAAGCCGGGACCATGGAGGGATCCGGCAACCAACGCTCGGGCGATTAAGTCACTTTCATACATGCTTGGCGCCGATCTCACGGGGATCTGCGAGATCCCGCGCTACGCCTGGTTCAGCCACAAGGAAGACGGAAGCCCGATCGAACCCTATCACCGCTATGCCGTGGTGATGCTGATCGACCAGTAATATGACACCATGGAGGGCGCCAGCGGCGATGACTGGATCTCCGGAGCCCAGTCGATGCGGGGCTATCTGCGCGGTGCCGAAATCGCCGGCATCATGGCCGAAACCGTCCGCGCATCCGGCTATGGCGCCCGGGCCCAGACCAATCTCGACAGCGACGTGCTGCACATTCCCCTGATCTTGTGGGCCGGGCTGGGCGAGCTCAGTCGTATCGGCGAACTGGTCCTCAATCCGTTCGTCGGCCCCCGGTTCAAATCCGTGGTCTTCACCACCGATCTGCCGCTCGAGGTGGACCGGCCGATCGACTTCGGCCTGCAATATTTTTGCTCCAATTGCTGGAAGTGCGCCCGGGAGTGCCCGTGCGATGCGATCCCGTTGGGCGGAAAGGTGATGTTCAACGGCTACGAGATGTGGAAGCCGGACGTCGAGCGCTGCACCCGCTACCGGCTGACCAACGTCAAGGGATCGGCCTGTGGTCGCTGCATGAAGACCTGCCCGCTCAACAAGGTCGTCAGTGCCGACGGCCCGCTTCTGACCCGTGTCGCCAGTTGGCTCGGCATCAACGCCATGTGGCTGAAGCCACTCCTTGTGCCAATCGCCGTACGCATGGACGACTGGTTAGGCCTGGGCCGGCGTAATCTCATCAAGAAATGGTGGTTCGATCTGGAGATAGTCGACGGCGTCTGCGTGAAGCCCGAAAAAGGCGTCAATCGCCGGGACATCGATCCGTCCAAACCGATCAATCCAACCCGACAAAAGATCGCATACTATCCAGCATCGGCCATGCCGCCTGCAGATCAAGGCGACGCGCCCTTCCCGCTGGACAGAAAAGCGGCCCTCGCGACCGACGAGGTCAAGCCGGTCTGATACCGTCCGTTTTGGGTTGTCTAGGTTGCCGGCATCGCTTTTGCCGAATACGGAAGATTGGCGACGCGCAACCGACGCCAGTTCGAGGATGCGGGCATCGACTTCGTCGATCCGTAGTCTGAGCGGTCGTTACGCCGCCCTGTCCAAGACCTCGAGCATCGCTTCCGCGACCTTGATGCGCTCGACCACCCGCTCCTTCTCCGGACCACCATCGCCAAGGTCGGCCAGATCACGCTGGGCGGTATCAAGACGTTTTTCGATCGCGGCGCGGTCCATTTCATCGACCGGAACCGCTTCTTCCGCCAACACGATACAACCTTCCTCGTTCACCTCGGCGAAACCGCCGGCGACAAAGATCTGCCGATCGACGCTATTGCCCTGGTAGATTTCGATCACGCCCGGCCGCACCACGGACATGAAAGGCGCATGCAACGGCAAGACGCCGAAGTCACCCTCCTCACCTGGCACGACGACCATATCGCACTGCTCGCTCGCCAGGAGCCTTTCCGGCGAGACCAGCTCGAAAGCCACCTTGTCTTCGTTACCGTCAGCCATGATCGTTCCGCCGGTCAGGCGTCCTCCGCCGCCATGCGCTTCGCCTTCTCCACGGCCTCGTCGATGTCTCCGACCATGTAGAAAGCGGCTTCCGGCAGATCGTCATGATCACCGGCGACAATGCCTTTGAAGCCGCGGATGGTGTCCTCGAGCGACACCAACTTGCCGGGCGATCCGGTGAAGACCTCGGCGACGAAGAACGGCTGAGACAGGAAGCGCTGGATCTTGCGCGCCCGGGCCACGATCAGCTTGTCCTCCTCGGAAAGCTCATCCATGCCCAGGATGGCGATGATGTCTTGCAGGGACTTGTATTTCTGAAGCGTTTCCTGAACGCCGCGGGCGACCTCATAGTGCTCCTCACCGACGACCGACGGCTCGAGGATGCGTGACGTGGAATCGAGCGGATCCACGGCCGGATAAATGCCGAGCTCGGCGATCGATCGGGACAAAACGGTGGTCGCGTCCAAATGGGAGAAGGTCGTTGCCGGCGCCGGATCGGTCAGATCGTCCGCCGGCACGTAGATCGCCTGGACCGACGTGATCGAGCCCTTGGTGGTAGAGGTGATGCGCTCCTGCAGAGCGCCCATGTCGGTACCGAGCGTCGGCTGATAGCCCACTGCCGACGGAATGCGGCCCAGGAGAGCAGACACTTCCGAGCCGGCCTGGGTGAAGCGGAAGATGTTGTCGACGAAGAACAGGACGTCCGCACCCTCGGTGTCGCGAAAATGCTCGGCCACCGTCAGACCGGTAAGACCGACCCGAGCGCGGGCACCCGGCGGTTCGTTCATCTGCCCGTAGATCAGCGACACCTTGGATTTGTCGAGGTTATCCAGATCGATGACGTTGGATTCCACCATCTCGTGGAAAAGGTCATTGCCTTCGCGGGTCCGTTCGCCGACGCCGGCGAACACCGAGAAGCCGCCATGGGCCTTCGCGATATTATTGATCAGCTCCATGATCAGGACGGTCTTGCCGACGCCAGCACCACCGACCAGGCCGCTCTTCCCGCCCTTGGGATAGGGGGTCAGCAGATCGACCACCTTGATGCCGGTCGCGAGAATTTCGGCATCGGTCGACTGGTCCACATACTCCGGCGCCGGCTGGTGGATCGGCATGGTGACGTCGGCATTGACCGAGCCGCGATCGTCGACCGGCTCGCCCACCACGTTGAGGATGCGCCCGAGCGTGGCGCGGCCGACCGGCACCGCGATCGCTTCGCCGGTATCCACCACCTCCTGACCACGGGTCAAACCCTCGGTGGAGTCCATGGCGATCGTCCGAACGGTGGACTCGCCCAAATGCTGGGCCACCTCCAAAACCAGCCGCTTGCCGTGATTGTCGGTGTGCAGCGCGGTGAGGATCGCCGGCAGATCGCTGTCGAACTGAACGTCGACTACGGCGCCCATCACCTGGGCGATCCGCCCCAAATTGGCATTCTCGGCGCTGATATTGTCCGCCATCCTTGGTCTCCCGACGTCGCTACTGCTGGAGCGCTTCCGCGCCCGAGATGATTTCGATCAATTCGCTGGTGATTTGAGCCTGACGGGTTCGGTTGTAGGTCAGGGTCAGTTTGTCGATCATTTCGCCGGCGTTGCGCGTGGCATTGTCCATCGCCGCCATCCGAGCCCCCTGCTCGCTGGCGGCGTTCTCGACCAGAGCGCCATAGATCTGAACGGCGAGATTGCGCGGCAGGAGCTCGTCCAAAATGCCCTCCTCGTCGGGCTCGAACTCGTAGAGCGAACCCGGCCCATCCGCAGCCTTCTCGTCCTCGTCGGTCTCCGGCGGCTCGACGGGGATTAGTTTTTTGAAGGTTACTTCCTGGGTGATCGCCGAAACGAACCTGTTGTAAACCACGCTGCAGGTGTCGAATTCGCCCTCGTCGTAGAGGTCGATCACCTTGTTGGCGATCGTGTGGGCGTCCTCGTAGTCGATACGGTTCTTACCGGCGACCCCCTCGACATAATCGATGATCCGTTGCCGGTGATCGCGGCGAAGCTGATCCCGGCCTTTACGGCCGACGCAGATCAGCTTGACGTCCCGGTTTTCGCCCGACGCTTCTTCGATTCGCCGCCGCACGGCACGGACGATCGAGCTGTTGAAACCGCCGCAGAGGCCCCGGTCGGCGGTGGCGACGATGATCAGCTCGACCTCTTCCTTGCCGGTGCCGGCCAAAAGCGCAGGTGCCCCAGGCAGACCGGAGACCCCTTCCGCCAGATTGCCGAGCATCGAGGTCATGCGCTCCGCGAACGGCCTCGAAGCTTCGGCCTGCTCCTGGGCACGCTTCAGCTTGGAGGCGGCCACGAGCTTCATCGCGCTCGTGATCTTACGGGTCTGCTTGACGCTGTTGATGCGCGAGCGGAGGTCTTTGAGACTAGCCATGACCTTTGGTCACGCGAAGGCTTTGGCGAAACTGTCCAACAGTTCCTTGAGCTTGCCCTCGGTCTCTTCGCTGAGCTGACCGGAGTCCCGGATGTCGGTGAGAATGCCGTCGCCCTTGCTCCTGATCTCGCTGACTAGCCCCTCCTCGAACGAGCCGACCTCGTCGACTTTGATCTTGTCGAGATAGCCGTTGACGCCGGCATAGATCACGCAGACCTGCATCTCGTTGGTCATGGGGTGATATTGCGGCTGCTTCAAAAGCTCGGTCAGCCGGGCGCCGCGGTTCAACAGACGCTGGGTCGAGGCGTCCAGATCCGAGGCGAACTGGGCGAACGCCGCCATCTCGCGATATTGGGCGAGCTCCAGCTTGATCTTACCGGCGACCTTCTTCATCGCCTTGCTCTGGGCAGCGGAGCCGACGCGGCTCACCGACAAACCGACATTCACCGCCGGCCGGATGCCCTGATAGAACAGATCGGTCTCGAGAAAGACCTGCCCATCGGTAATCGAGATGACGTTGGTCGGAATGAAGGCCGAGACATCGTTGGCCTGGGTCTCGACGATCGGCAGCGCCGTGAGCGAGCCGGCGCCATGGTCGTCATTCATCTTCGCCGCGCGCTCCAGCAGCCGGGAGTGCAGGTAGAACACATCGCCGGGGAAGGCCTCGCGGCCCGGTGGCCGGCGAAGCAGGAGCGACATCTGCCGGTAGGCCGTGGCCTGCTTGGACAGATCGTCATAGACGATTACGGCGTGCATGCCATTGTCGCGGAAGTATTCGCCCATGGTGCAGCCGGTATAGGGCGCCAGGAACTGCATCGGCGCCGGATCCGAGGCCGTGGCCGCGACCACGATCGAATAGGGCATGGCGCCGGTTTCCTCGAGGGTCTTCACCAGCTTGGCGACGCTCGAGCGTTTCTGGCCGACTGCGACATAGATGCAGTAGAGTTTCTGGCTTTCGTCGTCGCCGGCCGCCTCATTGTAAGGCTTTTGATTGATGAAGGTGTCCACGGCGATCGCGGTCTTGCCGGTCTGGCGGTCGCCGATGATCAGTTCGCGCTGACCGCGGCCGATCGGGATCATGGCATCGATTGCCTTGAGACCGGTGAGCATGGACTCGTGCACCGACTTTCTCGGCATGATGCCCGGCGCCTTGACGTCGACCAGCCGCCGTTCCGCGGCATCGATCGGGCCTTTACCGTCGATAGGCTCGCCGAGACCATCCACGACCCGGCCCAGAAGGCCTTTGCCGCCCGGCGCGTCGACGATGGACTTGGTCCGCTTGACGGTATCGCCTTCCTTGATGTTGCGGGCGTCGCCGAAGATCACGACACCGACATTGTCGGTCTCCAGGTTGAGCGCCATGCCCTTGGTGCCCTCGGCGAACTCGACCATCTCGCCGGCCTGAACCTGATCGAGGCCGTAAACGCGGGCGATGCCGTCACCGACGGAAAGCACCCGGCCCACTTCCGTGACCTCGGCCTCGGCGCCGAAATTCTCGATTTGTTCCTTCAGGATCGCAGAGATTTCTGCGGCACGAATATCCATCAGCCGGCCCCTCTCATGGCAAGCTCGAGATGACGAAGTTTTGTTCGGACCGACGCGTCGACCATGCGCGAGCCGACACGAAGGACAAGACCTCCCAGAAGATCGGGATCAACCCGGGACGTCATAACGACGTTCTGCCCAACCTCCGCGCCCACGGTCTCCTTAAGCGAGCGCTCTTGCTCCTCGGTCAGAGGCTGGGCCGAAACGACCTCGGCCTGGACCTCACCCCGTTCCCTCGCGACCATAGCCTTGAACGAGGCAACCATGTCAGGCAACGCGAATAGGCGTCTCTGGTCCGCCATGAGGCCAACCACCTTCTTGGTCAGATCGGAAAACCCGGCCTTGTCGCAGATGGCGGCCATGGCGCGCACCTGATCGTCCCGGCGCATCAGGGGGCTTTTGATCATCGAGGCCAGATCGTCGTTCTCATCGACGGCGGACGCGAGGGAATCCAGTTCGGATGCCACGTGATCGATTTGATCTCTGTCCTTGGCCAACTCCATCAACGCGGTCGCGTAGCGAGCGGCCAAGCCGGAGCCTATTACGGCACCTTCTGTCAAGGTCGTCGTCCCGGTGATTGGGATGGTGGGGCGGCGACGTTGGTGGCATTCCTCCCCCACACGTCGGCTGCGAGGTAGCACACAGACTGAGTGGGTTCAAGGCGGCCTCCGCGATCGCCAACAAGCCTTTTGGACGATGGGCTTAGCGGCCCGCTAGAGGAAACTGATCGGATCGACATCGACCGAGATCCGCAGATCGCCCGGCGGCTTGACCGGCGCCAACCAGCGGCGGATCCAGCCCGGCAGATCGAATTCCGCCCCCGCCATAGCCAGAAGCCGTTGCCGGTGGCGGCCGCGCAATAGCGCCAGCGGTGCCGGCGCCGGCCCGAGCACGCGAACCCCCTCGCTCGCCGGTGCCAGGCGGCCAAGATCGACCGCGAGCTTGCGCACCCCGGCCTGATCCCGGCCGCTGACGATCAGTGCGGCCAGACGGCCGTAGGGCGGCAGTTGAGCGAGGCGCCGCTGTTCTCCCTCGGCGGCAAAGAACCGATCCGCGTTGGCTTCCGCCAGGGCTTGCATCGCCGGATGATGGGCCAGCCGGGTCTGCACTAGAACCTCGCCCTGATCCCGCTCGCGACCGGTGCGTCCCGCCACCTGATAGAGGAGTTGATAGGTGCGCTCGCCGGCCCGGGGATCGCCGCCACCGAGACCGATATCGGCATCGACCACCACGCCCAGGGTCAGTTTCGGAAAGTGATGCCCCTTGGCGATGATCTGCGTGCCGATGAGAATGTCGATCTCGCCTTTGCCCATGGCCTCGATTAGCGCGATCTGGCCGTCGGTTGTGGGCGGTAGGTCACTGGAAAAAAGCGCCGTTCTCGCCCCTGGATGACGGCTCGCGATCTCCTCGGCGATGCGTTCGATCCCCGGGCCGGCCGGGACCATGGCGTCGAGCGTCCCGCAGGACGGACAGTGTTCCGGCTTGGGCATGGTGTAGCCGCAATGGTGGCAGGTCAGGCGCTCGCGAAAGCGATGTTCGACCAGCCACGCGCTGCAAGTGGGACATCGCCACCGGTGACCACAAGCCTGGCAAATGGTCAGCGGCGCGAAGCCCCGGCGATTGAGAAACACGAGCGCTTGACGGCCGTCGTCGATTGTCCGGGCGATGCGATCGTGAACCGTCTCAGCGAGCCAGAGGCCGCGCGCAGGCCGGTTGCGGACCAGGTCGACCAGGTTCACCCGGGGCATGGCGGCACCGGCGTGGCGCGCCGGCAGTGTCACACAGCCCATGCTCGAGTCCTCGTCGTTGAGGAGACCCGCCGCCTTCTGGCTTTCGAGCGACGGCGTTGCCGACGCCAAAATCACAGGACAAGGCGTTAGTTCCCCCCGCCAAAGGGCCGCGTCACGGGCGTGATAGACGACGCCGTCCTCCTGCTTGAACGAACCGTCATGTTCCTCGTCGACGATGATCAAACCCAGTTCGTGAAGCGGCAGGAACAGGGCCGAGCGAGCGCCGACCACGACCCGCGCTTCCCCTGAAGCCACGCTCCGCCAGTGGCGCCGTCGCTCCAGGGAGGTCAGTTGCGAGTGCCACATCAAAGGCGGCGCCCCGAACCGAGCCTCGAAGCGGTTGACCCATTGGGCGGTAAGCGCAATTTCCGGCAGCAGGACCAGCGCCTGGCGGCCGGACTTCAACGCGGCGGCGATCGCCTCGAAATAAACTTCCGTTTTGCCGGCGCCCGGAACCCCGTAGAGCAGAACCCGGTCGCTTGGCCCTATCGCCAGCATTTTTTCGGTCGCGGCCTGTTGCTGTGGCGACAGCACCGGGCCCGGACCATCTGGATCCAGCGGTAAGGCAGACGGTTGATAGAGTAGCGATGCGGCTTCCAGCCAGCCATTGTCCGCCAGTCCGCGGACCACGGCACCACTGACACCAGCGAGTGCTGCGATCTCACTAGTCCGCTGTGGAGGCCCGCCTTCCAAGACGGTCAAAACTTTTTGTCTGGCGGGTGTCAGCCGCCCTTCCCCAGCGGATGTTGCTTTCCGCCAGCCCATGCGTGGCGGCTCCGGCGCGAGCGCGGCGGGCACGGAAAGAGCAAGTCGGATGACCGAGCCGATCGGCGACACCGTTTCCTGCGCCAGCTTGGCCAGCAGGTGAAGAAGGCTCAAAGGCAGGCGAACGGTCTCGAACTTTCGGATCACCACCTTCAATTTGGTGCCGCTCGGCAGCGGCGGCGCTTCGTGCCAGACGACGCCGACCAACCGGTTCGGTCCAAACGGAACCTCCACCGGATCGCCGGCCTCAAGGTCCATGCCCGGGGGGCGCCGATAGTGAAAAACCTTGTCCAACGGGACCGGCAAGGCGACCACGACCGTGTCGCTCATGTCAGCTGGCATTGGGGCTGGCTGGTCCTTGGTTCGCGCATGGCCTAACAATGGTGGATCGGTTTGAATGATCGGGTGGTTACCATGGCCGAGGGCAGCCCGCCATCCGGCGGTCGCAACGGCACTTTGGATGAGCCTAAGCCATCAAGCGTTCGGGCCATGGTCGCCGTGTGGCTGGACTGGCTCGATCACGAGCGCCGTCTGTCACCGGCGACGCTGAAAGCCTATGCCAGCGACTGTGAGGATCTGATCGGTTTCGTCACCCGGCACCGGGGCGAGGAGGTCGATCTCGCCACCTTCGCCAGCCTCGATGTCACCAGCTTTCGGAGTTGGCTCGCGGCGCGTCACCAACGCCGGGTTTCCGCCCGTTCCAACGCCCGGGCTCTTGCCGCCGTTCGCAGCCTGTTTCGTTTCATGGAGCGCCGCTACGGGCTGGAAAATCCTGGTATCGACCGGGTCAAGGCCCGACACAAGGTGAGGCGCCTACCGAAAGCGCTCAGCGAAGACGACGCCCTTCACATGGTCAGCAGCATCAGTGCCGACCGGGAAGAGATCTGGATCCAAAAGCGTGACCAATCGCTCCTGGCCCTGCTCTACGGCTCCGGTCTTCGGATCGGCGAGGCATTGGCGCTTGACCGCCGCGACTGGAAGAGCAGCGCGACCGGGCAACTCCGGGTGGTGGGCAAGGGCAATAAGGAACGGGCCGTGCCGGTGCTTCCCCTCGTCGCCCGTCTGATCGAGGCGTATCTCGACATATGCCCCCTCCACGGGGACGGCCTTGGCGACCGGCCCCTGTTTCTTGGCGTTCGCGGCAAAAGGCTCAACGGAGCGGTGTTCCGCAAAACCCTCGCCGATTGGCGCAGATCGTTGGGCGTGACCGAGCACGCCACACCCCACGCGTTCCGCCATAGTTTTGCCACCCATCTTTTGACCCGCGGCGCTGATCTCCGAGAGGTCCAAGAGCTTTTGGGGCATGCCAGCGTTTCCACGACCCAGATCTACACCCAGCTCGACACCGACCACCTCGGCGATCTGTTCCGGCGCACGCACCCGCGCGCCTAGGCAATCGAAGACCCCGATTACCGGCCTCACGGCGCGGCGAGTGCCCTTGCGGGTCGGATCAGAGACAACTATAGCGCGAAGAACATGGTTCATCGCCCCTGGGTTACTCGTCTCGCGGACGGTCATTGCCTGTGCGGCTGATCGCGATCATCGCCATAGTCTGCGCAACGCTTGCCGGCGCCTCGCTTCTGTTCGCGCCGCTCGTCCTGGACGAGGACCGGGCCAAGGCCTCGCTTGAAACCATTCTTTCCGACCTGACAGGACGGAACCTGGTCGCTTCCGGTCCGGCGCAGCTTCAGCTTTGGCCCCGGCCGATCGCGACCTTGGTCGATGTCCGTATCGGTGAGGAACGAGAGGACTGGTCTGCCGAGGTCGACCGTCTCGACATCACCATCGATCCGATGGCGCTTCTGATCGGCCGCATGCGCGCCGACAGCATCGAGGTCGTTCGCCCGCGCGTGCTCCTGGACGACGGTCGTCTTGGCGACTGGTCCGACGGTCTGATTGCCCTCAAGGAATGGGCGGCGGAAGGACCTGCCGATGCGCTCGCCGTGACCATTGTCGACGGCTTGGTCGCGACCGTAACGGGTGGCCGACCGACGGCCTGGCAACCTGTGAGCGGCCGTGTGGAATTGGACCCGTCGGCGACATCGACAGTTCATCTAGAGAGCGAGCGCGACGCCGGCTCGCGGGTGATCGCGGACCTCACGATCGAGGATCTCGGCGGCGACCGCATCGCGCCCTCCACGCTGCATCTGCGAATGGAGACCGAAGGGACCAGCCATCAACTGGACCTGCTGGGTCATGCCGACATCACCCCTCTGGCGGCAAGCTTCGATGGTGATCTGCGTTTCGAGACAAACGACGGTGAGGCGTTTCGCCGGTTGCTCGACCACCACAGCGCTGCCGGCATTCTGAGTTCGCTGCCTCTGCAGAACCTGCCGCTCAATCTCGAGGGGCGCTTTCGGATCGAAGGCGCCCAGGTCGCCCTGGAGAACTTGCGAGCAGGTCACGGACCGCTCACGATTTCCGGATCGGTGCTTGGCAGAATGGCCTCACCCATCGGCATCGACGCTGGGCTGAGCTTCGCGAGTGACGAGCCCCTGCCGCCCCTGGTCGACTGGCTGGAAGCCTTTGAAACGCCGCCCGACGCCAGCGGCTTTGCCGGTCACGTCCGCCTCAATGCCAACCAGCTACCGGTGGGTACCGGCGCGATGGAGCGGTTGTCGTTTTCGGCGAAACTCGCCGGCGATGAAGGCCTGGAGATCGAGACTTTCGAAGCGATCCTGCCGGGCGAAACCACCGCTGCCTGGGCCGGCACCTTCAGCCATGCCGAGGGTCAAACGGAGCTGGTCGGCCAGCTCGAGGTCGCGGGCAGCGATCTAAACCGGTTTCTGGCCTGGATCCGTCCAGACGTCGCCGTTGGCCAATCGGATGAACCTCAACGTTTTGGCGCCAGCGGCGAATTGCGCGCGAACAGCGAGGAGATCGCCCTACGCGCTGCCCGGATCCGATTGGACACGTCACGGCTGGACGGCTCGGTCTCGCTCGCCGCCGGCGTTCGTCCAGAACTGGCCGTTCGCGGCAGCATCAATCGCCTCAACATCTCCCCTTGGATGGATACCGAACAGAACCTGGTCGATCAGCTGGCGGATCTGACCCGTCGGACGCAGGCCGTCGATCTCGACCTGGATCTGGACATCAGCCGGCTCATCGCCACCGATTTCACGGCCGGCGATCTGATCATCGTCGTCTAGTCGACCGGCGAGCAGATCGACATCTATGAACTCTCGGTCGGCCGAATGGCGGATACCGGTATCGAGCTGAGTGGCCGCCTGTCCCGGAGCGGCGACGAATTGGACCTTCGCTTCGGGCTCGACAGCGCGGCGCTCAACCGCCTAACCGAATTGGGCCAGATCACCTGGCCGGACTATCTGGCACCACCCGGCAATGCGATGATCGGCGGCACGCTCCGGGGCCCGTCCACGGCCGCGATGCTTCGGACGGAAGCGCGTCTCGGCCAACTGACACTGGCGTACGAAGGCGCCGTCGACCTCAAAGGGTTCCGGCCCGTCGACCTCGGCACTCTGGAACTGGCGCAGCCTGGCCAGTTCGGTTGGTTGAGAGGGTTTCCCGGTGCCGGTCTGTTATCCGAGAAACCGGTGGCCGGAACGCTTGAGGTCGTGCCTGGTGATGACGGATCGCTCATGGTCGCGGGCCCGCTCGCCGTCGGCGACAGCGCGCTCGATCTCTCATTTTCGATCCCTTCCGCCGATCCCATCGCCGTTGCGTTGTCGGTCGACCAGGTTGATCTCGACGAGCTCGCTTCGGTGTTCAACGAGGTCACCGAAGCCTATGGCGGCTCGGCCGACCGTCCCCTCGACTGGTTGGGTCGATGGCCGCGGCTTGCTTGGGGAGATCTCGACCTGCCCTCGCGGCCCTGGCATATCGATGTTCGCGCGGCCCAAATCCGCAATGATGATGGCCTCTCGGGGCCGGCCCATCTCACGCTCCGCCTCGGCGAAAGCGACATCGAGCTGGTGACCGCGTCCATCGAACACGACGGGGTCGTGCTAACCCTGAACGGCCGCCTGCGGCCCATGGGTGAGGCTCTTTCAGTCCAAGGGAGCCTCGACGTCGACGGTCGCGGTCTGCCCCTGCCGATTGGTCCTGATGATGGCGCTGCCGAGCGCACGGCCTTGCAACTTCGGTTTCGCGGAGCCGGCCGCACTGCCGCCGATCTGGTGGGCGCGCTCGACGGCGAACTCATCATCTTATCGGTTGCCGGCGAGATCCCAGGCATCCGCTGGCCGGCGACGACGCCGCACACTGGCCTGCCGCCTGCCGCAGACCGGGCCGTTTCCTACCAACAGATGACCGGCACGCTCGAAATCGAAAACGGCACCCTGAAGCTCGACGGCCTGAGCGGCGATTTTTCCCCTCGGGGCGTCGGCCCGCCGGTTCCCGGGCGAATGACCGGGTTCGTCGATCTCCTGGTCGGGGCGATGGACGCGACCGTTACCCTCGGCGCTGATAGCGGAAACGGGGACCATGACGGCGACCCGCCGGCCCGCTGGCGCATGGTCGGCCCGATGGATGCCCCGCAAATTTGGATCGCGCCGCTAGATCGGACGCCCTAGCCGTCATCAGTCCGCAGCTGACGGACCGACCATTTTCTCAGGCCGAACCCAATCGTCGAATTCGCTTTCGTCCACCAGCCCCAGGGCGTGCGCCGCCTCCTTCAAGGAGGTCCCTTCCACGTAAGCCTTCTTCGCCACCTTGGCGGCGTTGTCGTAGCCGATCTTCGGGTTGAGCGCCGTCACCAGCATCAGGCTGTTGCGCATCAATTGCTCGATCCGCTCGCGGTCCGGCTCGATCCCGCTGACACATTTGTCGGTGAAGCTCCGGCAGCCGTCGGCGATCAGCTTGATCGACTGCAGGACGTTGTAGGCGATGACCGGTTTGAAGACGTTGAGCTCGAAGTGGCCCGTGGCGCCGGCGATCGACACGGTCGTGTGGTTGCCCATCACCTGGGTGCAAAGCATGGTCATGGCTTCACACTGCGTGGGATTGACCTTACCGGGCATGATCGAGGAGCCCGGCTCGTTCTCCGGCAGCTTGATCTCGCCCAGGCCACAGCGGGGACCGGATCCCAACAGCCGGATGTCGGTGGCGATTTTCATCAGACTGACGGCGACGGTATTGAGCGCGCCGGAAAGTTCGACCAGCGCGTCGTGGGCAGCCAGGGCTTCGAATTTGTTGACCGCGGTCGCGAAGCTCAAGCCCGTGACCGAGGACACCTCGTCGGCGAAAGCCTCGGCGAAGCCCACCCGGCTGTTGAGGCCGGTGCCCACGGCGGTGCCGCCCTGGGCCAGCTCGGAGATGCGGGGCAAGGTCAATCGGACACGCTCGATCCCATAGGCCACCTGCTGGACGTAGCCCGAAAACTCCTGGCCCAGGGTCAAAGGCGTGGCGTCCTGCAGATGGGTGCGGCCGATCTTGATGATGTCGGCAAACGCTTCGCGCTTGGCGACGAGATTATCGTGGAGATAGTTCAGCGCCGGCAGAAGCTCGTGATGAACTTGTTCGACAGCGGCTATGTGCATGGCCGTCGGGAAGGTGTCGTTGGACGACTGGCCTCGATTGACGTGGTCGTTGGGGTGAACCGGCGATTTCGAGCCTAGCGCCGAGCCCATCAGCTCGTTGGCCCGGTTGGCGATCACCTCGTTGGTGTTCATGTTGGATTGGGTACCGGAGCCCGTCTGCCAGACGACCAGGGGAAAGTGATCGTTGAGCTTGCCCTGGACGACCTCGTCAGCCGCCTTGACCATGGCGTCGGCTAGCTTCGGCTCCAGGTCGCCTTGGGCCTTGTTGACCCGGGCGGCGGCCAGTTTGACGATGCCGAGCGCGCGAACGAGAGGCGCCGGCATCTTTTCGCCGCCGATCTTGAAATTGGCAAGGCTACGCTGGGTCTGAGCTCCCCAGTAGCGGTCAGCGGGCACTTCAATGGGCCCGAACGTATCGCTTTCCGTGCGCGTCACGCCGCTCTCGGTCATATCGCCCCCAGCTGACTCGGAACCGCCTGGGGCTCCGACCTATTTGCGCCGGAATTGATCCAAGCTGACGACCTCGGCGCCGTCAATCGGGCTCTTGGCGTCCTCGGCCGCATCGGCTTCCTCAGGCTCCATCGGCGCGGCATCGGCCGGACGGGGCAATGCCACCGGTTTTTCAGCCGGCTTCTCGCTCTCCACAGGTGCTTCCGCCTGGGCGGTGTCGTGGAGGGTGAACTGAAGGCCGAAATCGACGCTCGGATCGGCAAACACCTTGATCGCCGTGAAGGGAACGAAAAGCCGATGACGGCGGCCGCCAAAGCTAAGCGACACGCCGAACCCGTCGTCGCAGACGTCCAGATCCCAGAACTGGCGCTGCAGGACGATGGTCATCTCCGGCTCGTAGCGTTGGCGCAACTCGTCGGGCATCACCACGCCCGGGTGGGATGTGCGAAAGCTTATATAGTAGTGATGGGGCTCGATCAGGCCGTTGGCGGCCACATCGTCCAAAACATTGCGAACCACGGAGTAAAGCGCAGTTTCGACCAATTGGGCGTAGGGAATGTGACCTTCAGCCATCAACGATTACCAATAGCGTAGGGGTGAGGGGCTTCTGGTGCCCGGCGCCCCTCGGACCGCGCCCGGGACCGAAGTCCCGGGACTTTCGAGCCTATTCTGTTGCCCGGCTAGGCTCAGCCGCGCTTGCTTAGTGATTAAGCAGCGAGTGCCAACTCATGGTTGTCATTGGCTATTGTACGTTTTGGTCCGGTAACGGCGGTACCATGCCGGGCGAAAACTAAACCCTTTACCACGCACGTCGATCCTGGTTCGCCCCCGCAAATCCGTCCCGCCGCGAATGGCATCCTGACGGATTGGTGGAGGCGCCGGGCACTGCCCCCGGGTCCGCAACGCTTATTTCGGTCAGCGTTTATCGCCATAGTTCCCAAAGGAACAATTCATATATAGGGGCTGGTGCTGACGGTGAAAAGGCGCGAGTGTATTCAACCGATGCTATATCGTGCGCTCCGGTTATCCTACCGAGGAAAGCTATGGCCCTAAACGACGACCAACTGACCGCTATCGAAGACCAACGCGCCCAAACCTTTTCGACGAGGCGCACGGCCGTACCGGCACTGGAAGAGTTTCTCTACAAGCCCCTGCCGGTCCTCGATCACGGCTTCATTCGGGTCATCGACTATATGGGCGATGACAGCGCCATCGTTCAGGCCGCCCGCGTATCCTATGGGACCGGCACCAAGGCCGTGCGCAATGACGCGGGCCTTATCAATTATCTCCTGCGCCATCGTCACACGACGCCATTCGAGATGTGCGAGATCAAGTTTCACATCAAGCTGCCGATCTTCATCGCGCGCCAGTGGATCCGCCATCGCACCGCGAATGTGAACGAATATTCCGCGCGCTACTCGATCCTGGGCGATGATTTCTACCTGCCGGACGAAGCCGAGATCCAGGCCCAGAGCCAAAGCAATCGGCAAGGTCGGGCAGAACCGCTGCCGCCGGACCAGGCATCGGCAGTGCGCCGGACCATGGACGAGCATGGCCAGCGATCCTACCAAGTCTATCAGGAGCTTCTCGGGGAGGAGAACGAAAACGCAGGCGTCGCCCGGGAACTCGCCCGCGCTGTTCTGCCTCTCAACACCTACACCCAGTGGTATTGGAAGATCGATCTCCACAATCTGATGCATTTCATCGCGCTTCGGATCGATTCCCACGCCCAGTATGAGATCAGGGCCTATGCCGAGCGCCTCATGGAAGTGGTCGAGCAGTGGGTACCGATCACCGCTGCGGCTTTCCGCAATCACCGCGTCGAGGGAGCGTCCCTCTCAGGAGCTGCGATGTCTGTGTTGCGGCGGCGCCTCGCCGGCGAAACGGTCGACCAGGAAAGCAGTGGATTGAGCGTGCGGGAATGGAAAGAACTGGAGCAAGCGCTTAACTCTAGTTTGTAAGCGCTCGTTGGTGCGACGAGTGACAGACGTGCGTGCAATCGAGGTAAGCCATGGCCGAGCGTCGACTGTATTTTGACGAGCGCCGTTTCGATCCCGACGTCGTCGATGTTCTGCAGACGGCGGCGGTCCTCGAGGTCACGGAATTCGAACTGTTTCGCCTCGCCTACCAGTGGTGGTTCGGCAATGAGATCACCGACACGTCCCTGGAACGCTATTACCTGCCCTACATGTTCAAGGACAGCGTGCCATCGTTCGTCCGGCAGTTCATCCGTCATGTGAAGGATCGCGAGGAAGCAGGCCGGCTCGACAAGGAGGCGCTCGGCATCAAGCCGCATGTCGTGACCATGGACATGTACAACCGGGGGGTTCGCTACCTCTTGTGGATCGTGGTCATCATGGGAACCTTGCTCACCGGCGCCATGGCCATCGCAGAGTTTTCTCCCTGGCTCAGCGGCTGTACCCTGCCGCCCTGCTACTGACCGCCACAAGAAACCGGCCTGATCGTCGTGCGCCGCCAAGGCACCAACCAAAGAAACACTGAAGCGGCAGGGTTTGCATGGACAGTTTGATCAACTGGGGGTTTGTTCTTTTTACCGGTTTAGTCGCCTATCACGGCCTTACTCACCGTGGTGCCGATGGCGAGCGGGATTGGGTCCGCCTCCTCTTCGGTTGTATTGCGCTTTTATTTTGCCTCCGGGTGCTTTTCGTCGACATCCTGGACCTAATCTGACTATCTTCTCAAGAACTTGCTGGTACTGCCCCATGCGCCGCTTTAGGACAGAAGAAGCGGCCGCTTAACGCCGATCGATGAGAAAAGCCTCGGACGGGAGCAGGGGATGTGGAAAACGAAAATGATTGTCGCGGTGAGTTGCGCCGCGGGGGTTCTGACCGGGTGCGTCGACTATTTCACGGCCGATCGTCAGATCGACAGGGCCAAGGAGTTGCCGGCCGACAGTGACACCTATCAGGGCGTTCTGCGCTCCGAGTACATTCGGTACGCCGAGGCCGAATATGCCGAATTCGACTTTCGCGATGCCGCTTTCTTCGCATCCAGGGCTTCGCGAGCCGACCAAGGTTCGAACCTGCCTCCCCAAGACATCGCCGAGCGACATTTGCCGCAAGACGACATGGCCGAACTTTCAGACGCGCGCAGCCGCCTCATCGCGGCTCTCGAAGGCAATGCGACCCAGAGAACGCCGGCGATATCCGCCCGGACACAGGCCGCGTTTGATTGTTGGATCCAGGAGCAGGAAGAGGATATCCAGCCAGAGGACATCGAGGCCTGCAAACGCGATGTGGTCACCGGTATCGAGCAGATGGAGGCGGCGTTGGCGGCCGTGAGCGAGGCTGCCGCCGCCGCGCAGATTGCTGATGGCATTACCGTCGAAGGCGACTTCCTGTTCGGTTTCGACAGTGCCGAGATCAGCGACGAAGGTCGAGCCGAACTCGACCGCGTTGCCCAGCTGATCCGGGAATCGGGCAGCGCCGCGATCATCGTCCAAGGGCACACCGACAGTGTCGGTCCGGAAATCTATAACCAAGGTCTCTCCGAGCGCCGTGCTCAAACGGTCGCCAACCACCTCATGGCAAGTGGCGTCAGCCGAGACACGATCGCGGTCGAGGGCGCCGGCGAGACACAGCCAGTCGCAAGCAACGACACGGCCGAAGGCCGGGCACAGAACCGGCGCGTTGTCATCGTCTCGGAGTAACTGAAACGCGGGCGAGCCATACCGGCTCGCCTCCGCCAAGGCGCATCAGCGCTTATAGGGGCGCTGGTCAGCGTCTTCCTCGGGCAGGCGCAAAAGCCGTTGCTCGGCCGGCAGGGCGAATTGCTCCTGCAGATAGCGGGCGCGATCGGCGACCGACGGCGGCGCCTCGGCCTGATTGCGCAGGAACCGCGTCATCCAATGGGGTCCCTCGGCCAGCTCCTGGTCCATCGACAGCGCCTTCAGATAATCGCTGAGGGCCTCTTCGTGACGGCCCATCGTGTCGAGAAGAATACCCCGATTGGCGATCGTCGCGCCGAATTCCGGCTCGCGCTCAACGGCCTCGTTGTAGTCGTTCAACGCTTCGTCGTAGTAGCCGGCCTTATGCTTCGCTCGGGCCAGGCCGCGGAGCGCGAAGATGTGGTCCGGCGCCTGCTCGAGTGAACGCTCATAGGCCTGGATCGCCCGCTCGTAGGCGCCGTCCTCGAACAAGGTATTGCCTTCGAGATAGGCGGCATCGCCCGGCTCGCCGGTGGCGATCCGGTCGTAGACGGCCCAGCCAATGAACAAAACGCCGAGGCCAACGGCGACGATGGTCAAAAAGCGGGTGACGTTGCGATTATCCAAGATCTCCCATGCCCAGTAGCTGATAGTTGAAAAGCGCCGAGAAAGTGGCGCAGAGCACCAGTGCTATGAAGAGCGCGCGCCGGCGTTGCCCGAGCTGTTCGACGTCGCTCAGCGTATGGCCGCGTTTGCGCTCCAGGCGACGAACACTCAGGACCCAAATCATGCGACCCACCGGAAAGACGAGCAAGCCCGTAAGAAGTAAGACAGACCCCCAGTAATAGATCCAGCCAACACCGCTGACACCCATGACCGCCTCCCTCAGCCTCTGTCGTCGCGTGGTTGTGACGAAACAGAGCGGGGAGGAGCCGAAGCTCCTCCCCGCCCGTCATGGCTCCAGAAAGGTTGGGGTCAGCCGCGCTGAGCTTCGATGTCCGAGATATCCTCGGCCAGCGATTCGATGTCGGTTTCCGGAACGGTCGACATCTCCATCGTGTAGGCCAGGAAGAACATCATCACACAGCCAAGCGCCCAGAACAGGATCTGCCAGGCCCAGATCGACGGCATGCCGAACATCCAAGTGGTCGGATCCGACGGATCGCCGAAGATCCAGTTACCGATCACGGCACCCGGGCCGATGCCGAAGAAGAACCAGGCAAGGGTGACGATCCAGGCCACCGGCACGAGGCTCTTCTTCTCCGGCGGCAGCGAGCAGTGCTGGGCCAGGAAATTGTGGAACTCCATCTTGCGTGCCATGTCGTCCCGGGTCACCAGGGAGACCAGGATGGCAATGCCCAAGTTGAAGATGATGCCCCAACCGGCGCTGTGGATGGTCAGCGGCCAGCGACCCCAGGCCTCGATGCCGAACCACTGCTGACCGATGGATTCCGTGAGGGTCACGGCAATCAGACCGGCGATCAGACCGAGGATGATACCCTGGCGGGTGAGGAACGGCCAGAAGCAGACGGCGATTAGGGCCGGCCACATCTGGAAGCCGTAGGCCACGGCCAATCCACCCAGGAGCACCAGAGCGTCCGTGGCGGTGGTCGCAACGATGAGCGCAAGCACCACGATCACAGCGACACCGGCCCGACCGCACAGCTTTTGGAAGTTATGGTCGGCGTTGGGCATCAAGAAGTGCTTGACCAGGTCGCGGGTGAGCATACCACCAGCCGTCGACATGTAGGCAGCACCGGTCGACTGCATGGCGGCGAGGGCGCAGACCGACAGAAGACCGACCAACCAGGGCGCTGTATCACCCATCAGATTGATCAGCGCCGGCACCAGCGCACCCTGCTTGCCCTCGGACTCCATGATATCGATCAGCACCGGGCCGTCGGCGGGAGCGCCAGCATCGATCAGGGCCTGGGCACCGCCGTCACCGGCCTCGGCGAGGGCGCCAAGGGTTGGGACCTCACCGCTTTCGCCGAGATTGGTCAGCGCCGCTTCAGCCGTGTCGCGCAGATCAGGTTCGATCAGACCGGCGCTCTCGGCCGCGTCCCGGTAGGTCGAGACCATGAAGTTGGACTGGATCTTGCGGGCGGCGTCCATCGCCACCAGGTCCGGCTTTTGTGCCGCGAACTGGAGGTTCGCTCCCATGAAATGGGTGCCGACACCCTGCATGGCGGTGAAGACGAACAGGATCAGACCGATGCCGAAGGCGCTCGCCCACACCTGCTGAGGCGCGAAGGGCTCGGGGCTCTTGTTCGCGAACGACCACATGGAGAAGGCCGGAGCCGACTGAATGCCCATGAGGGCGAACATGTAGGTGAGAACCATGATGCCGGTCCAGGCGCCGCCTTCGGCACTGGGGCCATTGGAGACGAACTGAATGACACCTGGGATAGCGATGTAGGCAGGGTCACCACCGGCTGTCGTCGGAATGCCTTCCATGGTGGTGAACTCGGCGAGCGTCGCCTGGAGATTGCCCCAACCACCGACGGCATTCATAGCGATGATGCCGATGACGATGATGCCGGCGGCAAGCAGGATGGCCTGCATCGTGTCGACATAGGCCACGGCCCGCAGACCACCGGAGGCGACGTAGAACAAGACGACCGCGGAAAGCACCCACATACCAACCTCGACGGACAGCATGCCGTCGGTCAGCACGTTGAAGAGGAAGCCCGACGCGCGGAGCTGGACGCCCAGATAGGGGACCGAGAAGACGAGCGCGACGACGATCACCAGAAGCCGGATCACGTCCGATCGGAAATAGTAGGACAGCATTTCGCCCGGCGTGATGAAGCCGAAGCGCTTGCCGATAATCCATTGGCGCTTCAGGAACATCACCCCGGTGAACGGGATGGTGATGGCGTAGAAGGACGCGTAAGCGTACTGGAAGCCATCTCGATAAATCAGGCCCGGATGCCCCATGAAGGTCCAGCCGGAGAACGAGGTTGCCGTCGCCGCGAGCACGAACACCCAGATCGACAGGCCCCGGCCCGCAACGAAGTAGTCGCTGGCCGTCTTGGAGGCGATCGCCCCCTTGATCCCCCAGAAAATACAGTAGCTCCAATACAGAGCTACGAATGCGAAAAGCCATACGACCTTGGCTTCCATCAGTTATCTCCCAGAACTGCTTAGCCGCCCGGCCGCACCTGCCGTTGATCAGCGGTTTGGCCTTGCTGCGTGATCCCCTAATCACACTTGCCCAAGCTATAGCGACGGCGGGAGGGAATAGACAAGGCGCGAATCCGCTTTGCACCCTTATCCTATGGTATTAGCGAAGATGGCTGTTGCGGCCGGCTCGCCTACCGCAACGCACCGGAGCGACCGTGACCCGCGAGCTGATCCCGAGCGGGTTGTCGTTCTGCCATCCACGGCCTGATGTGGGGTCGGAGCCGTTCGCAAACGGAAGCTTCACTCGCCCTCAAGTTGATGACGACAACACTCGGCAAGCGGGCCACCGGCCAATTCACACACCGCCAACAACGGCGTCGCCGTTGTTGGCGGCTGACAGCACTAAAAAGATGAAAGTGAGAAAAAATGGTGGGCCCGGAGGGACTCGAACCCCCGACAACACCGTTATGAGCGGCGCGTTCTAACCAACTGAACTACGGGCCCCACTGATCGACCGTCCGCAAGGTTGGGACAGCTCTATAGGGGCGGTTAGGGCATGTGGCCAGAAGGCAGCGCGAACCGGATCGTCCAAGCGCGACCTATCAGGTGTCGAGAAAGCTTCTGAGTTTGCGCGAGCGGCTCGGGTGCTTGAGTTTGCGCAGCGCCTTGGCCTCGATCTGACGGATGCGCTCGCGGGTCACGGAGAATTGTTGGCCCACCTCTTCGAGCGTGTGATCGGTGTTCATGCCGATGCCGAAGCGCATGCGCAAAACGCGCTCCTCACGAGGTGTCAGGGTCGCCAAAACGCGGGTCGTGGCTTCGCGCAAATTGGACAATGTCGCAGCTTCCAGCGGCATCACCGCATTCTTGTCTTCGATGAAGTCGCCGAGATGACTGTCTTCCTCATCACCGATCGGGGTCTCGAGGCTGATCGGCTCCTTGGCGATCTTCAGAACCTTACGCACCTTGTCGAGCGGCATGTTCAGTTTGGCCGCCAGCTCTTCCGGCGTCGGCTCACGGCCGAACTCGTGAAGCATCTGGCGGGACGCCCGGACCAGCTTGTTGATGGTCTCGATCATGTGAACGGGTATGCGAATGGTGCGGGCCTGATCAGCGATCGACCGGGTGATCGCCTGGCGGATCCACCAGGTCGCGTAAGTCGAAAACTTGTAGCCGCGGCGGTATTCGAACTTATCGCCCGCCTTCATCAGGCCGATATTGCCCTCCTGGATCAGATCCAGGAATTGGAGGCCGCGGTTGGTGTATTTCTTGGCGATCGAGATCACCAGTCGGAGATTGGCCTCGACCATCTCCTTCTTGGCGAAATTGGATTCCCGCTCGCCTTTCTGAACCCGCTGAACGATCCGCTTGAACTCGCCGATCTGCAGCCCGGTCTCAGCGGCGACCTCGGCGATCTGTTCGCGCAAATCGATGATTTCATCACGGTGATTGTCGACGAATTCGGCCCAGCCCCGCTCATTCAACCGCCGCACCCGGTCGATCCATTCCGGATCCAGCTCGTGGCCGCGATATTGTTTGAGAAAGCTTTCCCGCGGAACACGGCAGGAGACCGCGAGCCGCATCAGTTTGCCCTCGATGACATTCAGCTCCTTGTTTACGGTCTGAATGTCTTCGACCAGCGCTTCCACGCGGTTGTTGTTGAGGGAAACTTGCTTCATCAGCTCGACGATGCGATCGCGCTCTTGCTCGTAGGCCTTGTCGGCGGGCGGATCGACGTCGTCGTCTTCGGTCGCTTGAATGGCCGCGAGGCGCTGTTCCTGCATCGTCCTCAGACGCTTGTAGGAGTGCGCGATGTCATCAAACGTCTTCAGCACATCTTCGCGTACCCGGTTTTCCATGGCCGCGATGCTGGGGCTGTCATCATCGAGATCGTCGGCGTCCTCGCCCTCGCCCTCGGCGGTCTCTTCCCCCTCGGCGGCGTCTTCCTCACCGTCCTGGTCCGCTGGCTTGGGTGCCTCGCCGGGCGCTTCGGCCTTGATTTCGCCATTGGTTGCAGCCGGCTGCGGTAAGGGCGACAGGCCCGAAACCGCCTGCGATGGCACATCGCTCTCGCCGGTCTCGCTCTTCTCTTCGCTCTCGGCAGTACCGCCCTCCTGCGGGGCACCACCATAGGTTGCCTCGAGATCGATGATGTCGCGCAAAAGGACATGGCCGTTCACGACCTTGTCGCGCCAGCTAATCAGCGCCTGCATGGTGAGCGGACTTTCGCAGAGCGCCTCGAGAACCATGTTGCGGCCGGACTCAATCCGCTTCGCGATCTCGATTTCGCCTTCGCGCGACAAGAGCTCGATGCTGCCCATCTCACGCAAATACATGCGCACAGGGTCGTCCGTGCGGCCGAGCTCGGCGGTGTCGACGCCACCGGAATCCTCGTCCTCATCCTCTTCCTGGCCTTCAGGCCCACGGATGACGGTTACGCCCTTCGACTCCAAGAGCCCGAAGAGCTCGTCGATTTGATCCGGCGGGACCGTGTCAGGAAGAGCAGCATTCAATTGATCGATGCTAACGGCGAGCCGCTTGCCCGAATTGCCGAAAAGTTTCTTGAGCGCCGGCGCGATATTCAGCAGCTCATCGAGACTGCCGATCGGCTCCGGCTCCAGTTCGGCCTGATTAGTGCCGTTGCTTGAGCGGGCGGCAGTCTCTTTCTTCACCATGCAAACAATCCTTTCGACACAATGCCTTGGGTCACTGGGCTATCCATCGATCTGGTTCATGACCCGGTCAGCGGCAGCAACTTCACGCTCAACCTCGTCCGCCGAAGCGTCGATCGCCCGCTCCGACAATGATGAGCGCACGCGATGACGGGTCGCATGCCTGGCACGGACCTCCAATATCATCGCGTAACGCGCAATCTCAGCGGTTTCATCACTGTGAGCCGAAATCGTTGGGTAGTGTTTCAACGTTTCGATCACCCCATCAAAACCTTGCCGCGTGAGATGGTCAATAATCGACGAAGTTTCAAGGGTGTTGCCGCGCGCATACCAATCGAGAAGGACGGCGAGGAAGCTGTCCAAAGTGGGATCCTCGAAACGAATTGCGCTCAACTCTTCGGCGAACCTTTCGATCAGGAGCGGTCTTGCCAACAGCGGATTCAGCACCTCGGCCGCTCCGGTTTGCCGAGGTCTGAGATCGCTTTTCTGCCTCAGCGGCGAGACCTGCTTTTGAGGTCGTCCCGACAGGTTCCGTAGACGAAAGTACCAGGCGTCGCCGTAGGCACGGCGCACATCCTCGTCCCGAATCGAGCCCTTCAGCTCTCGGACCCGGCGGTTCAGCACGGCCCGCTGATCGGCTCCACCGACACGCGCCTCCCGGCTGATCGCCTCCCACAGAAAACGTTCAAGCGGCATGGCGTCGCTCAAGCGCCGGCTCAGCTCTTCGCCCTTTCCAGCCCTGATCAGGCTGTCCGGATCATCGCCGGCCTCGAGCACGGCGAAGCCGAGCATCCGCCCGGCCTGGATGGTTTCGAGCGCGATCTCGGCTGTCCTGGCCGCCGCCCTGACCCCGGCGGCGTCGCCGTCCAGGCAGATCACCGGATTGTCGGCAAACCGCCAGAGAAGCTTGAGCTGTTCCGCGCTCACCGCCGTGCCGAGCGGCGCCACACCATGGCCGAGCTCCGCCTGGTGGAGCGCGATCACGTCCGTATAGCCCTCCACCATGATCACAGGTTTGCCGCTGCGTCGGGCCGCTTTGGCCAGATCCGCACCGTAGAGAAGCTCGCGTTTGCGGAACGCCGGGCCCTCAGGCGAATTCAGATACTTCGCCTTCGCCTCGCCCAGCGTTCGGCCGCCAAAACCCACTACCCGGCCCTGGGGATCTGCGATCGGAAAGATCAGCCGGTCACGAAACCGATCGTAGAGGGAACTATCATGCTCACTTCGCCCGCTGATGCCGGCGTCGACAAGCTGATCGTCGCTGAAACCCTGCTTGGTCAGATGGCGGCTGAGCGTGTCGCGCCCATCGCCTGCATAGCCAAGTCGGAAAACCTCGATCGACGTTTCGTTGATCCCGCGACCGTCGAGATAGGCCCGCGCCCCGCCGCCTCCGTCCGATCGAAGGTTGCGGGCGAACCAAGAGGCTGCTTCGGCGAGCGCGTCCTTGAGTTCCTTGGCGCGCTCCGTTTCCGGCGATTTTTGGGCCAAAGGCTCTGGCAAGCCCGACAGTTCCGCGGCCCGCTTGACCGCCTCGACGAAGTCCAGATTTTCGACCCCCATCAAGAAATCGATGGCGTTTCCATGCTCGTTGCAACCGAAGCAATGGTAGGTGCCGCGCGCTTCTGTGACGGTGAACGAGGGGGTTTTCTCTTGATGAAAGGGGCAGCGACCCCGCCAAAAGCTGCCGGCTCGCTGGAGCTTTACGTATCCTCCGACGATGTCGAGAATCGGTAGACGCGCTTTGAAGTCCGCTAGATCCATAGGAAGCCCGACGCGCCGATGTCTCGTCAGTGAAGCTTGGCGCAGATGACCCGTTTCGCCTTGCCGAAATCGACCCGGCCGGGATAGCGCTCCTTCAACAGGGCAACCACCTTGCCAGCGTCCCGCAACTGATGCGCCTCGGCTTCGTCGATGGCCTCGTCGACGGCCCGCTCGATTTCGTTCTCATCCAACGGCGCCGGCAACAGGCGGGTCAGGATGTCGATTTCGGCCGCTTCCCGCTCGGCCAGCTCGAGCTGGCCGCAGTTTTCACAGCGCTGGATTTCGGCCCGCCGCTGTTGGACCATATCCCGAAGCATCAGGGTCAATTCGTGATCGCTGATATGGTCTCGGCCCGCCTGACGGGAACTCAGATCACGTTCCTCCAGAGCCGCCGCCACAAGGCGCAGCGTCGTCAGGGTCGGATGATCGTCCTTGGATGCCGCTTCGCGCAGCATGGCGTTGAGCTCGGAACGAAGCATGGATCTTGACCTCCGTAACCACTCCCGACCAGCAGATAGCTCGAGAGCCGGTACTAGATCGACCCCGCGAGGTGGGCCTTTCTTGACCTGGTGTCAAGCGCCGCGTAGAGCAACGGCGACCCGTCCTTCATCGCATATCGAGCCTTTTGGATCCACGCAAATGGAGCAAGACGCCGCCCTCGTCCTCACCGACGGGATGGTTTGTTACGGCTATGGTTTGGGCCGTGTAGGTCGAACGGTTGGCGAACTGGTGTTCAACACCGGTATGACGGGATATCAGGAAACCCTGACCGATCCGTCCTACGCCGGTCAGATCATCACCTTCACTTTCCCGCATATCGGCAATGTCGGGGCCAACGACGAAGACGAGGAGTGCCCGTCTGTCTTCGCTCGCGGCCTGGTCTTGCGCGCAACACCGACCCAGCCGTCGAACTATCGCAGCCTCACAAGTCTTGGCCTCTGGCTCGAGCGTCGAGACCTGATCGGCATTGCCGGTATCGATACAAGAGCGCTGACGCATCTTTTGCGCGAAAGCGGCGCCCAGACCGCCGGTCTGATCCACGGGCCCAATCTTGAGGGCGACATTGAAGCATTGCGCGCTGAGATGGCGGCTTGGGGCGGCATGGTTGGCCGGGATCTGGCGCGCGAGGTGACTTGCCGCCAACGCTACGATTGGGATCAGGGGCTCTGGCGTCACGGCGAGGGTTTTGCGCCGGGCGGCGGCGGAAAACATCGGGTCGTCGCGATCGATTATGGCGCCAAACGAAACATCCTGCGTCATCTTGCCGAGCGTGATCTGGAGGTGATCGTCGTGCCGGCGACGGCGAGCGCCAGCGACATTCTCGATCTTGATCCCGGCGGCATTTTTCTTTCGAACGGGCCCGGTGATCCGGCCGCCACCGGTGACTACGCGACGCCCGAACTGCAGGCCCTGATCAAAAGCGGCAAGCCCATGTTCGGCATCTGCCTGGGCCACCAATTGCTCGCCCGCGCGCTGGGCGCCGAAACCCAGAAAATGCTTTTCGGCCATCACGGCGCCAATCATCCGGTCCAGGATCTGGCGACCGGTAAGGTCGAAATCACCAGCCAGAATCACGGCTTCACGGTTCAGCCGGACCGATTGCCCGAGGGTGTCGAGGTCTCACACAAATCCTTGTTCGACGGCACCGTCGAGGGTTTGAGCGTCCGAGATCGGCCGATCTTCTCGGTTCAGTATCATCCCGAGGCCTCCCCCGGTCCCCAGGACAGTGCTTACCTGTTCGATCGCTTCATCGATCGCCTGGACCAAGCCTTATAATGCCCCGGCGCGATGATCTCTCGTCGATCCTGGTGATCGGCGCCGGGCCGATCGTGATCGGGCAGGCTTGTGAGTTCGACTATTCGGGCACCCAGGCGATCAAGGCGCTCAAGGACGAAGGCTACCGGGTGGTTTTGATCAATTCCAACCCGGCGACGATCATGACCGATCCGAACATGGTCGATGCCACTTACGTCGAACCGATTACGCCGGAGGTGGTCGCCAAGATCATCGCCAAGGAACGACCCGACGCGTGTCTCGCCACCATGGGCGGGCAGACCGCGCTCAACGTCGCCAAACGGTTGGCCGAGGACGGCACGTTCGATCGCGCCGGCGTCGAGTTGATCGGTGCCAACAGGGAAGCCATCGACAAGGCCGAGGACCGGGACTTGTTCCGCCAGGCGATGGCGCGGATCGACCTGGCCATGCCGAAAAGCGTTCGCGTACGGAATCTGAACGAGGCTCGCGAAGCGCTGGAGGTCACCGGCCTGCCGGCGATCATTCGCCCGAGCTTCACGCTCGGTGGGACCGGCGGCGGCATCGCTTACAATCAAAGCGAGTTTGAGGAGATCGCGGCAAGCGGCCTGGACGCCTCACCGATCAGCGAGATCGCGGTCGAGGAATCGGTTCTGGGCTGGAAAGAGTTCGAGATGGAGGTGATCCGCGACCGCGCCGACAACTGCATCATCGTCTGCTCGATCGAAAACGTCGATCCGATGGGGGTGCATACCGGCGACAGCGTCACCGTGGCGCCGGCGCTGACGCTGACCGACCGCGAATATCAGCGGATGAGAAATGCCTCGATCGCGGTTCTGCGGGAAATCGGCGTCGAGACCGGCGGCTCGAACGTCCAGTTCGCGATCAATCCGGCTGACGGCCGGATGGTCGTCATCGAGATGAACCCGAGGGTGTCACGATCCTCGGCTCTGGCCTCCAAGGCTACGGGCTTTCCGATCGCCAAGATCGCGGCCAAGCTGGCGGTCGGCTACACGCTCGACGAATTGGACAATGACATCACCGGCATGACGCCCGCCAGCTTCGAGCCGGTGATCGACTATGTCGTCACCAAGATCCCCCGCTTCGCCTTTGAGAAGTTCCCCGAAGCCGATCCCGTCCTGACCACGCAGATGAAGTCCGTGGGTGAAGCCATGGCGATCGGCCAGACGTTCGCCGAGAGCCTGCAAAAGGCGTTGAGATCGCTCGAGACCGGGCTCGACGGGTTCAACCCCTGGCCGGTCGACGCCGGCGACGAGCCAGACGCGCGGAAAGAGGCCCTTTTGGCGGCGCTGGGCCGCCCGCTGCCCGAACGCCTCTTGGTCGTCGCGGAGGCGTTCCGGGCTGGCCTCACGATCGAGGCCGTCTTTGGCGCGACCTCCATTGATCCCTGGTTTTTGTCCGAGATCAGGGATCTCATGGTGGTCGAGGCCGAGATCCAAACCCGAGGTCTGCCCCATGATGCGGCGGGATTGGCGCGGCTGAAGAGCTTGGGATTCTCTGACGCCCGTCTGGCGTCGATCGCGGGCTTGAGCGCGGCCGAGGTGGCGGAACGAAGACAGGCCCTGGGTGTCAAGCCGATCTACCGCCGGATCGACACCTGCGCCGGCGAATTCCCGTCACCGACGCCCTATCTTTACGGCGTCTACGAGGCGGGCACGACCGCCGACGGCAAGCTGGCCTGCGAGGCCCGACCAACAAATCGGCGCAAGGTCTTGATCCTCGGCGGCGGCCCCAACCGCATCGGTCAGGGTATCGAGTTCGACTATTGCTGCGTGCAGGCGGTGCTGGCCCTTCGCGAAGCCGGCTTCGAGACGATCATGATCAACTGCAATCCGGAAACGGTCTCGACCGACTACGACACCGCCGACCGCCTCTATTTCGAGCCGATGGCGGACGAAGACGTGGTCGCGGTCTGCCTGCGCGAGGCGAACGCCGGCGAGCTTGTCGGCGCGATCGTTCAACTGGGCGGCCAGACGCCGCTCAAACTGGTGAATGCCCTGGTCGCCAACGGCATCACCATCCTGGGCACACCACCGGACGCGCTTGACCTCGCCGAGGACCGTGAGCGCTTCAAGGCGCTGTTGCACGAGCATGATCTTCAACAGCCGGCGAACGCCATCTGTGATGCCAGCGCCGACCTTGCGGCCGCCGCGGGTGCGCTCGGCTATCCGCTGGTGATGAGGCCATCCTTCGTGCTCGGTGGCCGGGCGATGCGTATTGTCCACAACGCCGGCGACGTCGCCGCTTTCGAGGCGGATCTGGACCACGACACCAAGGGAGGCCCGATCCTCCTGGACCGCTATCTGGAAAATGCGATCGAGGTCGACGTCGACGTGCTGGCCGATGGCGAACGGGTCGAGGTCGCCGGGATCATGGAGCATATCGAGCAGGCCGGCATTCATTCCGGCGACAGCGCCTGTTCGCTGCCGGCATACTCCCTGAGCCCGCCGGTCCTCGACGATATCCGCCGACACGCCGACATACTGGCTCGCTCGCTGGGGGTTCGAGGGCTGATGAACCTGCAGCTCGCGGTCAAGGACGACCGGGTCTACGTGCTGGAGGTCAATCCCCGGGCGAGCCGGACGGTGCCGTTCGTGGCTAAGGCTATCGGCCGGCCACTGGCTAAGATCGCCGCCCGGATCATGGTGGGCGAAAGGCTTGGTGACATTTGGCAGGCGCCGCCGGAGGCTCCCCATGTGGCGGTGAAGGAAGCCGTTTTTCCGTTCGCCCGCTTTCCGAAAGTGGACCTTCTTCTGGGGCCGGAGATGAAATCAACCGGCGAGGTCATGGGTCTGGACCGGGATTTCGGCATGGCCTTCGCCAAATCGCAGATCGCGGCCGGCGCCGCGTTGCCCAAGGCTGGTGCGGTGTTCGTTTCGGTTCGCGACGCTGACAAGAATGCCGCCGTCGCCTGCGGCCAGAGGCTGATCGGGCTCGGTTTTTCGCTGATCGCGACCCGTGGGACCGCCGCCGCATTGAAGGCGAGCGGGCTCGAGGTGGAGACCGTCAAAAAGGTGTTCGAGGGCCGCCCGCACATCGTCGATCTGCTTACGGATGGAAAGGTGTCGATGGTCATCAACACCACCGAAGGCGGCCAAGCGATCAAGGACAGTTTCTCGTTAAGGCGCGCCGCGCTTACCGCCCAAGTTCCCTATTACACCACCGTTGCCGGTGCCAATGCGGCGGTGCAGGCGATCGAGGCACTCGCCCGTTCGAGCCTTGATGTGACCCCGTTGCAATCATATGCGGCCTCATTACATTAAATACCTTGGTTGAACGGTCACTCAATGATCGACATCAAATACGACCACCCTCTTGAGGCATTCCGGCCATGCAGGAAAAGATCCCGATGACGCCGGACGGGTATGCCCGTCTGGAAGATGAGCTCAAACGTCTGAAAAGTGTCGAGCGCCCCGCCGTTATCAAAGCCATCGCGGAGGCGCGCGAACACGGCGATCTCTCGGAGAACGCCGAGTATCATGCCGCGCGTGAACGCCAAGGGTTCATTGAGGGTCGTGTTCTCGAGATCGAACACAAACTTTCGGTCGCCGAGGTCATCGACATTGCCAAACAAAACGGCAGCAAGGTGATGTTTGGGGCCAAAGTCAAACTGGTCGACGAGGAGACCGACAAGGAGACGCTCTACCAGATCGTGGGGCCTGAGGAATCTGAGATCGAAAACGGTCGATTGTCGATCCACTCGCCGGTGGCTCAGGCGCTGATCGGCAAAGAGGCTGGCGATTCCGTGGAAGTGACGACCCCGCGGGGCACCCGCTACTTCGAGATCCTCGACGTCGCTTACGGCTGAAATCCGAGCGTCGGGTCCCAGGTCTGAGACGGCGCTAGCCGAGCCTACGGTCTGGGCGCTTCTTGATGATCGGCCCGGCCACGCCACGCAGGCCCGGGGCGTGGCCGAGTCTCTCGGCTGGGACCATCAGCTCAAGCCCCTCCACTACCGTCCTGGCGCGGAATGGCTCGCACCTATTTTGGGCGCGAGCCTCTTGCATCTTAAGGCGTCGGCACGGAATCAATTTCGCGGACCCCTGCCCGACATCGTCATCGCCGCCGGCCGTCGAACCGAAACGGCAGCCCGCTGGATCAAGAACCGGAGCCGCGGCCGGACGGTGGTCATCTATCTGATGCAGCCGGCTTGGAAACGGGGCATCGATCTCTCGATCGTACCGAGCCATGACCAACCCGCTGCCAGCGATGGCGTGATGACGACGCTGGGACCACCGCACCGCTTGACCCGGGCCGTGATCTCGAACGCTGCTCGCCAAGTGACACGACAATTGGAGGATAGCAGCCGCCCACAAATCGCCGTGCTGGTGGGTGGCAGCAGTAAACGCGCGGTTTTCGATCGCGGCGAAGCGGAGCGCCTCGTTCGCCAGGTGCGCGATCTCGCCGGCCGCTTGGACGCCGAGCTTCTTGTGACCACCAGCCGGCGCACAGGTGTGGCTCAAAGCGACTATCTGAAGCGAGCTTTGCAGCCCCGGCTCTTTCATGGGTTCGGCAGCGAGGGCCCCAATCCTTATCCGGGCCTCCTAGGTCTGGCTTCTCGGGTCGTGGTCACCAGCGACAGTGCCTCGATGATGGCCGAGGCTTGTTTCGCCGGCGTGCCTGTCCATTTGTTCGATGTGAAAGGCACGCCTGCCAAGCTCAAGACCCTGGCGACTGGCTTGGAGGACGGCGGTTGGATCCGCCCCTGGACGGATGAGGGGGCCAGCCTACCTCCGCCGCTTGACGTGAAGGAAGATGCGGCCCAGGCCATTCGTCGGCTTTGGACCAACCGGCAAACCCAACCGAACTGGCCTCATTCGATATCACGGTCTAGAACCTCGCTCGACTGACCAAACCGAAGGGGTGCTGCCGGCGATGGCAAAGCGTCACGTTCATCTGGTGATCATCGGCTCCGGCCCCGCCGGCTACACGGCTGCCGTCTATGCCGCCCGCGCTAATCTGGAGCCTTTGCTGGTTCAAGGCCTGCAGACCGGCGGCCAATTGTCGATCACAACCGATGTCGAGAACTATCCGGGTTTTGCAGAAGCGATCCAGGGGCCCTGGCTGATGGAGCAAATGGGCCACCAGGCGCAAAATTGCGGCGCCGAACTGATCTCGGACATCGTGACGGCGGTCGACCTTTCGGTCCTGCCCTTCACCATGACGCTCGATGGCGGCGACGAGCTCAGCGCCGATGCCATCATCATCGCGACCGGCGCCCAGGCCCGGTGGCTGGGCCTCGAGAGCGAAAAACGATTTTCCGGCTTTGGTGTTTCCGCTTGCGCCACCTGCGACGGCTTTTTCTTCCGCAACAAAAAGGTGGCGGTGGTCGGCGGCGGCAACACGGCGACTGAAGAGGCGCTTTATCTCGCCCAGCTTTGCGAGAAGGTCACTCTGGTTCACCGCCGCGACGCTCTTCGCGCCGAGAAGGTGCTTCAGGATCGGCTTCTGTCCCATCCGAAGATCGAGGTGATGTGGGACAGCGTTCTGGAAGAGGTGGTCGGCACCGAAGCCCCCCTTTCGGTCACCGGCGTCAAGCTCCGCAACGTCCATAGCGGCGCCATCAGTGATCTCGACGTGGAGGGCGTGTTCATTGCCATCGGCCATGATCCCGCCACCGGCCTGTTTCGGGACCAGGTGGCGATGGACGATGAAGGCTACATCGTCACGGCTGCCGACAGCACCGCTACGTCCGTGCCGGGTGTGTTCGCCGCCGGCGACGTGCAGGACAAGATTTACCGCCAGGCGGTGACCGCCGCCGGCACGGGCTGCATGGCCGCTTTGGAAGCGGAGAAATGGCTGGCCGCCCGCGAAATCGGTGCTTCGGCCCGTCAAGCCGCCGAGTGATCGACCCAGTGCTCGACTGGGACAGACTTCGCATTTTTCACGCCGTCGCCGAGGCCGGAAGCTTCACCCGGGCGGCCGAACGCCTGAACATCAGCCAGTCGGCCGTCAGTCGCCAGATGGGGGCGCTCGAGGAGGACTTGGGAACGGTCCTGTTTCATCGCCATGCCCGCGGCCTGGTTTTGACCGAACAAGGTGAGATCCTGCGTCAGACGGCCCGCGATCTGGCGACCCAGGTTCGTGACGCCGAGAACCGGTTGAGCGAAAGCCGCGAGGAACCCGCCGGCCATCTGCGCATCAACACAACGGTTGGTTTCGGCGCGATCTGGCTGACGCCGCACTTGTCGGCGTTCGTCGAGCGCCATCCGGACATCAGCATCACCCTTTTGGTCCAGGACAGCGAGGCGGATCTGTCGATGCGCGAGGCCGACGTGGCGATCCGTCTACAGCCGCCGACCCAGGCCGACCTGGTCCAGCGCAAACTGATGACCGTCCACACCCACCTCTATGCCTCGCCCCACTATCTGGAGACCATGGGCGCGCCAAAGGACGTCGCCTCGCTCGATCAGCATCGGCTGATCGTCTACGGCACAGAGACGGCTCCGCCGGCACCGAGCCTGAACTGGCCGGTTCACGCGGGCCAAGGAGAGGACGTGGCGCCACGCAAGGCCCATTTCACGGTCAACAATGTGATCGCCATGATGACGGCGGTAGAGGCGGGCTTGGGCATCGCCACCTTGCCCGACTATCTCACCCACCGCTCCAACAAGCTCGTGCGCGTGCTTTCGGATGTTGAAGGGCCATCATTCATGGCTTTCTTCGTCTATCCCGAAGAGCTCAGAAACTCCAAAAGACTGGCGGTTTTCCGCGAATTTTTGTTGGAGAAGGTTGAGGAAGAAGGCAGCTGGTGAGCTGAAGGGCAGCATATCTGGGGCGTCAGCCATGCAAAAAAGCGCTGGCTGACCGCAAGCCGATACCCTATATGTTGCATTGCAGCAACGGGCGTTGCTCTGGGACCGTTCTGCGAGGCGGCTTAGGCCGGCTCATCTGGATGTTTCATCCGGAGAGAAGGCTCTGCCTTCTTTACCCAGACGTTTAGCCTCCCTGATCAAGCTTGCCGGGTCTTTACGGGCCCGGCACTTTTTTTCGTGAATACGCACAGGCCGAGTTGAGGTCAAGGGCAATCCGCCCGATCTGTCGTCAAGTCAAGTGTTGACTTTCAGTTGTACTGCGCCGCAGTAAAGCTCTACTGGCCGAGCTCAAATATTGCTGCAGCGCAGCAAACTAAACATTTGTTCGGAAAAGCCTGCAGCGACGGCTACATGAAGAGACGCTCGCCTTCGAGTCCTTTATAAAGATCGCCGATCAACTCTGCGTAGCCGTTGTATAAAAGCGTTGGCCGTTTGTCGCGGGTGCCCAGCGGGGTTTCCATTGCCTGGCTCCATCGCGGATGCGACACCTCGGGATTGACGTTGGCCCAGAAACCGTATTCGCGGGACTGGACTTCCTCCCAAAAGCTCACCGGGCGTTCTTCCGTGAAGCTGAACCGCACCACCGACTTGATCGATTTAAAGCCGTACTTCCAGGGCGTGATCAGCCGTATGGGAGCACCGTTCTGCTTCGGCATCGGTTTGCCGTAGATGCCTGTGCCGATGAAGGCCAGGTCGTGCGTCGCCTCTTCGCTCGTCAGACCTTCGACATAGGGCCAGGGATACCAGAACTCCCGCTGACCCGGCGCCATGTCTTTATCGAGAAAGGTCTCCATCCGCACATATTTGGCGCCGGAAAGTGGCTTGGCGAAGGCGACCAAATCGGCCATCGGAAAGCCGACCCAGGGCACGGTCATCGCCCAAGCCTCCACGCAGCGGAAACGATAGACCCGCTCCTCCAGCGACATCTTGCGGATCAGCTCTTCCGCATCGATCCGGATTTCCTCCTCAACGAGACCATCGAGGACCACTTCCCAGGGTCGAAGCTCCAGCCGCTGGGCCGCCTCCGAAATCCGTTTGTGCGAACCAAACTCGTAAAAATTGTTATAGGTCGTCGCGAGATCTTCACCAGTGATCGGCCGGTCGACCGTATAGGCCGGGTTGCGCTCCGGCGGATAAAGCTCCGCTGCGATCAGTGGCTCGCCGGCGGCACTGGCCTCGAATGGCAAAAGTGACGCCGATGCCAGGGCTCCGGCACCGAAGCCGGCCTGGGCCAAAAACCGCCGCCGATTGACATAGACATGTTCGGGCGTCGCTAGGTTTTCCGGCATCCACCAGTCCGGACGTCGGATCACGGGCATGGGAAATCTCCTTACTTGTCAGGCCGACATATGGCGCCGAGGCCATATTAGATCAAACAAAGTGGCAATCACGATGGTGCAGGCAACCTGTGATCCATCGCACAGACGGGGCACCGGCCGCAGGTCACAGTACACGCGTTGTCGGCGACGGGTGGACCTTCACACAAGCCAAATCCGTCGATCCCACCCGGCAACACTGTCATCGGACCTCCCTTCCCCCGCTAGGCCAGGCTTTCGCGAGCCTGGCATTTTTTTATCTGGGAAGCGACAAAACCCGCTCTCGATGCCAGGTGTAGAGACCGCTGCCGACCACCAGCGCGGCGCCGGCAATCGTCAGGCTGTCGGGAAAATGGCCGAAGATCAAAAGGCCCCAGAGCGCCGCCCAGATGAGAAGCGTGTAGCTGAACGGTTGCAGGCCGGCAGCGGGCGCAGTTCGAAGCGCGGTCAAGAGACAAGCATGGCCGCCGGCACCCAGGAGCGAAATCAGGCCGAACAGGAGCCAATGAGAGAGTGACTGGGGCGTGATCCAGACCCACGGCATCAACAGGCCCGGCAGGATCGAACCCGCCACCGCCAGATAGACGAAGGCCGTATCGGCGCCATCGGTCCGCGATACCAGGCGGGTCATCACCTGGTAACCGGCCCAAAGCGCGGCGCCGGCGAGCGGTATCAACGCCGCCAGCTGGAACACGCCGAAGCCGGGGCGGATGATGATCAGGACGCCGACGAAGCCGACCAACACGGCGAACCAGCGCCTGAGACCGACCGGCTCACCCAAAATGGGCCAGGCGAGCGCGGTGACGACCAGGGGTGAGACGGCCAGAAGGGCGTGGGTGTCGGCCAGCGGCAGATAGCGAACGGCCCACATAAACATGGCCATTTCCACGAGCAATGCCGTCACCCTCACGGTCTGTAGGACCGGTCGCCGGCTTTCAAACAGCGTGCCGACCAGGCGCGGCCCGCGAATAGTGAGCAGAAGACCCAACAGGACCAGGTGCCGGATCCACAGGAGCTGGAAGACCGAATAGGTCTGAACCAGGATCTTCGACGCCGCGTCCATCGATGCCAACAGCGCCATGGCCAGAACCATCCAGGCGATCCCCCGGCCAACGGCGTTGCCGCCGGCGTCTGGCAGGGACGGCAGCGGGCCAGACCCGGCGGCGGGCTGGCTCACAGGCGAAGCGCCTCACGAATGATCTCCAGATCGGGAACCTGCCGGGCCGGACCGATCGCCGCCATGGTTGGCCGTGCCCCCTCGATCAACCGCCGGCCGACCTTGCGGATCGCCGCGCCGTCGACCTGATCGATCTTCAGCAGCATCTCATCCATCGGGATCTGCCGGCCAAACATGAGCTCGTGGCGGGCCAGATCCTCGCAGACGGCGGAGCAGCTCTCCAAGGACATCAACAGACCGGCTTTGAGCTGCGCCCGAGCCCTCGCCAATTCGGCGTCGTCGGCATTGGCGACCACATCCAGCAGCTGATCAGCCATCACCGCCACAACGTCGTCGACCTCCCGCTCGCCGGTTCCGGCATACATGCCGAACAGGCCGCCATCGCGGTAGCTGGCGGAGAAGGAAAAAACGGAGTAAGCGAGCCCGCGCTTTTCGCGGATCTCCTGAAACAGCCGGGAGGACATGCCGCCGCCCAGCGCCGTCGTCAGCACCTGGAGGGCGTAGTAATCGGGATCGTCTAGCTGCACCCCCTCCAGACCGACGATCAGATGCACCTGTTCGAGATCCCGGTCACGAACATCGGCGCCGCCCTGATACCGGCAGGGTTCATAGCCATTGGGGCCTACCGGTCGAAGATCGTCGAAATGGTCGTCCACCAGGTCGACCAGCCGATCGTGGTCGAGCTTGCCGGAAGCGGCCACCACCATGGTCTCGGGCCCGTAATGGCTGCCCATATAGTCGGTGAGCGCAGCGCGCGGCATCGATTTGATGATCGTTTCGGCGCCGAGGATAGATCGGCCGAGGGGATGATCCGGGAAGGCGCAGGCCTGAAACTGATCGAACACCCACTCGTCCGGTGTATCCTCGAGCTGGGAGATTTCCTGCAGGATCACCGTCCGCTCACGCTCCAGTTCTTCCTCGTCGATAGTCGAATGCTGGAGAATGTCGCTCAAAAGATCGACCGCGAGCGGCAGGTCGTCGGCCAGGATCCGAGCGTAATAGGCGGTTTGCTCGCGCGATGTGTAGGCGTTGAGCTGGCCGCCGACATCCTCGATTTCCGACGCGATCGCCTGGGCGTTACGGCGGTTGGTGCCCTTGAAGGCCATATGCTCGAGGAAATGAGCGACACCGTTTCGCTCGGCCGGCTCATGGCGAGCGCCCACATCCAACCAGACGCCGATGCTGGCCGTACCTAGATGCGGCATCGGTCGGGAGAGCACGGTGAGCCCGTCGGACCGGACCGTGCGGCGAATATCCGAGCTCGAACCGTCTGCCGTCACGGGATCACGGTCCGGATGTGTTCCTGAACGGCTTCCAGGTCGTTTTCGATCGTGACCATGCGCTCGTCCAGGTCATGGAGGTCGGCCAATCGGTCGGGCAGGTGGTGACGAACCCCGACGGCCGTCTCGACCGCATCCGGAAACTTGGCCGGGTGGGCGGTGGCGAGCGTGACCAAAGGGCCTCGGACCTTCTTCGCGCACTTTTCGGCGGCACCGATACCCACGGCCGTGTGCGGATCGACGATACCGCCGCCCCGATCGTAGATCTAGGCGATGATGCTCAAGGTCTCAAGCTCTTCGATCCGGGCGCTGGCAAAAAGTTCGCCCAGTTCTTTCAGCCGGTCTTGGCCCAATTCGAAGGACCGGGTTTCGGCGAACCGTTCCATGGTGTGGGCCACTTTCGAGCCGTCGCGACCGAAGACGTCGAACAAGAGGCGCTCGAAGTTGCTCGCGATCTGGATGTCCATGCTCGGGCTGATGGTCGGATGAACCCGTTCGGCGGCATAGCGGCCGGAGCTGAAGAAACGGGCCAGAATGTCATTACGATTGGTCGCGACGATCAGGTGATCGATTGCAAGCCCCATGCGATGGGCCACGTAGCCGGCGTAAACGTCACCGAAATTGCCGCTCGGCACCGAATAGGCCGGCGGCCGGACACCGCCGCCGATGGCGAGCCCCGAAAACACATAGTAGGACGCCTGGGCGGCGATCAGCACCCAGTTGATCGAATTGACCGCGGCGAGCGCGTAAGTCTCGGCGAACTCCCGATCGGCGAACATCGCTTTGACCAGCTTCTGGCAATCGTCGAACGTCCCCTCAATAGCGATATTGGTGACATTGTCGTCATCGACGGTGGTCATCTGCCGCCGTTGGACCTCCGAGACCCGTCCCTTGGGATGCAGAACGACCAGATGGATGTTGCGTCGGCCCTTAAGGGCGCCGACCGCGGCGGCACCGGTGTCACCGGACGTGGCGCAGAGGATGGTCATGGTCGTCTGCCGGCGCGCCAGAACGGCCTCGAACATCCGGCTCAAAAGCTGCATCGCCACGTCTTTGAAGGCGAGCGTGGGCCCGTGGAACAGCTCCAGGAGCCAGTCGTCCGGACCCAACTGGCGAAGCGGCACGACCGATGGGTGGGCGAAGGTGTCGTAGGCCGCCTGGGTCAGCTGAGAGAGCTCGTCATCGTCGAAACATCCGTCCGCGAACGGCGCCATGACCCGTGCCGCCACTTCGGCGAACCCGGCGCCGGTGAGCGAGCGAACCCCGCCTTTGATCGATGGCCAGGTGCTGGGCACGTAAAGGCCGCCGTCGGACGCAATGCCCGAAAGCAGCACCTCTTCGAAACTGGCCGCTGGCGCTTCGCCGCGCGTGCTGACGAATTGAACAGGCAAGCATACCTCCCCGTAAGGGACGACATGTAGCAGCTTGGCCGGAAGCCGCGCCAGCTTTGCATCAGCCCCTGGTCAGATATCGTTTTTCGAGGTGGCTGAGGAAAGGATCCGCGCTTAAGCGTTGGCCGGTGGCGGCGATGACAAGCTCGTCGAAGCTCAATCTAGAGCCGTGGCCGTGGACGTTCTCCCGGAGCCAGGCGAGGAGCCCGCGAAAATCACCGCGACCTAGATCCGACGGTATGGTCGGTGCGGTTTTGACCGCTGCCTGAAACAGTTGGGCAGCTAAAAGCGCGCCAAGTGTGTAGCTCGGAAAATAGCCGAAGAGACCGAGCGGCCAGTGAATGTCCTGGAGCACGCCGACCCGGTCATTGTCCGGCCGGACCCCCAAAAGCTCGAAAAGACCGTCGTTCCAGGCGCCGGGCAGATCGGCCACCTCCAGATTGCCGCTGATCAGCGCCTTCTCCAGGCGGTAGCGCAGGAGGATATGAAGCGGGTAAGTCACCTCGTCGGCGTCGACCCGGATCAGGCCCCGGCTGACGAAGGTGGTCAGGTGCCGCAGATTATCGCCCATGAACGCCGGCTGCTCGCCGAACCGCTCGATCAGCTGGCCCGAGAGGAAGGTCAAGAAAGGTTCCGAGCGGCAGGCCTGCATCTCGATGATGAGCGACTGGCTCTCATGCGCGGCCATGCCCCTCGCCTCGCCCACGGGCTGGGCCATCCACGCCTCGGGCCGCCCGGCCTCGTAGAGCGCGTGGCCGGTTTCATGGACCACACCCATGATCCCGCTGATCAGGTCGGCCTCGTCGTAACGGGTGGTGATGCGGATATCGCCCGGCACCCCGCCGCAAAAGGGATGGGTACTTTCGTCGAGCCGGCCGCGGTCGAAGTCGAACCCGATCTGCGCCATCAACCGCTGGGCGAGATCGCGCTGGCGGTCGACGGCGAACGGCCCATGGGGCACAAGCGGCTTTTTCTGTGAAGTAAGAACGCGCTCCAAGAGATCGGGGAGACGATCGGCGAGCGGCTCGAACAAGCGGTCGATCGCCCGTTGATCGACACCGGGTTGAAAAGAGGCCAGAAGCGCGTCGTAGGCTCCGAGGCGCAGAGCCTCGCCTTTGATCGCCGCTTCTTCGCGGACCAGACGGATCACCTCTGCCAAAAGCGGCGAGAATGTGACGAAATCGGCCTCGGCGCGGGCATCTCTCCAGGCCAGCTCGGAGCGCTGGGCCGCCTTCGCGAGCGCTGCCACCAGGTCCGAGGGCAGAGCGACCTTTTGCCGGTGGATCCGCTCAATTTCTCTCAAATTGGCCTGCTGCCAGTCACCGAGGTTCTCGGATTTTGCCTGATCGATCCAGGCGGCTGTCTCTGGATCACTTAAGAGTTCGTGGCTCATCACGGCCAGCGTGGCGGTCTGCTCGGCGCGCGTTTCGCCGGCACCTTTCGGCATCATGACCGACCGGTCCCATTCGAGGAGCGCTAAGGTCCGATCGAGCGCGTCGAGCTTGCGAAAACGCTCCTCAAGCGCTGCGTAGGCCGACATGTCCACCTGATCCCAAGGAGGCTGGCCTGGGCAACGCACGGCTCGCCTGCAGCGATCGGCCGAGGGCGAGCGTGATGAGAGCGAAGACCAGAACGCCCAGGGCTTGATGGCTCACCGCCGCCCAGACCGGGTTCTCCAGCATCACCAGGGTCGCCCCCAGCGCCACCTCGAGCAGGAGGGCGGCCAAGGCGAGACCCAAAAATTTCGAAAGAACATTATCGCCTCCGCGCCACGACAGGCCCGCCAGGACAACGACGCCGACGACCGTCAATGCCGCCAGCAGCCGGTGGGTCGCATTGATCCTCACCTGCGGGTCCGACCAATCGACCCAGAGCGTGTCGTTGCAAAGCGGCCAGGACGAGCAGGCCAGGGACGCGCCGCTTTTGGCCGTGATGGCGGCTGTGATCATGGTCATGAGCGCCACGAACCAGATAAGCGTTAAAGCAATGGTGCCTCGCTCGACAGCAACTGACGATTTCGGGCCCGCGCCGAGCACCAGCATCAAGACCGCTGCGAAGAGGATCAGCGCATTGCCCAAATGAAGCGCCACCGACCACGGGCTGTTTGCGTCGAGTACGGTCAGACCGCCGAGGCTTGCTTGAACCAGGAGCAAGACCACAAGCGAGATGCCGAGCTTGAAACTGGTCGGATGAGCCGCCCGCGAGCGGAAGGTCAGGATCGCCAGAACCAAGATCAACGGCCCAACGACGACAGCGGCCATGAACCGGTGACCCCACTCCAGCATGACCTGGAAATAAGAGTACCCAACATCACCCAGGGCCGCGAAATCGGCGGGTGTCAGCACCCATTGGCCATAGCAGGTGGGCCAGTCGGGACAGGAGAGCCCGGAATTGGTGGAACGCACCCACCCGCCCAGAATGATCAGAGCGTAAACCGCCACCGCCGTCAGGCCGGCCCAAAAGCGAACGCCGCTTATGCCAGGTCGCACCGTCATCTCTCGTTTCTCGCCCGATGTCTGCCAAAAGCGACATAGATCGCGAGCAGACCTCCAGCCAGTCCGAACCAGGTGATGGCGTAGCCCAGATGATTGTTCGGGAGATCCGCGCTGACCCGATTGACCAGAACCACCGGATCTGCATTCAGCAGCTCGACACGAAGCGGCGTTTCACTGACGAAAATCCAGGGTTCGAGGGGCAAGCCGAAATAGGTCTCGAGCTCGCCAAGATCGTGGGCGTAGAACTGGCCGTCCGCCGGATCGTTGGCGGGCGTGAACGGGCCTCGTCCTTGGGGTTCCACCAAAATCCCTTCCACAGACGCCGGCCGCTCAATGGACAGTTCGCCCGCCAGCGCCTGTTCCGACAGGCGCTCCGGCAAGGGGCCTAAATCCGCCAACCAGTTTCGAGATGATGGCCCCCGCACGGTGGCCAGGACGTTCATAGCCAGCTCTCGATCAAGCGTGGTCGTGCCGAACAGAGTGAGGCGATCCGTCGCGAGTTCGCCCTCGATCGCAACGCGGGTGAAGGCCTCGATGTCGTCGAGCTCATCGACCCTGGTCGCCGGTGCCGCGAGACCGGCCTCGATGGTGGCGATGAGATCTTCTTTCCAGGCCAGGCGCTGCAACTGCCAGATGCCCAGAAACAGGAGCGTTGTCAGACCTGCGGCGGCGAGGAGGGTGAACGCCCACCCGGGCCTGAAACCCTTGCTGACGGCCACGCCTGAGCTCAAGAGACGTCCCGTCGACGGTGGCGGTCTTCGAACATAATCCGAACCACCCGACCACAGCGTCGGCGCGCTCCCGCAAGGACGATCGGACGGGTCGACGGCAACGGGTTCAGGAGCCGGGAACGGGCTGGTTCACGAACTCCTGGGCGCCGCCCCAGACATAGACGCAGATGAACAGAAACAACCAGACCACGTCGACAAAGTGCCAGTACCAGGCGGCAGCCTCGAAGCCGATATGCTTTTCCGCCCGCAGCGCCAGGTTGTAGGCCCGCCAGGTGCAGACCGCCAAGAACACGGCGCCGACGAACACATGAAACCCGTGGAAGCCGGTCGCCATGTAGAAGGTCGAGCCGAATACGCCGCTCTGGAGCGTCAGACCGAGATGAATGGCGTGAACATACTCATAGATCTGAAAACCAAGGAAAATGACACCCAGGCCCACGGTGAGCGCCAAAGCTTTGAACGCCGTCTCGTTGTCGCCTTCGCGGATTGTGTGATGGGCCCAGGTGACGGTCGTGCCGGACAAGAGAAGGATAAGCGTGTTCAACAGCGGTATGCTGTAGGCATCAACGGGCGCAATCTCCTGGGGCGGCCAGGCGGTGGCGACCGTGTCGGGCGGCACCAGAGCACCCCAGAAGTAAGCCCAGAAAAAGGCGGCGAAGAAACAGACCTCGGACGTGATGAACAAGATCATGCCGAGCCGGAGGCCGAAGCTCACAGTTTGGCTGTGATCGCCACTACGGCTTTCCTTCAGAACATCCCGCCACCAGAAGGCCATGGTAGCGATGACGCCCGCGAGCCCCAGGAGCGTAACCAGCATCCCCCCGGCATAGTCGTGCATCCAAAGCACGAGGCCGAAGGTCAGAAACAGTGCTGCAATGCTGCCGACGAAAGGCCAGGGACTGGGTTCGACCAGGTGATAGTCGTGCTTGACCTCGTCATGATGGCCGCCGTCAACCGGCTCCGTCTGCGTCGCCATCAGATACTCCTCCTAGCCAACCGCCGCGGGCGCACGGCCGAAGCTGGTCTCGCGAGCCATGAGCACCGGCTCAGCCGTCCGCAGGAGAGCTAGCACCACCGTCGCCCGCCAGCAATTTGCTCGTGGCCTCTCGGTCCTCGAAAAATGTGTATGAGAGGGTAATTGTCCGGATGTCGAGGGCGGCCGGATCCTCGAGGATCGACGGATCGACAAAAAAAGACACCGGCATTTGCACTTTCTCACCCGGCTCCAAAACCTGTTCCTGAAAACAAAAGCACTCGATCTTGGCGAAATAGAGCCCAGCGCCATGGGGTGTCACGTTGAATGTCGCGGTACCGACCACCGGTCGATCGCTTCTGTTCACCGCCTCATAGAATGCGAGTTTCTGTTCGCCGATGGCGAGGCTCACCTGTTGCTGGACCGGTCGGAAGGACCAGCGGAGATCACCGGCCACGTCCGCGTTGAAGCGAACTGTGACCGGCGGCCCCGCCACCGGACCCGTCGCGGCCTCCGAGCGGACCGTCGTCCCGCCATAACCCGTGACCCGACAGAACAGGTCGTAGAGCGGCACGGCGGCGGCGGTGAGCCCGATCATGCCAAGAACGACCGCGAAGGAGGCGAGCGCCGTTCGCGTCGTCGCCGTCATCCACCACCGCCCGTTATCTTGACCACGGTGATCAGATAGAACAGGAGCACACAGCCGGCCAAAAGAGCGCCGACGACCAGGTTTTTCCGCCGCAACCGTTGGGAGCGTTCGTCGCTCATACCAGCCCCATCCCGCCGATGAGCTTGTCGGCCACCATCGCGAGAAATAGTCCGAAAAGATAGGCGATTGACACCTTGAATGCAGCCATCGCCCGCATGTCTGTATAACGTCGCCATAGGCGCCAGACATGGTGGCCGTACCAAACGCCGAGCGCCGCAGCCGCGACACCATAGCTGGCACCCGCGGTGCCGAAGGGTAGCGGCAGGAGCGACAGGGCGATCAAGAGCGCGGTGTAGACGAAAATCTGATTGAGCGTGTGCCGTTCGCTCTCGACCACCGGCAGCATCGGCACCGAAACCCGTTGATAATCTCCCCGCTTCACCAGCGCCAAGGCCCAGAAATGGGCCGGTGTCCAGGTGAAGATGATGGCGAACATCAACAGCGGCATGAGATCGATCGAACCGGTCACAGCGGCCCAGCCGATCATTGGCGGAAAGGCGCCGGCCGCACCGCCGATGACGATGTTCTGAGGGGTCCGCCGCTTGAGCCACACCGTGTAGATCAGGATGTAAAACCCGATCGTCACGGCCAGCAGCGCGCCCGCCATCCAGTTCACCGCCACGCCCATGGTCATGATCGACAAAATGGCGAGCGTGACACCGCAAGTGAGCGCATCGTGCGGACTGATCCGGCCCGAAGCCGTGGGCCGGCGCCTCGTTCGCCCCATCTCCGCGTCGATGTCGCTGTCATACCAGTTGTTGATTGCGGCGGCCGCACCGGCGGCGACGGCGATACAGAGCATGGCGACCGCGGCCAACACAGGATGCAGATCGCCCGGGGCCAGGTACAAGCCGACAAAGCCCGTGAATACGACCAAACGCATGACATTAGGCTTGAGCAGCACCCAATAGTCACGGATCTCGGACGCGGTCGGCGTCCCTCGACGCGCCGTCTCCGCGATCAGCGTTGTGGGCGGGCTAGACGAAACCATGGACCTGGAGATCTCTGCAGCGCCTCATCGCACCTGCGGCAACTCGTTGAAGGTGTGGAACGGCGGCGGTGACGAGACGGTCCATTCCAAGGTCTCGGCCCCCTCGCCCCATGGGTTGTCCGCACACTTCTCGCCGGCGGCGAAGGTCTTGTAGAGGATCCAGAGGAACAAAACCGCGCTCGCCGCCGAAATCAGGGCACCGATCGAAGACACCATGTTCCAGCCGGCGAAGGCGTCCGGGTAGTCCGGAATACGCCGGGGCATACCGGCCAGGCCCAGGAAGTGCTGGGGGAAGAAGGTGAGATTGACGCCGATGAAGGTCAGCCAGAAATGGATCTTGGCAAGGCCCTCCGGATATTGCTTTCCGGTCATCTTGCCGACCCAGTAGAAGAAGCCCGCAAAGATCGCGAACACGGCGCCCAGTGACAGCACATAGTGGAAGTGAGCGACGACGTAGTAGGTGTCGTGCATAACCGTGTCGACGCCGGCATTCGCCAGAACCACGCCGGTGACGCCGCCGACCGTGAACATGAAGATGAAGCCCACGGCCCAAAGCATCGGCGTCTTGAACTCGATCGAGCCACCCCACATGGTGGCGATCCAGCTGAAAATCTTGATGCCGGTAGGCACCGCGATGATCATCGTCGCCGCCAGGAAATAGGCCTTGGCGTCGATGCCCATACCGACCGTGAACATGTGGTGCGCCCAGACGATAAAGCCGATGACGCCGATCGACACCATGGCATAGGCCATGCCGAGATAGCCGAACACCGGTTTCTTGGAGAAGGTCGAAACGATGTGGCTGACGATCCCGAACGCCGGCAGGATCATGATATAGACCTCGGGGTGGCCGAAGAACCAGAACAGGTGTTGGAACAGGACCGGATCGCCGCCGCCGGCGGGATCGAAGAACGCCGTGCCGAAATTGCGGTCAGTCAGCAGCATGGTGATGGCACCGGCCAGGACCGGCAGCGACAACAGCAGCAGGAAGGCCGTGATCAGGATCGACCAGGCGAACAACGGCATCTTATGCAACGTCATGCCCGGCGCACGCATGTTGAAGATCGTGGTGATGAAGTTGATCGCGCCGAGAATCGATGACGCGCCGGCCAGATGCAGGCTGAAGATCGCCATGTCGACCGCCATGTCCGGATGGCCAAGCGTCGACGAGAGCGGCGGATAAACGGTCCAGCCGCCGCCGAAACCGCTCGTCAGAAGCATCGATCCGATCAGGAGGAGGATGGCCGGGGTCAGCAGCCAGAAGCTGATATTGTTCATACGCGGGAATGCCATGTCCGGCGCGCCGATCATCAGCGGCACCATCCAGTTCCCGAAGCCGCCGATCAACGCCGGCATGACGAAGAAAAAAATCATGATCAGGCCGTGGGCCGTGATCAGGACGTTGTAGAGATGATAGTCACCGCCGAGGATCTGATCGCCGGGCGCCATCAGTTCCAGGCGGAAAATGACTGACATGAGCATGCCGATGATGCCCATGACCCCGGCATACCAAAGATAGAGCGTGCCGATGTCTTTATGGTTGGTCGAATAAACCCAACGCTTCCAGCCGCTCGGGTGGTGGTCGTGGGCATCAGCGGCAGCGTAAGCCATCAACAGCTCTCCAGCGTTCGTCTAGCGATTGGCGACGGTGAAGCCGTCGTCAGCTTTGGCGAATTGTTCCCTCGCTTGCTCAACCCAACCGTCGAATTCGTCTCGGGGCAAGGCGCGAATGGCGATCGGCATGAAACCGTGCCGGACACCGCAAATCTCTGAGCACTGACCGTAATACATGCCGGGCTCGTTGATGTGTATCCAGGTTTCGTTCAATCGACCAGGGACCGCGTCGGTTTTGACGCCAAGCGACGGCATTGCCCAGCTATGCAGCACGTCCGAAGCGGTGATGAGAACCCGGATATTGGTCTCGGCCGGCACCACAACCTCGTTGTCCGTAGCCAGAAGGCGGGGCTGCCCCTCTTCCAACTCATCATCTTCGAGCATGTAGGCATCGAAAGTGAAATTGCCGTGGTCCGGATACTCGTAAGACCAATACCACTGACGGCCGATCGCCTTGATGGTCATCTCCGGCTCGGCGACGGTGTCTTGGAAATAGAGGAGCTTGAACGACGGTACGGCGATGATGAGAAGGATGAGGACGGGCACGCCGGTCCAGATGACCTCGAGCAGCGTGTTGTGTGTGGTCCTCGTGGCATTGCTGCTGCGCGACGCGTTGAACCGGTAGGCAACGTAGATCAGGAGCGCCAACACGAACAGGCTGATGGCGATGATGATGAACAAGAGAAGGTTATGAAAACTGTTGACCTGCTCCATCACCGGCGAACCGGCTTCCTGAAAGCCAAGCTGCCACGGCTGTGGCTCGGCTGCCGTCGCGGGCTCGACGACGAGCAGGAAAGCGGCGATTGCCGCCAGCAAAACGGACAAGCTTTTCGAAGCCAATGCTCTGTTCCTCTCAACCACCAAACCGTTGCCGCGGTCATAGCGGTCCGACGGCAATCTTTCTAGAACTCGGTTTAGGGGACCACCACTGCCGGTGACGTAGCGCCACTGGACCGCCGATTGAAGGCGCCAAGCAGCACAGCGCTCTCGGCATATCGTCGCACAATGGACTTTGTTCACAAGGACATATCTGGCGCCGGACGCTCTTCAGGAGCCGCGCTCCTTGATCATTTTGCGCTTGAACCATTTGATGGTGAGCCACACCCAGATAAGCGTTACCGGCACCGCGATCGCGACCAGGAGATCCGCCGATAGGGGACCAATCGAGACGTTGGTGCCCTGGACCAGGTAGTTGAATAGGCCGATCGCGTAGTAAGTCAGTGCCACCACCGACAGTCCCTCGACCGTTTCCTGCAGGCGAACCTGGAGCTGGGCCCGCTTATTCATCGAGCGCAACAGCGCTTGGTTCTGTTCCTCGACGTCCAGATCCACCCGCGTGCTCAAAAGGTCGGCGGCGCGATTGATCCGCTCGCTCAGACCCAGGAGCCGATCTTGGACAGAGGCGCAGGTTTGAACCGCCGGCTCAAATCGCCGGGCAATGAACTCGCGCAAGAGCTGGACGTCGTCGGATCGCGTCATGTCCAGCTCCCTTAGTCGCGCGGACACGAGGTCGGCATAGGCCCGGGTGGCGCCGAACCGAAATGCGCTGTCTGCCACCATACGTTCAGTGGTCGCCGCCAGTTGAGACAAGTGTTTGAGCTGGCCCCGTTGCTCGTCGCGATCGCGGCGCTCGGCCATCTGGGTCGGCAGCCCAACGAGGGTTTCTTCCATATCCCGGAGTTCGGGCGCCAGTTGACGGGCCAGCGGCAGACCCAGAAGCGCCATGTTGCGGTAGGTCTCGATCTCGAGGACACGTTGAACCATCCGCCCACAACGTTCCGCGTCCAGATCCGCGGCATGGGCGAGCACCCGGGCGTAGCCGTCATCGTGGATCCTGAGGCTGTTCCAAAGACGGACCTTGCCGTTGGCGGCGAAACCGCCGAACAACCGATGGCCCTCGAACCACGTCAGTAGCGATTTCCGGCTCGGCGGTTCGCTGAACCCGACCAGGGCCATCTGGACAGCTACCAGCGCCTTGCCTGGAAATGAAGCCAGCCACTGACGCGGGACGAGCTGGCTGGCGGGCTCATCGAACGGTGTCTCGAACGCTCCGTAGCGGAAAAAAGTGAGGGTCGAGAATTCGGTATGCTGCTCCCAACGGAAGCGAAATTCGCCCAAATCTGCGCTGTGATGGAGCGCGTCCGAAGGCACCGCCAGTGCACCATATTGCTGGCAAAGCGCATCGATGTGGCGTCTTTGCTCAGCCCCTCCGGCGCCTTCGATGAAGGCGAAATGGGTAATATGAGCCGGCGGCTCCAATACCGGCGAGGGGCGGTTGTGGAGCTCGTCCGCGAAGGCGCGCCGGCTCTGATGCTCGGCGACGGCAAAGCCGTTTTCGGATGAAGGAGACTGCTCGGACATCACAACCTTGGCTCGCGGCGGGACTTCGGGTCGGCGGCTCTGAAGCGGCTGCCATCGGTATCCGGAGCAACCGATCGAACACCCGCTTCGCAACGTGCGACCTCTGGAAGCGATCGAGATCGACGCAATCCGAAGCGCCGTTAGCCGTTCCTTAAGTGGTGGTGAGCAAGATAGCGCCGATCGTCAAGTTGGTCGTGCGGCCATCACCGGAGATCGGGCTTGCCTTTTCACCATCTGCCATCGCCGTCGGGCTCGCGTTTTTTGGCGTGCGAGGGCCCGTGAGGTCACTCGATCTCCCCTATCTCACGCGCCTGGCGCTGCTTACGACCGCGCTGGTGGTGTTCGTCTGGAGCATCGCCGGCGGTTATCGCCAGCTCGCGGCGCTCGATCCCGGACCGATCGCCGAGCGCGGCGTCGCCATCTGGCAGCTGGCGGACAGCGCCACGGAGCTCGATCTTCTGGCCCAGCGTATCCGCGCGACGCCCGCGGATCAGCTTGGTTCCGTCGGCTGGCGGCAGCGGACCGACCGGGTCTTGGCGAAGCTTCGGCGGGAAAGAACCGGAACCAGCCCCTCCCTGGCGCGACTCGGCGTCGCCATCGATGCGTTCCATACCCGCTGGGGACGGTTCAGCGATAGCGCCGGCACGCCGGTCGACGAGCTCTCCTCCGCAGCGGTCGCCGATGACCTTGTGACCATCGCCTCAACGCTGCGCCAGCACATGCGGGAGTTGGTCCGGGAGATCGCCGAGGGCCGAAACGACGTGATGGTTCGCCTCAGCGACGGCCACCGGGCCAATCTGTTCACGCTCAGCGGCGTTCTTCTCAGCGGCACGATCCTCATCGGCCTGCTCATGGACGAGGGCAAGAAGACCCGGGAGCTCCTGCTTCGAGCCCAGCGCGCCCGGGCCCAGGCCGAGCAGGCCCGTTCCGATCTCAAGGCGGTGACGGATGCTGTCCCAGCCATGATCTCGGCCGCGGACCCGGAGGGTAAGCTCAGCTTTTTCAATCAACATCACGGCACCTTCTTCGGCCTCGATCGGTCTGTCCCATCGGCCGACACGCGCCTCGACGGTGAGCAGGTGCGGGTGATCAGGACGGTCTTCGAGAGTGGCCGGCCGGTCGACTATTTCGAAGAGCGCCGCAGCGATCACGACGGCCAGGCAAAGGATCTGCTCACCACCCACGTGCCGGTTGCGGACGCGACCGGCAAGACCCGCGAGGTGGTCACCGTCTCACTCGACGTCACCGAACGCAAGCAAACCGAGGCGCAACTTCGCCATCTCGCCGGCCATGATCCGTTGACCGACCTGCCGAACCGGGTGCTATTCCGGGGCCGGCTCGCCGACGTCCTCCGGCTGGTTCAGCGGCGCGGCAGTACGGCCGCCGTGTTTCGGCTGGACATCGACCATTTCGGCGAGGTCAATGAACGCTACGGCCAATCCTCTGCCGACGCGCTTCTGGTCGCCGTCGCGCGCCGGCTGAAGATCGCGCTGCGTAACGGCGACATGCTGGCGCGCTTGGGTAGCGATCAGTTCGCCATCATCCAAAGCGAGAGCGAGACCACTGCCGCCACCGCGCCCCTGGCCCAGCGGCTTCTGGATGCCTTGGCGAAGCCTATCGACCACCGCGGCAACAAGGTCCAGCTCTCAGCCTCCATCGGCATCGCCGTTTTTCCGGGCGACGGTAACGATCCGGACAGTCTGATCCGCCACGCCGAAGTGGCCTTGGCCCGGACCAAGGCCAACGAGCGGGGCAGCTACCGGTTCTACGTCGCCGAGATGCATGCCAGCCTGAAGAACCGTCGCGATCTCGAGCGGGCGCTCGAAGGCGCCGTCGACCGCGGCGAGTTGGAACTCCATTACCAGCCCAAGGTGCGGGCCAGCGACCGTCTCATTACCGGCGCTGAGGCGCTGCTTCGCTGGAACCATCCCGAGCGCGGCCCGCTGGGGCCCAGCTCGTTCATTCCGCTGGCCGAGAGCACCGGCCTGATCAGCCGGATCGGCGCTTGGGCTGTCGAGCAGGCGGCGTCGCAAACCGTGCGCTGGATCGAACAGACCGGTCATCCGCTGATCGTCGCCGTCAATCTCTCGCCGGTGCAGTGCCGTCAGAGCGATCTGGTGAGCATCATTGAGAACAGCCTCGAACGTACGGGCCTGCCGGCAACGCAGTTGGAGCTGGAGGTCACCGAGGGCGTTCTGCTCGACCAAAATGCCGGTGCTGTCGCCAAGTTGAGGGAACTGCGCCGCCGGGGGATCCGCATCGCCCTCGACGATTTCGGCACCGGCTACGCCTCGCTCAGCTACCTCCAGCAATTCGAATTCGACTGCATCAAGATCGACAGAAGCTTCGTCGAGAACATCTCGCCCGAGGCCGCCAACGACAAAATCGTCCGGGCCGTCCTCTCCCTCGCCCAAAGCCTGTCGATCAAGGTCGTCGCCGAAGGCGTTCAGACCGAAACGCAGTTCGATCACCTGCGAAGCCTGGGCTGCAACGAATTCCAAGGTTATCTGCTCGGGCGACCGGAGCCGGCCCGGATTTTCGAACAGCTCTATCTGGCCCGCTGGCTCGCCGCCGAAGGCAAACGCGACGGCGAAACGCCCGGCGCCGTTGGCACCACGGAGCGAACCACCGCCCCGGTCTAGTTTTTTTGTCTGCTGGCATTCCGCTTGTTCTTCTACAGGTGTATTTCTGATTGATCACGCGCCGCCGGCGGTGACCCGGCCGGGCCTTGTCCGAGCCTCCATCGAGAAACGATCAGGGTCAGTGTGCCACGTCGATAGCGGCCGGCTACTTCCCTCGGGACATCACCGCGGGCTGGAACACGCGGACATTTCTGCGCCGAAGGTCGTAGGAGGCTCCATCCACCCCTTGGCGCGGATGGACAAGGCCCCGAGGCTTGGCTAAACGACGCGCGGTCCGCTTGACCGGCGCATCGCAGGTCGCCATGCCCCGGTGTGACCATCCGCCAGGGAGTTTGACAGCCGGCAGACGCACGCTGTTCGCCAGCGTGCGTTGTCTTCGTGCCGGCGAGGGAGGAGTGAACGCATGTCCGCCACAGAGTGGTTCTTCTTTGCACTTGCCATCGCTTGCGGTGGCGCTGGTCTCGTCTACGGCGTTTACACCCGCCAAGCCGTTCTGGCGCTCCCGACCGGCAATGACCGGATGGTCGAAATTGCAGGCGCCATCCAGGAAGGGGCCCGCGCCTATCTCAATCGCCAATATCTGACCATCGCCGGCGTCGGTGCGGTCATCTTCCTGATCCTCGCTGTCACGCTCGGCGCCTGGGTCGGCATCGGCTTCCTGATCGGCGCTGTTCTTTCCGGCTGCGCCGGCTATATCGGCATGAACGTGTCGGTTCAGGCGAACGTCCGGACGGCCGAAGCCGCCCGCAACGGCCTGGCCCAGGGTCTGGACGTGTCGTTCAAGGCAGGTGCCGTCACCGGCATGCTGGTGGTCGGTCTCGGTCTCCTCGGCGTCTCGGTTTACTATCTCATCTTGATCCTGGCAGGCGTTGAGATCCGAACCGTTCTCGAGGCCCTGGTCGGTCTCTCCTTCGGTGCCTCCCTGATCTCGATCTTCGCCAGGCTCGGCGGCGGCATCTTCACCAAGGGCGCGGACGTCGGCGCCGATCTGGTCGGCAAGATCGAAGCCGGCATTCCGGAAGACGATCCCCGGAACCCGGCAGTGATCGCGGATAATGTCGGCGACAATGTCGGTGACTGCGCCGGCATGGCGGCCGATCTGTTCGAGACCTATGCGGTGACGGTGGTCGCCACCATGTTGCTAGGCGCGATCTTCTTCGAGGGCCCCGTCGAGGCCACCCTCATGCTCTATCCCCTGATTCTGGGCGGCACCTGTCTGCTCGCCTCGATCGCCGGCACCTACATGGTCAAACTGGGGCCGAAGAACGACATCATGGGCGCGCTCTACAAAGGCTTCTGGTCGGCGGCGGCGATCAGCGCGGTGGCGCTCATCCCGATCACCTGGATTATGGTCGGCTTCGGTGGCGATACGTTTTCCACCTCGCCGGAAAGCAGTTTCGGCGGGCGTCACATCTATTACTGCACGCTTGTGGGCCTCGGCGTCACGGCGCTCCTCATGTGGATCACCGATTACTATACCTCGACCGCCTACCGCCCGGTGCGTCAGGTGGCCCAATCCTCCACCACCGGCCATGCGACCAACATCATCTCCGGCCTTGCCGTCTCCATGGAAGCCACCGCCCTGCCGGTGATCGTCATATCCGGAGGCATTCTGGTCGCTTTTCTTTGCGCCGGTCTCTACGGCATCGCGATTGCCGCCACGACCATGCTGGCACTCACCGGCCTAGTGGTCAGTCTAGACGCCTACGGCCCCGTGACCGACAATGCCGGCGGCATCGCCGAGATGGCCGATCTGCCGGCGGAAGTGCGCAATACCACCGATGCCCTGGATGCGGTCGGCAATACGACCAAAGCGGTGACCAAAGGCTACGCCATCGGCTCGGCCGGCCTCGCCGCCCTTGTTCTTTTCGCCGCCTACACCGAAGACCTGGCCCATTATTTTCCGGACCTGGCGATCAGTTTCGAACTCAGTAATCCGTTCGTGGTGATCGGCCTCTTCCTTGGCGGGCTCCTGCCCTATCTGTTCGGCGCGCTGGGCATGCAAGCGGTGGGCCGGGCGGCCAAGGCGATCGTCGAGGAGGTCAGGCGCCAGTTCCGGGAAGATGACGGGATCATGGCCGGCACCAGCAAGCCCGACTACAGCCGCGCGGGCGATCTACTGACCAAAGCAGCGATCATGGAAATGATCGTGCCATCGCTTCTGCCGGTTCTGGCCCCGATCGTGGTCTACGTGCTGATCAATCTGGTCGCCGGCCCGGCGGCCGCGTTCACCAGCCTCGGCGCCATGTTGATGGGCACCATCGTCACCGGCATTTTCGTCGCGATCTCGATGACCTCGGGCGGCGGCGCCTGGGACAACGCCAAGAAGTTCATCGAGGACGGCAATCACGGCGGCAAGGGCTCCGAGGCGCACAAAGCGGCCGTCACCGGCGATACGGTCGGTGATCCCTATAAGGACACGGCCGGTCCGGCGGTCAATCCGATGATCAAAATCATCAACATCGTTGCTCTGTTGATCCTGGCCGTCCTCGGCGGCTGACCGGTACTCCCAGAAGGAAGGCGCTGGCTCGGGCCGGCGCCTTTCGGTCTCGGGCAGACCGCGCCGGGCTCAGCGCTCGCTCAGATCTTCCGGATTGAACCGTCCGATATTGCCGAGAAACTGCTCGATGACCGTGAATTCATTGCCTTCGGTCGGTGTCACGTCCGAGGCGGGGTCGATGTCCTCGGCGTCGGCCAGGTCATAGCGGTCCACCGAGGCAACCGTACCCGTGTCGTCGAATTGGATCTTGAGCACATCCTGCTGGATCAATTCCTTCTGATAAAAGGTCAGCTGCTCTGTTCTTTGACCGATATAGTACCAAGTTCGATCATCGAAGCTGGCTAGAGATGATGGTGAGCCGAGAATCCTGGCCACGTCTTCGCGTGACGACGTGCCGGGCGCGATCTGCTCCAGATCCCGCTGATCGAGCCGGTGCCCGTGGGTTCGGACATCGGCTTCGCAGGCGCCGATCGAAACCAAAAGCAGAGAAAACACCACCAACCGTTTGATCATCATGGACGTTCGCGTCATCACTTGTTGGAACCAACCCTGTTGAACGGCGAGGCCGATAGCACAAAGAGCGGTTGCACAGCAATGTTTCACCTGTTCGGAAGACACCATCCGTGGGCCTGATCGCACGTCTGTTCGAGCGTTTTCAAACGGACGATGACCGTCGTGCGGTCGCCCGAGACCTCTACATGCGTTGCGTCGCTCAGGCGCGCTGGCCCGGTTTCTATTGCCAGGGCGGCGTGCCGGACACCAAAGAAGGCCGCTTCGCCTGGCTGTCGGCTCATGTTGCTCTCATGCTCCGCCGGCTCAAAGCGCTCGACGAAGACGAACGTTCTCTCGCCCAAGATCTTGTCGATCAGATGATGACCGACATGGACCGATCGCTACGGGAGATGGGTGTCGGCGATCTTTCGGTCGGAAAACATGTGCGTAAACTGGCGGAAGCGTTCTACGCCCAGGCCCAGCGACTTGACGCCAATCTCACAACCGACGACCGACCTGCGACCGCCCGGTTGATCGCCGAAAATGTGTTAGAAATACCGTCGGCTGCCGTGACTCCCACCGTGGAACGGCTCGGCATCTACCTCCACGTCCAGGCTGAAATACTCCGGTCCCAGCGGCAAGCAGCGGCACTTGCCTTCACCCATGAGGGCTGGCCAGCGCGACCTCGACATCCGAAAAGCGTTTGACCGGGCTAACACCGTGCGACTAGGTTGCGCGGGCCCGCTGGCGTAAACGCCAAGGAGAACGGCTGCCAGCCGGCGCGGGCGCTGTCACGCGATGAAGATCTGAACGATGTCCTTTTCGGAACCAATCGACGGGCCAGCAGCGCCTGATCGAAACGTCCAGCTCGTTGCCTGGCCGTCGGGCTCGCTGGCGGTTCAACGCCAGACCACGGTGGCCGAGCGAACCGCGCTGTGCCAAGAGCACGACCTGGAACGCCTGGACGAGCTTGGGGCGTCGATGCTGCTGACCTGGATCAGCGACGCCAAGGTTCACATGACGGGGACCTTGAACGCCGACGTTACCCAGGCTTGCGTGATCTGCTGCGAGCCGGTTCGGACGCAGATCCGACAGCCGATCGAGCGGACCTTTGTCCTGATGGCGGACGACGATGCGGAACCTTTGGAAATCGAGGTTGATCCGCAAGCGGCAGATGTCGAAACCGTCATTGGCGATAGCATCGACTTGTTGGCTATAGTCCAAGAGGAGTTCGCGCTGGCATTGCCCGCCTATCCGCGCCATCCGAACGAACAGTTCGCGAGTGAGCAGCCGGCGGTCGAGACCAGCCTTGCGGACGCTCTACGCTCGGCCCTGAACTAGATTGACGTTGATGGCCTTCTACACACGAGGATAGCAGATCCCATGGCTGTACCCCGCACGAAAATCTCCCGATCCAAACGCGGCATGCGTCGGGCCCACAAAAGCGCAAGCGTTTTCCGACCAATCGAATGCCCGAACTGTGGCGAGCTCAAACGCCCGCACCATGTGTGCGGCGCCTGTGGCTACTATGACGGCCGCGAGGTCGTCCTGCAAAAGCTCGCCGAGGATGCCGAGGACGCGGCCTGACCCAGTTCCGCGGCCAACCAGGCAATGTCTCCAAAGCTCACGATTGCCCTGGACGCGATGGGCGGCGACAACGCCCCTGATATCGTCGTCGACGGCACCGCCGTTGCCCTGACGCGCCATCCCGACTTGCGGTTCTTGATGTTTGGTGACGAGGCGCGGGTGAGACCGCTCTTGGATCGTCAGGCCAAGCTCAAGGAGCAGACCGAACTTCGCCACACGCCGGATCTGGTTGCCAGCGACGCCCGGCCGTCGGTCGCCCTTCGCCAGGGCCGACAATCGAGCATGCGTCTTGCCATCAACGCCGTCCGCGACCAGCAGGCCCAGGCCGCTGTCTCGGCCGGCAATACCGGTGCGTTGATGGCGATGGCCAAATTCGTCCTCAAGACCCTCCCCGGTATCGATCGGCCAGCGATGGCATCGCTGATGCCCGCCCGGCGCCGGGACGTCGTGTTCCTGGACTTGGGCGCCAATGCCGAATGCTCGAGCGACAATCTCGTTCAGTTCGCGGTCATGGGCGAAGGCTACGCGCGATCGGTTCTCGGCATCGGACGGCCCACCGTGGGCCTGCTCAATATCGGCACCGAAGACGTGAAAGGTGACGGGATCGTCCGCGAGGCGGCGCGCAAGCTGAAGGAAAGCAGTCTCGACATCGATTTCTACGGTTTCGTCGAGGGCACCGATTTGACCGACGGCGCCGTCGACGTCGTCGTCGCCGACGGGTTCACCGGCAATGTTGCGCTCAAAATGGTCGAGGGCACCGCGACCTTGCTTGCGGCCCGGGCCAAGGAGGCCTTGGCCAGTAGCTGGCGCGCCCGGCTGGGATATCTGCTGGCAAGGCCGGCGATACGAAAGTTGAGGGCCAAGATCGACCCACGCGGGCACAATGGCGCGATGTTCTTGGGCATCGGCGGCACGGTCGTCAAAAGCCATGGGGGAACCGATGCGATCGGTTTCGCCAACGCCATCGACGTCGCCGTCAACCTCGTCGCCGGGCGTGTCAATGAGCGGATCGTCGAGGAGCTTTCCCATCTTGACAGCGACGGCTCAGATACCAGGCTTGCCTCTTGAGCGGAGGCCCATCCCTTATTCGCGGTGTCGGCAGCTATCTGCCCGAACGGATCGTCACCAACGATGAGTTGGCGGCCTGGGTGGATACCTCCGATGCCTGGATCCAAGAACGGACCGGTATCAAGCAACGGCACATCGCGGCGTCCAGCGAACTGACGTCGGACCTAGCCGCGGCTGCGGCACGGGCAGCCCTCGATGATGCCGATCTCACAACCGACGCGATCGATCTGATCGTCGTCGCGACAGCGACGCCTGACAACACGTTTCCTGCCACCGCGACGGCGGTCCAGCGGAAACTTGCCATGGGTCGGGCGATCGCCTTCGATTTGCAGGCGGTCTGCGCCGGCTTCGTCTACGCGCTTGCCACCGCCGACAGCATGTTGAGGGCCGGTGTCGCCCGCCGCGCGCTGGTAATCGGTGCCGAGACCTTCTCCCGAATTTTGGACTGGAAGGACCGGGGCACCTGCGTGCTGTTCGGCGACGGTGCCGGCGCGATCGTTCTCGAAGCCGGCGATGCCGACGCCACCCGGGGCGTGCTGACGACCAGCCTCGCCGCCGACGGCAAACATTACGAGCAGCTCTACGTCGACGGCGGCCCCTCCCGGGGCAACGGCGTTGGCCATTTGCGGATGAACGGTCGAGAGGTTTTTCGCCACGCCGTCGCGATGCTGAGCGACAGCGTGGTTGAGGCGCTCGACCCCCTGGGTCTCGAGGTCGATGCCATTGATCTCCTGATCCCCCACCAGGCCAACAAGCGGATTATCGACGCTGTCGGCAAGCGACTGAACCTGGCAAACGACAAGGTCATGGTGACCGTTGATCGCCACGCCAATACCTCCGCCGCCTCGATCCCGCTCGCCCTCGACGAGGCCAAACGCCGTGATTTGATCACGGACGGTAAGCTGATCGTGGTGAACGCCATGGGTGGCGGCTTCACCTGGGGCGCCGCCGCCATCCGCTGGTGATGACGCCGTGCCGCCGAACGGCACAGTTCGAGCTCCGGTCCAAGAGGTCATTTTGCCGGCGATGATTGCCAGATAACCTTCCTCCGTTGACGGAACACTCTGAAAGCGCTAGCTTTTTTTGAGTGTTCGGCGAGGCGGGGCAAGCTGTGACCGAAGATACGCTGACCAGGGCGCATTTGGCGGAGGCGGTGTACCAAGAGGTCGGGCTGTCGCGCAGCGAATCCGCCGAGCTGGTTGACGCGATACTCGAGGAGATTGCGTCCTCCCTGATCGAAGATGGCACGGTGAAGATCTCCTCATTCGGCACCTTCGCCGTGCGCCAAAAGGGCGAGCGCGTCGGGCGCAATCCGAAAACCGGTGAGGAGGTTCCGATCTTGCCGCGCAAAGTTTTGGTGTTCCGACCTTCGGCAGTGCTCAAGGCTCGGATCAACGGCGAAGATCCGGATGGCGGGTGATGGCTGAACCGGCGCCTCGCAGCGAGCTCGCGGAGCAGGCGAGCAAGCAGATCAAGCCTGCCAAGTCCGCGACCGCGTTTCGAACCATCAGCGAAGTCGCGAACGACCTCCAGGTGGCCCAGCACGTGCTTCGCTTTTGGGAAAGCAAATTTCCCCAGGTGAAACCGCTGAAGCGAGGTGGCGGGCGCCGCTACTATCGCCCGGAAGACGTCGATCTTCTGAAGCAGATCCGCCGCCTCCTCTACGACGAAGGCTACACCATCAAAGGTGTCCAGAAACTTCTCAAGAGCCGCCGCGGGCGGGATCTGATCATCGAGATCGAACCGGCATCCGCTGACCTGACGCAGACGGACGGCGACGACAGCAACCCGAAGACGCGGCTCCGAAGCCTGCGCATGGCGCTGACCGAAATCCGTGATCTGCTGCGCTCGGCGGAGGACTGAGACGGCCGCCGCCTCTCTTGGAGAAGCACCGCCGGCGCCGTTATGTGAGCAATTGCCCCCCCATCCGCAACGCGATATACCGCAGATCACGGAGCGTAGCGCAGCCCGGTAGCGCACTTGTCTGGGGGACAAGGGGTCGTGGGTTCAAATCCCGCCGCTCCGACCATTTTTTCAGTTGCAAGCCTCATTTCAGACGGTCCCGGCTAAGGTTGAGCGCCGGCGACAGAAAGTTGTCGTTTGGACGCGTACGCAGTCCCGCGATCACCGGTTAAGAGAGGGGCACGCGCCGTTTCTGAACGAAGAGCGTGCACTGAAAAAATAGGTGGGTGGAGCGGCGACGATCTCCGAAACGGCCGGCCTGGAGACGGTCGTCGCCCACCAAAGCACTTTCAGTTCAGGCTGAAACGCTGAATGCCGACCGAGACGCCGACACCCTTGACGCCGGTGACGCCAACCGGCTGCAGCGCGATGTGGTTCTCGCCGCCGCCGACCAGCACCTTGGCGCCGCCGCCGACCCCGAGTGCCGCGTCAGCGGCGACACCGACATAGTGACCGCGTAGGGCCCCCTCCTTGTCGCGATCCGCGGTCGGCGCCATCACCGCCCAAATCAAGGTGAAGTCCTGCTTGATCGAGAGATCGGCACCGATCTTGTCGATCCGGCCGACATATTCTTCCGAATGGCCTTTGTCGCTCTTGTAGGCACAGTCGAACTTCTGGTTGGAGTAAAGTACGAGGTTGGTGGAATCTGTCATTTTGCAGGTCAGGACGCCCACATGCACGCCTTCGTCGGCGGCCTTCGCCGACGCGGCGCCCACCAGGGCAAATGCCAACGCCGCTACGATGGTTCTGGTCATGGTTTCAATCCCCGTTGTTTTGCTGAAAACGCCGCCTTGGCCAGCAACGCGTCGGCAAAACTTGCCGCGGGAACCGCGCTTTCGAAGTGAGTCACGGTGAGGAGGTCTGGGGTGTTCGTGCTATTCGACGATCGAAAGGCCGGCCAGACGCAGGCCCTGCGCCAGGGCATGGATCAACGCGTCGGACGCCTGCCATTTGGCGACCTCGTCGGTAAAGCGACGACCGAAATCGGGATAGACGTCGAGGAGCAGATCGACCTCTTGAGCGGCGGCTTCTTCACGGCCGAGTTTGGCCAGAACCGTTGCCTTCCAGGCATGAGACCAGAAGAACCCGGGTGTGTAGAACGCGATCGCTTCCCTCAGGGCTGCTTCTAAGGCGCCGTCGACCAGATGTTTGGCTATTGCCGCCGTATGATACCAGCCCGGATGTGAGGGATTAAGCTCCATCGCCCGGTCAACCAGCGCAAAGCCCTTGTCTTCGTCGCCGATGAGCGCCAGGCAGATGCCGATATCCGCAAGCACGTCGGCATGACCGGGATTGAGCGCCAGGGCGCGCTCAGCGGCCGCGCGAAACTCGTCCCGCGCGCCGGCGTGGAAATGCGCACAGGCTAGAAACTGCTGCGCCATCGCATTGTCCGGGTCGAGCAGCACAGCGTGAAGCGCGGCCTCGAACGCTCGATCCAGCGGTGGCTGCGCATCCTCGATCGGGTTGTAGTTAAAGCGATACTCGTCGAGATGAATGGCCGCGAGCGCGGCCCAGGCGTCGGTGTAGGCGGCGTCGGTCACCAGGGCCTGTTGCAATGCCGCTCGAGCTTCCACGTGGAGATCCGGCTGGTGACGAGCGTAGTAATCGTAGAATTTCAGCACCGCTGCATAGGCATCGAACGACTGTGTCTGGCTTCGGCGACGGCCGCCGATCCGGCCCAACGGTCCGTAGCGATCGGCGATCCTGGCAGCCAGGGTTTCGGCGATATCATCTTGGATGGCGAACAGGTTTTCGGCCGAAACCTCGCGGTCGAACGTGTCCGCCCAGATGTGGGTGTCCCTATGAGCATCGATCAGCTGAGCGGTGACCCTGAGTGCCTCGGACGATTTGCGGATGCTTCCCTCGAACACGTAATCGACGTTTAGGCGCTCACGGATGTCGACCACGGTCGCGCCTCGGAACTGACTGGCGGTGGTCCGCGAAATCACCGAAAGATCCTTGAATCGGGTGAGCGACGCGATCAGTTGTTCGGTGAGGCCGTTAGCGAAATAGTTCTCGGAGTGGTCGGGTGAGTAATTCTCAAGCGGGAGAACGGCTATCAAAGGTCCTTTATGCTGGAGGTCCGATCCTTCGCCTTTGTTTTCGACCTGCCGAGGCGAGAACACCGGGACATAGGATCCTTTGGGCAGTGTGATCTCGATTTCATCGGTCGAACCATCGAGCGTATAATAGCTTTGAAGCGATTGTCTTAGGCGGCGCGCTTCCACCCGAACGATCGTGTCAATCGCCGGATCGAAATTCTGCGGTCGGTCAAAGACATCAAGACCAATTGAATAACCGGTAAGCCGATCGTCGCGGCCCGCAAGCGCCTCAGAGACCACATATCGTAGAAACCGGCATAGACGCGCAGAGCGAGCAAAATGCTCGCTGGTCACTATGCGCTGGAGTTGTGATTCGATGTCTTCGGATCGCATGGCAACCATTTGACTTAGTTGAGCGATATTGTCCGGCATAATCACCCTGCAAAGACGTCCTGGTTATAAGTGATTTGTTCGACTTAGGCTTGCAAAAACAGACATGTTGTCGTGGCCGCCGCGTCACCGTGAGTCACTCGCTCGGAATGGATCCGGCGACCAGTCTTCCGGTCTCACCAGCTGAAGGAGAGAATGATGCGCATCGCCCTTGTCCTGGCCACTTTGGTCGCCACGGCATCATCCGCCGACGCTCAGTCTTGGAGCTATGAAGACGACACCGGTCCTGATGTTTGGAGTACCTTATCCGACGCCTATTCCGCCTGCGGCACGGGCCAGCAGCAATCACCGGTGGATCTCACGAGCCCTGTCGAGGCAGAGGTGCCGGAGGCGGCGATCGACTGGAAAGCCGACGAATGGCGGATCGTCAACAATGGCCACACAATCGAGTTGGAAGCTGATGACGCCGGCGGGATCGTGATCGGCGCTCGCTCCTACGCGTTGCAACAGTTTCACTTCCACCATCCTTCCGAGCACGCGATCGACGGCGATCGCTTCTTGATGGAAGCGCATTTTGTCCATGCGGACGAAACTGGTGCGTTGGCCGTCGTCGCCGCCATGATATCGCCCGGCGCCAAGAATGAGACCTTCACCAGGATCATGGAGAACGCGCCGGTGTCACCGGATGAGGCTGACATCGGGACCCTAGATCCGGCCGCGCTTCTCCCCAGTGAGAGCAGGTTCTTCCGCTACCGTGGCTCGCTCACGACACCGCCCTGCTCGGAAACAGTCGTTTGGACGGTGCTAGCCGAGCCCATCAAGGTCACGGCAGCCGACATTCAGACGTTCAAAAAGATCTTTCCGATGAACGCGCGGCCGCTTCATCCCCTTAACCGCCGCTTCGTCCTCGCCGGTCAGTAATCCGGCGCCCTTCTGCAAAAAACCCATGGTGGGGTCGGCGTCTTCGCCGACCCCTTTTTTTATGAGACGCCTGCCGGCAAGCGAGTCACCCCGGTGTCACGGTGAGACACTCCAGGGCGATACCGCGAGCGGCGATGATCGGAGCGAAACAAAGGCGGGCCAATCGTCGGCTCGCCCGCAACCGAGGAAGGTCTCACCATGGATCAGCAATCGACCCTCAAATATGGCCTGCGGCCGACCGTCCGGCTGGCCGACAACGTCACCCCGTTCTCAGCCCTGCTGCCGCTCAAGAAGGACGATCCCGACGGCCACGCCAAGGCAATCGCCGAACTGGTCGGCACCAAAGAGTTTGGTGATGCGGTGTCGGAGATGGCGCTTATTCATATTTTCAGCGTGAGCCGTGTCAGTCGGGAACACCTGTTCTTCCAGACCAATTTCGACGCCGATGTCGTCGCCTACTTCGAAGCCTTCAAGGATCTCCACGGGCCCCTGGCCGCGATCTTCTCGCATCTCGAAGGTGCCCCGGATCCAGACAAGGACTTCACAGCCGCTTTGGAGTATCTGGCCGGCGCCCAGGTCGATGTCGTCGCCTATTTTTGCGCCTATCCCGAACTGACCGTGAATCAGATCCGCCGCGACGCCGATTGGCGGATGAAGGTCGTTGAATTGCAGAAATCGCTGGCCAAGCCGGCGCCCAACGTCGCGTGGGGCCAGGCGGTCTCGGCGGCTTAGCGACATTCGAACCGAGCTCGTCGACGGCGGTTCCGCCGCGGTCGACGGGTCCGACCACCCTCGTGAAGCGGAATAGGAAATGGACACGCTCGACTTGTCGCAAAAGCCCCTGACCGCCGACGATCTCAAGGACCAGCTCGGCGACATCCAGGGCGGTCTTCTGGCCGAGTACGACACGCTAGCCGCCTCATATGTATTCTACCGGATCGGCAGTGCCGCCGGCGGCCAGGCCTGGCTTTCGGCGCTTCTCGATCAGGTGACCAGGGCAAGCGACGCAGGCCCGAAAGAGACACTCAACATCGCGGTCTCGTCCACAGGTCTTGAAGCGCTGGGTGTCTCGGACCTGTCGCGCGCCAGTTTTCCCAAGGCTTTTCGGGACGGTATGGCCGTTCGTGCAGCGAAGCTGGGCGACCACGGCCTTTCGGACCCGTCCAACTGGGAAGGCGGTCTCGGTGGATCCCACATCCACGGCATGCTGGCGCTCACCGGGACCGATGCGGCATCGGTCAACAGCCGACGCCTAGCGCTGCAGGCCGACGCCATTCGGCGAGGCGTCAGCGAGGTTCACCACGTCGACGCATGGGTTCAGTTCGATCGCCGCTCTGGATGTCCGGCCGCTCATTTCGGCTATGTCGACCCAATCTCCCAGCCGGCTATCGCCGGTTTCAACGACGGTGCGCCCGGAGATGGTGCCCGCGATCGTGATGGCTGGCGAGCGATCCAACCCGGTGAGTTCTTGCTCGGCTACATCAACGAGCTTGGTGAGGCGACGGCGACGCCCACGCCCCCCGATCTCGGCATCAACGGCACATTCATCGCCTTCCGCAAGGCAAGCCAAGACGTGGCCGGCTTTCGCGCCTACCTGAAACAGGGCGCGATGGCCCTTTGGGGCTCGGATGACGAAGCCCATCAGGAAAAAATGGCCGCCAAGATCGTCGGCCGTTGGCGCTCGGGCTGTCCTCTTGCTCTCTCGCCGGACCGGGACGACCCGACTATCGCCGGCGATCCTTCCCGCCTCAACGATTTCGACTATGGAGACGATCCCGAAGGCAACAAATGTCCGCTCGGCGCCCATCTTCGCCGGGTCAATCCCCGCGCCTCGAAGATAACGTCGGCGGCCAACGTCAACCGCAAACGCCTGATCCGCCGCGGCCTGGAGTTCGGCCCGCCCCTGCCTGAGGGCGCGCCCGACGACGGCATCCCCCGCGGCCAGGCCGGGCTGTTCGTGGTCGCGGACCTGGAGCTGCAGTTCGAGTTCATCCAGTCCGAGTGGATCAACAAAGGCGACTTCATCGGCCTGCCTACGGACGAAAAAGATCCACTGGTCGGCAGCAATGGCGACGGCGGCCCATTCACGGTGCCCGGCGCCGACATGCCGTTTCTGTTCGATGTCCGCCAATTCGTGACCGTTCAGGGCGGCGAGTACTTCTTCGCGCCGTCGCTCACCGCGCTCCAGGCTCTGGCCCAAGGAAAATTCTGAGGAAACCCGCCATGGATACGATGCTTTTGAACCCTAGCGTCCACCATCCTCTGGAGATCGTGCCACCAGACGAGGCCGAGATGATCGAACAGGTGATCGCTCTTCAGCTGGAGATCATGAAGAGCCGGCAGGATCCGAAGAAGCGCGGGCAACATCCTAAACATCAGGCGTTGTTGCGAGGTTTCTTCGATGTCTCCGATCGGGTTCCAGATCATTTGAGATCCGGCGTCTTCGCGAAGCCGAGACGGTTTCACGCCGTGATACGACTCTCGACAGGTCCGGCGCCGAAAGATTGCGATCCGAACCCGCACGGGATGGCAATCAAGCTAATCGACGTGGCCGGGTCACCGACCCGCACCCAGAATTTCGTCATGCTCGATCAGCCGACTTTCTTCATCCGCGACATGGCCGAGTACGTCACGCTGTTTCAAGCCATGGTTGGCGGCGATGCCGGCCAGCTCGATTACTTCAGAACACATCGTCGGGAATTTGGCTTGAGCCAGGCGTTCAACGTGGTGATAGCGAGCCAGCTCGAACGCCAGTATTGGTCAGAGGTGCCGATCGCCATGAATGGCGGCGCGGCCCGATTGACGGTCATCCCCGGTGTCGAGAACGTGTCGGGCCGAGGGCCGGCGACCACCAGCGACGGCCTCAGGGGCGCGCTGGAAGACTTTTTCGTCGAACAGGGTCGGGCCGCGAGCTTCGCCTTTGGAGCCCAGGCTTACGTCGATCAACGGACGACACCGATTGAGGACGCAACCTCCGTCTGGCCAACGCCCTTCGAGATCATCGCCACCCTGACCATTCCCGCCCAGGACTTTACGTCAGCGCAGCAGTTCACGTTCGGCGAAAACCTGGCGTTCACGCCCTGGCACTGCGTGCCCGAACATCGTCCGCTCGGCGGCATCCAACGCTGCCGCAAGCGGGTCTACGAGGAAAGCGCGAGGCTGCGCCACACGCTCAATCAGGTCGAGCTGCGGGAACCCACCCTCGCCGATCTAGGCCGCCTCGCGCCCATCACCTAGAACCAGGAGGACCACGATGAAAACACCTGCCAAGAACGATGTATTCGACGAACTCGCCGAGGAGGATCGGGCCGAAGAAGCGTTCACCAACCGCTTGATGATGCGCTTGACCCGTTTCCTCGGCCTCACCACCGGCGTCGGCGTCATCGCCTGGGGCGCATGGAGCCTGCTGGTCACCATCGGCATGACGTTCTACGAACGCTCCGGCTTAAGCGAGGCTGAAATCCTGGTGGAAGACGCTTTCAATCAGGGCCTGTTGCAAAGCGCCATGCTGATCGCGATCGGCGCGGTCATTCTTGAATTACGGCGCATCAACGAGACCATTGCCAGGCGTGCCGATCACGATGGCTGACTTGGTCTTGCCGGCGCCGGTGGCGAGCCGGCGCTTCTCCGTTCTTCTAGGCGGGTTGTTCGCCCTCTTGCTCATCGCGCCCCTATTTGGCGAAAGCGCTCGAGGGCAGGGCGAGTTGGGGGTGCTGTTCTCGTTTTTAATCATCGGCTTCGTCATCGCCGCACAACGTCGAAAGCGCGTTGTCGCCGGCATCGCATTGCTCTGGTTGGCCGCCACCTGGGCGGTGCCTACCGGCGAGATCGTCTCCGATCTGCTGTTGCTCTTGCTCTGCCTGCTAACCATCGAGAGCCTTCTGGTCCACGTAGCCCGGGCTCGGACCGTGGACACCGAGGTTTTGGCGGCCGCGATCGGGGCCTATCTGCTGATCGGGATCGGTTGGGCGGTCGGCTACACGATGCTCGAAACGATCGTGCCGGGATCATTTCACCTGTCCGAGACCGAGGCGGCGGCGCCGTGGAACCCGCTCCTTTACTTCAGCTTCGCGACGCTCACGACCGTCGGCTATGGCGACCTCACGCCCGCCTCACTCACTGCCCGCGCCTGGGCGGCTGTCGAGGCGGTCGGCGGCACCCTCTACCTCGCCATTCTGATCGCCAGACTGGTCAGTCTCTACCGGAGCACCGAGACGGCCTCACCGTGAGTCACTCGGCACCGCGCCCATCGGACGGCAGCTTGGCCTCGGCTACACGAGATCGGAGAGGCCGGTTCGATGAACGACATGGTCGAAATCCCTCAAATGTTCGAAGCATCGGTCGACAGAACGGGTCGTCGGATCAGCGTTCGGATCCTGCTGGTGGTCGCCATCACGGCCCTCGTTCTTCTGGGCGCTCTCAGCGTCACCGTTCTTCACGCCGTCCAGTTCTCGCGCCACGCCGAGGCTGAAGCGGCCCGAACCCTGGATGCCGCGGCCCACCAGGTGCGCGCTCAAGCGGAGGCGATGTTCGCGCCGGCGGTAACCATCGTCCGTCATATGGTTCGGCTCTCCGGTGACGTCCTTGCCGATACCTCGTCGCCGACCCTCGGCGACGCGTTCGATAGCTTTGTCAAAGGCGTCGAAGCCCCGGTGGAGTTCACCCCCCACATATCCACGGCCTATGTCGGCTACGCCGACGGATCCATGGTCGTTCTGGCCCGCAACAATCAAATCTTGCGCAATATCTTGAAATTGCCCGAAAGTGCGTCGTCCGCGCCTTTGCTACGTGGCGAGCGGGACAATCGGGCGGGGTTGGGTTCCACCCGCTGGTCGTGGCGCGATGAGGCGGGTTGGGAGACGGTGAAGCGCCCGCCGATGGACTATGATCCGCGTGAACGGCCCTGGTACCGGCTGGGCATGGACACGGACGGACCCGTTTGGACCGGCCTCTATCGCTCCAACGTCGAGGGCGACATGCGCATCACGCTGGCCTCGGCCTTGTCATCCGCGAGCAGCGAGCCCAGAGCCGTGCTCGGCGTCGATATTGCTTTGAATGACCTCATCGCCTTCTTTCGCGACCTGGAGGTCAGCGCCAACGGTGTCGCGTTCATCGCCAAACGCAATGGCGGTCTCCTGGCCCATCCCGCGCTGGACCCGGCAATGCTGGAGCCCGTTTCGGAAACCGCAGAACCAACGTTGTTGGAGATATCCCATCCGTCCGGCGTCGATCTGTCCTTATTCGAGGCGTTTGGCCGAGACGACGCTCTGAGGATTGAACTCGAGCATGGCGGTGAGACGGTTCTGGGTCGTCGCTTTGCCTTACGCGATCTCATCGGAATCGATGCCTACCTCTACGTCGCCGCTCCCCTCTCCGACTTCACGCGATCCGCCGACAGAGCGCTCAGGTCGGTCCTGGTGCTGACAGGCGTGATCACGCTGGCCGTGATCGCGGTCGGCGTGCTCATCGCGCGCGCCGTTGCCGAGCCGGTGGTCCGAGCGACGGAAACGATGGCGTCGATCGCTCGGTTGGATACCACCAAGCCGGCAACACCCGAGCATTCGGTCCTGGCTGAAATAGACACGCTCAACAAATCGGTTGCCAGCATGCATGCCGCGCTGAAGAGCTTCAGCCGATACGTGCCGAAAGAGCTCGTTCGCGAGCTACTGGATCTCAAACAGCCTCTCCGCCTGGGCGGCCGCCGGCGCGAGATCACGGTTCTGTTCACCGACATCGAGGATTTCACAAGCTGGTCGGAGACCGAGCAGTATGAGCGCATGGTCGACGGGCTGGCGGACTATTTCGACGTGCTGTCCAACGCCATCGCCGAGCATGGCGGCACCGTCGACAAGTTCTTGGGCGATGGCGTCATGGCGATCTGGGGCGCGCCGCGGTTCGATCCAGATCACACCTGCCGTGCCTGCGATGCGGTGATTGATATCGCCCGGCGGCTGGACGCGCTCAACGAACGCCGCCTCGCCTGCGGCGAGCGCCCCCTGAAAACCCGCTTTGGCCTGCACCGCGGCTACGCCTTCGTTGGCAATGTCGGCGCCCATGAACGTTTCGGTTACACGGCGTTGGGTGACGTGGTGAACACCGCCGCTCGGTTGGAAAAGGCCAACAAGGACCTCGGCAGCGAAGTGCTGGTGAGCCGCGCCATCGCCGCTAATGCAGGGCCCGATCACCAATTCACGCCAAAGGGCGAAGTCTGCTTGAAGGGCAAGACCTCAGTCGTGGACGTCTTCGAGCTCGAGCTGGCACGGGATAAATCATCGCCACCGCGACTTCAGCTCGTCGCTTCGGCTTGAGAGATGATCCGTCAACCCATCACCCTGACTGACGTTTGAAAACGCCGGCCGGCAACGAGTTCGACCATAACCGCAAGCGGCCGATGGTGATGGCCATTTCGTGCGCCAACCGCACCGGGACCGGCAAGGCCGCGTAGCTGAACAGCATGAGACTGAACTGTTGAAGGCGCTTGCGAAGAAACCGCCGGTGGTCCCGAGCCGCGATCAGCTCCTAAGCCTCAGCCGGACCAGGTCGGACCGGCGGGATCATCGGTGTTGCGGACCCGGTAGAGACTGGCCTCGCCGGTCATCGCCGGCTCGAGGCTGTGACTGATATTGGGGGGCACGGCGCAAGTGTCGCCGGGATTGAGCGTCGCGGTGCCGCCATCCCAGGAAAGCCGCCAGTGCCCCCGGACCGGCATCAGCACCGTGTGACGCTTCGAGACTTCGGCGGTCGGCGAGATCGAGCCGCGCGTCAGGAAATCGACCTCGAAGCCGGGCGTGTCTTGAAGCACGCCGGCCTCGCCGATGACCTTCGCAGGCTGTTTGCCCGCCAGCGCCATCAAGTCCCAGTAGCGGGCGACATGGGCTGGGCCCACCTCCGCTGAGCTCGGTTCCGGGAAGCCTTTCAGCTCTTCATCGGTAAGAAGCGCCATCGGCTTGATGTCATCCGGCAGGCTTTGGCCCTTCCTGGTGTCATAGAGCTTGCCCTGTTCCGAGAGGACCAGCCCGTGCTCGCGCGCGTCCTCGATCACCTGAGGCGCCCACAGCACGCCGCCGCCGGCATCATCGCCGCCGAGAATGGCCATGATCATGCCGTAGTCGGTGCCGATATTCTCGAAGCCTCGAAAGATGCCGGTCGGGATGTTGAAGATGTCACCCTCTTCGAGCACAACATCGCCGGCATCGCCCCACCGGCCCCAGAAGAACCGCCAGCGGCCCTTGAGAACGAAGAAGACTTCGGCCGTCCGGTGCGAATGCAACGAGTTGCGGCATTTGGGCGGCTGACCGGCGGCGCCGATGTAGAAGCCGGGCGTGTCCTTGATGTGCACGTGCTGGTCCGGCGATTCCGAGACGCCGCCACCGATGATGGTAAAGTTCTCCTTCTGATCCGAGCCCGGTGTGTGGGCATCGATGAAGGCGGTCTTGCACGGCACGAGTTCGCCATAGCGAACGATGCGCGCCTCCATGTCGGCCGGGCTCAACACAGGTTTTCGCTCTAGCTCGACGGTCTCCATCTTTCGATCCTCTCCGTCCTAGGTCTGCTCTGAGACCCCTTGGTCAAACGTTCAGCCCTGCGCCTCCGGCAGCGCGTCATGCGCACCGGTGGCCAAAATGATCTGCTTCCAGATCGCAGTTTCGTCGAAGAGCGTGCACTCGCGGCGGAGTGTCGGCGGCGCTGCCCCCAGCGTGCCGAACTCCGCGTGGCTGACACCCAGCACGTAAACCTCGGCCCCGGTCGGCGGGCCGAAGCTGCCCCAGCCGTCATGCTTGCCCCAAAGGCTCCAGCGAAGCGCGGCGCGCGGCGGCATCATCGGATCGGCACGGCCGATGCGGTGATGGATGGTGAACGTGGCACTCGGAAAACTGGCGCGGAGCCCCATCCAGAAACGATCCACGGGTCCCCAGGAATGGCCGGTCATGCCGCCGGGATACGCGCACTGGACCGCACGGTCATATTCGGCCGGAATTACAGCCATGTCCGCGTCCATGATCCGTGTCAGCATGGCGGCGTAGCGCTCGCCCCATTCTTGCCTGTTGCCGGTGCCCCGATAGGGCCCGTCGACATCCGTCAACGGGCTCAACGGTTTGACGCAAGCCCCCGGCCCGCCCTCCTTGGCTATCAGATCGCGGGCAAAATCCCTGGGCTCCCAGCCCAGCTGACGGACGATGGCGCCTTGATCGCGGACCAGCCACTCATCGTCGATTTGGTTGGCGATGGCATGGCAATCGGCGATGATGCGGTAGGTGAACTTGGTGCCGGTTGCCCTGCCGTAGATACCGTCGCCCAGGTGGGTGGCCGTGGAAAGCAGACGGTGGGAGCTGAACAGGCCGTCCTCGGGCGTGCCGCACCAGATCACGTCTTCGCCCAGAAGCTGGCGATCGGGAAACTCCGCCAGCGTCGCCATGGTCGCGGCGATCACGCCCCGATTTCCTTTGACCACGCTCGCCGGCGAGCGGACGACGATGTCGGGCGCGTAGTAGTGCTTGAGGGTGGCGATCCCCCGATCTTCCCAGATCTCGCGTGTGATGCCGATAATGTAGTCGGGGAAATCCCGGAACTTCGGATCGAAACCCTTCATGACCTCCGTCCCTCGGGCAGGCGAGCCGAGCGTCGCCGGATCAGCGGACCGGGAATGACGACGGGTGCTGTATTGGCGTCGGGATCATCGAGCTGACCCAGCAGCACGCGGACCGTATGCTCGACCATCAGGTTGGTCCGTTGGCGTACTGTTGTCAGCGCGTAAGCGGGCCAGGCGGCCGGCGGCACGTCGTCATAGCCGACGACCGACACGTCCTCCGGGACCGAGAGGCCGAGTTCAAAGCGCAGAACGTCCATGACCGTGAAGGCCATGTGGTCATTGGCGACGAAGACGGCATCCGGCCTTTGTTCCGCCGTTCGGTCGAACATGACGCGAGCCGCATCACGGGCCTGCTCAACCGCAAAATCGCCGACCTCCCGGGCGAACAGATCCCGACCAGCGTCCTTTAAGCCAGCCCGAAAGCCGGCTTCCCGATCCCGCTGGGTCGAGGCACTTTCCCAGCCGGCGATGTAACCGATGCGCTCATGCCCTCCGGCGACGAGAAAGCGCGCGACCTCACGCCCGCCGCCGAGATTGTCGGAGACCACCGACGCCACCCCTTCAATGTCCTGGCCGCGGTTGAACAGAACGATCGGCACGCCGGCGGCACGGCAGCGGGTCGCCAGGTCCGAGGAAAGCGCGACCGAGGCGGCGATGATCCCGTCAACCTGATAGTCGAGAATCTCTTCGACGACCTGGTCGATATTGCCGGGGGTCTGCGACGCCATGAAGATCAGGACGTGATAACCCTCGGCCTGGAGCGCGTTCGACAGTTTCTCAAGCGCCTGCGGATAGAAGTAATTCTCAAGATAAGCCACCACCAGGCCGACGATACGGGAGCGGCCGGTGATCAGGGAGCGGGCCAGCACGTTGGGGCGATAACCCAGCGCCAGGGCGGCTGCGCGCACCTTCTCAGCCGTTTTCGCCGAGACGGACGCGCCCGGCGTGAAAAACCGACTGACCGCCGATCGGCTGACCCCGGCGCGTTCAGCTACATCGATGGCTGTTACCTTCTCCGCCATCAGGCCCCCGTCCAGCATCCGCCGATCGCCTGAAGTGGGCCTGGGATCGGCGCGCGTCCAACGTCAAAGCCAGGAGGGCGGGCGCGCGAAGGAGCGCTCATGGCAGCGGCTTTCCGGTGTCGGGATCGAACCCCGGACGTGCCTTGTTGAACTCGCGCATCCGGTGGAACACATCGACCCCCAACTGCTCGTAGGCGTGGAGCAGGTCGACCATCACCCAGTTCTCGCGGATCTTGCCGTTCTCCAGCCGCCAGAAGTCGAGTGAACGCATCTCGACCCGCTTGCCCGAAGGGGCGATGCCCAACCAGCCGTCATGGCTAAGGGTCTGGACCATGTTGGGCCAGCCGGTGACGGCGACATAGTTGCGGTCGCCGAAGAAATGGTAGGTGATCTGATCCCGGTATTGCCCTCGATCCGGCATGGCGTTCAGGAACGGGATCTGATGCCAGTCGCGAAATCCCTTGACGCCCCGGCCGGTGCCTATGCCGGACGGACCGTACCAGCTCATCCGCTCGTGCCAGAAGCGGGGCATCTCCATCACCTCCGGGCCGCCCTGGCCTGGGTGCTTCTTCAGATGCTCGAGCATGTCGATGACCAGGCGGCAGCTGGCTCGGCCCAGCGCCTCATCGTAAGGACCCGGCACCAGACCGTCCTGGGTCGCCGGTCCCGGCACGTGCCACTCGCGCCCCAACGAAGGGGCCATCGGCCAGGCGCCGGCCTGCATCATTAATTCCGGAAGGTCCCAAAGCGCCTGGATCTCGGTCACGCGTCCTTCCTGGAAGCGGTAGAACTCGTGAAACCGCAGGTGAGCCTGATGCCGTGTTGGCGGTATGTCGAGAAAGGGTCGGGTGGACAGCCCGGTGTAGTAACCACCGCAGCCGACCCAGTCCGCGCTCGCCTCCGTCGAACCGGCGACAAGGATGTAATCGCGGCGTTCGAGGTCGGGTATCGCGTGGAGCAGCGGCGCATAAGCTTTGTCGTAGAATGCTTCGGCACCGGTCATGTCACCGAAGGGATGGGCAAGATGAATGATGGCTTCGTCAGCTAGAAGCTTGGTCAGCGCACCTCTGACCGCCGTTTCGTCAAAATCGTACATCGCCGCTCGAAGCGGCGCCGTGGCCTCCTTATGCCTGGTGGGCCGGTCGAGCGAAGGCCGGTTCATTCGGAAGGCTGCCGAAAGCGGGCTCCTTCGCCGTAAGGCACGTTGATCCCGCCGTAGCGCCGGACCCGGACATTGCACTGCTCGGCATGGCCGACAAAGCCCTCAAGCATGCACAGCCGGCTGCCATACTCGCCGACCAGGGTGGCGGCTTGGTCCGTGACGACCTTCTGATAGCTGTGCGTCTTCAAAAACTTGCCAACCCAGAGCCCGCCCGTGTAGCGGCCGGCCTTCTTGGTCGGCAGCGTGTGATTGGTACCGATCACCTTGTCGCCGTTGGCGACGTTGGTGCGCGGTCCCAAAAACAGCGCCCCGTAGCAGGTCATATGATCGAGAAACCAGTCATCGCGATCGGTCATGACCTGGACATGCTCGGATGCGATGTCGTCGGCGACGGCCAGCATCTCGTCATAGGTGTCGCAAAGGATCACCTCGCCATAGTCGCGCCAGGAAGCGCCAGCCGTCTCCGCCGTCGGCAGGATCTGCAGGAGCCGGTCGACCTGGGCCAGCGTCTCCTCGGCCAGCTTGCGCGAATTGGTGACCAGCACCGCCGGTGAATTGTAGCCGTGCTCGGCTTGGCCCAGCAGGTCGGTCGCGCAGATTTCGGCATCGACCGTGTCGTCCGCGATCACCATGGTCTCGGTCGGACCGGCGAAGAGGTCGATGCCGACGCGCCCGAAGAGCTGCCGCTTGGCCTCGGCGACGAAGGCGTTGCCAGGGCCAACGAGCATGTGAACCGGATCGATGGTCGTGGTCCCGATCGCCATGGCGCCGATCGCCTGGATCCCACCGAGAACGTAGATCTCATGGGCACCGCCCCGATGCATGGCGGCGATGACCCCCGGATTGGGCTCGCCTTTGAAGGGCGGCGTGCAGGCGACGATGCGCTTGACCCCGGCGACGGCGGCCGTCGCCACCGACATGTGCGCCGAGGCGACCATCGGGAACTTGCCGCCGGGGACGTAGCAGCCGACCGACTGCACGGGGATGTTTTTGTGGCCGAGGATTACCCCCGGCAAGGTCTCGATCTCAATATCCTTGAGCGCGTCCCGCTGGGCCTCGGCGAAGCGGCGCACCTGGTCCTGGGCGAACGTGATATCATCGAGTTCGCGTGTTGAGAGCTTGGCGATCAGCGCCTCGATATCGGCGTCGCTCAGCCGGAAGGCGGCAGGCGAATAGCCGTCGAACTTCTTGGAAAGCTCGCGCACCGCCTCATCGCCGCGGGCTTCGATGTCCGCGAGCGTGGTCTCCACGATGCGACGGACCTGGGCATCCTCTTCGGCGCGATCGGCCTCGGCCTTGCCGCGCTTGAGAAATTCGATCGTCATGGCCGGTCCTCGGCGTTGGGACGGGGTGGGATCTTGTCGCCACGGTCAAAGGCCTCCCAGCCTTCACCGGCGAAGACGTCATGGCCCAGCTGGGCGAGCACGTGCGGAAAATCGACCATCACCCAATTGTCGGTGATCTTGCCGTTCTCCACCTTCCAGAAATCCATGTAGCGGATCTGAACCCGCCTGCCGGTGGCGGCGATCCCCATGAAGGGGCCGGAATGGGTGGCCTCCTGCCGGCCGAACGCGGCTGCCCACTCGCCCATGAAGAGCCGTGCCTCGTCGATGCAGACCTTGTCCGAGAACGCCGCCTGGAACGGGCGCTGCCAGTTATCCTGGAATTGCCGGAGCCCGTTCTTGGTGCCGCAGCCATAGTTGCCGATCCAGCGAAAGTTCTCGGCGAAGAACGCGCCGATATCGTCGATGCGGTGATCGTTGAGCCCGTCGACCATGGCCTCGATGACGGCGCGGGTAGCCTGGGTCCGGCCCAGATCCGTGTCCCGGCTGAGCGCCGCCTGCAAAGGCCTGGCGCCGATCATCCCTTGACCGCCCCGGCGGTAAGACCGCTCACGATCTGGCGCTGGAACACCATGACCAGGAGAAACAGAGGTGCCGTGATCGAGACGGCGGCGGCGATCGCCTCCACCTGGTCGGTGGTCGTGGTTTCGCGGTTGAAATAGCTGGCAATCGCCGGGACCATCGTCTGGTTCTGGGCGTCCAGGAGCAGCGAGGTGACCAGAAAATCATTGTAGGCCAGCAGGAAGCTGAACAGCCCGGTCGTGATCACCCCCGGCCACATGACCGGCATGATGACCCGGCGGAACGCCTGGAAATGTGAGCAACCGTCGACCCGCGCCGCCTCGTCGAGCTCGGTCGGGATGTTGTGGAAGAACGACCGGAGCATCCAGATCGTGAAGGGCTGGTTGATGGCAACCAGCACGGCGATGACCGCGTAGGGCTGGCCGTAGAGCGTCGGCGCCGCGTCGCCGAGAATGGGGCGCAGCCATTCGGCGGAGTTGATGAAGACCGGCAGGTAGCCGGCGACCAGTACCGAATGCGGCAGGGCCCGGAAGACCAGTGCCGCGATCAGAAGCCAGAAAGCCAGATCGGAGCCGGAGCGGGCCAGCGCGTACCCGGCCAAGGTTCCGACCGTGAGCGAGAGCGTGACAACACCGGCGGTTACGATCAGCGAGTTGATGAAGTTTCGGTAGAACGCGTTCTCCGCCCAAACGGCGACGTAATGCTCGGCGGTCAGGCCGAGGATCGGACTGCCGAGCGGCCCGGCGATGGCGTTAAGACCATCCAGGATCACCGGCAGGATCACGAACACCGCGACGACGAAGACGACGGCGAACCCCAAAGCGCCGATCAGCCAGCCGACCACGATCAGACCGGGCCTGGCGAACTGGCGGACCATGTCCGGCAGGCGGGTGAAGGCGAACCGGCCGAGCCAGCCAACAACGATCAGGCCGAGGACGATGTCGATCAGGGACAAGCCCTTGCCGGCGGCCCGGGTCGCCGGTCCGAAGATCACCTCCAGCGGGTTGGCGGCGAAGGCGTCGACCGGCGATTTGAAGCTCATCACAGCGATCCAGAAGATCGGGAAAATGGCGATCAGACACCAGATGATGAGGAAGCCGGCCGAGCTTAGGCGCAAGGCCAGCGGTTGGCGGAGCGCGCGAGGAGCCGACATCAGCGTGTCCCTCTATGTTCGCGCCAGGATCGGCGGAGCGGCAGGATCAGAAGGATCACGATGCCGACCATGGTCAGCATGGCCGAGGCCGAGGCGCGGCTGATCGCGCGGTTGCCGGAATCGTCCGGCTCCAGGAAATCGTAGGTGAGCCACTGCAGCGAGATCACGTGGCTCTGGGAGGAGAAGCCCACGATTTCCTCGAACACGCGGTAGCAGTCCATCAGATGGATCACCGCGATGAAGGTGATCAGCGGCGAGAGATGCGGGATGACGACATAGCGCAGACGTTCCCAGCGGCTGGCGCCGTCCACAATCGCCGATTCCAGCGTGTCCTGATTCACCGTCTGAAGCGCTGCGTAAAAGATCACGAAGGCGAAGGGAGCCACATGCCAGACCCGGTAGAACAGCATCATCAACTCGATGGTCCAGCCTTGTGCGAACATGGCGATGTCCTGCTGCAGCCACCATTCGAGAAATGCGGTGAGGATGCCGTCACCGATGAACAGCCAGCGGATCGACAGCGCACCGATCACAGGCGTGATGATGAAAGGCAGCAGCGAGATGAAGATCACCGGTCCGCGGATCGACCTAACCGCGTTGTTGACGGCGAGCGCGATGACCAATCCGGTGACCAGAACCAGGGGCAGTGTGATCAGCGTGAAGGTGAGCGTGAAGCGCAGCGCCTTCCAGAAATCGATGGTCATCAGCTGCGACCAGCTGCCCGCGGCAAGCGCATTCCCGACGCGGTCGAGCTCCAGCACGTTCTGGTAGCTTTGCAGACCGACGAACTCGATCCGGCTCATGACCTTGCCGTCCTCGCCGATCACGGGCCGGGTCTTCACCTCGGTCACGCAGTTGGGCATCGGAAAACCGGGGGTACAAGATTCCACCTCGACCCGCTCGAAGATCGGCTGGGTGATGTAGAAGCTCTGGATGAAAACGCTGACCAGCGGTGCTGCGATGAAGATCAGCATCATCAACAGAGATGGTGCAATGAATGCGATGAACGTTTTCGTCTTCATGGCGGGATCCCGGGCGACCTGCGGGCGGGGAACCGGGACGGCAGCGCCGCCCCGGCGGCATGACCTCAGCCGTCGATCAGCCCCGCCTCCTTAGCGGCGGTGATGTAGGCGGCCTCGATGTCGGCAAGCGTCGTTTCCGCGTCCTTGGAACCGATCAAATAGTCGGCAACGCCGTCGCCGAGCGCCGTGTGCATAAGCCCCATGAACGAGGCCGAGGAGTAGGCCGCCGGCGCCGGCTGCGCCTGCATCGTTTCGATCGCACCTTTGGCCAGCCGGTTGGGCTCGTAGCCCGGAACCAGCCAGATGGCAGCACCCGCGTTCGCCTGGACCATCTCGGTGTCGAGCCCTTCCATCATCAGCCGGAAGGCGGCCTCCGCCTCCTCATCCGAGATGTTCTTGGCGATCACCATGCCGTCCCACCAAAGCGTCGTTGCCGGCGGGCCGCCTTCAACCGCGACCGGGGCAGCGGCGGTTTCGACCTTGCCCGCCACCTGGCTTTCCGCCTCGTCGTCCATCGCGCCCGCGCGGCTGGCCCAGAGGTTGGCCATCGCGATCTTGCCCTGCTGGAACTGCTGCTGAACGTAGGTGGAATCGCTGACCAGATACTCGGGATCGAGATAGTCGGTCATCGCCTTCATGGTCTCGAGGGTGTTGATACCGGCTTCCGAATTGATCGTCGGCATGTTGCTGTCGTCGACGAACTGACCGCCATAACCTGCAAACATGTTGATGAAGTCCTGGGCCAGGTCCCAGCCGGTCTTCATGGTGGCGCCGAGCGGGTAGTCGACGACATCGGCCTCTTCGATTTGCGCCGAAGCCTCGAGGACCTCGTCCCAGGAACCCGGAACCTCCAGGCCCAGCTCGTCAAGAATGTCCTGGCGGTTCATCAGATGCTGGGTGTTCACCATCATGGCGATCGCCATGATCTTGCCGTCCATGCGGATCAGCTGGTTGGGCGTGAGGTCGGCGCCGTATTTTTCGACCAGATCGTCCAGTGGCCGGATGGTGCCTTCGTTCAGAAGCGGCGTGATGGTGCCGTTCGCGACCCCGCCGATATGGTAGAGTGACGGGTTGGCGGCGAAGGCCGCGGGCTGTTTGGTGCGGAACTCCTGGTCGAGCTCGGCTTCGAAGTTGCCGCATTCGGCCATGGCGTCACTGACGGCCTTCCTCGCCTCGAAGCGAGCCGCGAGCAACTTGATCTCGACCTCGTTTTCGAACGCGCAATCGGCCATGGCGGTGTGACCCGCCAGCGAAAAGACGCCTGCAAGTGCCAGTGTTCTGAGTCTCATTCCCGTCCTCCTTGCTTTTGCTCAGCCTGCGTCGTCAAGCCGGCGGCGGCGTCAAACAGCCAGCCGGTTTCCGGTCTCTTGATCGAACAGATGGCAGCTGGCGACCGGTACCGAAAACGAGACCGGCTCGCCGATCTCCGCTCGAAACTCCTTGTGCGCCTTAACCGAGACCAGTTCGCCGCCCGCGCGCACCGTCAGCATGGTGGCGTCGCCCAGGAGCTCGATGGTGTAGATCGGTGCCGTGATCTCCCCTGAGCCTTCGGTGAGGCTCGCATCCTCCGCCCGAAAGCCCAGGACCATCGGACCGTCCGGCGCGGAGAGACCGGTGATCTCGACATTCTTGCCCCGGAAGGTCCCGGCGGTGATCTCGCCGTTCATCAGGTTCATGGCCGGCGAGCCGATGAAGCCGGCGACGAAGGTGTTGGCGGGCATGTCGTAGATGTCGGTGGGCGTACCCACCTGCTGGACGATCCCCTGTTTCATAACGACCACCCGATCGGCGAGCGTCATCGCCTCGATCTGGTCGTGGGTGACGTAGACTGTGGTGACCTGGAGTTCGTGGCTAAGATTCTTGATCTGGGCGCGGGTGGAAACCCGAAGCTTGGCATCGAGGTTTGAAAGCGGCTCGTCCATCAGGAAGACATTGGGTTCACGGACGATTGCGCGGGCTAAGGCAACGCGCTGGCGCTGGCCGCCCGACAGCTCGGCGGGCTTGCGGTGGAGGAAATCATCGAGCTCGACCATGCGCGCCGCGCGCATGATCCGGTCATCATGGGTCGAGGCGTCCACCTTTCGGACCTTCAACGGGAAACGGATGTTCTCGTAGACATTCAGGTGCGGGTAGAGGCCGTAGCTTTGGAACACCATGGCGACGTCGCGATCCTTGGGCTCCAGATCGTTGACCACCCGGTCGCCGATGACGATCTCGCCCTCGGTGGCGTCCTCGAGCCCGGCGATCATTCTCATGGTCGTGGTCTTGCCGCAACCGGACGGGCCGAGCAGCACCAGAAATTCGCGGTCCGCGATCGTCAGATCGAACCGGTCGACGCCGACGAAAGAGCCCCATCGCTTGGAGACGTTACGCAGCTGAACCTGGGCCATAATCTTTCCTCCCCCGGCCGCGTGCGTTTTGCACAGCTTTGCAGTCTTTCTACGCCGCTAATCCGGCATTTGGCAAGCCTCAATTGCAATCGTGTGCAATTGTCTTTCACAAGCGAACGCGGCACGGCTCAACTCGCCTGAAGTCGAAGTTTTAGTCGACGGCAAACAACTATATGGCGAACGCCGCGCGGCTCTGGCATAGAGGCGACCGCGCGGGCCTGCTCGGCCAGGTGGCTTTCATCCGACTGCCACGGACGACCGCGAAAACCGCAAGCAGCGCGGCGCGCGAGACCAGACGGCGAGCGGCGGCCGTTTGGTTCCTGCCGATGACCAAGGGACCGGGACAGGGATCGTGAACTGCCCGAACTGCGGAACAGAGCTCGATTGGCGCATCCAGATCACACGGATGCGCGACTGTCCGTCCTGCGGATCAACCTGTTTTCTCGACGGCGCCTCGCTTCGCGCCACCGGCAAACGCGGCGAGATGCTGGATGTGCCGGCACTCTTCGCGATCGACCGGATCACCCATGTCGGCGGCCGGGAATGGCGCCCCATCGGCCACATCAGGTTCAGCTACGGGCCCGGATGGTGGGACGAATATTGGTGCGAGAACGAGGCCGGCTTCTTTTCCTGGATCAGCGCCGACGAAGGGGACATCGCGATCGAGGAGAGCATTGAACCACCAGTCCAAGATCAAGACGCCGTTCGCCCCGGCGCACGGTTCGTCATGGATGGCCAGGCTTACACCGCCACCGAAGCTCAACGGGCAACCTGCATCGCCGTCCGCGGCCAGCTTCCCGAGGTGATCCTGGTCGGCGAGACCCACGATTACATCGACTTCACCGGCACGAAAGGGGGGATCGTCACCTTCGAGCGATGGGAAAACTCAGCCGCCTGGTTTGCCGGCAATTGGCTCGATCCCTGGGACGCTTCGATTGACCGCTGAGGTTCGCTCCGTCAATTGCCCGACTTGCGGTGCCGGTCAGTCGGTCCTCGGCGGCGGCCGGGTCAAGGCGCTGGTCTGCAGCTATTGCGGCACATCGATGGCGGCCGACGAAGACTTCCGCGCACTGTCCGCGGCGCGCGACGTCAGCTGGCCCGAAACGCCGTTCTCGATCGGCATGGAGGGCGAGATCCACGGCGTGCCGGTAACGGTCATCGGTATCCTAGGCATGGCCGAACACTGGCAGGGCCAGAGCTGGCACTGGGTCGATCACCAGATCTACTCGCCCACCCACGGCTATGCCTGGCTTACCCTGGAAGACGGCCATCTGATCTTCAGCCGGAAACGGCGGCACGCGCCCCATCCGGCCGTGGTGAGGCCGACCGACATCGAGCGCGCCGAAAAATGCCCCAAAGCCAGAACCGAGGGCGAGACCTTTCGCTATTTCGCCAACGAAACCCATCAGATCGAGTTCGCCGCCGGTTCCTTCAACTTCGTACCGCAAGTGGGACAAAGCACCGAGGCGATCGCGTTTCTCTCCCGCGACCGAATGCTAACCTACCTGACGACGGCCGGCGAGATCGAGTGGGAACTGTCCGAGAAGCTGGACCGGGACGAAACCCTGGCAAAATTCGGCGTGGACCCGGCTGCCGCCCCTCGAGCTGGACGCTCGCACCCCCTGGAACCGTTCCGACGCTCGGCCTTCGGTCGGGAGGTTCGCGACCTGGCGCTGACGTTTTTCGGCATCTGCCTGGTCTTCCTGGTGATCGCCTTCACGATTGAGGGCAAGCTGGTGGCCGACAGTGGCTGGCAGCCGCGGCAAAATCCCATCGAGCTCGACTTCAGCGTCATGGACGAACGCCTCCTGATCGAGGCCCTGTTGGAAGCCGATGTGAGCAACGCCTGGGCGTCATTCGACACTGAGGTCGTCGATCAGGAGGACGAGTCGGTCGTCGACGTCGAACGGGCGATCGAACTCTATCACGGCGTCGAAGGGGGCGAATCCTGGTCTGAGGGCTCGCGCCGGCAACGGGGTCGTTTTCGTGTTCCCGAACCGGGCGCCTATCGGCTGATCCTGACGCCGACGGAAAGCGGGGTCTGGAGAAACGGGACGGAGGCCCGAACGGTCCGCGTGAGCGTTCGCGAGGGAGCGTTTTCACTTGTCCCGCTGATCGCTGCTGCCGCAGGCTTCGGCCTGATCGCAGGCGGGATGTTGCTGCAGCGCTTCCGGCACAACAGTCGGCGCTGGCGGCTCAGCGACTGGAGCGACGATTGACCCTCGTCCGCGTGGTGTTGCTGGTGTTGTTCTCGGCGATCTCCGGGTGGGCCGCGTATCAGAGCTATCTAGGTGTCGGCGGCGCCAGCGGCGACACGGTCAAATCCTTTCGCGAGCGGTCCGTAGGTGGGCCGGTCGTAGGTGGTCGAGTGAAATAGCGAGGTAGATATCGATGGAGCTTTTCGCCAATGTGAACGGGGCCGAGATCGTCTCGACCGGCGTGTTCGTTGCGATCGGGCTGTTTTGCATGATCGGCTGTTGGATGGTGATCGAATGGATCACCCCCTTCTCCTTGCGTGAGGAGATCCGCCAGCAAAATCTGGCGATCGCGGTGTTGATGGGCGCTGTTTTCATCGCGCTTGCCATCCTGATCGCGGCGGTGATCGTGAGTTGATGGACCCAAAGGCCAAAGGCGTCCTTCTCCTAGCCTCGACCTTCGTCGTCGCGGTTTCGGGCCTCGCCTACGAGCTGATCGCCGGCGCCGCGGCCTCCTATCTGCTGGGCGACAGCGTTACCCAGTTCAGCCTGGTGGTCGGGCTTTTCATGACCGCGATGGGCGTGGGCGCCTGGGCCTCGAGGCTGTTCGATGACGCGGCCTCGACCTTCTGTGCCTGCCAGATCGCTCTGGGCCTGGTTGGCGGCTTCAGCGCGCCCTTGTTCTACGCGACCTGGCTCCATGTGGAGCCGTTCGCGGTCGTCCTGTTCGGTACGGTCATCATCACCGGCGCGCTGAGCGGCATCGAAATACCACTCATCATCCGGATCCTGCAACAAGCTGGCCTGTCCCGTCACACCGTGTCGACCGTGCTCAGTCTCGACTATGCCGGGGCTCTGGTGGCCGCTCTCGCCTTCCCCCTTTTGGTGGTGCCGACGCTGAGCCTCCTGTCGGCGAGCTTGATCTTCGGCTTGCTCAATCTGGGTGTCGCCGGCGTCGCGATCTACGTCCTGAGACCGACCGGCGCGCCCCGTTTCGCAACAGCCACCGGCGTCATCGCCACGATCGCGCTCACCGGCCTCGTCTTCGGCGAACGGGCGGTCTCGGCGAGCGAAGCGGGGCTCTACGAGGACGAGATCATCTTCGCCGAGCGAAGCGCCTACCAGCGCATCGTGGTGACCCGGTTCGCCGACCGGACCCGGCTCTTCCTCGACGGCTCCATCCAGTTCGACAGCCGAGACGAACACCGCTACCACGAAGCCTTGGTCCACCCGGCCATGACCCGGGCGCTCAAGCTCGATCGGGTTCAGATCCTCGGTGGGGGCGACGGCATGGCCGCGCGCGAAGCGCTCCGATACCCGCTTCAACAGCTCACCCTGGTCGATCTCGATCCGGCCATCACCACCCTCTTCCGTGACAGCGATCTGGCGGACCTCAACGATTTCGCGCTGTCGGATCCAAAGGTTAAGATCGTCAATCAGGACGCCTGGATCTGGCTTCAGGAAACCGATGAAACCTTTGATGTCATCATCGTTGATTTGCCGGATCCGCGCTCGCTAGCGCTCTCCAAGCTCTACACGCGCCTGTTCTACACCCGGCTCGCGGACGCGCTCGGCGCCGGCGGCACCATCGCCGTCCAGGCGGGCGCGCCCTACTACGCGACCGAGGCTTTCTGGTCCGTGATCCGAACCCTCGAGCTCACTCGCGATCCGTTCGCCCTGCGTGCCACGCTTGACGTCACGCCCTATGCCGTCTGGGTACCGAGCTTCGGGCTTTGGGGTTTTGCGCTTGCCGGCCCCGGCTCGACCGCCGAGCCCCGGCGCCCGGCGCCACCCAGTCTCGGCATGTTCGATCATCGGCAATGGCAGGCCATGACCTATTTTCCGAACGACATTCAGCGGGTTCCGGTCGCCGCGAATACGATGCGAAATCACGAACTCCTCAGCTATTACGAAGCCGGTTGGTCAGCGGCTTTCCCCAACTGAGGTTTTCTTTCTGTTTTGCTCAAAGCCCTGGTCCGTTTGCTTCCCTTCAAAGACCATGTCAGATCCGCTCTGGAAAGGCTGTCGCGATACGTTCCGGCGCTGGAAGCCCTGATCTGGCCCACCGCAGGCGGGCCCATCCGCTGGCAAGACCATGATCTTGGCCGGGATCCACCAGCACTTGCCCGCCGATCGCCGCCGATCGTTGCTGATGTTTCCGGCTCAAAACAGCCATGCCCGGGCCCGATCTACTATAGCGTCGGTCAAACCCTCTCGATCCCGTTCAATTCAGGGATACAGCGGGTGGTCCGGCTCCTGGCAGCCGCCCTGATCGATCAGGGCTGCGAGCTCATACCGGCGGTGTGGGATCGTCGCCGCGGGCGTTTGCTGCCGGCGCCGAAAGACCGCCTCGGCCACCTCGCCCGTTGGCACGGGCCGAGCGAACAGAGCTGGGCCGCCTGGCGGGAACCCGAGGCGATCGGTGGCCGGGCCTGGTTTCTCTCGGCCGAGGTCTGGCATGACGCCCCGGGCCGGGACCTGCCGGAGCTGGCGCGCTTCCTCCGCGAGACGGGCCTCCGGAGCGCCTGGATCTTTCACGACGCCATTCCCTGGGCGCTGCCGGGAATCCATTCACGCGCTCTGGTGGAGGCGCACACCAGCTATATGGAGGGGCTGGCCCGGTTCGATCATATTCTGGCGGTCTCCCACAGCTCGCGCTCGGATCTGTTGGCCTTTTACGAGCGAAGCGGGCGAGGTGCCGAGCTCCGCGCCGATCAGGTCTGGACGGTGCCGCTTTCGGGTGCATTTCCGGGCACGGATCGCGTCACGACCCCTCCGCCGCGGCGGCCCGAGAGCGAGCCCGTTCAGCCGCTCGTGGTCGGCACGCTCGAAAGCCGAAAAAACCATAAAACGCTCCTCGACGCTGTGGGCGAGCTAGCCAACCATTGCCGGCGCCCCTTCGAGGTGACGCTGATAGGCCGGGCAGAATCCCAACAGCGCCTGATCCGTTCGCGCATCAAAACCTTGCCTCAGGTGAGCTGGCTTCCGAGCGTCGATGACGACGCGCTTCGCCGGCGTTACAGCGCTTGCGACTTCACCGTGTTTCCCTCCGTGAAAGAGGGCTTCGGCCTGCCGATCGTGGAAAGCTTGTGGTTCGGGCGTCCCTGCATTTGCGCCCACTGGGGTGCGATGGCCGAGGTCGCCGGTTCGGGCGGTTGTCTCACCACCGACGTCACCGATCCCAGAGCCCTGGCCGGCGCCATGCGGACGCTGATCGAGGACCAAGACCGCCGGCTCGAGCTGGCGATGGAAGCGGTCAGGCTCCAGCCCCGGTCCTGGTCCGATTACGCCCGGGACGTGGCCTGGTGCCTGACGGAGGTTGATGTCGGCGCTGCGGCAGAGCGCTGAGGAATGAGCCCATCCATCGGTTTCGCGCCTACCGATCCCCTAGCCTGAACAACACGATGCACCCACCCTTTGCCGGAAGACCACAGTCGACATGATCCAGGGCGAGCCCCTCGGCGCCCGGCGCGGAATAGCGTTGTTCGTGCTGCCAAAAGGTGGTTGTTGGCCGCGATCATGACCGGAGCTTACGAATGATTTTGTCTCTGAGGCGCAAACGGGCGAACTCGATTTTTCTACTCGGTGGCTTTGGTGTTCCCAATTGGGGGGATGAACTGATCCTCGACAAAGTTCTGGACTCACCCCTGTTTCAAACGGGCGGCATCGACCATGCCTACGTTGCCACTGCGAGTTGCGCCATAAGCTCGAGGGTTCATCGAAATCGCAGCAACAGGCTGAGTTATGTGGACGCGCATTTTCAAGCGGCCCGCATGGTGCAGGACGATTTGGCTGATCTCGATCCTGAGCGGATCCGATCGGCCACACGAAAGCTCATCGACAAACGGACATCGTTCTGGTCGAGCATGCAGGCGCGACTGTTGCTGGACGCTGTTGAGGAGTCGAAAGGCGTCCATTTGTGTGGCGGCGGCTATCTGTTCGATGCGTGGGTTGCCGCCCTCGGCGCCATCGGTCTCGTGGTCTTCGCAGCCAAAGAGATGGGCAAACCGGTAACGGCGTCGGGCATTTCACCTGTGGCGAGGACCGACGCGGGGCTCGCATTGCTGGGTGAGATCATCGACGCCCTGGACGTGCTTGATGTGCGCGACCGCATCGACCCCCGCTTCTTCGACAAACGTGTCCGCGAGCAACCCGAAAAGACCTGGTTGAGCCTTGATGACGCAATGGCCTACGCGCCGACCCAGATCACCGACCAGAGGCCCGAGCAAGTCAAGATCCACATTCAGCTTCCGCCGATACCCGAACCACTGGACAAGATCCGCGACGATCATTTTTTCGAGGTGGTCTCGCGGGTCACGAAATCCTTCGACGCGACTTGCGTCTTCATCAACCATGTGGGCCCTGACAAGAAAGACTGGGTTGCCGCGGCTAACCTGGCGGAAAGGCTGGAAAGGGCTGGCGCTCGAATTGATTGGCTGGATCTAAGCCTGGCGACCCCCGAGGAGGGTCTCTCCGCCTTTGAGACCGCCCATATCGCCATTGTCGGCCGCTACCATGCGATGATCGGCCATCTCCTGAATGGTGTCCCCACCGTGAGCTACGATAATGGCGGCGCTCTGTTCAACCGTCATCGATCGGCATTTCCGCTGGTTCATCCTGACCTTCTGCACGTGTCCAACTTCGCGGACATCGACGAGACGATTGCGTTTGTTGAACGCTCGATCCGAGGCGAGCGCGATCGCTCGGGCTTCACCGGTGACCATTACGCCAAGGCGCAACGCTCGAAAGACCAGGCCTACAAGGCAACCCTAAAGGCCTGGAGTGCTTCGGCCTGACGTCTGTTTTGCCGAGGGGCATTGCGATGGCGGCGTCCCAGAGGCGGAGTTCCGTTCCAGAAGACATTTGATCAGCGCTTTCGGATTGTGGCGCTCGCGCCAGGCGGTTCGCGCTTTCATCGCTTCCCTCGTCAGATGCTCTAGCCGGTCGACCGCCAAGCGAAGCGCCTGCCCGATCTCGTCCGGCGTCTCGAAGACCGTTCCCTGGTCGGCCGACATGTGCTCAGCCATCCATGTTCCGCTAGGAACGATGACGACCTTGCCCGCCGCTTTCGCCTCGGTGAATATCCCCGAACTCCGATATCGATAGGTATCGCCATCATACGGTATCAGGACGATGTCCGCTGCCGCCAGAAGCCGATAGTAATCGTCCGCACTGACTTCGCCCTGAACCAGGCTGACCTGATCCTCGGGCATGGATTCCAGTCGTTTTAGCGCCTCGGATATTCCCTTGCTTTGACTTCCCGAATCGCCGCTTATTTGAATGACGAATTGAGGGGCCGTTGGATCGTTGACTGCGAATGACGCGATGATATCAGGCAAATGTTGAAACCCCTTTTCCAGCCGCCCCTCCCCCAGATAAAGCGCGACCGGCCGCCGCGATAGGGGCTGGTCCATTGATGGATCAGCAATCAACGCGTGACGAAAGGGGATCGGCAATGTGGTGAAACTCACCAATTCAAGGTCATTGTACTGGTCGGTCAGCCGATCGGTGTCAGTGTAGAAAAAAACGTGACCCCCCGCTTCTTCATATTCTTTGAAAACACGCAGCGAAGATCGGATCGTGAGGCCATGAGCGAACGCCCAGCGTTCCTCGCGGTAGTCTCTCCTTAAGATGACATGAAGTGCCGGCAAAGACGAAACGTCGGCGTCCACGGTGAATGCGGTTAGTTGAGCAAGTTCCCGCAAGCCGATCGACGGGACCAAGACTAAATCGTCAGGTGAGACCGCTTGGCGATCGAGCGCCTCGAGCAAATCGGTGGTGAAGGATGGGCCGCCCGTCGACGAGATAGCCCCGAACCCATCGTTTAAACCGGTGCCAGTGGCCGAAGCGAACCATCGGCGCAACAATGCACTGGCCATCCGAGCCACGGCAACGACCCGGCCGAGCCCTCGAACTGGGATATTGAATCGGGCCGGTTCTTGGCCTGCCGGTCGATCGGACACCAGATCGTCGCTCGATCGACGGTGAGAAACAGGGATCCGCTCGGTCCGCCGCCAAAACGTTAGCGCCATCCTCTCGAGCTTGCCGCCCAGAACTTTCCAGCGCTCCAGCGACAGGTCGGCGTATGTGACCTCCGAGAAGGCCGGCACAACGGTAATGTATTCCGGGAACGGAAGCGGCGTCAGATTGCGATTAGCCAGGATCGTCGGCGCTAAACCCGCATGGCACGCCGCCTCGGCGACCGCGAGGTCGTACTCGTAGTAATGCCCCCGGAAGTCGCGCAAGTTTTGATCGGCGATGAAAAGCCGCCGTCTTTGCGCAATCCCAGCCGTTCTCGTTTCACTCACGAAGGGCTTCGGATGACCAGAGGATGGCTGCGCGGACGATCAGCGTTCCATCTCTTCGCCAGGTCACCGGGGATCACCGGGTCTCAGGACCACGTGAAAACCGAGGCCCGGCTGTTCTGCGGCGTTCCAATCATGGGCCCGCGGGTTGCCGCTGCCGCGGACGAAATCAGCGACATCGAACAGCGCCGGACATTCGACCAGTCCGTGGCTCCGGAACTTATCCATCCACCAGGCTTTTTCTTGGACAGTGTGGTGATAAACCACCCCCGTCGATGGATCCGCGTCACCGAAGGTCGCGACCGAGGCGATCAGAAGACCATCTCCGGTCATGGTCTCGACCATCAGCTTGATGGTCGCATCCAGATCACCGGTCGGGATGTGCTCGAAAAACTCCCAGGCGGTCACGAGATTGAATTTGATCGGCGCGCCGTCGGGATCCTCGAAACGGTAAGGAAACCGGACGTCAGCGGTGAACAGCCGGTCCGGAATCAAGCGCCACATCGCCCGCTGTTCGCGAAGGCTGTAGTCGCTGCCTTCGAGGCCGATCGAAAAATGGCCCCGGATCGCGAAATCCCAGACCAGTCCGCCGCCGGCGCATCCGATGTCCAAATGGCGGATTCCGGAACGAACCTGTTCGCATCGCCGGACGAAACGCGGGCTGCGGGTGTTGTCGTTTCGGGTTCCCCGGGGATGGGTGTGATCGGGCGAGGTCAAAGCCACCGGTTGGTCGGCCCGCAACCGAACATCGACCCTTTCCGGCCACTCGCCGCTGCGTGTCAGTTCGATCAGATCCGAAAGAAGGTCCGCGCCATCGATACCATGGCGGTCGACCTTTCTCTCGAGCGCTTCCATTGCCTGGCTCAGATGGCGTGACGACGCTTCTAGCCGGTCCAGCCGAGTGTTGACTGATTGCAGCGTAAGAGCGGTCGGAGCGGTGGCGGTTCCAGTCTCGGCGACTTGAAGCCGGCTGTCCAACGAGCGCAATTGCGCCATTACGCCGGGGTAGCCGACCAGTCGCCGAACCCACTCGACAAGCAAGCGTTTCATCTACTGGGGCAACATTATGAAAGAGACTGGCCCGGGGAAGAAAGGTTCACTCGACAATGGGCGCTTGCCAGTTCTCGAAACCCGGGACTCTCAGGATATCGACGCCGCGCCAATCCAGTGATGGATCGCGCCCTCGGACGAAGGTCAGATAGGGGCCAACCAGACTGGATTTTTCCAATTGGACGACCCAATCGCGATAGGCGTCGGCCATGAATTTCGTGAAGGTGTGATAGCGAAAGATGACCTCGCCGTCCGCAATCACGCCGGTAAAGATCTCATTGTCGGTGCCATCGGCGACGAAATCGGCGCGGAACAGGTATCGTCCCTTGGGCAACTGGATTGGCTGGGCCAGCGTCAGGCTGCCGTCCGGCTCGTGGGCGAATTGATCCCTCTCCAGGCGCTGGATCAGCTCCAAGGGCTCGACAGGCAGGTAGCCGTCCAGTTTCAGCTCCTGCGGTGCGAACAGCATGTTCAGAACGCCGGCGGGTCCCATGTCGCCAGCGCTGTCGACGGCCCGGTAGCTGGCCAGATCGAGCGCCCGGTAGCCTTTTGATTTGAGCAGTTCGAAACAGCGTGGGTCGTCCGGGCTTTGCTCGAGCACGAGAATCGGCCTGGTCTCGTCCAGGAGCCGGGGCATGCCGCAGAGTGCGTCGAACTCGGCGCCCTCGATGTCCATCTTGATGAAACGTGGCCGCATGCCGGTCGCTGCCGCCAGATCGTCCAGGGCCAGGGTCGGCACCGAAACGCCCTCGGCGTCGACATCGACCCGATCGTTGAGATGGGAGCCGAAGGAGAGCGAAACCGTTTCGCCGCTGGCCCGCCAGACGGCCCGATGGAGTAGGGTTACGTTGGCGCAGCCGTGCTGGACAAGATTGTGCTGGGCGATACCGATGATACGCGGGCTGGCCTCAAAGGCGAAAACGTGACCTTGCGGGCCAACCAGCCGGGACATCGCCTGAGCCATGGCGCCGGCATTGGTGCCGACGTCGTAGACCACGTCACCGGGCCGGCAATGGTCCCGGATAGCCAGCATGACCGTGGGTTCCCAAAAGCTCCGTTCCCACCAGTGGGGTATGGGCAAGGGTGATATCGGCCCTGCCGGCTTGGCCTGGTCACGTTCGTCATGAGCCGTCGAGATTTCGCTCGCCCATTGGTGACGCTCGGCCATCAGCGCGTTGCGCTCGTCATAGACCTTACGGATGGCTGGCACCGTCAGCGCCATGTCCCGAAAGAAGGTCTTGGCAAAGGTCGCCGCCGTCATCGTCCTCCTTCCAGCGCCGAGTTTGGGCCGTTCGTAACCTGACCGGTCAGGAACTCCATGACCACCAATGCTGCTCGTAGCGATTGTCGTTGAATATCTCGTAAGTGGGATCGTTCGGCAGCTCGAACAGCTCGCGATGGCGCGCGCCCTTGGCTTTGGCCTTCTGAATTGTCCTCAGCATCCGCCGGGCGGTCACCGCCGGGACCCGGGAGGTCCGGTCCACCGTCACTGGCTCTTCGCCCTCAGCCCAACGCATCACCCGAAGCATCTCTTGCGTCTGCTCTTTCGCCGCCGCGGCCCAATGGGGCGCATCCGGCCGCAGGCTTAGATGATCGGCGAGAGCGGCGGCAAAGTCAAAATCCGTGCTCCAATGACCGCAAAAGGATTTGCGATAGGTGAGCGCCTGGCGAAACAACCCGGCTATGTCCCGGCTGTCGCGCTGGCGGAAGGCATATTCGACACCCGCCGCCGTTCGCCACAAATACCAGGCCCGAAGATCCTCGATCTCGGCTCGGGGATGCGCTGTCGTCCGCGATTCTGGGTAATTGTTGAAGACGCCAAGCGTCGCCGGCACGTGTTTTGAGCGAATATAGGGCAGGACCCGGCACTTGAACTCGGTGTCGCCGGCGGCCCGGAACGTTTCGTCATAATAACCGAAGCGGTCATGCACCGAGCGCCGGTACAATCCGCCGACCCAGGATAAATAACAGGTCTCCAGATAGACGAGATCCTGGGCGTAGCCCTGGCGGTCATATTTCATCACGTCATGGGAGAAGACACCGTTCGCATCCACCTCGGTAACGATGCTGTCGGCCATGACCCAGTCGACCGAGGGATCTTGGTCCAGGGCATCGGCCAATTGCCGAAGCGCATCGGGGTGGAGCCCCTCATCGGCCCCGAGGAAGGCGAGATAGCGGCCTCGTGACAAGATAATACCCCGGTTCCAGGCGCATTGGATGGTCTCGCGCTTCTCCGAGCGTCCATAGACCATCGGAATGTTGTGCTGAGCTGCAAAACTGTCGAACGCCCGAAACTCGTCGGTCGGCGAATTGCTGTCGATCAGGATGATTTCCATGGCGCCATTGTGGGCGATCGACTGCTGGGCAAGGTTCTGCAGCAAGGTCGGGAGTTTGTCGGCTGCGTTGTACAATGACACAATGACCGAAACCCTAGGTTCACCGACAGCGCGCCGGTCGTCCAGCCGGGCGAAGGGGTGCCGAACCACGGTGCGATTGCGAGCAAAAGCCTCATCCATCAATTGCAGACAGCGCTGATGGCGTGTGGATGGCGGACCGTACATCGCCTCGGCCGTGTCGGCCTCCCAGGCGAAGCCGTGGGCGCGCAAGGTTCGAGAGGTCCAGGCGAGCATGTCCTGGCGGTCGCCGTCCGACCAGCGCATCAGCCGCAGCGCATAGGTGGCCGCGATCAGGTCATTGTCCAGAAACCGCTCAAGCCGGCCCATCTCGGCGAACAGGCTGATGCGCCTGATGTAACGCTGGCCCGCCAATTGTGAGAGCATCGAGAGACGATCGCGCGTGAAGACCGGATCATCGGGCCGTGTGACCGTTCGCTTCGGCGTCTTCGGCACGCGGCCGGCGGCATAGACCTGGCGCAAGGAGCGCGGCGACAATTTCGTGTAGCGCTGGATCGCCCGCTGCAGATTGCGTTTGACGAAAGGCGGTGGCCTCCGGTCTTTCGCCGCCCGGTAGCTTTCGCGAAGACCGTCGACGGCTCTCCGCGCCCGATCACGCTGCTCTTTCGAAAGGTTGCTATAGGCGACCCGGCGGACCTCATCTGCGGATCGGGCGATACGCGACGATTCCCGGGCCCGCCTAAGGTCTCTCAGCGTGTCCGATACGTCGTTCAATCGCTGCTTAACGTCCAGCGGCGCCTGGTGCCGGCGATCGTAGATCCGCCCCACCGACGACCAGTCAGCTTCCAAAGGCGAACGCTGCAATCGATCCACCAGTTGGGCCCGTCTCGCCTCATAATCCGACAACAGTGTTTCGATCGCGCTTGCCGCCGACCGACCGCAATCGATGTCGACGATCTCGGCTGCACCCGTCGGTAGGTGCTTGCGCAGCCAGCGAGAAAATCCGGTTCTCGAGGAAACGACCGTGGGACAGCCCCGCATCAGGGCTTCCAGCGCCGTCAGATTGAACGTGTCGTAACGCGACGGGAAGAAGGGCAGAACCGCCTGCTCGAAGCGCTGTCGCACCTGCTCGCCCGGGAGCATACCGACGATGTCGACATCGAGACCGCGCGAGCGGGCCATGGCGCGCAAGATGGCCTCGGAACCTACGCCCACACGATTGGGCGATTCCTGACCCGCGATCACCAGTGAGCCAAAGGCCTGGCGATCGATGTGAAAGGCCATGTCGACGAAGAGATCGGGACCCTTCCACTTCTCCCGTCGGCCGACAAACATCAGATCCGGCGGACCATTGCGGGGCTCGGCCGGTTGCGGCGTGGCAGTCTCGACCAGAACCAAGGGATCAAGAAGATTGTAATCGGGTCCGTCGCCAAGCCCTCGCTCCGCCGCGTAGCTTTCACTCAGAGCGTAGTGGGCGTCACTGGCGCGCAACAGCAAGCCGTCGAGTAGGCGCATCGACGACGCGATCCGTCGGTCCCGGCGGGGATCACCGGTCGGCCAAACGCAACTAAACGTGGTCCTGAGACTGCCGTGAAGCGCCAGCGCAACCACATCGACCTCGATGTCGTAGCGCTTCAACGCCCGTCTTATGAACAACCCGTTATGCGAGTAGTCGGGAACGTCAATAACGTCGATCGTCTTGAGCCTTCCATCCAAGACGACTGATCTAGCTATTCTTTCGCACTCTAAATAAACACCATGGAGATGCCCCCAAAGTTCGGAAAGCTTTGGCGCGCCGAACTCGGTCGGTGGTGCCATAGGGATGGCGACGGCGTTGGCAGGGCGCGAAGCTTCTGCCGGTTCGTCTTTCCGCAAATAAAAGAACGTGTCCTGGGACCGTCTCTTGATGATTTGACGATAGCTTGTCTGCCCGCCGCCCAAGGTGGCGAACAGATCAAAATCGAGAATCAGAATGTTTTTGCCGTTTTTTGGCGCAGTATTGAGCTTTTCGGCGACCTTCAATGTCGCCTCGGAAAGATCATCCATTGTTTGTCTAACTCACGATCAATGTGGAGCCGTGGGTATCGAGGCCCAGCGGGATCTTAACGATGTCGGCCAATCTTTCACGAAAGCGATGCTGACGCTGTGGCGGCACCAGCATCAACAGAAAGCCGCCGCTGCCGGCGCCGCAGAGCTTACCGCCCAGGGCGCCCGCCTCCCGGGCCGCCAGGTAGAGAGCGTCGATCTGGGGTGAACTCACCTTCGATGACAGGCGCTTCTTCGTTTCCCATCCCTCGTGCAGCATGAGGCCGAGGTCGGCCAGCATGCGTTCCGGGTCGCCACCCTCCAGCACGTCCACCGCCTGGTCGGTGAGCGCCAGCAGATGAGAAAGTTCGCTATCGACCTTGCCGCCGCGGGTTCTGGTCATCTGCTCGCCCAGTGTCTCGGAGGCATAGCGGGTGGCCCCGGTGTAGAGCAGGAACAGTGAGCTTGTGAGCGCGCCGAGGCAGGGCGCGGTCATCTGGATCGGCGTGATCCGTGCCCGCTCGCTCTCGAAGTCGAAACGATTGAGGCCGCCGAAGGCTGCGTGGAATTGATCCTGAACACCAACGTTCTCCCGGAGCAGCTCCCTTTCGACGAACACCGCGGTCCGGGCCAGGTCCAGCTTGGTCAGGCTGTTGCCACTGAGCGAGGCCGCGAGATTGACGAAGCCGACCGTGAAGGTCGAGGAGCTGCCGAGCCCACTCTTGGCCGGCAGATCGGCCATGACCGAGATGTCCAAGGCATCGCTGATATTGAGATGCTCGATGACGGCGCGCACGACCGGATGAACGATCTCGTCGATTTCCTGGGCTTTTTCGAGGCGTGAGTAACTGACCCGGTATTTGTATTCCAGAAACGAGGACAGTTTGAGCGCGGCAATATAGACATATTTGTCGACCGCCATGCCGAGGACGGCGCCCCGATGCCGCTCGAAATATTCGGGATAGTCCGTGCCGCCGCCGAAGAAGCTCACGCGCAACGGGGTCCGACAGACGATCACAACCAACACTCTTGCGTTTCAAGCACCCGCTTCACACCGTCCTCAAGACCGATGTTCGGCCGCCATCCGGTGGCATCGAGAAATCGCTCGCATTCAAGGCTTTTGTAACCTGTGCCCTGAAAACTGTCCGGCGGTCGAACGATGTCGGCTTGCCAGTTCAACGCCGCCTGAATGGCGGTGACGCAAGCGCCGATGGTCACGGGTGCGTTAGCGGCGCAGTTCAGAAGACAATTTTTGAAGTTTTGGTCCGCGGCGATGATGGCGTCGATCTGGTCGTCGACGAAAAGCAGATCCCGAACCGTCTCCAAGCTTCCCCAAACCTCGAAACGGGTCTCGCCCCGGGCCCGGGCAGCTCTGGCCCGGTCGATGAGCGCGGCCATGAAATGGCTGCGACCCGGCTCGGTATGGGCCCCGGGCCCGTAGACGGTCGCGAGCACGCAGTGCAGCCAGGAGAGCCCGTATTGCTCGCCATAGGTCTTGGAGCCGACGATCAGGGTCTCCTTGGCGAGCGCGTAGCCTTGAACCGAAGGATGGGTTGCGCCTGTTCGAAACGCGTTCTCCGGAAGGGGTCGATCCGATTCCGGATAGACGCACGAACTGCCGAGACTGACCAGCTTGGCTCCGGGCTGATGGTTTCGCCAGGCTTCCAGCACATTCAGATGAATTCGCGTGTTGATCGCCAGCAATTCGCCCTGAATGTCGTATTGGACGGGGCCGGTTCGTTGTTGGGTGATCGCGTGAAAGATCCGCCCCGCCTTGGGCGCCTCGGCCAGAGCGGCATCGGCGACCGCCGGATCTGTGAAGTCGCCGAAGTTTCGACCGACGCCGTGGACCGGCCAACCCCGCTCCCGCCAGGTCCGGACGAGATGACGGCCGATGAAGCCGTCCGAGCCGAGGACGATCGTGAGCCCGTCAGCGTAAGGCATCACGATACCAGTCGACGGACTTGCGCAATCCCGCCTCGACGCCCTGGAACGCCGGAAGGTCCGGCAACAACTCACGGAGACGCTCGGCCGTGGCTCTCCTGATATTGACCCCGGCGCCGCTGCCCGCCGGCGGCGAGGTGTGCTCGAGCGGGCGCTTGCGGCCCGTGGCCTCCATCGCCGCTTCGGCCAGTTCGCGTATAGTCACCGTCTCGCCGAGCGCGCAGTTGAGAGACGCATTCTGTCCTTCAAGCTCAAGCGACTGAACGAAGGCCTCAGCGACATCACCGGCAAAGACGAAGTCCCGCTCCGCCTCGGCATTGCCCCTGATCTCGAACCTGTCATCGTCGCGAAGCGCACGAAGCAAGAAGGCCGTGGCCACATGGGCTTCGTTTTCATCAATGGTATCGAAGGGACCGTAGGGATTGGTCAGGCGAAAGGCGATGGTGTTGATGCCGGCGCGCCGATGCCAGAGCTCGGCCAGGATCTCGCCCCAGCGTTTCGACCAGGCGTAGGCCGCTTCGCCGTCATGGGGCCAGAGATTGAGGTCCAGATCGCGGCCGTCATCCTGTAGCGCCCAGTCAGCGGGATAGACAGCGACGCTGCTCGCCTGGCGAACTTCCGTGATCCCGCGCGCCAGGGCAAACCCATAGACCTGTTCAGCCAGCTCGGTATTGGTCTTGAGGATCACTGCCTGATCAGCCGCGAACCGGCTCGCCGCATAGCGAAAGGCGGCCGTGTGGACGATGACCGTGCGGCTTGGAAGCGCCGGAAGCTCATCGAGAGCGTCCAGCGCCACCGTTTGGCTACAGCCCGTAACAGCGCGACCATTCGAGTTGACGGCGAACAGCTCGAGCGGCTTGCCCGCGAGCGCGGCGACGATGTTGCGCCCGATGAACCCGCTCGCGCCGAACAAGACCACCGCCTCGCAGCCTGTCATGCCGGCACGGTTTCGGCAACGATCCGCCGAACATCAGGAATCGGAACGATGAAGGTTCCGCCGGCCGAAAGGTAATCTGCCTCCTTGGCCAAGAATTCGTCGATGAAGTTCCAGGCCAGCACCAGATAAGCGTCCGGCCGTCCCTCGTCCTCGGCGGTGATCGGGATGCGGACGCCTGGTATCGCAAGCCCGACCTTCATCGGGTTTTTTTCGACCGCCCGTTCCACCAGCGACGGACCGATACCGAAACTGTTCAAGAGCGTCGATCCCTTGGCCGGCGCACCGTAGGCCCAGATTTTACGGCCACTCCCGGCTTCGTTCTCCAGAATTGCCGTCAGACGGTCACGCAAGGCCAGCACCCGGTCTGCGAAGCGCCGGTAGGTTGCGATATCGTCAAGACCGGCTGATCGCTCCGCCTCGGCCAGTCGTTTGACGCTTTCTCCGACCGGTCGCCGGCCCTGATGAACGATGTGAGCCTCGATGGAGCCGCCGTGGATCGGTACCAGTGAGGCCTCGACCACCTCCAGGCCGTGGCGCCCCACAAGCTGCGACAGCGATCTCAGCGTGTAGTAGCAAAGGTGCTCATGGTAGATCTGATCGAAGGCGGTGTTCTCGATCATGCCGCCCAGATAGATCGCCTGGACGACGAACACGCCGTCCTCGTCCAAGAGCCGTTTAATGCCGCGAACGACGCTATGCAGTTCTTCCAGATGGAAGAACACGCCGGCAGCCGTGATCAGCCGCGCCGCTCCGTGCTCGGCGCGGATTTCGTCGGCGCATGCCTCGTCAAAAAAGCGCTGCCAGGTCGGGATCCCTGCCTCGCGAGCGATACCCGCGACATTGGCGGCGGCCTCGACGCCCAGAACCCGGCAGCCCAAATGGCCGTATTGCTTCAGCCAGGTGCCGTCATTGCTGCCGATGTCCACGACGAGATCGCCCTTGCCCAGCGCGTAAGCTCGTTCGAGCCGGTCCACGGTCTCGCGGAAATGGAGCGGCAGGGTTTTGGTGGTGCCCGACACGTAAGGATAGTCGGAGAACATCGATTCCTTCGGGATGGTGTGATCGATCTGAGCGAGCGTGCAATCGTGACAAAAGCCCAGCCGCAGGGGGTAGCTCGGCTCGGTGCCAAGCGGCAGATCGGGGGCCACCAGCCGATTGCAGTGGGGCTGGTCGGAGAGATCGATCACCAGCTCCACCCGGTCGCCGCCGCAAGAGCGGCAAGGCTGATCGAACCATTCCTCGCCTTCAGGAACGCGTAGGCGCGCAAGGCCATCAGACATTGGCGAAGCGGCCGTTGCGCAACATGCGATACCCTTTGATCAGCTCCCTGATCCCGTCATCCAGCCCGTGCTTCGGCCGCCAGCCGGTGCCCTCGAACTTCTCGTTCGAGACGATGTAGTCCCGCTTGTCCGGGTCTTCGCCCACCGGCGCCTCGAGATAGACGAAGCCCGGGACATGGCTCTGAATACGCTCGCACAATTGCAGTTTGGAGAGATTGGCCTCGGACAGACCTACATTGTAGGGTTCGCCTTGCATCGCCTCGAGATAGTCGAGGACGTGGAGGAAGGCGCCGGCGACGTCACGCACGTGGATGAAGTTGCGCCGGAAATGAGCCTCGAACAGGACGACCGCTCGATCGTTGACGGCTCGCCAGGTAAAGTCATTGACCAAAAGGTCGAGACGCATGCGCGGCGCCAAGCCGAAGACCGTTGCCAGGCGCAAGGTCACGCCGCGCCCACTGTCCAGCACGGCCCGTTCCGCCTCGACCTTGGTCCGTCCATAGAGGGAAACGGGGTTGAGAGGCGATTCCTCGGTGCAATAGGCCTCGGCCGCGCCCACGCCGTAGCCGCTGTTAGTGGTGGGAAAAACCACCCGCTGGTCGGCCGAAAGCCTCTCCACCAGCGCGGCGACAGCGTCTCGATTGAGCGTCGTGGCACCGATCTCGTCCCGGGCGCACAGAGGGGCACCGACCAAAGCCGCTAGCGGGATGACCACATCCGCTTCCGCGAGCAGCGGCTCGACGACCCGCATGTCCCGGGCGTCACCCCTGACGACGTCGAAATGAGGATCGGCGCAGCAGGCGGCGAGAAAGGGTTGGCCATCGGCGAAGGTGTCGAGAACGGTAACGCGATGTGCGGAATGCAAAAGGGCCGGGATCAGGATCGATCCTAGATATCCTGCCCCACCAGTAACCAGAATGTGCATGAACGTTCTTCTAAGGCGCTTGCGTTGCGAGAGGTCTAGACGGGATTAACAGGCGGCACAACCGATAGACAGGCGGCCAGGAACCGCCGGAGTTACTTGATGACCGCACCTCAATTTCGGCCGCTGGTCCGGGTTCAAGTTACGAACGAGGCGAGCTCTCGAACCAATTTCGGTAGATCACCCCCGGCATATTGATGGACGGCGAGACCCTCGATCGTCCTCTTGTCACCTGTTGCAACGATGAAAGAGCGATTTCGATCCACCAGCGGCGATTTCAGCAATGGCTCGAGGGCCAAGGGGCCGGCTCCGGATGCGTCCCCCTCCGCATGGCTTTGCCACCGAGCGAACCCATCGATATGGGCACCCAGAGGCCGCAGCGCCCGCGCCATGGCCTCGGGAAGCGTTGCCAGGGGTTCTCGGTCCCGCAGCTCCAGCTCGCCGCCGCTGACGTCCGCCACGACAAACACCAACCAGCGACTATCGTTCAAGTCTTTGATCGCGTCTTCTGCACCCGGCCTCCAGACAAGCGCCGCCGCGTCGCCCCGATCGTGCCAGACGTCGATGAGAACCCCCTCGGCCTGGAAAATCACGGCCGGGCGCCGGGTGATCTCGGGCAGAAATGTTTGCGCCTTCTCCAGATCTTCCGGCACACCGATATCGATGAACGGCGCGTCATAGACATGGCCCCGCAATCGGCCGGTCGCCGCCAGTCCCGGAAACACATCCGCCTCGAGCGATACCGGCCCGTCGGCAGGCAGATGATCCACGATTTCCCGTTTGAGAAGGTAGGCGCCGGCGTTGATCGGCAGCTGACCTGTGCCTTCGCCGGCCGCCAGAAAGCCTGCCAGACGGCCATCGGGTTGGAGGTCAACGGTGCCGTAGCGCCGTCCCGCCATCCGGCAAAGGGCGAGCACGCCGACGGCGCCGTTCAGGCGCAGACAAAGATCAAGCAGGTTGAAGGGGAAGAAGGTGTCGCCGTTCATCAGGATGAAGCGGCTTTCCAGGCGTTCCCGAAAGAGCCGCAACGCTCCCCCTGTGCCGAGGGGCCGGGGCTCGACGGCGACCTCGATCGACGTTCCCTGCCGAAGCCGGCCTCGATAGCGGCTTTCGAACTGATCGGCCCGGTAGCCGGCCAGGAGCAGCACCTGGGAAAAGCCGAAACGGACGATCTCCTCCAATTGCCAGTCGAGAAAGGGGCGATCCGCCACGGGCACCAGCGGTTTCGGCACGGTGTCGGTAATCGACCCGAGCCTGGTTCCCCGGCCGCCCACCAAGATGACCACCTGTCGGGGTGGTTCGGCCGCTATTCGATCCATAGCTCCTCAGCTTTCGATCATCGCCCGTTCGATGGCGGCGCAATAATAGTGGTAGAGGCAGAGATGAACCTGCTGGATCGCAGGCGTCGAACGGCTCGGCACGGCGATCAGATGGTCTGACAGCGCCGCCACGGCACCGCCGCCGGCGCCGGTAAAGCCGATGGTGACGAGCCCTCGCGCCTTCGCCACTTCGAAGGCGCGGACCACATTGGTTGAGTTACCGCTCGTCGAAAGGCCCAACAGGACCGAGCCCGGCTCCGCATAAGCTTCGACCTGGCGGCTGAAAACGGTGTCGTAATCGTAATCGTTGGCCCAGGCGGTCATGAAGCTTTCGCTCGCCGACAGACAGAGCGCGCGGATGGGCTGACGCTCGGCCAGGAACCGGCCAACCAATTCACCGACGATGTGCTGGGCGTCGGCGGCCGAGCCCCCATTCCCGCAGACCAGGAGCGTCCCTCCCGACCGAAGTGCCCGAACGGTCGCGGCGACCGCCCGGTCCAGGGCGACACTCAAATCCTGCTCGCGGGTCTCCTGCAAAAGGGTCTGAGCGTCGGCCAGCCATTCGTCCAGCGAAGTCACCATGGCTCATGCTTTCCTTCGTCCTCGAGAACCGGACCACCGCTCATCCGGTTTTCTGATCCTCGGGCTGCTCCATGGCAATGATCTTGCCTCGCTCCATCCGCGCGACCTTGGTGCACCAGGTCTGGATGATCTTCGCGTTGTGCGAGGCCAGAACCAGAATGCTTGACTGGGCGACGAAGCTCTCCAGACGTTGTCGGGCCTTCTTCAGAAAATTGCTGTCGCCCGCCAGGATCCACTCATCCATCAGCAGGATTTCGGGGCGGATCGTGGTCGAGACGGCGAAGGCGAGCCGGAGCCGCATGCCGGCCGAGTAGGTCCGATAGGGCATGTCCAGATAATCGCCGAGTTCACTGAAGTCAGCGATCTCATCGATCCGTTCGTCGATCTCCGCATCGCTGAGGCCGAGAAAAAGGCCGCGGATCCGGATATTGTCGCGGCCGGTCGCGTCCATATCGATGCCGAGATTGATGCTGAACAAGGGCGAGATCCGGCCCTCGACCCGCACCTCGCCGAAGTCCGGCTCGTACACGCCGGCCAGAACCCGAAGTAGGGTCGTCTTGCCGGCGCCATTGCTGCCAACCAGACCCAGGCGATCGCCATGGTTCAGCTCGAGGCTGATATCGTCCAGCGCGCGGACGATCATCCGATCCCGCGCGTCCTTGGCGATCCGGCCGCCGGTGCCGGCGTGGAGCAGACTCGATTTGAGCGACCGGCTGCCCCCCTGATAGAGCGGAAATTCGAGGGTCACGCCCCGAACACTGACATGAGCCATCGCGTCAGAGCCAGAAAGCGACGCGCCGGCGATAGCGGGCGAACAGGGTGAACGCAATCGCGGAACCGGCCAAAGGCACGGCGACCGCGAGCAGCCAGGTCGAGAACGCGGGTATTTTGCCAAGCAGGGGCGCGCGGATCACCTCGATGGTCGCGAAGAACGGATTGACGTGCAGGAGAAGCGCCCGCTCAGGCAGCATTTCAGGTTGCCACATGATGGGCGTGATCAGGAATGCGGGTGTGATCAGGCTTTGCACCACGGGTTGAACGTCGCGGTAGCGTGTATTGACGAGACCCAGCACCCCACCGACCCAGATCGCGTTCCAGGCCAGGATCGCCAACCCGGGGATCGCGGCGAACCAGGCAAGCGACGGGGCATGGCCAAAAAACAGGTAAACGCCCACCAACACTGCCGCATTGTGGGCCATGATGATGGCATTGCGGGTGATCATTCGCAGAACGTAGGTGATCAGCGGCAGCCTGATCTCTTTGATGATCGATTGGGCACCGATGAAGACGGTGCAGGAATCGATGAGCACGCTCGAGACGAAGCCCCAAAGGATCAATCCCGTCGCCAGAAACGGTAGAAACTCGCTCATATCGGCGCCGAACAGACTGCCCCAGACAACACCGAGGGCGACGACGGTGATGCCCATGCTGAGCGTGAGCCAGAACGGACCGAGCGTGGATCGGCGATAGCGTTGGCGGATATCCAGCCAGGCAAGCCGCAACCACAAGCGGCGGTCGCCAATGCCTTGGCGGAGGTCGCGTATCGCTTCGACCCGTTGATTTACAGTGGGCAAGACGTCTTCTCGAAACCTGAAACTGGAAAGCGCCCCATGACTCGGCCGGGACGGCGACGGTGCAGATCGAGGCTCGTGTCCTAAAGCCGCGCCTTGGTCAAGTCCCGGCTGCAGGGCAGGGCGCAGTCGGCTGCCGAAATGGTCGCCTTCAGTTGGCTTCGATCAGGCGTCCATGGGCGTCCAGCAAAAGCCGCCGCAGATTGCCGCCCAGATAGCCGGCGACCATGTCCTCGGAAATCAGGTCCGGCTGATGTCGAAGCCTGGGATCGGTGTGTTTGGCCCCGGCGGTCAGCGACGCCATCATCAACCGGTAGCCGCCAAAGTTCCAGGTCATCCGGCCGTAAGGCGCGTCGCTGGCGGCGGCGATCCGGCGCCACGCGTGCTTCGGATCGGTGGCGGCATCGATCAGATCACTCTCGATGTGAGTGTCGCGCTTGGCGCTTTCGATGAAGAAAACGTTGGGCAGATCCCGGAGCATCCGCCGCGACGCCTGATAGTGATGCTCGCCCTCCACATAACCGGCGCCGCCGCCACCCATATGAACGCCGATCACCGGCGTCTCGCTGTGTCGGCGCGCCACCGCGGCGAACCCTTCCGGTGGCGTGAACGGCGTGTCGGCGCCGTAGTGAAAAGCCGGGATCGCGCCGCGGCCGACGATGTGATCGACGCAAGCCAGCACCGGTTCCGAATCGATTGGGAAGGCGTTTTGCGCTGGGTTCATCTTGACGATGGCGAAACCGAAATCGTCGATGCAGCAGTCGATCAGTCGGCGGGCACGATCCTCGCCGAGCGCCTTGGGATCGGTCCAGCCCGCCGGCACGATGCGCGTGGGAAATCGTTTCGCGGCCTCGTAGATGTACGCGTTGGCGGCATGGAGCGCTTCGAAATTGGCCTGGGCATCATCGCCGTAGACGGTGGCTGCCGGGTTCTGCCAGGAAAGCGCCACATCGACGCCCGCCAGGTCCATCTCAGCGACCAATTCCTCGGCGGAGATCGGACGACCGTGAAAATAGTTGGGTGTCGCCTGCCTCTGGGCGGCGATCGCTTCCGGCAGCCGGGTCAGATCCGACGCGTGGGTATCGCCGTCCATGATCAGATCGTCCCGGCTCGCCAGATAATCGACACGGAGATCGATCTGGTTTCGCGCTTCGAACGAGATCGCCATCGCCTGAGCCCCTAAACGTCTGTCAAACGGGCGATCACCGCCTCGGTGAAAACTTCCGTTCCGGTTTGACCGCCAAATTCAAAAGGTTGGACCGCTCCGTCAGCATAAGCGTCCATGATCGCTTTCTCCAAAGCCGTGGCCGCCTCCAGGAACCGGGGTTCGTCATGGCGCGCGCCCAGCCAATCGAACATCATCGCCGTCGACAACAGCATGGCGGTGGGGTTGGCCTTGCCCTGGCCGGCGATATCAGGCGCGGACCCGTGGGCCGGTTGAAACAGCGCATGCTCGAGCCCTACCTCGGCGCAGGGCGCCATGCCCATGCCACCGACCAGCCCGCCGCCGAGATCGGAGAGAATGTCGCCGAACATGTTCTCCATCACCATGACATCGAAGCTCCAGGGTTTGCGCACCAGGTCGAGCGCGGCCGCATCGACATAAGCATGGTCGGCCTGGATATCGGGTGCCAAGGCGGCCCGCTCATCGAAGATTTTCCGAAAGAAGGCCATGGAGACGAAGACATTGGCCTTGTCCACACAGGTCACCTTCGCGTGTCCCCTGCCCTGCTCGGCCCGCCTCATGGCCAGATCGAACGCGAAATCGAACAGGTTTTCACAGACCGGCCGGGAGATCTCCATCGTATCGCGGGCGATCCGATCATCCTCGACGACACCTTTGCCCACGGACGCAAACAGACCCTCGGTCGATTCCCGTAAGATCACCAGATCGATCGTCTCGGCTCTGGCATCCGCCAGCGGGCTCGGCGTGTTGGGCAAGCGCCTCACGGGACGCACGCCGGCGAACAGACCGAAGGCGGCCCGCATCCGCAGATGGGGCGAGATTTCAGTGCCGTCGGCGTGGCGGACATCCGGCAGACCCATGGCACCCAACAAAATAGCGTCCGCTTTCCGAGCTGCTTCGAAGGCGCCGGGTTCCAGATCCTCGCCAGTCTCCCGGAAGTAAGCGGCACCGCCTTTATTGGTTTGCAGGCTGAGCTTGAAACCGAATCTCGATTCGAGCGCGGCGATGACGCCGGTCGCGGCTGCCATCACCTCCTTGCCGATGCCGTCGCCCGGAAAGACTGCGATCGCCGGTTCACCCACCATCATCTGCCCCCTCATGGCCCTGCTCGGCACCGATGGCATGACGCAGATCGTCCAGGTCGTAGTCCCAGTGAACGGGAGGATGCCCGGCAACCGGGCTCTCAAACCAGGCGATGCGGTCCCCCAAAAGACAGCCCAGATAGGCGGTCCGCAGATCGGCGCCGCCGAACGCCAGGCTCGAAATGTTTCGGAGGACACGGCCCGCGTTTCGATCCAGGTGAGGCCGGCCCAGCCGTCCCTCCCGATAGGCCTGCTCGACCCAATCGACATGCACCGGGTCGGCATCCTCGACGATCACCTCCTGGCGACCGTCGGGGGCCACGCGGATGACCCGATTGCTGACGATGCTCGTGATCCAAAGCCCGCCCTCGGCGTCGAAGACCAGACCATCCGGATAGGTGCTGTGACCGAAGGACGTCATCACCTGCTTCGGGCCGAGACTGCCGTCCCGGCCGATGCGAAAGCGCGACAGCCGCCGGCCGAATGTTTCGTTGACGTAGAGAGAATCGCCGTCCGGCGCGACCAAGCATTCATTGGTGTAGCCCAGCCCATCGGCGACCAGACGCGGACCGCGATCATCCGCCAGCAGGATGAAGCCGTCCGCCACATCGGGCCTGTAGCCCAGGTGACGGGGTGTACGGGTGGTGCTGACGGTGATCCACAGGCGGCTTCGGGCATCCCGGTGGACGAAATTGGTTGGCGGAAGCGGGCGCCCGTCGACGCTTTCGACGAGTGGCTCCACGGTGCCATCGAGCGCTAGCCGAAATACACCCCTCTCCCTTTCACCGAGATCGGCTAGAAGAAAAGATCCGTCGGGCTCGAGGGCGATACCGTTGGGTCGCATGGGCCTCGGTGCCGACCTCGCCTGCAAGCGCCGCACCTGGCCCCGAGGCGAGACGATGGCGACACCGCCCGCTTCATGCCAGTCGGCGGTGAACAGATAGCCGCTTCGATGGGTCAGTAAGCATTCGGGCCGGACCAAGCCGCCGCCTACGAAACCGAATTGGTCGAGCTCGACGATCACGAGGTGTTACCAGGACCAGTGCTCGTCAATCAGGGGCCCTTTTTCGACACCTATGGCGCTCAGGAATCAGACGTGCCTTCGACGACCCCGAGGGATGCGGGATCCTCCTGGTCGTTCCAAAAGAAAAGCCCCAATACCAACACCACGGCCAGCGCAAGCGATGCCAGCAGCACCGCTAAAATCGGCCGGCCACGCTGGCCCTGGCGGGCTTGGGTCGCTGATTTCTCGATTTTGTCGTTCATGGATATCCCTTCAATCAAAGCTTTCGGGTTTGACATTCACCCCTTCCAAGCACGAGCGAGGCTCGTCAACGGTCGCACCTGAGACAGCGGATCGCGGAACCGGCGGCGCTTTTTTTGGTTTGGAGAGGTTGGCTGCATCCCCTTAGAGCATATGGCAAAGCCTCGATGAACCCAGAGCGCATCCAACCGCTGAACGACAAAGAGCCCGACGACCGGGGCAGTTACGTTCTCTATTGGATGCAACAATCCCAACGGGCCGTCTTCAATCACGCGCTCGAATATGCCGCCCGCATCGCCAATGACCGGGGCCAGGGCCTGGTCGTCGGTTTCGGCCTGATGGCCGACTATCCGGAAGCCAATGCCCGCCATTTCGCCTTCATGCTCGACGGCTTGGCGGACGTCGGCGAGGCGCTCAGAGAACGGGGCATCAAATTCGTGATGCGCAAGGGCAGCCCAGACGAGGTGGCCCTCGATCTCGCCCGCCAGGCTTCGGTGATCGTCTGCGATCGGGGTTATCTGCGACATCAGCGCGCCTGGCGCAAACGCCTGGCCGAAGCGTGCCGCAAACGCTTGGTTCAGGTGGAAAGCGACGTGGTGGTTCCGGTCAATTCCGTCTCCGACAAGGCGGAGTATGCGGCACGCACCATTCGGCCCAAGATTATGGACCGGATCGAACGGTTCAGTGGGTCATTGCCCAAGACGAAGCTCGAGACGTCGTCGGTGGGAGCAGAAATCGCATCTGATCTGCCCTTCGACCAACCGGAAACGGTCCTTGCCGACCTCGACGTCGATCGCAGCGTCGGCCCGGTCGATTTTTCTCGAGGGGGGACGGCCGAGGCCCAGCACCGCCTCACCCGGTTCATCAGATCGTCCCTAAAGGGCTATGAGGAGAACCGGAGCGATCCGTCGAAGCAGCAAAGCTCAGGCCTTAGCCCTTATCTCCATTTCGGGCAGATTTCACCGGTCGAGATTGTCCGCAAGGTTCGGGCCGCGAAGAGCGTTTCTCAGGCCGACAAGGACGCTTTCATCGAAGAATTGGTGGTCAGACGCGAGCTCGCGGCCAATTTCGTCCAGTTCACGCCCGACTACGACAAATTCGACTGTTTGCCCGATTGGGCCAAGGACACGTTGGATGAGCACAAATCGGACGAACGCCCCGCCCGCTACACGCGATCTCAGCTCGCAGCCGGCAAGACCGGCGATCGCTTCTGGAATGCCGCCATGGCGGAAATGCGCGAGACGGGCTCGATGCACAATTACATGCGCATGTACTGGGGCAAAAAGATCCTCGAATGGTGCAACACGCCGAAATACGCTTTCGAGACGGCGCTTTACCTGAACAACAAATACTTCTTGGATGGCCGCGACTGCAATTCTTTTGCCAACGTCGCCTGGATCTTCGGCCTGCACGATCGCCCGTGGCAGGAAAGAGAGGTATTCGGCAAAGTCCGCTATATGAATGCCAAGGGCCTAACCCGTAAATTCGACATGGACGCCTATGTCGAGCGGATCCAGGGCCTCGCGGATCGCTAGCCGAGGGGTGGTTTCTGCAGTGCCGGTGTTTCACCGCCACCCGCGGTCGTTTGAGCCCGTTGCGGCCCCATCCGATTTCGCCGGTGCTGGATCGAAAAGACATGGGCGTAGAGTTGAGCCACCCAGGTGCGGCCCTGCTGGGTTTCCTCCAGCAATTCGATCGCCTTACCGACGTAAGGTTCGACACAAGACCAGAAAAAAGTGGGGTAGCCGTCCGACAGATCAGCCGGATTTTTGTAGCCCAAGATGTCGGCTGTCCCGGTCTCAACGAATTCGTAGAACAGCGCGTTGTGCTTTTTCGGATAGTTCGGATCGGCCATCTGCCCGATCAGGTCGGCGGCGCGGACCAGACCCGGCTCACCGGTGACGTCGTCATGGTCGCCATCCTGGGGCACAGGGAACCGGGTGAGCTCGATCGCCTTGGCTATACGGGCCGGGTCAACGGCACCGATTGCGCCGCATCGCTCGGTCACGAAGATCTTGCCGCGGGTGACGTGATACGGCGTCAGCCAGGCATCCGACGCTCCCCGGGGAGCCTCCAGCTTCGTGCCCTCCTCATCGATCACGAATTGGCTGCTGGTGTCGTCCCGGCAAACACCCCGGACGTAGCCGACATCGTGGCAGAGCAGCGCGACGACGAAATGAACCCAATCCTCGGCGTCGATGCCTTCGCGCATGTTTCGGCCGCGGAGGATCTCCAGGCCGACGAGGGTGACGAGAATGGTGTGCTCTACATTGTGGTAAAGCGCGTCCGAACGGGCGATCCGCTCGATCGTCATCCGGGTCGCGGTTCCGAGCGCCAACTGAAGATCGCTGTCGGCCTTGGGAAACTGCTCGAGCAACTCCGCCCGAAGCCTCTGGCCGAGCGTGTCGACAATGATTGCTGGAAAGTTGACCATCGGTTTTGATAGACACTTGCAGGCGCCTCCCCCAACCGGTTCACCGACCGGACCCAATCCGACAAAAAGGCCTGACATCATGCCTCGGCTCAGCACACGACAGCATCCCTCGCGTTGCAACAGAAAGCGCTGGCGGCCGTGGCTCGCATTATCGAGAGGCGCGATTCCGGTCCAGTACCGCGCCCGGAACCTTGCCTGGCAACGCGCGTTGGGCGGATTAGTTCACGACCGCGAACGACAGTAAAACGTAGCAAGTTTGGAACATGAACGACCATGGCAACAAGCAAATCGACGTCTTCAGACGGTGAATTCGACGCCCTCAAGCAGGATCTGGAGAAAATACGCAAGGATTTTGCCGACCTGCGCGGCCATATGGGCGCTCTTGGTGAGAGTAAATTGGCTGAGGCGCGGCAAAGCGGGCAGGCATCCATCCAAGAACTGGCCGACAGTTTGGATGAGATGGCGACATCACTACGGGGCGAGCTCGACATTCAGGCTCAGAGGGCTGAACGGAATATCCGCGAGCGGCCCTTTCTGAGCCTGGCGATCGCGTTCGGGGTCGGCATGATCTTCAGCCACCTGTTCAGTAGTCGACGATAGCATGGCTTGTCGTTAATCGATGGCGACTGAATCGATCGGCGACCGCGCCGGTAGAGCTATCGGCGGCCTCATCGTTGGTGTGATCTGCGGCGTGTTCGTCATCGCGGCGATCATCGCATTGACCCAAGGTATCTTTCTGTTGTGGCTTAAGGCGGTCGACCCGGCCTGGGCCTACATTCTGAGCGCCGCAACCTACCTGGTCATCACTGGTCTGCTATGGGGTTGCTTCGCTCTGACCAGGCATCGGCGCGTCCGATATCGCTCACCTGCCCTTCCTCTCTCCAGTAGTCTGAAGGCGTTCGGGCCGATCGCCGGCGCGGTCAAGGATCGGCCCGCGACCGCCGTGATGGTGGCCGCTCTTGCCGGCGTACTTCTGGAACAAATCGAACGGCGTCGTCGCTGACCCGTCATTCATCCTTGTTGTCGGTGAACACCTGATTGCCGCCACGGGCGGCGATCGCGGCACAAAGGCGTTTCAGCGCCACGCCGTAGGCGGCTTCCCGCATGCTCAGATTGTCGGAGGCGGCTAGATCGATCACCTCTTGGGCCGCGTTTTCGAGGCGGGTCTTGAGCTCGTCGCGGACCCGCTCTCGAGCGAATGTGGTCCGCTGCCGGTTCTGCATCCATTCGAGGTAGGAAGCGGTCACACCGCCGGCATTGGCAAGGACGTCCGGCACGACCTCGATGCCTCGGTCTTTAAAGACTGGATCGGCCTCCGGCAGGCTCGGACCATTGGCCAGCTCGACGATGGCCCTGGCCTTCACCGCTTTGGCGCGCTCGGCATCGAACTGACCACCGAGGGCCGCCGGCACCAGAACGTCGCAGTCGATCTCCAGGACATGATCCGGATCACGGGTCGATACCTCGCCTTCGCCAGGTCCATCCTTGACACCGCCGGTATCGGCTTTGTGCGCTATCAGGCCCTCGACATCGACGCCTTCGCTGGCGCAGAGCGTCGAGCTGGAATCGGCCACCGCCACAATCTTGTGGCCGGCCGCCGTCAGTGCTTCCGCCAGGTACCGTCCGCCATTGCCGAAACCCTGGATCGCGATCCGCGCGCCCTCGCCGTCCAAACCCAGATGATCCCGAACCGCCTCGAAGACGATCGCGCAGCCCCGGCCCGTCGCCTCGGTTCGACCATCCAGACCGCCCATAATGATCGGTTTGCCGGTGACGATATCCGGCGCATGACTGCCGGTCATGACTCGATACTCATCGACGAACCAGGCCATCACCCGCTCATCGGTCGCGACATCCGGCGCCGGTATGTCCCTTTCGAAGCCGATGATCGGTTGCATCGCCTGAATGAAGAGCCGCGAGGCGCGCTCTTTCTCGGTTGGCTTCAGCGCTTTCGCATCGACCTGAACACCTCCCTTTCCGCCGCCATAGGGCAACGAGACGATCGCGCATTTGATCGTCATCCAGAACGCGAGCGCCATGACCTCGTCGTGATTGACACGCGTGTGGAAACGCACGCCGCCCTTGGTCGGGCCAAGGAGGTCATTGTAGCGGCAACGCCACGCCTTCAGGTGATTGAGCGTGCCGTCGTCCATGCGCAGCGGCAGGGAAGCTGCCAGGGTCTCCTTGGGATAGCGAAGATGGTCGACGACCTCGCTGCCAAAATTCAGCTTCTTCGAGACGGCCTCCAGACGTCCGAACGCACCCTGAAGCATGTCGCCCATTTTGTTCTCCTCTCGCCCACGCGACGGCTTTAACGGTCGATGTGTCGGACGGTTCCGCTGCACTGGGGAACGAACGGTCGCGGGCAACGTTCGATTGCTTAGTGGAGAGATCTAAAGCCATTTCCTTCGTCTCCAATAACCTGTGTTATTCAAACAATCGCCAAAGAAACCGACCGCTCGCGTCGGCCCGAATGTGAGACAAGATGCCCGATCCAGTCCAATGCGAACGCTGCCCGATCCGAAAGATGGACGTTTTTCGGCAGTTCAGCGAGAAAGAAATACAGTTTGTTTCGAAGTTCAAATCGGGTGAGTTGGTCGTTGACGCGGGCGCGACCATTATCTTGGAAGAAAATGCGAGCCCGCATCTTTACACCATACTTGACGGTTGGGCATTTCGTCATAAGCAGCTTCTGGACGGCCGGCGGCAGATCCTGAACTTCGCGTTGCCCGGGGATTTGGTGGGCCTGCAGATGGCGCTCATGGACGAGATGGAGCACACCGTCACGGCCCTGACCCGGACCACGCTCTGCGTTTTCCAGCGGAGCAAGATCTGGAACGTTTTCAAGGAGTTTCCGGACCTCAGTTTTTCCATGACCTGGCTCGCTGCGCGCGAGGAGCAGATGATCGACACGCACCTCTTGAGTGTCGGCCAAAGATCGTCGCTGGAACGCGCCGCGCATCTGATCCTTCACCTTTATGATCGCGCGGCGCATGTCGGCTACGCCGGAGACGACACGATGGCGACACCTTTCACGCAGACGCATTTTTCGGATGCGCTGGGCATCACAAACGTGCACACCAGCCGAACGATCAAAAAACTCCAACAGAGTGAGCTCATCACTTGGGCCAATGATCGGATCGAGATTCGTGACCGTCAGGGCTTGGAACGCCTCGCCGAATATGAGCAGGACGTCGCGGCGACGCGGCCCTTGATCTGACGACGAACGGATCCTCGGAAAAGCGGGGGCGATCGCTCTGACGAGCGACGGACGGGGGACAATGGCTTCTGCAGCTCAGGTCGAACACGAAGTCCGGCCGTTGATCACCGCGAGCGTCGCCTTCGCCGCATTTGAGCGGCTCGTCTTCGAGGCGCGGCACGATGTTTTTCTCGCCTTCCGCATCCTTGATCCCACCACCCGCCTCAGAAGTGACGGCGCGCGCGAGCGGGGCCTCGACACCTGGGCCGATCTCCTCGCCGACGCGGTCGGGCGGGGGATCCGGGTCCGCCTGCTTCTGAGCGATTTCGACGCCGTCGCCGCCAACCGCCTGCACCGGATGACCTGGCAATCCGTGCGTGGGTTTCGTGAGCGCATCCCTCGCGACGCCGACGGCGATCGCTTTCAGGTGATCGCAGCCCTGCATGAGGGCGAGTTCGGCAGCGTCGTGCGGGCATGGATGTGGCCGGTCGTCCGCCATCGCACCGCCAAGCTGGTCGAAAGCTGGCGCCAAACCGAGGCCGGCGTCGAACAAAAGCTGGGCTCCTCGCCCGGTCTCTGGGGCACCGTGACGCAAAAACGGGAGCGGACCAGGATTGCTTTCTGGCCACCGCCTCGCATGTGGCCGGCGACCCATCATCAAAAGCTCCTGGTGGCCGACGGCGAGTCCACGATTCTCGGCGGGCTCGACATCGATGAACGACGTTACGACGACCCTGACCATCAGCGCGAGGCCGAAACGACCTGGCACGATGTGAGCCTCGAGGTCCGTGGCGCCATCGCCGGCGATGCCGAGCGTCACTTCGTCGACTGCTGGAACCGGGAGGTGCCACGGTTCAACAGCCGCCTGACCCAGCTAGGTGCGCCGAGCCCCGATTTGCCCGATCCGGTTAGTCCGTTGGAGAATGGTTCCAAGGGCAGGCCTGTGGATCGGCCTCTACCTTCAGATTTGAGCTTCGTGCGGACCCGTTCGCGGCGGAGGTTTTCGCCCCTGGCCTTCGGCCCCCGACCTGAAATCATGGAGATCGAACGGGCCTGCCTGGATCAAATTCAAGACTGCCAAAACCTGCTATATCTCGAAACCCAATTTTTTCGCTCCGGCATCATCGCCGACGCGCTTTGTCAGGCGGCGAGAAAGACGAAGACGCTTCACGTCATACTGGTCCTGCCGGCGGCGCCGGAGGATGTCGTCTTTTACGGCCATGAGGGGCCGGGCGCTCGTCATGGCGAATGGCTTCAGGTCCAAGCCATCGATCAGCTTCGGCAAGCCTTCGCCGATCGCTTCGCTGCCTTTTGCCTGGTCAGGGACGTGCCTGGAACCGAAGAAAATGAGCGAGACGCGGTCGACGGCCGGCAAATCACCTATCTGCATTCGAAAGTCTCGATCGCCGATGGCCGCTGGGCGATCGTTTCCTCGGCCAACCTCAACGGCCGGAGCCTGAAATGGGATACGGAAGCCGGCGCCGTATGGCGTGACGAGGAGGGCGTTGCGGCATTTCAAACGGCGCTCTGGTCAACCCACCTAAGAGATGGTCATACCGGGGAACCGGCGAGATCCGCAGCCGACGCCTTATCCATGTGGCGCCAGGCGGCCGAGCCCGATCGCTGGCAGGGTGACCGGCGGCCGCAGATCGCGGCCTATCCCCTGGCCAGGGCTCGAGCCTTTGCTCGCCGGTACCGTTCCGTACCCCACAACATGGTCTGATACGGAGCGGCGGAACCGCATTTACGGTCGATCGTTACCCTTTAGTTGAACAAAAGACACATTCTATTGGGAGAAACCACGTGCTTCACTGGGCCCTGATCTTTCTTGTGGTCGCCCTGGTCGCCGCCATTTTGGGTTTTGGCGGTATCGCCGGTACGGCTGTTTCGATCGCCAAGCTCATCTTTTTCGTTGCCATCATCTTGTTTGCCATCTCAGCTGTCGCTCATGTGATGCGAAGACGTACCTGATCGAGGGGCCGTGTCCGAAGACGGTGATGATACGCTGGCCGGCCTGATCGGCCGCTTGCAAGATAAGGCCGGCCAGGGCGATCAGATCACCGTCGGTGAGGTCGTGGCAGCGACCGGCAGCCGGTCGATAGGACCTTTACTGTTCGTGCCGGCGCTCCTGGCCATTTCGCCGGTGGGCGCGATCCCGGGAATGTCGATCATTTTCTCCGCGGTCATTATTTTGCTGGCCGTGCAGACCCTGTTCGCGGGTGACCATCTTTGGCTACCCTCGTTCGTGAACGACCGGCAGATACCGTCGGATAAACTGCGGTCGGCTTTGGAATGGCTGAAACCTTACGCAGAGCGGGTCGACCGCGTGCTGGGCAACCGCCTTACATTTCTGGTCAACACGGTCGCGATCTATACCGTGGCCGCCCTCTGCATTCTTCTGGCCCTGACCATGATCCCGCTCGCCGCTCTGCCTTTTGCCGTGGCACTCCCGTCAGGCGCTATTCTGCTTTTCTCAATCGGGCTCGTCACAAGGGACGGCCTGGTTATTGCCATCGGCGGCCTGGTCGCCGCGACCGCGATCTATCTGACGGTGACGGCGCTCCTTTAGCGCCTGAATGACGACCTTGCCTGCACGACAAGCTCCGCCACCTGGCGTCGGTCTTCCGGATTGCTCAGCACCCGGTTCATATCCTGTGCGGCCAGCCGCAAGTGATGGCCGAGGAGCGTGTGGTGCTCAGCCCGGGATACGTAGGCCATTCGGCCGATGGCCTCGATCAACCGAAGCATGACCAGATTATTGTCGACCGCGGCCCGGCGAAGCGGGTGAAGCGCGGTGCCCACGATCTCCTCGACGCCAATCAGCGCCAGCCAGACCCTGGGCTTCTCATCCGCATCCCAATAGATCGGCGACGGCACACCCCGCTGCAGGACCTGAGCGAGAGAACTGGAGAGGTGATCCAGCGCGCTGATCGCGGTATAGGCGTCGTTGATACCGGGCGAGAGTGCCCTCAGCGCGATCTCGACATTGAGGTGAACGTTGAACTGAATGTCCCCCTCGGGTGCCCGGGCGTCGTCGATCACGATCTGATTTCGAACCTGGGCCACGTCTCCTTCCCGGGCACCGCCGTAGAGGCGCGCAATCGGCATGCCTTCGAGAACGAACCGGCCGGGTCGGGTTACGACCTCGATGAAACCGTCTTCCTGTTTGGCCATCTGGACGAGCGTATCGGCGCCGACCGATGTCACGTAGCCGGCTTTTCCCGCTTCGACAAACTCGAATTCACCGTCGGGGATCACATCAACATCGTCGGCTTCTTCTCTGGGTGACGCGTCCAGCAGGCGATTGATGGCCTGGCGCAGGGAACGCTGGGTGCGGCCGATTTCATTGTCGACCATCACCCGCCCGGCCACATCATGGACGAAGTAGATCAGCCAGAAGAAACTCGTCGCCGCCAGAAGGATCGCGGTCGCGACCGACAGCCGGGGCACCTCATCGGCGCCGACGACGTAGAGAACGATCAGCGCGAACAGGAAGGTCGCACCCAGCACACCGATGGTGACCTGATTGACCCGGTTGTCGGTAAAGCTCTCGAGGAGCCTCGGTCCGATATTGCCGGCTGCGAGCGTGAACACGATCAGCGTCAGCGAATAGACCAGGCTCAGCACGGTCATCATCGCGCCGGCGATTGTGCTCAGCACCGCACGGGCGCCGGCGGCGTCGATCCTAAGAAAGGAGAAGCCAGCCAGCAGTTGCTGGACCTGGTCGACGCGGTCGACCGACACGGCCGCAATCGCGAGCACCACGCCCGTCAGCGCGACCATCGCCGGTATGAACAAGAAGCCGCGGACGAGGCGCCGGACCGAGGTCGGCAAGAGCCTCATGAGAAAAAGGCGCATCGCCGCTTTGTCTCAGAGCTCTTCGCGGACCTGGGCGTAGGCCAATAGGGCGAAAAGCGCGCTGCCGCCGACGATGTTGCCGGCAAGCGCTGGCAGAAAGAAGGTTGCGAACGCGTCGCCTAGTCCGACCGTCCCATCGAAGATCAGCAGAAACGCCTCGACCGAGCCGGCGATGACATGGGCGAAGCCGCCGAGCGCGATCACATAGGTGATGATGATGATCAAAGTCGCGGGAAACGTTTCGGGACTCGGCAGCAGCCAGACAAGGGTTGCGATCAGCCAACCGGCGACGATACCGGTGAAGAACATGCGGCTGGCATCGTAGGCCATGAAATGGCTCGAGATCTCTCGGAACGCCCGCTGGTGCTCATCGGAAAAGAACAGCTCGCTGGACAGGGCCGCGCCAAAGATCGCGGCGCCGACCATGTTCGCCGCCAAGACAACGCCCCAAAGTCGCAGCGTCCGGAAGAGATTGTGGACCGTGGGCGCGCCGATCAGCGGCAGGACCGCCGTCAGGGTGTTTTCAGTGAAGAGCTGTTGTCTTGCCAGGATGACGATCAGGAACCCGGTCGAGTAGCCGACATTGTCGATCAATGGCCGCCAGGGAGCATCAGGGAGGTGGGCGCGCAGTAACCCTTCGACAACGACCGAAAAACCGATGGAAAGGCCGGCCGCGACCCCTGACCACCAAAGACTGCGAAACGTCCGGTTGAGCTCCTCGTCGCCTTCCCGGCAAACGATCGCGTAGACCATCGCGGCCCGTAGCCGCAGGCGGTCTTGCACCTCTGACAGATCGTCACTGGAAAGCCTTGAACCGGTCGGGCGCTCATCCGGTTCGGACTGGCGTTCCAAGGCCCCCGCACTGCCGCTTCTATCCATCTTTTCCATCTAAAGAGATCTCTTCGCTCAACAACCATTACGCCCGAATTCGGTTCCGTCAGGGTCATCGTCAGCCCGGAACCGGCGCCGGGCCGACACGTTTGCATGCCGATCGACAAAGAGGGGTGTTCGCCATGGTTGAGGCCTATCAAGAAGGTACTGAGATTGAATGGGATTGGGGATCTGGAACCGCGAGCGGCAAAGTCGTCGAAGTATTCTACGACGATGTGACGAGGACCCTCAAGGGCAGCGAGGTCAAGCGCAAGGCCAGCCGCGACGATCCGGCCTATCTGATCGAACAGGCGGACGGCGATCAGGTCTTGAAGGGTCACAGCGAAATTCGCAAAGCTTCGTGAGGCGGGTATGGCCAAGGATCATGGACCTTCGATTAAGGACGACGAGCTCTACGATGGCCTTCGCCAGCAAGGCATGAGCAAGGAAAAGGCAGCGGGCATTGCCAATGCAGAAGCGGCCGGTGACGAACCCGCGAGGAAGGGCGGCATGGCACCGCCCTATGAGGACTGGACGAAGGAAGAACTCTACGAACGTGCCCAGGAGCTTGAGATTGAGGGGCGCTCAGCCATGTCGAAGGACGAGTTGATCAAAGCGCTGAGGGATCGCTAGACGACATTGCCGGTAAAACCGATCAAGCGGAGCCGTCGGGGGCGCGGTTTCACCTACACCGCGCCATCGGGACGCCCGGTTCAAGGCTCTGGCCATACCGCCGGCCTGGCGGGATGTGGAAATCTTCGACGATCCAAAAGCCACGGTGCTTGCCGTCGGCTATGATCAGAAGAACCGGCGCCAATACATTTATAATCCGGCTTTCCGCCAGGAGCGTGAGGCGGAAAAGTTCGCCCAACTCCGGCTCTTTTCGCTCAAACTGCCAAAGATCCGAGCCCGTCTTGCCTATGATCGCCGTCACGCCGAGACCGAGCGTATCCGGGTCGCGGCCCTTTGCCTCACGCTGATCGACAAAACCGCCATCCGCGTTGGCTCGATGATCTACCGCAAAACAAACGGCACCTACGGCGCAACCACCCTGTTGAAACGTCACGTATCGATCACGGGCCCTAAAATCCGGCTTCAGTTCATCGGCAAGGGCGGCAAGAAACGTCACATAAGCTTCAGTGACGGGCTCTTGGCCCGTGACTTGAGGCGGCTCAAAACCGCGCCCGGGCCTGATCTTTTCCGCTATCGGGCGGCCGACGGCTCCTGGACGACGCTTTCTTCATCGACGGTCAACGCTTATCTCCAGGAGCGATCCGGCCTGGATATCACCGCCAAAGCTTTCCGCATTTGGAAAGCGACGACGATCGCGGCCGAGGTTCTGACCGAGAAGGGGACAGGCTCACCCATAAAGCCGGCTTTGAAGAAAGCCGCCGAGGCCTTGGACAACACGCCGGCGATGGTCAGGTCCTCCTATCTCCATCCCAAAATTATTGAGACCCACAAAGCGGGTGAGCTTCAAGAGATGGTGGAGCAAGGGGACGGCCGGGCTCATCTGAAGGCGACCGAGCAGGCGGTGCGGGATCTGCTCGATGTCGATGGGCAGCCGACGTGTCGTCGGACGAGTGAACTCAGACGCCCAGAGCCTGACTGATCCGGCTGACCGACCCGTCGATTGCCGCATCGCTTCGGTCGAGCGAATTGTCACCGTCCATGAGCGCGATCAGCCGGGCCCGCGCCCGGGAAACTCGGCTTTTCACCGTGCCAACCCGAACACCCAACACCTCAGCGGCATCCTCGTAAGACAGACCGGTAACGCCAATGAGCACCAGCGCTTCTCGCTGATCGTCCGCCAACATGTGGAGCGCCGCCAGAAAATCCCGCAGCTCCATGCGATCGAACTGCCGGCCGCCTATCGCCACCTTGGAGGAATAAACGCCGTCGGTATCGGCCACTTCCCGTCGCCGCTTACGACCCTCGGTATAATATTGATTGCGTAAAATCGTGATCAGCCAGGCGTTGAGGTTGCTGCCTTCCGTGTACTTGTCCTGGTTGGCGATGGCCTTGGCCAACGTCTCCTGAACGAGATCGTCAGCGCGATCTGGATCGCCCGTCAGAGACCGGCCGAACGCTCTCAGGGTGGGCATCGCTTCGATCAAAAGGTCCTTATAGGTGGGTTTGATCACCAACCACTCCTAGCGCGTTTCCTCATCATCTGAGCTCTGCTCGTCCAACTGCTCGAGCAACGTCAGCATGTCCTCCGGAATTGGCTCGGCTGCCACTTCATCATAGATTCGCTTGAGCTGCCGCCCGATCCAATCAGGCTCAATAGCGCCGGTAGGTGTCCCGCTCTTGTCGTCACGGGGATCTCCATTCTCGGCGGCTGGTTCCGGATGCCTTGTGCCACGCTCATCTTGCGATGCCACGAGGATCCAATCATTTGGTGAGCGGTCGCTGTTTGCGTTCATCATGGTTAACCGGGGTTGAAGAGATAAGTTCCGTCCGTCGGAACTTTGTGCATCCGACAAGATTGCATAATTGGGGAAGAGGAACCATACGGCCGATCAGACTTTCTGCTGGCCGGGCGTTCCCTACGAAGCAAAGGGACCATATGTCATCCAAATTCGGTCAGCAAATCGCACCTCATCTACCTTATCTCCGTCGCTATGCCCGCGCCTTGACCGGGTCGCAGAAGCAGGGCGACGCTTACGTGCAGGCCTGCCTGAACGCCGTCCTGAAAGATCCCAACGTCCTCGACACAACGATTGGCGCCAAGCTTGGGCTCTACAGACTTTTCAACAACTTATGGAAAAGCACCAACCTTGAGCACTTGGCCGGCGGGACTGGCGCGGATCAGTTCGAGCGGGTAGCGCAAGATCGCTTGCAGGTGATGGCGGCGCTTGAGAGACAAATTCTTCTCTTGACGACACTCGAACAATTCACACGCGCAGAGGTGTCGCTGATCACCGGCTTGCCTGAGAGCGAGATAAACCAAGGAGTGGACAGTGCCCTCGCAGATATGGGCCGCCAAATGGCGACAGATGTCCTCATCATCGAAGACGAACCCATGATTTCACTCGATCTCGCCGACATCGTCGAACAGCTTGGGCACACCGTCACAACAGTCTCGCGAACAGCAAGAGATGCTATGTCGGCGGCTCGAAACCAAACACCGGGTCTTGTTCTGGCGGATATCCAGCTCGCTGACGGGTCGTCGGGTATCGACGCGGTTAACGAAATCCTAGGTCAGCACGAAGTGCCGGTCATCTTCATCACCGCGTTTCCCGAGCGCCTCCTGACCGGTGAACGTCCAGAACCTGCCTTTCTAATTTCCAAGCCATTCAATCCGGAAATGGTCAAAGCAGCGATCAGTCAGGCGACATTCTTCAAATCGTCGGCGGCGATCGAAGCTCGGTAATCGCCGCCAACCTTCGGACCGTCTCGGCGTCACGTCAGCAAATAGAAAACCGAAAAAGCAAACTCGAGAAGCAGGCTACTCCCGCTCCCCAATCACTCGGCTCAGTGACGAGCCATCCACTCATCGACCTCACGCTTCGCTTCTTCTTTGGATTTTCCGTATTTCTGCTGGATGAGACCTTCCAATTCTTCGCGGCTACCCTCGGCCTGGGCTAGCTCATCGTCGGTAAGCTTGCCCCATTGTTGCTGAGCCTTGCCTTTGTATTCTTTCCAATTGCCTTTGATTTGATCCCAATTCACAATGCTCTCCTCGGTTGATCGGATGCCTGAGAACGGGACATCGGACGCAAGGTTCCGGGTGAAGAACCAAAATGGGAGTGATTTGTTGGATTCCGTCAGCGATCACGACAACCGCATCCGTGACTTGGAGGCGGAGATGCGGGCGCTTCGTGACGAGATCAAGATGCGGGATGACGTCATCGCCGAGGCACTCGCGCAACGCGACCTTGCGCCGCTCCAGAAGATGGCTGATCGTCTCAATCCAGAGATTGGTCAGGTTGAGGGTCTCCACCGCGAAGCACAATTGACACAATTGGCGGCGCAACTGGCGGCAACGACGCGGCGCTTCGAGATCGCTCTCGAACGGTCGGCGGTCGTTGTGTTCGAACAGGACCGCGATCTACGCTACCGGTACGCCTACAATCTGCCGCAAGGGTTCGAGAAAACCTCTGTTCTCGGTAAATCCGATCAGGAGCTAATGAATGCTGCTGATCGGCAGAAAATCATTCCGGTTAAAGAAAGAGTACTCGACAGCGGCGTACGCGAGCAGATCGAGGTGACAATCCTGGTCGGCAACACAGAGCGAACCTACGACCTGATAGTCGAGCCGAAATGGACCAATGGTGGTGAGATCGACGGTGTTATCTGCGCCGCTATTGACGTAACTGCGCAACGGGAACGCGAGGAGCATCATCAACTGGTGATGCGGGAGTTGACTCACCGCTCAAAAAATCTGCTCGCCGTGATCCAGGCCATGGCCCGTCAGACCGCGACCCGTTCGAGATCGCTAGAAACCTTCGTGCCTGCGTTCGCTGCTCGATTACGGGCAATCGCCGCGTCGCACGATCTGCTAATCTCTCAGTCCTGGCGCGGCGCTGGTCTGCGCGAACTTATTCTCACTCAATTGGGTCTCGTGGTCGCACCGAGCAGCCCACAAGTCCGACTGTCTGGCCCGGGGCTGCAGGTGAACGCTGATACGGCGCAAAACCTCGGGCTGGCGTTCCATGAGCTGACCACAAATGCCGCCAAATACGGTGCTTTGTCTGTAAAGGACGGGATCGTCCATGTGTCCTGGAGCCACGAACAAGCCGTCGTCTGCGTGATCTGGCGGGAGCGCGGCGGGCCGCCGGTCGAACAGCCCAAGCATGAGGGCTTTGGCCGTGTTCTTCTTCAGCGGTCGGTCGGAGCGACGATCGACGGATCGGTCGATACTGCGTTCGAGCGCCAAGGCGTCGTTTGTCGAATGTCCTTCCCGACCGAGCGGCTTATATGAGTAGCCGGGGTCCTTGCCGACCGCGCCACAAGAGCAAGCGAGCCGAGGTCAAGCGCAGGCGACCCCGGCCCGAACCCAAACCTCAGTCGGCGATCAGCGCCCGAAGCATCCAGGCGGATTTCTCGTGGAACGTGATCCGACCGGTCAGCATGTCCTCGGTCACCACGTCACCCCGGTCGCCGGCGCTTTCCGCGACCTCCCGCATCTTGGATGCGATCTGCTCGTGGCCCCGGACCAGGTCCTCGATCATGGCCTTAGCGTCTGGCATGCCGGAAACGTGAGAGCCGATCGAAACCTGGAGGTTCATCTTATCGCCCTCAATCGGCGCCCGGTGGCCGAGGGCCCGGATACGCTCGGCGATCTCATCGGCCGCTTCGAACAGATCCTCGTAATGCTCTTCGGTGAGGTCATGGACCGACTTGAACAGCGGCCCGACCACGTTCCAGTGGCAGATATGCGACTTGATCGTCAGCACGTAGGTGTCGCTGAGCAGGGTTGAGAGCTGCCCGGCTAGGTCCTTACGTACCGCCGGCTCGATCCCGGTCTTAACCTCGTCGGCCTCGCGAGCCGTCACTTCGAGAACGTCTGATACAGCCATTTTGGTCTCCTCATTGTCGTTTGCTTGGAATGACATTTCTTCAGGTCTGAGGGCCCGCCCCGGATCGGGTCCACCGGTCCGGTCGCTGAACAGCGGTCCAGCATTTGCAAGGGATTGGCCCAGGGAACAGCGAGCCGCATGTAACACCCACAACGGCCATAAGTTCCTGATTTTGGGGCGCTACAAACCTAAAGGTATGACCCCGCATCGCGGCGAAAAGGGCTGTCCACACAAACATAGGTTAATGCGGGTGCCGCGACGATGTGCGACGTTTCTCTGCAACAAAGGTGACGGCTTTCGCTGATACATCTTTCACGAGGGAACGGACGCGATGCTTGGAGTCGGGCTTCAGGAAATGAGGTTTCCGCGCCCCAAGATAGCGGCGGAGGAAACCATTCGTACCGAGGGATCGAACGCTCTTTTGCTCGAGGACAATGCGCTCATTTCGCTCGATACCGGTGAGATATTGCTTGGCCTCGGTCTCGGCAACATCCACACGGCCCAATCGCTCAAGGAAGCCCGTGACCTGGTCAACAGCGTCCCTCTGGACGTATGCGTGCTGGACATGATCGTCGGCCGCAAGACCAGCATCGAGTTTGCCCGCGAACTGGTCGATCGCTCCATCCCCTTTCTGTTCGCCACGGGCTATGGCGATAAAACGACCCTGCCGAAAGATCTGAGGCACGCGCCGGCGGTATCGAAACCCTACTCGCGCGACAGCCTCATCGCCGCCTTCCGGGCCCTTGGCATGGAGCTTAGGGTCAGTTGACCCTTGGACGGCATCGCCGCGATCGTTGCGCCTGCCGTTACATCCACGCCGCGATCTGATCGTGCTTAACTGAGGTTTGGGCGGCCATCCGATAGTAAGAGACCAACTCTCGCAACGGATCGGCGAGCCGCTGAAAACCGGTCATGAAGGCAACCACGACGCCGATTTCGACATTTCCCTGAATGACCATCCAACCGCCAAAAATCAGGACCGAAATCGGCGCCAGTGCGTTCAGCAGATTGAGGATCGCTTTGCCTGCGAACTTCCAGGCAAAAATGTTCATCCGATTGTTGAAGGTTGTACCGGTGAGATCGCCGAACGCCTCGTCGTCCTGAGGTCCTCCATCCGATTCGATCAGTTTACGGTTGAGGTTGCGCAACAATTCGACCCGGGTCTCGACGAGGGCGTTGATCTTGCGTTGGATCAGCGGAGCGGTGATGACTTGGGGTATCAAAAAACCGAAACTGACCAGGGCGATGACCGGCTCGACCCAGAGCATGTAGCCGGTGATGGCGACCAGCGTGCCGAGATGGACCGCTGGATCCGATAGACCGATGCCGACGAAGCTGCCGACATCATCGGCCTCGGATGTGACGATGGAGGCGGCACCGCCGTCATCGGAATCGTCACACTCCTTACAAACCAGACTGGCCAAATGACGGCGGCCGTAGAGAACCGCGCTTTCCGAGAGCCAGCTCTGGTACATCCGCATGATCAGCTTGAGCACCGACAAGACCGCATAGGTGCCTATGTAGAGCCCGCCCAAAACGAGCAGGAGATCCATGTCTCCGGGCCGAATGGCGTCGTCGATGATGCGGCGTTGAAGCTCCAAAGGCGCCATCGTCAGACCGGCGACGATGAGCGCCAAGCCGACGACGACGACCTGTTTGTAGCCGCTCATCCGCCAGAGAAAACTGTAGAGACCCTTTGCCGGCCGGTCGTCGCCCGTCTTAGGTATCAGATTGGGCTGGAAATCCGTCATCGTCCGCAAAACCCGGGATCGCCCTCGGGCAGGCCAGTCCCGTGGTGGCTTTGAAGGGAGAATTTAGCTCCGTATCGGTGCCGCGGAACGGGGGCCAAACAGGAGCCAGGCGATGAAGCCCAGGATCGGCAGAAGAAGAATAGCAACAACCCAGATGACCTTTGCCAGGGTGCTGGCCGCGCTGCCGACCACCTGAATGATCGCCCACACATCCGCAACGAGAATGATCAGACCGACGATACCGCCGACTTCGATGCCCATGTTCTCCCCCTCGACATGTTTCGACCTTGAGCGTGCCGCTCAACGTTGTAGGACCGGTCCAAGTTCCCCCGAACCGTTGGTCCAAATCGTTCGCGACGGAACGGTCTTTCCCTCGCCGCTGAAATTGTTCTTAGCTCAATCGAGGCCGCTTGGCTAAAGTCGCGTCCTCGCTGGCGATCAGGCGTGTTGCCGATCGCCGGGCTTCGACCATGTCGGGAAATTCCCACGAGGGGCGAAGGCCCATGAACAGGTCCAGAAAGGGGATGGCGAGGCTCGGCGCCTCGGCCGTGTTTTCCTTGAACGCCCACCAGGTCTGGACGTCGTTGATCTTCGGGTTGAGCGAAATCCGCTCGTCGAAGTCCTGGTCCAGGACAGCCGAGGCGACGGTCAGGCAGTAGGAGACGTAGACGAACCCCTCGGGCCAATACCAAACCGGATCACCGGCCTGATCGGCGCCCACCTCGGGCATGGTTTCAACCGCCAGCGGCTGGCATCGCACCAGCTCCCGCAACATGAGACCTGCGCAGAAATAGGTGAATTCCTTCCGGTCCCGCTGGGCGTAGGCCCGGTTGACCTCGAAGGCCCGCAGCCAGCTCAGAAAGGCCTCGGTCAGCTTGGCCCGATTGACGGTGAAGCCGATACCGGTCTGTTTTTCGACATGGTCGATCTGATCCTGAAACGACTGGCGAAACCAGCGCATTCGGCGGACCGCGCGTCGAACCGGCGAACGCGTCGGCAGCTGGGCCGGACGGATCGTCCCGATCGCATCGTCTTCCTCCTGAGCACGGGGATCGGTCATCGACGTCAGAGATGGCCGGCGTAGGCTCGAAGGGCCGCTTCGATCGCGGCCGGCGACCAGGCATCGTCGGGCCTCTCACCGACGACGAAGATCGCGATGTCGGCCGCCGCGTCGAGCAGGCTGTCGTCGACAAGGGCACGGTCAGCATCCTCATCGACGCCGGCGAGAGCCAGGCCCAGGCTCAGCGAACAAACCAGATTGACGTTGCCGGCCAGCACCGGATCCGCGGTCGGTCCATCATTTGTGTCCTGGCCATCAATGAAGTGAGCGTCGACGAACGCTCGCCGCTCGATCAACTCGAACGCGAGATCCCGGCTGAGGGCGACCTGTTGGTCATCCTCACCAGCGAGATTGGCGTCGAGCGCCGCGGCGAACGCTTCGGCCAGCCGGTGCTCGTAAGCCAGCACGCTCACCGCACCTCGGCTTGTCAGCATCCGGGTAAGCGCACGGTAGCTGGCCCTGGCAAAGGAGAGGTCCAGGTTCGTTTCGCCCGCGCCGCGGCGTTCAAGCCACGCGGCCGGCGAGACCAGGCGGTCGGACAGCCCCTGGCCGAAAAGCGCCCTGGTGACCAGATCGTCGGCGAAGGTGGTCAATCGCCGCCCCACGGTCTCCGCCACTTCGTAGGCGGGGAGCCCAAATTGGTAGGGCGCGCTCACGTAGGAAGGAGCGCCCCGGACCTCGCGATCAACGTAGTTCTTGCCATGACGGACCAGATGGCGGACCGCCCGGACACCGTCTTTGGCGCGGATCGCGCCCGACATCGGATCCGCGAACGACCGTTTTTCGAACGAAACTCCCAACGGCCCCTCCTTCCTCGGCAGTGCCCAAGCCGGCACCACCAAAGTAGCACATTGTCAGCCCTTGACCGCGCCCATTGTCAGACCGCGCGATAGATGTCCCTGAATTAGATAAGCGAATATCGAGATGGGGACAAAAACCAGAAACGACAATATTGCGATATTCGTGAAGATGATCCCATGTGAGCCGCCCGTGAACATGGCGAGGCCGACCGACATGGTCTGGGCCTGGGAGGTGTAGGCGATCAGGAGCGTGAACAGGAACTCGTTGATCGCGAAGATCATGGCGATGGTGGCGGCAGTCATGATGCCGGGCATAGACAGCGGCACGATCAGGAGCAGGAGGATGGCGAGAGGGCCGGCGCCGTCGGTCTTTGCCGCGTCCTCGATCTCCTGGGGGATCTCCATCATGTAAGAGCGGATGATCCAGGTCACGATCGACAGGTTCATGGCGGCGAAGACGAGGAGCAGCGCCCAGGGCGTGTCGAGCAGGGTCCAGGTCTGAAACAGGGCGAAGATCGGCAGGGCAACGGCGGCGGGCACGATCATCCGGGTCGACAGGATGTAGAAGCCCAGATCGTCGCGGCCGCGAAAGGTGAACCGCGACAGCGCATAGGCCGCCGGTATCGCCAGGACGAGATCGAGGATGACGCTGCCGAAGACGGCCAGGGCGGTGTTGCGCAAATAGAAGCCGATCGGCCAAGTCTGCCAGAGATCACGCCAGCTCTCGAGCGAGAAGGTCGGCCAGTAGATCGGCGGCTGGACCACCACCTCGGTTCGGGGCCTGAGACCGATAGTAAGAAACCAGATGATCGGCAGGACGCAAAACGCCGTCCAGATCAAGATCAGGCTGTAGCGGGCGATCTCGCCTCGGCGCCTTGGGCTCAGCTTCATCTTTCGGCCCGCTCGCTTCTGAAGAATAGATTGACCACGATCATCGCGACGATGATGGTCATGATCAGGACGATGACGGACGCGGCCGCCGCATAGCCCTGGTCGAAATCCTTGAACGCCGTTCGATAGATGAAATAGCTGACGGTCTCGGTGTAGCCCGAGTCTCAAACATTGGTGATCACAGACACCTTGGTGAACATGGTCACCAGATCGATCGCGCGCAGCACCAGCGCGATGGCGATGATTGGCGCCATCATCGGTAGGGTCACGAACCAGAATGTCTGATACCAGCGGGCACCGTCCAATTTGGTCGCCTCCTCGATCTCGTCGTCCATCGCCTGCAGACCGGCGAGGAAGATGACGAACAAAAAGGGTGTCCATTGCCAAACATCGGCGACCACAAGCATGGTTCGGGCCAGCGCAACATTGCCCAGCCAGTCAAGCTGGCCCGTGATCAGGCCAGCCCGGATCAGGAGATCATTGATCACCGAGGTCCCCGGAAAAAACAGAAGCTTCCACATGAAAGCCACCGCCGAGGGCATGAACAACATCGGCAGCAGGAAAAGAATACGCCATCCCCGAACCCAAGGATCTTTATGCACCAAGAGGGCGACGCCCATCGCCAGGCAGGCCTCGACGGCGAGCGCGACCGAGGAGATGACGAAGGTGTTCCAAAGGCTCCGGTAGAAATAGGGATCGGCGAACAGCCGGCCGTAATTGTTGAAGCCGACCCAGAACTCCATGCCGACGGAGGTCTCGTAGAGAGAGGCCCGGAGCGCGTAGATGAATGGGTAGAGCGTGATGCCTAAGAGATAGATGACCGCTGGCGCGATCAGAAGGTAGGGGAGCATTCGGGGCGAAACCAGCCGTCGCCTGACGAGCTGAAGCTGAGCGGGACCGACGCTCGCCGCCGCTTCCGTGGCCATGGCTCAGGCGCCCTCGCCCCGCATGCTCCTGTTCCGGCCTCTAGACCGGCGGCTCCTTGTCCCGGCCGAGCCAAAGGCCGGGTTCGATCGAAGCGTAGTCCACCGGCGGCTTGCCGGAATAGAAGCCATTCCGCTCCATCACCTGACGGACCCGCGCCTGGCCGTCCGCCAGCGCGTCTTTGATGCTCTTGTTACCGGTGAAGATCGCGTTCAGCTCGTTGCCGAAGGCGATGTCGATGGGGAGCCCACCCGGGATCCGAGGCGCGCACCAGCAATAGTCGACCTCTTCCGCCCAAACCTCGGCCGAGACCATGATCTTCTGGAAGTTGGGATTGTTGATCACCGACTTGTAGCCCGGTCCCACACCGTTGGCGTTGGCGCCGTTCATCGACTGGAGCGAGGCGGTGGTGAAGAAGGCGAGCACCAAGAAGCCGGCCTCGGGGTTGGCCGCGTTGGCCGCGACGGACGAGGTCGAGCCGGCGATGTTGGGCGGTGCGAACCGGGCGTTCGGACCGGTGCCCATGGGCTCGAACAGGGTCACGATCTCGTCCTGCCAGATGGTGGACTGATCGGGCCGGGTCGATTGATTGCCCTGATCCTGCCAGGCGATGTTCATGGCCGTCTGGCCGCCGAGCCAGGCCGCGCGGTTTTCCGGCCAGCCCCAGCCGGTGACGCCCGTGGGTGCGAACTTTTGAAGCTCGAGGATCACCTCGCAGGCTTTAGCCGAAGCCTCGGAATCGAATTGCGGGTTCCAATCGGCGTCGAACAGCTCGAGGCCGTACTGGGCGCCGACATGCTGCCAGGTATAGGTCGACCAGAAACCGCGCTGGGTCATCAACGCCACGCCCGAATGGCCGGCGTCCGGCTTGTGCAGCTCGCTGGCGTAACGAAGCACGTCGTCATAGGTCTTGATGACGCCGGACGACGCGACGTCACCGCCCGTGATCTCGCGGAAGATCTTGCCGCGGACCTGCATCATCTGGATGTCGCAGTCGAACGGGATGCCGTAGAGCCGGTCGCCGAAATAACCGTAGTTCAGCCGGTAAGTGTCGGCGAAGTCGTCGATGGGGAATTTCCATTTGTCGACATAGTCGGTCAGGTCGACCAGATAGCCGGGTGCCGCAAAGTCACCGAGGTAGGGCGAGAAGTACTGGATCGCGTCGAAGGCGCCGGCGCCGGACGAGAAGTCGGTGATGGCCTTGTCGAACAGGCTGTCGTCCGGGATGGGCACGACCTCGACATTCATGCCGGACAGCTGGCGGAACGGCTCGAGATTTTCCGAGACACTTTCCGCGTCCGCCGCACCGATGGCGAGCCGCGTCGTCTGGCCGGCGAACTCGGATCGGATCGCCTCCCAGTCGGCGGTCCGGACCCAGTCCTTCTCCGGATCCCAGAGAAGATCGTCATCGCCGATGCCGAACTGGTCGAGATACTCCCGCTTCACATAGTTGCCGGGCGTGATCTTGGACAAAATTTTGTCCGGATCGGGCAGGGATTGGGCCAGCGCCGCCGTCCCGCGCAGGACCGCTGGAGCGGCAACCGCGCCGGTCGCGAGCGCGCTCCGCTCCATGAACGTTCGTCTTGAGATCGTGTTTGCCAACGTTGCCTCCCGTTTGGATCGACCCGACAAACATTCTTCCTGCGACTTCGCATCGCCAGCCTCTGCCGGGCTTTGTCGAAGATCACCTCACTTCGCCGAAAAGAAAAGTGACCCTTTGATGATGATACTTGTATCAATCAGGCGATCAATTTGTTTCCTTTTCGCGGACCGGCAAGACTAGCTCTCCACCAGCAGTCTGGCGACGTCCTCGTTGGTGATCAGCGCCGTCGACTGGATCATGCCCAGCGCCGCCCGGATCGCCTGAAGCTTGTGCCGTCCGCCGGCAACCAGGACGCGTTGGGGGATATTGCGGAGGTCGGGCACAGGCACGTTCATCACCCGGTCATTGATCGGATGATCGATGATCTGCCCTCCGGCGTCGAAGAAGTTGAAGAAGAGGTCACCCACCGCTCCAGCCTCGATCAGTTCCTGGCGGATGTCGCCATCCAGCATGTCGCGGCAGTAGTTCAGGGCGGTGGAACTGGTATCCATGGAGCCGACGCTGACCACGGCGATATCGGCGTTGCGCGCTCTTTCGACCACCCTTGAGAGGCCGCATTTGTCGAGGAGCGTTTTCCGGGTCTCGGCGCTGTCGACCAGGACGGGCGCCGGAAACAAAAAACATTCGGCACCGATGGTAGACGCCATCTGCCAGGCGAATTCGGAAGGGTTGTAGTCCCGGGCCTGATAGACGCCGCCCAGGAGCGACACCACGGACGCATTCTTGAGTGTTCGAGGAGCCAAGGTCACCAGGGACCGCACAAGCGTCTGGCCCCAGCCAACGCCGATCGACAGGCCGTCGTCCAGAAGTTCCGACAGATATGCACCGGCGCAAAAGCCGACCAGGCTGTTGATCGTCGACGGGTCGCCGGAATCCGGTGCCACCACGGCCTTATCGAGGCCAAAGCGGCTCTCGAGCTTCATCTCCAGATGGACACAGCCGCCAATGCCGCCATCGACCTCGAAGCGGACCTCCCGCCGGCGCCGAGCCTCGTTCAGGTGCCGGACGACGGTGACCCGGCCGACGCCCAAGCGGTCGGCAATCTCGTTCTGGGTCATCCCCTCAACGTAATACATGTAAGCGGCCCGGAGCCGGGTGTTGGTGATCTTGTGGTCCCGGGCGCTCGCCACATTGGCGATGGCGGCCATCGTCTCCATAGGCGTCTCGCAGTCGCTCGTCTAACGAAACAATTGAATCACTAAAAAGTCATTTGTTGCATATTTTGATCGTCAAAAGCTATCGTCGTTTCAGCTATGACGAGGACGATCACGCAAGACAAGACAAAGGGCCCGGTGAATGGCCAGCATCAAGCTGCAAGGCGTGCGCAAGGATTATGGCGTTCAAACGGTCGTCAAAGACCTCGATCTAGCGGTTGAGGACAAGGAGTTTCTCGTCCTCCTGGGACCGTCGGGCTGCGGCAAGACCACGACCATGAGGATGGTCGCCGGCCTGGTCGAGCCGAGCGCCGGCACGATCGAGATCGGTGGCCGTACCATGGCGGAGGTGGAGCCTCGGGACCGTGACGTCGCCATGGTCTTTCAAAGCTATGCGCTCTATCCGAACATGACGGTCTACGAGAACATCCGCTTTCCGTTGCGGATGCGGGGTGAACCATGGGCCAACCACGACCGCCTGGTGCGCGAGGCGGCGGCGATGGTGGAGTTGGGCGACTATCTGAACCGACGGCCTAAGTTTCTTTCCGGCGGACAACGCCAGCGCGCGGCCCTGGCCCGGGCCATCGTCCGCCGTCCCCAAGCCTTCCTCATGGACGAACCCCTCTCGAACCTGGACGCTAAACTCCGGATCTCGATGCGCGCCCAGCTTAAACACGTCCAGCGAGAGCTAAAGATCACCACGATCTATGTGACCCACGATCAGGTAGAGGCCATGACGCTCGCGGATCGGACCGTGATCATGGATGGCGGCCGCATCCAGCAACTGGGCACACCGGACGAGATCTATAACGATCCGGCAAACACCTTCGTCGCCGGCTTCATCGGCGCACCGCCCATGAACCTGATCGACGGCGAGCTCCAGGACGGCACCTTTACCGGATCGCAAACCAAGGTGCCGGGACTGGCGCCTGACAGGTCCGGGTCCGCCACCCTCGGGGTCCGCTCGGAAGACGCGTCGGTCTCATCACCGGACGATGCCCACCTCAAGGGCACCCTCTACGCCTTGGAGCCGATGGGCGACATGACGCTGCTGGCGGTCGATATCGGCGGCTCGCTGGTCTCGGTTCGCGCCGACCGCGCCTTTCGCCAACCGCTCGACACGCCCATCGGTGTCCGCTTCGACACCGAACGGGTCTATCTCTTCGACGGCAAAACCGGTAACCGTCTCCGGTTTTGAACATTCATCTTGTGACTAGTACAAAAGTCCATATGTTCCATTTTGATGAGTGGTTAGGGAGGCCGACGTTCATGATCGACGGTCGGTTGGGCCTGGCAGCGGCGATGGCCCGGCACGAACAGGCCCACGGCCCCATCACAATCGGTCTCGCCGGCGCCGGTCAGATGGGCACAGACATCGTCGTGCAAACCTCGTTGATGGCGGGGGTTCGGATTGGCGCGATCTGCGAGGTCCGAGGGGATTTAGCGGTGAAGGCGCTGGCGCTTTCGGGTCGCGAACCCAATGATCTGGTCTCGACCGATGACGCTCCGACGATTGAAGACGCGGTCCGCCGGGGCAAGGTCGCGGTCACCTCCGATTTCCAAGCTCTTTGCGCCGCGGAACCGGTCGACGTCATCATCGATGCGACGGGCAACCCCAATGTCGGCGCTCAGATCGCGCTGGCGGCCATGGCCCACGGCAAGCATGTGGTGATGCTGAACGTCGAAGCCGACATCACCATCGGCCGTCATCTGAGACGGGTGGCAAAGAAAGCCGGCGTAATCTGCACCGGCGCCGCCGGCGACGAGCCGGCCTGCACCCTCGAGTTGATCGCCTTTGCCCAAAGCCTCGGGCTCGAGATCGTCTGCGCCGGCAAGGGCAAGAACAACCCGCTCGATTTCACCGCCATGCCGGAAGATTACGAGGAGGAGGCGGCCCGGCGGGACATGAACGCCCGCATGCTGGTCGAGTTCGTCGACGGCTCCAAAACCATGATCGAGATGGTGGCCGTCGCCCAGGCGACCGGTCTGGTCCCCGATGTACCGGGCATGCACGGGCCGCCGGCCGGTCGCGACGAACTGGCCTCCATTCTTTGCACTGAAGATGACGGTGGCGTCCTCACGAGGTCCGGTTGCGTCGATTACTCGATCGGTAAGGGCGTGGCGCCCGGCGTGTTCTGCATCGTCAAGCCAAATCACCACCGGGTCCTGGAGCGCCTGATCGACCTCAAGGTCGGCAGCGGTCCCTGTTTCGCCCTTATGCGGCCCTATCACTTGACCAGCCTGGAAGTGCCGCTGTCCGCCGTTCGCGCCGTCCTGGACCGCCGCTCGGACCTGGAGCCGCTCCACGAAGCGGTCGCCGAATGCGCGGTGCTGGCCAAACGGGCCCTGGCCGAAGGCGAAGTCCTGGGCAAGATCGGCGAGCGTGACTACCGCGCCTGGGCTATGACCGCCGAGGAGGCCCGAAGCGCCGATGCCCTGCCCCTCGGTCTTGCCGAAGGGGCCAGGGTGACCAAGCCGGTCGAGCCCGGCGCGCTCCTCACTTACGACAATTGCGAGGCCGACCGCTCTCAGCCGATCACCCGGATCCGGGCCGAGCAGGATCTGGCGGACGCGGCGTGAGCGCGGTGGCTGCCTCGACGTTAGGTCGCTGTCGCTGATCGCGCCCGCCGGCTTGGGGCCTGAGATCAACCGCCCTTTCCTCCAGGTTTGTCCGGTCGACCTTCTTGGCATCGCTCGACGCCTGGTTGAACCTGTTGGTGACGGATCCGAAAGCCCTACCTTCGGACCTGGCGCAAGCGGTGTCGGAACGCCAGCAAGTGCAAACGCAGGCCCAGACCGACATGGCTGAGGCCCTTTTCCCCGTCGGCACACAGGTCTTCTCGATCCGGCCGAGCCTCGAACGGACAAAAATGCCCTGCCGGATGATCGTAAGCCCTAGGCACAAAATCATTCCGGCTGGACATCGCCAAAACCTTCCGGCTGAAGTGGCTCTTCATCGCCTGAGCGATGTCGGTCACATGCTGCATTTAGATGCCACAGGCCTCACGGCGCGGCTGGTCCGGATGACGGTGAAGAGCGCCGGCTGAAAAGGCGCCGGGACGAGAGACGAAGAACCCATGCGCTACGACTATTCCTGTATCGGCTTTTACACCTTCGATTGTCTGGGCCGACCGGTCACCCAGATTCCGCCCGGCGCTGACACCTACTTCATCGACGAGTTGACGCTCGCCGTCTCAGGCGCCGCCGGCAGTGCCGCCATCGTCGCCGCCAAGTACGGGCTCAAGGTCCTCGCCGTGGGCGGGGTCGGCGAGGACGATATGGGCGACTGGGTGCTGCAAAAGCTCGACAGCTTCGACGTCGACACGTCGATGATGCAGCGCTGCCCGGGCGTCAGCACTTCATCCTCGATCGTCACCACCCGCCCCGACGGGGCCCGGCCGGCCCTCCACAAGAAGGGCGCCACCGGTGCCTTCCTCGTGGCCGAAGGGATGATGGACCAGGTGCTTGACGCAAAGATCCTGCACATGGGCGGCACCGGTCTCATGGACAGGATGGACGGGGCGCCGAGCGTCGGCCTCCTGAAACGCGCGAAGGAGCGTGGCGCGGTCGTCACGCTCGACGTCTTCGCGTCGACGCAGAACGACCTGCCGCTGGTTGAGGGCCTACTTCCCCACACCGATTACTTCCTGCCGTCGATCGAGGAGACGGAAGCGCTTTCGGGCTTGAGCGATCCTCGCGATCTGGCCCTCTTCTTCATCGACAAGGGTGTCGGCTGCTGCATCCTCACCATGGGTGAGAACGGCGCCTACTATCGCCATGCCGATGGCACCCATTTCAGCGTGCCGGCCTTCAAGATCCAGGTTGTGTGCACCTGCGGCTGCGGAGACTGTTTCAATGCCGGCTTCGCCGCGGGTCTGCATCTGGGCCTGGATCCGGAGACTTGCGTCCGCTTCGCCCAGGCCACGTCCGCGCAAAACGCCATGGGTCTCGGCTCTCAGGCGGTGGTAACCAGCGTCGACGCGACCTTCGATTTCATCAAGACCACGCCGACCCGATGACGGTCAGACCCGCAAAAGGATGAGGGCACCCTCGATCGAGAAAATCTCCTCGTGAACGCTGCCGGGCAGCGCCACGTGATAATCGCCGACGCCAATCTCCAGCCCCGCAACCCTTATGGCGCCTTCCAGGACCAGGCATTCCTCGGCGCGGGCATGGTCATGGCGTGGCAGGGTTGCGCCGGGGGCCAGGCGGAGAAGAAAGGTGTGCTGACCCGTCTTGGGGTCTGAGAAAAGGTCTTTTTTCTCCACGCCACCCTTAAGCTTGCGCCAGCGCCCCTCTTGGGCGCGAACGGTTCGCGTCAGGGGCGGGCCTTCCTGGTTCAGCTCCGCTTCGATCTTCTGCCATAGACGATCGGGCGGATCGTCGGGCTCGAGACCGAGGGTCAGCGATGCCAGCTCCAGAGCGAGATCGGTGGGTGTCCCATCGTCTCTCTCGAGGTCGAGCGGCTCCTCTTTGGAGGCCTCTGCTTGCTTGCCAGGTCGCACATCACGACCCCGATCTTTCACCCAATCAACCCTCGAAGAACGGTGAGACCGCGACGCACCCAACTCTTGGCGGTGCCGATCGGAACATTGAGCGCCTCCGCGATTTCGGAATGACTTAATCCCTGATAGTAGGCCAAAATCAGCGCCTGGCGATATTCGGGCTTCAGGTTTGCAAGAAGCCGTTTCGTGGTCATCCGGTCGACGACCTGGCCGCTGGCGTCGGTCTCATCGATCAGATCCGGAACATCGGCTTCGAAGGTGACGAAACCACGCGCCCGCTCCATCCTCAAACGATCGATCGCCCGGTTTCTGGCGATCGCCGCGATCCAGGCAAGACCGTGGCCACGTTCGGGCTCGAACCTGGCGGCCCGCTGCCAGATCATGACGTAGACCTCCTGGGCCACGTCCTCGGCCAGATGACGGTCCCTGAGGATGGCAACCACCGCGCCGAAGACGAAGCGAGCGGTCTCATCGTAGAGAATGCGGAAGGCCCGGCGGTCGCCTCGGCCCGATGCCACCAGCATCGCCGTGATCCGCTTCTTCTTCGCATCCATGCCGGTTTTGTTCCGCGACGGACAATAATTGTCGGTGGCAATCCCGATCTTCAGCACGGAACCCATCATGGTTCCTCGGAAACGCTGGGACGGTGGCTCGTTTGAATGCTCAATGCTTGTCCTCCAGACATGATCAATCCACCGGCAGCAACAGGTTTACTTGATTTGTGTTTGGTGGTCCTACGCCGGGCTCACCAACCCAGATGCAGGATGTGAATTCTTTTTTCGGGATTTGTGCGTCCAAAAAGTCCGGGAGATCCGTTCTCGTCAGTGCAGCAGGGCAGAGAAGCCGTACCGCCTCGAGCGGCGCTCCCTGACGCACAGAACGAGGTTCCGCCCATGTTCTCCAAGCCACCTACGGCTCTGCTCGCCGCGACCACGCTCTGCCTGGTCGCCTCGGGTCCGGCCTGGTCGTCCAGCCATATGGACGCGCCGCTGATCACCTTCGACGACGCCGCCAACACCACGGATGTCTACGCGTTTGTCAGCACCGACGCCGAAACCGGCATCGAATATCTTACGACCGCTCTCTCGGTGTATCCGTTCGAAGAGCCGGGTATCGGCCCGAACACCTTTCGTTTCGATGATCGGGTGGCTTACGAGATCCACGTCGCCCTGGATGACAATGTCGCCCGCGGCCGGTCGGACATCACCTACCGTTTCACCTTCGACACGGAGTTCGTGAACGAGGACACGATCCTTCAGCAATATCTGGGTCTGATCGATCCGAACGACACGGATGGCGGCTTTCCCACCAATCAGAACCTGCGCCAGAGCTATGAAGTGACCAAGTTCGAGCGTGGCCGCCGGGGCCGCTCGATCACGCTCGGCAAGGGCGCCCGGGACGGCTTGATCGTGCCGGTCAACAATCAGGGACTGGTGACGCCCTTCTACAATCAGGGCGATGATGGCGACGCGCCGGCCAAGGAAGGCGTCACCACCGCCGCAGCGCTTGACCCCTATACGACGAGCGCCATCGCCCGGCTGCCGGGCCACTACATGGTCTTCGCCGGGCAGCGGGACGATGGTTTCTACGCCGACATTCAGTCGATTTTCGACCTCGATTTCTCTTTCGGTGCCGCGACCGGAACGCCGACCAAGCCTTTCGACAGCCAGGGCGGGTTCAACGTCCACACCATCGTTCTGAACGTCCCACTCTCCGAGCTGGGCCATGCCCAATTGGCCGGCGTCTTCGCCACCACCAGCCGGTCTGATGACTTGTCGAGCAAGAGAAGAAGGCCACGCTTCCGCCAGGTGGGTCGCCAGGGCAATCCCCTGTTCGCCGAAGCCTTGATCGCCACCGGCGAGAAGGACCGCTACAACATGACCCTCCCGATCCGCGACGAGCGGCTGTTCGCCGAATTCGCCGAGGATCCGGAGCTGGGCCGCGTGCTCGGTGTCACCGAGATCATTCCGGGCCTGATCCGTTCGATTTTTATCCCCGATCTGATCAAGGTCGATCTGACTACCGGTCCCGCGCGGTTGGCCGGCCAGGACGGGTTCAATCGCCTCAGCATCTTCGGTGGTGACCTCCTGCAGAGCGAATTTCAGGATCCGTTCGGCAATGGCGGGCTGATCCCCGGCGGCTGGCCGAACGGACGGCGGTTCGGTGACGATGTGGTCGATATTGCGCTGATCGCGCTGGGCGCCGGCGGCACCGATTTCGCGGCTTTCCCGTCCATCGATTTCGACGGCATCACGGCCAACGACATCACCTTCAACCAGGTGTTTCCCTATGCCGCGACGCCTTTGAACGGCCGCAATCACCCCAGTGATGGCGACCCCAACAGCCCGGTTGACGCCGGCGATTCCTAACGCTTTCGACCGATGATTGGACGGGTGCTTCGGCACCCGTTCATTTTACTGGAGAAAAGCCATGCACAGGTTTTGTCTGCTCTTGATCCTGATCGCGCTCATTCCTGGCGCGCCGATGGTCGCCAAGGCCGAGCTCGACACCACCGATGCCGATCATCTTGCGGAAATCCGACGCCTGATCGATGGCGCCCGCGCCAATGATGATGGGGCGCGCCTCGCCCAGGCCAAGACCATGCTCGCAGAGATCCCGCCCTCACCCGACGGCCGGCTGCTCAGCGCCGTCATCCGCCAGATGGACCATGACTTCGCCGGCGCGCTCGAGGATCTCGACGCGGTTTTGGACGCGCGGCCGAACGATCCCCAGGCGCGGCTTTCCCGTGCCTTCGTCAACACGACCCTTGGCCGTCATGACCAGGCCCGGGCCGACTGCCGCGCCCTGCCTATCCGGACCGGACAGCTGGTCATCGCCGCCTGCCGCGCCTGGGTCGCCAGTCTCACCGGCCGGGCTGAACCCTCCTACCAACTTCTCAATGGCTTGGTGGCTGACGGCGGCGACGCCGACCCGAATGTCCGCTCCTGGGTTCACACGATCCTCGCGGATATTGCGTCACGGCTCGGCGAGGTCGACGAAGCGGAGGCGCATTGGAACAGCGCGTTGGCACTCGGGCCCGGCCAGATCCGGACCCTTGTGGGCTACGCCGATTTCTTGATCCGTGCGGGCCGTCCCGAGGACGCCCATCGCCTGCTCGATGATCCGGACCTGGTGGCGAGCGATCACATTCTGTTTCTTCGAGCCCACGCGGCCAAGCAAGCTGGCCTCGACTACCAGGAGCCCTGGTCGATCTTGGAGGAGCGCCTGAATGAGGATCTGCTCATCGGCGAGACCGGTCACACCCGGGAACAGGGTCTCGCCATGCTCCGTATCGGCGACGATCCGGAGCTGGCTCTGGACCTCGCACAACTGAATTGGCGTGAGCAAAAAGAGCCCGTCGACGCGCGGCTGCTCCTGGAAGCGGCTCTCGCCGCCGGCGACGACGACGCGCTTCGGACCGTTCGATCCTGGTACGAGGCCACCGGCCTGGAAGACCAGGCGGTCCAAACCCTGCTTGCCGACAGCGCCCGGACGGCTTTTTAGAGACGATGATCCATGGACTTGTCAGAGGACAGGTCCATGGATCCAAGTGAGCCAGATCCCGAGCGCCAGGAACGGCCCGAACGGCACCGCCGAAGCGCCGTCGATCCGTTCTCCCAGACGCCAGCTCCAGGCGATCATGACGATCAGCCCGGAAAACGCTGCAATGGCCAGGACCGACGGTAGCCCAGCCGGTCCCACCCAGATCGCACCAGCGCCGAACAGCCAGGCGTCGCCGATGCCGAGCCCATCCCGGTGGCGCAAGCGACGATAGCTCCATCCGACTAGCGCCAGGGCGGTCCAGCCCGCGACCGCGGCTACCAGGTGGAGCGGTAGCAGGCCCGGGTCGAACTGCCAGATAAACAACGCTCCCAGAGCACCCAGGAAAACGTTGAGCTCGCGAGGCAGGGTCATTGTCCGCGCATCGATGATCGACAGGATCGCTAGCAACCAACCCTGAACGATGGTCGCGAAGAGAACCGGCCAGGGCACGCTCAAACAGGCCCAGACCAAAACGCCGATCAGCGCCGCGGCAAAGGCGCCGATCGTCCCATAGCCAGCGCTTTCCGCTCTCAGCAGGAGACGGTACGCGTCCACGGCCGCGCGCCCATACGTAAGCTCTGGTGAGCTTGTGCCACCAAGGAGCCACGCCCATGATTTGTGTTCGAAAGCGTCGCAGACCCGCGGCCGATACCGGTTTCAGCCTGATCGAGTTGCTGGTCGTGATGGGCATTCTCGCCCTGCTGGCGGGCTTCATCGGCCCTCAGGTGATCGGCTATCTGGGCCGGGCCAAGGAGCAGACCGCAGCCACCCAGATCGAAAGCCTTCGTGCCGCGCTGGACCTCTATCTCCTCGATGTCGGCCGCTATCCGGACGAGCGCCAGGGGCTGGCGCCGCTGGCCGAAAATGTCGGCAATCAGGCTGGATGGCAGGGACCCTATCTCCGCGACGGCAAACTGCCTGCTGACCCCTGGGGTAATCCTTACGGATACCGGCTGGACCAGGGCACGCGCGAGCCGGTCGTCTTTTCTCTGGGGGCCGACGGTGCCAGTGGCGGCATCGGTGAGAATGCCGATATTGGCCTCTAAGCCCTCAGTTCGCTTTGTCAAAGCCTGGGTTCCGGCGGCTGGAGCGAGCGCATCCGCTGCCGGAGTTCCTGGGTCATCGCCTTGGCATCGGAAGCGTCGCGAACGACCCGGGGCGTGATCATGACCAGAAGTTCCGTGCGCTGTTCGCTGATATCCGTTGTCTTGAACAGCTCGCCCAGGCCCGGAATATCCTGAAGCAGGGGCACGCCGGTGGTGATGACCCCATTGGCGTCGCGGATCAGGCCGCCGAGGGCCAGGCTTTCGCCATCATTGACGGCGACCGTCGTGGCGATGCGCCTTTGCTGGATGGTCGGCGAATCGATACCTGACGTGGTGGTTGGAACGACGTCGCTCACATCCTGTTCGATCTCCAACAGGACCAGGCCGTTGTCGCCGACCCGTGGCGCCACCCGCATGGTGACGCCGGTGTCCCGATAACTGACGGAATTGACGATCGGTGCCGCCGGATCGGTGATGCTGACGGCGCTCTGGGTGACGATCGGCACCTGATCACCCACCTGAAGTGTCGCCTGGCGATTGTCGAGCACCATGATCGACGGCGACGAGATCACATTGACGTCCGTGATCCCGGAAAGCGCATTCAGGACCACGGCCGCATCGGCGCCGGAAAGGAGGAGTGAGAGGCCGGGCACGCGCGGCGCGACCAGACCATCCGCCGCGCCCGCGAACTGCGCCTGGAAATCGCCGAACTGAAAAAACCATTCGAGACCGTAGCGAAGATCGTCGGCCAGCGTGACCTCGGCGATCGTCATCTCGAGCAGGACCTGGTTCGGTGCCGCGTCCAGCCGTTCGGTGACCGCCAAGGCCTGTTCCACCAGTTCCGGGGGCAAGCGCAGGATCAGGGCGTTGTTGGTGTCGTCGGCGACGGCGTAGAGTTTCTTGGCCGAACCGGCGGGACGCGAGGGCTCGGCGGGGGCGAAGTCCAGGGCTTCGCCGCCGTCGGCCGAGAGCGAGACCGGCGATGCGCCCGGCGCCAGCAGCGATTGATCGGCCTCGCTTTTCGCCGTCACGCCGCCGAACACCTGGTTCACCAGATCGGCGAGCTCCCGGGCCGTTCGGTTCTGAACCTCATAGACGTGAATATCGTCCTGATCGGCGGCACCCTGGTCTAGAAGCGGCATGAACATCTCGGCGAGGTCCACGACCCCCGGATAGGGTGTGACCACGAGAATGGACCTGGAGCGCTCGATCGGCAGGATCCGAGTGGCGGAGCTCTGTTCGACCTCCGGCGCATCGGCCACCATCAAGGTCAGCTCCGAGGCGATTTCGGCGACATTGCCTGAGCGCACGGGCAGCATGGCGAACGACATGCCCCGCAGCCAGTCGACGTCAAAGATCTCGACCGTCTCCTGGATCTGGGTGAGTTCAGCCCGGGAGCCCGACACCATCAGGAGACGCCGCTTATCGTCGGCGCTCAGCGTGGCGTCCGGCCCCATGACCGGTTCCAACAGACGGATCATCTCGCTCGGCGCGATGTGCTTGAGACGCAAAATCCGGTTGGCGTAGCCAATCTGGTCGCCGATGGCGCCATACTCGACCGGCGACGAGCGGAGCGCGGTCGATCCGGGTTCGGCCGCGACCAGACGCAGCACGTCGCCCTGGCGGATCAACGCCGCGCCTTTGGCGGCGAGCGCCGATTCCAAGAGCGCGATCACCTGGCGCGGCGGCACTGGTCGGGGCGCCTCCAGCGTGATCAGCCCCTCGATCTCATCCTCGATGACATAAGGAACGCCCAGCAAATCGCCCAACACCTTGGACGCCAGCTCGCTGACGCCGACATCGACCAGATTGAGCGTGAGCGGTTGATCCTCGTCGATCTCAAGCGGAACGGTCGTCGGCGGCCCTTGAACCACGCCGTCGCCATAGACCACCAAAGGCGGGCTCGGCTGCGGCGTCCTAGCCTCGAAGGTCTCGAGACGAGGTCTGGACCGATTTGAGGAGCGGTCCCGCCAGGCCTCCGAAACGGTGGGCAGCGCCGCATTGAGGTCGGGCCGGGTCGCCGATTGCGGGCTGCAGCCGAGTAGACAGGCGAGGCCCGTGAGGCTCGCGCCGACCCGTTTCCAGGGGACGCCGACGCTAGGGCCGGGCGGCGAGATCGACGCCATCTCCGTCCTCCTCCTGTTCGGGGCGCAAAAACAGTGTCACCACATCACCGCCGCCTTCCAGATCGACCCGGTCCTTGCGAACGCGGAGCAGCAGCCAGCCCTCGAAGCGATCGCCCAGACCGACCCAGGAGCCTTCGGGATCGGCATCGCTGGCGAGCAGGGCCTCTCGTCTTTTTCCCAGGGTGATGACGCCCCGCAGGCTCAGCCCTTCGGTGTCGAACCAAAGCTCCTCACTGACCGGGTCGTCGGAAACGGCCTTTTCGTCTGCGGACGGGCGTCTCGAGGCGGCGAACAGGGGCCTGGCCTCGGCCTCGGCAGCGAAAGGGGCCTCAAGGGCCAAGCTCGCCGTAGCACGCGGCACCGCCACCGGCACCAGGGTGGGCTGGTCGCCCAGGTGGATCAGCGGCCGGTGCCCCGCCCATAAGAGACCAGCGGCCAGGAGAACGAAAAACACCGCCATCAGAGCCTGGCGGATGTACCAGAGCCGGTTCATGACGGCTCCAGGCGCTGGAGCGCACTGATTGCCAAGGTCGCCTTGAGCGAGGAGGCTAGATCCAGATCACGACGGTCGACCGTCTCAAACGACCGAAGTCGAAGCTGCTCGACGATCAGGATCGGCCGGTTCTTGTCCAGATCCTGGAGCAGGTTGAGCAGATCCCCATAGCCGATCTCGAAGGCCACCTGCAAACGCGGGCGAAACACCCGTTCGTCCTTCTTCCCAGGAAGCGTCTCGAGGCTTTCCAGCTTGCCGCCGGCCTCTCGGACCAGCGCCGTCGCTTCCGCCTGGAGAAGCGCGTTCGCCCGGCTTTCACCGCCGCCCGGCAAAAAAGCCTCGGTCATGACATCGGCGCCAGCGGCTTCATCGAGGGCTGCGGCCACCTCCGGTCCGGCCCGCAGATGGGCTTTGAGTTTTGCCAGCTTTCGTTGCTCGGCGTTGGCCTCTGCCTTCGTCTGGGCCCACCAGTTCGCCAACGCCGGGATCGTCAGCGCGAGCATCGATCCGACGATCAAGGTCAGAAGCCCGACCGCCATCGCACGATCCAGCCAGCGGGGCCGACCGGCGGTCACGGCCTGTCATCCGATGGGACGTGTTTGCGCATGGCGATCTCGAAACGATCGACATCGAAGCGGGAATCGCGAACGATCGGCGAGGTCAACCGCACCTGGGCGAAGTTGGGGCGCGCCTCGAGATCCCGGATCAAGGGCGCCGCGTCCGAACTCCGGCCGATCAGCGTGATCGTTCCTTCCTCGAACCTCAGTTCGGTGAGCCAGGCGCCGTCCGGCAAAGCCTGGGCGATCTCGTCGATCAACACGCTGATCGAGACCCGATCGGCCACGGCGCCCTGGAGCAACTCGATGTCGGCCAGAACGCGTTCAAGCTGCTGGCGTTGGGCCAGCACCTCCCGGGCCGCTCCCTCAGCCTCGGCGATGGAGGCGGCCAGCGCGTCGCGGCCCTGATCGAGCCGCCACCATTGAAGCCCAGCGGCGTAAGCCAGACAAAGCACGCAGATCGCGGCGAGCCAGCGATTGGGCCACGCCAAGACCGGCTTTCGCTGCGGTCGCAGAGCATCCGGCAACAGATTGAGACCGAGCGCAGCACCGTCCAGCTCGAGATCGACGGCGGCGACGACCCAGCCGGCTTCCCGTGCGCGAGCGAGGGCGCCTTCCACCGCCGACGCTGGCAATGCCGCGATGTCGATCAGCCCATCCAAAAGCCGGTAATCCCAAAAGGGCGGCTCGTCCGCGAGCGGCCAGTGCGCTTCCAGATGGAGATCGCATGCGCTCCGAACCGCTTTTTTCGCCAGTGGCGCGGAAGGCAGCGCGAGACGGAGCGCAGGCAGATCGACGAGGATCAGACGAACCGGATGGGCGGTTGACCGGGAAGCGCCGGGCGCCTCCAACGCTTCTCCGTCAAAGCGAACCTCCTTGAGCCGAACGTCTGCCGACCGTCCCTTCGGCAGGCAATCGGCCAGCTCCTGTCTCCACCAGGAGACAAAACGGCTGGCGGCCGGCGCAAGCGTGGCCAGGTCCATGGACGGCAATCCTTCGGAGCAGGTGACGAGCCTTCGAAGGAGGTATCGGCTCTGGCCAGACGAATGGATGCATCGTGATCGAACCTTGCGTCCGATGAGACGGCAGCAGCCGTACTAGATGTCGCGGAGGCATGATGAGGACCCGCCGAGCACCATGATGACCGTCGTTTCTGCGCCAGCACCACCAGCGATCTTCGATCTCGGCGATCCCCGGCTCGACGCCTTGTTCGCCGAGCTGATCGCCTCCGGCGCCGCCGACGAGCAGGATCTGTTGAGAGCGGTGAAGGCGAGCCGGCAAACGGACGGCCGAGCCGACCTGGCGCTGATCAGCCTCGGCATTCTGAGCGAAGAGAGGCTGGCCGAGGCTTGGGCGGGCGCGCTGGGCTGGCCCTACCTGTCCGGCTCGGATTTGCTGGAAGAGCTGGTGATGCCGGCCGCCATCAAGCTCGGCTTTCTTCGCCGCGGCGGCATGTGCATTCTGCCCGGGGACGACGGCACGAACCTGCTCGTGGTTTCCGACCCCTTGAACGAGACGGCGATCACGAGCGTTCGTTTTGCGCTGGCTGAGCAGATGGCCATGGCCATCGCCGCCCCTTCGACAATCGAGCGGGCTCTCAAAGCCGTCGAGGACCCGTTGACAGCCGTGGCGCCTGTCGAGCGGGACCATGAGGACGACGTCGCCAGGTTGCGGGACCAGGCAAGCGACGCCCCGGTCATCCGCTGGGTCGACCGCCTGATCGCCGATGCGGTGGAGCGAGGCGCTTCCGACATCCATCTCGAGCCGGAAGACCGGCAAGTCGGTCTGAGGTTGCGGGTCGATGGCCGCCTGCAGGCCCTGGAACCGGTGACACCGAGCATGGCCGCGGCAGCCACGTCGCGGATCAAGATCCTGGGCCGGCTCGATATCGCCGAGCGTCGCCTGCCCCAGGATGGCCGTTGCAGCGTCAACGTCCGGGGGAGGCCGATCGATCTTCGCATCGCCACGGCGCCAACCAGCCACGGTGAGGCGGTGGTTCTGCGCATTCTGGACAAGAACCGGGCGCTCCTCGATCTGGAAGCGCTCGGCTACACCGCCGAAGCGCAGGCGTGCGCCAGGGCCCTTCTGACAAAACCCAACGGCATCATCCTGGTGACCGGACCCACCGGCGCCGGCAAGACGACCACGCTCTACGCCGCTCTCGACCAGTTGCGGGGCTCGGACCGCAAGCTGATTTCGGTGGAAGATCCAATCGAATATGAGCTTACCGGTATCTCTCAGATCCAGGCGCAACCGGGCATCGGGCTCACCTTCGCCGCCGCGCTCCGCTCGATCCTCCGCCATGATCCGGACATCGTCATGGTCGGCGAAATCCGCGACCGGGAGACGGCGGAGGTCGCGATCGAGGCGGCGCTCACGGGGCATCTGGTCCTGAGCACCCTGCACACCAACAATGCCGCCGCCGCGCTCACCCGATTGGCCGAGATGGGGCTTCCGGCCTATCTGCTGGCGGCGGCCATGCGCGGGATCATCGCCCAGCGATTGCTGAGACGGGTTTGCCGTAACTGCGTGACGCCGGCGCCGCCCGGCGAAGCGTTGGCTGAGCGGCTGGGTCTCGACCAGACCGCCGGTTTCAGCACCGGTTCGGGATGTCGTTCCTGCCAGCGGACCGGCTTTCGTGGACGGATCGCGGCCGCCGAAATCCTCGAGGTGACCGAGGCTATTCAGTCCCTGGTCCTGGCCGGCGCCAGCGAAATGCGGATCCGTCAGGCGGCCGTGGATGACGGCATGGTGCCGCTCTTCGGGGACGCCCTGGCCAAGGCTCAAGCCGGACTGACCACGATCGAGGAAGCTCTCACCCTGGCGGAGCGTATCTGAGCCATGGCCGTATGGACCTATCGGGCGGCTGCCAGCGACGGCCGGATAGTGGAAGGCCGGCTCGAGGCGAACGATCGATCCGAGGCGCTGAACCGCCTCCAGAGCAAAAACGGCATCATCTTTCACCTGGCCGAAGCGGGTGACGGATCCGCGCCTCCACAAGGCGGGACCAAGCTTTCAAGGCCTGAGCTCATCACCTTGAGCGAAGAGCTGGGCGCGTTGTTGGAAGCTCAGTTGCCGCTGGATGAAGCCCTCTCGACCCTGATCGCATCCACCCGCCGTCAATCCGCCCGCCGGGCGCTCATCCAGGTGAGCGAAGCCATTGCCGGCGGGTCGACGCTATCGGACGCCATGGCGGGCGCGGTCAAAAATCTGCCGGGCGCGGCAGCCGGGCTGATCCGCGCCGGCGAATTGGAGGGAGATTTGGGAAGCGCCTTCGCCCGGCTCGCAAGCCTGCTGCACCGCCAGCGAAACTTGCAAAAGTCGATCGGCGGAGCGTTGATTTATCCGGCGATCCTTTTGGCGATGACCGTGGCATCGCTGGCGATGATCCTGCTCGCCGTCGTGCCCAATCTGGAGCCCTTGTTCCTGGGCGCCGGGGACGCCATGCCCCTGTCGGCATCGGTTCTGCTCAGCTCGTCAGCCTTTCTACGCGAGCAGGGTGCCCTTCTGTGCCTGGTCCTCGCAATGGTGGTCGGAACGGGTATGACCTTCGCTCGCCGACCTGAAGCCCGCACCTTCCTCGAGCGGCGTTTGCTGGCGCTGCCGGTGGTGGGCGATCTGATCCGAGCCATGGAGGCGTCGATGGCTCTGCGCCTTGTCAGTGCGCTCATCTCGAGTGGGGCGCCGCTTCCCGACGCGCTCGATCGGGCGGCGGGAGCCATGGGCACGAGAGCCTTCGCCACCGGCTTGGCGGCGATATCCAACGATCTCCGTCAGGGCGGCGTTCTACCCACCCTCGTCGCGAAAGAACGCGTATTCCCGCCGGCAGCGGCGCGCATGGCGGCCGTGGGTGTTCGAACGGGGCGCCTGGCGCCCATGCTCCTGGCCGCGGCCGAGACGATCGAAAGGGACGGGGATGGTCTCGCGAAGAAGATCACGACGGTCCTGCCGCCGGCCCTGACCCTCGCCATGGGAGGTCTGATCGCCGCCGTCGTCCTGTCGATCCTCACCGCCATCATGAGCGTCAATGAGCTTGCGATCTGAGTGCCCGTCCCCCGGGTCCGACGGCGGCTTCTCGCTTCTGGAGATGCTGATCGTGATGGCGATCATCGCGCTCGTCGCCGGATCGATCTCGCTCGGCTTTCGCGGTGCCAGCGACGCCATGCGTATCCGTGCTGCGGCGTCCGACGTGGCTCGTGCCCTGATCGCTGCCCGAACCCAAGCCATCAGCCAGAACCGGGAAAGCCAGGTCATCATCGACACGGCCAACGCCGAACTGCGCGTGGAGCCCGGCGGATGGGTGACTTCGCTCGTGGGTCAGAAGATATCGGTTCTGGGCGCGCGCCAGGAGCAATTGAACGAAAACAATATCGCCGTCCGCTTTTACCCAGACGGCGGGTCTACCGGCGTCCGGCTCACGCTCACCACCGGCACCAAGACCTTCGTCACCGAGGTGGATTGGCTGACCGGCCGGGTCCGGGTCGAGGAGGTGGCCGATGGCCGGCACTGACCGCGGCTTTACCCTTATCGAGACCCTTGTTGCCTTCGCCATCCTCGCGGCCGGGATGGTCACCATCCAACAGATCTACGCCGCCAGCTTCCGCGCCCAGGGCAGCGCCCGAAACCTCGACGAGACCCTCGCCGTCGCCCAGTCGATCCTGAGCGGCATCGACGCCACCAGAGAGACGGTCCCGCAACAGCTCGAGGGTGAGCACGGCGACGTGTCCTGGCGCGCCTCGATCGAGTCCTTCGGGGCGCCTGCCAACGGGCTGATCCGGATCAGCGTCCGCGCCGAAGCGCCGGGCGGCCAAGAGGTTCGTCTCTCGAGCCTGAGGTATCGTGGCAGGACGGCGGCCGATCCTTGAGACCCCGCCAACCTGATGCCGGCTTCTCGCTGGTCGAGGTCCTGGTCGCGATCTCGATCCTGGCGCTCATCACCGGCATGGCCTTCGGTTCGCTCAGTTTCGGCGCCCGGGTTTGGGAACGCGGCAACGATAGCGCCGTCACCGAGCAGCCCCTGATACGCGATGCGATCAGGACCTGGTTCGAAAGCGCTTGGCTCCATCCGATCCCGGCCGAAGATGGGTCGGCGGTGGTGCCCTTCAGCGGCGATCACCGGTCCGTCGTCCTGGTCCGTTCCGAGACCCGACGGTTGGAGCCGGGCGGTTTCTTTCGCTACCGGCTTTGGGCTGAGCAACGTGACACCGGCTTGGCCGTGCTTGTCGCCCGCACAGCGGTTGCCGAGCCGCTTGAAACCGAAGCGGTCGAGAACCAGCCGCGGGTCTTGTTTGAGGGGGCCTCACGCGTCGCCTTTTCCTACCTCGGAGAGGGCGGCTGGACCTCTAGCTGGCCCTCGGCCGAGAGGGCACCGGTCGCAATTCGTCTGGAGACGGTGGTCGACGGACGAAGCCGGTCGATGATCGTAGCCCCAGGCAGCCGATGACGATGCGCCGGCAAAGAGATCGGGCGTTCGCCCTAATCACCGTCATGTGGGTCCTCCTGCTCCTGGGGTTGGCGGCCGGTCTCTATGGTCAGCGGGTCCGGGCCCAGGTTCTGACAACCGTCAACAGGCTGGATATCGTGCAGGCGCGCCTCGCGGCCGATGCCGGCGTGGCGATCGCGCTTTCGATGCTGACCCGGGCCCGGGAAGGCAGTTCACCCATGCCGACCGGCGTCGCCTGCTCTATCGACGGGATCCGGCTTCGTCTGTCGATCCAGGACGAACACGGCAAGATTGATCTGAACACAGCGTCGGAGACTATTTTGACCGAGGTTTTCGCTGGAGCAGGGCTTGCCCCGGCGACGGCCGGAGACATCGCACGGAAGATGGCAGCGCGGCCGTCACCTTTCCGCTCGCTCGATCAGTTGGACCGCGTGGCCGGACTGCCTTGGCGGGTGGCCGATCGGGCGAAGCCGGCTCTCACCGTGTGGACGGGCCGGCCCGGGATTGATCCAGAGACGGCCCACCCTCAAGCTCTGGCCGCGGTCGAGAGAGCGGTCGGACTGGCAGGGGACCAGGCAAGCGGACGGGAACTGGCGCAGCTATTCGTTCGTGCCCTCTACAGCCAATCGCCGCGCCGCGACTACCAAGTGGTGGTGGAGACCAGAAGCCAGGAGGGCGCCGTCTTCGTCCGCGAAGCCGTTGTTCGTCTGGCGACAAAGCCAGGAGGTGAGCCTCGCATTCTTACCTGGAGAAGAGGGTCTCCTCGATCCGCCGCCACAGATGAACCGGCGGGTCGATCGCGGGTTCCTTGCGCCACGGTGCTTGAGGAAGGCGAGGCAGGCCGGACGTGAGCAGGTTGACCAAACGCTTGGCGAAAAGAGTGCGGCCTGGCGCGCCAGCCAGGCGCCCCAGGCAGAAGCTCAACCGAACGAAAACAATACCCAACGTCTGACTGCCCTGCCTTTCGTTTATCGGGACGACGGGATCGGCGTGAAAACGCGCCATCAACGGATGAAACGGCTGCCGGGCGCTCGACGGTTGCGCGCAACCTGATTTTCGAGCGGCTCTAGGAAGGCCTCGGCGAACCAACGGACGGCGCTCGCGGCCCTGACAAATAGTTGGAGAATTCCTGTTGGATAACGGAACCCCCCACTCAACGTGTCGTTGGACCCGTCTATGCGGCAATAAAATGACAAACGAAGGGGGAGGCGCATGCCGGGACAGTTCGAGGTCCACTCGATCGATATCGGAATCCTGGTTGCCTATCTGCTGGTCAGCCGGTTTCTTGCGATCTGGCTGGTGCGCGGGAAATCTGGTGATACTGCCGGCTTTTTCCTCGGCGGCCGAAACTTCATCTGGCCACTGATTGGTTTCTCCCTTTTCGCGACCAATATGTCGGGCGCCTCATTCGTCGGCCTCGCCGGCGCCGGCTACAATTCCGGTATCTCGGTCTTCTCCTACGAGTGGATGGCCGCGATCATCCTGGTCATCTTCATTTTCTTCATTCTGCCGTTTTACATCCGCAGCGAAGTGTTCACGCTGCCGGAATTCCTCGAGCGACGGTTCGACCGGCGATCCCGCTACCTGCTTGCCGGCCTGCTCCTGTTTCTCAACATGTTTCTCGACTGCGCCGGTGCGCTCTATGCCGGCGGGCTCGTGGTCCAGACCCTGTTTCCCGACATGCCGCTCTGGGTCGGCGTGCTTGGTCTGGCCGTTCTGGCCGCAATCCTATCGGTGACCGGGGGTCTCGGCGCCGTCGTCCTCTCCGACACGATCCAGGCGGTCGTGTTGATCATCGGCGGCACGATCATCTTCTTCGCGGCATGGGCCGCGATCCCTTCCTGGGACGCCGTTCGGGAGGCCGCGCCCGACGGCGCGCTCTCGATCATCCAGCCGATCGACGACCCGGCACTGCCCTGGCCGGGCCTGATCACGGGCGTCTTGATCATCGGCATCTACTTCTGGACGTCGAACCAGTTGATCGTCCAGCGGACGCTGGGCGCCAAGAACATCGATCATGGCCGCTGGGGCTCGATTTTCGCAGGCTTTTTAAAGCTTCCGATCCTGTTCATCATGATCATGCCGGGCGTCATGGCCGTGGTCCTCTATCCGGACCTCAGGACGCCGGATCTGGCCTTCCCCACCCTCGCCTTCGATCTTCTGCCGATCGGCATTCGGGGCCTGATCCTCGCCGCTCTGGTCGCAGCGATCACGTCGACGGTGGATTCCATCCTCAACTCCGCCTCGACCATGGTGACGATGGATTTCGTCAGGCCGCTTCGACCCAACACCAGCGACAAGACCCTGGTCCTGATCGGCAGGATCACAACCGTGATCGTGACAGCGGTCGCTGTGCTCTGGTCACCGCAGATCCAGCATTTCCCGTCGCTCTGGCAGTATCTCCAGTCGGTGCTGTCCTACGTTACGCCGCCGGTGGTCGCCGTCTTCCTGGTCGGCATTTTCTGGCCCCGGGCCAATGCCAACGCCGCATTCACCACGCTCGTCATCGGCATCTTGGGCGGCCTTACCGGCTTCGTGCTGATCGAAGTCATGCAGCTCGTGCCGATCCATTTCCTCTACGCCGCCGGCATTTCCTTCGCCGCCAGCGTGACCCTGATCTTCGTCGTCAGTCTCGCGGGTACGCGGCCCGCGCCGGAAAAGGTCGAAGACATGATCTGGACGCCGGCGATCTGGCGGGCTGAGAGCCGGGAGCTCGAAGGCAAACCCTGGTATTACAACTATCGCTATCTCTCGGTGCTGCTTCTCTTGACCACCGCCGTCGTGGTCGGATCTTTCTGGTGAACGGAGGCGAGAACATGCTGAAACCCAAGCTGCTTGACCGTCGCCGGCTATTGGCAGCCACCGCCGCCGGCCTCGTCGCAAGTCCGTTCGCCGTGCGCCGGTCGGGGGCTCAGAACGGGCCGACGGAACTGACCTTCGCCTTCGCCGAAGACGAGTCCGGTGCGATCCAGAGCCTGATCGACAATTTCAACACGGAGCATGAGGGTCGGATCCGCGTGAGCTGGCAGAAGGCACCGGAACAGAGCGATGCCTTTTTCCGATTGCTGCAGTCAGACTTCGAAGCCGGCTCCGACGAAATCGACGTGTTCGGCGCTGACGTCATCTGGACGGCCGAGTTCGCGTCGAAGCGCTGGATCCAGGACCTGTCCCGGCGGATCTACGCCGACCTCTCCACCGATACGATCATCGGCGCGGCCCTCAATTCGGTGGTCTACCGCAATCGGCTTTGGGCGGTGCCCTGGTATACCGATGCGGGCATGCTGTTCTATCGCCGCGATCTGTTGGACGAGGCTGGGATCAGCGAACCGCCGGCAACCTGGGACGAATTGGCTGAAATCGCCAATCGGGTCAGAGACGCCACCGGCACCGCCCACGGCCTGGTCTTCCAAGGCGACCGCTATGAGGGCGGGGTCACCAATGCGCTCGAATTCATCTGGTCGGCGGGCGGCCGGGCCTGGACCCCGCAAAGCGAGGTCGCAGGTGCGTTCGGCGCCCGGGTCTCCGAGCCCAATGTGGTGGTCCTCAACTCCAGAGCGTCGGTGGCCGGCTTCGCCAAAGCCCGGGAACTCGTCGAGACGGGCGTGGCGCCGGAGGACGTAGCGACCTTCGACGAACGCGACGCGCTCGCCGTGTTCGCCGCCGGCGATGCCGTCTTCATGCGTAACTGGCCGTTCGCCTACGGTCTCCTCGGCTCCGAAGAGTTCGGTCCGGTCACCCAGGATCAGGTCGGCATCGCGCCGATCCCGACCTTGCGTGAGGGCGCCCGGTCCTACAGCTGCCTCGGCGGCTGGAACCTGGCGGTCAACGCCCGCTCGACCAAAGTCGAGGAAGCTTGGACCTTCATTCGCTGGGCAACCGAGACCGAACGCCAGCGGGCCATGGCCGAGACCGGTGGCTTTTTGCCGGTCAGCGACGAACTCTACGACGACCAGGCGCTGACCGAGACCGTTCCGGTGATGGCGCTGGGCCGGGACGCCGTGCGCTCGTCCCGTGCCAGGCCCATTTCGACGATCTACTCGCGCCTGTCACCGCGATTGGCGATCGCCTTCAACCGGGTGCTGACGGGCGAAGTCGAGCCCCTGGAAACCATCCGGCGCACCGAAGACGAGTTGCAGAGGATCATCAACCGAAGCAGTGGTTGAACGCCGCGAGAGGACGCCCCATGACCCAAACGACCTTGCCCACCAAGATCCTGGTCGCCAGTGACGGCTCGCCGCCGTCCCGGGCGGCGGTCGAGATGGCCGTCGACCTGGCGAAGACGACCAGGGCCGAGCTTCACCTGGTCCATGTCGCCCTGGTCTCTCGCTACATCTATCCAGACGTGCTCTCGGATGCCCAGATCGACCGGATCAAGGCCGATGCCCAGGCGCGGCTCGACGCCGAGACAGCGCATGCCAAATCGCTCGGCGGCGACATCAAGCTCAGCCATCTGCGTCTCGGCAGTTCCGACGCCGAGATCTTGAATCTGGCGGAGGAGCTTGCGGTAGGCATGATCGTTATCGGCAACCGAACTGGCGACGCGATCAGCCGCATTCTCCTCGGCGACGATGCCGAAAGCATCGTTCGCCATGCCCATTGCGCGGTCTTGGTCGTCCGGGAACCGGGCAGCTGATCGGGAGGCGCCCGTCAGCAAAAGACACCGCCCCGGCGCCCGGCGATCAAGAGGCCGAAGCCTTCGCGCCCTTCTGTTCCGCCCTTCGCATCGCCCTCCGAACGGGCTAGCAAAGACGAAGCAAAGGGAGGGACGGATGGCGCAATTCATCAACCGAAAAGAAGATCTTGTCATCGAAGCGATCGACGGGTCGCTCAAGGCCAGTGGTGGCACGCTGACACGGCTCGATGGCTATCCACACATCAAGGTCGTGCTTCACGGCGACTGGGACAAATCGAAGGCGGCCCTCGTCTCGGGTGGCGGCTCCGGCCATGAACCCGCCCATGCCGGCTTCGTCGGCCGGGGCATGCTCACCGCCGCGGTTTGCGGCGAAGTGTTCGCGTCTCCTTCGGTCGATGCCGTCCTTGCCGGTATTCTCGCGGTGACCGGACCCGCAGGCTGCCTGCTCATCGTCAAGAACTATACCGGCGACCGGCTGAATTTCGGCCTCGCCGCTGAACGCGCCCGGGAGCAGGGTCTTAAGGTCTCGCTTGTGATCGTCGATGACGACGTCGCCCTCCCCGACGTGCCGCAGGCGCGGGGCGTCGCCGGTACCCTGTTCGTCCACAAGATTGCCGGCGCCCTCGCCGAGCGAGGTGCGTCGCTGGAAGAGGTGACGGCAGCCGCCGAGCGGATCGTCGAAAACACCGCCACGATCGGCATGTCCCTCGACACCTGTCAGGTGCCCGGATCTCCCAAAGAGGACCGAATCCCGCAAGGCAGCGCCGAGTTGGGTCTCGGTATTCACGGTGAGCCCGGCATCGAGCAGATCTCGTTTTCTTCGGCGTCCCAGGCGATGGATCTGGTGGCTCAGAAGCTGGAGCCCCAGGCTCAAGGCGACACCCAGGTGGCACTGCTCAACAATCTGGGTGGTGCGACCGCTCTAGAGATGGCGGTGCTGGCCGACGAGCTGACACGCACGGATCTCGGCCAAAGGGTCCGCTGGATCATTGGCCCGGCACCGCTGATGACGTCTTTGGACATGCGCGGCTTCTCTTTGTCGCTGCTTCCGGCCACGGACGATGATGTCGCGTTGCTGCGGGACGCCCAGGAAACGCCGGCCTGGCCCGGCGTGAACGAATTCACCAACATAAGTGCCGTTCCCGTCCCCGACGGCGTCAGGGTCAAAAAGCCCGAACCCTCGTCCGATGATGACCGTCGGGCCTTCATCGAACGATGCTGCGCCTTGATGATCGACGCCCGGGAGGATCTCAACGCTCTCGACGCCAAATCCGGCGACGGCGACACGGGCTCGACCCTCGCCGCGGCGGCGACCGCCTTGCTGGACGGGACGGATCGTTTGCCGCTCGCCGACCTGGGACAGCTCTGCCGGGCGATCAGCATCGAGCTCAGTGAAACCATGGGCGGCTCGTCCGGTGTTCAGCTCTCGATCTTCTTTGCCGCCGCCGGCGAAGCGGTGGAACAAGGCCGGAACCTGCAGGACGCGCTCAAAGTCGGCCTCGATCGGATCTGTCACGTCGGCGGCGCCAAACCCGGTGACCGGACCATGGTCGATGCTCTGGCGCCCGCCCTTGATGCGTTACCTCAGGGATTGGCGGCAGCGGCAAAAGCCGCCCGAAAGGGCGCCGACGAGACCGCTTCAATCACCAGGGCCGGCGCCGGCCGCGCGGCCTACGTGTCCGCGGAAAAGCTGTCGGGCAATAAGGATCCTGGCGCCGAGGCGGTGGCGCGGCTGTTCGAAGGATTGGCCGGTTAGGTGATTGCCGATCGGATGCAACCGGCGCGGTCTGGAACTTGTGATCGGTGGTCCGCGTTGTTCGCCCGTGGATTCACCTAGAAGGTTGTGTGGACATGCGAAAACTAGCTGAACATTTGAACCTCTCGCCATGGATGTTGGTTGTTGCTCTTACCTCTGTAATGGCGCTCAGCGCTTGCAATACCCTCGAAGGCTTTGGCGATGACGTCGAGGCCGCGGGCGACGAGGTCGAAGAAGCCACTGAGTAGGTCGTCGACTGAACCATGACGCTCTGGTTCTAGGGGGACGAGGCGCTTCAGGATTTTGCATCGGAAGCAGCCTCGGCTCCCCCGAACGATCGGTACATCGCGCCGGAACGTGATGCGTCGTGTCTGTTGTGACCGAGCCTCTTCAACGTAGACCTGATCGGCTTGCTAACCTGGCGGGTATCGGTAACTAACTGAAAGCAATAATAAATGGGTCTCAACGACGCCGCCCGACCATTCGTTCGTTTCGTCGAGCGGTATTACCCGGACCCGTTCATCTTCGCGATCGCACTCACCTTCATCGTGATGCTTCTGGCGCTGGGCCTGACGCCCTCGGGACCGGTCGAAGTGCTCGATAGCTGGGGCAGCGGTCTCAAGAACCTGCTGGCCTTCATGGCGCAGATCGCCATCACGCTTATCACCGCTCACGCCCTGGCGCACACCGACGCCGTCCGACAGCTTCTCACCCGGCTCTGTTCGGTACCGAGAACCCCATTCCAGGCCTATTTCTTCACCTGCTTCATCGGCCACTGCGCCAGCCTCTTCTCCTGGGGCCTGGGGCTAATCGTCGGTGCGCTCGTCGCCCAGGGGGTCGGGACGGTCGCCCGGGAGCGCGGGATCAAGGTCCACTATCCGCTTCTCGTGGCTTCGGCTTACGCCGGCTGGCTGGTCTGGCATATGGGCTATTCCGGCTCGGCACCCCTTTTCGTCGCCACCCCCGGGCACGCCCTAGAAGAACAACTGGGCGGAACGATACCGGTTACGGAGACGACCTTCGCCACCTGGAACATGCTGACCGTGCTGGCGATGGTCCTGGTCATTCCCACGACCTGCGCTTTGATGCACCCGACGAATAGCGACAGCGCCATCAAGGAGATACCGAATAGTGCTGCCGGCGAAGAATCGGTGGAACAGGATGGGCCACCCGAAACACCCGGCCAAGTCCTCGATCAAAGCAAGTTCTTCAATATCGGCGTCGGTCTCCTGCTTTTTCTCTATTTGGTCTACTGGTTTTGGAGCGAAGGATTTGACCTTACGCTCGACATTGTCAATTGGTCGTTTTTAACGTTGGGGCTGCTGCTCGCGCGTTCGGCGGAGCACTATGTTCGGCTGATTGCCGACGCCAGCCAAACCGTGGGCCAGGTATTGCTCCAATACCCGTTTTACGCCGGCATCATGGGGGTGATGATCGGAACCGGACTCGCCGAGGTGATCGCCCAGTGGTTCGGTACCTTCTCGACCAAGGACACCCTGCCGTTTTGGGCCTTTATTGCCGGCGGGATCATCAACTTCTTCGTGCCGTCCGGCGGCGGTCAATGGGTGGTTCAGGGGCCCATTTTCATCGAAGCCGCGAAAACGCTCGGCACCGATCCGACCAAGATCGTCATGGGCGTGGCCTATGGCGACCAGTGGACCAACATGATCCAGCCTTTCTGGACGATCCCGCTGCTGGCGATCGCGGGCCTGCACATGCGCGCGATCATGGGTTACTGTTTCGTCGTCTTCTTCGCCGCCGGGATCGTTCTTGGCGGCTCACTATTGATTATCGGTGGCGGTTAGGCCGCTGGTCTGACCTCGTCGTTCGGCCGGCGATTGCGAAAGTCACGATAGAGCTTGGCCGTCCATTTAATTGATGGCCGGTCGCGGTTGGCTTCGACGATGGGCCGAAAGGACGAAAGCGTCGGTGTGCCACCGTAGACCGGATGTTCGGGCGGCGAGGCCAGAGGCGACAAGAGGCTCGCCAGCACGATGTCGGCTCTGGTCAACCGGTCGCCCAGCCAGTAGCGACGGCCGTCACTGAGGCGCCCGTCGAAATAGTCCAGCTCCGCCTCCACGGCGGAATTCGCGTCGTCGAGATCCTTCGCCGAACAGCGCATCGCCTTGGCCATCAGATCTTTTGTCTTTGGCCACATCATGCGGGCACCGGTCCGATGCAGCCAGATCGCATCGTCGGTTAGCCGGTCGATCACCTGATCCGGCTCGTTCGGCAGGGTGCAAGCGTAGAAGAGCCGCCTCACCTCGGGACCGATGCCCTCGCCCGCCCGGCCCTCCAGGTTTTTGATATCGTTTTGCTCGGCGTCGGTTTGCGGCTTATCCCACGATGGCCGCGCGTGTTTTTCCACCCAGTCAAGAATAGCGTCGCTTCCCTGCACCGTTGTTCGGCCCTGGCGCCATATCGGCACAATGGTTTTCGGCGCCATGAGCCGTGTCGACAGGAGGTGCGGACCTGGCGCCCAGACCGTTTCCCGATAGGTGACGCCGGCCAGATCCAAGGCCCACCTCGCTTTCTCGCAAAAATGGGATGCAGCAAACGTGTAGAGCGTGGCCATGGCAGGCCCCCTGTGTTTACGAGGTCCAGCCATAAGATTTCCTTCGGCGGGGCCTTTTCCAGAGTTCCATTCGGGAATGGCAGCCCTTCGGTCAGATGCCGGCCGACCGGGACGATGAGGTCCAGATGTTCGAATCCGGTGCCATCCTGCTCCATATCGCCTCCAAGTCAGATGTGCTCGCACCCAGCGACGCGGCCGGCCGAGCGCGTATGGCGAGCTGGGTTTTCGCGGCCGTGAATTCGATCGAACCGATCGCCCAGAACGTGATCGAGCTCGACGACAATCACAAAGATGAGCCCCGGGCCGAAGATCGACGGACGCTGCTCGTGAAAAGACTATTGGCGCGTTTGTCGGCCTTGTCCGATTGGCTCGGGGAAAAGTCTTATCTCGAAGAACGCTTTACCGTAGGCGATCTGATGATGGTTTGCGTTCTGCGCGAGCTCGCCGCCGCCGGCCTGTTGGCTTCATTTCTGGCCCTCGACGCATACCGAAGACGAGGTGAGACGCGCCCGGCCTTCAGCCAGGCGCTGGAAGCTCAACTCAAACCCTTTCGGGAGCACGATCCGGGCTGAGCGTGAAGGCCGCCGTTTCGCCCAAATGGCACGCTCAGATCAGGTTCCAGACGTCGATATTGTCTTCCAGGTGAGCCATCGATGTCGTTCCGGGAATGACGACGATGTTGTCCGAGCGCTTCAGCAACCAGGCGAGCGCCTGTTTGGGATCGAGCTTGGCGCCCCGTTGCATCGGCTTGGCACCCAGCGGACCGTAGGGAATGAAGGCGATCCCCCGCGCGGCGGTGTAGTCGACCAAATCATCTTGGCCCGTCTCGGCCATGTTGAACCGGTTCTGGACGCTGGCGATCGGCGCGACGGCCAAAGCCCGGTCCAGTTGGTTTTGATCGACGTTTGACAGACCGATGTGCCGGATACGACCGTCGGCCTTGGCTTCAGCCAGTGCGGCAACGGAGGTTTCGATCGGCGTTTCGGGATCGGCCCGATGTAGCTGAAATAGGTCGATCTGGTCCCGGCGGAGGTTGGTCAATGCGCCGTCGATTTGCCGGAGCAGCGTGTCGCGGGAACCATCGACGACAATCCGATCCGGCGCCGGTTTGTCGACACCTCCCTTGGTGGCGAGGGTCACCTCCAGCCCCTCGAGCGCTTCGCCGATGATTTGATCGGCGGTCTGGGGACCGTAGGACCAGGCGCTGTCGAAGAAGGTCACGCCCAATGCCGCCGCGCGGCGAAGCAAGGCGACTCCACCCTGCCAATCCTCGAACGGTCCGAAATTGCCAGGCTGACCGGTCAGGCGCATGGCGCCATATCCCAATCGATTAATCTCGATCTCACCGCCGAGCCGAAAGGTCTTCTGTGTCTGAGCCACGGTTCTCTCCCGTTTGCGTTGGCCGTGGTCCAGACATGAGCCAGGACAGCTCCTTGCGGTAGACGAATGAGATAAAAGACTGTCATACGTTTTACGCATGACCAGACCCATGGACCGTCTTTCTTTGTTGGCCACATTTGCCCGTGTCGCCGAACGCGGTTCGATCAGCGCCGCGGCGCGCGATCTCGGTCTGTCGCAGCCCTCCGTCAGCCGGCAATTGGCGGAGCTCGAACGTCTGTTGGGTGTCGAACTAGCAAGACGGACGACCCACGAGCTCACGCTTACCGAAACCGGCCGAGAGCTGCTCGGCGACGGCCGGGCGCTGCTCGCAAGCTGGGACGCCCTCGAGGAGCGCTATCGGGCCGACGCCGAAATGCTGACGGGCAAGCTCAAGGTCGTGGCCCCGATCGCGCTCGGCCAGGCCCATCTGGTCGACATCGCACTCCGGTTCCAAAAGCAGCATCCCGGGATCACGCTCGATTGGCGTCTGGACGACGAGACCATCCGTTTCACCGAGGTCGGCTGCGATTGCTGGATCAAGGTCGGTATGGTTCCGGACGACAGGTTGATCATCCGTTCTCTGGGCGAGGTCGAACGGCTGATCGTGGCGGCGCCAAGCCTTCTCGGCTCCGGACCCGCGCAAATGCCCAGTAACGTCGAAAAATGGCCTCTGGCGGCCCTCGCACCCTTCGAGGGCGGCCGGATCAGACTGACCAACAGGCAAGGCCAGGCACGGGTGATCGAGCCGGAGGTCCGGTTCATCACCGACAATATCGTGGCTCTTCGCCAAGCGACATTGTCGGGCGTGGGCTTCGCCGTTCTACCCCGATGGTTCATCCAGGCCGAGCTGGACGAGGGCCGGCTGATCGACCCCTTGCCCAACTGGCGGGCTTTGCCTCTGACCGTCCGCGCGGCTTTTCTCCCGAGCCGGCGTCAGCCTCGACGCCTCAGACGTTTCCTCGACCATCTCCAACAGGAAATGACGACCATCAGCGGCATTGCGCCGCCTCGCTCCTAACCAGGTTTCCAGCCGCAACGTCTCTTCCGTCTCCGGGTCGTCACCGTTTTGTCATCAATCTGCCATCTGACGTTCACGAGATATCGGTACGGCATTCTCCACCGAGCGCGCGAACGCGCGGGCGATTCTTGGGTGGTTGTATGCTGAGAATGACCAAATTGACGCGCCGGTTCGGCGCGAAGACCGCTGTCGACCAAATTGATTTGGATGTAGCCCCGGGTCAGATGGTGGGCATCATCGGTCGTTCCGGCGCCGGCAAATCCACCTTGCTCCGACTGATCAACCGGCTGTTCGATCCGAGCGCCGGCGAAATCCACTGGGGTGAGCACCAGGTGTCAGCCCTCGATGGGCGTCCGTTACGGGACTGGCGTTGCCGCTGCGCCATGATTTTCCAGCAATTCAATCTGGTACCGCGTCTCGATGTGTTGACCAACGTGCTGCTGGGCCGGCTCAATTACCGCTCCACGCCGAAGAACCTGCTGGGCCTGTTCAGCCGCCAGGAGCGGGCGATGGCGATCTCGGCACTGGAACGGCTGGATATTGCCGATACTGCCCTCCAGCCGGCGGGCACTCTGTCCGGCGGTCAGCAGCAACGGGTGGCGATCGCCCGGGCGCTGCTTCAGGAACCGGAGCTCATTCTGGCTGACGAGCCGATCGCCTCGCTCGATCCCCGGAGCGCGAAAATGGTGATGGACTCCTTGCGCGACATCAACGAGCGCGAGGGCATCACGGTCGTCACCAATCTGCACACACTGGACACCGCTCGGACCTATTGTCAGCGCATCGTCGGCATGGCCGCGGGTCAGATCGTCTTCGATGGCGCCGCCAGCGACCTCAGTGATCACGAAGCCCGGCGGATATACGGCGCCGATGCCACGGACGAGGACGGTTTCGCTGAGGCGATCACCTCCACGCACCTGCCCAATCGGCAGCGAATCCCGGCGCCGGCCTCGGCACCCCAGGTCGCTGCCTGAACGAGCTGACCGGATCTGCGGACACATCTGCGCGGATGCCTGTCGGACGACCCACCACACCACCCCGAAAGAAGAGAGGACAATGATGTTGAAGAAAGCCCTTGCCGGCGCAGTGGCTTTGGCCGCGCTCACGGCCGGTTCGGCCCAGGCCGAAACCTTCCGGATCGGCATTCTCGGCGGCGAGAATGAAGCGGACCGGCTGCGTAACTTCCAGTGCATGGTCGAAAAACTGCCCGACGCCCTCGGCGTCGACGATGTCGCTTTGTTTCCGGCCGCCGATTATGACGGTGTGGTCCAGGGCCTGCTTGGCGGCACGCTCGACTATGCCGAGCTCGGCGCATCGGCCTACGCCAAGGTCTATCTCGAGGATCCGGAGGCGGTCGAGCCGATCCTCACGACCGTTCAGACGGACGGTTCCACCGGCTACTATTCGGTTATGGTTGCGCGTAAGGATTCCGGAATAACCTCGCTTGAGGACATGAAGGGCAAGACGCTCGGCTTCGCCGATCCCGATTCCACCTCCGGCTATCTGGTCCCTAACGCCACCCTGCCCCAAGAGCTCGGCATGCCTGTTGACGAGTTCTTCAACGAGACCGGTTTCGGCGGCGGCCACGAGAACCTGGTCCTCGAGGTCGTCAAGGGCGGCTTCGATGCCGGCACGACCTGGGCGTCCGGCGTCGGCGAGTTCGAGGACGGCTACACCTCAGGCAACCTCGCCAAGATGGTGGACAAGGGCGTCCTCGACATGGGCGAGTTGGTCCAACTTTGGCAGTCGCCATTGATCCCGAACGGCCCGATCGTCGTTCGCTCGTCCATGGACGAGGAGATGAAGCAGACCTTCAAACAGTTCATGATAGATCTGCCGGAGAGTGATCCCGAGTGTTTTGCCGCGATCCAGGGCGGCGATTTCACCGGCTTCACCGAGGTCACGCCAGAGTTCTACCAGGCGATCATCGACACGCGCAAAGCCACCATCGGCGGCTGATCGGCCTCGAATAAAAGACCGCCGTTCCCGGTGCCCACCGTGCCTGGGGACGGCGGCTTCTCCAAGCGAAACGGATCTTCCATGGGCCGACAGCTCCTATGAGCAGTCTCGCGCACCCGCTCAGCCTCGGTGAACAGGGGCGTTTGGTCGAACGTCACTGGCAGGAGCTGGTGGCCCGCCGGCGGCTCTACACCTGGGGCAGCGTTCTCGCGCTTTTGGTGGCCCTCGGCGGCTCACTCTGGTTCGCCAACGAGACCAACGCCGGCAAATTCTTTGAGCGTCTTCCCTACTTCTTCGATTTCTTCATCGATCTGGCGCCCCGCGATGGTTGGGAGATCTGGCGGGCCCTGTTCGATCTGCCCTCGCCCTACGACGACGGCAGCTTGAAGTATAACTATCCTGAGGGTCGCGTTTACTTCGGCGAAAGCTTCTACGTTCCCGAATATTTTCATAAGATGTTGGAAACGCTCAATATTGCGATCCTCTCGACGGTGATCGGGTTCATTTTCGGTTTCTTGCTGTGTTTCCTGGCGGCCCGTAATCTCAACACCAATCCATGGACGCGCGGCGCGGTCCGCCGGTTCATGGAGGTCCTTCGGGCCTTTCCCGAGATCGTCATTGCCGGATTTTTCGTGGCGATCCTGTCGCTAGGGCCGATCCCGGCGATCATTGCCGTTTCGATCCACACCATCGGCGCGCTCGGCAAGATGTTCTTCGAGGTTGTCGAGAACGCCGACATGAAGGCCGACGAGGGCTTAAGGGCGGTCGGCGCTTCATGGTCCGAGCGTGTCCGGTTTGCGATCGTGCCCCAGGTTTTGCCCAATTTCATGAGTTACATGCTGTTGCGGCTGGAGATTAACGTGCGGGCGTCGACCATCATCGGCGCCGTGGGCGGCGGCGGTATTGGCGAAGTGCTGCGGCTTTCGATCAGCCGCGGCCATGAGGCAAAGACCCTCGCGATCATTTTCCTTTTGTTCCTAACCATCGTCGCCGTCGATCAGTTCTCCGCCTGGTTGCGCCGACGGCGGGTGGGCGACCAGGCCTTCACCTTCGGGCGGTGACTATAGCTCATGGCGACGTTGATCGACGCCGCCACCATCGTCGATCTGGAGCGCCGGCACCCGGCGGCGTTCAAGCCTTCCTTCTGG
>JBHJGP010000013.1:0-278390 GCA_050331695.1 Geminicoccaceae bacterium
GAACGCCCCGGCCTGGTCGATCAGCGCGGAGGCTGCGGCCTAGCTGATGTTCCCCCTGTTGGCCGTCCCCGTTTTGTTGCGCCAGCGTTCTGGAGCCGCCGTTCTGCTGGCGACCTCGCTGACGCTCTACATGGTGTTGGAGACGATCAAAGGTTCGCTCCACATCTATGCCGATTTCGCGGTGCTTCGTTGCCTGGCTGGCTTCTTCGTCGGTTTGGCCTTGTACAATCTGGGTGCTGACAATCGGATCATGGGCGGCGCCGGTGCCGGTCTCGCGCAGATCATCGCGGTTGTCGGCATCGTGGCCGCCGTTCATCTGCCGGGGCCCGATGGCGCGGTGATCCCTTTCTTCGCGCTCTTGATCTTCGCCTGCCGGTTCGACCAGGGCTGGCTGCCGCGCCTGCTTTCGGCACCGGTTCTGGTCTGGCTCGGCACCATCTCCTATTCGCTCTATCTGACCCATCATTTCGTCTGGAAATTCAGCCGCAATGTGCTGGTTCGTCTGCCGGTGGTCGGCCCGCATCTGCGAGACGGCGATCTCCAGTGGCTGCTGCCGTTCCTGGCGATGGGGGCCATCCTGACCGTCGCGGCCTTGGCCTATTACGGGATCGAAAAGCCGGGCCGGCGCCTGGTCCACCGCATCCTGGATCAGGCCGGCAAAGGACGCGCTGGAGCCGTGCAAACGGCGTAAGCCTTTCACGCTCCGATCGATCTCACACAATCGTTTTGTCACGGTTTGGTTTTAGACCTCTGCCAGTTCCAAAAAGGATGGGAGAGGACAGGTGACGACGAAGTGGATTTGGAGGCGCCGCCAGGTGCTGCGGGCTTCGGCCGCGGCGGCCTTGGCGCTGGGAACGGGTCTGGTTCGGGCTCCGGCGGCGATTGCGGCCAACCGGCCGACGACACCCTTTGGCGTGCAGACCGGCGACATTGCCGGCGACCGGGCCATCCTCTGGTCCAAGACCGACCGCCCTGCCCGGATGATCGTTCGCTGGTCGACCACCGAGGACATGAGCGATGCCAACACCGCACCGTTCGTCAATGCGGTTGAGGATACGGACTACGCGGCGAAGCTCGATCTCTCGGGCCTGCCCGCCGGCCAAGACATTTTCTACGACGTGCAGTTCCTCGATCTGGAAGACATGACCACGACGAGCGAACCTGTCACCGGCCGCTTCCGCACTCCACCGGTGGCCCGACGTGACATCCGGTTCGTCTGGTCCGGCGACACGGCCGGTCAGGGCTGGGGCATCAATCCCGATTTCGGCGGCATGAGAATCTACGCCAAGATGGCGGAGCGCAGCCCCGACTTCTTCATCCATTCCGGTGACACGATCTATGCCGACGGTCCGCTCGAGGCCGAGGTCACACTGGATGACGGCACCGTCTGGAAGAACATCGTCACGGAGGAAAAATCGAGGGTCGCCGAAAGCTTGCGCGAGTTCCGGGGCCAGTACGAATACAATCTCATGGACGACAATGTCCGGGCGTTCAACGCGGCCGTGCCGATGCTCGCCCAGTGGGACGACCATGAGGTCTCAAACAACTGGTTCTGGGAGCTGCAGAAGACCACCGACGAGCGCTACAAGGAGCCGTCGATGGCCAAGCTCGGCGCCCGGGCCATGCGCGCGTTCCACGAATATATGCCGACCCGGCGCCATCCCTTGGAGCCCGACCGTCTCTACGCCACCTTCCCATACGGACCGCAGCTCGAGGTGTTCCGGATCGATTTCCGCTCCTATCGGGGACCGAACACCGCCAACGACCAGACCGAGTTGGGGCCCGAGAGCCGCATTATGGGCGCCGATCAGATCCGCTGGTTGAAGCAGTCGCTGCTCGCGTCCGATGCCACCTGGAAAGTGATCGCCAGTGACATGCCTATAGGTCTCGTGGTCAACGACACCGGCCCGAACGGCGAACAGCGCTTCGAGGCGGTGGCCCAGGGCGACGGTCCGGCCCGGGGCCGCGAGTTGGAGATCGCCCAACTGCTGACCTTCATCCACCAGAACAACATCAAGAATGTGGTGTGGCTCACGGCGGACGTGCATTACACCGCGGCGCACCGCTACGATCCGGCGAACGCTCAGTACAGTGACTTCGCGCCTTTCTGGGAGTTCGTCTCAGGACCCCTGCACGCCGGAAGCTTCGGGCCGAACGCGCTCGACAATACCTTTGGGCCCGAGGCCGTCTTCGTGAAGGCGCCGCCCGAGGGCCAGGCCAACCTGCCACCCAGTGCCGGGCTTCAGTTCTTCGGCCAGGTCGACATCGCCGGCGACAGCGATGTGATGACCGTAAGCCTTATCGACATCGAAGGTGAGACGGTCTTCAGCCAGGAGATCACGCCGGAGGTATAGCGCAGCCTGCGCCGCGGCGTTTCTTCGTTAGGATATGTCCGAGTGACCCGCCTCCCTTGAAGGGATGCGGGTCACTTTTTCGGATCAAACAGAAGGCCATCCGACAATGCTACAGGCCTTCGGATACAAGCCAGACGCAGCTGTCTGTTTGATCCGGACCGTCAACGGCTGTCACTTTGACCTTTGGCCGTGGCTCGGCCGCCATTGTCTTGTTGGTTCTCGGTTGAGCCCTGGTCACCGGACAACCACCAGGCGGTGGCCACACCCAGGACCAACGCGGCCACGAGGACCGCGATGCGAACGACGATTGCCATGTACCCTCTGAACGACGCTGGTTGTCTTACTTCACATTCAGTAGTCGCTCCGATCCGGACAAACGCCATTAGCCCCACGAGTTTCCTCGTTTGACCTGTGAGGAGCGTTACAAAAAGTTGTCTGGATCGAAACGAATACAACTGGTATGATTATTTGGCCAGTGTAGACGACGGCAGCCGTTTTCCCAATGACGTAAAGTACTGAGGGGGGTAACAATTTCGTAAAGGGGTTAACGGGCCGATGATTTTCGCTAACGCCATCGGGCGATAGGTTTGATGCCCGGCGACGTGGCGGCCTTCTTCCGGCCATGGCCTGTGTTAAGGTTTCAGATCACCGGCATCGGCCGGGATCGATCAAGCCTTACGGAGCCCGGCCATGGACGAGGTGCTTGTGGATGACGTCGATCGGGCAAGGCGCTCGCTTCGGGAAGCGAGCCGCCGCAGTGAGACCCACGCGGTTCAGTCGCTCTTGCGGCATCCTCCACTGGATCAAGACGCGCGTGACGCCGCAGTCGAACAAGCCATTCGTTTGATCGAGCATCTGCGGGCCCACGCCGAGCCCGGACTGATGGAGCGGTTCCTCTCGGAGTACGGCCTCGGCACCGAGGAGGGCATCGCGCTCATGTGCCTCGCCGAAGCCTATCTCCGGACACCGGACGCTCCGTCCCTCGACGAGCTGATCTCCGACAAGATCGGCAGCCGCGACTGGGCCCGGCATCTGGGCAAGGCGGAAAGCTCGCTGATCAATGCGTCGACCTGGACCTTGATGCTGACGGGCCGCGTTTTTCGCCGGATCCCAGCCGAGGCCGCGGATCTGACGAGTGTGATGCGGGGGGTGGTGCGCCGGCTTGGCGAGCCCGTGGCCCGCAAGGCGGTCGGCGAGGCGATGAAGGTATTGGGCCGGCAGTTTGTTCTCGGCCGGACGATCGAGGAGGCGCTCGACAATTCAGCCGCCGATAGGGCCAAGGGCCGGCTCCATTCCTTCGACATGCTGGGCGAGGCGGCCCGGACCTCGACCCAGGCGCATCGCTACTTTCTCGCCTATGCCCAGGCGATCAACGCCATCGCCGCGCACGCGTCATCGAACGATCCGTGGGCCAATCCCGGCATTTCGGTCAAACTGTCGGCGCTCCATCCTCGCTACGAATATGTTCAACGCCAGCGGGTCATGAGCGAGCTGGTGCCACGGCTGTCAGCCCTCGCCGAACACGCTCGAGCCGCCAATATCGGCTTCAACGTCGACGCCGAGGAAGCCGACCGCCTGGATCTGTCGCTGGATGTGATCGAGGCCACCTTGCGCCAGGGTAGCCTCCGAAAGTGGGACGGCTTCGGGGTCGTGATCCAGGCCTATGCCAAGACGGCGCCTGCCGCCATCGACTGGATCGCGGCGCTCGCCGCCAAATACGACCGGCGGATCATGGTCCGCTTGGTCAAGGGCGCCTACTGGGACACCGAGATCAAGCACGCGCAAGTATTGGGTATTCCAACCTATCCGGTCTACACCCGAAAGGCTTCGACCGACCTCTGCTACCTCGCTTGCGCCAAGAAACTGTTCGACGCGGGCGACCGTGTCTATCCGCAGTTCGCCACCCATAACGCCCATACCGCCAGCGCGATCCTGACCCTGGCGCCGGAGGGCGCCGTTTACGAGTTTCAGCGGCTCCACGGCATGGGTGAGCCGCTTCTCAACAAGCTGAGCAAGGATTACGGGCTGCGGCAGCGGATCTACGCGCCGGTGGGTGTGCACGAGGATCTCCTGGCCTATCTGGTCCGGCGGCTTCTCGAGAACGGCGCCAACAGCTCCTTCGTCCATCAGATCCTGGACCGCTCGGTGCCGGCCTCGAAAATCGCCGCCGATCCGCAAAAGCAGTTGGAGACTGAAGCCGAAATTGCTCATCCGGCGATACCCTTGCCGCTCCGGATTTTCGGCGAGGCGCGCGAGGCGGCCAAGGGCTGGAACCTCAACCACCCGCTCGACGCCGAAGAGCTGGACCGTGCCATGGCGCCGTTTCGGGAGCAGCGTTGGCGGGCGTTGCCGACGATCGGCGGCGCCGGACCGGCGGAACCGGTGCTGAGCCCGATTGACCGTCGCGATGTCGTCGGCGAGGTGATCCAGACCAGCGCCGAGCAGATCGACGACGTCTTCGGGCGGTCGGCGAGGGGCTTCGCCGCCTGGTCGGAGCGGCCCGTCGAGGAGCGGGCCGCGTCCTTGAGACGAGCCGCCGATCTCTATGAGGAGCATGCCGCGGAGCTGATGGCGATCGCCGCCCGCGAGGCGGGCAAAACCCGGTTGGACGGCATCGCCGAGGTGAGGGAGGCGGTCGACTTCCTGCGTTATTATGCGCTTCAAGCGGCCGAACAGCTTGATGGCGGCGCCAGGCAGCCGCTGGGCCCGATCGTCTGCATCTCGCCCTGGAATTTTCCGCTCGCCATTTTCACCGGCCAGATCGCCGCGGCGCTTGCCGCCGGAAACAGCGCCATCGCCAAACCGGCCGAACAAACGCCGCTGATCGCCGCCCGCGCCGTCGGTCTTTTGCACGAAGCGGGTGTGATCGAAGACACCCTGATCCTGGTGCCGGGCAGCGGGGCGGAGGTCGGCGCCGCTCTCGTCTCCGACAAAAGAAGCAAAGGCGTTTGCTTCACCGGCTCGACCGAGACCGCACGGCTGATCGACCAGGCCATGGCCAAGAAGGGCGATCCCACAGCGCCCTTGGTGGCCGAGACCGGCGGCCTTAACGCCATGATCGTCGATTCCACGGCACTACCGGAACAGGCGGTCCGCGATATCGTGGTGTCGGCGTTTCAGAGCGCCGGGCAGCGCTGTTCCGCGCTCCGGATCCTCTGCGTGCAGGCGGACGTGGCGAACAGGATCCTGCCTATGCTGGAGGGAGCGGCCGAGGAATTGGCGATCGGTGATCCCTGGGATCCCGCGACCGACGTCGGGCCGGTGATCGATACCGCGGCCCAAAACACGATCGTCGAGCATTGCGAGCGACTTGCCGCCGAGGGCCGCTCACTGTTCCGCCTGCCGCTGCCGAACCAGTGCCACCATGGCAGTTTCGTGGCCCCGGCCGCCTTCCGTTTGAACCGGTTCGACGAGCTCGACCGGGAAGTGTTCGGACCCGTCCTGCACGTCGTCACTTACGAAGCCGACCGGCTGGATGACCTCATCGACGCGATCGGGCGGGCCGGCTACGGCCTCACCCTTGGGGTTCATAGCCGGATCGACGCCCGCATCGACCACATCTGCTCACGCGCGCCCATCGGCAACATCTACGTCAATCGCAATCAGATCGGGGCGGTGGTAGGCGTCCAGCCATTCGGTGGCGAGCGGCTGTCCGGAACCGGCCCCAAAGCCGGCGGCCCGCATTACGTAACCCGCTTCACCCGGCCGCGCGAAGGCCATCGCGTGGCACCCGTTTCCCTCGAGCTTGATCCGGTGACCCTGCCGGGTCCCACGGGCGAGCGAAACAGCTACCGGCTCAAGCCCAAGGGCCGTGTGCTGTGCCTGGGCCCGACGGCGGAGGATCAACGGCATCAGGCCGCGATCGCCGCCCGAACCGGCAATCAGGCGATCCTAGCGATCGACCGGGGCGATGACCCGGTTGGGCTCGCCCGCGAGGAGGAATGTGAGCTTGCCGTATTCGACGGCGATGGCCAGGCGCTTCGTGAGCTGCGCACTGCTTTGGCGATGCGCGAAGGCGCTCGCATACCCCTGATCCGTTCCGACGATGATCTGGTGCGTTGGTACGGCGAGAGCGTGGTCAGCGAGGACACAACCGCCTCGGGCGGCAACGCGTCCCTGTTGGCGGCCAGCAGCTAGACCGTACCGCGTTCGTTCGGAGAACCCTTAGCGATGATACACTTCAGCAGGGGTTGATCGGCGGCTCGCCTTTGACGTGACGGCCGACCTCCCGGGCGATCGCTTCGGCGGCGACACGAACCGTCGTCAGCGACGCGCCGGCGATGTGGGGCGTCAGGGTGACCGTGTCCACTTCGAGCAATGGCGTGCCGGGCGGCACCGGTTCCTCGCCGAAGGTCTCAAGCATCGCGCCCCGCAAATGACCGCCGGCCAGGGCGTCGTATAGCGCGCCATAGTCGACCATCGGGCCGCGGGCCGTGTTGATGAAGTAAGCGCCCCGCTTCATCGCCCGAAACTGCGAAGCCGACAGAAAACCGGTTGTCTCGGGCGTCACCCGGGCGTGCAGGCTGACGACATCGCTCTCAACCAGAAGCGTCTCGAGATCGCAGGCCTCGACACCATCCGCCCGATCCTCGTCACGGAGCGGAACGTAGGGATCGTCGACCAGGATCCGGCAGCCGAAGGGCTTCAGCAACGTGACCACACGCGTGCCGATGTGACCGTAGCCGATGATGCCAACCGTCATCGCCGAAAGTTCCTCGCCGGTCCGATCGGCCCGGTAGAGGTCGCCGCGCCAGACGCCCTTGCGCAAGGCTTCGTGGCCGGCCCTGATCAGCCTCGTCTCGGCCAGGATCGCACCGATTGTGAACTCCGCCACGGCTGAGGCGTTGCGGCCCGGCGCATTCACGACCTTGATCCCGCGGGTGCGGGCGGCGCCCATGTCGATATTCACCGGTCCACCCCTCGAGACGGCGATCATCTCCAGAGCCGGCAATCGTTCGAGCATGGAAGCCGTGACCGGAGCCAGGTGGTCGATGAAGATCCGGGCGTCGCCGATGAAGCTGGCGATGGTCTGGGGATCGCCCTGATACTCGCGCAGATCGGCGAGCTCGGGGTCGGTGGTGCCGCCGGCACGATAGCCGTGCTCCATGGGCTCGTCCGGCCAGGGCAGCTCCATCGAGCGCACCTCCAGCGGATCCGGCACCCTTTCTCTGAGGGCGGTCTCGAACATTTGCGCGCGCATGAATTGATCACCACAGATCGCGATCTTCATTCGCGTCCTCCCCCAACAACGCTCGGTCCGACCGTTTCAGAAACTTTTCATCTGGACGACAGGAGCTGTTCACACAGCCAACAGGTCCGCGTCAGCGCTGCCGATTACATTCAGCAACGACAAAACGGGCCGCCAACCGGGCAATTTGAAGATACCTCATGGAACTTTCGATCGTGCGCAACAACGAAGTCGTGCCAGCGGACGCCAAATGGGCGTTCACAACACGTCGGGTCGACCGGAAGGATGTCAGGGGCATGAGCCCCGAGATCGGCCACGCCGTGCCGGGTGATTTGGTGCTCGGCCGGATCGCGTTCCTCGGCCAGCACAAGAAGGTTCAGCTGACCAGCGGCCGATCCTCCGAGAGCTATCTGGGAGACCACGTCGTCATGGTCGTCGGCAACCGGTATGCACCGGACCAGTTCGAGGGGATCGCCGAGCTTGATCCCGAGGGCTGTGACATGATCGCCGGCGGCGGGGTGCTCGGCCGCATGGTTCACGCCTATGAGGCCATGGACGCACCGACCCGCGTGGTGTCGTTGGGTCTATTGACGGATGCCGATGGTGAGGTCCTGAACGTCGCATCTTACGCGTTGCCCGATCGAACCATACCAGCGCACGTCACGGTCATCGGCGTGTTCGGCGCGTCGATGAACGCCGGCAAGACCACCGCTGCCGCCAGCCTCGCCCATGGGCTGAAACGCGCCGGCCACACCGTGGCTTGTGTCAAGGCCACCGGAACGGGCGCCTTCGGCGATTACAATGCCTACCGCGATGCCGGTGTGCCGGTGTTCGACTTCACCGATGCCGGCATGGGCACGACCTACAAGATGCCGATGGATCGGATCGAAGCCGGCTTCGAAACCCTGGTCGGCACCGCTGCCCATCAGGGTGCCGACGTCGTCGTTGTCGAAATCGCTGACGGGGTCTTTCAGCAGGAAACCGCGGCCATTCTCGACCGCTCGCGGATCAAGGACCGGATGAACGCGATTTTCTTTGCCGCGCCCGATGCGCTTGGCGCGGTCGGTGGCGTCAACACGCTTCGCCGCCATGGGCTCGAGCCGTTCGCGATTTCGGGCAAGGTGACCATGTCGCCGCTTGCCTGGCAGGAGGCGGAGCGAGCCACGGGCGTGCCGCTGATCTCGCGCGATGGCTTGTGCGACCCGTTGCGGGTGAGCGAGGCGGTCGTCGGCTTTCTTGGATCCGAGAGCGCCGCCCTCAGCGCTGAAACCACCGAATTCGTCGAGGCGGCGTGACTAAACTGCCCGATCTCCACGGCGATGGCAGGACCGTCGCCATCGGCCTGGTCGCTTCCCTCGGGGTCGGCCAGGCCGTGGCCACCGGGATCGCTGCCTTCGCCACTCGCGACGTCTTCGCAGCGCTCCACGGAGGCGCCGATCTGCCGGCCGCGGCCCTGTTCAGCTTGGCGGCCGCCGGTGTCGCGGTCGCCGCCGTTCGCGCCTGGAGCCGGACGATCGCCGAAGGCCTCGGCCAAAGCTTTGCTCTGTCGCTTCGTTCAGCGCTCTACAAACATCTCGCCGGCATGAGCTATTCCGAAGTCGCCGCCCGCCGGTCGGGCGCGCTAGGCCTCCGGTTCGTGGGCGATCTCACGGCGGCCCGCAATTGGGTCAGCCTGGGCCTAACCCGTCTGATCTCAGCCTGCCTTGTCCTGCCCGGCGCCGCGATAGCGCTCTATCTCCTAAATCCGGATCTGGCGCTCGCGGCCATGGTCCCGGTTGGCCTCAGTGTGCTCCTTATGGTCGCTCTCGCAGCCCTGATCGGTGCGCTGCACCGACAGCTTCGCTCGAAGCGCGCCAACATCGCCATTGCGATGATCGAGCGGGTGACCGTGGCGCCGCTTCTGGATCTCATGGGGCGGACTAAGAAGGAACTCCGGCAACTGGATGACCAGGGCGCTCAACTCCGCGATCGGGCGGTCCGGCGTGTCCGGGCAATATCCGGTCTGAGGGCATTGCCGGAAATCGGCGCCGGTCTCGCCGGCGTTGCCATTCTTGCGATCGCGTCGATCACGGGTGCGCCTGCCGCCGAGGCCGCCGGCGCGTTGGCCGTTCTCGGTATTCTCGTTCTGCCGCTCCGGGAACTGTCCGGCGTCTGGGACCAGCGATGCGCCTGGCGGGTGGCGCGCCACAAATGCGAGCTTGTTTTCGCCAAGCCCTCGGCGACGCGCGGGCAGAACCGGCGTTCTGGCCCGGTGCCGGTGGTGTTCGAGGGCGTCCATTTTCGCGGCATCGAACTCGATTTCAGGCTCGAGGCCGGCGAGACGCTGATCGTCCAGGGACCGGTCGGTTCCGGCAAGTCGAGCCTTTTGGCGCTGGCCGCCGGTCTGGAGACCCCGGACCAGGGTCGAGTTTCGCTCGGCGATCAACAGCATCGGCCGACAACCGTGTTCCTGGGTAGCGGAACACCGATCCTCCAGGGAAGTCTGCGCCGGGCGCTCACTCTTGGGATCGCCAAACGTCCGAAAGACAAGGTGATCGTCGCAGCTGCCGAGCGCTTTGGTCTCGCATCTGTGATTGACCGGCTGGGTGGCCTCGACGGTCGAGTTAGCGAGGGAGGGCGAAATCTCTCGAGTGGCGAACGTTTTCGCCTCCTTCTGAGCCGAACGTTGTTGGCATCGCCAGATGTCTTAATCCTCGACGCCGGCGAAGTGAATAATGATGCAGAAAACGCCACTCTTGCCTGTGATCTAATCAGAAACGTCAATGCAACCGTCTTAGCGGTCATGCCTGATCGGTCGTGCACAAGTGATCAGTGGCACTATTTGAAACTTTCAGATCATCGCACTATGGAATATTCAGATGAACTTATTGAAGGGCGTCTGTTGAAGGACGCCGCATGATTTGGATTGAGCCCATGCGAGTGGTGACGAAGCTGCGTCTGCTGTTTGCGCTGATGCTCGTATTATGTCTGAGCGGCGCCGGGCTTTCGGTCTGGAGCGCTCGCCAGGCCGAGTTCTACGTTCACCGTATGGACCTCGCCCATCGGGTGTATGAGGCGCACCTCTCGCTGACCAGCCACACCTATCAACTGTTCAAGCAGTACGGCGATTCCCTGATCGTCGGCGAGCTCGACATCGGGGTCGGCAAGGAAGAGCTGATCGAAGCCATCAGGGCCGACATCTTCAGCATCCGAAGTCTGATCGGCGCCGAGATCGACCTGGTGGGCGGCGAGGAGATCGAGGAACTCGACGATCTTTCAGAAATCGAGCTCAAGATCGAGGAGCTGATCACCACCCTTGAAAGGGTTTCGGACGGTTCGTCTGAGGAACCATTGTCGAGCAACTGGTGGGAGATCTCGCGGATCCTCGACGCTGATATCGATCGAGATTTTCGGGGTGTCATCGGGGCGGCGCTCGAGGAGGAGCTGGAAGAGGTCGAAGAAACACGGCAAAGCGTGTCCGAGGACCTCCTCGTGTATCAACTCCTGGCGGCGCTGTTTGCCCTGGTGGCGATCGCCGCGACGATGACAAGAAGAGCGCATTCGAACGCTTCTTCCGCGGCTCGAATGCCGCCGAGCGCTACAGCCAGGGGGTTGGTCTCGGCCTTCCGATCGCCCGCTCCATCGCCGAGGCCCATGGCGGCAGCATCACCCTCGACGACCGGCCGGGCGGCGGACTGATCGCAGCGCTGACCCTGCCGAGGCGTCCCCGGCTGCGCGCGGTCTCATGAACGTCCTTTTGGTCGAGGACGAGGTCAGGGTCGCAGATTTCATCCGCCGTGGGTTGAAGGGCGAGGGCTGGAGCGTTGAGCATGTGGCCGATGGCGAGAGCGCACTGGACCTTCTGGACGACCAGACTTTTGACGCGATGGTTCTGGATCTGATGCTTCCCGGTATCTCCGGCCAGGACGTTTGCCGGAAGATGCGGGCGCGGAAGAACCACACGCCGGTCCTGATGCTGACCGCTCTGGACAGTGTCGACGAACGGGTGAGCGGGCTCAAACTCGGCGCCGACGACTACTTGCCGAAGCCGTTCGATTTCGACGAACTTATCGCCAGGATCAAAGCCTTGGTCCGCAGGAACCGCGACTTCGCCGGCGCCGACCATGGCAATCGGTTGACCATGGGCGAGGTGTCGATGGACACCCAATCGCTACTGGTCACGGCCGCCGGCAAACCGGTCGAGCTGACCGCCAAGGAGCGCGACATTCTCATCTTGTTCATGCGCAATGCCGGCAGGGTTTTGACCCGCGAGCGGATTCTCAACGCTGCCTGGAGCTCCCAGGAGGATCCGCTGACCAATGTCGTCGACGTCTATGTCGGCCGTCTACGCAAGAAGCTCGGCGCGACCGGTGACCTCATCCAGACCGTGCGTGGCCTTGGCTACCGGTTCGGAGAGTGAGCCGAGGCGGTTTGCGGGCTCGCCGGCTTGGCCGTCACGTGGATCGCGATATCGTCGACGAACGCGGGCAGTTGAAATTCTGTTCGGCCTCGGCGGACCTCGATCGGAAGCTGCTTGATCGGGCCGGCGCTCGGATCGATCAGGTCGGCCAGGTAGTCGCCGTCGGCGAGTGCCAGATCGCTGATCCGGATCTCGCGCGCGGCGAAGGGCAGGCGGTTGCGGTCAGGGGCCGATGCCATGTGGATCAGCGCTTCGGTCTCCGAGGAAAGCACCGCGCTGGTCATGGTCAGCTCCCATGGCACCGGGTTGCCGACGGTACGCACGAAGGATTTGACCCGGCGATAGGTGTCCGTCACCTGCTCCGACCAGGTCGACCCGTAGACCAGCCCGCGCGGTCGCAGGCTCGGATAGTCTTGGAGCTTGTCGAACAGGGCCCGAAGGATCGCTGCGTCCGCCTCGAACCCGTTGATGCCGCGCGGATCGTAATTGAGCGGGTTGGTCTCAACACCAGGCGCGAGGCGGAGATCACCATAGCCGAGCCGTTTGGCGTAGACATCGATCTGCTGGGTTTTCGCCATCACCAAGCGCCAGACATATTTGCGCAGCGAATGGCGCTGGTCCGGATAGACCCACGAATATTTCTGATTGTTCTCGTCGTAGGATTCCTGGGCCACGTAGGGCTTCTTGTACTGGCGGCGCCAGGCAAGCGCTCGGTCGGGGCTGTGGCCCTTGCCGTAGATCAACAGATCGAAATAGGGTCGGGCGAAGATCCACTGGCGCTGCTCCGCTGTCAGACCGCCCGTGTCCATGCCCAGGATCAAGGGCCGGCCCGGCGTCTGCCGCTCCCAAGCGTGGCCGACGGTCTGGGCCATCTCATCGATCCAGTCCTGGGCCGGTGCCCAGGTCTCGAAGTGATCGGCGATCTCGTGGACCAAATCGAAGTAGACATTGTCGAAGCCGGCGGTTTCCCGGACCAGTTTTTCCAGCCAGGCTTTCTGTAAGGCGCGCAGGCCTTCATGGGCGTTGGAGCGGCCGTCGTAGAGCCCGAGCGGTCCCCGCTCGCCGGCGAGGACGTCCGTCTCCGGATTGACGTTGTTCGCCGGATTGAAGAAATGGCCGGACCAATTGTCGGCCGTTTGTTTCGCCTGCCAGCCATTCACCATCAAGAGGTGAACGATGATGCCCCGGTCCTGCAGATCGCTCAGCTGTTGTCGAAATCGGGCCCAGTAAGCCGGATTGAAACGGGTCAGATCGAATTGGCGGCTGCCCGGATCCGTTTCCTGATAGGGAAACAAAACATCAGCCCGATCGCCGCCGTCCGCAAGCGTCACGCTCTCGACCATCTGCCAGCTCAGCGGCGGATAGGCCCGCAGATGATTCATGCCATGAGCCTGTGACCAGTCGGCCCAGCGCAGCCAGTCATAGGCATCGCGACCCACGTAAAAGATGAAATCGGAGCCGCCGCCGAATGACAGCAGCGCTTTTCCGCGATAGGTGAAGTGGACCCGCTCGGTGCCAGCCTCCGCCAGCCGAAGCTCAGCCCGCGCCGGTACGGAAAGGCTGGCGACCATCAAGGCGACGAACGCCCCCAAGACCAGAAGCAACAGACGGACGCGATCGGCACGGGGCAGTTGGATCATCGACAACCTCTCGAAGCGGGCGGCGGGCACGTCCGTCATTCTAGCGGCAGATTGAAACGAGAAGCGCGCATAGGTTGCAAATAACCCCTTTAGTACGCCCAAAAAAGAGCGATCTCGTCACCGGCAAGTTCGGTCTTCGGATTTGTCGGTATGAGCGCGGATTGATAGGACGTAAGCCAGCTCTGGGGAGGATAGCGGTTTGAACCCGATCACCGTCGACGACGTCACGCTCCACCACGCGTTGGAAGGCGAAGAACGCCTGCCGGTTCTGGTGTTCGTCAATTCATTGGGGACCGATTTTCGGGTCTGGGACCCGCTCGCCGCTTCGTTGCGTGGTCGTTTTCGGATGCTCCGTTACGACAAGCGAGGTCACGGTCTCTCCGATCTGACGCCCGGTCCCTACACGATCCAGCGCTTGGCCGAGGACCTGGCCGGGCTCATGGACAAGCTCGCCATCGAGCAGGCGATCGTCTGCGGCCTTTCCGTCGGCGGGATGATCGCCCAGCGGCTCGCCCATTCTCGGGGTGATCTGGTTCGCGCGCTGGTCCTGATGGACACCGGGCACAAGATCGGCACCCCGGCGATGTGGCGCCAGCGGATCGAAACCGTCGAGGAGAGCGGCATCGAGGCCATCGCCGACGGGGTTCTGGAGCGCTGGTTCTGCAGCGCGTTCCGGGAGCAAAGGACCGAGGAGCTGGCGCTGTGGCGGAACATGCTCGTGCGCACGCCCAGGGCCGGATACCTGGCCGTCTCCCAGGCGATCGCGGCCACCGATTATACAAAAGAGACCGCCGATCTGCGCCTGCCCGCTTTGTGCATCGGCGGCGACGAGGACGGCTCCACACCGCCGGAACTTCTGCGGGAGCTGGCGGCGCTCATCCCCGGTGCCGTTTGTGAGATTATCACCCAGGCCGGGCATTTGCCGGGCGTCGAGCAACCCAAGGCCGTTTACCAGGCGATGGACAAGTTCCTTCGGGAAAACAACCTTGGCTGATGACCGCTATGAAGCGGGAATGGCGGTTCGCCGCGCGGTTCTGGGCGACGCCCATGTCGCCCGGGCTGAAGCCCGGACGACGGCGTTCGACGAGGATTTTCAGGAGCTGATCACCCGAGCCGCTTGGGGTTCGGTCTGGACCCGGGAAGGCCTCGACCGGCGAACCCGTAGTCTGCTCGTGATCGCCATGATGGCAAGCCTCGGTCACGACCAGGAGTTGGCGATGCACATTCGGGCGACCGCTAACACGGGTACCAGTCAGGAAGACGTCAAGGAAGCTCTGTTGATGGTCGCGGTCTATGCCGGCGTGCCCGCGGCTAATCATGCGATCCAAATTGCCAAGGAAACCTTCGCGGCGATGGAGGCAGAAGCCCGCCGCACGGCCGAGGATCGGGAAAAGGACGGGGCGTGATCCTCAATATTCAAACCGGCCGGCTGTTTGGCAGCCTGTTCGGGACGCGAGCCGTGGCCCGTGCCTTAGGCGAGCCCGGGCTGATTGGCGCCATGGTCCGGGTGGAGCGCGCGCTCGCCCAGGTTCAGGGGCGTTTGGGCGTGATCCCTTCGGACGACGCCCGGCGCATCGATGAGGCGCTGCAAAGCTTCTCACCTGACATGGAGGGGCTCGAGCGGGGCTCTGACGAGGCCGGTCTGGCGGTCCCGGCCCTGGTCACCCAGCTCCGCGACCATGTCGGTGGTGACGCGGCGTCATCCATTCATCATGGCGCCACCTCCCACGACATTCTGGATACCGCCTGGCTCTTGCAACTCAATGCCACGCTGGAGCCGATCGAACAGGATCTCGACGCACTGATCCGAGCGCTGGGCGATCTCGCCCGGAACCATCTCGAGACGGTGATGGTCGGCAGGACACGCGGGCAGCAGGCGACGCTCACCACGTTCGGCCTCAAGGCCGCCCAATGGCGGGCCCAACTCGTCCGCCGCCGCCGCAAGCTTGCCGACGTCAAAGCCGACCTTTTGGTGGTGCAGATGGGCGGCGCCACCGGGACCCTGGCGGCGATGGGCGAGGCCGGCCTCGAGGTGATGGAGGGCTTGGCCCATGAGCTCGACTTGGGCGCACCGGCAGCACCCTGGCATACCCGGCGCGACGGCGTGATCGGTTTCGGCGACTGGCTGGTCCACATCACCGATGCGGTCGGCAAGATCGGCCTCGATGTCATGCTTTTGTCGCAGAACGAGGTGGCAGAGGTGCGCGAGGGCCGGGGCGGCGGGTCCAGCACCATGCCCAACAAGCGCAATCCGGTCCGCTGCGAGGCGCTTGGCTCGCTCTCCCGTTACAACGCGGTCCTGTTATCCGGCCTCCATCTGGCGGCGGCCCAGGAGCAAGAACGGGGCGGGGTCGGTTGGCAACTGGAGTGGCTGACCCTGCCGCCGATGGTCGCGACCACGGCTGCCGTCCTCACCCACGGACGGACCCTGATCGATCAGCTCGAGGTCGACGGCCCGCGCATGGCCCGCAACATTGAGGCCAGCAACGGCCTAGTCCTGGCCGAGGCCGCCAGTTTCGAGCTCAGCCGATTTCATGGCCGGGCCGAGGCCCAGCGCCGGGTGAAACGAGCCTGCGCTGAGGCTCTGGCCCAGGACCTTCACCTGTTCGATATCCTGGCCACTCAAGAAGGCGACAAGATGGATTGGGCTCGACTGCGAACACCGGACCGGCACATCGGCCAGGCGATGCGCCTCGCCGAACGCTTGCTCGAGCTCGACTGATCAGGGCTGGTCACTCCTTGTTTTTGAGCTCGCCGATGCCCTTGTCGATTTGATCTTTCATCTGTTTTTCGGCGTCGGCCTGCGCTTTGGCGCAGTCGTCGCTGACGCCGCAGGCGGCGCTTCCGGCCCGGTAGACGTTCCGGGGCGTGCAGGCGGCAAGAGATGCCATCACGAAGCAGGCCGTTAAAGCCCAGAGCGCGGATCGAAACACCGCAGGTCCCCCTATGCTGAGTTGTTCAATTGCAAAGCTAAATTTTTTTTCGCTATTTCGCCATAGTCCATGGCCGCTTTTCTTTCGGTGGCCGTGACTTTTCGAGAGTTCGCCTCAATTCATCCAGCAACTCAAGTCTGTTCGGTTGTTTGTCGGTCATGACAATCGTTACGCTCACCGTTAACCCGGCAATCGACTATGCCAGCACGACTGATGAGGTCGTCCCGGTGCGCAAGCTTCGCACCGACGGTGAGCGGTACGATCCTGGCGGCGGCGGCATCAATGCAGCGCGCGTGGTCAAGGAATTGGGCGGCGAAGCGCTCGCGGTGTTCGCTGCCGGCGGCATCACCGGACCGATCCTCGAACGGCTGATTGAACGGGCCGGGATCAGGACCCGGGAGGTGCGGATCGAGGGCAATACTCGTCTCAGCCACGTGGTCCACGAACGAGAAACGGCCCATGAATTCCGCTTCACGCCGGGCGGGCCACCGCTGTCATCCGCGGAGTGCCAGGCGTTGATCGACGCGGTCGCGGAAATCGATGTCTCTTGGCTGCTGGCGAGCGGCAGTTTGGCGCCGGCCATGCCGCTCGATTTCTACGCGAGAATTGCCGAACTGGGTCACAGGAACGGCTTTCGGGTGGCCGTCGATTGTGCCGGTCCGCCGCTGAGCCTGGCGCTGGAGACAGGTGTTCACATCGTCAAACCCAATTTGCGTGAACTGGAACATCTGGCGGGGAGAAAAGCCCGGGACCGGGATAGCCAACTGGCCGTCGCCCGGGATCTGGTCGAGCGCGGTCGGGCCGCCATCGTCGCCGTGACCCTGGGCGCTGAGGGCGCGCTTGTCGTCGATCAGGACAGTGCCTGGATGCTCAAAAGCCCCAAGGTCGAAGTCCGAAGCGCTGTGGGCGCCGGGGACAGTTTCCTCGGCGCCTTCGTCCTGGCTCTGTCGCGCGGCCAGCCTGTCGACGAGGCATTTGCCCTTGCCGTCGCCGCCGGCACCGCCACGGCGCTCACCCCAGGCACGGAACTCTGCCATCGGGCGGACGTCGATCGCTTCTACGGCCAGCTGCTGCCCCACGTTCAACCGCTGCTGTTCCCCTGAAAGCCGATGCGCTGGCTGCTCTTGATCTTCGCGCTCCTGTTCCTCGCGCCGGTGGCCGTTGCCTTAGTGCGAGCCGGCGGTGGCGAACACTGGTCGCGAGCGCGGTCGGACAGCGCCGGTCTCGCGCCCGACCCCGCCACCACCGAGGAGGCGGTTATCCAGACCTACTGCGCCGCTTCGTGGGGGCTCAAAGGTGCCGTGGCCGACCATTGCTGGATCGCCGTCAAAACCAAGGGTGCTCCCGTCTACACGCGATATGACGTGGTCGGCTGGGCGGCGCGCCGGGGTGGTGAGGCGATCCGTGTCGTGCAGAGACCGGATCCGGACGGCCGGTGGGCCGGCAATGAACCTCATCTCGTACTCGATCGCCGGGGCGAAGGCGTCGAACCCCTGATCGAGGACATCGAAAACGCGATCCGGCGCTATCCCTACCCCCGAAGCTACCGGATCTGGCCCGGCCCCAATTCCAACAGCTTCGTCGCCTGGGTCGGCCGGGAAGTGCCGGCATTGGGTCTGGAGCTACCGCCCCGGGCGTTCGGCAAGGACTATCTGGGAGGGCGCCGGATCTGGGCTCGCGCGCCGAGCGGCACCGGTGTCCAGCTCTCGCTGTTCGGTCTCTTGAGCGTAATCATCGCCCGTGAGGAAGGTTTCGAGATCAGCATCGGCGGCTTCGTGGTCGGTTTCGATCCCTTCGACATTGCCGTTAAAGTGCCCGGTCTCGGACGTTTCGGCTGGCGCTGACCACTCAGCGCTGGTCGGTTTGCCAGTTCGGATTGAGCCACGGCCGAAGCTGGGAGGCGGGCAGGGGTTGGCGGCCGAGGATGTGATCGGCGGCCTTTTCGCCGACCATGATCGAGGGGCCGTTGAGATTGCCGTTGGTGATCGTTGGGAACACAGAGCTGTCGGCGACGTGCAGATTTTCCAGCCCGATTACCCGGCAATGTGGATCGACGACCGCGTTCGGATCATCGACGTTTCCCATCTTGCAGGTGCCACAGGGATGGTATGCGCTCTCGACATGGTCGCGGATGAAGGCGTCGAGATCCTGATCGGTCCGGCGGTCGTCGCCCGGCGCAATCTCTCGGCCGGCGAAAGGCCGAAACGCCGGCTGGGCGAAGATTTCGCGGCTCAATCGGATACAGGTCCGGAAATCAATCCAGTCCTGGCGCTCGCTCATATAGTTGAAGCGGATCTGGGGTGGGTCATGGACCGCGTTCGATTGAACTCGGACCTGGCCGCGAGAGGCGGAGCGCATCGGTCCCACATGGACCTGAAAGCCATGACCGTCGGCGGGCGCCGTCCCGTCATAGCGGATCGCCACGGGCAGGAAGTGGAACTGGATGTCCGGATAGGCGACGCCCCCGCGTGAGCGGATGAAGGCGCCCGCCTCGAAGTGATTGCTTGCGCCGAGACCGGACTTGAACATCAGCCATTGCAGGCCGATCCGCAGCTTCGCCAACCGACCGAGGTTGGCAAAAAGCGTGATCGGCTGGCGGCAAGCCATCTGGACGTAGAGTTCGAGGTGATCCTGGAGATTTTTGCCGACACCGGTTCGCGGGTGACGGATCTCTATCCCGGCCTCGGTTAACTGATCCGGGTCACCAATGCCGGAACGTTGCAGCAGGGCGGGCGAATTGATCGCGCCGGCGGCGAGGACGACCGCCCGCCGAGCCTCGATGCGCTGGACTTGGCCATCGCGCTCGACCTCCACCGCAACGGCCTTGCGACCTTCCAAGATGATCCGCCGAACAAGCGTGCGGGACATCAGGCGAAGATTTTGTCTTTTCAGCGCCGGTCTGAGATAGGCGTTCGCCGCCGACCACCGCCGGCCTTCGAAAACGGTCATCTCGAGGGGGCCGAAGCCCTCTTGCTGCTGACCGTTGTAGTCGCCCGTCAGCGGATAGCCCGCCTCCCCGCCGGCCCGGATGAAGGCGTCGAACAGCGGATTGGTGAGGTTGCCTCCCTGAATGTGGAGCGGCCCGCTGTTGCCCCGCCATCCCTCGTCACCCTGGTGCGCGCACTCCATGCGCTGGAAATAGGGGAGCACATGGCGAAAACCCCAGCCGTCAGCGCCGGCCCGCTCCCAGCCGTCATAGTCTTCGGAATGCCCCCGGACATAGACCATGCCGTTGATCGATGAGGATCCGCCCAGGACCTTGCCGCGCGGACACTGCAGGCGGCGGCCCCCCAGGTGCGGTTCCGGTTCCGACCAGTAGCCCCAATCGTAGCGATCCATGGCCATCGGGTAGGAAAGGGCCGCCGGCATCTGGATCACCGGGCTGAGGTCCGAGCCGCCCTGTTCGATCACAATGACCGAGTGCTCGCCGGTCTCAGACAGGCGATAGGCAAGCGCGCATCCGGCGCTGCCGGCGCCAAGAATGACGAAATCCGCGTTCATCCGCGCCACGCGGGCAAGTCAGTCGATACCGATGCCGATACTGGTGCCGACATTCACGCGAAACGGCCCCAGATTGATACCGGGGTCGATACTGCGCTGATCGGGAAATAGCGCGCCGGCGGTGCGCCAGTAGAGGCGGATGAGATCACCCCGTTCCCGCGACGGCTCGTCGAGGCTGACCGTGACCCGACGCAAGGCCAACTCACGGTCGCAAAAGCCGGCGACGACGGTGAGCGGTACCTGGCCGGCCGGTTCGGTCTCGATCGTCTCGGCCGTGCAAAGCCTTTCGTCCGAGATCGCGCCCGTTGGCTGGAGGACCGTCACCAGATGGGGCTCGGCTTCGCGGGCGACCCGCTCGTCCGTGGTGAAGCTCACCCGCAAGCCGCGGATCGCCTCAGCCATGTTGGTCGTCACCTCGGCGTCTCGAACCTCGTCCGCCAGGCCGAGAGGAGATCCATGAACCTTGGTCCTAATCGGCCCGTCGTCCGCCGCCAGTTCCAGGGCTAGACGCGCGTTTTCCGGATCACCTTCCTCGGAGACGACGTCCGGACCGAAGGCGCAGGCACCGACGACAAAGGGCAGCGCGACCATCAGACAGGCGGCGGATCGGTTCATGCTCACATCACCTTATGGTCACGGACAGGAATTTGGCTCCGAACCTCCTTCAGATAGCTGAAGTCCAATTGGCCGGTCACGAACCCCACCCGATCCGACGCCCGGGCGATCACCGTGCCCCAGGGATCGACGATCATGCTGTTGCCGTAGGACTGCCGCCGTCCGCCCTGGTAGCTGCCGCACTGAGCTGGCGCCAAAACGTAGCATTGGGTTTCGATGGCTCGAGCGCGCAACAAGACCTCCCAATGGTCCTTGCCTGTTTGTAAAGTAAACGCCGATGGCACCATGACCATGTCGACATTTTGAAGCATCAGCCTTTGGTAGAGTTCGGGGAAACGGACATCATAGCAGATGGTGCAGCCGACCCGTTGCTCGCCCAAGGTGTAGGTCACCACCTGATCGCCGGCGGTGAAGGTATCACTCTCCCGGTAGTTGCGTCCGTCGGGCGTCGTCACGTCGAATAGATGAAGCTTTCGGTATCGGGCCATTTCTTGGCCGTCGCCGTTGAAGGCGACCGTCGTGTTGAACAGCTGATCGGCATCCCGCTCCAAGAGGCTGCCGATATGCAGGGTGACGCCGAGATTGCGGGCGAGGTGGCTGAACAGTTGGTAACCCTCGCCTTCGGGAAAGACGTCGGCCGCGGCCCAGCGGGCGTCGCCGTCACCGCCGAGATAGGTCACCATTTCCGGCAGAACCATCAGATCCGGGCCCTCGGCGTCCATGGCCTGGCGGATGACCCGCTCCGCCTGCTCGAGGTTGGAGGTCTTGTCCTCCTGGCTGTTCAATTGAATTAGGGCGGCTTTCACGGTCACGGGCACAGTTCCGACGGCACATCAAAAAGGGACGATAGCCCGTCCATGGCCCGCGGCACAAACTGAAGCGGGCGGTGAGGCCGACACGATGATTTGAGCTCCGTGCCGGCCGGCCGAGCTCAGTCTTCGTCCGGTGGGCCGAAGAAGCGCGGATTTCTCCAGCGAAACAGGCTTCGGTCCAACGCGACGCCGGTCTCGACGTCTTCCAGGATGACGTGGGTTGTGAGCCCCTGGGCATCGGTGACGGCCCACCGGCGGAGTTCGAAGGGCTGCTGGCCTAGTACCAGCTGAAGGCGACCCTGGGCCGGATTCTCGGTGGTGATCACCGTCAGCACGAGCTCACCAGCCTGTTCGTACCAATCGACGACACTGATCTCGCCGGAAAGGCTTATCTGCTCATCCAAAAGTAGTTTGACCGGCGTCTGGGAAACCGGGATCACGGTCTGCTGTTCGGTCGCCCCGTCCCAGAACACCAACCGCCAGTCGGTCGCGACCACCAACACCTTGCTCGGCGGATCATAGTCCAGACGCATTCGAGACGGCCGGTGCAGGTAAAGCTCGCCGGTCGAATAACGTCCGTCCGGTGCCACCTGGGTGAAGCGGGCCTTCATGGTTTCGATCGAGTTGAGATAGCTCTCGACCTCGGCCATCCTCTCGGGGCTCTCGGTGGCGCCGGCACGGGGTCCGACCTTGACCATGATCGCCAGAGTCAAAACGGCCGCCAAGCGGGCCCATCTCATCGCCATCGAACGTTCTTTCCTTTGCCGTTTTGTTCTCTTGCCGGCACAAGCGCGCACCACAGTTCCGCTGAGGTGATGCCAAGACCTGCCCAGGTTTGGTGGCATTCGCTCAGACGCCCGATCGCCGACAATGAAACAGCCGAACCTTTCAAGGGAGCACACCGCCGATGATAGACCTCCATACCTGGACCACACCCAATGGCCGCAAGGTCTCGATCGCCCTGGAAGAGCTGCGGCTCCCTTACACCGTGCACGCCGTCAACATAACGGAAGATGAACAGTTCACGCCTGAGTTTCTGGCGATATCACCTAATAATAAGATCCCGGCGATCGTCGATCGGGAAACCGGCACCACATTGATGGAGTCGGGCGCGATCCTCCTCTACCTCGCGGAAAAGACAGGGTCCTTGATGCCGAGCGCCCCGGAGCAGCGGTGGGCTGCGATCGAGTGGCTGATGTGGCAGATGGGCGGCTTCGGCCCGATGCTGGGTCAAGCCCATCATTTCCTTAAGTTCAACCCCGGCAAAGCAGCTTACGCCGAGGATCGCTATCGCAACGAAACCCGGCGTCTTTACAAGGTGTTAGACGAACGCCTGTCGTCGAACGCCTACATCGCCGGCGATACGTATTCCGTCGCCGATCTGGCGACCTGGCCTTGGGCGTCGCGGTTTGAATGGCAGGAGATCGATCTGGGCGAGTTCCCGAACGTCAAGCGCTGGTACGTGGAGATCGCCGACCGCGAGGCAACCAAGAAAGGCTATGACGTTCCCAAATACACAAGTGACATCCCGATGCCGTGACGATCGCGGCCCGCTGCCAGGGGCCCGTCGGCCTGTGTGACAGGCGCGCTTGAATGCGGGTCCCTTGACACCCCCCTGACCAGGTAGCAAAGCTCGCGCGTCGTTTCCGGGTCGACTGCGCTCCATGGACATCTACCTGCCGATCGCCGAGATGTCGGTGAATGCTTTTCTGCTGCTGAGCATCGGCGGCGGTGTCGGGTTCCTATCGGGTCTTTTCGGCGTCGGCGGCGGCTTTCTCATGACGCCGCTTTTGATCTTCATCGGCATTCCGCCCGCCGTGGCCGTGGGCTCCGAGGCAACGCAGATCCTGGCATCGTCCTTCTCCGGCGTGCTTGCCCACACCCGGCGAGGCAATGTCGACGTGAGGATGGGCTTGGTCCTGGTCGCCGGCGGGTCGGTCGGATCCATTCTCGGCGTCTTCATCTTCGCCTGGATGCGCGGGCTCGGTCAGGTCGATCTGCTGGTCAGTCTTTGTTACGTCGTCTTCCTCGGCATCGTCGGCGGTCTCATGTTCGTCGAGAGCGTCCGGGCCATGGTCATCCGACCCAACAGCAGCGCGCCGAGCCGAGGTGACGACAGCGATGACTGGCGGCAGAAGCTGCCGCTGCAGATGGCCTTCCCCCGCTCGCAGCTGCGCACCAGTCTGCTCTTGCCCCTGGCCGTGGGGCTTCTCGTGGGCATGCTGGCGGCGATGATGGGTGTCGGCGGCGGCTTCATCATGGTGCCGGCGATGATCTATCTGATCGGCATGCCGACTGCGGTGGTGGTCGGGACGTCGCTTTTTCAGATTTGTTTCGTGACCGCGCTCACCGGTTATCTGCACGCGGTCAACAATCAGACCGTGGATGTCGTTCTGGCGCTTCTCTTGATCGCGGGCGGCGTCATCGGCGCGCAATTGGGCACGCGGGTCACCGGTCTGTTGCGCGGTGAGCAGCTTCGTGTCCTGCTTGCGCTTCTGGTGCTGCTGGTCTGCGGCAAGCTGGCCTTCGATCTGATCGTCACGCCCGTCGATCTCTACTCGGTCGATCCGGCCGCGGCCGGCCACTGAGGGCCGTCAACGGTTGCCGGCACCGGCCCCTAATAGGCGTTGGGATCTCGCCAGACCAACAGAAGGGTCCGCGCCAGAATGCGAAGGTCCAGAAGGATCGACCAGGTTTCGATGTAGGCCAGATCATGGGCCAGGCGCTGCTCCATCTGTGGCTGGTCCCGCGTTTCGCCCCTCAGCCCGTTGATCTGGGCCCATCCGGTGATGCAGGGTTTGACCCGGTGGCGCGCCAGATAGCGGTCGATCGTCCGGGCGTAGTGTTCGTTGTGCTCGATCGCATGGGGGCGCGGTCCGACCAACGACATCTCACCCCGGACCACATTGATCAGTTGTGGCAGCTCGTCGAGGCTGGTGCGGCGGAGCCACCGGCCGATCGGGGTGACGCGCGGGTCACCCCGTGACGCTTGGACCAAGGGAACGGCGCGATCGCTCTCGGCGACCCACAGCATGGTGCGGAATTTGAGTACCTCGATCGGCTGATTGTTGAACCCGAACCGCTGCTGGCGGTAGAGCACCGGACCGCTCGAGCTAAGCCGCACCGCAACGGCGATCGCTAGCAACAGGGGAGCCGTGGCCACGAGCGCGGCCGCGGCCAAAATCCTGTCCTCCGCTGCCTTCGCCAGATAGGCCCAGCCGACCAGGGGCCGCTGTTGCAGGTCCATCACCGGCATCCCGGCAAGCTCGCCCAGGCCACGCACGGGCAACGACGCCGGACCGCTCGAGGGCGCCAGGCGCACATCCACCGGCAGCTCGGACAGTTTGCTCATCCATTCAGCCAGTCTCGCCTCCGCGTGCCAGGGAAGGGCGACCAGCACCTGATCCAGGGGATGCGTCCTGGCGAAGGTGACCAAATCGTCGACGGAGCCCAGAACCGGAACGCCGGCAATATGACGGGGCACCCGGTGACGCCGATCGTCAAAGATGCCCGTAATTCTGAGGCCGTCGCCTTTCGCCAGAAGCCGCTCGACCAAACGCTGACCCGGCTCGCCCGCGCCGACGACGGCGATCAGCTTGGTCAGGTGACCGGCCCGGCGCCAGCGGCCGACCACCCGGGCGACCAGGATCCGCCAGCCGATCAGCCCGACCGCAGCAGACAGCGCCCAACTCATGCCCCAGACACCGCGATCCGGGCCGCCGAGACCGCTCTCCAACAACAGCCATATCGCGACGACGCAGACGAGGAGCCGGCCCAGTGGCCAACCGGGGCCGGAAAGGCGTTCCATCGTGCCGAGCTCGTAGAGCCGGAGGCCGCGCAGCGCTTCGATGGCCACGACCACGCCCAGAACCAGAAGGCAGGCAACCCAGCCCTAGACCGGCCAGCCATGGGCGAAACGCACCGTGCCGTAGCCGGCCATGGTGAGAACGGCGGCAGCGCCCGCAGCGACGCCGAGACCGACCACCGAAGGCGTGAGCCAGCGGGTTCCGATCGAGGCACGCCGCTCGATGAGAGGATCACCGGAGCGTTCGCGCCAAATCAGGTCCGAGGCCGTCATTCCCGCGTTGGGGCTCGCCTCCATGTAGGTCGTCCTAGCTCGATATGCCGATTTCACCAATTATTGATTGCAGCGAGATAAATTCAACCATAAGTTACCCAATCCACAGATAAAAACCCGTCAACGGTTTGTTTACCCGCCGATGGGCATCATGACCGCGAATGATCTCGGACAATCGTGGGGAGCCCCTGATTGATCAGGCTAGCGGATGGAAGAGGCGATCGGCGCCAGCCGTCAGAGTTTTCGTTTCGCCAGGCTGACGTTTTGGCTCTGGCCCGTCGCTTGGGTGTGTCCGTCCACGAACTCCGCGCCGAAGCCTTCGCTTATTGGGCTGGCGTGCCGGTCGGCGCGGCGATGGATCGGATCGAGGTGATGTCTCCTGTACCCGGTTCTGACCTGGAGCCCTGGTTGGTCGCCTATATGCGCCTGCGCCTGAGCGCCGCCGGCGAAGTAATGGATCAGAAGCATACCTGCTTTTTCAGCGCCTATCTGACGCTGATCGCGCTCGCCGCCTATGCCGTGGTGACCGCCATCCCCTGAGGCTTGCGAACAAGCGTTGCGCGCCGCCCGCCAGGGGCCGTCAGATGGGCAGTTCTTCGACGCGCTCCAGCGTGCAGCCGTCGATCAGCCAGAGACCGTTGTCCTGGCGCTCCATCTGATAGGAGGCAACGACCGATTGGCCTTTCGGGCCGACCAGCAAGACCTTCTGCGTCGGCGCGCCTTGCTCAATCACGAGATCCCGGAACTGAACGCTCCGGGGGCGGTAGACCGGCATGTAGCCGGTTATCACCATCTGCATGAAGCGCTCTGGCGTCCGGAACAGAGCCCGAATGTCCGGCGAGGCGAAGTTGAAGGCGGCCGCGCCGTCATCCCGGCGGAAGGCGTCCAACTGGGCCTCGATGACGGTGCGGATGGCCCGACGGTCGTCCGTCGTCAGGCTTTCGGCCCCGACGTTGGAGGCGCTGAAGAGCAAAAGCGATACGATAGCGCAGACGCGAACGATCATTTCGTCTTCCCTCGCTTGCCAGGGGCCGGCGGCCGGCTCATTCACGTGAGTTTAGCAGAGCCAGCGCTTAAACTCTATCGAGAGTAGCCATGGTCGTAACGGGCCGCAAAGTTGGCCGGTGGCTGGCCCTGGTCATAGTCCTGGGCTTGGCGCAGCCGGGATCGGCGCGAGCGGAGTTGAGCGTCCCGCCGGCGTTGCCGGCTCTTGATGATGATCTGGCGGCATACCGGGTCCAGCGGCCGGGTCTGGTTCTGATCGATCCCACCGTCCGCCGCGCGTTTTTATCAGGGCTTGCCCCGGCCACGCGTGAGCACTGGTGTGGCGAAGCGATCGAGGGCTGGCCTCGCCACGGGGTGGCCCGCCACGTCCGCGCTGACATCCAGGTCGGCGACACCCTCGCCTGGACCATGATGATCGCCGGTGCCCGGATCCTGGCTTTCACCGACCGCCACGCGGCGGCCGCGATCGTCACCAACCTCCGGCGCTGGGCTCATGGCGACGCGTTGAGCCGGATCGACGAGCCCAAGGATCTCAACAGCTTCTACAATCTGGACCGGACCCTGTTGCCCGTCATCCAGGCCTATGCGTTGGTCCGCGAGACCCCGTCGATCACAGCCGAAGACCGGATCGCGATCGATGCCTGGCTAGGCCGGGTCATGGAAAGGCGCCTGGCGCTTCGCGAGTTCGACCCCGGCAAACGCACGACCTGGAACAACCACCGCTACCTGTTCGACGCGACCACCATGGCTTTCGGCACACTGTTCGGCGATCACGCGCTGTTCCGCGACGGCATCGAGCGCTTCCTCATCGCCCTCGAACAATTGACCTCGAGTGGCGGCCTTCCGTTCGAACTCGAGCGCGGACCGCTGGCGCTCCACTATCAGCGTCACGCGGCGGCGAGCCTCATCGCGATCGCTGAGATGGCGGCGGTCCAGGGCTACGATCTCTATGGCGCCGAAAGCACCAAGGGCCGTCGTCTCGCCGACGCTGTGACGTTTCTAGCGGACGCGCTTAGAAATCCGTCACGGCTCGACCGAGCCCTTGAACGCCTGGACCTGCCGCCGGCTCCTGTCCAGGATTTGGATTTTCTGGTCCGGCGCGGCCACGAACGTCACTACATGGCCTGGTTCGAGACCTATCTGCTACGTTTTCCGGACGCTCCGGAAACCGTAAACCTCAAACCGTTCGTGTTCACGCAGGGCGAGGCGACCCGGCCCCTGATCGACGATTACAGCGGCGGATCCATGACCTGTTTTTTTGCTAGGACGCCGACCAAAGATAATTCGGCAAGATGATGTGAAGATCGTCACAGAGTGAAACCGCGACGCATCTATAACGGCGTTCGAGTGCAATACTCATCTCAACAAACAAGAATTACGTTCATGCACGCACCGAACCGGCAGAACGTCTGTCGAAGGTGATTTAACTCAATTGAGCCAGGGATTTCGTGTGAAATTCCGAGGAGGACACCATGGACACGTTAGGGCAACCTGACCCGGTAGAAAGTCAGCTTGCCGCCGAGGCAAGTGTTGGCACCGATCTTAATTTTGACGGCATCCATGTTCGGGAAACTCTGCTTTCCGAAGACAATCTGGTCGGCGTTTTCAGCGTCGCGCTGGGTGAAGATCGGACGTCCGACTTCAAGAAACGAAACATCAATTGCTTTGCCGACGTGCTTCAAGTTTTGGAGCAAAGAAAAGAAAACGAGTCGCTCGAGGGCGCCGGCGCTCTGCTGGCTCACAGCTTTATCGACGTCGTCGATAAGCTGGGCTTCGCCAAATGCGGCATCAGAACTTTCGACGACATTCGTGAGAGAATCGGTGATGTCAGCATCATCTACTGCGGCCGAATCCGCGACTACCGTTACGACCCGACAGACGGTAGCGGTGGCCTGACCGTTGAGACCTACGCCACCTGCCGGGTGATACCGCCTTCGGGTTTGATCGGGCCGTCGCCGGTGACGACCGCCTATCGCTGGACGATACAAGTCAAGGAAGGCGGCTTCTTTGTCGACAAGAAGCGAAGTGATGACGATCCTTTCCCAAATTCACCGGTCGACGTCACCGCTTTTGGCAATCCCGTTATGAACGCGCGAATCAACGCGTTCGATTTTGACCACAAACTGATCGCTCTTGGCCCGAACATCGTCGTCAAGAAGGTCGAAAGGGCGTTCGCTTACCCGCAGAACCCGATTTTCGAGGAACTCGATCCCGCGGAACACCCCCGGTTCTATCGATCCCACCCCGAGGATTGCATCGACATGCTGTTCAAAGGCCCGCCCAAGGAAACCTTGGCGACCCTGGGCAAACCGCCCTCCTATTGTCTCGGTCGTTGCAAGTTTCCGCCGATCGTTAACACGTCCTGACTTCCTTCATCGCGGAGGGTGTCTGGGGGACTGGACACCCTCCGCGAGCCTGTCCCGAAGACGTTCGATCATCGGCTCAAAAACACGAATCTCGTCGCTTAACGGGTCCGCGACGATCTCTTCGACCACCTGATTGGCCTCAAGAGGCCGTTTGGCCATGATCAAGGTTTCCGCAAGCAAGACCCTGCCGTAGGGGAGGATTTGACGGGAACCCGTGGCTATGTAATTGCGCATCCCGAGCTTCAGAATTTTGACACCGTTTTCTGTGTCACCCGAAAAGGCTTGCGCCCAACCACTGAATAGCTGCGACCAGGCCTCCCAATAGGGGAATCGTTTTTCTCGACTGGCCCGGCTGTGGATCAGCGCTCGTTTGGCTTGGCGGCTCACATCATCCGGCCTGTCGGCCGTATGGTAATATGCTGCAGCAACACCATGGGCATAAGCTCTGGTGAAGACGTGGTTTTGATTCCGCGCCCGTCTCAGTGTCTCGGCTAGCCGACGACGACTCTTGTCCATGTCACCCGTCATGAGAAGTGCCCACGCCTGCATGCAGCGGGCGACAACCGCCGGGTCGGCGACGTAGTGCCGGTAGACCACGTCAAGATGCTCTGGCGCCGCCAGTTCGATCTCTTCTTCAAATGCTTCGATGGCTTGGGGAAGTTGACCTAGATAAAAAAAGCTCATCGCAGTGTAGTGCGCTCCCATGATTCTGACAACGGGCGCTTCGGTCCTTTTTCTAAGATGAACAATTCTTTGAGCGGTGCTTCTAGCTCGGCGGATTTGACCTGTATGGATCTGCTTGGCACAGGTCGTCAACAGAACGGAGAAGAGATCGAGGACGTCTTTCCGCCTGCGAAGCTTGTAAAGCCTGGAGAGGTTCTGTTCGACTTGGCTCGTTCCCCAAACCGTGACTTCCAATGGGCTATGGAGCATCTCCCGTAATTCTACCTCGACCGTACGACGCTGATCATCGTCCTTGACCATCTCATTCTCGGCCAGTGCCTTGCGCAACATGTCAACCGCTTCGAGGTTGGCGCCGCGGGCGATTGCCCGTTCGGCGGCCTTCCGCCAGGCGTCGCGGGCGGGCCCATGGGCCTCGGCTTTGGCGTAGTGGTGAGCCACGATTTCCGGTTGGTCGGCGGCGAGCTCAGGAAAGCGCCGGGTCATCACCTCTGCTGTCGCTAGGTGAAGTTGTTCCGCCCGGCTGCGCAGCAGTTTTTCATATGCCACATCTTGGACGAGAGCGTGGCGGAAGGCGTATGAACCGCCGGTGCGATCGGCGAAACGCTCGAGGATCCCGGCTTCGACCAGCCGTCCAAGGCTTATCTCCAGTTCGCTCTTCTCGATACCCGTGACCGCCTGCAGGAACGGGACGTCGAACCGACGGCCCACGAGCGCGCAGATCGACGGCAGGTCTCGAGGAACGTCGATGCTATCGATCCGCCACAACAGGAGATCATGTAGCGTGGAAGGCAGGATCAGTTCGGTGCGGTCACCGTCGTCGGCCGAGGCAAGATCACGGTCCAGGACGGCGCTCACCATCTCCTCGACGAAGATCGGCACACCCTGGGTTTTGCCCCAGATCCGGTCGGCGAGCGCGTCCGGCATCCGGTGCTTGCCGCAGAGGCCCGTGATCATGGCGAGCGCGTGGCGGCGCTCCAGCTTGACGAGCGGAACCGCTGTCACCCGTTCGTGATCAATCCAAGGGAACGCATAGTCCAGCCGGTGCGTGCCGATCAAAAGAACCTTTGTATCGCCCATCCGCTCGATCACCCGGCCCAGAACAGTCTCGCTCGACGGATCGACCCAGTGAAGATCTTCGACGACGATGATGACCGGCACATTTCTCGCGACGGCAGACAGTCCAGCCATGAGACCGTCTTGGATCCAGTCCTTCAGCGTTTCCGGCTGTCCATCGAAGGAGGCATGGCGCTCGCCCGGATCGATCGCCAACAGTTTCGTCAGTGTCGGCATGAGATCATCCGCCCTAAAGCCGCGTTTCGCCAGCAGCGCTCCCAGTTTGTCGAGTTTGGCCTGGTCGGTATCCGAGGGCAACAAACCGGCATCGCGCGACAGTTGCACGGTCAGCGGGTGAAACGCCGAACCGGCTTGCAGCGACGAGCATTGGTAGATCAGGCGAAGATGGGGCTCCCGCCGGACCTTGGTGAGAAAACCGGCGACCAATCTCGACTTGCCGATGCCGGGTTCGCCGGAAACCAGGACAGTCTGGGCCCGGCCCTCTTTTGCCCGCTGCCAGCAGCGATCCAGGGTCTCGAACTCGTCGTCGCGATTGACCAGGGGCGCGGTCGGCCGGAGCCGGCCACCTTGGAAGCGCAAAGCCGTCGGCCGGATCTCATCGACCACCCAGGCGGCGATCGTTGTCTCGTAGCCCTTCAACTCCAGGCGGCCGAGTGATCGACGAACGACGTTGCGGCGCAACAGTTTGTGGGTGGTTTCGCTGATGACCACCCGGCCCGGCTCGGCGACTCCTTGAAGGCGCGCGGCCAGATTGGGTATCGGGCCCAAAGCGTGTCGACTTTTTCGAGTGCGGCTGGTGACGACGTCGTGGATCAGGACCGTGCCGGTGGCAACCCCACCCCGGGCGCGAAGGCGCGTGCCATCCTCGACCGATATCTGGCCAAGGGATGCACAACAGTCCAAGGCCACGGCCACGGCCCGCTCGGCGTCGTCCTCACCGGCCTTCGGAAAGCCGAAATAGGCGAGCACGCCATCGCCCGCGAATTGTGCGACGAACCCGCCGCCCGCCTCGATGCACCGGGTGGTGCGATCCTGGAACTGACGGAGCAGCCGCGCATAGGCCTCGATGTCCAGGCGCCTGGCGAGACCCACGGAATCGACCAAATCGACGAACAGGATGGAGAGGCGCCGAAGCTCCTGATCCGAAGCTGGCGTCACCTCGGGCCCGGTGTCCGAGCCGGCGCTCGCTTGATCCTCGAGCAAGGACTGCTGGGCACGCAAAAACCGTTTTCGATCGCCAAGCGTCAGGCCCAGAGCCTCAAGGTCGCTTTCGGTCAGATCGGGAAGGACGTCGAAGCCAAGGTTTTGCTCGTGAAATCGCTGCCGATAGCGTTCCAGCCGATGTTCGATCAACCATTTGTCGAGCTGGTCCATCCCCGGAATATGATCGCTCGTTCAGCGGTTACGGCTTTTGATCCACAAACAACGAAAAGGTGTAGGTGAGGCTACCCCAAAAGTTTGCTTATCGACAAACAAAGTCAACGATGGCGCGAACCCCGCACTATCGGGTGGGTACCGGCGTTTCGCCGCGATAGTCGTAGAAGCCTCGCTGGGCTTTGCGGCCCAACCAGCCGGCTTCGACATACTTCACGAGCAGGGGGCAGGGCCGGTACTTGCTATCGGCCAGTCCGTCATAGAGCACCTGCATGATCGCGAGGCAGGTGTCGAGACCGATGAAGTCGGCCAGCTCCAGAGGCCCCATCGGATGGTTGGCGCCGAGCTTCATCGCCTGGTCGATGCTCTCGACCGTGCCGACCCCCTCATAGAGCGTGTAGACCGCCTCATTGATCATCGGCAGCAGGATCCGGTTAACAATGAAGGCCGGAAAATCTTCCGCCGTCACGGCGGTCTTGCCGAGACGATCGGCGACGCGGCAGATCGCTTCGTAGGTATCGTTCTCGGTGGAGATGCAGCGAATGACCTCGACCAGCTTCATCCGCGGCACCGGGTTCATGAAGTGCATGCCGAAGAAGCGTTCTGGCCGATCGGTTACGGCGGCCAGGCGCGTAATCGAGATCGAACTCGTGTTGGTCGCGATGAGCGCGTTGGGCCTCAGGACCGGGACCAGATTTTCCAGAATCTGGCGCTTGATCTGTTCTTTCTCGGTCGCGGCCTCGATCACCAGATCGGCATCGGAGAACGCTGCGTAATCGGTGGTCGTGCGGATGCGGCTCAGGGCCGACGAGATCACCTCGTCCGTGATCTTGCCCCGCTGCTTCAGGCGATCGAGGTTGCCGCGAATGTCTTCGACCGCCTGATCGAGACGCTCCTGGCTGACATCGAGCAACGCCACGTCGAAGCCGCTTTGGGCGGCGACCTGGGCGATACCCGATCCCATCTGGCCGGCACCGATGACGCCGAGGGAATCAATCTCATTGATCGGGGGATGGGGGGTCTGGCCGGTATCGTTCATGGCGCTCATTCCGGGTTAAGCCGCCGGACGCGAATTGCTTCCGGCATCATGTCACTGTCTCCCATCACGCCCTTCGTCATGCCTTGACGGCTTGTCTTTTTGCCTTTTTAGCGCCCATGGTGCGGTCCTGCGATCGGCCTCCACTCACGCGGCTTTAGCCTTCTTCAAGGCTTCGGTAAGCTCGGGAACGATTTTGAACAGATCGCCGACGAGGCCGTAGTCCGCGACCTGAAAGATGGGCGCTTCTTCGTCCTTGTTGATCGCGACGATGACCTTGCTGTCCTTCATGCCCGCCAGATGCTGGATGGCCCCGGAGATGCCGACGGCCAGGTAAAGCTCCGGCGCAACCACCTTGCCGGTCTGACCCACCTGGTACTCGTTCGGCACGTAACCGGCGTCGACCGCAGCCCGGCTGGCGCCGACCGCAGCACCGAGCACATCGGCCAAGTCTTCGATAATCTGAAAATTCTCGCCGGAGCCAAGACCCCGGCCGCCGGAGACAACGATCTTCGCCGAGGTCAAATCCGGCCGGTCGCCGGAACTGACGTCCCGGCCGATAAACCGGGTGAGGTCCTGAGGGTCGACCGCTGCAACCGTTTCGACGGACGCCGAACCACCTTCGGCTGGCGCTGCGTCGAAGGAGGTCGTGCGCACGGTGATGACCCGCTTCTCGTCGCTGGTCTTGACCGTCGCCAGCGCGTTGCCGGCGTAGATGTAGCGCTTGAAGCTGTCTGGCCCCAGCACCTCGACGATGTCCGAGATCTGGGCAACGTCGAGCAAGGCGGCGAGCCGCGGCAACGCGTTCTTGCCGAAGGTGGTCGAAGCCGCGACGAAGGCATCATAACCGTCGGCGACCGATACCAGGAGAGACACGATGTCTTCGGCCAGAGGCTCCTTGTAGACCTCGTGCTCGACCTGGAGAACCTTGGCAACGCCAGCTGCGGCGGCAGCTTCCTTCGCCACCGCGTCGGCACCGGCGCCGGCCACCAGGACATGAACATCGTCACCCAACTGCGCAGCGGCAGTCAGCGCGTTGAGCGTTGCCGGCGCGAGAGCCTCATTGTCATGCTCGGCCAGGAGAAGTGTTGCCATTAAAGGACACCCGTGTCGGTCTTGAGTTTCGCGACCAGCTCGTCGACCGAGCCAACCATGGAACCGGCCTGTCGCTTGGGCGGCTCCTCGACATGGGTGTAGGTCAGGCGCGGGCTGATATCGACCGAGAGATCGTCCGGCGTGGTCTGATCGATCGGCTTTTTCTTCGCCTTCATGATATTCGGAAGCGAAGCGTAGCGAGGCTCGTTGAGCCGAAGATCGACCGTGACGATCGCCGGTAGTTTGGTCTCGATGGTTTCAAGGCCGGCATCCACCTCCCGGGTGGCGATGAGCTTGCCGTCGCCGATCTCAAGTTTGGAGACAAAGGTGGCCTGCGGCCAGCCGAGCAATGCCGCAAGCATTTGGCCCGTCTGATTGCTGTCATCGTCGATCGCCTGTTTGCCGAGGATGACCAGATGAGGCTCTTCCTTGTCGACCACAGCCTTAAGCAGCTTGGCAATGGCGAGCGGCTGCAACTCGGTGTCGGTTCTGGCTTCGCACAAGACATGGACGCTTCGGTCCGCGCCCATGGCCATCGCCGTCCGTAGGGTCTCCTGGACCTTGGCATCGCCGATCGAGACGGCGATGACCTCCGAGGCGGTGCCCGCTTCGCGCAGGCGAATGGCGGCCTCATTAGCGATTTCATCGAATGGGTTCATTGACATTTTGACGTTGGCGGTCTCGACGCCGCTGCCGTCGGCCTTGACCCTGACCTTCACATTATAGTCGACGACCCGCTTAACGGGCACGAGTACCTTCATGCCAACTCGCCTTTTTCTTCTATCAACCCGAACGAATTGATCGCTGGCCGAACCAAACGATCGTCTGCGATGATTTGCGTCGGGACTATGCTGCAGCGCAACGACACTTAGGCGTGGGCCGATTCGCTGTCAATCCGACGCACGCTTGGGCGTATCGCCTCAGCGATGGGCTCCCGGCACCCAGAGAACGTCCATCCGCCCGCGGTCGTTTTCCATCCGTCCGAGTACAAACAGGTGATCGGATAGGCGGTTGAGATAGCGCAGAGCCGCCGGATTGACCGACTCCTGCTCGGCCAGCGCGCAACATAAGCGTTCCGCGCGCCGAATGATGGTCCGGGCCAGGTGAAGTTGAGCCGCGGCTGGAGCGCCGCCGGGCAAGACGAAAGAATTCAGGGGGTCCAGTTCGGCATTCATCACGTCGATCTCGGCCTCGAGCCGTTCGACCTGCGCGTCGATGATCCGAAGCTCCTTGGGATCGTCGTATCGTTCACCGGGACGACAAAGATCAGCGCCCAAATCGAACAGATCATTCTGGATGCGCAACAGCATGTCGTCGGCTTCGCCAGCGGTGGTCAGCCGCGCGATGCCGATCGCCGCATTCGCCTCGTCGACGGTGCCGTAAGCTTCGACCCGTAGCGCATGTTTGGACACCCGCGATCCGCTGCCGAGCGATGTTTGACCCTGATCGCCGCCACGGGTGTAGATTTTGGACAAAGTCACCATGGAAACATCTCCAACGCTCAGCCCCGCGTCATCAGAAATAGCATGATCAGAACGAGGGTGACGCCTTGAGAAATAACACGCAAGCGCATCATGAGATTGCCGTAGCGACGATTGAATTCGCCGCCTCGATAAAAGCCGATCAAACCGATGGTGAGGATCGCGAGGGTCGCGAAGGCGCTGGTCAGCACCAGGGTCATGAAAACGTCCATCGACCAGACCTAACACCTTCGACCCACCCGTCCAGCCCGGGCCTCGATCCGCCGCCGATCATCGGCCTTAACCGGCGATTAACTATGAGGACCTAGTCTCCGGCCCTGTCACGACGGGCAAGGAAGCGGGAAAGCGAGGCATTGACGCAAATGGCCAGACAGCGCGCGCATACCATCGTTATCGGCAATGAGAAGGGTGGCTGCGGCAAGTCCACGATTGCCATGAACCTGGCGGCAGCCCTGTTGCATCAGGGACGTCGGGTCTGCACCATCGATCTGGACGCCCGTCAGGGCAGCTTCACCCGCTATCAAGCCAATCGCGAGGCCTATATTGCCAGCACAGGCGCCGAGCTGCCGCTGGCCGACCATCACGCGCTCTATCGCAGCGACAAGGGCGACATGACCCAGGCGCGGGCCGATGACGAGCGTCGCTTCCTGCAGACCTTCTACAATGCGATCCTGTCTTACGATGCGATCGTGGTCGACTGTCCGGGCCATGACACGCCGCTCGCCCGGATCGCCCACAGCTTCGCCGACACCATCATCACACCCTTCAACGACAGTCTCATCGACCTCGATCTGATCGCCAACCTCGATCCCGAAACGCTGGCCGTGCGTGAAATCGGCGTCTACGCGAAAACGGTCCAGGAGCAGATCAAGCGTCATCCGCGCGCCGCTGGCCGCGAGGTTCGCTGGTTGTTGCTCCGTAACCGGCTGAGCCACATCGACGCCAACAACAAGCGCAAAGTCGGTGCCGCGCTCGAGCAGATCGCGGCCCATCTCGGCTGTGGCGTCGTCGCCGGTTTCGGCGAGCGAGTGATCTATCGCGAGCTGTTTCTCTCCGGGCTCACCGTGTTGGATCTGCCGGACCCGTCGATCACCGGCAGCAAGAGCCACCGGGCGGCGCGCAATGAGCTCGATGCGTTGTTGGCGCAGTTGGATGAACTCACCCGGCTCGACTTTTCGCAGAACATTGCCGCCTAGTGGGCTGAACCAGACGCAAGGACTCTCCCGTTTGGTTCGCGCCACTAGCCGGGCTGCGTCGAGACTTCCCGCGAGATTGTGGGCTCACAAAGGACCGGGAAGTTGACTGAGCGGGCGATGAAGCAGCGCTCGTGGGCCTGCTCGTGAAGCTCGGCCGAGAGGTTCTTGTCTCCTTTTGAGATGACCACCTCCGGACGGAGCACGGCCCTGGTGAACTGCCCCGAGCCATCCGGGTTCATCTCCATCTCCGCTTCGGCTGGGTCGACATAGCTCTCCACGACCAGCCCTGCCTGGCTCGCCAGATGCAAAAACCAAAGCATGTGACAGGCGGCGAGGGAGCCGATCAGCAGGTCTTCCGGATTGGTGCGCGCCGGATCGCCCCGAAATGCTGGATCGGACGAGCCGGCGATCGGCTCTTTACCGTCGAATGCAATAACGTGGTCGCGCGAATAGCTTCGATAAGCGCGGGTGCCGGCGCCGGTATTACCGGTCCAGCGCACCGTCGTCTGGTAGCTGTGCGACCTAGCCACCCGTGGAGATCCGGTCCGGCGGCGTTCGGCCGGCAATTTCCAGGATCAGTTTCTTCCGGACCGCATCGGCGAAGCTGGTCTCGGCATCCGCGGTGACGACGAAACTGCCGGGCCCGCCAATGATCCTGTCGGCGAACGCTTTCTCCAGATCGTAAGAGATCGGCCGGCCGCTGGCGCAGTGGCGGCAGAGAATGGCGAGACCATTGATGACGATGTCGGCGCCGAGCGCCGACGAGCGGGCGGTCTCGATCGGCACGCCACCCCAATTGTTGGCGCTGTCTCCGGAAAAATCGATCACCCGGCGAAAGCCTTCAATGTCATTGTCTTCTATCAGCCTCTGGCCGGCGGCGAGCGCGCTGCCGATCGCGTTTCGACCGAACGCCTGGCGCGACGGCTCCACGAGCGCGTCAGCGAACGCTTTGGCGCTCTCAGGTCCATCGATGATGGTCCAGGGAACCACGGTCTCCTGGGAGGATGCGGCGCCCCATTCGACGTAGGTCACCGCGATCCGCCGATCCAGCCCCTGGCCGATCGCCGCCAGCACCTGCGGATGGGTGATGGCCGTGGCGTAGCCTTCCCGCTGAAAGCGGATCTCGGCATTGTCGATAGAGCCGGAGGCGTCGGCCAGTAGGACGAGTTCCAGGTCGACCCGTTCAGCAGAAGCCGCGCCGGGCCCCATCAAAGCCGCCAACAACAAGAGGAGCCAGAGGTAACGAACGGGGCGTGCAGGTGCGGCCGGCTTTGGCATATCGCTCGCTTTCTCTCAGACGCCCATTCACTTGGACGTCGTGCGCGTACCGTCTTCCATCGACTTGATCCTCTTGAACGCAATATCCAGGGCAGCATTCGGCAAGCCATGCTTCGGCTTGACATCGATCCTGAACGGCGAAAAGCCACAACCGTCGGTCAATCCCAGCCGGTTCTCGGCGACGGGCTTGCCGGAGCCACCAGGTCGTCGCAGCTGGTCTCGCCGGGGTCGTGGGCTTCGCAGGTAACTTGTGACGCGGTCGGACGCGGCAGTGAACCGTTGGGCTCTGTGGGCATGGCCATGGGTTGCTCCCAGTGTCGTTACTGGCGGATCGCCGCAACCAGCCCTGCTCTCCTTGCTCTCGTCAAAGTGAACCAGACATCTGATCGGTGCAACCTTAACACCTCGTGGTTAAGCGCGTGCCGCGACCATGACGCGTGCGCGCAAGGTCTTGGCGCAGTCACGACGATTTTTGCAACGGCGCTCTGCCACTTTTCGCACCACTGACGACACGGATGGTGTCCGGACCGGAGCGCGTAACATGGTCGAAAGCGACGTGGTTGTTCCCCCTCGGAGCGGGAGGCGCGGTTCCGGCGGTCGGGCCGAGCGCCAACAAAGGCGGGCGACGGCGGAAAACCAGACACCGGCCTACATCAAGCGAAACATTCCCTATCCCAGTCTCCTGGACGAGGAAGCGCTTGAGCGCATCGAAGCCCGGGCCGACCGGATCCTCGCCGAGATCGGGATCGAATTTCGTGACGATCCGGAGGCGCTCAGCATCTGGCGAAAGGCAGGTGTCCAGGTCGACGGCACCCGGGTCCGCTTCGAGCCGGGTCAGGCCCGGGCGTTGTGCAAGACCGCGCCGAGCCAGTTTACGCAAGTGGCACGCAATCCGGCCCGAAGCGTCGTCATCGGTGGCCCTCACGCCGTGTTCGCGCCGGTCTACGGCCCGCCCTTTGTTCGTTGCCTCGAGAAGGGGCGTCGCTACGGCGCGCTCGAGGATTTCGAGAACCTGGTGAAGCTCGCCTACAGCCTACCGTCGCTCCACCACACGGGCTTCACCATCTGCGAGCCCTGCGACGTGGCCGTCAACAAACGTCACCTCGACATGATGTACGCCCACATGCGCTACTCCGACAAACCGTTCCTAGGTGCGATCACCGCCCAGGACCGGGCCGAGGATTGCGTCGCCATGGCCCGGATCCTGTTCGGCTCGGAGATCATGGACGAAAACTGCGTCATCATGGCCATGGCCAACACCAACTCACCTCTGGTCGTCGACAAGGTGGTGACCGAAGCGGTCAGGACCTACTCGGCGGCAGGCCAGGGCATGATCATCACGCCCTTCATCCTGATGGGGGCCATGAGCCCGGTCACGGTCGCCGCCGCGGTCGCCCAGGCGCTGGCCGAAACGCTGGCGGTCTGCGCCTTCACCCAGTTGGTGCGGCCGGGCGCGCCCTTCGTCATGGGCTCTTTTCTCTCGACCATCAGCTTGAAGAGCGGCGCGCCCACCTTTGGCACGCCGGAATCCAGCCTCGCCACTTACGCGCTAGGCCAAATAGCCCGGCGGCTCGGCGTGCCGGTGCGCTTCGGCGGCTCCTTCACGACCTCGAAGGTGGCGGACGCCCAGGCTGGCTATGAGAGCGCCGAAGCGATGCATGCCACGGCCATGAGCGGTGCGAATTTCGTGCTGCACAGCGCCGGTTGGCTGGAAGGAGGCCTGGTCACCGGCTTCGAGAAGCTGGTCATGGATGCCGATCGCCTTGGCGCTTATCAGGTGCTGCTTTCGGGTGTGTCCTCGGACGAAAATGGCCTTGGCGCGGATGCGCTCGACGAGGTCGGGCCCGGCGGCCATTTTCTCGGCTGCGGCCACACCATGGCCAACTACCAGACCGCCTTCTACGAGACCCGGCTTTCCGATTCCGACAGCGTGGAGAAATGGGAGGAAGCGGGTTCCCTCGACATGGCCGCCCGCGCGCTCGCCCGTTGGCGAAACCTGCTCGCTAACTATCAGGCACCAACATTGGACCCGGCGATCGACGAGGAGCTTCGGGCCTATGTGGAACGACGCAAGGGATCGATGACGGACGCCTGGTACTGAGGTCCCAATTTGTCGGTGCCCTAGCCCACCCGTTCGAGCTCGCGGAGCAAGCCCAGCGAGCCCGAATGAAATTCCCGGCGGAACAGGACCACCACCACCCAAATCATGGCGCCGTAGTACAGGAGCGGGTGGAAAAACCAGGCGAGATCGGCGGCCCGGTCGGCGACGCGGCCGGCCCGATCCTCGTCCCGGTCGTTCGATGGCGCAGGCATGCCGCCGATCACGATCGCCACGTAATTGAAAAGCCGTAGCGCCCAGGTGAATTTGAAGAAGGCGTAGACGAAAACGATCGTCAGCAGCGTGACCTTGAGATCCCAGAGGACCGCCGATGTTTCGACCACCAACGGCAACTCATCGAGGACGGCACGCGCCTTCTCGCTTGATCCCAGGACGGCCAAAAGCCCGGCGATGATCAGGATCGCGGTCGAGGCGAAGAAGGTTGTGCTGCGGGCGAGCGTCTGCACGATCTGAATATCGACCATGCGCATCTCATGGTCGAGCAACCGGCGCATCCAGACCCGCCGCCGCTTGTCCATGGCGCCCATGACGCTGCGCGGTTTGGCCCACCGGCTGCCGGCGACGAAAGCGTAGCCGCCCCAACAGACTAGAAGCCAAACCGGCGCCAGTGCGTCGATCAGGGCGATCGACAAAAGTTCCGGCGGCAGGCCCGACACGGGTCAGGCGGGTTGGTCGCAATTGACCATCCAAGGCGTGCCGAACCGGTCGGTGACCATCCCGAAACCGTGTGCCCAGAAGGTTTTCTGGAACGGCATGGTCACCTGGCCGTTCTCGGCGAGGGCTTTGAAAACATGCTCCCCTTCCGCCACGTCGTCCAGGCTGATCGATACGCCGAAACCCTGGGTTGTGTGAAAATGTTGGGGTGGACTGTCCGAGCCCATGAGGCTCTGCCCGCCCAGCTTGACACTTCCGTGCATGATTTTGTCGTGCCAGCCAGGGTCGGTCTGATCTTCCATCGGCGAACCCTTGTAGGTCATCAGTGTCTCGATCTCGCCGCCCAGAAGCTCGGCATAGAACCGAAGTGCTTCCTCGCACCGGCCGTCAAAGAACAAATAGCTATTGAGGTTCATCCCTTCCTCCCGGTTCATTGACCGCCTTGCATTACAGAGCGAGAGCGTGCTGATACCAAGGCATGTTCTCCGAAATTCTGCTTTTTCTTTTGGCCGGGCTTGTTGGCGGCGCGGTCAACGCGGCCGCCGGCGGCGCCAAGCTGTTCGTCTTTCCGATGCTGCTGGCATCCGGCCTGCCGCCGCTTGCCGCCAACGCCACGGGCACGGTTGCGATCTGGCCGGGTTTCATTCCGGCGATGTGGGTGCTGCGCGACCGGCTGGAGGCGAGCCGTAGCGAACTCCTGCTGGCGGTGGCGCCGGGCCTCTTGGGTGCGCTGGTCGGCGCGGTTACGCTGATCACCGCCGGTGAACGGGTGTTCGTCGCCGTCATTCCCTTTTTCTTGATCCTCGCCGTTGCCGCGATTGCCCTCGGCAAACGCCTCACCCGATATGCCGAGAAAATCATGCCCGACGGGCCGGCCCGCCGGGTCGCCCTGGTGCTTCTCCTATTCGCCGCCGGCTTCTATGCCGGCTTTTTCGGCGCTGGCCTCGGCTTCATGCTGCTCGCCGTGCTGACGCTTGCCGGCGCCCGCGATATCCATGTCGCCAACGCGCGGAAGAACCTTTTTGCGCTTTTATTCAACACCACCGCCGTGGTGCCGCTGGCGCTTTCGGGCCTGGTCAACTGGCCGGCGGCGATCACTGTGCTGATCGGCGCCTTCGCGGGTGGCTATGGCGGCGCTCGCCTGACCCGCGGCCTGCCGGAACAACCGGTCCGCTATGCTGTCGCCGGCGTCGGCCTGGTTTTGACGCTCACCTTTTTGTTCGGTTGATCGATGGCGCGCGAGGCGAACAGGCATTACTTTAGGCGTCTCCACCTAGAGCAATTGCAGAAGTTCATCTGTCAACTCGGCGGTGCCGGCGGTGCCGCCCATGTCCGGTGTAAGCTGACGGCCCGCCGCCAGAAGCCGTTCGATCCCGTTCAGTATCGAGGCGGCAGCCTCGGCCTCGCCCAGATGATCGAGCATCATGGCCCCGGACCAGATCTGACCGATCGGGTTGGCGGTTCCTTTGCCCGCAATGTCCGGCGCCGAGCCGTGGACCGGCTCGAACATCGACGGAAAGTCTCGCTCGGGATTGATGTTGGCACCGGGCGCGATGGCGATGGTGCCGGTGGTCGCCGGGCCCAGGTCAGACAAGATATCGCCGAACAGATTGCTGCCGACGATCACGTCAAACCAGTTGGGGTTTCGCACCAGATGCGCTGTCAGAATGTCGATGTGATACTTGTCCGTGCTGACATCTGGACAGGTTTCGGCCATCGCTGCGAAACGTTCATCCCAATAGGGCATCGAATGGATGATGCCGTTGGATTTGGTCGCCGAGGTCAGGTGCTTTCGGGGTCGTGAGCGGGCAAGCTCGAAGGCGTAAGCCATGACGCGGTCGACGCCCTTGCGGGTGAACACGGTCTGTTGGCTCACCATCTCCTCGTCTGTGCCGGCGTAGAGCCGGCCGCCGATTTCCGAATACTCGCCCTCATTGTTTTCCCGCACGATTAGATAGTCGATCTCGCCGACCTCGCGGTTCGCGAGCGGGCAGGGCACGCCCTCGAACAGGCGCACCGGCCGAAGATTGATGTATTGGCGAAAGGTCCGGCGGATCGGGATTAACAGGCCCCAGAGCGAGACGTGATCGGGAACCCCGGGCCAGCCCACGGCTCCCAGATAGATCGCATCCAGGCCCCTGATCTGCTCGAGACCATCTTCGGGCATCATCCGGCCGGTCTCGAGATAGCGCTCGCACGACCAGTCGAAGTGACGCCAGTCGAAACGAATGTCGTGGCGTCGGCCCACCGCGTCCAAGACGCGCAAGCCCTCCGGCACGACCTCCTTGCCGATTCCGTCGCCGGCGATCACCGCGATTTTGTGCGAACCCATGGCTATTCCCCTGGCGACCGTTCACCCCCGGGCAGGCAAGCCATCTGCGGGCTTATGGGTCAAGCCCGCCGGACAATCAGAGCCGCCGGATGGTGAGGCGCGCTGGGCCGTCCGCCGCGAAAGGTGCCGGCAGGCCTGCCTCGGGAAGCCCTTCGTTACTCGTCCCGAACGAGCAGAATGGCGTCGGACACAGCCCGGGGCTCCGGATCCGACGAGGTGTTGGCGAGCGCGTCACCGACGACGAGGGTGGTCGATCCGCCGCCGTCGAGGTTGACGGCGTCATGCGCGCCGATGGTCCTCATGAGCAGGCCCAATTCGGTAATGGTGGCACCGACGCTGACGCCGGGTTGGCGACCGTCGACGGTGACGAGATAGAGGGTCCGGCCGTCTTCGCTGATCCCTGCGGCCGTTCGCGGGTGCCGGCGCAGAACCCAGCCGTAATGAAAACCGAGCCGATCCGCTGCCGCGCCGGTGGCCTGGACGGTGAAACCTTCGGCGGGGATCGGCCCGCCCCGTTGCTGCCGGATCTCAGCGATGCTGCCGTCCGTCACGACGAGCTCGACGCCCTCTCCCGCGTCCGAGGTGTCGCCGAAAAGCGTGTCGAAGATGATGATCTCGTCCGGGTCGTCGCAGAAGAAATCATGGGCCGACGCTTCGCCCTGAACATCGCCCGGATTGCCGCAATTCACGATCCGCCCCGGTTTGCGATTGACGCCATCGGCGATCAGGCTCTCGCCCGCAATATCAAGGGCGATGGTCGTCCGCACATCCGTCAGGATGCCGGCCGATTGGTCGCCGAGGGCCAGAGCGGGACGACCGTCAATGCCCTCCGAGGCAAGGCGTCCGTCCTCGATGAACAGCCCGGCAGGACGGCCGGTCGTCCCGCCCCACTCGTCGCGAAACACGAAGAAGCTGGCATTCACCGCCGCGTCGACCCCTTCGGCTTGCCCCGCGATGTCGAGCACCGTCGCGCCGCCGGGCACGACGCCGCCGGCAAGCTGGACGTCGACGCGACCGGGATAAGCGCTGAGATCGATGGCGAGCACGTTCACGATCCACGACCCGTCGACATCCGGCTCGCCAATGTCAGACAAGGCGCGGAGTGCCACGCTGCCAGCTGCGCTTTCGAACGCATTCTGGCGTGCCTCGGCGTCCACCGATGTCGCGAAATCAGCGCGCGCGAACAAGATCGGCGTGCCCAAGTCGGCGTTTTCGGCAGCGCGGTCGAGCCGGGCGTTGAAACCCGCAGCCGTGAGGCGGCCGAGGATCTCCTTGGCGTCGGCCTGCTCACGCAGCGGTGCGGTCTCCAACACGAAGCCGTCGCCCAGGCCCGTGCCACCGCGGACGACGCGGAGATGGGTGACACCGGGAGCCAACTCGGTCAGGGAGCGCTCTTCCGAAAGCCCACGACGGCCGAGGGGAAGCTCCGGCTCGGCCCAGGCCGGCCAAACGGCGAGCGCCAACAGAGCTGCAACCGCAGCGTTGACGACCGGCAGATGTCTTTGTCGGGACATGATCGAGATCCTCGATAGCGCAACGCGACGAGGAACTTATCTCAGCCATGTGTTTCCCTCGTGACATGCTGCCTTCCCCCCCGGCAGAGACGATGCCATTGGCGCCCACAACCACTTTCGCGAAAGTCGTCTTTCGCCCCGGCCGTTTCCGATGGTTTTGAAGGTGATGCGGATTAGGGCGTTCGCCGGCTTCAGTGCAGGAAGCCATAAGAGCGCGCCCCCAGGACATGCTCCGCTATTTTTACGTCAATCGATCGAAGTCGGTCCGATAAAGCTTATCCGTTCTCCGTATGACGTGGGCAATCGGGGCCGATGGGAGCGACGCAAAGACGCTCTCCGGCCACCGAGGCGGAGCGAGACGGGGCTGGCTCTGGCGGGGCCAAGCTTTCGGGCAATCGCACCGATCTTTCGCCAGGGATCCGAACAGATACCCGGGCGATGCGGTCCGAAGGGCGACCCACTCCGATGAGTTGATGCGACCTGTCTTCGCCCTTACGAACGCAGGCTGCCCTAGCGGCTCGGGAAGCTGATCGTCTTCACCGCCCGCGCGGTCCGGTCCTGGGGCCAGGGAGCGGCCGCCTCTGGCGCTTCGCCCTCATAGACCATGGTCCCTTGGCCCCCGCGGAGCAGGACCGTGCCATTGGCGGTCTCCACCTCGACCTCGCCATCGAGCACGAGGACGCCGTAGCCGCCGTCGATGTGCCCGCCCCAGACCGTGGTCCCGCGGATACCCAGGGTGCCGACCGGGGTCTTTATGGTCACCTCGCTCTGGCCGCCATCCTCGACCCGGCCGCCGACGAACAGGAAGGCACCGGCCACCACATTGAGATCGAGCTGGCCCTCGTTCGACCAGGGTTGGTAGACGAATTCGTCGATCAGCACCTCGGCGTTTTCGCCGAGGGTGAGCACCGTGTCGTCGGCCAGGCGGGCCTGAAGGCGGGCGGCCCGTCCGGTACGAAGCGTATCCTCGAAATAGACGTTGGACGCATTGCCGAGCTCGCGACTGCGCGCCTCGAACAGGGCCTCGGCGGACATGACCAGCTTTTCGACCTCGCCAATCGAGGGACGAAGCACCCGTGCATCCGCGCCAGTCACCACCGCTGCGGAAAGCCCGGCAAGGGCGAGAGCTCGAACTAGTCGCATCGGACATTCTCCAAGATAGAAATTCAATTTTTAGTTGATAATTGACCGAGAACAAAAGTCAATTCAAGCGGTGAGCCTCAGCTTTCCCGTCGGGTCGCCAGAGGCCTGCCCGGCCGCCAACAGATCCGCGGCAGCTTCGACGGGTACCGGCCGGCTGTAGAGGTAGCCCTGGGCGAAGGTGCACCCAAGAGCCTCCAGGACGTCGGCCTGGCCAATTTCCTCGATCCCTTCGGCCACCACCGGTATGCCCAGACTGTCGGCGAGATTGATCATCGAGCCGACGATGGCACGGCTGCGGCTGTCCTCCTGCAACGAGGCGACGAAGCAGCGGTCGATCTTCAGACAATCGATCGGGAAGCGGTGGAGATAGTCGAAACTGGAATAGCCCGTGCCGAAATCATCGATCGCCACGGCCAGGCCCAGCTCCCGGCATTGGCCCAACACCTGGGCGACGCGCTCAGGATCCGCCATCAGGACGCTTTCGGTGATCTCGAGCTTGAGCGTCCGTCCGTCGACCTGATGGGTCGTCAACTTTCGTTCCAGGCGTTCGACGAAGTCCGGCTCCGCGAGGTCGCGGCCCGACAGGTTGATCGTGAAGAACAGAGGCTCCATGCCGCTCGCGAGGACGTTGTTGAACCGGTTGGCCAGACGGCAAACCTCGTTGATCACCCAGCGGGTCAATTCGACGATGAGCCCGGAATCCTCGGCGACACCGATGAATGCCTGGGGTGACAGGAGGCCACGCTCCGGATGGCGCCAGCGGACCAAACACTCGAAGCCGGCGATCCTCTGCCCGGCGAGGGCGACGATCGGCTGGAGATGAAGCTCGAACTCACCTGTGTCGATCGCGTTCGCGATATCGCGTTCGAGACGAAGCGCCGCGATCGCGCTCTCGCTCGTGGCCGGCGTCTCGTCCTCGTTCTCCTCCGGCGCCGACGAGCCAAGCTTGGTCTCGAGCGTCGTTCGGAACCGGCGCAGGATCGTCACCATGCACATGCGCAGGACCGGATCCAGCTGCGCCAGGCGCCTGGATAACTGAGACGAGGTGATCACGGTCATGCGACAGGGCTCACTCGCGACCGCGCTCGCGGACCGGGGCAAGCCGTCGATCAGGGCCATTTCGCCGATGATCTCGCCGGACACGCGCTTCGCCAGCTCGACGTCGCGGCCTTCACGCTCGACCGAGATCGTAACCGACCCCTCTTCGACCAGGTACGCGCAGTCACCGGCATCGCCTTCGGCAAAGACCATCTCGCCGGCATCGATCCATCGCGTGGCTGACGTTGATTTGGGCTTTGCGGGCAAATCCGCTTCCGGACTGTTTCTGAGCGATAAGCCATTGTGCATCAGACATTCTTAATTTTTCGCGAATAGCCTCGAGCGCTCCGGACAACCGGGTCATCGACGGAGCGAGCATTGAGCCAAACCCCTGCGATTTCAGGGTCCCCACCGGGCGCGTTGCTGGGCGCGGCCGCGGCCTGTCGCCGGCTGGTCGCCCAAGGCGCCCGGTCGTTCCGGCGACGGGCCCCTATTCTTGGCGTCGGTCTCTTCCTGATCGCGGGTGCCCTGGGCCTTCGGATCGTAGAGCCGCCGTTGGTTAGTCAGGCACGTCTCGAGGTCTTCGATTCCTATCAGCGCATGGAGCCCCGCGCCTTCGCGCCGGCGCCGGTGCGGGTCATCGACATCGACGACGAAAGCCTGCGTCGGCTCGGCCAGTGGCCCTGGCCCCGCGATCTCGTTGCCGAGCTGATCGATCGCCTGACGGCCTCAGGTGCGCGGGTCATCGCCCTGGACGTGTTGTTCGCCGAACCGGACCGGACGGCGCCCGCCCTCTTGAGGCAAAAACTTTCGGCAGCCGAGGACGACGGTCCGCTTGGCCGAGCCCTCGCCTCTCTGCCTGATCACGATCATCTGCTGGCTCAAGCTTTTGGCCGGGGGCGGGTGGTGACCGGCTTCGCGCTGAGTTCGGGGGCCAACGCGGTGCGGCCGACGGCCAAGACCGCGTTCGCGACCGTGGGCCAGACCAATTTCGATATCGGTGACGATTTTCCCGGTGCCATCGCCAACCTGCCGGTTCTGGAGACCGCGGCCGCCGGCAATGGCAGCCTCAGCATCGTCGCCGATGAGGACGAGGTGGTTCGTCGGGTCCCGGTCGTGCAACGGATCGGTGAGACCCTCTTGCCGTCCCTGCCGGTCGAAGCTTTGCGCGTGGCGCAAGGGGTCACGACCCTAAAGGCGCGTTTTCATGAGCAGGGGGGTACCTTGCGGGTCGGCCGCGTCGACATCCCCTTCGACCGCGACGGCAAATACGGCCTCCACCATCGACCGATCCTCCCCGGCGACAGCCTGCCCGTCTGGCATCTGTTCGATGAGACACGCCGGGACGCCGTCTCGCGGCAGCTCAAGGACCACATCGTTTTCATCGGCACCAGCGCGGCCGGACTGAAGGATCTAAGAACGACGCCACTCGCCGCCTTCACCCCGGGCGTGTTCGTCCACGCCCAGGCCCTGGAGCAGATGCTCACCGGCCAGCCGCTCGAGCGTCCTTTGTGGGTCACCGGTCTCGAGGTCTCCGTCATGCTGGCAGCAGCGGTCGTTCTGCTGGCGGCGTTCACCTGGCTGCCGGCCCGGTGTAGCGCTGTTCTGGCGCTCTTGGTCATCGGGGTGAGCTTGAGCGTTTCCTGGCTCGCTTTTCGCCATTTTCAGATCCTCGTCGACCCGGTCTGGCCGTCGATCACCGTCGTCGCCCTCTACGTCACGATCATGTCGCTGACCTATATGCGCACTGAGCGCGAACGCAGTCACATCCGCCGGGCATTCGGTCAGTATATGGCGCCGGCGTTGGTCAACACACTTGTCGAGGATCCCGGTCGCCTGAAGCTGGGGGGCGAGGTCCGGGACATGACCTTCCTCTTCTCGGATATCGCCGGCTTCACGCCTTTCGTCGAACGCACAAGCCCGGAACAGCTGGTCGAGCTCCTAAACGCTTATCTGGATCGGGTGTGCGCCATCGTCATGGAGCATGGCGGGACCTTGGACAAAATCGTCGGCGACGCGGTGCACGCCATCTTCAATGCGCCGCTCGACCAGCCGGACCATGCGGAGCGTGCGGTCCGCTGCGCCCTCGCCATTGATGCCTTTTCCAGCACTTTCGTCGTCGAGTGCGCTGCCAGGGGCGTGGAATTCGGCCATACGCGGCTGGGCATCAACACCGGCCCCGCCGTGATCGGCAATTTCGGTGGCGAGAGCCGTTTCGACTACACGGCGCATGGCGACAGCATCAATCTAGCGGCACGCCTCGAAGGCGTGAACAAATGGATCGGCTCCAGGATCTGCGTCGCTGGCAGCAGTGCCGAGCAATGCCCCTCCATCGCCTTTCGGTCCCTGGGTGAACTCCTGGTCGTCGGCAGGAGCAAGCCGGTCGCGACCTTCGAGCCCTTGTCCGAAGCCGACGCGGCAAGCGAGCGGATCGTCGCCTATCGTCGAGCCTTCGCGCTGATGGCCGAAGAACAGCCCGAGGCGCTTTCGACATTCGCGAGGCTCTGCCAGCAGTTTCCTGACGACGCGGTCATCGCGTTCCATCATCATCGTCTTGCCGAGGGTGAACGGGGCAGCATCATCAAAATGAGTAGCAAATAGCCTTTGTAAGAACCGCTCGCGCATCAGGGTCGACATTGTCCAACGGTCAGGCCGGTGGACTTTCCGGGATACGTCGCAACACCGATAGTCCGCCGGTAAGCGCATGCCTGACGTCGTGGCCAGTATTACGGATTTGCCGGAAAACCTGAGAACCGCGTTGCAACTCGCTGTCAGCCGCTCCGCCGTGAGGTACCCAATTTGCTTATGAAGATCATCATCCGTCCGGTGCGCATTGGATCGGTTTCGCAACCCACTGCCCGATCGTCAGCGTGTGGCAGGAGCTGAAAATCAGCGCTAGCGCCCCCGTCTCACGCGGGCCGGTTGGCCACCATCATTTCGGGATCGTCGCCGCTGCCCTACCGACAGTGCCCGGAAGCTGAAGTCAGCACCGGGCGGTTTCGCTTTCCAGCCGCCCAATTCTTAAATGCTGCAGCAGGATGATCGTCTTCGCGTCACGGATTTCGCCGGTCTCGATCATGGCCATAGCTTCCGGCAGGGGGATGTGCAGAACCTCGATGTCCTCACCCTCCTCGAAGTCGCCACCGCCTTCGGACCGGCGCCTACCCTCGGCATAGCTGCCGATAAAGAAGGACAGATACTCGGTCACCGATCCCGGGCTCATGTAGACGTCGAACAGGTGCTCAAGCGTTGTGACTTCGAAGCCAGTCTCTTCCATCAGTTCCGCGCGCATGCGCTCGGACGCCGCCGCGCCATCCAGCAATCCGGCCGGTGTTTCGATCAACGACGTCAGTCCACCATTGAGGAATACCGGCAAGCGAAACTGTCGCGTCAGCAGCACACAATCCGTCGCCCGGTTGTGGAGCAGGCAGGTTGCGCCATTGCCCCGGTCATAGGCTTCGCGGGCCTGGCGCTGCCATTCCCCGCTCCGGCGCCTGAGGTCATATTCGTATTTGGTGAGCACTCCCCAGTCATCGGACAGTACCGTCGCGGAAACCGGCCGATAGATCTCACGCTCGCTCATGGTCCCAACTCCTTGCCATTTCCGGCAATAACGTGTAAAAACATGCAGAGTCAAGAAAGAACGTGCAGTGCTTAGCCAAGAGCGGAAGAGCTACCTCCTGTCGATTTTGCAGAGGACCGGTCGGATCGTCGCCAAGGATGCCGCCGATGATCTGCGATTGTCGGAAGACACGATCCGTCGCGATCTGCGCGAACTGGCTAAGGACGGTAAACTGAAACGCGTGCACGGCGGGGCCGTCCCGATGGCGCCCGCGAACGCTCCCTTTTCCCGGCGGCTGGCCATCGCAACCCCGGAAAAGACCGCGATCGGTAGGCGGGCGGCCGGGATGATCCGGCCGGGCCAGGTTGCCTTTATCGACGGCGGCACGACGGCATTGCAGCTGGCCGGTCACCTGCCGCCCGACCTCGACGCGACGATCATCACCCACAGCCCGAATGTCGCCATGGAGCTTGCCGAACACGCGCGGGTGGACATTGAGCTCGTCGGCGGCCGGCTCTTTCGACATTCGATCGTCACATGCGGGGCGGCGACCCTCGCCTGGTTGGACCGCTACCGGCCTGACATCTGCTTTATCGGCGCGACCGGAATCCATACGGAAATGGGTATAACGACCGGCAACAGCGAGGAGGCCGAGGTCAAGCGGGCGATCATCGCCTTGTCAGGCACTGCCGTGCTGCTCGCCTCGCCCGAAAAACTCGGATCGGTTTCCCCGTTTGAACTGGCGCGCTGGCCGGACATCGACTGCCTTGTCGTGTCCGCCGGTTCGCTGTCGACGGCCAACAGAATGTTTTCTCACCTTGGATGCGAAATTTTGTCCGCGGGTGAAGCTTGATCGGCCGGCCTGGACGTATCGGGTCACCGGAGGTTCCGCGCTCGTCGCCGGCGGCGAGGAGATGCTAGGGGCTTGAAAGAAGGGGCCGGAGCCGGAAGATACGCCACATGGATGCGGTTGCGTCGATGTAGAGCTGGCTTTGTCGATGGCCGAGTTCGGCGATCTTCTCGAACGGTTGGTGGGCGCGCCGCGCCGCGCCGTCGCTGCGAGCGATATCCGCTTCGCGCGGTTTCGCCGTGGCGACATGGACCTCATAGCTGCGACCGGTGCCGATCTCGCCATTATGGTCTCGCTGGTTAACGGGTATCTTGTCGACCGAGGGCCAAAGCCCGCGGCCCGGCTCGTCCCGAACTTCTCAGCGCGGTCGTCCTGCCGCCGGGACATGGCGACGCCTATCGTATTCGCGGTGAGGTCGACGTCCTTCAGATCGTGGTGCCCGGTGAGGCGGTCTCGCGCCTCGGGATCGAAGGCACGATCGCGACGCCACCGCTGCACGAGCGCACGATCGCGCTCGACCGAGCCGTCGGTCTGTTCCTAAAGGCCTATGTCTCGGGAGGCGAACCGCTCGCCGCCGACCAGGCGGTGCTGGCGCTGCACGACGCCGTGCACGACGCCCTGCACGAGCGCGCGGCATCGAGGCGGGCGGCGCTCTCGGAGCGGGATATTGCGCACCTGGCCGGCGTCGTCGACGAGCGGCTTCACGAGCGCCTCGCTGTCACCGATCTGGCGGCCGCCGTCCGGCTCAGCCCCGCTCATTTCGCCCGATCGTTCCGGGCGGCGACCGGCATGACGCCTTGGGGGTTCGTGACCGGACGCCGCCTCGATCGCGCAATCACGCTGATAGCCGCGCGCCCCGCGCTTGGCCTTGACGAGATCGCCCGGACCGTTGGCTTCTGCGACCGCCGCCACCTCGGGCGAGCCCTGCGTAACGCACGTGGAGTGTCGCCGAACACGGTCCGACGCACGCTCGCGCTCTGACCGCCATCGCCGGCAGAGCAGAATCGTCCCCCCGTCCGTCGGAACGAGCCGCCGGTTTTGCGGTTTTGGCTGACAGACCGCCAAACGGCCGGAGGACCCATGCCTGCCTATCCCGCCTCCGCGCGCCTGTCGCGCGACAACGCAGCCCTCGTCATGATCGACCACCAGACAGGGCTGCTCTCGTCCTGCCGTGACCTGCCCCCTGAGACGCTGACGAACAACATCGTGGCCCTCGCCCAGGTGGGCCGGTTTTTCGAGCTGCCCGTCGTGCTCACGCAAGGCGGACGCGGCGGGGTTTCGGCTGGCGGGCCGCTCCTGCGCCAACTCGCGGAGCTGTTTCCGGACGTGCCCGTCATCGACCGGCACTTCCCGAACGCCTATGACGATCCCAACTTTTACGAGGCCGTAGAGGCGACCGGGCGCAAGAAGCTCGTGATGGCCGGCTGCACCTTTGACTACTGCCTGGCGCTGCCGGCGATGCATCTCGCCGCCGACGGCTACGAGGTTTACGCCGTCGTCGACGCTTCCGGGAATTGGGACGCGTTGACGACCCATGCGACGATGCACCGGCTCAGTCAGGCGGGCGTGATTGTCTGCAACTGGGTCGCCGTCTGGGGCGAACTGCATCGCGACCACGATGTTGCGAACGACGCTGAGATCATGGGCGTGATGGCCGAGGCCTATCCCGCGCTCAGCTGGGTCGCGAACAACTGGATGTACGCCCAGGGAGCCTACCCTGAGCAGACGCTCGTGCGCGACAAGCCCGCGCCCGGCGACGCCTCGTGAACGCGCCCTTTCGCATGGCGGCGGCCGAAGCGCCCGCTTACTGGTTCGACCGGTCGCTCTGGCTCGTGTTGAGCACGCCGGAGGCAACGGCGGGCACGCACGCCACCTTCGACGTGACGATCGCGCCCGGCGCCGGTGCCGCAGCCCACGCCCATGCCGGCCAGGACGAGGTGTTCTACGTCTTGTCGGGCGATGCGCGCTTCACCGTCGGCGAGGTGACGCTACCGGCCGCGCCTGGCGATCTTCTGCACGTGCCACGCGGCTTGGTTCACGCCTTCACCGTCGACGAAGCGGCGCCGCTGAGGGTGCTGAACTACTACACACCCGGCGGCTTCGAACCGTTCGTCCTGAACGTCGGCACACCTGCTACCGAGCGCTCCCTGCCGCCCCCCGATCTCGCCGCCCCCGATCCGGACCTCGTGGGTCGCTGGGCGGAAGCCGTCGGGCTCCGCATGGAGCCCGGGACCATCGAATGATCTAAGGAGACTGACCGCTATGCACGAAACCTTCGAGATGGTCAGCGCCGAGAACGCCTTCGCGCTACTCGTCGACCACCAGGCGGGCCTGATGCTGTTCACCGGCGATATCGACCCCGTGCACCTGCGCTCGAACTCGGTCGCACTCGCTAAGGTGCTCGCGATGCATGATATCCCGACGGTGATCACCGCCGCGGCGATGGGGCCGGCCGGCCCGCTCGGGCCCGTGATCCCTGAAGTGCTGGACCACTTCCCAGACGTCGATCCGATCTACCGCACCAAGATCAACTCCTGGCACGATGAGCGCATCCGCTCGGCGATCGAGGCGACGGGGCGCAGTAAGGTGATCTGCGCCGGCATCACCGCCGATTTCTGCATCGGAATCCCAGCCAAGACCATGGCCGGCGAAGGGTACGACGTGCGCCTGGTTATGGATGCCTCGGGCAACTACTCGGACATGGTGCTGCAGGCGTCGATCGCGAACCTGACCCAACACGGCGTGAAGGTCACGAACTGGCTGTCGATCGCCTGCGAGCTGTTGCGGGACTGGGCCGATGCGGAGAAGGCTGAAATGCTGCTCGGTATCTACCGCGAGCACCTGCCTCAGTGGAGCATGCTCCAGATGACCCAAGAGAACTGGACCACCGTGCAGGCGGACGGCAACCAGGGGTGACGGCGGCGCGGATAGGACGGATCCTGCTTGGCGTCCTCATCGTCACCACGGTGGCGATCGTCGCCATGGTGGACGTTTTCAACCAGCATCACCTGGTCGATCCGGACTGGTCTGCGCACGCGCGACTGCGGAATGCGATGCAGGCTGTGATGCTCGTCCTCGTCTCGGCGGCGAGCCTCGCCGCACTGATTTTCCCACCAAGCAAGCCGATGCAGCCCGGACCCGATCAGATCGGCCCAGGACCATCGGAAACTCAAAGGGCCGTCATGCCATCCGGAACCAAGGACCGGCGTTCGTCCCCGGGGAAAACAAACGACATCCGGTAGTCGCCGACGAAAACCGCCGCGGCGCTTCCAGGTGATTGCGACGTCTGTAACCGCGACCATCATGGTTGTGCGCCGGTCTTTGCTGTTCGATCCGATCGATTGACCGTTCAGTGGAAACGGCGCTCTTTCCAATGTCGCAGCCGCCGATACCCGGGTGGCCATCATCCGACAGATTTTTCGACCGCTGAAGACGAGTTGGCCTCCGGGCCCCGTCTCGAGATGGACCTGGCTGCAACAAGGAGGTGGCCGTCGTCGGTCAGTAGGTAGCGGCGAGGACCGCGATGAAGCCCAGATGGGTCAATGCGTGGGCCTCCTGATCGACACCCAACATCCACCAGAAAGCCGGCTGGTCAGGACGGAGCTTGCCGCCGACACACGGCATGGCGCGCAGGCGATCGATCGTGGCGTGGATCAGCAAATCGGCGATTGCCAGCCACCAGAGAGCGGGGGCAACGATCATCGCGATCACGAAAGTACCGAAACTATGGATGCTTGCGTGGGCGGCCAGCGGAGCGGTCCAGCCGGCGGCTTTCGACTTGCCGTGGACCATCCAGCTGGTCTGAAAGAAATAGTCGGCGAGCAGGTGTTTCAGTCCGAAGGCCAACACCAGGGCTAGCACGAAGAACAAGGGCGGCGATGCGTTCAGGTCCGGAAACAAGCTCTGTCTCGCAATCGTCGGGTCGTTGAGATGATCGATCGCGGACAGTCTGACTTGCGGGGGTTAACGGAGCGTTGATTTCGCTGAGAAATCGTGCAGGGTGTCGGAATTCCTGCCTGTTTGGGCGGGGCGCTTGGCTGGGGGACCTGGATTCGAACCAGGACTAACCGGGTCAGAGCCGGTCGTTCTACCGTTAAACTATCCCCCATTGGGATACGCTAGCGGACGGATAGGTAGAGCGCCTGCATTTGTCAATTTTTGAACGGGTTTCGTCGATCGGCGGAACCTCCTTTCGGAGGAGCGCAAGGAACGTTTGCCGTTTTGGCCACGTTCATCTTGGCAAGGCATAAAGACACGAAAGGCGCTTCGCGTCGCGGTTCTCCGTTGCTAGCTTGGGTGCCGTTTTGGCTTGAGGGGCCGCCGGAGAACGGTCTTGCCATAGGCCGCGATGACGATTTCCGAGGGAGAGCTGCGTGACGTTTCGGCTTACCAACAGCATCCGGTGCCTGTTCGCTTCGGCCTTGCTGTGGCTGGCGCTCGGCCAGGGCGTATCGGCAGCCGAACGTTTGGCCATGGTCATCGGCAATGCCAATTACGCCCATACCGATGCGCTGCCGGGTGCCGACGCGGACGCCCAGCGCTTGGCAGCCGAGCTTCGCAATCTCGAATATGAGGTTCTGCTTGCCACCGACGTCGACAGTCTTTCCATGGCCGCCCTGGTACAGCGCTTTGTCCGTCAGACCGCCGGCGTCGAACGTGCCGTCCTGGCCTTTATCGGCCACACCATTCGGCTCGATGACGAAACTTATTTGGCGCCGGTCGATGCCGAGTTCGCGAGTGCGGTCGACATCGATGTCGCCAGCCTGCGACTGAGGAGCCTGCTGCGCGCGGCGCAGAGGGTGGACGGCGATGCTCTGGTCATCTTGGATGTGAGCGGCGAGCATCGGGGCATCGGCCGGTTGGCCGAGCGTTTTCCGGGCGCCAATGCCGGCATCGGCGATTTCGAAGCGCCAGACGCCACCATGGTCGTCAGCAGCATCAATCCCGACGGTCCGCGGCGGCCCCGGATCAGCGGTTCCGCTAGCCTCACGCAGCTGATCGCCGACGGTGTCCAGCGCCGGGGACTTCCGGTTCCCGAACTGATCGATCAGGCCAGCAATTCGCTGGCCGAGGCACGGGGCGGAGACACCGGCGCCTGGGTCAAGTCAGGTGTCAGAAACACAGCGTTCACCCTCAACCCGGCACCGGCCAACCGGCCGCCGGAGGTCGTCCCGCCTCAGGCCGTTTCGATTGCCAGCGGCAGCGGTCCTCGACCTCTAGGCATCGACGAGCCCAGCGACCCGGACGGCGACACGCTAATCATCGACGTGACGGCGCTGCCGGCTGGTGGGGCAGCGATGCTGGACGGCCGCCGGCTGGCGCTGGAGGATGCCCTTTCGGCGGAGGAACTGACCAGGGTCACTTTCGAAGCGAATGGCAGCCAGGGTGGTGACGTGGGTGTCTTCGGTTTTCGCGTTTCCGATGGCCGGGGCGGCTGGGCCACCGGCGAGGTGCAGGTCCAGATCGCGGGCGCCAGCAATCGCCCCCCCGTCGTCGAAGCCAGTCGCCGGCTGACGACGGAGCTTCTGCCATTGGGCTTCAATCTGCCGTCCGATCCCGAAGGCGACCCGTTGCGCTATCTGGTGGAGGATTTGCCCGTCAAGGGTCGGGTGGTGGCCAATGGCCGGAACCTCCAAGTGGGCGACTGGCTTAACGGCGCCGACATCGTCAACATGGCTTACGTGCCGGAGGCGCCGGGTGTGGCCGGTGATGTGGTCATCCGGGTCGAGGACAGCGCCGGCGCCGAGGCTTACTTGCGGGCAACGGTTCAGGTGTTGACCCGAACCGAAGTCGAGACGAGCTTGATCGCGGTGGACCAGCTCAACCAAACCGGGACCGGCGGTCCAGAGACCGATCTGGCGAGCCTGGCGGAGCCGGAGCGGGCGGCGCTTGAGACAGAGGCAGTCGAGGCCGATGCACCGTTCGCGGAGCCGGCGGGCCGGGCGGTCTTCGCCACCGCCGCGCCGGAAACGCCCGAGCTTGAGCCCGAAACGCCGCAGCCTGTAGCCATTCCCCTGGATCCGGACGATGTCGAGCGGGTGCAAACAGCGCTCAGCCAACTCGGATACTACGACGGTGAGGTCGACGGTATCAGTGGGCCGAGCACGCGCCAGGCGATCCAACAGTTTCAATTGTTCGAACAGGTGGAACCGACGGGTTCGCTAGACGAACGGGCGCTCGCGAAACTCAACGCCCGGGTCGAGCAGTTGGAGGCGGCACTTGTGGTCGGTGACACCTCGCCGCGCGGGCTCAAGGCCACCGACGTGCGCAAGGCGGACGAGCGCTACGAGTTGGGGTGGCGTTACGCCCGGGGTGAGGGGGTCGTTCCCGACAGCCGCGAGTCCGTTTATTGGCTGAAACTCGCGGCGACGGCCGGCTCGAACGACGGTCTTTTGGACCTGGGGCTCCGTTTCGCCAGGGGCAACGGCGTCGATAAGGACACGGAAACGGCGGCGCTTTTGTGGCAGATCGCGGCCGCCCGGGGCGAGGCCAAGGCGAGCTACAATTTGGGCGCCATGTTCCATTACGGCGTCGGCGTGCCGATCGATCTGCTGACCGCAAGGCACTGGTACGAAATCGCCTCCGAGAGTGGCAGCGACGATGCCTCGCAGGCGCTGGCCACGCTCCGCTTCTAAGGTCGCAACCGTCAGCTCGATGCGTCGTCGGCGCGAGCACTCCAGACGACCAACGGCTCGGCGAGCCCGCGCACGCTCACCGGTGCCTCGCGCTTCAGACGGGCCCGCAGGCCAGGTTCGCCCGCACATTCCTGGACCACGGCGTCGCTGACGATCAGATCGACATCGATGTCTCGGGTCATCCGCTCGAGCCGGCTTGCCAGATTGACGGCATCGCCGATGACCGCGAATTCGAAGCGATCAACACCGCCAATATCGCCGATCACCGCTTCGCCCGCATCAATGCCAACGCCGATTCGGACCAGATCCTCGCCGGCGGTCCGCCGCTCCTCGTTCCAAGCCCGGATCTGATCGAGCATGGCGAGGCCGCAGGTCAGCGCGCGGATGCAATCATCGTCGCGGGCCCGGGCGCTGCCGAACGTCACCATCACGCCGTCGCCCATGAATTTGTCGATGCAGCCTTGATGAGCGAAGACGGCTTCGGCGAGCCGGCGGTGCAGACCGCGCAACAACTCGACGACCTGTTCGGGGCTCATGTCGTGGGAGAGCCGGGTAAAGCCCCGAAGATCGGCGAAGAGAACGGCCACCGTCTGCTTGCGGACCCGGGCCCAGGGTTCATCGGTAGCGGCCAGTTCGTCGACCATTTGTGGCGCGACATAGCGGGAGAGATTGCTCCGCTGGCGAGCCGCCTCAACCTCCTGATAGAGCAGTTTCCTGTTCTGCCAAACGCCGACAGCGAGGATCCCGGTGACGACGAAGGTGACGAAGAGCCGGACCGCCAGGTCGTCCAGATGCACGTAAGTGGGGCGCAGATAGCCCTCGAGGAAGTTGGCGTCCGTCGGCGCCTCGCCCTCATCCAGAAGAGTGGTGACCGCGCCCGGATCCTGGATGATCATATAGGCGCCCAGCGCCCAGACGCCGGCGATGCAACATCCCGTCCAAAGCATGTAGGTCGGGCGGAACGAGAGCGCCGCCACTGCCAGCATCAGGTAGAAATAGAGAAAGCTGGGCTGGCGGAGCACCATCTGCCATGGCCATTCGCTCGGATAGGTGCGGCCGGGCGACAAAAGCGTGTATCCCAGCAACAGGCAATCCAGGAGAATGAAGGCGTAAGGCAGGAACTGCCAATCGGGATGGCGCTGTTGTAGGGCGAAAGCGGCTAGTCCGCTCAAGATCAGGGCGCCGATGAGAAGTTCGCTGTCCCAGACCAGGGCGAACCCATAATTCAGGCCGATCCAGAGACCGACGACCATGAGCATCAGGGTTCGGACGACCGTCAGTCGGAGCCGATTTTCCTCGGCCCGTCGGATCAGCGCTTGTCTTACCTGTTCGGAGGTTGGCCTCATGAGCCCCCTTCGTCATGTTCTCGCAATGGCCTGGCGCCCCATTGCTGCGGGCTGAGTAAGGCTTATGCTTTCGATCCGCGAGCGCCACAACGGATCCGAACGACATGAAGATCGAGACAAAACGACCGATCGGCCGAACCGATTTGATGGTCAGCCAAATGGGCTTCGGCGGCGCTCCCCTGGGCAACATGTATGAGGGGTTCACCGACGAGGTCGCTAGAGCGGCCGTGCTTGCCTCATTCGATGCCGGGATGAGCCTGTTCGACACGGCCCCGCTCTATGGTCACGGGCTGAGCGAGCACCGGGTCGGTGAAGCGCTGCGGGGCAAGGACCGCGACGCCTGGGTGTTGTCGACCAAGATTGGCCGCCTGTTGAAACCGGCCGCGCCCGCCGAGATCGACAGCGGGATTTTTCAGGGCGTTCTGCCGTTTAAGGGCGTGTTCGATTACAGCTATGACGCGGTGATGCGTTCCGTCGAAGACAGTTTTCAGCGGATCGGCACTCACCGTATCGACATTCTCTTGGCCCATGATCTGGACGTCTGGACGCATAGGAGCGAGGAGGCCCGCCAGACTTATGTCGCCCAGTTCATGGCCGGCGGCTACCGAGCCATGGTCGAACTCCGGGAGCAGGGCGCAATCAAGGCGATTGGCGCCGGGGTCAACGAGGTGTCCGCCTGCCAGGACCTTCTGGACAAGGGGGACTTCGACACCTTTTTGCTGGCGGGGCGATACACCCTGCTCGAGCAGGGCGCCTTGGATGGCTTTCTGCCGCGCTGCGCCGAACGGGGCGTCACCTTAATGATCGGCGGTCCCTACAATACAGGCATTCTCGCCACAGGTGCCGTCGAGGGCGCCTACTATAACTACCAACCCGCCCCGTCCGACATCATGGAACGGGTTGCGAAGATCGAGGCGGTGACCAAGAACCACGGCGTACCTCTGGCGACGGCGGCGCTGCACTTCCCACTGCATCATCCTCAGGTCGCGTCGATCATTCCCGGTGTCCGACACCCGGATGAGGTCGCCCGCAACAAAACCATCTTCGAGAGCCAGGTACCGGACGCGCTATGGCATGAGCTCAAGGCCGAGGGGCTTGTTCGAGAAGACGCGCCGACGCCCTAAGCGAGCAGCAAACGTGAACGAGCAGGAAAAACTCATCCGCGAAGACCAAGGCCGCCTCAATCCGGGAGGTTTTTGGGATGATCGCTACCGAGAGGACGCCTATTTTTACGGCATCACGCCGAATGGCTGGTTGATGGCTCAGGCGTCGCTTCTTCCGTCCGCCGGCAAGGCCCTGGCGGTCGCCGACGGCGAAGGGCGGAATGGTGTTTGGCTCGCGGAGCAAGGGCTCACCGTGACCTCGGTGGACGTGTCCGCCAAGGGCTTGGCCAAGACCCGTGCGCTCGCCGCAGACAGAGGTGTCGAGGTCGAGACGATCGAAGCGGACCTTCGGCACTGGGCCTGGCCCGTTGCGGCCTATGATGTCGTTGTCTCGATCTTCGCCCATTTCCCGCCGGATCTGCGCGTTCAGGTTCACCGCGGCATCGGCCAAGCGTTGCGGCCGGGCGGCCTCCTTGTGCTCGAGGCTTACTCGCCCTATCAGCGGATCCACGCCACCGGCGGCCCGAAAGCGCTGGATCTGCTCTATACCGCCTGGCAGGTCGCCCAGGATCTGAAAGGTCTGGACGTGTTCCACCTCGAGGAGACGGAAGTGGATCTCGCCGAGGGCAAGGGACATCGGGGCCGGTCCGCGGTTGTCCGATTGTTGGCCCGCCGTGAAGCCCAGTTCCCAATCTCGTAATCAACTATTAGTTGAATAATTGCAGACGAAACTCTAGTCTTACGCGTTCTTCGATGGATCGGGAACGGTTGTGGGGCAAATCGCGGGCGAGCTTGGCAGTGTCTTGGTTACGGGCGGTGCGGGCTATATCGGCAGCCACGCCGTTTTGGCTCTTCGCGAACGGGGCTGGCCGGTTGTGGTCCTGGACGATCTGAGCCAGGGCGATGCCGGAAACGTGGTTGGGGGCGCCGACCTCGTGGTCGGCGACATTGCCGATTGCGGCCTGGTCGCCTCGCTCTTGGATCGCTGCCGGGTGCGGGCGATCATGCACTTCGCCGGCTCGATCTCGGTTACCGATAGTCTCACCGATCCGCTCGCCTACTATGCGAACAACACGGCCGGCAGTCTGAGCTTACTCAAATCCGCGTTAGCTCATGGCATCGACGCCTTCGTCTTTTCGTCGACCGCCGCCGTGTATGGCGAGGTCGGCGCCGAGCCGGTCCCTGAAAGCGCGCCGGCCCATCCCATCAGCCCTTACGGTTTCTCAAAGCTGATGACCGAACGGATGATCGAGGACGCCGGTCGCGCCCATGGTCTACCCTTCATGGTGCTGCGCTATTTCAATGTCGCCGGTGCCGATCCCTTGGCGCGGATCGGACCGCTCAAGCTAAATGCGACGCACCTGATCAAGGTGGCTCTGGACGTGGTCTTGGGGAAGCGGCCGGTCATGCCGCTCTACGGTAACGACTATCCGACCCCGGACGGCACGGCGATCCGGGACTTCATCCATGTCAGCGACCTGGCCCGGCTCCACGTCATGGCGATGGAACGGCTCCTCGCTGGCGGGCCCAGCCGGACGCTCAATTGCGGCTATGGCCGCGGCTGGTCGGTCGCCCAGGTGCTTGCCGCCGTGGAACGCGTCGCGGATCGTCCCATTCCCGTCAGCGTCCAGCCCCGCCGCCCCGGTGATGCGGCGGCGGTCGTCGCCGATGTAACCGCATTGAAAGAAAGTTTGAGCTGGCGGCCCGTCCACGATGATTTGGAGGCCATGATCGGCGACGCTCTGGCCTGGGAACTGCGAGGCCACGGCGCTCGTCCTCTCGGCGAAAGCGACCGACCGGCCGCCTGAGACGAAACCGGCCCAAAAGACAGATCAGGACGAAAACTTGGTGATCAGCGAGGTGGTGCTGGCATCGGCGACCAGCTCGACGAGCAGGACCTCGCCGCCCTGTTGGCGAACGAAGTCGGCGCCCACCACGTCTTCCATGCGGTAATCGGCCCCCTTCACGAGGAGATCGGGGCGGATCTTTCGGATCAGCGTTTCCGGCGTGTCCTCGTCGAACAGGACCACGGCATCCACCGCCTCGAGACCGGACAGGAGCCTGGCCCGGCGATGCTGGTCGTTGATCGGCCGCTCCTCACCCTTGAGGCGTTTGACCGAGCTGTCGCTGTTGAGACCGACGACCAGAAAATCGCAAACGTCCCGCGCCTGGTCGACCAGGGCCAGGTGGCCGACGTGCAACAGATCGAAACAACCGTTGGTGAAACCGATGCGCTGGCCCCGATCCCTCAGGCGTTCGACCTCGGCGACCAGACGATCAAGGGACCAGGCGCCCCGGCGGAACAGTTTGGGGCCTGTGCCGGCAACCGCCTCGGCGAGCGTCGCGGCATCAAGCGCCACGGTGCCGCGCCTGCCGACCACCAGCGAGCCGGCAATGTTGGCTAGCTGCGAGGTTTGAAGCGCGTCGAGGCCGGCGCCAAGGCCGGCCGAGGCGACCGCAAGCACCGTATCGCCGGCGCCGACCACGTCGAAAACCTCCTGGGGGATCGCCTCGATCCGCTGGTCCGCGCCATCGGAGTCGATCAGCACCATGCCTTTGCCACCCAGCGTGATCAGGAGATTGTCGACCTCGATCGTGGACCGCAAGCGCTTGGCCGCGTCGACGACCTCCTCGATTGAAGGCAGGGCCCGGCCCGCCACGCGTTCCAGTTCGCCCCGGTTGGGCTTGACCAGGTGGGCGCCTTCGTACCGGGTGAACTCCAGGCCCTTGGGATCGACCACCACGGGCTTGTTTTCGGCACGGGCAAGATCGATGACGGTGCCCGTGACACGTTCGGTGAGCACGCCTTTGGCGTAGTCGGAGAGCGCCACCACATCGACTGTCTCCATGAGGCCCCGGGCGGTCTCGATCAGGCTTTCCTCTCGGGCGGAACTGAGACGATGGCGGCGTTCCCGATCCGCCCGCAGCAATTGCTGCCCGCTGGCGACAAGACGCAGTTTTTGGGTGGTCGGCCGGTCGCCGTCGGCGATCAGATGGGAGGTGACACCGGCCAACTGGTCCAGCAGCACCTGGATGTCGCGACCTGGTCCATCTTCGCCGATGACTCCCAGCGCGTAACACCGGCAGCCGAGCGCCGCGAGGTTGGCGACCACATTGCCGGCACCGCCAAGCATCGAGCGCTCGCCGGCGATGTCGAGAACCGGGATCGGCGCTTCGGGCGAGATCCTCTCGACGCTGCCCTCGACGATCTGGGCGAGCATGAAATCGCCGAGGCAGAGCACGCTTAAGTCGGCAAAGCGCTCGATGGCGGCCAAGTGGTGAGACGAAAGGTCACTCATGAGCCAAGGTGGCCGGACTGAGGATGGGGCTCTGGTCGATCGTCTGCGCAGCCCATTGGCCGGCCGGCGGGCGCAGGAAAACCTCAGCGATAGGGATCATCGGCTTCCAGATAGGATCGCACATAGTCACCGACGCCGTCTTCGAGGGTCGTCATCGGTTGATCGAAACCGGCGGTACGAAGGCGGCTCAGTGACGCTTGCGTGAAATATTGATATCCGTCCCGAATGGTCTCGGGCGTGTCGATGAAGGTGACCGAGGGCTCGCGACCCATCGCCGCGAACACGGCGTGGGCCACATCCAGAAAGGTTCGCGCCTGGCCGCTGCCGACATTGAAGAGGCCATTGACGTCGCCCCGGCCCAACAACCAGGTCACCAGACGACAGCCGTCCTCGACGAAGACGAAATCTCTCGCCTGATCGCCGTCACCGACGCCGCTCTTGTGCGAGCGGAACAGCTTGACCTCGCCGCTCTCTTTGATCTGGCGGTGAAACTGCGGGACGACGCTTTGCTGGGCGCCCTTGTGATATTCATTGGGGCCGTAGACGTTGAAGAATTTGAGACCGACCCATTGGGGCGGCGCGTTGCCGCCGTCGCGGATGACCCTCTGGATCCGTCGGTCGGTGTGGTGCTTGCTCCAGCCATAGGCGTTCAGCGGCACGAGGCGCGCCATGGCTTCCGGCGAGGGATCGTCGTCGAAGCCTTGGGCACCGTCTCCGTAGGTCGCCGCCGATGACGCGTAGATCAGGCGAACCTGTTCATCCGCGCACCACCGCCAGAGCGCGAGGGTGAGATCGATATTCTCCTGCTTGATCCGGTCGGCATCGGTTTCGGTGGTCGCCGACAAGGCACCCATGTGAATGACCGCGCTCAGCCGATGCCCTTGAGCATCGAGGAAGGTTGGCAATTGATCGGGACTGATCAGATCACTCAGATCCCGCTTGGCGATATTTTTCCACTTCTCGGCAGTACCCAGCCGATCGCAACACACAAGGTCGCGATAGCCCGAAGCCTCGAGCGATGCCAGGATGTTGGAGCCGATGAAACCGGCGCCGCCGGTGACGAGAAACATGAAAAATGCCGTATTTGGTGTGGGTTCGATACGCGTTGGAGCGGTTTCCTTGTCTGATCCGCGAAAAGACCTGTCAAGCGAGGCGCCGGTTATCCGCTGTGCCGTCGACGAAGACGGCGAAGGAATCGCCGAGCTCATTTGCGCCGTGTTCCGGGAATATGAGGGGTGCGTTTTCGACCGCGAGGCCGAGTTTCCGGAATTGGACGCGGTGGCCACGCATTTCGCCGGTCGCCAGGGTGCCGTTTGGGTGGCCGTGCAGTCGGAGTGCGTCGTCGGTAGTATCGCCGTCGCCTGGATGCCCCACACGCGCGTCCATGAGCTGCTCAAACTCTATGTCGCGATGGATCAGCGGGGCGGCGGTCTGGCCCCAGCCCTTCTGGATCGGGCATTGGGTTTCGTCGCTGACCGGGGTGCGCAGCATATCGAGCTTTGGACGGACACGAGGTTCACCCGCGCGCACCGCTTTTACGAGCGTCACGGTTTTCGTTTCACGGGACGGATCAGGGAGCTCGGCGACTTGAGCGGATCCAAGGAATTCCACTATGTCCGTGACGGGGTCCTTGGCCGGCCCTGACAACCGGCCTCTCTGAGGAAAGGCGCTTTCATGGTTCTTCCGGTTCAGCTCGAAGGGCGTCTTCGCCTGCCGGCCGTCGCTGCGCCCATGTTTCTGACCTCCGGGTCGGAACTGGTCATAGCGGCCTGCCGCGCCGGTGTCTTGGGCGCTTTTCCGGCGCTCAATCAGCGGACCACGGAAGGGTTCGAGCAGTGGCTCTTGGAGATCGACGCCGCTCTTTCAGCCGACGATGCGCCTTACGCGGTCAATCTGATCGTCCATCGCACCAATCCCCGCGTCGAGGCGGATCTGGAACGCTGCATCGAGCACAGGGTGCCGGTGATCATCACCTCCCTGGGAGCGGTTCCGGATCTTGTCGAAAAGGTCCACGGCTATGGCGGCATCGTCTTTCACGATGTCATCTCGCGGCGCCATGCGGAAAAGGCCATCGAGGCCGGGGTCGACGGCTTGATCCTGGTGAGCGCCGGCGCCGGCGGCCATGCCGGCCTCATGAACCCGTTCGCCTTCGTCCGCGAGGTGCGGAGCTTCTTCGACGGCGTGGTGCTCCTGTCGGGATGCATCTCGGATGGTGCCTCGATCCTCGCGGCCCAGGCCGCCGGCGCGGATCTCGCCTATGTCGGCACCCGCTTCATCGCCTCCGAAGAGGCACGGGTCAGTCAGGACTACAAACAGATGATCGCCGAAAGCCGCATGGCCGACATCGTCTACACCCCCAACGTCTCCGGCATACCCGCCAATTTCTTGCGCGCCAGTCTGGTCCAGGCGGGGCTTGATCCGGATGCGCCGCCCCAGCCGCATAGTCCCAATCTGGCCGAGGAGCTCAATCACGAGGCCAAGGCCTGGAAGGACATCTGGTCTGCGGGCCACGGTGTCGGCAGCGTCAACGACGTGCCGAGCGTCGCCGATCTCTGCGCCCGTCTCGAGGCCGAGTACCGGGACGCTCTGTCGAGCCTGCCGCCCCGCTAGAGCAGGAGTTCCTGGACCGCGAGCATGGCGATGAAGCTTGCGGTCACCATGAAAGCGCTGCTCTGGCCGCCCGCCTCCTCCACCGCTTCGGGGATCAACTCCGAGAAGACCATCCAGATCATAGCGCCCGCGGCAAGACCGAGGCCGACCGGCAGGATCGGCTTGAACAAAAGCACGAAGGTGAAGGCCGGCACCGCGAGGAGCGGTTGGGGCAAGCTCGAGAAGACGCTCCAACCGGCGGCGGCGAGCACGCTGGCGCCGCGGGGTATCATCACCAGGCTGATCGCGATCCCTTCCGGCACATTGTGGAGCGCGATCGCCGCCGTGATGAAGTCGCCGAGACCGCGGCCGTCACCATAAGCGACGCCAACGCCGATCCCTTCAGCGGCGGAATGGAGCGTCATGATGCCGAGGACCAAAAAGACCCGGCGGGCGTCGGCACCGCGCAATTGTGCGAAGTCGATGTCGTCTTGGTCCTTCAACACGTGATTGCTGACGAGGATGAAGACGAGGCCGGCGATCAGACCGATGAGCGTGCGCTCGGAACTGAACGTCATGCCCTCCACGATCAAGCTGTGGCAGGCCGCCAACATGAGCCCGCCGGCGATGGCATTCGACCAGCCCAGCCACTTGCCGCTCAGGTCGCGGGTGAACCAGAAGGGCAGGGCGCCAAGCCCGGTCGCGAGGGCCGTGATGAGCGCGGCTATGGCGACGAGGAGCAAGGTGGGATCGGAGGCCATAGACCACTCTCGGACGGGTCAAATTTTAGAACAGTTCTAAAAATCCCCTTGAACGACCCAAGTCAAGCCCTAGCTGAAGCCTCGCCGCGTCGTCACGGGACTGTCACGATCCGGCAGTAGGGATGAACCCACCGGACACAACTCTTGCGCGAGTTCATCCGGTTCCTGGTACGCGGCGGCTTGCGGGGCGGCGCGTTCGTTCGGCAAGCAGGGCATGCGCTTGGCCACAGCTTTATTCTCATCGGAGCTTGCGCAGGCGAGTGCCGTAGCGGATCGACAGGATGACGTCGCTCCTCTCCCCCGGGTCACCGACACGTTTCTTATCTCCGACGTGCATCTGGGCTTGCCAGCATCTCGGGTAAACGATCTCATCGACGTGATGAAGAGCTGGCGGTTCCGGCGTCTCGTCCTGCTGGGCGATATCTTCCATGACCTCCATTTTCAGCGACTGACCTCCGACAGCTGGGATTTTCTGGGGCACATCCGGAAGCTTTCCAACCCGCGCCGCAAGGTGGAGGTTATCTGGGTCCTAGGCAATCACGACCGTCAGGCGGCCAAGGTTGCCTCGCACCTGATGGGGATCCATGTTTGCGAGATGTTCACCTGGCTTGCTAACGAACGCCGCTACATGGCGGTCCACGGTGACCGGTTCGATCGGGTTTTGTCCGATAACCCGATCCTCACCGACGCCGGCGCGGCGCTCCTGTCCTTCTGCCAAAGGCGTCTCTCGACCCAGGGCCGGTGGCCGCTCTGGATGGACCGCAAGCACGCACATTTCATGCGGCTCTCCAAACGGGTTGCCGTCCGGGCGAAGCGCTTTGCCCTGGAGAACAGTGCGGACGTGATCTTCTGCGGTCACACCCATGAGGCGACCCATGACCGGCCGGATCCGGTAGCCGACGGTCTGAGTATGATCGAATATGTCAACACCGGCGCTTGGATCGGATCGCCTTCCCACTTCGCGACCGTCGACGCCGCCGGCGTCACACTTCACAAAGTCCTTTGAGCCGGCCGCGCTGGCGGCCCAGTCCCACCCCAACCTCGGGAGAGCGTATCATGGCTAATGTGTTGCTTCGCGAAGCGGCGGAAATCAGCCGCGCCGGCACCAAGCAACGGTGGCTGGAAAGGCTCTTCACATTGAGTTTCGAGGGCTTCGTCTACAACCAGATCTGGGAAGATCCCCGGGTCGATCTGGAGGCGATGGGCGATGTCGCCGGCAAGAACTTGCTCACCATCGCGTCGGGCGGTTGCAATGTGCTGGCTTATCTGGATGCCGATCCCCGGTCGATCACCGCGGTCGATCTCAATCCGGCGCATGTGGCGCTGACCCGTCTGAAGCTGACGGCGCTGGAACGGCTTCCGGCCTACGAGCCGTTCTTCTCTTTCTTTGCCCATGGCGACCGTGAGGCCAATGTTGAGCTCTACGACCGCTACATAGCCCCCCATCTGGATCCGGATGTCCGCGCGTTCTGGGGCGAGCGCGACCTGCTCGGCCGCCGGCGGATCCGCTACTTCGCCGATGGTTTCTATCGGCGCGGCCTGTTCGGCCGATTTCTGACGACCGCCCATGTCCTCGCCCGGCTCCTGGGCGGCAATCCGGCGAAGATCGTCGAAGCCCGAAGCGTCGCCGAACAGCGAGAGCTGTTCGAGCGCCATGTGGCGCCGGTTTTCGACCATTCGATCGTTCGCTGGCTTGCCCGAACCCCGCTCGCCTATTACGGCCTCGGCATCCCCCCAGCCCAACATCAGGCGATGGTTCAGGAAGAAGGCAAGGACATGCTGGCGACCATGTGCCGGGAACGGGTCGAGCGCCTGGTCTGCGGGTTTCCGCTCGACGACAATTATTTCGCCTGGCAGGCCTGCGCGCGCCGTTACGACACGGATAACCGCAAGGCCCTACCCGACTATCTGAAGCCCGCGGTCTACGAGCGCATCAAGGAACGGGTTGGCCGGGTCAGCGTCGTCCGGGCGACACTGACCGACCATCTGAGCCGGACTGCCGGCGCCGCCGTGGACCGGTTCGTCTTTCTCGATGCCCAAGACTGGATGAGTCGGGACCAAATTAACGATCTCTGGCGAGAGGTATCCCGGGCAGGGAGTGCTGACGCCAAGGTCATATTCCGCACGGCCGGCGCCGCGTCACCGCTCGACCGAAAGCTGAGCCCCGAATTGGCCTGCGGTTGGGACCAACGCGTCGAGGAAAGCCAAGACCTCCATCGTCGCGACCGTTCTGCCATCTATGGCGGTTTTCATCTCTACAGCCGTCTCGGCTAGTGGTCGCCGTGTCCGCCCGCGGTGGCGCCGGCGACGCCGCCCAGCGCATGGACCAGATGTATCGCTGGCAGCGCTACATCTATGATCTCACCCGCAAATACTATCTGGTCGGCCGCGATCAGATGATCCGCGAACTGGCGCTTTCTCCCGGTGAGCGGGTCTTGGAGATCGGGTGCGGTACGGCGCGCAACCTGGTGCTCATGGCGAAACGCTACCCGAACGCAATGTTCTACGGCATCGATGCGTCCGAGGAGATGCTTCGATCCGCTCGGGCCTTGGTTCGGAGTCACGGCCTCGATCATCGGATCAAGCTCGCCCAGGGTCTTGCCGGGACCGGCGACGGTCTCAGGGTGTTCGGCGACGACCGGGCCTATGACCGGGTCGTGATCTCCTACGCGCTCTCCATGTTCGACGATCCGACCATGGCGCTAGAGGACGCGACCGCCATGGTCCGTCCGGGCGGTGCCCTGCATATCGTGGACTTCGCCCAAATGGATGGCATGCCAGGCCTGGCCGCGAAGGGGCTCCGCGCCTGGCTCGCTCTGTTCGACGTGACGCCCCGGGCCGAGGTCAGGCGCTGGCTCGAGACGCAGGCGACGAGCGAGGCCGGCCGGTTGGAGACTAAGGATCTGATGGGTGGTTATGCCGAGCTGCTCCGCTACGACAAGCTTGCCGCCCTGACAAACGCCGCTACGGCGGTAGCCGAGGAACGCGCCTAACGGGTCGTCAGGCTCGCTCATGCGGTAGCGGCGGGCCCGAGAATTCAGCGTTGGTGGAGCCGACCGGAGTCGAACCGGCGACCTCTTGAGTGCGATTCAAGCGCTCTCCCAACTGAGCTACGGCCCCACGCGCATCTGTGCTCGAAACGGCCTTGTGCCCACCCGCCGCGGTCGCTGTCAAGCAGCTTGTCGGGGGTTCTCGCGCGGGGTCGCTGCGCTATAGTCCGGGCCACCGAAACCGGGCTTTCCCAAGGCTTCGCCGGCCGCGGCTTCGCCAATCGTCTCCCTCGTTCCTGGAGTAGGATCGAATGTGTTCGTTACTCTCGTTGATCAACAGCCTGATCGATCTCTACATTTGGGCGCTCATCATCTCGGTCGTGCTGAGCTTGTTGGTCAACTTCAACGTGGTGAACTACCAGAACCAGTTCGTGAACATGGTGGGCACCGTCCTGCATCGCCTGACCGAGCCGGCCCTTCGCCCGATCCGTGAGCTCATTCACCGGATTTTCGGCGATTTGGGCGGTATCGACATCTCGCCGATCCCCCTCATCCTTTTGCTCAACTTCGCCCAGAACCTGTTGCTCGAAAGCTTCGGGCGCGGCTGCGTTTCCTTCTAAGCCTGAACCAACCGAAGAATGGCGGACCAAATAGTGTTGATCATCGGCCGCCGCGCCCGTCTCGAACGACCGCAGCGGCCGATTGCGTTGGCGCCTAGTATTTAAGCGCAGGCTTTAAGGTTTTGGCTTCGTCAACCCAATGGGTAATTCTGGTCTCGGTCGGCACCGTTCGTGTTAGCTTTTTCTTTTCGTTTACTTCTTTCATCTTGGCCGCGAGATTGTCGGGCCGCCGGGTTTTCAATTCCTTGACCGTGTCCACGCCAGAAGCTTCGAGCAACTCCGAATACTGTGTGCCAATGCCCTTGATCCTCATCAGATCAGCCAGGTTGGCAAATTTGAGAATTTGCTTCTCGGTCAGCCCACTTTTTTCGGAAAGGGTCTTTCTGCGTTTCGGTGTGGATGCTTCCGCCAGTAACGTGGTGGTCGTAGCAATCCCGGCCTTCTGGAGTTTGGCACCATGCGACTTGCCGATGCCTTCGATCTCAGTGATGCGGTAACCCATTAAAAGCCTCCTAATGAGCCAGTGGCTCCAGCGCTTGCTTTCGTCCAAGACGCCAGCGACGCGTAGCAACTGAATAAATCTTAAGCAACCGTGAATAGACCTTAAGGTCACCAATTCGCCGAAAATAGGGAGTGATCCGAATGAATGAAGGCAACCACATCTTGATTGGTCGGGGTCAAGACGGCGTCTTTCAGACGTTAGACTTGGGTCTGGCAAATCGCCATGGTCTGGTTGCTGGAGCGACCGGCACCGGCAAGACGGTGACTTTGCAGATCTTGGCCGAGGCATTCTCCGCTACCGGTGTCCCCGTGTTCGTGGCCGACGTTAAGGGTGATCTGGCCGGTCTAAGTCAGGCTGGCCCTCTGTCGGAGAAAATGGTCGCCCGCGCGGAACTTTGCGGCGACGAGGATTACGACTTCGAGCCGACGCCCGTGGTCTTCTGGGATCTTTACGGCGAGTTGGGCCATCCGGTGCGGACGACCATTGCCGAAATGGGACCGCTTTTGCTGTCGCGCCTGCTGGGTCTGAACGAGACCCAGGAAGGCGTCATGAACGTCGTGTTCCAGCTTGCCGACGATGACGGGCTCTTGCTGCTCGATCTGGACGATCTCCGCAGCCTTCTGACCTTTGTCGGCGAGAATGCGAAGAGCCTGAGCCTGTCCTACGGCCGGGTCAGCACGAGCTCGGTGGGCGCGATCCAAAGGAGGCTGCTCACGCTCAAGCAGCAGGGCGGCGAAGCCCTGTTCGGCGAGCCGGCTCTGGGCCTTTCCGACCTGATGCGCACCACCCATGGCGGTCGAGGCTACGTCAATGTGCTTGCCGCCGAGCGCCTGATGCTGGCGCCGAAGCTCTACGCCACCTTCCTCCTCTGGCTCCTGAGTGAGTTGTTCGAAGAGCTGCCGGAGGTCGGTGATCCCGACAAACCGAAACTCATCTTCTTCTTCGACGAAGCGCATCTTTTATTCGACGACGCGCCGAAGGTGCTGTTGGAGAAGGTCGAACAGGTCGTTCGGCTGATCCGTTCCAAGGGGGTCGGCGTTTACTTCGTCACGCAAAATCCGCTGGACGTGCCTTTGGACGTCCTGGGCCAGCTCGGTAACCGGGTGCAGCACGCATTGCGGGCCTTTACACCCCGCGACAAGAAAGCGGTGAAGACCGCCGCCGACACGTTTCGTCAGAACCCGGCGTTCGATGCCGCCCAGGCAATCACCGAGCTCGAAGTCGGCGAGGCTTTGGTCTCGACGCTGCAGGAGAAAGGTGTTCCCAGCATGGTCGCGCGCACCAAGATCCGCCCGCCCCGCTCACGCATGGGACCGATCACCCCGGCAGAGCGCCAGGCGGTGGTCGACCAGAGCCCGGTCCAAGGGCTTTACGAGGAGCTGCTCAACCGAGAATCGGCCCACGAGCTTCTGGCGAAGAGGGCCAACGATCAAGCGAGGCAGGCGATGGCGCAGGAATTGGCGGCCGCCGAGGAGCGCCGGCGCACGGCCCAGGACAAAGCGCTGCAAAGCCAGGTGCGCGCCCGTAACCGGGGTCGCAGCTCGCGCATGGGCTATGGCGAAGCCATCACCAAGTCGGTGGTTCGCTCGCTGGGAAGCCAGGTGGGGCGGACCATCGGCCGCGAACTGGTCCGGGGCGTGCTGGGCAGCTTTCTCAGACGCTGAGCTCGCTGGTGACCCGGTCGTAAAGACCGTGGAGCAAAGGCGCCACCTCTTCCAGGAACAGGGCGCCGGTGAACAAATCATGGTGGCGTGCGCTTTCGATCGTCTCCGCCGAAAGGTTGCGAATTTGGGGCCGGATCGTCGACAGCGCGTGGCACTGCCCCGGTCCGACCAGATCGTCCCGTTCACCCTCGACGGTCAGCACCACCCGGTCGTCGAGCCGCGCCAGATCGACGCGCCGGCCGTCAAAGGCGAGTTTGCCCTCCGCCAGCCCGAATTGCTTGAAGGCGACGGCGACGGTGTCGAGGAACAGTTCCGCCGGTACGTCCATGAGACTGTGCAGATCTTTATGCTCCCGCGAGCGAGCCGCCGGCCCGCCTCCTGCGAGTTCCGCCAAAAGCCCGTTCTGGGCGTCCAGATAGGTGCTCGGACTGCCCCAGGCGTAGGCGAGCATCTGGAACAGGCCCGGATAGACACGGCGGCCCGTACCCTCGAACCGCTGTGGCACGCGGGCCAGGCACTGGGCCTCGATCACTGGCAGCGGCTGGAAGCGAAGGAAGTCGTGGAGCGGCTGGGCGTTGACCCGCGCATCGATCGGTCCGCCCAGAAGCGCTAGCGCCGCCGGTTCGACCTCGGCTTTGTCATTCAGGCAGAATGCCGCGATCGCGGCGATGGTCGACTGGGAGAGCGCCACCACGACCGAGCCCTTGGTGCCCAGATGGATCGTGTCCAACAAGGTCATGACCTGATCGCGCAGACCAAACGGACCCATGGACCGCGGGACCAGCCGGGCGTCGACCCAATCGGTGACGATGACATCGCCGGTCTTCAGCGCCGAGGCCAGCAAGGGGCTGGTAACAACCGGAGCATAGCCGGAGAAAGGCGGGATGATGATCCATGGCGGCTTACCGTGATGGCCGGTCCCGCTCGGATCCGCGCTCAAGCGGCGGATGGTGACGAATGGCAGATCGAGCAAGGTGGTCTCAGAGACCGGGGCGCCGAAATCTCGGGCGACACCGTCGACCAGCGGCTCCGTCACCGGTTCACCGGCCTCGACCAAGCGGGTTGTCAGTTCGGGGCCTGCCTGACTGACGTTGGGCCAAACCGGCGCCGGCATGGACCGGAACATCCGGGCCGCCTCCAACAGAGGCTGAAAAGCCCACCGTTGCCATTCGTAAAAGTGATAGAACAAGTGTGTACTCGCGCTAGCTAGCGACCTTTATTAGTGCCCGCTCACAGCATGTCACGACAACGCGACTAAAGAATAAGGAATAGGGCGGTACGCATTAGGCGTTGAGCGCCGTCCGGATCGCTTCGATCGCCGCGGCCGCGGCTTCGCCGTTGGGTCCACCACCCTGGGCGAAGTCGGGTCGGCCACCGCCGCCCTTGCCGCCGACTGCATCGACGCCGGCGCGCACCAGATCGACGGCGTTGATCCGATCGACGAGGTCCGGAGTGACCCCGACCACGACCGCCGCCTTGCCTTCGTTCACGCTGACGATCGCTGCGACGCCGCTGCCGAGCTGGCTTTTCAGGGTGTCGATAACACCGCGAAGATCCTTGGCCGGCACCGCGTCTAGGGTTCGGCCGGCGAACGCGATGCCGCCGACGTCTTCCTTCACCTCGCCATTGGCGGAACCGCCGCCGGCGGCGAGTTTTTGCCGGGCTTCGGTAAGCTCACGTTCCAGCCTTCTCCGCTCCTCCAACAGGGCGTCGAGCCTGGCCGGGAGGTCGGGCGGCGTGGTTTTGAGCCGGTCCGCCAGGTCGTGGACCAGGGCCGTCTCGGCCTCGACGGCGTCGAGCGCCGCGGCACCGGTGAGCGCTTCCACCCGGCGGACGCCGGCGGAAACGCCACTCTCGCTCGTGAGCTTGACCAGACCGATGTCGCCGGTCCGCGTCACATGGGTGCCGCAACAAAGCTCCATCGAATAGACCTGCTCATCATCGGTGTGGCCCATGGTCACCACCCGAACCTCATCGCTGTACTTTTCGCCGAAAAGCGCCATCGCGCCGGCTTTGACCGCGTCATCGATCGCCATCAGGCGGGTGGTGACGGCATCGTTCTGGCGGACGAAGGCGTTGACCTCGGTTTCGATTGCTCGGATCTCGTCGTCGGTCACGGGCCGCGGTTGGTCGAAGTCGAAGCGCAGCCGGTCCGGCGCCACCAGCGAGCCTTTCTGCGCCACATGGCCTCCCAGGTTGCCGCGAAGCGCGGCATGCAAGAGGTGGGTCGCGGAATGGGCGCGGCGAAGCTGGCGGCGTCGCTCACGATCGACCGCCATGAGCACGGCGTCGCCTGGTCGCAACGATCCCCGTTCCAACCGGCCGATATGGGCGAAGACGGAGCCCAAGCGTTTGTGGGTATCGGTGACCCGAAACGATGCTTGATCGCTGGCTATCAGGCCGGTGTCGCCCTGCTGGCCACCGCTTTCTCCATAGAAGGGCGTTTGGTTGGTGACGATGACCGCATGCGTGCCAGCGGTGAGTTCGTCCACCTCCCGGCCATCGACCAGGATCGCCTTGATCTCCGCCTCCGACCGGGTGGCTTGATAGCCAAGGAACTCGGTCGCGCCGAAGCGGTCCTGAAGGTCGAACCAGACACTCTCGATCGCGGCACCGCCGGCACCTTTCCAGCTCGCCCGCGCCTTCGCTTTTTGTTCCGCCATGGCGGCGTCGAAACCGCTGACATCGACTTGGATACCCCGGGACCGAAGAGCGTCCTGGGTCAGATCGAGCGGGAAACCGTAAGTGTCGTAGAGCTTGAAGGCGACGTCCCCCGCAAGCTTGTCACCCTCGCCAAGGGCGTTTGTCTCCTCATCCAGAAGCCTGAGCCCGCGTTCTAACGTCTGTCGGAAACGGGTTTCCTCGTCGCGGAGCCTTTCCTGGATCAGGCTCTCCGTCGCGGCGAGCTCTGGATAGGCCGCGCCCATCTCCTCAACCAAAACGGATACCAGGCGCCACATCAGCGGCTCGCGGGCACCCAGAAGATGGGCGTGGCGCATGCCGCGGCGCATGATCCGGCGCAGCACGTAGCCTCGCCCCTCAGGTCCAGGCATGACGCCTTCGGCCAAGAGAAAGGCCGATGCCCGCAAATGATCGGCGATCACCTTGTGCGACGGCGCGTGCTCGCCTTCCGCCGGGGTCTGGGTCAGCTCGACGCTTCGCGCGATCAGTTTGCGAAACAGGTCGATCTGGTAATTGTCGTGGTAGCCCTGGAGCACGGCGGCCATGCGCTCGAGCCCCATGCCGGTGTCGATCGACGGTTTCGGCAGATCCACCCGCTGGTCTGGTGTCACCTGATCATATTGCATGAAGACCAGGTTCCAGATTTCGACGAACCGATCGCCATCCTCGTCCGGGCTTCCCGGCGGACCGCCGGCGACAGTTTCGCCGTGATCGAAAAAGATCTCTGAGCAGGGGCCGCAGGGGCCGGTGTCGCCCATCGCCCAGAAATTATCGGAGGTGGGGATCCGAATAATCCGGCTCTCGGGCAGGCCCGCGATCTTCTTCCAAAGATCGAACGCGACCTCGTCCTCGGCATAGACCGTCGCCAAAAGTCGGTCGGCCGGCAGGCCGAAGTCTCGGGTCACCAGATTCCAGGCGAGCTCGATCGCGACGTCCTTGAAATAATCGCCGAACGAAAAGTTGCCGAGCATTTCGAAGAAGGTGTGGTGCCGGGCGGTGTAACCGACATTGTCCAGATCATTGTGCTTGCCGCCGGCGCGAACGCATTTCTGCGAGGTGACCGCCCGGTTGTAGGGACGTTTTTCGACGCCTGTGAACACGTTCTTGAACTGGACCATGCCCGCGGCGGTGAACATCAGCGTCGGATCGTTCTGCGGCACCAGCGGTGAGCTGGCGACGATCTCGTGGCCGTGGCCTTGAAAATAGTCGAGAAACGTTCGGCGGATCTCGTTGACGCTCGCCATGGTCGGGTCTCGTTGTTCGTATGACGGTTGGTATGAGGCGTTGGTGCGGCGGGTCGACCGACTACCCGTCCGCGCTTGGCTCAGACGTCGACGATCTCGGCCGGCTCCAACAGCTCCGGTACACCACCGATCCCGGCTTTCTCGCGCAGGCTCGCCTCGATCGCCGCCGCCATTTCGGGATTGTCCCTTAAGAACTGCTTGGCGTTCTCCCGGCCTTGGCCAATCCGTTGGCTGTCATAAGAGAACCATGAACCGGATTTTTCGACGATGCCCGCCTTGACGCCCATGTCGATGAGCTCGCCGGTCTTCGACACGCCCTCGCCGTACATGATGTCGAACTCGACCACCTTGAAGGGCGGGGCCATCTTGTTTTTCACCACCTTGATGCGGGTCTGGTTGCCGATCGTCTCGTCGCGGTCCTTGACCTGGACTATGCGGCGAATGTCGAGCCGGACAGAGGCGTAGAATTTGAGCGCGTTGCCGCCGGTCGTGGTCTCGGGGCTGCCGAACATGACACCGATCTTCGAGCGGATCTGATTGGTGAAGATCACCAGCGTATTGGAGCGGTTGATGCTGGCCGTGAGTTTGCGCAGCGCCTGGCTCATGAGGCGCGCCTGCAAGCCGCCATGGCTGTCGCCCATCTCGCCCTCGAGCTCGGCCTTGGGCACCAGTGCCGCGACACTGTCGATCACCACCACGTCGATCACGCCGGAGCGGACCAGCGTGTCCGCGATCTCGAGCGCCTGCTCGCCGGTGTCGGGCTGGGAAATCAGGAGATTGTCAGTATCCACGCCCAGTTTCCGCGCGTAGCCCGGATCGAGCGCATGTTCGGCGTCGACGAACGCGCAAGTGCCGCCCAGCTTTTGGGCTTCGGCCACCACGTGCAGCGTGATCGTGGTCTTACCCGAGCTTTCCGGTCCGTAGATCTCGACCACACGGCCCCGGGGTAAGCCACCGATGCCGAGCGCGATGTCGAGACTGAGCGAGCCGGTTGAGATCGCTTCGATCTCGATCGCGCTGTCCTGCTGGCCCAGCCGCATGACCGAACCCTTGCCAAAAGCGCGCTCGATTTGGGATATCGCCGCGTCAAGCGCACGCTGGCGGTCGCCATCGTGTTTCGGGTCGGAAAGGGTCTTTTGCGAAGCAATGGCCATGAACGGGTCCGTATCAGCAGCTATGGAGCATTTCTTATAGAACCAAGGATCAAGCGGGGGAATGGCTGTCGCCGTGTAGCAATGGTTGAGAAGGCTGAATACCCAACCTATGGTTGCTTCACAATGGTTCTTTGGCGGAGATAGGCCTGTGGCGACGAGCACCAGCACGATCCTGATCACCGGAGCCAACGCCGGCATCGGCTTGGCGGCAGCCAAAGCTCTGGCGGCGAAGGGCTTTCACGTGGTGATGCACGCCCGAAGCGAGGCCCGGGGCAAGGCCGCCCTGGACGAGGTCCGGCGCGGCCAGGCGGACGCGAAGCTCGATCTCGTGCTTGCTGATTTCGCCGAGCTGGACCAGGTCCGCAAGCTCGCCGAGGTGATCCGCGACCGATTTCCCAAGCTCGACATCCTGGCCAACAATGCAGGCCTGATGCTGGACCAGCCTGCCACGAGCAGGGACGGCAACGACATGGTGTTTCAGATCAATCATCTGGCGCCCTTTCTCCTGACCCATCTGCTGCTGGATCATTTGGAAAAGAGCGCGCCGGTGCGGATCATCGGCACGGCGTCCCGCGCGCATCGCATGGCTGGGCCTTTGGAGCTCGACCAATTGAACGCGCCAAAGCCTTACGCGCCGTTCAAGGTCTATGCGCGCTCCAAGCTCTGTAACATTCTCTTCAACCAGGAGTTGGCCCGGCGGCTTGAGGGCAAGCCCATGACCGCGAACTGCTTTCATCCCGGGGTGGTGCGCACCGGGTTCGCCCAGGATGGCGACACCCATGGCCTATGGGCCTTGGGCATGACTTTCGCGCGGTTTTTGATGATCCCGCCCGAGAGGGGCGCGTCGACGCTGATCTATCTGGCTACGTCGCCGGATGTAGAAGGAACCAGCGGCAAGTATTTCGACCGATGCGCCGAAATCGAACCGAAACCCTTCGCCCGTGACCACGAAGCGGCGCGCCGGCTTTGGGACTACAGCGCGGAACTCACCGGCGTTTCGTGATCCGCGGACGTCAAGAGGCGTCAGCCGATACGAATTCGGAGACTTTTACGGCGTACGCTTTCGCAGCAAAGCAGCCATCATCTCCTCGCCGTCAACGGTTTCACCGGCGCGCATCTGCTCGATGCCGATGTCGATCTTGCGCCGGAGCCCTTCAAGATCGGCCGCGGCCGTCTTATCGGCGTTGAGCATCTCGTCCAGCCGCTCCGACAGGGCCAGCGCCGCCCTTCCCTGCTCCGGGCCGGGCAAGGTCGGCAGTCGTTCAACCAATGATTTTGGAGCCTGATTCATGCCATGAGACTACCATTCACCGTCGATACCAACAATCAGAGCGCTCCCAAGCGTCAGGTCCAAACCCCGCCGGCCTGGGCGCTGGCCAGTACGTCGGTGATGAATTTGACCCCGTCCACGCCGTCTCGAACCGATGGCAGCGTGGTCGCCTCGGGATCGGGCTCGCGGTTTTCGAGCCGGGCCGTGATCAGTTCGGCCGCGTCCGCGTAGATGGTGGCGAATCCCTCCAGATAGCCTTCGGGATGGCCCGGCGGAATTCGGGTCGCGCGTTTGGCCGCATCCACCAGCCCATCCATGCCCCGGGTCAGCCTTTGGCGGGGCTCACCGAGCTTGCTCACCAATAGATAGTTCGGGTCCTCCTGGTGCCATTCGAGCGCACCGGTCTCGCCGTAGACCCGGAGCTTCAGGGCGTTTTCATTGCCGGGCGCCACCTGGCTGGCCCAGATCATGCCCCTCGCACCGCCCTGCCACCGGGTCAGCACATGGACATTGTCGTCGAGCTTTCGGCCTTCCACGAAGGTTGAAACATCGGCCATCACAGCGTCGAGGCGAAGGCCGGTGACGAAACAGGCCAGGTTGAAGGCGTGGGTGCCGATATCGCCGAGGGCGCCAGCGGGCCCACTCTTTGCTGGGTCGGTGCGCCAGGCCGCCTGCTTCAGCCCGGTGTCCTCGAGCTTGCGGCTCAACCAGTCCTGGGGGTACTCGGCCTGAACGACCCGCACCTTGCCGATCTCGCCGGCCTGGACCATCGCCCGCGCATGGCGGATCATCGGATAGCCCGTGTAGTTGTGGGTTAGCACGAAGATCAGGCCGGTCCGGTCAACCAGTGAGGCCAGTGCCTCGGCGTCTTCCAAAGAGGTGGTCATCGGCTTGTCGCAGATGACGTGGATGCCGGCATCGAGAAACGCCTTGGCGGCGCTGAAATGAACATGGTTTGGGGTGACGATGGAAACCACGTCGATACCGTCGTCCCGAGCGGTCTCCGCCGCCGCCATCGCTTCGAAATCGTCATAGGCGCGGTCAGCAGCGACGCCCAAATCGGCGGCGGAAGCCCTAGATTTTTCCGCTGTTGACGAAAAACACCCGGCCACCAGCTCGTAGCGGTCGTCGAGACGTGCGGCCATACGGTGCACGGCGCCGATGAACGCGTCTCGGCCACCGCCGACCATGCCCAACCGCAGGCGCCGACTGCGAGCGTTGTTGTGTTTGTCCGTCATCGATCATGCCTCCTCTGTTTGTTTGAGCCGTTTTCGAAAGTAGACCCGCCGATAGCCCTCTTCGTTCACGGTTTTCGCGTGGTGGTAGCCGAGCCGCAGGTACCAGGGCAGCGTCTCGGTCATGACTTCGTTGGTGTAAAGCTCGACCATCTCGACCCGTTCATCCACAAGCTTCTGCTCGGCCGCCACCATGAGGCGCTTGCCCCAACCGTCGCCTTGAAGACCAGGGGCGACGGCTATGGTCTCGACGAAACCGACGCCGTCCCGGACAAAGGCGACAACTACCCCGCCGACGGCATCGGGAGTTTCCGCCACAAGCACGGCACCTTCGGCGATCAGCCGGCAATAATCCGCATCCATAGGCGCCGGCCTGCGGTCCATGCGCGCGCAATAGGGTTCAAACGCTTTTTCGACGATCTCCCGAACGGCGTCGCCGTCGTCCGGCCGCGCGGCTCTGATCAAACCGTCTGGCTCAGGCAATCCCTAAAATCCGCCGGTTCTGATCCCGGTCGACGCTGGCCGCGGCGAAATCGTCGAAGGCTCGTTCGGTCACTCGGATGATCTGATCGCGGATGAACGCAGCCCCTTCGCGGGCACCGTCTTCGGGGTGCTTCAGGCAGCATTCCCACTCCAGCACCGCCCAGTAATCGTAGTCGTAGGCGGCAAGCTTTGAGAAAATCGCCGGAAAATCGACCTGGCCATCACCGAGAGAACGGAAGCGGCCCGCCCGGTTCACCCAGGACTGAAAACCAGAATAGACCCCCTGGCGGCCGGTCGGGTTGAACTCGGCGTCTTTGACGTGAAAACTTGTGATCCGCTCGTGGTAGATGTCGATGAAGTCGATGTAATCGAGCTGCTGCAACAGGAAATGACTGGGGTCGTAGTTGATGTTGCAGCGGGGATGATTGTTCAAACGCTCCAAGAACATCTCGAAGGTGATACCGTCGTGGACATCTTCGGAAGGGTGGATCTCATAACCGACGTCGACACCGGCATCGTCGAACTGATCGAGGATCGGCCTCCACCGGTTGGCCAGTTCGTCGAACGCCGTTTCCACCAGGCCTGGTGCCCGCTGGGGGAAGGGATAGAGGTAGGGCCAGGCCAGCGCGCCGGTGAAGCTCACATGCTTGGTCAGGCCAAGGCGCTTTGACGCCTTGGCAGCGAGGACGCATTGCTCGACCGCCCATTTTTGGCGGGCGGCGGGATTGCCATGAACCTCCGGGGCAGCGAAGCCGTCCATAAGCTCGTCATAGGCCGGATGGACCGCGACCAACTGACCCTGGAGATGGGTGGACAGCTCCGTGATGGTGACGCCAGCATCGGCGCAGATGCCCTTCACCTCGTCGCAATAGGCATCGCTTTCGGCGGCCTTCGCCAGATCGAAGAGCCGGCCATCCCAACTCGGAATCTGAATGCCTTTGTAACCCAGGCCTGCCGCCCATTTCGCGCAGCTCTCAAGGGTATTGAACGGTGGCTCGTCACCGGCGAACTGAGCGAGAAAAAGCGCCGGACCCTGCATGGTCTTCATCTGATACCTCCCGATCGATCGGTTTTGGTTACGCCGAGCTTAGCTCATACGGCCGCGCCTGGACCATCCGAAGCTTCGTCAGTTTCGGCGATCCCATGTGCCGCCAGGCGGCGGCATCGGTTTGTTGCTTTCCTCGTCGATTTCCTCATAGTCCACGTCGATGATGTCGGGCTGACGCTTTGACTGTGAACCGTCCGCTGCCTGTTCCCGGACCACCTGGACCCGGGCGCTGACCCGCCGATAGGCCAGCGCGCGAAAGGGCGGCAGCAGCAAGAGCGCACCGATGACATCGGTAAAGAAGCCGGGTGTCAGGAGTAGGAGACCTGCGACCGCCAGACAGAGGCCGTCGAACGTTTCCCGGACCGGTAGCTCCTTACGGTCGAAGCGTTCTCGGGCCCGCTGGGCCAGGGCGAAGCCCTGAAGGCGGATGGTCCAGGCACCGATCGCTGCGGTCGCCAGGATCGTGGCGAGGGTTGGCCAGAGGCCGATCCAGCCGCCGATCTGAATGAACAGAGCGATCTCGACCAGGGGGACGGCGACGAATGCGGCAAAGAGGAGGAATCCGAGGGGCATGGCTTCGCGTGGTTTGTGTTTCGCTATCTCGACCTATATGATCGGTATCATGCCAGGGTGAAGGATGGCTGCCCAAAGGCATGAAGCCGAATGTCAGCTAAGAGATCGCGAAGAGCTTGCCCTACATCGACATTATTCTCTTCGCCTGCGTGGCGTTGTTCATCTTCGTGAGGCTGCGAAATGTACTCGGTCGCCGCACAGGTCATGAGCGCCGGCGGGATGTTCCGCCACCGTCGCCGAGCACGAGCAACGACAATGTGGTCAGCTTGCCGAGCCGTGGCTCATCGTCCGGTCGGGAAGGTGATCCCTTCCGCGATATCGGGGATCAAACCTTGAAAGAGGGTCTTCAGGCCATTCATGCTAAGGACCGAAGTTTCGATCTCGAACAATTCGTCGAGGGCGCGAAACTCGCCTTTGAGGTGATCGTCGAGTCCTTCGCCAAGGGTGATAAAAGCACGCTTGAGCCCTTGTTGGCCGAAGACGTCTATGGCGGGTTCGCGTCGGCCATTGATTCGCGGGATGCGGCCGGTGAGACCCTCGACACAGAGCTGGTGGCGATCCGCAAGGCCGATCCGGTGGCGGCGGAACTGGCGGGCTCAGAAGCGCGGGTAACCGTCCGTTTCGAGACGGAACAGATCAAGGTTACCCGCAATGCCGAGGGTGAGACCATCGACGGTGATCCAGAGCGGATTACGGACGTGGTGGATGTATGGACATTCGCGCGCGATACCCGAAGCGGTGACCCGAACTGGGTTCTCGTTCGGACCGAGGTTGCCGACTGAAGAAACGGTGTCGGTTCGGTTGTTTGGCAGGGGGCACCGGGGGGTTGGTGCCCTTATCATTTTCGCCCTCGCCATTGTTTTGAGTGGCTGCGGTAAAACCCCGCCGGCGGAGGGCTTTCGCTACGAACTCCTGCCGGTGGCGGATCTTCCGGGCTGGGACGACGACAGCCATGCAGAAGCGCTTGCCACATTCCGGCGCTCATGCCCCAACCTGTTGGCCAAGCCCGCCGATCAGCCACTCTCCGGCAAACCTTATGCCGGTTTCGGTAGCGACTGGCACTCGGTCTGTCTGGAGGCAGGCATCACCGGGCCCGACAACGCCAAGCGCTTCTTCGAAACCAGTTTTGATGCGCTCGCCTTGTTCGACGGCGAGCAAAGCGACGGCTTGTTCACCGGCTATTTCGAGCCCCTGTTGCGAGGATCGCGGCAACCGGACCACCGCTATCCCTATCCGCTCCACGGGCCACCGAACGACATCGTTGAGGTCGATTTACGGGCGTTTGGTCTCGACCAGGGCCCCCGGCGACTGATAGGCCGCAGCGTCGGCGGCCGGATCCTCCCCTATTTCGATCGGGCTCAGATCAACGCCGGCGCTCTGGCCGACCGGGCGCCGGTGGTGGCCTGGGTCGAGGATCCAATCGATCGCTTTTTTCTTCACATTCAGGGGTCCGGCAAGGTCTTGCTGGATGATGGCGAGACCATACGCGTCGGTTATGCGGGTCAGAACGGCCACAGCTATCGTGCGATTGGCCGCGATCTCATCGAGTGGGGCGAAGTGCCCGCCGAAGAGATGTCCATGCAGCGGATCAGGTCTTGGTTGGAGGCGGCGCCAGCGGACCGGGCCGAAGCGCTCATGACGTCCAATGGGTCTTATATCTTCTTCACCGAACTCGAGGGGCTCGATCCTGATCTCGGTTCTTTAGGAGCCTCAGGCGTGCAATTAACCCCGAAAAGATCACTTGCGGTTGACCCTGCGTACGTTCCTTTAGGCTCGCCGGTGTGGCTTCGAGCGGCCGATGTGCCGTATCCTGAACGTGATGAGGAATTCAGCGCGTTGATGGTTGCCCAGGATACCGGCGGTGCCATCAAAGGGGTCGTCCGAGGCGACGTGTTTTGGGGAGCCGGTGAGCTTGCGGCCCATGTCGCGGGACACATGAAGTCCCGGGGGCAGTTTTTTTTGTTCGTTCCCAAGATGGCCCGCCGTCTTGGTTGAGTAGTAGTGGAAAAAATGCAACTATGACGTTCTTCTCTCACTTCGCCGGAGTCCTCCCGATGGCATCGCGCTTGCCGTTTTTCAGGCTCTTCGCCGGGGCCGCGTTCGTTTTGATGGCTGGACCTGCAAACGCCGTCGATCCAGATGCTGTGATCGGCACCTATTGGTTCGATGCGAACAAGGCGAAAATTCAGGTTTTCGAGGACGACGAATCCTACGCGGCGCGAATTCTTTGGACCTACAAACCAACGTTGGACGAGCATAATCCGGATCCAAAGCTCCGCGACCGCAGCCTTGTCGGGGTGGTTATCGCCAAGAATTTCGTCTTCGACGGTGACGACAAATGGGTCGATGGTGAAATCTACGCGCCGGACACAGGCGACACCTACAGCGCGCGAATGTGGTTGGAAGACGGCCTTTTGAAGATGCGCGGGTTCGTCGGCCTGCCGCTGTTCGGCCGTACCGCGACGCTGACGCCGGCCGGCGACGAGCAACGCGCCGAGCACCAGGTGATCAGGCGCTAGCTCACCGGCAGACACGAACCTTTCACAGCTCCTTAATCATGCCCGAGTAGGGTAGCGTCATTGCTGCCCGAAAGGATGGTCGTTGCCCTGGATCGTTGCGCTCGTCTTGGTGTTCGCTGGCTGCGCGGCGCCCAATCTGCGGCTTCCCGTGAGCGGCATGGATGCCTGGCTGCACGGCGGCGGGTTCGCCGGCCTAAGCCTGGTCATTTTCTGGTCGTTGGGAGGCGACAATTGGCGCCGCCCGGTGGTTCTCTTGACCCTGTTCGCCATCGCCGCGGAGCTGGTGCAACTGTCCGTCCCGGGCCGCAGCCCATCCCTTGATGACGTGTGTGCCAACCTGACCGGCGTCGTGCTCGGCGCCGCGCTCGCCCTGTCCCTCCGGTCACTGGCCCGCGTCAGAACGCCAAGCGTGCCAGCAGCATCCTTCCGCTCGCCCTCCTAGGTCTTCGCAAAGACCGAAAGGCCCGGGCGCCAAGCAGCGCGAGCGTCTCCGCGCCTTGGAGATTTAGACCGCATCTCGTCGGCGGAAGACTCCTGGCCGAAGGCCAAGCATGCGGCGTGAGAAGATGGCAGCGCCAATCGCGTGGCCTGCCCTGGACCGAAGGCGCGCCTGGCGCCCGACCGTTGATAAGTCTCCTGCCGGGGCTCGGCATCGCTTCATGGCCGGCCGCGAAGCTCAAAGTGCGCTTGAACGCTCGCGGACCTGCCGGTGGTCAGCGTTGGGCACAACGTCGTGTCCGATCAGCTCAGCCGGTGACCTTGCTGATCATGCGTCCCAGGGGCGCACCACCGAAAATATGCATGTGGAAATGAGGCACCTCTTGATGTCCGTGCTCGCCAGTGTTGGCGAGGATCCGATAGCCCTTGTCCTCGAGGCTGAGGTCGCGAGCGACGTGATTGACCGCGCGGAAGAAGCCCTCGATCTCCTTGGCCGTGCCCTTGCTGCCGAAATCGGCGAAGGACGTGTAGCTGCCTTTGGGAATGACGAGGACGTGAACCGGCGCCATCGGATTGATGTCGTGGAACGCCAGCGCGTGCTCGTCCTCATAGACTTTGCTGCAAGGAATCTCGCCGCGCAGGATCTTGGCGAAGATATTTTGATCGTCGTAGGCCATGGGCGGCTCGCTCCTTGGTGTAGGCGGGTGCATTCATTGCGTCGTCAAGCGCCACGAGAACAACCCGGGTTTGGATGAGCGTGGATTACAGGCTCTAACGCCAGGAAGAGGAGCAGGTTTTTCCGGCCAGGACCGCTCCGTTCCGCTGGGCCATGCTCTAGCGGTCTTGTCGGCACGCAATCAAGTCGTCGCAGCCATGGCCCGGCGCTGCTAGTCTCGTGCGGTGGATTGTGGAGGAGTTCGGGGCATGAGCCTGGCCGTGGCGATCCAAATGGATCGGGTGGAAAGCATCGATATCGACGCCGACAGCACGTTCGCTTTGGCCCTCGAAGGCAAGCGTCGGGGTCACGGGCTCTACCACTATTTGCCGACCGAACTGAGCTACCGCCATGGCCGAATCGTCGCCAAGGCCCGGCCAATGGACGTCCAAAGGGTGAAGGGCGAGCACGCGAGGCTGGGCGCGCCCGAAACGATCGATCTAGCCGGTCTCGACGTGGTGCTCATGCGCCAGGATCCGCCCTTCGATCTGCAATACATCACGGCAACCCACCTGCTCGACCAGGTCCACCCCGAAACCTTGGTGGTGAATAACCCAGCCTCGGTTCGAGACGCTCCGGAAAAACTGTTCGTGACCCATTTCGCCGAACTCATGCCGGAGAGCCTGATCACCTATGACGTCGACGAGATCAAGGCGTTTCGCCGGCAGCATCGGGACATCATCGTCAAGCCGCTGTTCGGCAACGGCGGCATTGGCATCTTCCGGATCAAGTCCGACGACACCAATTTCAACAGCCTGCTCGAGATGATGCTCGCCAATACGCGCGAGCCTCTGATGGTGCAACGCTATCTGCCGGCGATCCGCGAGGGCGACAAACGGATCATTTTGATCGACGGCAAGCCCCGGGGCGCCATCAATCGCGTGCCCGCCCAGGACGAGACCCGGGCCAACCTTCACGTCGGCGGTCGGGCCGAACCGGCGACACTGACCAGTCACGATCAAACGATTTGCGAAGCCATCGGCGAGACGTTGCACAGGAAAGGTTTGATCTTCGTCGGCATCGACGTGATCGGCGGCCTTCTGACCGAAATCAACGTCACCTCGCCCACCGGTATCCAGGAAATCGACCGGTTCGACGGCGTGTCCCTCGCCTCTGAGATCTGGGATGTGATCGAGAAGCGCCACGCCCAGCATGCCCAGCGACCCTCGTGAGCGCATGAGGCGAAACCGGAGCCCTCAGGGCCGGCATCTCGACCGGCGCCGATAGGGTTCGTTACGACTCCCGGCGACCAAAGACCCCAGAAAAGACGAAGGGCGGCTCGATGGCCGCCCGCTCGCTCATTCGCAGGTTCGTCGGAACCCTTGGCCGATATCAGGCCGCGGCCACCAACACCTTTTCAAGCTTCTCGGTAGCGGTGGTCTCATCGACCCGCTCGATCGCCGCGACTTCCCGGGCGAGACGCTCCAGCGCCGCCCGATACATCTGCCGCTCGCTGTAGGACTGTTCAGCATCTTCGGCCTTATGCAATTCGCGCACGACCTCGGCGATCGACACCGGATCACCGGAATTGATCTTCGCTTCATACTCCTGGGCCCGACGGCTCCACATCACGCCCCGGCGCGGCTTGGTCTTGATCTTCAAGGCGTCCATTGCTGACTGGATCTTTTCCTTGGAGCTCAATTTCCGCATGCCGGACTTGGCGATTTTGTCGACCGGGACCCGTAAGATCAGCCGATCTTGTTCAAAGGAGACGACGTAAAGCTCGAGGCCGATACCCGCTATCTCTTCCTTTTCGATACCGGTGATTCGGCCAACGCCATGCGACGGATAAACGACGTAGTCGCCCGCTGCAAACGCCAGCTTTTTTGCCATTCTCTGCCTACTCCCACTCTTGGACCGCTGCGATCTTTCTGACACTTAGGCACGACAAAACTTGGGAGGCCGTCAAGGCCCCCACGCGTCCACCCCATTTGTTGGATTGATCTGCAACGTCTCGTTGCCGTGACTTTGTCTCTTCAGATCGAAATTCGACACACAAACCTTAACACATATAGCACAAAAATTTACCAATTCCCAGCATTCCGGCAGATCGGGAGTACTACTTAGCTTCCCTCGCCAGGTTTATCGCTGAAGAACTTTTCGAATTTACCCTCGACGCTGTCGTAATCGGCGGCATCGGCAGGACTTTCGCCTTTACGGGTAATATTGGGCCAGGGCCCAGTACTATACTCACGGTTGAGTTCTAGCCACTTTTCCGCGTCAGGGTCGGAATCGGCGAGGATCGCTTCGACCGGACATTCGGGCTCACAGACACCGCAATCGATGCATTCGTCGGGATTGATGACGAGCATCGTTTCGCCTTCGTAAAAACAGTCGACCGGGCAGACTTCGACGCAGTCCATATACTTGCAGCGAATGCACGCTTCGGTCACCACATAGGTCAACGTTGGCTCCTCGTCCTGGCCGGTGGATGTTCTGGGATTGGCAGATAGACCGCCGGCGCCCGGTTGTGAAGCGCTTCAGCGGCGCTCGAACAATCGGTCCAGATCGGCCTTGTCCAGGCGTATGTAGGTAGGACGGCCATGATTGCACTGGGCGATATTGGGCGTTCGTTCCATCTCGCGCAAAAGCGCGTTCATCTCGTCAAGCGAGAGGGTGCGGCCGGCGCGAACGCTGCCGTGGCAGGCCATGGCGGCGGCGATCCGTTCGAGTGCCTCGCGCAACGCGAGGCCGTCATCGAGCTCAACCAGGTCATCTGCCAGATCCTTGATCAGCGCCGCGGCGTCGACTTCGCCGAGCCAGGCGGGCGTGCCCCGTACCAGGATCGCATCCTCACCAAAGGGTTCGACCCAAAGGCCGAGTTCGGCAAGGCCGTCGCGCCGGCCAGCGATCAGGGACGCCATCGCCGGTGCCAGGGTAACGACCTCCGGAACCAGGAGCGTTTGCGCCGGCACGCCTTTTTCGGCCATGGCAGCCTTGAGACGCTCATAAACGATCCGTTCGTGGGCCGCGTGCTGGTCGACCAGCACAACTCCGTCGGGGGTCTGGGCGATCACGTAGGCCCGATGGAGCTGGGCTCTCGCCGCTCCGAGCGGGAATGTTTCGTCAGCGTTTTCACCGGTCTCACCGGCTGCGGCGTCCGCGGCCATGGCCGCCGGCGGCGCCATGCTGTCATCGGTGAAAAAGGCCTGAGGGGTTTCGGCGAGACCGGGGCGCGGCGCCGCGGTGCCGGGCCCGGGGCCTGAGAGGCTGGCATCGCGCCGGCCTTCGGTGGTGCCCAGGGCGGTGCCGCCGACATGTCTGGCGACGCTCAGCCCTTCGCCGGAAAGCGCGCGCTTGATCGCGCCGACAAGCAGGCCCCGAACGGCGCCCGCGTCGCGAAACCGCACTTCCGCCTTTTGCGGATGGACGTTGACGTCCACCAGTTCCGGATCGATATCGATGATCACCACAGCCTTCGGGTGCCGGCCGTGGAAGACCAGATCGTGATAGGCGGCCCGAAGAGCGCCTGAGAACAGCCGGTCTTGAACCGCGCGGCCGTTGACGACGAAGATCTGATGTTGGGTGGTGCGGGCACTGGCGGTGGGCAGTCCGACATAGCCTTCGATCTTGATGCCGTCGCGTTCCGCGGTCAGCTCGACCGCGTCGGCAACGAACTCGCGGCCGATCACCGCCTGAAGCCGGTCTTTCAGCGTTCCGGGACCGACATTCAGCAGATGGCGTTGATCCGACATAAGAGCGAAGCCGACCATCGGGTTGGCGATCGCCAGCCGCCTCACCGTGTCGCTGACCGCCTGAACCTCGGCCCGTTCTGACTTCAGAAACTTGCGCCGGGCCGGCACAGTCTCGAACAGATTCTGGACCGTCACGAGGGTTCCAAGGGACCCGGCGGCGGGGGTGACCGGACCGACTTGGCCGGCGTTCACGGTCACCTGATGCGCGTTCGACGCCGCCACAACGCGGGACGTAATCGTCAACCTGCTGACCGAGCCAATGGCCGGCAGCGCCTCGCCGCGAAACCCCAAATAGCGGATGTCGACCAGGTCGCCGTCAGGCAGTTTCGAGGTGGCGTGGCGCTCCAGCGCGAGTGCCAGTACGTCCCCATCCATGCCGCTGCCATCGTCCCGGACCTGGATCAGGGATTTTCCGCCAGCCTCGAGCGCGATCTCGATGCGGGACGCGCCGGCATCGAGGGCGTTCTCAGCCAATTCCTTGACCACGGAAGCTGGTCGGTCGACCACCTCGCCGGCGGCGATCCGATTGACCAGTCCCGCCGGCAGACGACGGATTGAAACCATAGACCTAGCTTAGGCCGGAGGCCCGGCTCCGGCCAGCGGCCAGCTTACTAGCCGTCCAAGCCTTGCGGCTGGCCGACGACGACGAAGGATAGCGCTTCGGGCTTGAAGAGGTCTTTGGCCACCCGCTTCACCTGATCGAGGTCGACGGCTTCGATGAAGCCGTTTCGTTCCTCAATATAGCCGGTGCCGAGCTCGGCGATCTGCATACCGACCAAAAGACCGGCGATCTGGGCGTTGCTGGTAAGCCGCAGAGGAAAGGATCCGGTGAGATAGGTTTTGGCGTCAGCCAGATCCTGTTCGGTGATCTGTCCTTCCGCCATCTTCGCGACTTCCTGGCGTACCAGTTGGATGCTGGTCGCCACATCCTTGTTGCTGGTGGCGAGGCGGCCCAGAAACAAAGGTGCGTAGTCCGCCTGGAGCAGATAGCTGTAGGCGCCGTAGGCGAGGCCGCGTTTCTCGCGGATCTCCTGCATCAGCCGGGCCGAGAAACCGCCGCCGCCAAGGATGTGATTGGCGACGTAGGCCGCGTAATAGTCCTCGTGGTCCCGCTCGATCCCCTCATGGCCGAAGGTCACCACGCTCTGAGGGACGGCCTGTTCGACCACCATAAGATCGATCGCCTCGGGCTTCGTGGTCTCCACGGGCAGGGGATCGGACGTATCCGGCAGCTCGCCGAAAGCCTTGTCCAAGGCCGCTTGGAGGCCGGCCTCGTCGATATCGCCGGCAACACCGACGATCAGCTTGTCCTTGGCGAACTGTTTGCCGACGAACGACCGGAGATCATCCTTGGTGACGTTCGCGATCGTCTCGATCTGGCCCTCGGACGGACGACCGTAGGCGTGATCCGGGAAGGCTTTGGCGAAGTAGGTCCGTCCGGCGATGTCGTTGGGATCATTGAGACGGCGTTTGAGACCCGCCGTGATCTGCGCGCGAATACGATCGACCGGCTCGTCGTCGAACCGAGCTTCGCTCAGAGCGAGGCGCAAAAGCTCGATGGCGAGATCGCTGTTCTCAGTGAGCGTTTTCAGCGTGCCGGAGAAACTGTCCCGGCCGGCATCGAAGCTGAGCTCGATGGCATTGTCTTCGAGGGCGGTGCGGAACGCCTGGCTGTCATAGTCGCCCGCCCCCTCGTCGATCAATGCCGCGACCATGCGGGCGAGCCCGGCCTTGTCGGGCGGATCGAAAACGGCGCCACCTTCGAAATGAAAGCGCATGACGAAGAACGGGATCGAGGGTTCTTCCAGGAGATAGGCGCTGACCCCGCTGGAGGCGGTCACCTCGACAACCTTGGGCGCCGCATCGCTTTCGGCTTGGACCTTAGGAGAAAGGGTGGCGCTCATCAAAATGGCCACCACAAAGGCGCGCATGCCGGTGCCCATGTCACCCCTCCTCACCATGAGCTTCGACCCCGTTCGCTGGAGCCTCGGCGGTCTTCAGATAGCCGGTCACGGAAGCGCCCGGCTGGATCAGCTCCCGAGCGGTCTCATTGACCATGTCGGCCGTGATCTTTTCCAACCTTTCCGGCCACTCCTCCACATCCTCGATCTCAAGCCCGGCGGCGAGAGCACGGCCGATCACCCGAATCGAACCGGAGAGACTGTCGCGGGCGTAGATCGCGGAAGCGCGCAGCCGCTTCTTGATCCGCTCGACTTCCTCCTCCGTGACGCCCTCTTTAAGCGCCCGGTCCAAGACCTCGTCGACCGCCTGCTCAAGCTCACCGAGATCACCGCCGGCGCGGGGCGAGGCGTAAATCCGGAACGTGGTCTCATCAAAGCTCGAGCCTCGATAGAAGCTGCCGGCGCCGGTGGCCATGGCCTTGTCGACCACAAGCTCGCGGTACAGCCGCGAGGTGTTGCCGCCGCCCAGGACCTCGGCGAACAAATCCATCGCCATCGCCTTCTGCCAGCCGATCTGGCGCTGGCTCGGTGCTAGATATGAGCGAATGAAGCTCGGCTGAACCACCCTCGGATCGGCCAGCGTGACCTGGCGCGGGGCCTCCTGAGGCGGTTCGTCCACCCTTTGCCGGGTCCTGACCTCGCGGGCCGGTATGGCGCCGTAAATGCGTTCCGCCAGTGGCCTCAATTCGGCCATGTCGACATCGCCGGCGACGATCAGCACCGCATTGTTGGGCGCGTACCATTCATCATAGAAGGCGAGAGCGTCCTCACGGGTGTAGCTCTCGATCTCGTGGCGCCAGCCGATGATCGGGTCCTGATAGGGATGGTTCAGGTACTGAACCGCATTCATCTGTTCGCCGAGGCGGGCGCCCGGATCATTGTCCACCCGGCTCTGACGTTCCTCGATGATCACCGAGCGTTCGGCGATCGCCTGTTCCTCGCTCATGACGAGGTTGGTCATGCGGTCGGCTTCCATCTCCATCACCATCTCAAGCCGGTCGCGGGCGATGTTCTGGAAATAGGCCGTGTAATCCGGTGAGGTTTGGGCGTTGTCGCTGCCGCCATTGCGGGCGACGATTTTGGAGAACTCGCCGGGCGGGATCGTCTCCGTGCCCTTGAACATCAAATGTTCGAGATAATGGGGAAGGCCCGACTTGCCGACCGGGCTGTCAGCGCCGCCGACCATGTACCAGACCCAGTGACTGACCACGGGTGCGCGGCGATTGGTGACGACGATGACCCGCATGCCGTTGTCGAGCACGAAGGTTTCCGGATTGAAAAGACCGGCCGATGCCGGCGCAGCCGCCAGGCCCAGCCCGATCGCCGTTGCCGCCAACAGCGAACGACCGAAGATGTTTTTACTCAACCGCTTCAGCTCCCTGGCTCGATAGGCGTCACTTGGGTCCGGGACGTCACGATCCGAACCGGCACACCGGCGGCAGCCAGACGGGCTGCCTCCTCATCCGGATTTAACGGCTCATTGACGCCGCTCCGTTGCACCGACCGCCGACGCTGAAAGTCGAGAATAATCCAGAATTTGTCCTCGTCGATGTCGGCAAGCGCGGTCGTCTCGGACAGGAGCCGGCTACGGATGTTGGGATCGGCATCGAAGGCGCCGGCCTCCGCCAGCAGCGCGCCCTGGCCGGAACTGGCGGTGGGTGTCAACCGGTTACCGGTCAGTACCCGCCTTGCCCGATCGGTGGGCGTGCCCTCCTGGGGGCGGACCGCTCCCGGTTCCGGCGGTCTCAGATTGTAGTCGGGTGGCTCGGTCAGCGGCGCACGCTCGACCACGCGAAACTCGTCAGGGGCTCGCTTTTCGAGCCCGAGGACGCTGGCAAAGCTTTTCTGGGGACCGCCGCAGGCGCTCAAAACGAGGGGGGCGGTCAGGCTTGCCAAGACCAAGCCTATGCCGGTCCGGCTAACCATGGCTCATCACTCCTTCAGTTCAGCGTCGGTGGATTGGCGCCGTTCGTTCAACATGCTTGCCGCTAAAATCGTGATCGCGCCAACCACCACGCCGGTATCAGCAACATTAAAAGTGTACCAGTGAAACCCGGCAACGTGAAAGTCGAGGAAATCCACTTCCGCGCCGTACTTCACCCGATCGATGGCGTTGCCGATGGCGCCGCCGAGCACGAGCGCGATGCCGTACCGGGTCAAGAGATCGACGCCCCGCCATAGCCAGATCACCAGGGCGCCAGCGATGATCAACGCCAGGGCCGTGAGGAACCAGCGTCCGAACTCACCACCCTCGCCGAACAGACCGAAGCTGATGCCGCGGTTCCAAACCAGGGTCAGGTTGAAATAAGACGTCACCCGAAGCGGCCACGACACCGGATCGAAGGTCGCGAGGACCCACCATTTCGTGGCCTGATCCAGGATCAGAATGCTCAAGGCCACGGCCAATGCGGTGACCACGCCTTTACCCATGGCTGTCGGCTCAAGCGGCCATGCGGGCGCGGACCGCGTCCGCACAGCGTTCGCAGAGATCGTCCGCATCAAGCTCGCCGAACAGTTGCCAGCAACGCTGGCATTTGCGGCCTTCAGCCGCGCGGGGCAACACCGCGACCCCTCGAACCTCGTCCAGGCGGAAGCTGTCGTCGGGCGGCTCCTTATCGCTCAGGGCCACACCGCTGGTGATCGCCAGCTCGGCCATGTCAATATCGGCCAACAGCGCGAGGTCATCGCCCGTGACGAAAACCTCCGGAGCCGCCTCGAGACTGGAGCGAATGCGCTTCTCCCGGCGCTCCACTTCCAGAGCACCGGTGATCACCCGCCGGATCTCCCGAATACGATCCCACTTCTTCGCCAGTTCCGGATCCGACCAGGCAGACGGCACGGTGAGGAAATCCTGGAGATGGACACTTTCGCCGGCATCACCATGGCGCTCGAGCCAAGCCTCCTCGGCCGTGAACACCAGAACCGGGGCAAGCCAGCGCACCAGATGGTCGAAGACACGATCGAGCACCGTCCGGCAGGCGCGCCGGCGGATCGAGTGGGCCGGATCGCAATAGAGCACGTCCTTGCGCACGTCGAAGTAGAACGCCGACAGGTCGACGGCGCAGAAATTGTGCAGCGAGTTGTAGAGCCTGGCGAAGTCGAACGCTTGGTTACAAGTGACCACCAGCTCGTGCTGCGACTGCAGGCGATGCAGGACCCAGCGTTCCAGCTCTGGCATTGCATCGATCTCGAGGCACTCCCGGTCATGGAAGCCGTGGAGATTGCCCAGCAGGAACCGAAGCGTGTTGCGTAGCCGCCGGTAGGCGTCGGCCTGGCGGTTGAGGCTTTCGAAGCCAAGCCGCATGTCCTCGGAGAAATCGACGCTCGCGGTCCAGAGCCTGAGAATGTCTGCGCCATACTTGGGCAGCACGTCCGAGGGCAGGATGCCGTTGCCGAGGCTTTTCGACATTTTCCGGCCCTCGGCGTCGAGCACGAAGCCGTGGGTCAGAACCGCCTCAAAGGGCGCGCGGCCACGGGTACCACAGCTCTCCAGAAGGGAGGAATGAAACCAGCCCCGATGCTGGTCCGAGCCTTCCAGGTAGAGCGAGGCCGGCGAACTCAGATCGTCCCGCTGCTCCAGAACGGTTGCGTGGGTCGAACCGGAATCGAACCAGACGTCGAGAATGTCGTCGATCTTCTCGAAATCATCGAGGCTATAGCCATTGCCCAGAAACTCCTGGGGATCGCGGGTCCACCAGGCGTCTGCGCCCTCCTGCTCGAAGGCCCGGGCGATGCGGTCGGTGACCGCCGGATCCCGAAGCACCTCGCCGGTTTCCTTGGAAACGAAAACGGCGATCGGCACGCCCCAGGCCCGTTGACGCGACACGCACCAATCGGGACGGTTCTCAATCATCGTCCGGATCCGCGTCTCACCCTGGGGCGGCACCCACCGGGTCGCGGCAATGGCTTCAAGCGCCACCTTCCGTAGCTGCTTTTCGCCGTCCATCGGAATGAACCATTGCGGCGTGGCGCGAAAGATGAGGGGCGCCCTGGATCGCCAACTATGGGGGTAGCTGTGGACCAGCTTGCCCTTGGCCAGAAGCGCACCCTTGGCCTCCAGGGCCTCGATCACCGGCTCATGGGCCTTGAACACATGGATGCCCTCGAAGCCCGGCACCTCGTCCGTGTAAAGCCCGTCCTCGGCAACGGTGTCAGGCACCTCGAGGCCGTGCCGGGCGCCGAGCTCGAAATCGTCCGCGCCATGGCTCGGTGCCACATGCACCAGGCCCGTACCTTGTTCCGTAGTCACGAAATCGCCGGCCAGCATCGGCACCTCGTAGCCGTAGCCCGGGCGATCCTGGAACGGATGGGCGAGGACGGTCCCAGCAAGCTCACTGCCTCTGAGCTCGGCAGTCACAGCGTACTGGCTGATCTTCGCCGTCTCGCAGACCTCGGCGAGCAGATCCTCGGCGACGAGCAAGGTCTCTCCGGCCTTGGCGAAGCTACCCTCGGCGGTGGCCTCGACCTCGACGGCGAGGTAGCGGATGGCCTCACCATAGGCTACGGCGCGATTGGCCGGGATCGTCCAGGGGGTCGTGGTCCAGATGACGACCGAGGCGCCGTCGAGCGCCGGGACCGGGCTCGAGACGACCGGAAACCGGACCCAGATGGTGTGGCTGGTATGGTCGTGATACTCGACCTCGGCCTCGGCCAGCGCGGTCTTTTCCACCACCGACCACATGACCGACCGCTTGCCGCGATAGAGGCTGCCATCCATCAGAAATTTGGCGAGTTCGCGGAAGATGCCGGCCTCGGCATCGAAGCGCATCGTCGTCCATGGGCGCTTCCAGTCGCCGATGACGCCCAGTCTTTGGAACTCGTCGCTCTGAACATCCACCCACTTGTCGGCGTAGGCGCGGCATTCCTTGCGGAAGTCCGCGACCGGCACCTCGTCCTTGTTCTGCCCCTTCTTTCGGTAGGTCTGCTCGATGTTCCATTCGATCGGCAGGCCGTGGCAGTCCCAGCCGGGGACGTAGATCGCGTTCTTGCCGAGCATCTGCTGATTGCGATTGACGAGGTCTTTCAAGACCTTGTTGACCGCGTGACCCATGTGCAGATGACCGTTGGCGTAAGGAGGGCCATCGTGAAGAATGAAGGGTTCGCGGCCGGCGGACTGCTCGCGCTGCTTTCGATAAATGTCGATCGCCTGCCAGCGCTCCAAAATGGCCGGCTCCCGGGTCGGTAGCGAGGCCTTCATCGGAAAGCTGGTCTGGGGAAGGCAAACAGTATCCCTATAGTCTTTAGCCATTACTGGTCAGTCGCCGTTCGTTATCGAGGGCTTTCGGAAAAAGGCGCGTCCGTGTGAGCAAGGACCCGTACCATAGGCATTTACGGGCCTCCGACCATCCCATTGCGGAACGGCGGATCAGCCCCTTTCCGGTTCTCGGGCGCCAAGCGTCTCTCGCGCCTGCTCACAGTCGCGCGCCATTTGTGCCTTGAGTGCCTCGATCCCGTCAAAGGTCTTTTCCGGCCGCAGATGCTTGATCAGGGCGACGCGCAAGGTCTGGCCGTAAAGATCGCCATCAAAATCGAACAAATAGACCTCGAAGCGAAGATCGGCGCCGCCGACGGTCGGCCGCCAGCCATAGGACGCCGCGCCGTCGAGCCACGAACCGGAGGGCGGCCTGGCTCGGACGGCATAGATCCCGGGCGCCGGCATTTGGATCGGGCCGCCCAGTGGCCGCAGATTGGCGGTCGGGTAGCCGAGTTCGCGTCCCAGGCGGTCGCCCGGCACGACCAGCCCGTCAAACTGGTAGCTGCGGCCGAGAAATTGCTCCGCGGTCTCGACATCGCCTTCGCCCAGCAGTTCGCGGATGCGGGTGGACGAGCAGACCTGGCCTTGAACGGTCCTTGGCGGAAGAGCGCTGACGCCGAAACCGTGGCTCGGTCCGAGGGCGCGAAGCAAGGCCACGTCACCGGCGCGTTTGTGGCCGAAACGAAAGTCTTCGCCGACGATGACGTGGCGGAGCGCCAACTGGTCCCGCAACACACGTTCGACGAAACCTTCAGCCGTGGTCTGCCTGAGTTTGTCGTTGAACCTTAAGAGATAGAGATGGCGGACCTCTTGCTTGGCGAGAAGCCGGATCTTGTCTCGGGTCCGGGTCAGCCGGCGTGGCGCTTTGGCAGGCCCCACCAAAGTCCGCGGATGGGGGTGGAAGCTGAGGACCCCGACCTCGGTGCCCAGGTCCCGCGCCCGGCGCCGAGCTTCCTCGAGAACGCATCCGTGACCCAGGTGGACGCCGTCGAAATTGCCAATGGCGACCGCTATGGCCCGTGCTGACGGGGGCAACCGGTCGAGATCGCGGTGCACGCTGATGGCACTCATCGATCTTCCGCGCCCAGGCGAAAATGTTTCAGCGCCAGCGCCTCATCATAGTCCAGCGTCGCTTCGAAAACCCGCGAGCTATGAGCCAAAACGAAAGGCAGAAACACGCGATCTCCGGGCGGCATGTCGATGGTGTCTAGGTCGGTGACCGGCCACCAGGCGAGGGTGCCCTCGCGCTCATCCGAAACCACATCACCGGTCACATGACGGACAAGATAGCAGAACAGCAGCCACTGGAAATCCGGCCGAGGCGAACGCTCGAGGACGATGCCCCGAAGGACCGGGTCGCGGGCATCAAGTCCCGTCTCTTCCTTCAGTTCGCGCCAGGCACAAGTGACGGGCGTCTCGCCCGCTTCGATCTTCCCACCCGGCGCCACCCATTGACCGACGTAAGGCGGTTTTTTGCGTTTGGCCAACAGGACGCGGCCGTCCCGAACGCAATAGACGAGCGTCGCCGGCACCGGCTTCAGACCGGTCATCGGTTCGCCACCGACCATGCGGCGAGAATCTGGCGGGACCGGCCCAGGGCTAACCCATGTCCTCGTGCCAGCGCCGGTCGTCCTTGGCCATCAGGGCGGTCGCGTCCGACGGGCCCCAGCTGCCGGCGGTGTAGGGCTTAGGCGTTTTGCCGGAAGCGGCCCAGGCATCCAGCATCGGATCGACCCAGGCCCAGGCGGCATCGACCTCATCCTTGCGCATGAACAGGGTCGGGTTGCCGCGAACCACGTCCATCAGCAAGCGCTCGTAGGCATCGGGGTAGCGCACCAGAAACGTGTCGGCATAGGTCAGGTTGAGGGGCACGTTTTTGAGACGCAAGCCGCCCGGTCCCGGATCCTTGGTCATCAAGAACAGTTTCACCGCTTCGTCGGGCTGCAGGCGCAAGACCAGCCGGTTGGCGGAAATCTGCTGGGTCGCGTCACCGAAGATCGAGTGGGGCACCTCACGGAAGGCAACCACGATCTCCGAGTGGCGGGCGGCAAGCCGTTTGCCGGTCCGGAGGTAGATCGGCACGCCCTTCCAGCGCCAGTTTTCTACCTCTGCTTTGACCACCACGAAGGTCTCGGTCAGCGAGTCCGGGATGCCGCTTTCGTCGGCATAGCTTTGAACCACCTGATCGTCGATCGCGCCGCCACGATACTGGCCGCGCACGGTCATGGTATCGATCTCTCCGGACCCGATCGGCTTCAGTGCACGCAACACTTTGAGCTTCTCGTCGCGGACGGCGTCGGCATCGAAGGCCGAAGGCGGTTCCATCGCGACCATGCACAAAAGCTGAAGCAGGTGGTTTTGGATCATGTCCCGGGTGGCGCCGGCCCTGTCGTAGTAGCCGCCTCGGTCTCCGACACCGATCGTCTCGGCGACGGTGATCTGGATGTGGTCGATCGCGCTCGCGTTCCAAATCGGCTCGAACAGGAGGTTGGCGAAGCGAAGCGTCATCAGGTTCTGGACGGTCTCCTTGCCCAGATAATGATCGATGCGGAATATTTGATCCTCGCCCAAGACCTCGCCCACAGCCTCGTTGGTCGTCCGCGCCGAGGCCGAGTCATGACCGAGCGGCTTTTCCAGAACCACGCGGGTCGCCGGTGTGATCAGGCCGGAGGCTGCCAGCTCATGGCAGATCTTCCCGAACAGCGACGGACCGGTGGCGAGATAAAAGATCCGGACCCGGTCGCGGGCATCGTCGAAATGCCGGGTCAAGGTCTCCAGGACTTCGTCGGAGGTCGCGTCGACCTGCGCATAGTCGAGGCGCTGCAAAATTCGCCGATCCACCTCGGCGTCCCGGTCGTTGGCGCTGACGAAGGTGTCGAGGCTCTGGGACACCAGTGTCTGGTATTCGTCCCGGCTCAGGTCCCGCCGTGCCGCGCCTATGATCCGACTGTCCGGGGACAGCTGACCGTCCTGGTCGCGGTGATAGAGACCGGGCAGCAGTTTGCGCATGGCAAGATCGCCGGTGCCGCCGACGACGACGATGTCGAACGGCGCAACGGGGAGAAACTGAGCCGTCATGCGGAACTCCGAGCGCAGTTGTCCGGGGGAAAACGACCAAGCCGTTTGGTTAGAGCGGTTTCCGGCAACGTTCAACGCCCGATAAAGTTGAGGGTGACCAAGGGTGAAGTGCTCCTCTCGAAACTCGCGGTTTGGGCCAAAGGTAGAGGTGGGCGCTGGCGAATGATTTGGTTAAAACTGTGACAAAGGAAATTTTGAGGGAGGCATGGCGCAAATCTGCGGTTCGGTCTCCCGACAAGCGGAGGCGACCTGATGAAAGATCTTTATGGCGTTCCGGCAGACTGGGCTTCGTCGTCTCATTGCGACGCGTCGACCTACGAGACGATGTACAAGCGCTCGATCGAGGATCCGCAAGCATTTTGGGCCGATCAGGCCGAGCGGCTGGCGTGGTCGAAGAAGCCGACCGAGATCAAGAATGTGAGCTATGAGGGCGATGTCCGGATCCGCTGGTATGCGGACGGCGAGCTCAACGTCGCTCACAACTGCATCGACCGCCATCTGCCGGCCCGGGCCAACCAGGTCGCCATCATCTGGGAGGCGGACGATCCCGAGTATGACCAGAAGATCACCTATCGCGAGCTGCACGCCAATGTCTGCAAGGTTGCCAATGTCCTAAAGGACATGGGGGTCAAGAAGGGCGATCGGGTCACGATCTATCTGCCCATGATCCCGGAAGCCGCTTACGCCATGCTCGCCTGCGCTCGACTGGGCGCCGTCCATTCGGTGGTCTTTGGCGGGTTTTCACCGGACAGCCTCGCCGATCGTATCAATGACTGCGATTCCAAGGTGGTCATTACCAGTGACGGCGGTCTCCGAGGCGGCCGTTCGATCCCGCTCAAGGCCAACACCGACAAAGCGCTCGAGAAATGCGGCTCCGACGTCAAGGTGCTGATGTTTCGACACACTGGTCTCGACGTCAATCTTGCTGAAGGCCGTGATATCGATGGCAGCAAGGCCGTCGCCGAGGCCAGTGCCGATTGTCCCGCCGAACCCTTGAGCGCCGAGGATCCACTTTTCATCCTTTATACCTCGGGTTCGACGGGCAAGCCGAAGGGCGTGCTGCACACCTCCGGCGGCTATCTGGTCTACGCGTCGATGACCCACCAATACGTCTTCGACTATCAGGAGGGTGATGTTTACTGGTGCACGGCCGATGTCGGCTGGATCACCGGTCACAGCTACATTCTCTACGGTCCGCTCGCCAACGGGGCCACGACCCTCATGTTCGAGGGCGTGCCGAACTATCCCAACGTCTCGCGCTTTTGGGACGTGGTCGACAAGCACCATGTGACCATTTTCTACACCGCACCGACCGCGATCCGGGCGCTGATGCAAAAAGGGGACGATCCCGTCAAGGCGACGTCCCGGGCCAGCCTGCGGCTCCTCGGCACCGTCGGCGAGCCGATCAACCCGGAAGCCTGGCGCTGGTATCATGATGTGATCGGCGACGGGCGTTGCCCGATCGTCGACACCTGGTGGCAAACCGAGACCGGCGGCATCTTGATCACGCCTTTGCCGGGGGCCACAGACCTCAAACCGGGTTCGGCGACCAAACCGTTCTTCGGCATTCAGCCGGCGCTTGTCGACAATGTGGGCCAGATGCTCGACGGCGCTACCGAGGGCAATCTGGTTCTTCTGGACAGTTGGCCCGGCCAGATGCGCACCCTTTACGGCGATCATGACCGGTTCGTGCAAACCTACTTCTCGACCTTCAAAGGCAAGTATTTTTCCGGTGATGGCGCCCGGCGCGACGAGGACGGCTATTACTGGATCACGGGCCGCGTCGACGATGTCATCAACGTTTCCGGCCATCGCATGGGCACGGCCGAGGTCGAAAGCGCCCTGGTCGCGCATACGGCCGTATCCGAGGCCGCGGTCGTCGGTTTCCCCCACGACGTCAAGGGTCAGGGCATCTATTGCTACGTCACGCTTCAATCCGGCATCGAGCCGAACGCGGATCTGCGCGCTGAACTGGTGAAGCATGTACGCAGCGAGATTGGCGCGATCGCGACGCCCGACTTCATCCAGTGGGCGCCCGGTCTGCCGAAAACCCGGTCCGGCAAGATCATGCGCCGAATCTTGCGCAAGATTGCCGCCAATGAGCATGAGCAGTTGGGGGACACATCAACGCTCGCCGAGCCGGCCGTGGTCGACGACCTCGTCGAACACCGAATGAACCGCTAGACAGGACAAGAGTCCTCGGCGAAACTACAAACGAGGGGCGGACTGACAAAGAATCCGACAGTTGTCAGGCAGGGTGCCATGGCCACATTCTGGGGTTGTGGGGCGCCTAACTGTCTGCATGGGAGCGATTGCCGTGATTCGAGATATAACCAAATTATGGCGCGTGGCTTGTCTGGTCGCGGTGATCGCCGGTTCGTTCTTGGTTGTCTCGTCTTTCTATCGGCCGACAGCTGAGACTTTGAGCGACGGCACAGCTGTGGTCAAAGGCCGCATTGACTTCAGTCCGCCCGAAGTTGGGCAGATGGTCGAACTCAACGACAAGCAATTGAGCGACGAGCTCACGGAGCTGAAGCGCGAACTCGCCGATGCTCGCGAGCGTAGTCAGGATCTGTCGAAGCGGCTGACACAGGTCGAGCTGGAACGGGACGAACTGCGGGCTGAATTGGAGAAACTGGCCACCGAACAGGACGTTGCGACACCGGCGCCCGAGACGGAAGCCGGTGATGTGGGCGAACCTCCGGATACGGGGACGCCTCCATCTTTCGCCGCCGAGGAACCTCCGGCCGACGAAGAGAGCCTCGACAGCTCGGCTTCGGTCAACCGAATTGCCGAGGATGATTTGGGGCCACTGACGGCAGAGGCTGAGCGCTTGAAGGCGCAACAAGCAGCACGGGAAAGTCAGATCCAGGAAACGGCGGCGCGCCTCGCATCCGAGCCGGCGGAGGATTTTCAAGACACGCCCGAGGCGGAGACCGCCGAAGCGGACACGGCTTCGATTGATGAAGAGATCGCGTCGATCGGCGAAGAGACCACGGTCGCTGCGATCGATGAGCTCGCCGAGCCAGCCAATTCGTCAACCACCCCTCGCACGGTCGTTGACCAGGCGCCGGATTTCGAGCCTTCCGCGATCGATGAGAGCCAATCGGGGCGTGAAGAGTCCTCGCCCGCAGCCCTCGTTGCCGGCGATGATCAGACGCCCGAGCCGGAGCTATCCGCGCTTACGCCGCCTCCTTCAGCGCCTTCAACGAGCGGTGTCGAGGCCGACAGCTCTGCCGATGATGGCGTGCCATCGACCCGAAGCCTGCAGCCGGCAGCCGACCAGGGCACGGTGGAAGCGTTGAACACGCCGCCGGGACGAACCCTGACACCGGCGGAAATCCGCGAGGCGTTGCGGGTCGGCATCGCCGCCTATCAGGATGGTGACTTCCAAAGAGCGGGTGAAATCTGGCGCCGCCTGGCGGAGCTTGGCGTTCCCCGGGCCCAGTTCCATTACGGCGCGCTGCTGGCGGAGGGCCATCTGGGTCCGATCGATTTGGATGAGGCCCGCCGGTGGCTGTCCACCGCGGCCGATGCGGGTGATCCACGTGCCGCCCGTTTGCTGTCCCAACTGGGCCTGAGCTGAGCCGCTTCACGACCCAAACTCGTTCGAACGTCGGTCCTCCTGCCGGAGGCCGTGATGCGTAGGCCGCCAGTGGCAGACGAAGATGCCAACCTCGAGCGTCTGGCGCCGGACATGCTGGCAGTGTTCCAGCGCGAGCAGGAACAGAAGATACCGGCCGACGACCCGGTTCGGCTCCCCGCCGCCAGGGCCCAGAGGCGCGAGCAGGCCGGCTATTGGGCGGAAACCGCTCAACCAATTGCCCAGGTCGAAGACCATGAAGTGCCGGGTTCGCCCGCGGGTCTCGGCATCCGCCTGTTTCGCCAGGACCCCTCCGAAGCACGGCCCGTCATCTTGTTCATTCACGGAGGCGGTTGGGCGCTTGGCGGGATCGAGGAGGTGGAGCCGGCTGTTCGCCATCTGGCCCATGAGACGGGATCGGCGGTCGCGGCGGTGCGATACCGTTTGGCTCCGGAACATCCCTATCCGGCCGGCTTAGAGGACTGTCTTCGGGCCTATGCCTGGCTGCTGTCGGGCGATCACGAGCTGAGCCTCGACACGAGCAGGACGGCGATCGTCGGCGACAGCGCCGGTGCCAATCTGGCATTGGCCCTGGCGCTTGCCCGGCGGGACCGCGGCCAACCCTTGCCCCAGGCGCTCGGTCTCATCTACGGCGTGTTCGGCGCTGAGTTGGACACAGCTTCCTACAACGCTTTCGGTGACGGCCGTTTCGGCCTTTCCAAGGCCCAGATGAAGATTTTTTTCGACTGGTACGACCCCGGTGGGCGACGCAATGACGACCCGCTGATACAGCCGCTCCTCGCCGATGTCACTGGCTTACCGCCGACCTGGCTGGGGCTCGCTGAGTTGGACGTTCTGCGTGACGATACGCTGATGATGGCTCGACGGTTGACGGATCAAGGGGTCGAGCATCGCCTGGAACACTATCCAGGTGTCATTCACGGGTTTATCAATCGGGGCCGGGAGGTCGCCGCCGCCAATCGAGCTCTGTCCGACCTCGCGTCAAGTCTTCGAACATGGGGCATCGAAGGGATGCGATCGTGAGCGTTTCAATCGAGAAGGTTCTCGATGTGAGGGCCAGGACAGGCGAGTGCGCGACCTGGGATCCCGCCTCGGGTCGCCTGTTGTGGGTCGATATCCCGGCTTGCGAATTTCACCGTTTCGATCCGGCAAACGGTGCCGACGAGACGTTTTCGATGCCGAGCATGGTCGGCTGTTTTGCACTGGCACCGGAAAACGGCGTGATCGTCGCCTTGGAAGAGGGGTTTCATCACTTTGACCCCGGCACGGGTGCGCTCGCCTTCCTGACACAGCCGGAGCCCGATCGGCCAACCAATCGCTTCAATGACGGGACCACGGATCCCAAGGGCCGTTTCTGGGCCGGTACGATGCCGAAGCAAGGCGCCTCCCAGGATCGGGGGCCGGAGGGCGCCCTCTATTGCCTTGATACCGATGGCAGTGCCGGTCGGCACAGCACCGGCTATTTCACCCAGAACGGCCTCGCCTTCAGCCCCTCTGGCGACCTGCTCTATGTCTCCGACAGTTCGCCCTGGGTTCGCTCGATCTGGGTTTACGACTACGATCTGGAGACGGGCAGCACCGGCGATCGTCGTCTGTTCTTTGACACCAACGCGGTCGCCGGCCGCCCCGACGGCGGCACCATCGATGCCGATGGCTGCTACTGGATGGCCGGCGTCGGCGGCGCGCAATTGGTTCGCCTGACGCCCCGGGGCGATATCGACCGGATCATCGATCTGCCGGTCAAGAAGCCGACGAAGATCGCCTTCGGCGGCAACGATCTTGATGTGATCTTCGTGACGTCCATCGCGTCCGGCGATGAAGATGATCCGAGTGGCGGGGCCATCTTCGCCGTCCGCGCCGGTGTCACCGGTGTGCCGTCCGTTCCCTATCCCTACCGGGCGTCGTCGGATCACATTTCTTGAGTGCGCCGCACCCAGACTTTATGCGGAATATCGGCATTCTCTCCGGTTGCCAGGCACTGTTCTTTTGCGCCAACGCCATGATCATCAGCACGACGGCCCTGGTCGGCCAGCAGATCGCGCCGAGCAGCAGCCTCGCCACCTTACCGCTCGGCCTGCAGTTTCTCGCCACCATGGCCAGCACCATGACCGCGTCACTGCTGATGGCCCGGGTCGGCCGCCGCACAGGGCTCATGATCGGCGGCTGCTTCGCGGTCCTTTCAGGCCTGATTGGCTGGCACGCGATCATGACCGGCAGCTTTGTCCCGTTCTCGGTCAGCGCGGCTCTTTACGGCGTGTTCGCGGCTTTCGCCGCCTATTACCGGTTCGCGGCCGCCGATGCGGCTGACCCTCCGAGGACGGCCCGGGCGATCTCTTACGTACTGGCCGGCGGCGTGGTCGCGGGCGTTCTGGGCCCCGAGCTCGCCAAGCGGACCTTGCATCTGTTCGATCCGATCCTGTTCGCTGGGACCTATCTTTTTGTCGGCGTGCTCGGCGCCATGACAGTGGTGCTTCTCTTCTTCCTCACCATTCCGAAGCCACGCGCCAGCGAGCTCGGTGGTGAAAAGCGTCCCCTCAGTGAGATCGCCCGGCAGCCCACATTCATCCTGGCCGTTGCCGCGGCGATCACGGCCTATGTGGTCATGAACCTCCTGATGACCGCGACGCCCCTGGCGATGGTCGCATGCGGTTTTGGCTTCGAGCAATCGGCGTTCGTCATCCAGGGCCATGTGCTGGGCATGTTCGCGCCCAGTTTCTTCACCGGCCATCTGATCAGCCGGTTCGGTACCATGCGCGTCATCGGCGCCGGTGCCGGCTTGTTGATGGGTTGCATCGCCCTTCACCTCAGCGGCATCGAGCTCGTCCATTTCACCCTCGGTCTGATCGCCCTCGGTGTCGGCTGGAACTTCATGTTCATCGGGGCGACGGCGTTGCTCACGCATGCCTACCGGCCTGCGGAGAAAGCGAAGGTCCAGGGACTGAACGATCTTCTCCTGTTCTTCTGCGTGGCACTGTCCGCGACGTCATCCGGGGCGCTTCACGAGTGGATCGGCTGGCAGGCGATGAACCTGATCGCGCTGGTGATGATCTTATCGCTGACGCTGGTGTTGCTGACCTGGCGACCGAAGATGCGGGTCGCCGGGGCCGTTTGAAGGATCACTCTAGGCGGCGAGCACCTGGCTAAACGCCTCAATCGCCCGGTCGATATCGTCTCCGTCGACGTCGAGATGGGTCGCCGCCCGCATCAAGCCCGGCCCCATCGCGCCAATGCGCACGCCTTCCGCCAGTAGAGCTTGCGCGAGCTCACTGGCGCTCCGCTCCGTTTGCGTGACATCGAGAAAGACGAGGTTGGTCTCAACGGTCTCGGGATTGAGGCGAACGCCAGGAAGCTCGGCGAGACCGATGGCGAGCCGCTTGGCGTTGTCGTGATCATCCGCCAGGCGGTCGACATGGTGATCGAGGGCGTAGAGCGCCGCCGCGGCGATGATGCCGGCCTGGCGCATGGCGCCTCCCATCTGCTGCTTAACCCGCCACGCTTCGTGGATGAAGTCGGCATTGCCCGCCAGACAGGCGCCGACCGGCGCGCCCAGGCCTTTGGAGAAATCGATCCAGAGGCTGTCGAAACAGGCGCCGTAGGCGGCGGCACTGGTGTCACTGGCAACGACTGCATTCATGAGCCGGGCGCCGTCCAGGTGCATCGCGATCTCATGGCTTCGGGCGAGTTCGGCGATCTCTTCGGTCTGGGCCAGCGGCCAGACCGTGCCGCCGCCCATATTCGCGGTGTTTTCCAGTGAAATCAGGCGGGTGCGGGGATTGTGCCGAAACGCCCCTCTGATCATGGTTGCCGCTTGGGCGGCGGTAAACAGACCCCGCTCACCCTCGATCGGCCGCAGCATGATGCCGGCGACTGCGGCAGGACCGCCGCTTTCGAAATGGATCGGGTGGCTGCTGGCTTCGAGCAGCACTTCGTCACCCTGGCGGCAGTGGAGGCGAAAGGCGATCTGATTGGCCATGGTGCCGGAGGGCAGAAACAGCGCTGCCTCCTTGCCGAGAAGCGCCGCAGCCCGCTCACACAGGGCGTTGACCGTCGGATCCTCGAAGGCCTGCTCGTCGCCGACCTCAGCCATGGCCATCGCCTTGCGCATGCCTTCCGTCGGCCGGGTCTTGGTATCGGAGCCCAAATCGATGAGACGGTTGGTTGATCCGGCAAGCGGTTCAGGGTCAGCCATGGCGAGGCACCTTTGTGGACGGCAGTATCCAAAAAGGTAGCAGGTTCGAGGTTAGGAAGAAGGGGCCCGGACGCCGCTCCGGGCCGATGGCCTGCTAAAACGGGTTCAAGGGAACGCGACGCGCTCACAGTAGGCCTTGATCATGGTCATGGTGTCGGCCACCTCGGCCGGCGTGTCGGGCTTGACGATGTAGCCCGCCACATTGTGATCATAGGCCTTGAGGATGTCCCGCTGGTCGCTGGACGTGGTCAGCACGAAAACGAGGGTGCTGCGCAAACTCTCGTCGGCCCGAAGCTCGGACAAGAATTCGATGCCGGTCATGCGCGGCATGTTCAGATCGAGCAACACCAGGCGGGGTCGGGGAACCGGCGGATGACCGTCGCTACCGCGCAGGCGTTCGAGCGCATCGACACCGTCGTGGGCATTGACCAGATCGAAAGGCACGCCGAGCTCCGAAAACGCCCGGCGCACTACGAGCGCATCGATCTCGTCGTCTTCCACGAGCAGAATGTTCACGGGTGAGCGGCAATCACGCAAGTGGGTCACAGGTCCAAAGGAGAAGGGGCGTCGATAGCCACTAAAAGACATCAATAACCAAGAATTTTCAACCATAAATTGGCTGCAGGCAGATTTATTCGCGTATGAGGAAACTCATTGTTTACCGCTGAAACCGCTCGTAACCGAGGCTGTCAGCGAGAGTTATGCTCAGAGTTTTTTAACCCTAATAGACGATAACGATTATCATGTCGTCCGTCAGCCTCCTTCAAGATGCGCTGAGCGCCGCGCCTCAGGCTCGGGTTCGCCGGACCCTGGCTAAGGCGGGCGAAAGCGCCGATTTCCGCCTCGACCGGCTTGTCGCCACCGGCTCAGCCGAGATGTTGAGAGCGTCGACGGCGCTAAGCCGGTTGGCGTTCACAGCTCATCTTCTGATTGGCGACGCTGGCCCGTCAATCGACGATGCCCGCTCGACGGCGTTCGACCGAGCACTCCGCGCCTATCAGGCCAGTGATGGGCGCGCCGCCACCGTGCTGGGACGCATGGAACCTTTGGACCTGGCGGTCTGACCGCCGGGGTTGGTCCGGTCCACTAAGGATCCGTCAGCCGTGAAGGTCGACGATCAAGCCGCGCAGACTGTCATTTCGGCTGCGGATCCGCTGGCGCCGGTCGCGCGCCGAAGACCACTCCGGCACCTTTCGGCCCGCGCCGGCCATCACGACCGCTGTTTCCGGGTGCTCCCGCCGCACCACGACGCGACCGTCAGGTCGAATAATCGTCATCTCTCGTCTCATAAGGCAAACAATATACGCGTTTAAGAGTTGTTCAACGCAACTTATGGTAAAGGCGCATTAAGGTGCGGATTCCGCCCTCAGATGTTCTTCAGTCCAGCGAGGACGTGGGCAATTTTCTCGTGGTCCGGTCCCAGGGCAACCTGTCCGATACCGCCGGGCGCCATGGTCCAGTCACTGACGGCCAGGACCCGACCGCCGACGAGGACGGGACCACCCACCTGCGCGGCACTCGGCACCATCTTGGTCCGAACGAGCGTTTTGCCCGCGCTTTTTTCAGACCATGCAGGGCCGGCGGCCTCGAGTTTGCCGAAGCTCACCATCGGACCCATATCGGCCACCTGACAGAGAAGTTGCACCCAATCGCCGGCTTTCGGCGGATCGCCCTGGTAAAGCGGCAGGGCGATACCTGGTTTGGGAGAACGGATGACCGCCAGATTACGGCGCCGGTCGATATGTTCGACCATTGCGAGGATTTCAGTGCCGTCATGGAGCGTGACGTCGACGATGCCGAGACGGTCGATCAGTTTGGCGCTGGTAAGGATCCGCTCTGGCTCGACATAGAAGCCGGAGCCCACCCGATTGTTGCGCCGGATCATGACCACGCTCTGGGTCTTGGGATCGGGGCGCTTGGTCCGCATGGGCTCGGTTTTGGCCGACCGTTCGAGGCCGACGTCCTGAACGGCACCGGTTGCGGCGACCATCTCCGGCGCCTGGTCGCCGGCATAGCCGGCCCGGGTGATCTTCGAGTCCGGCGGCACCCTGCCGGCCCAACCGGCGGGGGTTTGCCAACTTTCGATCAACTCGCCCGGCTGCTGGAAGGATGCTGGCGCGCCGGTCGTGATCAACCTGGCCACGATATGGGACTGGACGAAGGGCGGGGGCGATCTTTCCCAGGTCTTGATCGCTTCGGCGCTGGCCAGCCGGTTGCCGATGCCCCGGTCCTCGGCTCGCAGATCGTCACTCATCTCAAAATGGCGCGTCTCCCGGACGGCGACCGCCGCTTCGACCGCTTGGCGCCGACGGGTGTCGATCAGAACGACGTCGACCTCGCTTCTCTTGGATGCCGCGACCTCGACGACGTTGAGGAGATAGGAGGTCAAGACCGGCCGTTCGAGCTCGGGCTCGGTCTTTGCCAGCTCCGCCAGCGCTGTTTCATATTCCTCGGTCCGCTTGGCGCCGTCCAAACCGCTGAGCGCGCCACCGACGATCACCGAAACCATGTCGACCAGGGGATCGCCCATGGTTTTCCAACCGCCACCCGAACCGTTAAGCGCCTTCTCGGCGCGTTTCAGACGGTGCTTGGCCGCTCGGTAGGCCGGGTTCTCCACATGGCGCATGCGGCTGACATATTTGGACTGGGCCTGGCGCCGGCTGACGATCCGCCGCGGTGCGGCAACCACGTCATCGTCGGCATGGACCATCAAAAGGCAAGGCGGCAGAGGCGAGGGCAGGCCGCCGCGATGGACAGGCAGGTGCAGGTCCTGCTCGACCACGACCTCCAGAGGTTGGTGCAAGGACGGGCCGGCATCGCCTTGAGCCACGACCATCACAACGGGCGCGTCAGACGGATCAACCGGCAGGTTCCGATTGGCGTGCTGGGCCAGCACGCTCGCCAGCAAGGCCGGACAGGCGTCGGCTTCAGGCCACCGGGCCGACGCCTGACGGTCGAGACCGCCTTCCCTTTTCGCCGTTTCGAGCGTCACCGCCGCCGGGGGCGATTGTGAGGCACAGGCTGAAAGCCAAAAACCAGCCAGCGCCAAGACCGCAAAGCTGCCACGCATCCGTATTCTCCCGTATGTGCGGAGGCGATAGCATGTATCAACCCATAGTTGAATATCTAAATATTAACTTTAGCGGCCGAGAGACCCTGCCGCTTACGGGCCTAAGGGACGACGAAAATTTGCTAGCGACGGGGCCAGCCAGCCATGGCCAGGTCAACCACGCTTTGAAGCTGCTCGCGCGATGCGCCGTCCCGGGCTCGGATCGAAAGTCCTTGAAACAATGTGACGATCAAACTGCCGAGCGCCTCGACATCCGTTCCAGGGGCCAGCTCTCCGGCGTCCACGCCGGCTCGAACTCGCGCTCTGATCGCGGCTTCGCTGGCACGGCGCAGGCCCGCCAGAGCGTCGACCATCTCTTTTGCTGCAGGCCCGCAATGGGTTGCCGCCAGGACCACCATGCAGCCTGCCGGTCGGCTGTCGTCGGTGTAGCTGGCGACCGCCTCGTTCAGCAGCCGGCGTATCGCCCGCTCGGCGGTCGGTTCCTCGGCTAACGCTGCCTTGGCGAAGCCGCCGGGGCCGCTCTGATAGTGGCGAACGGCTTCCACAAACAGGTGCTGCTTGTCGTCGAACGCCGCATAGAGGCTTGGCGGGTTGATGCCCATGACCTTGGCCAAGTCGCTCACCGAGGTCGCCTCGAAACCCTGGCGCCAGAACAGTTCCATGGCGCGGTCCAGAGCCTCCTCGCGATCGAATTGGCGGGGTCGCCCGCGCGGTCTGCGACGGTCTTCCGAATTTTTCATAGTGACCGATACATAAATATCTTGATCGGCGACGACAATGGCTCAAATAATGTATCGATCGATACATAAAGGAGAGTTGAGATGACCGTATTGACCGACAAGATCGCCATTGTGACCGGCGCCAGTGCCGGTATCGGCCGGGCAACGGCCAAGCTTTTCGCGCAACAGGGTGCTCGGCTGGTGGTCGGCGCCAGGCGTCAGGAGCAACTGGACGCGCTCGTCTCCGAGATTGAGGCAACCGGTGGCAAAGCGATCGCGCTAGCCGGTGACGTTCGGGACGAAGCCTATGCCGAGGCATTGGTTGAGACGGCAAAAAGCGCTTTCGGCGGTCTCGATATCGCGTTCAACAATGCCGGCATTCTCGGTGAGATGGGTGCTAGCACAGGCATCACGCGGGAAGGATGGACCGAAGCGCTTGAGGTCAATCTGACGAGCGGGTTTCTCGGCGCCAAACACCAGATTCCGGCCATGCTCGAAAGAGGCGGCGGCTCGGTGATCTTCACCTCGACCTTCGTCGGCCACACGGTCGGTTTCCCCGGCGCCGCGGCTTACGCGGCGAGCAAGGCCGGCCTCATCGGCTTGACCCAGGCGCTGGCGGCCGAATTCGGTCCCCAGGGTGTCCGGGTCAATGCCGTTCTGCCGGGGGCTGTCGACACGCCGATGTTTCAGACCATGAACGCGGAACCGGAACAAAAAGCCTTTGTCACCGGTCTGCACGCCCTAAAGCGCGTGGCCGGCCCCGACGAACTGGCGAAGTCCGTTCTCTACCTCGCGTCCGACGCCTCATCCTTCGTGACGGGCACTGCGATGCTGGTGGACGGCGGGGCCTCGATTAATCGGACTTAAGGGCCGCTTGCTCCCGATCCCAGCGGTAGCGCACATCCGGCATCTTCTCCTCATTGTTCCGGCCATCGGTGAAACGGATCGCCCGGAATCCTCTGGCCTCGTAGAACCGCCGCGCTCGGCTGTTCGCCTGAAAACTCCACAGTTCGAGCGCGGCAATGCCACTGGCCTGAACGAGCTCGATCAGTTGGGAGCCAGCGCCCCGACCGATCCAACCAGGATGGGTGTGGAGCAGCCTCACCTCCTGATCGTCGACCGCGATGAAGGAGACGATCCGATCGTCCGCTTCGGCGGCCGTCACGACGCATTGCTTGAGGATGACATGCTCAATGAACCAGCGGTCCTCGGCCTCACTGTGCAATATCGGAAGAAAGTCGAGGAGCCGGAACGAGGCGGTGAACACGGCCGCGATCGCGTCAGCGTCGGCGGTGCTCGCCGGACGCAGAACAAAGCTCACCGGCCTTAACCCGCTTGGCGGATGGTCTCGCTAACCTCGTCCAAAACAGAAGCGAGGAGTGCCTCATCCTCGGCCTCGACCATGACACGGATCAATGGCTCCGTTCCGGAGGGTCTGACCAGGCGCCGGCCTACACCGTCCAACTGCTTGTGGCCGCGATCGACCGCGGCCGCTACCTCGCCCTCTTGCAGATCGATCTTCTGGGCGATGCGGACATTGTGCAGCCTCTGGGGCAAGGGCTCGAACAAAGACGCGATTTCGCTCACAGGTTTGTTTTCCTGGCGGACGACGACCAAAAGCTGAAGCGCCGCCAGAAGCCCGTCGCCGGTGGTGGCATAGTCGGTCAGGATAATGTGACCTGACTGCTCGCCGCCGAGATTGAGGTCCTTGTCGCGCATCGCCTCGACGACGTAGCGATCGCCTACCTTGGTCCTGATCAGGTCCAGGCCCAGACCATTCATGTAGCGCTCGAGGCCCAGGTTGGACATCTGGGTCGCGGCGATGGCCTTGCCCCGAAGACGGCCCCCCTCGAACCACGACCGGGCGATCACGGCCAGAAGTTGATCGCCGTCGACCAATTGCCCTTTCTCGTCGACCACGATCAGCCGGTCGGCGTCGCCGTCGAGGGCGATCCCGAGGTCGGCGCCTTCGCCGATGACCTTCTGGCGCAGTTGGGTTGGTGCCGTGGATCCGCAATCCCGATTGATGTTGAAACCGTCCGGTTTGGTGCCGATTTGGATGACGTCGGCACCCAGCTCCCACAGAACCTTCGGCGCCACCGAATAGGCCGCGCCGTGGGCGCAATCGACCACGATTTTGAAGCCCTGGAGGGTCAACCGCTTGGGAAAGCTGCTTTTCAGGAATTCCACATAGCGGCCGCCGGCACCCTCAAGGCGGCTCGCTCGCCCCAACGCACCCGGCTCGGCCAGTGCCGGCTCGCTTTCGATCGCCGCCTCGATCTCGATTTCCGTGGCATCGTTGAGCTTGAAACCGTCGGGCCCGAACAGCTTGATGCCATTATCTTCGAAAGGATTGTGCGAGGCTGAGACCATCACGCCCAGATCCGCTCGGAGCGAGCGGGTGAGAAACGCGACGGCAGGCGTCGGCATCGGCCCAAGGAGGGTGACGTCCATGCCGGCGGCGAGGAAGCCCGAGGTAAGCGCCGATTCCAACATGTAGCCGGAAAGCCGGGTGTCCTTGCCGATGACGGCCCGGTGGCGATGATTGCCGCGAATGAACCGGGCGCCGGCCGCGAAACCGAGCTTGAGTGCCACTTCCGCGGTCATCGGGTGACGGTTCGCCGTGCCCCGGATGCCGTCAGTGCCGAAATAGTGCCGGGTCATCGCATCGTCCTCGTCGCCTTCGATCCATCAATGTCGACGGCAGCCGCCGGCAACCGTTCTTGTTATAGCCGCCGGTCGCGGGCGTCCAACCATTGGCGCAACAGGCGTTCCCGCCGGCTGATATATTCCGCTAAGATCGCATTGAATCGAACAGCACCAAGGCAGGGAGCGGCCCATGGTATCGATTGCCTTGGCTCTTCAAGGCGGAGGATCCCACGGCGCGTTCACCTGGGGCGTGCTGGATCGGCTCCTGGCCGAGCCCGCTATCGCCATCGAGGGTGTGAGCGGCACCAGCGCCGGGGCCATGAATGCCTGCGCTTTGGCCGCCGGTCTAGTCGACGGGCCGGATGCCGCAGCCGGCGAGCTCGCGGGCTTGTGGCGAGCGATCAATCACGCCGGCAAGGCGGTGTCCAATCCCTTTCAGTCGCAGCCCTGGCAGGACGTCTTTCGCTATTGGAACATCGACGACACGCCGATGAGCGCCTGGTTCGACCTGATGACGCCGTTCGCGTCACCCTATCAGATGAACCCGTTCGACCATGATCCTCTGGGCGACCTGGTGGCACGTCAGTTCGACTATGATCGGCTGCGCAACGAGGCGGTGCCGGTCTGGCTCTGCGCGACAAATGTCAGAACCAACAAGGTCAAGCTCTTCAGCGGCGCCGAACTTTCGCCCCAGGCGCTTCTGGCCTCGGCGTGCCTGCCGCAACTGAGACGAGCGGTGCCGATCCACACCGATGAGGGCCTCGAACATTTCTGGGACGGCGGTTTCGTCGGCAACCCTGTCCTGAAGCCGCTGATCCGGGATTTGCCTGTGGGCGATATCGTCATCATTCAGGTCAATCCGGTCAATCGCGAGGACCTGCCGATCAGCGCCCGGGACATCGAGGACCGGGTCAACGAGATTACGTTCAATGCATCGATGATGCGCGAGTTGGATGGGATCGCGACGATCAGCCGGCTGATCGACGAGGGCTGCCTCTCTCACCCGCGGTACCGTTCTATCCGGCTCCATGCGAGCGGCGCGGACGTGGAGATGGCGAAGCTCGGACTGAAAAGCAAATTCGACACGAGCTGGCCCTTCTTGAGCTTCCTGTTCGAGCTGGGCCGGGACACGGCGGACACATGGATGGCGGACCAGGGCCAAATGATCGGCCAACAAAGCACGCTCGACATCGACCGTTATCGAATTCAATGAGCCAAGGTCCGATGATCGCGGGCGTCGACGAGGTCGGCCGCGGACCCTGGGCAGGCCCGGTCGTGGCGGCCGCCGTCATTCTCACCCACCCCATTCCGGGCCTGGCCGATTCCAAAGCCCTTAGCGGCCGGCGAAGGCAACACCTTGCGGCGCTGATCCGGGAGCAGGCTGTCTGGGGGCTGGGCGCGGCGTCGGTCAGCGAAATCGACCGGCTCAACATTCTGCAAGCCAGTCTTCTGGCGATGCGCCGGGCGATAGGTAGCCTTCCAGCAACACCGGATCGTCTCCTAGTCGACGGGCGCGACGGGCCGGGCCTGGCGATCCCGACCGAGGCCATCATCGGCGGCGACCGACTGGTGCCTGAGATCAGCGCCGCCTCTGTTCTCGCCAAGGTCACCCGAGACCGATTGATGGCGAAGCTTGCCCGGCGAGGACCCGGTTATGGCTGGGAGCGAAACGCCGGCTACGGGACGGCGGAGCACCGTCGGCAACTCGTCGTCCACGGGGTCAGCGTCCACCATCGTCGGAGCTTCAAGCCGATCCAGGCATTGCTTGCGTCCCATTGACCGCGAAGCGTAACCTCACCTTGTCGCTTGCAGGTCATGTGGATAGCATCACAGATCCGGCCCTCGCCAAGGGTTAGGATGATCGTCGGTTAGTCGTCGGAGTGGCAGATCATGAATTACGGGCAGTTCTTCGAAGCCGCGGTCGCCCGCGTTCGCGCCGAAGGACGCTATCGGGTGTTCGCCGATCTCGAACGCCAGGCCGGACAGTTTCCCCTCGCTTGCAATCATTGCGAGGCCGGCCAGCGGGATGTGATCGTCTGGTGCTCCAACGACTATCTGGGCATGGGCCAGAGTCCGGTGGTCCAGAACGCCGCCATCGACGCCATCCGCAAAATCGGCACCGGTGCCGGCGGCACGCGCAACATTTCCGGCACCACCCACTATCACGTGTTGCTCGAGAGGGAGCTCGCCGATCTGCATGGCAAGGAGGCGGCGCTGGTCATGACCTCTGGCTTCGTCGCCAACGAGGCCACGCTCTCGACCGTCGCCAAATTGTTGCCGGATTGTTTGATCCTCTCGGACGCCAACAATCATGCGTCGATGATCGCCGGCATCCGGTCCAGCGGGTGTGAGAAAAAGATCTTTCGGCACAATGACTTAGATCATCTCGAACAGTTGCTGAGGGTGCAGCCGGCGACGCGCGCGAAGATGATCGCGTTCGAATCCGTCTATTCGATGGACGGCGACATTGGCCGGATCGAAGAAATCTGCGATTTGGCAGACCGTTACGGCGCGATGACCTATCTCGACGAGGTGCACGCGGTGGGGCTTTACGGCCCCCGGGGCGGCGGCGTCGCCGAAGCGCGCGGGCTGATGGATCGTCTCACCATCATCCAGGGAACGCTGGGCAAGGCTTTCGGCTGCATGGGCGGCTACATCGCCAGCAGCGCGGCGATCATCGATGCCGTCCGGTCGACGGCACCGGGCTTCATCTTCACCACCAGCCTGGCGCCCGCGGTGGTCGCCGGTGCTTTGGCGAGCGTGCGCCATCTGAAGGCGAGCATGATCGAACGGGAAACCCATCAGGAACGGGCGGCGGCGCTCAAGGTCCGTTTACAGGCTGCGGGCCTGCCGGTGATGGACTCCGAAACCCACATCGTGCCTGTCTTCGTGGGCGATCCGGTCCGCTGCAAACAGGCGACCGATCTCCTGATGGACGAACACAATATCTACATCCAGCCGATCAACTATCCGACGGAGCCCAAGGGCACGGAGCGGCTCCGGATCACACCGACGCCGCTCCATAATGATCGCCTCATGGACGAACTGGTCACGGCGCTTGTGGCCGTCTGGCAGCGGCTCGAACTGAGACGCGCCGCCTGATCGTCTGCGGTTAGGGGATCTTATCGACGTCGCCTGTGAATTCAGGACTGACGAAGGCACCGCCCTGGAACAGATCGTCCATCGGGTTCTCGCACAATTTGCCCTCCAGTTCCGACGCGTAAACTTCCGCTGAATCCTGGGGTTTGTAGCCAAGCCGTTTGGCATTGCTGTTGTCCCACCAGGCGCGCGGATTGTCGGATACACCGTAAACGATCTCGAAGGTAAAATCGGCGGTGAGGCCCACATGGATCAGCCGGGCGAAATCGTCGTAACTCTGCCAGGTCGAAAGCGCCCGCTCGTCGGCTGGCTTGGGAAAGCAGGACCCGATGCGGACACACTTGGCGCTGACACCGAATTTGTAGGCATAAAGCCGCGCTAGATCCTCGCCGAAAGCCTTGGAAAGACCGTAGCGGCTATCCGGCATCGCTTCCGAGGTGTGATCGAGGCGGCGGGTCCGGCGGTGCAGCCCGATCGCGTGGTTGGTGCTGGCGAAGATGACGCGTTTAGCGCCGGCCTTCCTGGCCGCTTCGAAAAGATTGTAACAGCCGATGATGTTGGAATTGAGAACCGTTTGCCAGTCGGCTTCAACCGGCTGACCACCCAGATGAACGACCGCGTCGACCCCGTTCAACAGGCGATCGACGGCCGCGGCATCGGCCAGTTCGGTCTCCATGACCTCTTCACCTTCTCCGGCCTCTTCAACCGCCTCGCGGTCGCTCAAACGCATGACCGGAAATTGGCCACGAAGGCGCTCGCGAAGCGCTCGACCAAGGTTGCCGGCGGCACCGGTGATGAGGACACGATGAGGGTTCATGGGAAGGCCTTTCGTTGATTGAGGCTTGGTTAGTCCGGAACCTGCTTGATAAAACTCGAGCTCGCAAGCGAACGCCCCCGCGGCTTGATGATTGGTCGTGCCCCTGAGCGTGACAGGTGGAAGGAACGGACGGTGGAGGCAGTTTTCATTCGTGGTGTGCGCGACGTGGTGTTAGGCGACCACCCGGAGCCAAGGCCCGCTGACGACCAGATGCTGATCGAGGTCGCCGCGATCGGTATCTGCGGCTCCGACCTTCACTACTATTTGGAGGGCGCGATCGGCGACCAGCAGGTGGAGCAGGGTTTTGTCCCGGGTCACGAGTTCGCCGGTCGGATCATCGACCCCCGTGCCGAAGCGTTTGGCTTTTCGATCGGCGATCTGGTCGCCGTCGACCCGGCGAACCCTTGCGGCGACTGTGAATGGTGTCATCGGGGCCATCACAATCTTTGCCCGCGCACGGTCATGACCGGCGCACCGCCCCACAGCGGTGCCATGACACGCTACATCACAGCTCGGCCCGCCAATCTGTTTCCCGTGCCCGAGGGTTTCGACGCGACCACCGCCGCCATGTTGGAGCCCCTGGGCGTGGCCATCCACGCGGTCGACCTGGCCCGGCCAAAACTCTGGGAAAGTTGTTGCGTGGTTGGCGCCGGAAGTATCGGCCTGCTTCTGACTCAGGTGGCGCGCCGGGCCGGTGTCGGCGAGATCTACGTCGTCGAACCCGTGGCCGAGCGTCGGCGTTTGGCCGCGCAGTTCGGCGGCGATCACCTGCTCGCAGATATTGAGGAACTGGACGAGATCACCAACGGCAGGGGCGCCGATCTGGTCCTTGAGGCAACCGATCAGAGCGGCGGCTTGGAGCTGGCTGCCCGCGCCGCCCGGATCGGTGGGCGGTGCGTGGTCGGCGGTATCCCTGAAGGCAACCGCTACCAACTCGATGCTGCCCTGGTCCGCCGCAAAGGGCTGAGCGTCAAGTTCTCGAGGCGTATGGGCGATGTTTATCCACGTGCCATTGCGATGGTGCACAAAGGGCTTGTCGATGTCGGCACGATCGCCAGCCACCATTTCTCGCTTGATCAGGCGGCCGAAGCGTTCGAACGCCAGGCCGAGCGGAGCGACGGCGTCGTCAAAAGTATCTTGCACCCCCATGACGGCGACTGACCGTTGAAGTCTTCGTCATCATTTTTCCTTGCGGGTCTTATCGGTTTCGCATGTTGGGTGGCCAGCACTCCCGGCGCCGGCAATGACCGGCTGAGCCGGATCGCCAGCCTGCCCTTCGGCGCCGGTGTCGGTGATCTGGCCGTCGGCCCGGACAACCGGCTTCTGATCACCGTCGCCCGACCCTCGGGCGGTAATCCGCAGCCCTTCGCCCGGGCCAGCGTCGGACTGGTGCAAGGTATCGGCATCGACGATTTCGGCAGGGGAAACCAAGCTGACTGGCAGCCGGAACCTGCTGCGGAGACGCCTTTCCAACTCGCTGCCGGGAGGTTTGAGATCCTGCTTCAAGAGCAGGATTTCCGCAGCACCATACCCGGCGGTCTGGGCGCTGTCTCATCAGCGGCGAGCCGGGTACCGATCTTATTCTCTCGTGATCCGGTTTTTGCCAGAATGTGGCCCCGCGCTCAGCAAGACAGCGAATTTCACCTGATCACGGTTTGGAGCGGGCGGCCCGGCGGCATCTCGTCCGTGCGACTGCGATATCTGGATGGCCGCTGGATGGTGGTCAATGGTGAGGCGGTCATGCTCTCTCTCGCCCGGGAAGGTGGTCTGGTCCCAGGTGAGCAGGGGGTCGAAACCCCCTGGTCCAGCTTTCTCATCGGTGAACGGTTGCCGCCCTTCGCCCAGAGCGACGGTGCGGGCAGCGATCCTTTGGCCGAACTCACAGGTGCCAGCCCAAACCGCTACGCCTATGGTTCGGCGATCGAATTTCCGGATCCGACGGATCCATCTCTGTTCGTTCGCCGCTCAGCGTTGGGGCGGTTCGACCATGGCGGCCTGGTCTTGTTGCCTGACCGGCGAACTTTGTTCATGACCGACAGAAGTCCGGGCGGTGCGCTCTATCGCTTCGTCGCCGACGAGCCCGGCGATCTCAGTTCCGGAACCCTGTCCGTTGCCCGGCTGCTTCAAGACGGGGCGTTGGGCGTGAGTTTGCTTCAGATGCAAGACGGGCCTGATCCGGCATCGCCGCTCGTGGGGCGTGTGCAGATCAAACCGCCCGCTGATCCGGGCTTTACGGTCGAATGGATCGATCTGGGCGGCGCCCACCAGGACGATGTCGACGCCTGGAGCGAAGCCTACGGACCCAATCCGGACAATGGCGCCGCGTCCGGGACCATCGGTGAGGAGGAGATCGCCATCTGGGCGCTTGACGGCGCGGCGGATGCCCGGGTCGCCTTTCTCGAAACACCAAGGGCTGCTCTGGCCAAGGGTGGCACCGTCGAACTCAGCGGGGCAGAAGCGCTCGCGTTCGAGCCTGGCGATGATGGCGCTGGCGCGCTTATCCTCGCTTTGTCGACGATCGACGGAGCCATGGCCGACAGGGCCGGTGACGTGAGATTGAAGGAAAACCCTTGTGGCGCGCTATACCGGCTGCCGATCGAGGCCGACGGCCGGATCACCCGAATGGAGCCCTGGCTCAAGGGTGGTCCGTTCGACCAGAATGCTCAGTTGGACGCCTGCGCGCTCGATGCTGTCGCCACACCCCGGAGCCTGCTCGTCCTGGAGGATGGCGGTTTGATGATCGGCGAGGGTAGCGTCCACAGGAACAATGCTTTTGTCTGGACCTACCGCGCCGACGATGGCTAGGCTTCGATCAACCGGAAGCCCAGGGGCTTGGGGCTTCGACAATGATCAAGGGAGACCCTGATGCGAACAAATGTATTGGTCGCCACGGCACTGGCAGTCGGTTTGACCGGCGGCGCCGGCGTCATCGCGACGGCTCAGGAAAACGAACAATTCATCCCGTCGATGGTCTATCGGACCGGACCCTACGCGCCGAGCGGCATCCCGTTCGCCAACGGCGTGGCCGACTATCTGACCATGCTGAACGAGCGCGACGGTGGCATCAACGGCGTGACCATCACCTTCGAGGAATGCGACACGGCCTACAATAATGACCGCGGCGTCGAGTGTTACGAGCGGCTCAAGGATCAGGGACCGACCGGCGCTTCGGTCTTTAGCCCGCTGTCCACAGGCATCACCTATGCTCTGATCGAGCGCGCCGAGGCCGACAAGATCCCTATCTTTTCCATGGGCTACGGCCGAACCGACGCCTCGGACGGCCGGGTGTTCCCTTACGTCTTCACGATGCCCACCACCTACTGGTCCCAGGCGACAGCACTGGTGAAATATGTCGGCGAGCAGGAAGGCGGCATGGATCAGTTAGAGGGTAAGAAGATCGGTCTCGTCTACCACGATTCCGCCTACGGCAAGGAGCCGATCAACACCCTGGAAGTTCTGGCCGAGAAGTATGGCTACGAGCTGCACCTGTTCCCGGTGGCTCATCCAGGCCTCGAGCAAAAGGCGACCTGGCTGAAAATCGGTCGGCAGGTACGGCCCGACTGGACCTTCATGTGGGGTTGGGGCGTGATGAACTCGACCGCCATCCAGGAAGCGGCCGCCGTCGGCTACCCGATGGAGAAGTTCATCGGTGTCTGGTGGTCCGGTTCCGAGAATGATGTCGAGCCGGCCGGCGATGCCGCCATCGGCTACAAGTCCGGCGCCTTCCACGCCGCGGGCGACGGTTTTCCCGTGCACGAGGACATCTACACTAACGTTTATGACGCGGAAAAAGGCCATGGCGAACGGAACCGGGTTGGTGAGGTTCTCTACAATCGAGGGATCACCAATGCGGTCATCGTCACCGAAGCCATTCGTGTGGCCCAGGGCATTCACGGCGAAAAGCCGCTGACTGGCGAGCAGATCCGCGACGGCTTCGAGAACCTGCAAATCTCGGAAGCCCGCCTGGCCGAACTGGGTCTCGAAGGTTTCATGCAGCCGATCTCGGTCTCTTGCGAGGATCACGAGGGCAGCCACGCGGTGTTCGTCCAGCAATGGAACGGTGAGACCTGGGAACAGGTATCCGATTGGATCGAGCCGATGAAGGATGTGGTCCGGCCTTTGATCGAGGAATCGGCCGCGGCCTACGCCGCTGAAAAGGGCATCGAGCCCCGCAGCTGCAGCAGTTAGGCCCGCCAAGTTATGGCCACCGCCATAACAACGGACGAAAAAGCCGCCGGTCCAAGGGCCGGCGGCAATCTTTTGGCGCTGCACAATGTCGAGGTGGTCTACGATCACGTCGTTCTTGTGCTGAAAGGCGTGTCGCTCGAGGTGCCCGAGCGCGGCATCACGGCAATTCTTGGGGCGAACGGCGCCGGCAAGACCACCACGCTCAAGGCGATCTCCAACCTGTTGCGCGCCGAGCGGGGCGAGGTCACCAAAGGCCGGATCACGCTCGGGGATGAGGATGTCGCCCACCTGACGCCCACCGATCTGGTCAACCGCGGTGTCGTTCAGGTTATGGAAGGCCGTCACTGCTTCGAGCATCTGAACATCGAGGAGAACCTGCTCACGGGCGCCTACACTCGAAAAGACGGCAGCCAGGCGGTGCAGGCCGATCTGGAGATGGTCTACGGCTATTTCCCAAGGCTCAAGGATCGGCGCCGCTCCCAGGCAGGTTACACCTCCGGCGGCGAGCAGCAGATGTGCGCGATCGGCCGCGCCCTAATGGCGCGTCCCCGCATGATCCTGCTCGACGAACCGTCGATGGGTCTGGCGCCGCAGTTGGTCGAGGAGATCTTCGAGATCGTGGCCCAGCTGAACAGGGATGCGGGCGTCACCTTCTTACTGGCCGAGCAGAACACCAACATCGCGCTTCGCTTCGCCCACAGCGGCTATATTCTCGAGAACGGTCGGGTGGTTCTGGACGGCAGCGCCGAGGCCCTTCGCAACAATGAGGACGTCAAAGAATTCTATCTCGGCCTGAGCGCGTCTGGTCGCCGAAGCTTTCGCGATATAAAGAGCTACAAACGACGCAAACGCTGGCTCTAGGGTCTCTTGAGGCCCGGGGCGTTAGAGGGGGTCATGGCTGCCACCAGGGTCGGTGAGTATTATGACCGTCAGGAGGTTCGGGATGCACCTTCCAGGCGGGCACAAGTTTTCAACGCGCTTCCGGGTCTGGTCCGCCACGCGATCGACAATGCGCCGGCGATCGCGGAACGCTTGAGCGGTGTCGATCCGACGGAGATCAACACCAGCGAGGCGTTGGCCCGATTGCCGGTGCTGCGCAAGGCCGATCTCATGGCCCGTCAGCGGGCCAATCTGCCGTTCGGCGGATTGGTGGCGACGCCCAACCACCGTTTGGCCAAGCTTTTTTGTTCGCCGGGGCCGATCTATGACCCGGAATCGCCGCGGATCGACTATTGGCGTCTGGCAAGAGCCATGTTCGCCGCCCAGTTCCGGCACGGCGACCTGATTCACAACGCCTTCTCCTATCATCTGACACCGGCCGGTTCGATGGTCGAGGGCGCCGCCCGTGCTCTGGCCTGTCCGGTCATCCCCGCCGGTACCGGACAAACCGAGCGCCAGGTTCAAATCATTCACGAGCTGAAGCCGACGGCCTATGCCGGCACGCCATCTTTTTTGAGCATTTTACTGGAGCGTGCCGCGGCGGACGGTTTGGATAGCTCATCGATCACCAAGGCGTTGGTTTCGGGCGAGGCATTTCCCCCCACCTTGCGCGATGAGCTGCGGCATGAGCATGGGATCGAGGCGTTCGAGTGTTACGCCACGGCCGATGTCGGCTTGATCGGTTACGAGACCTCGGCCCGCGAAGGGTTGGTCGTCGACGAAGCCGTCCTTTTGGAGATCGTCCGGCCCGGTACCGATGATCCCGTGCCGGAAGGCGAGGTGGGGGAGGTGGTGGTCACCACCTTCAATCCTGACTACCCGCTGATCCGTTACGGCACCGGTGATCTGTCGATGGTCATGGCCGGCGAAAGTCCCTGCGGCAGGACCAATGTCCGGATCAAGGGTTGGATGGGACGGGCGGACCAATCAGCCAAGGTGCGCGGCATGTTCGTCCATCCCAGTCAGATGCGCGAAATCACGGTCAAGCACAGCGAGATCCGGCGGCTGCGGCTGGAGGTTAGCCGCGACGCGGATCAGGACGCCCTGGTGCTGAAGGTCGAAACGCCCTTCCAGGATGCCCGGCTGGGTGAGGCGATTTCGTCCAGCATGCGTGCCGTCACCGGTCTCAGGAGTGAGGTCGAGCTGGTCGCCTGTGACAGTTTGCCCAACGACGGCAAGGTCATCGACGACAAACGTGGCTGAACCCGAATTTCTTCAGGCGCGCGGTCTCACCTGCCGGCGCGGCGGTCGTATGGTCATCGACGGGTTATCGTTCGAGGTCAGGGCCGGCGAAGCGCTGAGCGTCAGCGGCCCCAACGGGTCCGGTAAATCGACCTTGCTGCGCCTGCTCGCCGGTCTGGTCGAGCTTGACCGGGGATCTTTTGTCCTCAAGGGAAGCACGCTCGAGGATCCAGCGAGCTTGCGCCAGGAACTGGTCTATTTGGGCCATGCCGATGCCGTGAAAGACAGTCTTGATGTTCGCCAGAACGTGACGGTTCAGGCGGGTTTGCTTGGCGGATCGGGCAGTATCGACCGGGCCCTCGGCACATTTGGCCTCGATCCCATCCACGATCTGCCGGCGCGCTATTTGTCGTCGGGTCAGCGTCGCCGCGTCGCGCTTTGCCGTCTGGTGACCTGCGCGCGGCCGCTTTGGCTTTTGGACGAACCGGCGGTCGGTTTGGACAGGGCCAATCGCCAGACCTTGGAAACGCTCGTCACCGGTCACCTGGATCGCGGTGGCGCCGTTGTGCTGGCGAGCCACGGCGACCTGGTGATCGCCGGCGCGCACGGTCTCTCACTCGGCCGATGACGATATTCGTGCGTTTTTTCTGGCGGGAGTGGCTCCTGATCGTGCGCGGCGGCGGTCAAGCGCTCCAAGGGGTCCTGTTCTTCCTCTTGGCCCTGTCCTTGTTTCCCCTCGGGGTCGGCCCCTCACCGGAGGTTCTCCAGCGGCTGGGCGTTGGCGTTATCTGGGTGCTGGCGTTGTTCGCCGTGATGATCAATCTGGATCAGATGTACAGCGCCGATGCCGCTGACGGATCACTGGATCTGATGGCAATGTCACCGATGCCGCTTGAACTTCTAGTGCTCGCCAAGGCATTCGCCCACTGGCTTGCCAGCGGCTTCCTCCTGAGCCTGTTCTCGCCGGTCCTGGCAGTCATGATGGGTCTTCCGGGGGAGGCGGTGCGGGCGCTGCCATTGGCTCTTCTGTTGGGGACCCCGACACTGACGCTGATCGGCTCGATCGGTGCTGCGCTTCTCATCCGGTCCCGGCAGGGCGGCGTCCTTTTGGCATTGATCGTGCTGCCATTGTTCATCCCGGTCATGATCATGGGTGTTTCGGTTGTGGATGCCCGGGTGATGGGGCTGGATGCCGGCGCACCGTTGCTGTTGCTTGGCGCCATGTTGCTGGCCGCGGTCGCATTGACGCCGTTCGCCACCGCCATGGCGCTCAGGCTTTCGCTCGGCTAACCGCCGGCACCGCGCATCGGAGAAGCGGACGGGCTCAGGAAACCTCGGTTTTCGAGGAACCCCGGCTATTGATCGTACCTTCGGCCGCGTAGGTGACGAGCAACTGATCCAGCGGTGTCTCCGGATTTTCGGTCGTAACCCGCTCGATGATCCGGGCCAGATCGTGAAGCTTGAGCTCCAAGGCTCCGTGCTTCGTTCTGATGGACCGGAGCAGACGCGCGGCGACGAGCATCAGCTCGCGGGCACGAGCCACCTCAGCCGAATCCGGATCGTTTCCCATCACCAACATCTCCTGATCGTTTGTCTGCTCAGCGTGATCGTCGGCTTCATAAACGAATTCATTGAATGCGTTCATTGAATACATTGCAGACCAGCCATGCAGATTCGCGACTGACCAAAGCGCTTTGGATCGGAGATCATGAGCGTGCCCCCAAAATTAACTGGTTCATTGAACGCCGATGCATCGGAGAATAATGGCAACGGACATTCAACCGACATCGTCACAACGCGACGGTCGGCGCCAACGTCAGAAGCGTGAAACCTATGCGCGGATTCTAAGCGCCGCGCGCGATCTGTTCGCGCTCCAGGGCTTTGAGCCCACGACGATCAAACAGATCGCTGATGCCTCGGATGTGGCTGCCGGTACCGTCATCACGCATTTCGGCTCGAAGGCCGAGTTGCTTATGGTGCTATTAGACGATCTCAATGAACGGCAGCTGAATTTCGTCCATTCTACACTACCTGAAGGCGGACAGGTTTTGGATCGGCTCTGCCACGTCTTCGGAGTCTACTACCGTTTCGATCTGGAGCAGCCGTCCCTCGCGTCCGCGGTCCTGTCCTACAGCTGGGTCTGGCCCGAACAGACGGAACGGCGGATGCGGGCCAAGTTCGCTCCCGGAGACGAGTTGGTGCGATCGATATTGCGGACCGGGATCGACAAGGGCGAAATCAAGCCGGACGCCAATCTTCCGCTCGCGGCGTCGATGATGTTTGCGCTCTATACCCGAACCATGCGCGCGGGCATCTTCGACCATGCGACGCCCGATCAATGTCTGGACATCCTGCGCCCCCAACTATCGCTTATCGTCGACGGCCTGAAGCCTTGAAGTCGCCGTTTTACTCTCGGAGCGCTCGATCCAAAGCTCGCGAAAACCGTTCCGGCTGCTCGGCGTGGACCCAATGGCCGGCATCGGCGATTCTTTCGACGTGGCAATCCGTAAAGAGTTCACCCAAGGCCTGCTCGCCGCGGTCGTCGACGTAAGCCGAGTTTGCACCAGTGATGACGCGAGTGGGCAGGGAACACGTGGCACCGGCGGCAGGAAAACCAGACAGTGCATCCATATTGCTGGCAAGCGACTCCAAATTCAGCCGCCAGCGATAGCCCTCACCGTCTTTCATGAGATTGGTCATCAGGAACGCCCGGATGGCCTTATCCCCGATCCGTTGCTCGAGCGCGCGGTCGACCTCGCTTCTGGACTCCATCCGCGCCAAATCCAGCCCGGTCATCGCGTCGATGAAATCCGCGTGGGTATGATCGTAGGCCACCGGCGCGATATCGACGACGATCAGCCGGTCGAGCCGAGGTTCGCCGTTCAGCGCTAAGACCATGGCCGCCTTGCCGCCCATGCTGTGGCCCAAAAGCGTGACCGCATCGAGCTCGAGGTCGTTCAGAAGGCCGGCAACGTCGCCGGCCATGGCCTCGTAGGTGTGGGTACTGGACCAGGGCGAGGCGCCGTGATTGCGCAGATCGACGGTGATCACCCGGCGCTGCTCGGCCAAGGCCTTCGCGTGGCTCGTCCAGTTGCGCTGGGAACCGAACAGGCCGTGCAAGATCACGAGCGGCGCCCCGGCACCTTTGTCCTCGAAAGCCAGGTCGAGGCTCATGACGCCGTTCTCCACACCACATCATCAAGGTCGCAAAACCGGCGCAGGCGATCGAGCTCCTGGTCGAGGCGGGCGGCTCGGGCCTTGCTGCGTCGAACCCAGGGCTCCCACCACAGGCCCTGAACCACCAACAGACCGGCCCCGCGCTCAGCCTTGATGTCGATCCTGCCGACCAACCGGTCGCCCTCCAGGATCGCGAACACGTAGTAGCCATAGCGGCGTTTGGCGGCCGGCACGAACACTTCGATGCGGTAATCGAAACCGAACAGGTGGAGCAGCCTGCGCCGGTCGCGGAGCAACGGATCGAAGGGGTTGAGGATTCGTAGCCGGCCGCAAGGTGCCTCGGCTTCCCCAAGGCGATCGGCGAGGTCGGCGCGGGCGAAAAGCTGCCTTCTCTGACCATCGCCGACACCCTCGACCGCAGCCGCGATGACCCCGTCTCCGCGGTTTTGCTCGCACCAGACCTTGGCCTCTTCGGCCGTGACCAGATCCCAGAACCCGGCGATCTCGCCCGGTGTCGCGAAGACCAGGCGCTCGAGCGCCGAGCGGCAGGCCCAGTCGACGAACGCCTCTTGACTGGGCTCGGCCGCGAGGATGGTCGGATCGACCACCCGTTCGGTGAGATCATAGACTTTTTGAAAGCCCTCCCGACGCGCGACCGCGAGGCGACCCGTTCGCCAGAGAAACTCGAGCGCCACCTTGGCCGGATGCCAATTCCACCAACCGGGTTCCTGGCGGTCCTGGCTCGGGTTGAGGTCCCGGGCGCGGGTTGGTCCTTTCGTCGTTATGTGGCGCACGACGGCTTCGAGTTCCGCCTCGAACGCGGCACCGATCCGGCCCCGCCACTGCTCGCGCAGTCTGTTTTGCTCCCGAACGAAGCGGTGGCGCCAATAGGGGTAATAGCGGGTCGGGATGATCGAGGCGTCATGGGTCCAGTTCTCGAACAGGCTGCGTACGCGTTCATGCAGGCGCGCCAGATGGCGAGGGTGGTAGTGGCGGCTCCGGGCGAACAAGATCATGTGGTGGGCTCGGGCCACGGTGTTGATGCTGTCGATCTGGACGAAGCCCAACGTCTCGATCCGGCCAAGAAGATCCGCCAGCGTTTCGCGCCCCGCGGGCGGTGTCGCAAGACCGTGGGTGGCAAGGATCTGGGCTCTTGCTTGATCCGCCGACACGATGAGCACGTTCGTCCACTCTCCTCGATCTTGGCCGAAGCCGCTCGCACCGCAGGCGCTGGGAAAAGCGCCTTGACAGTCGGCCGGGTGCAACGTCAAAACAATTAGGACTCATTTGGTCCTATTTAATTAAACCAGTTCTAAGGCGTCGGCGTTCTTAGACGCCGGTCGACCACGATGAGGAGAACACCTTGACCGTCAACCCCCGTTACGCCGTTGCCCTGATCTGCCTCGGCATGGGTGTCGCCAGTGTCGGCGCCGCGCAAGCCCAGGAGCTCAATCTGTACAGCTCCCGTCACTACGAGACCGATGAGGCTCTCTACGCGGAGTTTCAGGAGCAGACGGGCATCAAAATCAATCGGATCGAGGGTGAGGCCGATGAGCTGATTGAACGGATCAACGCCGAGGGCGCACGAAGCCCGGCCGACATCCTGATCACGGTCGACGCGGGCAGGCTCTGGCGAGCAGATCAGAACGATCTTTTTCAGCCCGTAAGCTCACCTTTGCTGGACGAGCGAATTCCGGCTGAACTCCGCCACCCGGACGGGCACTGGTTTGGCTTCTCTCAGCGGGCGCGGGTCATTGTCCACAATCCGGAAATCGTCGATGGCTCCCTGATCGCCAGCTATCAGGATTTAACGAAGCCTGAACTCGAAGGCCAAGTCTGCATTCGCTCGAGCACCAACATCTACAATCTCTCGCTCATGGCTTCGCTGATCGAGCATTTGGGCGAAGAAGAGGCTCTCGCATGGGCCGAGGGTGTCGTGGCGAATTTCGCGCGTGACCCCGAGGGTAACGACACCGCCCAGATCAAGGCCGTGGCCGCAGGCGAATGCGGCATCACGCTGGTTAACAGCTACTACGTGGCGCGTCTGATGAACTCCGACGACCCCACCGACCAGGAGGTCGCCGACGCCGTCGAGGTGATCTTTCCCAACCAGGACGGCCGGGGAACTCACGTCAACATCTCGGGCGCGGGCGTTCTAGCGAACGCGCCAAACCGAGACGCGGCCGTCCAGTTTCTGGAATATCTCGCTCAGGATCAGGCCCAGCTTTATTTCGCCAACGGCAACAATGAGTATCCGGTGGTCGAGGCGGTCGACCCGGAAAATGAGGCGCTTGCTTCTTTGGGTGAGTTCAAGGCCGACACGCTCAATGTCGCCGTTCTCGGCCAGAACCAAGCGGACGCCCAGCGCCTGTTTGACAAAGCAGGCTGGCGTTGACCGGTCAACCTGCCACCAGCGGTTGGTGATTATCCACAAGAAATGACGCAAATAGTCATCCGATCGTCATGACCACAGAGCAGATAGCCCGTGCGTGGTCCGCCCACGCCAGGTCCTTCACGGTTTGCCAACCAAGTTTGGCGTGACCGCTGCGGTGAAGTGACCTTTGGAGACTCGTCCACTCGCACACTCGGGGCGCCGCAAGGCGCCCTTTTTTTCATTTCTTTTGGTCACCATCCTTCAATTGTCTCGTTTGCCCGAACGCTCTTGTGATCCTTTTGTCTCCGGTCCTGTGCTTGACAGGCGAGGGACGGCGGGGGATCGCTTTGCATTGTGTCGGTTTTATTCGGAGGACCCTGATGACCCCCCGCGTTTTCGCTTGTCTGGCCTGTGCCCTTGGTTGCCTTGCCGTAACTCTTGCGATCGCCGTCGAGGCGGTTGCCGCGATTAAGTATCGGAAAGGCGTAATGCAGGGCGTTGGTTCCAACACCAATGGCCTCGCCATGATCGTCAAAGACGAAGTCGAGTTTACGGATCACATGGAAACGCGCGCCCAAGCTCTGGCGCTTGCGGCCAATGTCGCACTTGCCGCGTTTGAACAGAATACGGACGGCGAAGGCGGTGAAGAAACGACGGCGAAAGCCGACATTTGGTCAGACTGGGACGATTTCAAAAGCAAGATGGAAGCGATGAGCGCCGAAGCCGACAAGCTGGTCGAGGTCGCTGCCTCCGGCGATACCGGCGCTGTCGGCGGACAGTTGGGCGAACTGGGTAAGACCTGTAAGGCCTGCCACGACGACTACAGGACGAAGTAGTCCATTCGCTAGTTCACGATCCACCAAACGGCGCCGGCGCTCACGCCGAGTGCGACAACGGCCCAGAGGGGCGAGGGAAACCGCAATTGCCGACCCTCGCCCTGAACGGACTTGCGGCCCGTAATCATGGCGCCGATCAAATTCTGCCGAAAACCGACCAGATAGAGCAGATTTGCCGCGATATGGATGGCGACGAATGCCAGCAGAACATTGAAGCTGGTTTTGTGAACCGTCGTCAGCCAGTCGGAGGTTTCCTTGCTGACCTGGCTTGCCAGCGGCCCTTCCGTGAAAATGTCGTCATTGGCGAACAGGCCCGTGCCCACCTGCAGGGCGACGAGGATCAAAAGCGCTAGCACGGCAAGTCCGCCCACCGGATTGTGGCCGACCCATTGGGGCGGGCGGCCCTTCAGCAAATCGCCGAGATAGCCGGCGATCCGCCTGGGAGAGTGAACGCAGTCATGGAGCTTGGCCGTGGTTGAACCGAACAGACCCCAGATCAGACGAAATAAGATTAAGGTGAGGATCGCGTAGCCGCTGAGGAGATGACGGTCCATTTCCCCCAGTTCGACACTCAACCATGAGGTCACAAAAAGGGCGGCCAGCAGCCAATGGAATAGCCGGACCGGTAAATCCCAAACCTTGACCGTCCGATTGCTTTCCTCGTTGGTCATCGCCCCCGCCTCTGCAAAAGGTTCGATTATCGGACGAAATCAGCCCGTCAGTGGCGGGCCGATCGCCATTCTGGAGATAGATCGGTTTCGGCTAAGCACCCAGGGTCCGGGCAGTCCATTCCACCATTCGTTTGACCGCCCTGCCGAAGGCTTCGTCGAAGGCGTCTTTGATCGGATCGATGCCGGTGCCTGCGGCCTCGACCTTCACGTCGAACGAATCTCTGGCGAGGGTCGTCCGCCGGGGCAGGGCCAGGAGTCTCGGTAGAAGATGCACATGGACCACCGGCGGCTCCGACAGATTGCCGTTATACTCGGCTTGAAACTCACGCAGATGAACGGTCAGCGCATAGGTCGCCCGGACACCGAGCGCTTCCCTCGGCAGCACGTCGAACAGGCCCGTGTTCTGGAAAGATTCGATCAGCCTCGCCTGGATCATGACCGGCAGAACGTCTTCCCAGACGGCGTTGGCATAGTAGTCGAGCTCGGTGGCACTGGGAAACAAAGCGATGCGAAACGTCGAAAGACCGGTCGATGCCGTGACCTGGTCGACCCGAAACGTGCCGTCGACGACCGGAAGATCCTCGTCGAACGTGCTTTTCGGAGAAAGTACGATGCGGCGCGGTTCTGGGCCGCCGACCAGGCTGGCGACTTCGCAGCCACCGACGCCCAGGCCAGCCGATAAAACCAACAGTGACCGTCGATCGAGGCCCGGTGACGCGGTCATTGGGCGACGAAGCCTTTGGAGGTGCTGCCGAAAAGAAACAAGGCCGGATCCCGCTCGAATTCCGTCACAATTCTCGACGCCGATTCCACAAGCGTTTGAGAATCCTGGATCAATTTGGTCAGATCGTAAAGGCCGGTCTGGGAGAAGTCCCGCCAAGGCTGGTCGATCTCCTCGATCAGACCATCGAGACTGTCCGAGGTGTCGGTAAAGCTCTGAGCCATGGCTCGAAGGTCGACGATGCCCGTGTCGACCGCCTCGTTGATGTCTTCGAACCGGCCGTCGACCTTCGCGGCAAGCGATGTCAGATTGCCCGAAAGGGCGGTGAACGATTGAACCATGGTGTCCAACTCTTCCGAGGCTGCCGAGACGTTGACCAGCGTACGATCCAACTCGTCCTGGCGGGCGGCGAGGCCCTCGGCCAGCCTCTGGACCGAAGCCAGGGTTGTTTCGATCGCCTGAAGATTTTGATCGCTCATCAGCATATTGCCCCGTTCGGCCAGTTCCACAGCCGTCTCAAGCAAGTTCGGGGTCTCGGTGAACAGTCTCTGCAGGGCCGATTCGCCGGCCGTGATGCGCGGTGGATCGGTCTCGCTCGCCTCCAGTAGATCCGGCGCGTCGTGGGTGCCACCGGACAGCTGAACGTTGGCGATACCGGTGATGCCTTGGTATTCGAGCGCCGCCACGGTGTCGGTCTTGATTGGCGTGCCGGAATCCACTTCCAGCGTGGCGACCACCTCCTCGACATTGTCCTGATTGATCTGGATCGAGGTGACACGGCCGACCAGGAGGCCGCGGTAGCGGACCTGGGATCCCTGCTGCAGACCGCTGACCGAGCCCATGAAGGCGACCTCATATCTATCGGTGGCCTGATCGAGTTCCGCCCGGGCGAGCCAGATCACGAAGCCGGCAAGGCCGGCGATGAAAATAAGGACGAAACCACCGACCAGCAGATAACTCGCCCGCGTTTCCATCAAGCATCTCCTTGGTTGTCGGCCTCGCCGGCGTTCTCGGTCTTTCCGGCAAGGGCGGCACGGCCGCGAACGCCGTGGAAATAGTCGCGGATCCAGGGCTCTTCGCGCCGCCGTAGCTCATCCAAGGGCGCGGTAACACAGCGGCGATCCAAGAGAACCGCGATCCTGTCGGTGATCCGCACAAGGCTGTCGACGTCATGGGTGATCATCATGACGGTGAGGCCGAGGCTCTCCTGAAGGGTCAGGATCAGGGCGTCGAAATCGGCGGCACCGATGGGGTCCAGGCCCGCCGTCGGTTCGTCCAGGAAGATGATCTCCGGGTCTAGGGCCAGAGCGCGGGCGAGGCCGGCGCGCTTACGCATACCGCCCGAGAGCTCGGATGGATATTTATCCGCAGCCGATGGCTGCAAGCCTACCAGCGCCAGTTTCAAACCCGCCAGTTCGTCCTCGAAGGTCGGGTCGAAGTCGAACTTTTCCCTGAGTGGCAGTTGGATGTTCTCGCGCACGGTCAGAGAGCTGAATAGCGCCCCGTCCTGAAACAGAACCCCCCAGCGCGACTGCAAGCTTTGCCAGGCGGAGGCGGAAAGCTGGCTGACGTCTTGGCCCAAGATCTCGACGCGGCCGGCGGTTGGCGGGTTGAGGCCGATGATCGTTCGCATCAGAACCGATTTGCCGGTCCCGGAACCACCGACAACGCCCAGCACCTCGCCCTGATACACCTCGAGGTCGAGATCCTCATGGACCACCTGCGGTCCGAACTGGTTCTTGATGCCGGTGAGCCGAATGACCGGATTGGCCATGTCAAAAGCCCAAAAGATTGTAGACGATCGAGAACACAGCATCGACCACGATCACCAGAAAGATGGATTTGACCACCGCCTCGGTCGTGAGCTGACCGACGCTTTCGGCATTGCCCGAAACACGGAGGCCGTTGCGGCAGCCGACCATGGCGATCAGAAAGGCGAATACAGGCGCCTTGATCAGCCAAAGCATGACCGTCTCGACCGTGATCGCCGCCTCCAACTGGTTCATGAACTGGGCGAAGGGGATGTCGAGGGCGAAGATGACCATCAGACAGCCGCCGAACAGGGCCATCACGTCGGCGAAGAAGGCCAGGAGCGGCATGGCGATCACCAGCGCGAGAACCCGGGGCACCACCAGCAATTGGATCGGATCGAGACCCAGGGTCCGGATGGCGTCGACCTCCTCGTTGACCTTCATCGAGCCGATCTGAGCGGTAAACGCGCTGCCCGAACGGCCGGCAACGATGATCGCCGTCAACAGCACGCCGATCTCCCGCAAGACCGAGACGCCCAGGAGATTGACCGTGAACAGTTCGGCGCCGAAGAGCCGGAGCTGGCTGGCCCCCTGAAACGCCAGAACGACACCGATCAGGAAGGACATCAGGCCGACGATGCCGAGCGCGTTGAGGCCGGTCTGCTGGAGATGGTGGACCAGGGCCGTAAGACGCAACGAGCCGGGTCGGATGAACAGTTGGCCGATAGCGCTGACGACCGAGCCGAAAAAATTCAGCATGTCGACCGCTTCATTGCCGATCCAGACGGCGCGCGCTCCGGTCATCTCGATCCAGCGGACGATCAGGCTTCGCCTTGTGGCTGGGGGCAGGTCCTCCTCGAAACAGACCTTGCTCACCTGGGTGAACAGATCGCTGTAGGCACAGTCCCGATCCCTGATCTCGACCTGGACGCCTGAAGCGCGCAAATGCCTTTCGGTGCGATGCAGCAGCCAGGCGCCGGCGGTATCCAGCTTCTCCACCTCATGAAGGTCGATCTCGGCCCGACGCGAGGGCCTTTCGTTCCCATCACCGCTGCCATCGTTGAGAGACGCCAGTTCGGCTTTGAGCAACCGGTCGAGATGGGCCGCCTGGTCCAGGGTCCAATCACCGACGGGCGTGAAGCGCCAAAGCTCACCTGCCGGCTCGACGTCAAGGCTTGGTTGAGTGGTAGCGTCGGTCGCCATGACCGGCAGGGTATTACGACTTTAGCTCAGCCCCGCAAGGCATTGCGGAACGGTCTCATTGTTTTGACCGCCTGCATGCGGACGGATCAAATACCTTTCGCCTGGCTCCGGAGTCGTCTGACCCGGTCCCTAACCCGTCCCATGTGAGGATTGATGGTGAGCGCCGCCTCGAACGTCTTAAGCGATGCGTCGGCGTCACCAATAGCCTCATAGATCATTCCAAGACCAGTCAGCGCACCGAAATGCCGGGGCTCGAGGCGCAGAGTGGCTTGAATGTCTTTCACCGACGCCTCGAAGTCGCCGACCAGGAAGTAGAGTGTGGCCCGTTTGTTCCAGGCTTCCGCGAAGCCCGGTTTGTAGGCAACCAGTTCAGAAAGATTTTTCTCTGCGGTCTCGAACTGGCGATGGCTCATGGCGACGCTGCCACGCACCAGCAGATCCTGCGCCCGAGGATCGTCGATCTCCATCCAGATCGACCAGATCCCGCGCTCCAAGGTCTTCGCTTCAACGGCATTGGTGGTGGACTGGAGCCGGTTGAAAAGCGCCTCCAGCTGCGGATCATCCTGAGCGGCGCGACCCGGCGAAACCGCGACGAACAACGCAATCAACACGGTCAGACGAATTACGATCTTGGCGAGAACTGTCATCTCTGCCTCCCGATCAACGAATTTGTCCGCGCGGTCCGCGGTTCAAGCGCGACCTTAAGCACCGGTGCTTGACACGCCTCTAAGCCGGCGCCTTTGTGCCGCCGAAAAGAAGAGGGCCTTGTCATGCATATTGGTATCATGGGTTGTGCCGGTCGCATGGGGCGGACCAATCTGGCGGAAGTGCTCGATCATCCGCGCGCCGAACTGGCGGGCGCCGTCGAGGACCAAGACCATCCGGCGATCGGTGAGGATCTGGGCCGGCTCATCGGCCGTGAGCCGTTGGGCATTGCAGTGACGAGTGATGTCTCCGCTCTGGTGGAAGCGTCGGATGCGGTGATAGATTTCACCACGCCGACCGCGTCGCTTGCCGGCACCCGGGCCGCTGCCGCCGTTGGCACGGCCTACGTCCTCGGCACCACCGGTTTCTCCGCGGACGAACGCGGTCAATTGAAGGATCACTCTCGCCACTGCCCGATCGTATGGGCCGCCAATATGAGCCAGGGTGTCAATCTGCTGATGGCGCTGGTGGAACAGGTGGCCCAGGCGCTGGACAGCCAATTCGACATCGAGGTTCTGGAGATGCACCACCGGCACAAGGTGGACGCGCCCTCGGGCACAGCGCTCGCTGTCGGCGAGGCGGCGGCCAAGGGCCGCGGCGTTTCCCTCGGCGGCGTGGCGGTGCGCGGCCGGGACGGCCATACTGGCGAGCGTAAACCGGGGGATATCGGCTTCGCGGTGTTGCGCGGCGGTGACACTGTCGGCGATCACACGGTGGTCTTTGCCGGCGCCGGCGAACGCATCGAGCTCACCCACCGGGCGTTTGATCGGCGGATTTATGCTAGGGGAGCCCTGCGCGCGGCGGCCTGGGCGATCGGCCAGCCGGCAGGTCTCTACGACATGAGCCACGTTCTGGGTTTCGACAATCGATCGGGAAAAACATGACGACGAGGGTCGAGGTCTATTACTGCTTGATTTCGCCCTGGACCTATATGGTTTGGGCGCGGTTAGGGGGCCTGGCCCGACAAAGCGGGGCGGAGATCGCCTACCATCCGCTCGACACCAACCAGGTCTTTCCCAGAACTGGCGGTTTGCCTTTGGCAAAGCGGGCGCCCGAGCGCCAGCGTTACCGGATGATGGAGCTGAAACGCTGGCGCCGGCGGTTGGCGATACCCCTGACCCTGGAGCCCCGGTTCTTTCCCACGGATGTCGTGCCCGCGACCAAAATGGCCTTGGCGATCCGGGAGCGGGGCGGGGACGTCTGGGCGTTCAGCGATGCCGTGCTTCGTGCGGTTTGGGTTCAGGATCGCGACATTGCCGATGTCGCCACCCTTAAGGCGATATCACTGAGCCTGGGCCTGGATGCTGAGGCTTTGCTGACCGAAGCTCAAGATCTCGAGGACCAGTTAGCGGCCGAGGCCGAACAGGCGATAGCCAAGGGCATATTCGGGGCCCCGTCCTTTATCGTTGGAGAGGAGATCTTTTGGGGCCAGGATCGTTTCGATTTTTTGGCTGAAGCCGTGACTGGCCAGGAAAAGCCGACCAAAATCGATTAAAGATTTGTTTTTACGTCCATTTTGTCGCCGGGGGCAGACTCTTCGCCTGGTCGATCCAGCTTTCCACCTCCTCGGGCGTGGGCGACCGTCTGGCCAGACGTTCCTGCTGATTGAGTGCCGATAACCGCGCGTGAAGGTCGGCAGGGTCTTGGTCCATCAACTGGCGGAGCGAGACCACGTCGAGCATGATCAGCATGTCGCCGAAAACTGCCCCGACACCGTTGACCCGCGCCATGTCCGCCCGGTGGATGATGGAAACGAGTTCCTCTTCCCGTACCTGACTGCGCTCGGCCAGGTCGCACAAACCCTCCGCTGTGTGGACAGCACGAAATAGCTGCGCGGTCGTGGTGATGCGCAATCGCTTCAGCGCGCGACGTTGAAACTGGGTGACACCACGCAGCTTGTTCAGCGGCATGGGGCTCGAAATACTAAACTCGTCCATCACTGTCCCGACACAATAACCAACCTTAATTGACGGTCGGCTGATACAAAGGGTCATTACCTAGGCTAATATAAGCTATCATACTCCCGCCTTACGTCAAAGATTCTGTTTTTGTTTAAAAATCCTAACAAGACACAGAGACTCATCTGACGAATGATTTTTGGTTGATTCGCGATAAAAGTAAATGGTTTGCCAAGGTTACTTGTTTGAAACGAGAAGTTATGAAAGCAAACGGAGCGTCGGTAATATTGACAAATTTGGCGCCTTTGAAAGTCGTAACAATCCTCGACTAGGAGCGGGCCCGAACCAATGCTTGGTTGAGGGTCTCGGCAAGTTGTTCTTGCTCGGCGCGGGTAAGAAACGCGGCAAGCCGGATCTGAGTTCGACCATCGGTTAGGCGAATGTGGCCACCGCCCTGATCGCCGATTACCACGGACGCTCGGGCCCAGTAGGCGGGCATCCGTTTTTCCACGACCGTGCCATCCGGACCGACAGTCCGGACAACAACCTCGCCATCCTGAACGCGGATCGTTTCGCTGCGCCTCGATTGCCGCCTCGCCCAGCGGAACGCGCCGTACAAGAGAACGACGTCGAGACCGAGAAATCCTGCCACCGGCCAAGCCCCCGCCAGCATGAAGCCGATGGCCATCGGCGCGCTGATGGCGATCACAGCCATCATCAGCACCGTAAACCCGTATCGCCCCAGCGGCGGATTGGGGTAGAGGATGGCATCGAAGGTCGGCGGATAGGCCGTTCGGATCATTCTGCGTTCTGGGTTGCTTGGATGTCAGGCGCACAACGAGAAACCAAAGCCTCGGCAAAACGCAAGCCGGGCAAAAGAGCGCGCCGTGATCAGGCACAGCGTATCTATGACGTTCTCGCACGGCAAAGACCCGATCCTCGGACCGAGCTTCATTATCGCGACGCATACACGCTTTTGGTCGCGGTCGCTCTGTCGGCGCAAGCTACCGATGTTGGTGTCAATAAGGCGACCAACAAATTGTTTACGCTCGCAGACACACCTCGAAAAATGCTGGAACTCGGTGAAGATCGCATCCGTGAGACGATCCGAACCTTGGGTTTGTTCCGGAACAAGGCGAAGAACCTCGTGGCCATGGCCGAGATGCTTGTCCGCGACCATGGCGGCCAGGTGCCGAAGGACCGAGACGCGTTGGAGCGCCTTCCTGGCGTGGGGCGCAAGACCGCGAACGTTGTCCTAAACGAAGCCTTCGGCGAACCGACGATCGCGGTCGACACCCATGTTTTTCGCGTGGGCAACCGCACAGGCATGGCGCCCGGGCGAACGCCGCTCGAGGTCGAAAAAGCCCTCCTCGAGGTGACGGCAGATCACTACCGCCGGGGCGCGCATCATTGGCTGATCCTCCACGGGCGCTATGTCTGCCGGGCCCGAAAGCCGCTCTGCGGTGCCTGTTCGATCCGGACTCACTGTCGCTTTGAACAGAAAACGCTCGACGGCGATCAGAGCGTCAACGGTGACATCACACGGTGACGTGAGGACCCGTGCGTCGATACTGTGGCGGTCGCTCACACATTTTGCGAAGCCATCGGACTATTTGAGGGAAGCCGAATGCGCGTCCTATTGATCTCCAGCCTGGCAGTGGCCGCGAGTGTCTTCGCCGTGGAACCGGCGGTCCAGGCTCAAGAGGCGACGAATGCGTCGCCGACGGCAGAAGAACCCTTGACCGCGTCGGCTTACGCCGATCTCGCCGGACGCGTGATTTTTGCCAGCCGGGCCGAGGCCAAATCCAGCCTGGATCAACTTGAGAAGCGGGGTGACCCGGATGTCGCTGCCACTCTGATCATGGCTATGCGCTTTTCCAATCATCTACGGCAGGGCGAACTGGTGACGGCGCTCGAGACAGTGACCGGCGCCGAGCCCGGCCCCGATTGGTTCGACTGGATGCTATGGCAGCAAGCGCAGACCGATCTGGAGCCGCACCCCGGTCACCTGCTCGTGCAGCGCCGGCTGTTCGCCGCCATTGATCCGCGTTTCCTGGATTTCCTGCCGCCCGATGTGAAACACAGCATTCGTACCGAGGAGATCGTTTGGGGCGGTGTGGTCGTTGACGGTATTCCGGCACTGACCAATCCCAGTCTGCTTCGACCGGAGGAGGCCACTTATCTACGTCCCACGGACGAAGTGTTCGGCGTCGAGATCAATGGCGACGCCCGGGCTTACCCCTTACGCATCCTCAATTGGCATGAGATGTTCAACGATGTCATCGGCGGCGTTCCCGTTTCCCTGGCCTACTGTACGCTCTGTGGCGCCGGCATCTTGTTCGACACGAGTGTCCAGGGCCGGGACGAGCCCTTCGTTTTTGGCAGCTCCGGGTTTCTCTACCGCTCCAACAAGCTGATGTACGATCAGGAAACCAATTCCCTGTGGAACCAATTCACCGGCAAGCCGGTGGTGGGACCGCTGACCGATTCCGGTATCGAGCTCTCCATTCTACCGGTCACCATAACCTCCTGGGAGGCCTGGCTCGCCGATCATCCGGATACCACGGTCATTGATGTCGAGACGGGCTATCGCCGGGACTACGGCTCCGGCGTTGCCTACCGGGAGTATTTTGCCAGTCCGGATTTGATGTTCCCGGCGATGCTTGAGGATGATGCCTTGCGGGTCAAGGACAGGATCTTCGGGGTGCGGCTTCCCGGCGGCGCCAAGGCCTGGCCGCTCGAGGCCTTCGCGGATAGTGCGGTGATCAACGACACGGTCGGCTTCAACCATCTGGTCCTCGTCGGCGACGCGTCGACCAGCACCGTGCGCGCCTATGAGCGGGGCCAAGACCAGACCTTCGCCCAAGGCGATAGGCCCGGGGTTCTGACGAGCGAAGCTGGCGAGGAATATCGGGTGACCGAAGGCGCGCTGGTGCCGACCAAAGGCGGCGAGGAGATACCGCGTGTGCCCGGCCACGTCGCCTACTGGTTTGCCTGGGCTGGCTATCTGGGCGACGCGACCGAGCTTTACGAGCTGCCTTAGCCAAAAGGCGGCGGCGTCGTGTCCTGAAAACTCGGACGTGTCGCCATTTGGTCGAGCCACGCCCGGACGCCAGGAACCGCGTTTAGGAGGTCGGTTCCTTCCGGCGGCGTATTGGAGAGGTAGGCGACCAGCGGTACGACCATGAGATCGGCGAAGCTCAGCCTATCACCCGCCAGGAAGGGATCGTTCGTCAGACTGGTCTCCACGATGTGCAGATCATAAGCGGCCAGCTCCACGGACCGGGCGAGTTCGGCATCGGTGACGTCGCGAAAGCCGGCCTTCGGTTGAAGTATGCCGACCGCTATGTGCGGCGCCAGGTAGTCGATTACAGCCGAACACCAGCTGTGCATCCTCGCGTTCGTCGCCGGCTCGTTTGGCATAAGCGCCGGACCATCGAATGCCTGATCGATATAGTGGCCGATGGCCAGCGTCTCATAGATAAGCAGATCGCCGTGACGCATGCTCGGCATTTTCCCCCAGGGATGGAGCTTACGGTAGCCCTCGGAACCAAGCTCGATCGGCTCGAGCGCGTAAGTGATCCCCTTTTCGACCGCGGCCATGCAAGCGCTTCGAACGAAGGTGCTTTGCATGTAGCCGTAGATGATGAGCTCCGTCATCAGGATGCCGCCGCTTGGGCGCCGACCGTGAGCTCTTCCAGGCGGTCGAGGCTGCCGCTCCAGCCCTCATTGTGATGGTCCCGGCTTTCCTCGGTCTCGAACAGCTCCTGGGTAAGACGAAGCTTGGTGCCGTCGCCCTCGGCCTGGAAATCGACTTTTACCACCGTCTCATGGCCCCGCTCGCCGTCATGGACCCAGGCGAAGGTGAAGACCAAGCGCTTGCCTGACACCACCTCCTTGTATTCGCCCCTAACGTGGTGCCGCTGGCCCTCGGCATTCTCCATCATGACGTCGAACACGCCGCCGGGACGCGGATCCAGCTTCTGTTCCACCACCTGAACGCCTTTCGGCCCCATCCATAGCCGGTGGCGCGCCGGGTCGACCCAAGCCTGGAAAAGCTGGCTTGGCGGCGTGTCGAAATAGCGCTCAATTGTCAGAACGCGGTCTTGGGTCTGGTCGGCCATTGTCCGTTTCCCTTTCGTTGTTTCGATCCCCTTCCGCGCGCTTTTCCTGTTCGACCAGTTCGTCCAGCCGATCGAGGCTTTCCTCCCAGAACTGGCGGTAGCGGTCGAGCCAATCGTCGATCGATTTCAATGCCTGCGGCTTGAGGCGGCAACGGCGCCACTGGGCTTCGACACTGCGCTCGATGAGACCGGCACGTTCCAGGACCTTCAAATGCCGGGAGATCGCCGGCAGCGACAAGGCGAACGGTTTCGCCAGATCGCCGACCGGCAGGCTCTGTCGGTGAAGCTGCTCGAGAATGGCCCGCCGGGTCGGATCGGCGAGCGCGGCAAAGGTCTGCGAAAGCGGATCGTTCATGAATCTGTATTTAACAAAATTGTTAATTAACACAAGCGGAAAATAACGATCAGCTCTCTGCCTCTTCCACCAATCTGTGGGTTGCCGTTTCGATCCGATCCTGCAACTGCTTCATGAACGATCGCCGATCCATGCCCGGCGCAATGGGATCGAGAAACTCAATGACGGCGGTGCCGGGCTTTTTGCCGAACAGGCCGCTTTGCCAGAACACGCCGGTGTTGAGCGCAACCGGCACAACGGAAGCGTCGAGCTGATTGTAGAGGGCTGCGATCCCGGGCTTGTAGCTGGCGGCGCCGCCCGGCTGCGTGCGCGTGCCTTCGGGAAAGATGAGAACCGAAAGGCCACTCGCCAGCGCCGCGCGCGCGTCCGCCACCAGCTTCTTGATGGCGCTTGCCCCGGCACCCCGATCGATCACGATGTTGTCGGCTCGAACTAGATAGCGACCGAACAGCGGGATCCGGGTGAGCTCCTGCTTCAGGGGGATCGATATGTCCTTGAGCAAAATGTGAAAAACGAGGGTTTCCAGTGCCGATTGATGTTTGGCGGCGATCAGCGCCGGCTCGGTCGGAACCTGGCCCCGGATCTCAACGCGAAGCCCGACCAATGTCGCGAGAGCGAGGCGGACACCTCGTTCCCAAAATCGCGCGTAGGCCCTCGTACCGGCAGCATCACCGACCAGAAGATAGGGATAGCCGATTACCGCCAGGAGTGACGTCCAGAAGAACAAGAAAACCATGAAAAGCGCTGAACGAGCCGGCTGCATGGGACCGCCCTGGAAGACGTTCGAAGAGACCGTCCGTCATGCGGTCAAGGACGACCGTTTGGCAAGGTTTCGCTTATCCCCGAGCGTCAGCGATAACGCGCCAGCAGGACCTGCGCCGTTACCCGCGCGGCGATGGTCAGAAGAACCGCCGCGCCGATTGGTAGGCAGGCGAGCATGATCCAATCGATCATCTGGAAATGAAGCGGGACCCAGCGGCTGGTCACCGCCGCTCCGCCGAGGTGAACCAGGCCCAATATGGTAAGCACTGCCGCCGCGAAACCGGTAAACGCCCCCCTCATCCCCTGCAGCATGGTGTGGCGTTCGAACTGACGTGCCACATAGCCGTCGCGCGCGCCCATGTGGCGCAACAGATCGACCTTATCGTCATGGAGATCGACGTTCATTCGCGTCATCACGATGACGACGGCGAAAATGGCGATCAGCATCGCTGCGGCCATGATCCCGCCGATTAGACGGAGATAGGCTGCGAGGTTGAGCTGCTCATCGCCGACGGTTGGCTCCTGGCGCAAGGACGCGTCCTCGGCGATTGTCTTGAGGCTTCGCTCCAGAGCCTCGAGATCGGGGTTCGCTCCCCTAGCCAACACGACGTCGATCAACCGCGGCAGAGCCAGTCCCTCCAGGCTTTCGCCCTCGCCGAGCACGCCGGTGACGAGCTCGCGTAAGTTGGCGTCGGCCACCGGCTCGACCCGCTCGATGCCTTCCGACTGTCTCAGCAAGGCCATCGCGCGGTCGAGGTTGCGTTGTTCAATCGCCGGATCCCCTGGGACCGCGGGCAGCGCCACGGTGACCATGCGGGCGGTCTGCTCGAAGCGGTGCAACGCGCTGTCGGCGCCGGCGGCGAGCGCGAAGGCCAGGACCAGCACATAGGTGAGGCCGGCGACGATCCAGATCAGAAAGCGGCCCGGCGTCGACTGATCGAGGGGGAGGTCGAGATCACGTAAGCTCATGAAAGCCTTGCTCCCGGATCGAAGGTCATCGCCGTGCGCCCTGCATTCATGCTGAGCACATCCGGCCCCGGTCCATACGAATGGTGCCGTAAGCGTAGCGCTGCTGCAGGTCCAGACTGTGGGTGGCGAGAATCACCGTCGTCCCCAGTTTGTTGAGCTGCACGAGCAGATGCATGACACGCGTCGCCCGGTCACCGTCGATATTGCTGGTCGGCTCGTCGCAGAGAAGAAGGGCCGGCCGGATGACGACGGCGCGGGATACCGCGATCAGTTGGCGCTGGCCCATCGACATCGCCGGCGGCAGCGTGTCGGTGAGGTGGCTCAGACCAAGCCAGTCCATCATATCGGCGACGAACGCATGGATTTGCTCTTCGTCAGCGCCGTTGATGCGCAGAGGCAAGGCGATATTGTCGAAGGCACTGAGGTGATCGAGCAAACGAAAGTCTTGAAAAACCACGCCGATCCGACGACGTAAGTGGGCGATCTGAGCGCGTGTGGCGACGGCGAGATCCTGGCCGAACAGGTTGACGGTACCTTTTGATGCGGGGTGAGAAAGGCCGAGCAGGCGAAGCAATGACGTCTTGCCGGCGCCACTGGGACCGATCAAAAACGAGAATTGGCCCTGGCGTAGAGTGAGGTCGATGTCTTGCAACACATCCGGACCATCCCCGTAGCGAAGGCCGGCGCCGACCAACCGAGCAATAATCGGAGACGTGACCACTGGTAACCCGTGCAAATAGCCTGAAGAAGCTAAGTGAAAACGAGGGCGAGGTCCAGGGGAACATCAACTATCGCGTGAAAATGGTTGAGCCTGAACCTATCGATCAGATAAGAAACCCCCTGCGAGGGTTCATGAAGCTCATCTGTCCCGTCTGTAGCGCGAGTTACGACATCAAGCCCGAGGCCTTGGGGCCTAAGGGGCGCAAGGTCCGCTGCGCGAACTGTAAGCATCAGTGGTTCCAGGAACCGGCTGCGCCGGCTGCGTTGCCGGAAGAAGAAGACGTCGACCTCGCCTTCGAGCCCGTCGAAGAGGTGGTCGAGCCGGGCGCGGAAGATACCCGGATCCGGCCCGGCTCGGTCGCCAAGCCGAAGAGCAGCGCCGTCGACGTCGCTTCCATGGTGAGCTGGTTCTTTCTGTTGGTCGTGGTTCTGGCCATAGCGGTCACCTTGGTCGCTCGCAACGAACTGGTGGCCCGGTTTCCCGCTCTGACCTCGGTTTACGAAGGCTTGGGCCTGCCGGTCATGCGAGACTTGGGTCTGGCACTGGAGGCTAGCGAGCCTCAGTGGCAGCGCGAGGGCAATACGACCCTTTTGTTGGTCGAAGGCACGATCCGCAACACCTCCAGCGAACGCAAAGATGTGCCCAGTCTGAAGCTGACCCTCCTGGACGAGCAGGGTGAGGAAATGGGCGAGCAGCTGCTGCCGGCGCCGGCCGACGCCTTCCTCGGTGCCGGAGAAACCATGCCGTTTTCGGCGCGCATTCCGGACCCGCCCCACGGTGCGACGAGTTTTCGCCTGACTTTCGACGTTCCCTCCTGACGTGATCGGCCGCTTCCCGGCCATGGATATGGCTTTGGCCGAGGCGGAAGCCGCCGGGCGTGCCGGTGAGGTGCCTGTCGGCGCGGTGATCGTCGATGCCAACGGTTCTCCGCTGGCCTGCGCCGGCAATCGCGTCGAGCGGGACCATGATCCGACGGCGCACGCGGAAATCCTGGCGATCCGGGCGGCGAGCCTCGCCCGGGCGAGCCGCTATCTGAACGATTGCGACCTCTACGTGACCCTCGAGCCCTGTCCCATGTGCGCCCAGGCGATCAGTTTGGCCCGACTGCGGCGCCTCTACTACGGTGCGGAGGACGAGAAAGGCGGAGGGGTCGACCACGGGCCCCGGATCTTCGCGTCATCCTCCTGCCACAGCCGTCCGGACGTTTATGGCGGCATTGGTGAGCGGGAGGCGGCAGCGCTGTTGAGGCAGTTTTTCTCGGAGCGCCGCTAGACCGCCGACCGAGCTCCCGTAGACGAGAACGCGCGGATCAATAGGCCCCGTCTCGGGTCCAGGGCACCGGCAAGGTTTTCAGCAGTATGACGATGTCATACCAGAGCCGCCAGTTGCGGACGTACCAGCTATCCAGGTGAACCCGCCGCCGATAGTCCAAATCGCTGCGACCACTGACCTGCCACAGACCGGTGATCCCGGGACGACAGCCAAGGTAGAAAATGACCTTGTCCTCGTAGCGCGCCAATTCGTCGGCCACCACTGGTCTGGGACCGACCAGGCTCATATCGCCGCGCAGAACGTTCCAGAGCTGGGGAAGCTCGTCGAGACTGGTCTGGCGAAGCCAGCGGCCCACGGGCGTGACCCGCGGGGCTTCTTTGAGTTTGCGGGCGCCATGCCATTCCGCCGCCGAGCGCAGGTCCTGGGCCAGGAACTGCTCGAGCTTCTCATCGGCATCCTCGACCATGGTTCGAAATTTGAGACATTGGAACCGGCGGCCGTGCTGACCGACCCGCTCGTGGGCGAAAAAAGGCTCCTGGCCCTGCCGGCGGATACGCCAGGCGATGATCAAGAACAAAGGCGACAAAGCGGCAAGCAGTGCCGATGCCCCCGCCAGGTCGAATGTCCGCTTCAAAAGCCGGGCCGAAGGTTGAGCGAGATTGTTTTTGAGACGCAGGCTCAACACATCATGACTGAAGAAATGGGTGATCTCGGCGCTCGCCACCGGCAGGCCCCGAACCGGCGAGACCACATCGACATCGCGGGACGCGTGCGACAGGCGTTTGATCCAGGGCCCCGCCTTCTGAAACTCATCGAGCTCCAGGGCCACCTCCACTTGGGCGTTGGTGAAGTGCGCCGGCAGCAGATTGGGGTAGTCACCCGGTGGATAGACCGGCACGTGGCCGTCGCCCGTATTCACGGTGACGGGCCAGTCACCGTGACTGCCGGGCGGGGCGATGAAAGCGACCACGTCGTAGCCCAGAAGCGGCTCAACGTGCAGTGCCGCCGCCGCGTCACGGGCATTCGCGCCGGTGCCGACGATCACCGTGGTGCGACACCAGAGACCTGCTGCGTGTAGTGCCGACTTGAGAGCCCAGCGGCAGAAAGGAATGCTCAGGAACAAAAGCGACCAATTGGTGACGAACCAGAGCCGCGAGAGGTTGATCCTCAACATGAAGATCAGCGCCGTCTCGATCAGTGCCATGATAAAGACTACGGCCAGAACGTCGCCCAGTTCCTGCCAGAAGGTTCGCCGCCGCGTGTAGTGGCCGAGCCGGTAGAAACTGGCGATCGCGGCCAGCGCCACGGCCGCATAGACGATAACCCGCTGGTCACCGGTCTCGATTCGCCAGCCCATGAACGCTGTGTAGGGATCGTAGCCGTAAGCAATCCAGTTCGTGATCCGCCCCAACCAGAAGGCGGACACGAATACGGCGGCGTCGCAAAGAGCGAGCCACCACGCGCGGGGTAAAGACCTACGAGAACTGCGCCTTAGCGGCTGAAGATCAGCGCCGACGTCGAATGTTGCTGCCAATGAGAACCCTGTGCGCGAAACAATGTGGCCCACCTATATGTGGACCAACCATACATATCAAGACGAACCGGGAGTTAAGTCATTCCCGCTCGGAACAGCGCCGTTGGGCGGGATCAGGCTGGAACATCAAGACCTTGGCTTTCGAGCGCCGCTTTTTGCCGGACAGCGACCTGATCGCGATCAAAGTCTTCGACAAGTTCCATGAACATTTCATACCAATTGAGCTCCGCGTTCAGGTGCATGAACACAGAACCCAAACCAATGGCCGCGCGTTCCATGAAAACGAATTCCCGAGGCGGTGCCACACCTCCGGCCTCTTTCAGCTTTTGGTGAACACGACCGGCAACCTGACGTCCGAATTGACCGCTGTTGGTTTCTTCGATGAGGCGAGATCGGTTCTCCATCAACGGAGCGTAGAGAAATGCCGCCCACTCTTTGAGGATGTCGATGACCTCACGATCGAGATCTCTAAAACCCCAGGTTTCATAAGCTGATACGGCGAGATCGCGATCGCCGTCCACCAAGGCATTGTACAGATCGATCACCCCGCCGACGAATGAGGCCGGGAAGATGCGTATGCAGCCGAAATCCAGCAGATTGATGCTCAGATCGTCGCGAACCGTGTAATTGCCGAGATGCGGGTCGCCGTGAATGATCCCATATTCGTAGAACGGAACGTACCAAGCCCGGAACATGTGCCGGGCGATCTGGTTGCGGTCCTCCACCGGCAAGGTCTTGCATTCCAAGATCTTGCGACCGTCGACCCACTCCATGGTGAGCAGCCGCTTCGTCGAAAGCTCAGGCACGACCTCAGGCACATGGACCCCCGGTTCGTTCCGATGAATATACCGATAGACCCCCAGATTTTGAGCCTCGCGCTGATAGTCCAGTTCCTCCCGCAGCCGGGCCTGGATCTCCCGATAGATTTCGCGGGTGTCGATCGCCGTGTCGTAGCGGCGATAGATCGAGAAAATCAGCTGTAGCTGGCTCAGATCCGCCTCCACCGCCGAGGCGATGTTCGGATATTGCAGCTTGCACGCGACCGGACGGCCGTCATGGAGGGTCGCCCGGTGGACCTGCCCAAGAGACGCGGCATGCGCCGCTTCGAGATCAAAGCTATCGAACCGCTGGCGCCAGTCGGAGCCCAGTTCGGACGCCATGCGCCGCCGAACGAACGGCCGGCCCATCGGTGGCGCCTGCGACTGGAGCTGCCCGAGTTCGGCCGCATATTCCGCTGGCAGGGCGTCGGGAATGGTCGCCATCATTTGGGCGACCTTCATCAATGGTCCCTTGAGACCGCCCAGCGCTTCTTTCAGTTCGCCGGCGTAGCGGTCGTTGCTGAGCTCCATGCCCAGGAACCGTTTTCCGGCATATCGGGCTGCCAGACCGCCCATCGCTGTGGACACCTGGGCGTATCGTCTGACCCGGCCGCTCAGCGTGTTCTCGTCGCGCGAACTGGCTGAACTGCTCATGCCTGGGCTCCCAGTTCGTCTGCCAGCTGTTCGACCATGGTTTCGATAACCCCGAGGCCTCGGCTCCAGAAAGCCGGGTCTTTGGCGTTCAGACCAAAAGGCGCCAGCAGATCCGTGTGCCAAAGTGTGCCGCCGGCCTCCAGGAGCTCCAGATATTTCGCTTCGAAGCCGTCCGGCTCGGACTGGTAGACCGCATAGAGCGCGTTCACCAAACAATCACCGAAGGCGTAGGCGTAGACGTAAAACGGCACGTGAATGAAGTGGTGGATGTAGCTCCAGAAGACCCGGTAGTTGTCATCGAACTCGAAGGCCGGACCGAGGCTTTCCTTCTGCACCGCCATCCAGATGTCGCCGAGATCCGCGGGCGTGAGTTCGGCCTTCTTTCGGGCGTCGTGAACCTGACGTTCGAAATCGACGAACGCGATCTGGCGAACCACCGTGTTGATCGCGTCCTCGATCTTGGCTGCCAACAGGATGCGCCGGCGTTCCGGGTTGGTCTCCCGCTGCAGAAGCGCTTGAAAGGTGAGTTGCTCACCGAACACAGACGCCGTCTCGGCGAGGGTTAGCGGGGTCGACGACATGAAGTAACCCTGCTTCGCCGCGAGTGTCTGATGCACGCCGTGACCCAGCTCATGGGCCAAAGTCATAACGTCCCGGGCCCGGCCCTGATAGTTCATCAAGACATAAGGATGCACGCTCGGCACGGTCGAATGACAGAAAGCGCCGGAATCCTTTCCCGGCCGCAGATCCGCATCGATCCAGCGCTTGTCGAAGAACGGGTTCAGAACGTCGGCGAGTTTCGGCGAGAATGACCGGTAAGCGTCGAGAACGATGACCTTTGCGTCATCCCAGCCGATGCGCTTGTCATCATCTTCCGGCAGCGGGGCGTTGCGATCCCAGGTGGCAAGCCGGTCGAGACCAAGCCATTTCGCTTTCAGTTGGAAGTAGCGATGGGAGAGGCGCGGATAGGCCTCCTTGACCGCGCTGATCAGCGCATCGACCACCTCGTCTTCGACCCGGTTGGCAAGGTTGCGAGACGAGATTGGGCGCGGATAGGACCGCCAGCGGTCTTCGACGTCCTTATCCTTGGCGAGCGTGTTGGTGATGCGGGCGAAGAGCGTGGTCCGCCCGCTCAAGGTTTCGGCGATGCTGCTCGCGGCCTTTTGCCGAACGGCGCGATCCCTGTCCTGGATCTTATCGAAGATTTGCGGGCTGGTGAGCGCCTCTCCGTCGAAATCGAAACGTAGTTCGGCCATGGTTTCATCGAACAAGCGGATCCAGGCGGAACGGCCGGCGACGCTCTTCTCGTGGAGCATGCGCTCCGCTTCGTCGCTCAGTTGGTGGGGCCGAAACGCCCGCACATTCCGCAGCCAGGGACGGTAGGCTGCGAGCATATCCGACTGCTCCAGCTTTTCTTCCAGGGCCTCGTCCTCGAGTTTGTTGATCTCGAGCGTGACGAACAGAAGCTTGGTCGAGATGTCGTTGGCCCGCTCCTGCATGGACTGAAGGAACCGGCCCCTCTCCGGATCGTCGCGTTTGCCGGCGTGGCGCAGACCGGCGAAGCTCATGATCCGGCCCAACCGCTCGCTCACTCGTTCGTAGTCACTGATCAGTTGAGCCAGCGCGTCGCCATCAATATCGCCGAGCTTGCCAGCGAACTCGCCCTCTAGCCTCGCGGCTTCGCTAGCGGAAAAGTTGAGGTCCTCCTCGATCGACGGATCGTCCTCACCGAGATAAAGATCGCTCAAGTCCCAGCTTGGCACCTGATCGGCGACGGCGGCCTGGCTCATATTGATACGGTTCCGAATTCGCCGGCCCAAGAGCGCAACAAAGGCCTGCACGGGTGAATATAGGCTTCGCTCGAGCCTGATATATGACCTTGGATGGTTCCGTCCAGAGCGCTGTCAGCCTACCAAAATGCCACTTAGTCTGGCCAAGTGACGCAAGCGTCGCTATCTGTCCAAAAGGCGGATCACACACGATAATGCTAGGCAATTGGTCTGATCCGTTGACCCGCGGCGAGCAACTTTGAGAATGGGAGTGAGACCATGTCGGAACCGGAACTCGGTCCGAACCTGGTCGCGATGTTCGAACGGCAGTCGAAACACTATGCCGATCGACCATTTTTGTGGCGAAAAGACGACGGTGTTTACCGGCCTCTGAGCTGGAACACGGTGCGTGAGATGGCGCAGACGCTAGCGCAGGGGTTGCGCGCCAAGGGCATCGGTCCGGGTGACCATGTTGTCCTCGTCGCGAACAACCGTCCCGAATGGCTGATCGCCGATCTCGCTGTCATGGCGGCCGGTGGTGCCACGGTTCCCGCCTACACGACCAACACGTCCGAAGATCATGCCTACGTTCTCAGCCACTCGGAGGCCAAGGCGGTCATCTTCTCCGGCGGTTCGGTCGCGGAAAGACTGATGCCGGCGCTCGCCCAGAATGAGCAGATCGAGTTCGCCGTCGCCATCGATCCGACCGACAAGAATGGTGTCGAGAAGACCTTCTCCTGGGATGACATGCTGGCGGAGGGCCGAAATCAGGGCGCGGTCGAGCACAATGCCGACATCGACGATATGGCTTGCATCATCTACACCTCCGGCACTGGCGGCAGGCCCAAAGGCGTCATGCTCAGCCATCGTAACATCATGGCGAACCTCGCCGGCGCCGGCCATCTGTTACGCGAGATTGGGCTCGACGATGAGGTGTTCCTCTCGTTCCTGCCCCTGTCGCACTCCTACGAGCACACCGGTGGTCAGTTTTTCCCGATGGCGATCGGCGCGCAGATCTACTACGCGGAAGGGGTCGACACGGTCTCTGCCAATTTGGTCGAGGCGCGGCCGACCATGCTCACCTGTGTGCCGCGCTTGTACGAGGTTCTGAGGACGCGGATCTCTAAGCAGGTCGAGCGCAAAGGCGGTCGGGCAGCGCAATTGTTCCACAAGGCCATCGAACTCGGCACCAAGCGCTATGAAGGCCAGCGGTTAAGCCTGGTGGAGCGCGGCATCGATCTGGTTTGCGACCATCTCGTACGGCGTAAGGTGGCCGAACGCTTTGGCGGCAGGCTGAAGGCGCTGGTCTCGGGCGGCGCGCCTCTCAATTACGATGTCGGTCTGTTTTTCGCCTCGCTTAACCTGCCGATCGTCCAGGGCTACGGCCAGACCGAAGCGTCGCCGGTGATCAGCGCCAATCGCCCGTCCCGGCCGAAACTGGACACGGTCGGCAAGCCGCTCAAGGGTGTCGATGTGCATGTCGCCGACGACGGTGAAATCCTGATCCGGGGCGATCTGGTGATGAAGGGCTACTGGCGTGACCCGGAGGCAACCCAGTCGACAATCGTCGATGGCTGGCTGCATACCGGCGATGTCGGCTATCTGGACGACGAAGGCGCCATCGTCATCACCGATCGCAAGAAGGATCTGATCGTCAATTCCGGTGGCGACAATATCGCGCCGCAGCGGGTCGAGGGCATCTTGATGCTGGAGCCCGAAATCGCGCAGGTTCTGGTTCACGGGGACCAGCGGCCCTACCTGGTCGCGCTCATTGTTCCGGACAAGGAGTTCATGGAGAAGTTCGCCCGGGAGAGCGGTTCGGAACCGGAGCTCGAAACGCTGCGGGAGGATAAGAGCTTCGTCGCCGCCATTCAGGAAGCGGTCAATCGGGCGAACAAGAAATTGTCGCTGATCGAACGCGTGCGCAAATTCCACATCATGGAATACCCTTTCACCATCGATAACAACATGATGACGCCGACCTTGAAGCTCCGGCGCCCGATCATCAAAGAGCAGTTCAAGTCGACGCTGGATCAGCTTTACGGCGCGTGAGGCTGCCGGGCCCGACACTGACCACGGCGCGGTTGCGCCTTCGGCGATGGCGATGGTCTGATTTGGAGCCCTTGGCCGCGATCAACGCCGACCCCGAAGTCATGCGCTACTTTCCGTCGACGCTGAACCGCCACGAAACGGCGATGATGATCCGACGCATCGAGGCTCATTTCATCGACAATGGGTTCGGTTTGTGGGCTCTGGACATTGCCGACGGCGCGAGTTGCATCGGTTTCGTCGGTTTGTCGATACCCCGTTTCGAGGCGGCGTTCACACCGTGCGTGGAGATCGGCTGGCGTTTGACCAAGGCGGTTTGGGGTGAGGGTTACGCCACGGAAGCTGCGCGCGCTGCCCTAAGCTTCGGTTTTGAGGCCCGTGAACTGGACGAAGTCGTCGCGTTCACTGTGCCGGCCAACCATCGCTCCCGCCGGGTGATGGAAAAGCTGGGCATGAAACGTGACCCAAGGGACGATTTCGAGCATCCCTCTCTGCCGCAAGCGCATCCGCTCCGGCGCCATGTGCTCTACAGGCTCAAGACACACTCACGCCCATCTTCCTCATGATCAGCCATTGCTGGGCGATCGAGAGCACGTTGTTCCAGGTCCAGTAGACGACCAGACCGGCCGGAAAGGTGGCGAACAGAAAGATGAAGATCAGCGGCAGCATCAACATGATGCGCGCCTGCATCGGGTCGGCGGGTGCTGGGTTCAATTTGGTCTGCAAGTACATGGTGATGCCCATCAAAAGCGGCCAAACACCGATCATCAGGAAGGTCGGCGGATCCCACGGAATGAGACCGAAGAGATTGAACATGGACGTGGGATCTGGCGCAGAAAGGTCCCGGATCCAGCCAAAAAAGGGCGCGTGGCGCATCTCGATCGAAACGAACAGCACCTTGTAGAGAGCGAAGAACACAGGGATCTGAATCAGGATCGGCAGGCAGCCCGCGGCCGGATTGACTTTCTCTTTCTTGTAGAGCTTCATCAACTCCTGCTGCATACGCGTCCGGTCCTCGCCATAGCGCTCGCGCAGCTTCACCATCTCCGGCTGTAGCTTTTTCATCGCGCTCATCGAGCGATAGGCGGTATTCGCTAGCGGGAAGAACAAGAGCTTTACGACCAGGGTCAAAAGCAGGATGGCGACACCGTAATTGCCGGTGAGCGCGAAGAAATTGCTGATCAGCCAGAACAGGGGGCGGGTGAGGAAATAGAACCAGCCGAAATCGACCGCCCGGTCGAACAAGGGAATGTCGTAAGCCTCGCTGTACTGATCCAGAAGCTTGACTTCCTTGGCGCCGGCGAAGAAGCGATCGGTGATCTCGATGCTGGCTCCCGGTGCAACGTCGATACCGCGGCCGAGATAGTCGGTCTGGTAGCGGTCCTGGCCACTCGGATTGGTGTGGCGGAAGGTTGCGGTGATCTCGGCATCGGTGATCAGCGAGGTCAGCCAGTACTTGTCGGTCAAGCCGAGCCAGCCGCCCTGGCTCTCGATCTGGATCTCTCCGTCGTCCTGCAGATCGCTATAGTCGACTTCGGTGAGTTGTTCCTCCAGGACGCCGATCGGACCCTCATGCAGGATCCAGAACCCTAGCGTTTCGGGGGTCCCCCAGCGGCTTATCAGGCCGTAGGGATAGAGCGTGATCGTCTCATCACTGTTGTTGATGACCGAGCGTTCCAGCGTAAACAGATAGTTCTCGTCCAGTGTCACCGAGCGCTGGAACGTCAGCCCCTCGCCATTATCCCAGCTCATGCGCATCGGATCGTTGGCGGTGAGCTCTTCGGTATCCGCGCTCCATACGGTGTCGCTGTCCGGTACGGCTGTGTTTCCGCCTTGGGCAACCCAGCCGAACTCGGCGAAGTAGGGGGCCGTACTGCCTACGGGGCTCAGCAACGTGATTTCAGGCGAGTTCGGATTAGCGCGCACGCGATAATCGGCGAGGGTGATGTCGTCGAACCGACCGCCGGTCAAAGCCACTGAGCCATGGAGCCGGCCATTGTCGATGCCGACCCTTTCGGTCTCGACCGGAGCGATCTCGGGCGCGCCTACCTCCGTGTCGCCGGGCGCCCGGCTTGGTGTCTCCGCGGTCTGTGGCCGGCGCGGTTGGCTGGCGCTTCTGGCCTCGGCCTGCTCTTGCTGCTCGAGCAGCGCCTGCTGGCGGGGCAGTTCGTAGAAGAACTGAAAGGCAAAAATGATCCCGACCGACAGCGCGATCGCCAGGATCAGATTGCGTTGTTCGGGCATCAGCCGTCCATTTCGAAAGATGTTTTCGGCGCCGCCGCCGAGAGGCGCTCGCGGCGCAGCCGTTTGGGCACCGGATCGAAGCCTTGTCCACCCCAAGGATGGCAACGAAGCAAGCGACGAAATGTCAGCCAGCTGCCAAGGATGATGCCATGGCGGCCCAGCGCCTCGACACTATAAGCAGAGCAACTCGGCGAAAAGCGGCATCTGGTGCCAAGATAGGGCGAGACGACGTAGCGATAGAATTGAACCAGTAGGATCAGGGGCCATGCCGCCAAACGATCCAACCCCCTCATGCCCGTTTCCCCTTCGCCACCTGGCCGAACGCCGAGCTCAGATCCGCCAGAATCCTGTCGAACGGAACGAACGGCGTGGTTGTTCGCGCGATCACCACGTAATCATGTCCTGCTCGTGCCCACGTCGGGGCGATCAGCCGGATGGCTTCCCGCAGACGGCGCTTGGCCCGATTACGCACAACGGCGCCACCGACACGCTTACTGGCGGTGAAGCCGACACCGATCCGCTTCTTGTCGTCATGGCGAAAGCTCTGCAAGACCAGGCTCGGCAGAGCCGCTTTTGGGCCCCGGGCGCAGCGGAGAAATTCGGCTCGCGTTTTGAGGCGTTCGATCGACACCTGATCAGGCTGAGAGGCGTTTGCGCCCTCTTGCCCGGCGCGCTGCCAACACACGGCGGCCCCCGACGGTTGCCTTTCGGGCTCGAAAGCCATGCCGGCGCTTACGCACGAGCCGGCTCGGTTGGAACGTCCGTTTCACTGAACTTGCCCTGTCTGCTCGAAAAGTTGGGTGACGGTTTGGCGAGAGAACCGGCTGTATAGGCGGCGCTACCCAGCGTGTCAAACGGCGCCTAACTGCGGCTTTCACCGGTCTGTGACGGTGATTGAGACGCTTTGTTCCCAATCCTTGGTATGGAGAGGCCCTTGGGTCGGTTGCGTGTTCCGAACCCTACTTATGACCATAACAGGGCGAACGTCCTTGCTGTTTCTCCGGGCCGGCGCAGTGCTGTTCAGCTTGGTCTGGTTCTTCGCCGGCATCCATGCGGCCGGACTGGCTGCCAATGGTGACGTCGACTGGTCGAGGTGGCAGGCTCACGACCCGCGCTCCGATGACGTCATCAACCACGAGCTTTGGGGTCTTTTTCTCGACCGACAATTGGTCACCGGATCGGACGGTATCAATCGCATTGCCTACGCCGATACCGGAGACCAAGAAAAGCGGCTTCTCGACCAGTATCTGGAGCATATGTCGACGGTCGCTATTTCGACCTACGATCGAAACGAGCAACTGGCCTTCTGGATCAATCTGTTCAACGCGCTGACCGTACGGCTGGCGCTCGAGCACTACCCCATCGGCAGCATGCATGAGATCGTGGTCGAGGCGGACGGGCGAACTTACAAGGTGTGGAACGCCAAGCTCATCGAAATCGAAGGCATTCGCCTGAGCCTGAACGACATCGAGCACCGGATCGTTCGGGCCACATGGCGGGACCCAAGGATCAACTATGCCCTGAGCCACGGCTCACTCGGTTGCGCCAACATTCGCAAGCAGCCCTACCGCGGCTCCATGCTGGACCGGCAATTGAGCTACGCCGCGATCGACTTCATCAATCATCCGCGCGGGGTTTCAATCAGCGGCCGGCATCTGCAGGTATCGTCGATCTATCGCTGGTTTCGGGAGGATTTCGGCGGTGACGATCGGGCGATCATTCGCCATCTGGCCGCTTTCGCCAAGCCGGCGCTGGCCTACGAACTTCAGCACTTCAATGACATCGACGCACATGACTATGATTGGGCGTTGAACGCACTCTACTAACCAACGGCGCAACCGACCCAATCGTGAACCGGCATGGCTGAACTCGCACCGCCTCGAGGCTTTCGAGGGCTTTCCCTCAGGCTGTTCGGGGTGACTCTGATTCTGATCCTGATCGGCGAGGTCTTCATCTATCTGCCGTCGATCGCCCGCTACCGGCAGACCTATTTCGAGATGCGGATCATCAGCGCCCATTTAGCCGCGTTTGCGCCGGTCGCGGCGGGCGGCAAACCCCTTTCGGCCGCGCTCGAACAACAGATCCTCAACCACACCCAGGTCAAGGCCGTCCTCTTGCACCAGAACACGGTCGAGCTGGTTCTGGGTGAGATCCCGCCTGTGGACGCGGTGTTCGCCCTCGATCGAGAAGGCCCGTCCACGCAGATCATGGAGGCCATCAACGTCCTGCTCCAGGGCGGTGACCGGACGATCCGCGCCTACGGACGCTCGCCAAAAAACCAAAATGTCGTGGTCGACATCGTGCTCGACGAAGACTCGCTTTACCGGGACATGCTGGGGTATTCCTGGCGCATCCTGCTTTTGTCCCTGGTCTTAAGCGCGCTCGTCGGCACCGCGATGTTCCTGATCTTGCGATTGATGATTGTGCGCCCGCTCGCCGAGATAACCCAAAGTGTGATCGCCTTCAGGCAAAGGCCCGAAGATGTCCGCTCAACCATCCCGCCAAGTCCACGGACCGATGAAATCGGTGTCGTCCAGAACGAGCTGGGTGGCATGCAGGAGCGCGTGCGTCAGGCGCTCGACGAACAGGGTCGGCTGGCGGCGCTCGGCGCCGCGGGCGGCAAGATCAACCACGATCTGAGAAACGTTTTAGCCTCGGCGACCCTGCTTTCCGACCGCTTGGCCCAAGTTGACGATCCGACGGTCAAGCAGGTGGCGCCGCGGCTGGTCGAGGCTCTAGACCGCGCCAATCGTCTCTGCGCTGAAACCCTGGCCTACGCCAAACGCAAGCCACCGACCTTGAGCCTGCAGCCAATTTTGCTGAAGCCCTTTTTGGACCAGATGGCCGACGACTGGCTCCAGGACCGTGCGCAAGTCGAGTGGCGAAACGAGATGCCGGCGGAGGCGTCGGTCAGCGGCGATCGGGATCAGCTCTACCGGCTGTTCGGCAATCTGATGAAAAACAGTCTCGAAGCGATGGGGGACGAGGGCGGCGTCGTCAGCGTAACCGGCGCCGTGGACGGCGATCAGGTGGTGATCGAACTGGCGGACACCGGTCCTGGCGTCCCGATCAGCATTCGGGATAAGCTTTTCCAAGCGTTCGAATCGTCCGGACGTCCGAACGGCACCGGCCTCGGCCTCGCCAACGCCCGCGAGATCGCACAGCGCCATGGCGGCAGCTTGTTCCTGAGTGATACCGGCGAGAGCGGAACCGTGTTCCGGCTCGAACTGCCGAAATAGGCGGCTAGCCCTCGCGAAACACCTTGTGCTTTATCGCCAGGATCCGGTCGGTGAGGTAGCTGAGGACCGTTCGCTCGCCGACGTGGAATTCGACATCGACCAGCATGCCGGGGGCGATCGCGACCGAGCGGTCCTGGGAGGCCAGCTCATCCCGCTCGCTCGACAGCTTGACATCGAACAAGAGGTCGCTGGTGTCCGGCGTCGGTCTGGCATCGGCGGCGACCATTTCCACCTTACCGTCGAGCGTTCCGTATTCCAGGAAATCGAAGGCGCGGACCTTGATCGTCGCTGTCTGGCCCTGGTGAACGAAGCCGATATCCTTGTTGGCGACGGTGGCCTCGACCACGAGCCCGTCCTGGGTCGGCACCACGGTCATCAGCGGCTCGTTGGGCGCCACGCTTTGGCCGGCGGCAGTCACCTCGACGGCTTCGATGATGCCGGTGACGGGCGCGTGAACGACCAGGCCTCGGAGGCGTGCCTCGTGGATCTTCCGCTGCTCGAGCAAGCGGGCCACGTCGGCCTTGGCGTCCGCCAGATCACCGAGAAGTTCGGCGGTGCGCGACTTGTCGAGTGCGGCGAGACGTTCCTCGGCACTTGACGCGGCCTCGCGGGCAGCCGCCGCGGCCGAGCGTGCCTTGGCGAGTTCGCCGGTCGTGTCGCTTACCTGGCCCTCCAGAGCAACCATTTTGAGCTTGGGATAGAGGCCCTTCTCGGCCAGCTCGCGAACGGCGTTGGCCTGGCGGCGGATCAAGGTCAGCGCGTTCTTGAGCCTTTCGATATCGGCCTCGGCCCGCTCCACCTCGTTTTGCCGCTGGCGCACCGTCGCTTCCAATTCGGCGCTGCGCTGCGCCCGGGAGACGCGCGTGGCGTCGAGCAACTGCAGCTGCTCGTCGGCGAGATCCGGCCTTTCGCTTGCCAGATTGTCCGGCAGCGCTATCGGCCGATCGCCATGCTCGGCTTCCAGGCGAGCGACCTCGGCCTGGCGAACCTGAAGCCGGCCCCGGGTCGCCGCAAGCTCCGCTTCTATGACGCTCGGATCGAAGGTCACGAGGATATCGCCCTTCCGGACCCGGTCGCCATTCTCGACCAAGATCGTCTCGATCTTGCCGCCGGTCGGATGGTTAATGATCTTGACCTGGCTCGCCGGCTCGACCTTGCCCGCGGCGACCACCACCCGCTCGACCTCGGCCCAGGCGGACCAGACGAGCGCCGCGCCGATCAGGCCGGCGACCGAGAAGATCAGCGTACCGGCCAGGGGCGATGCGCGGCGATCGGCGATGCTTTGCGCCTCCGGCATAAAGTCGCGAACGGTGGGTCTCGCCATGACTGTTTCCTCAGGCCGTGCCGGTGTTGCGGGGCGGATTGGGGCCCCGGCCGTTGCGCAAGTAAGACAGGATGTCGGAGGCCGGGCCGCGCCTCACGATCCGGCCGTTTTCTAGGAATGCGACCTCGTCGGCGAAGGTGAGGGCCGATAGCCGATGGGTGATCATGACCACGGTCCGGCCGCCGGAAGCGCGCCTGAGGTTGGCCAGGAGATCCTGCTCGGTGGCGGCATCGACAGAGCTGGTCGCCTCGTCGAGGACCAGAATGCGCGGATTGCGAACCAGCGCCCGGGCCACCGCGATCAGTTGCCGCTGGCCGGAAGACAGGCCCTCACCCCGCTCGCCGAGCAGGGTCTCGTAGCCGTCGCCAAGCCGTTGCGCCACATCGTGAAGGCCGACGAACTTGGCCGCGGCAACGATGCGGTCGGGCGTGCAGTCGGGCGTGCCCATGGCGATGTTCTGGGCGATTGTGCCTCGGAACAGCTGGATGTCCTGGGGCACGTAGCCGATCTGATGGCGGTAGCCGGCGCTGGAGACGTGGCGAAGATCGCAGTCATCAACCAGGATCCGGCCTTGGGAGGGGTGCTCCAGGCCGACGAGGAGCTTGCCAAGCGTCGTTTTGCCGGAGCCGGGCGGCCCGACGATGCCGATGATGGTGCCGGGCCGGATCTCGAGCTCGATATTGCTGAGCGCCGCGTCGCCGCCTTCGCGGTAGCTGAAAGCCACATTCTCGAAGCGGATATGGCCGCGAAAGGTCGGCTCCACGCCGGTCTTGCCGCCGCGCCGCTCCGCATCCTCGGCCATGAGATCGTCGAGGCGGCGAAAAGCGTCGCGAACGCTTTGGAGCTGATGCCAGGCGCCGACCAGCTGGCGGAGCGGTGCCAGAGCACGGGCCGCCAGGATCGTGGATGCCACCAGCGCGCCGATCGAGAGATTGCCGGCAATGATCTGTGTGGCGCCGACATAGACGATGACCAGGGCCGTCGCCTGCTGCAGGATCTGTCCGGACGCGGTGATCGATCCCGAAAAATGATTGGCGCGGAACGTGGTCCAGGCGCTTTTGGCGAGCCGGCCGTCAAAACGGCCCTCCATGTCCGATTCCAGCCCCAAAGCTTTCACCGTCACCGCCGCGTTCATCGCTTCAGCGATCGCCGAGGCCTTGTCGGCCGACGCCTCGAAGCTCTCGGTGACCAGGCGTTTTTGCCGGTGATGGGCAAACCAGGAAAGGCCCAAAAAGAGCGGGATCGATGCGGCAGTGACCAGAGCCAGGGGCGGCGCGATCGCACTGAGGGCCGCCAGAAACAGGACGACGAAGCCGAGATCGACCCAGAGAAGCGGCATTTGGCTGGTAAAGAACAGGCGCACGTGATCGAGCTGGCGCACACGCTCAACAAGCTCACCCGAGGAAAGGCTCTGCAAGCGTCTTAGCGGCAAGTGCAGGAGGTGGTGGAGGACCTCGCTGCCGACGGCAGCATCGATCCGGGCACCGGTGTGGCTGGTGATGTAGCTTCGCAGGATCCGCAAAAGGCCTTCGAAGGCGAACAACGAGATCATGCCGATCACCATCACGTCCAGCGTCTGCATGGCCTGATGATTGATAACCTTGTTGTAGACGGTCATGAGGAAGATCGGGGTGGCGAGCGCCAGAAGGTTGATGACGACGCTCGCGGTGGCGATTTCCCAGAGGACCGGACCGATCCGCCGGCGTACCGTTTCGCGCCAGACGCTACGCTTGGCGGCGTCCTTGCGAACGGCGAGTTTGACGATCTTGGCCCCAGGTCCGAGGAGGTCCGCGGGCGGGCTCGAAGTCGTTTCGCCGCTGGAGGGATCGACGACCACGAGCCGTTCGCCGCTTCGGGAACGCACGAGTGAGCCGGTTCCGGGATCGCGGCCAGTGACCAGAAAGGGTGTCGGCGTTTCATTCAGGCGCGCGGGTGTCGCCCGAGTGACAACAGCATCGAATCCGAGCCGGTCGGCCGCCCGCAAAAGGGTTCGCAAGCCCATACCTTCCGCGCCGATCGGCACGGAGGCACGGATATCGGCCTCGCTGACGTTCCGCTCCAAGAGCTGCGCGAGCCGACGGAAACCGGCGATCAGCGCGTCACCCTGGGGCGCACGCCCGGTCACCGCCTCCTGGTGACGATCGTCATCCGGGCAGCGGCGGGAAAATGCGTTTCTGGCCATGGATGCACTCCGTGCATGGGACCCGGCTTCTCAACCGATACGCAATGTTACGGAGACATACAACAATTTTTAGTAGATTTACCATGCGGTGGACTCAACCCAGAGCGGGGCTGCTCAATCAAGGGCGTAGAGCAGAAACTTCAGATAGCCGGTCTCTGGCAGGGCCGGATGGGTGGGGTGATCCATGGCGGCGCCACCGGACTTCAACAGCCTGGCCGACCGGCCTGCGTCGCGGATGCCACCATGAGCCGATGCCTGGAGATCGGTTTCGCTGACGTGATGGGAGCAGGAACCGATCGCCAGAAATCCGTCCTGGGCGACCAGATGGGCAGCGCCCCTGGCGAGCTTGCGATAGCCCTTGAGCCCGGACGCCAGGTCCTTCTTCGCCCGGACGAAGGCCGGCGGGTCGGCGATCACCAGACCGAACCGCCGTTTTTCCTCCATCAGGCGATCGATCGTCTTGAACACCTCATCTGCCTGAAACGTCAGCCGGTCGGCGACGCTGTTGGCTTCGGCACCGAGCCGGGCCAGCTCCAGCGCCGCCTCGGCCCGGTCGACGGCGAGCACGCGCTTGGCGCCGGCGAGGGCGGCCGCGATCGCGAAACCGCCGGTGTAGCTGTAAAGATCGAGCACCTCGGCATCGCGAGCGATGCTCGCCGCCAACAGCCGATTGTCGGCCTGGTCGAAGAACCAGCCGGTCTTTTGACCGCTGACGGGGTCGGCATGGTGCTTGCGGCCGTTCTCGATAAGCTCAATGGGCGGCTCGATGGCTTCGCCGACGACCTCGACCGAACTCGTCAGGCCTTCGAGTTGACGGACCGGGCTGTCGTTGCGCAGAACGAAGCTTGCCGGCTGAATCGTTTTTTCCAGTGCGGCAACGATCGTCTCCTGGATCGCGGCCATGCCGGCGGTATTGAGCTGGGCCACGGCGACATCGCCGTAGCGATCTATCACCAGACCCGGCAGATGGTCGGCTTCCGCATGGACAAGCCGATAGCAGCGACCGCCGATGGTCCGTTCGCGTAAACCAAGGGCTCTTTCCAGCCGGCGCGCGATGAAGCTCCGGTCGATTGAAGCGTCCATCTTGCGGGTCAGCAGGCGGGCGACGATCAGTGAGTGGGGATTAAAATGGGCGAGGCCGTAGCCGCGGCCGTCAGGAAGGGCGATACGCACCAGGCTGCCGCCGGCGAGCGCCTTAGCTTCCGCGTCCATGGCGATCTCATTGGCGAAGACCCAGGGACTGCCCTGACGCAATCGTCGATCGCGTTTCGGCAACAGGCGGACGGTGGGAAGGTCGGTCATGGCTCTCAACGCTTGAAAGGTAAGCCGCGAACTCAGGCATCCACGGCGGCCGACCCGGGCCGGCTGCGTCAATCTCGGTTTTCACGGACGTGTCAAGTAACTTGACGATCGCGGCTGACGCTGGCCAAGGTTTCCGCTAACGTCCAGCAAGAAACGCCGGGAGGTCGATATGCGTTGCTGGTTGCAAGTCACCCTGACGTCGGTCGCAGCGCTTTCAGGAGTGCTGAGCTTGGGTGTCGACGCCCGAGCCGAAACTGATCCCGGCAAATCAGCGGTCGGCAACACAATGATGGTGGCGGCCGCCAATCCGCTGGCGGCGCAAGCCGGTTTCAACGTTTTGGAGGCCGGCGGTTCAGCAGCCGATGCCGCTGTCGCCATTCAGATGGTTCTGGGCTTGGTCGAGCCCCAGTCGTCTGGCATCGGTGGCGGCGCGTTTCTGGTCTATTGGGATGCGGCCAACAAGACGCTGACGACCCTGGACGGTCGGGAGAAGGCGCCGGCCGCCGCCGATCCCGACTATTTTCTGAGCGAAGATGGCGAGCCGCTTGAGTTTTGGGATGCCGTCGTCGGCGGGCGTTCCGTCGGTGTCCCTGGAACGGTAAAGCTGATGGAGACCCTGCATCAGACCTATGGTCGCCAGGACTGGGCCAGCTTGCTGGCGCCGGCGATAGAGCTCGCCGAGAACGGTTTCGAGGTAAGCCCGCGTCTGAACGAGAGCATCGCGGAAGCGCGTGAGCTCGACGCATTCGACATGACCGAGGCCTACTTCTTTACCGAACAGGGCGAGCCGTTGCCAGCCGGTGAGCGCCTGACCAATCAGGCCTACGCCGACACGCTGAAGGGGATCGCGGCGGAGGGCAGCTCAGCCTTCTACACCGGGCCCGTAGCTCAGGGCATCGTCGACACCGTTGCGGCCCACGGAACCCTGACCGGGATCATGACGCTCGACGATTTGGCGGCGTACGAGGTGGTCGAGCGGGAGCCGGTTTGCCTGCCCTATCGGGGGTTCGAGGTCTGCGGCATGGGCCCTCCCAGTTCCGGTGCACTCACCGTCGGCCAGATACTCGGCATGCTCAGCCATTTCGATCTGCCCGGCATCGGTATGGGCACTGACGCCGCCCATCTGCTCGCTGAGGCCGGCAAGCTCGCCTTCGCTGATCGAGCCCTCTACATGGCTGACAGCGACTTCGTGCGGATGCCCGTAGAGGGGTTGCTGGATCCCACCTACCTGACCTTGCGAGCGCAGCAAATCCGTCTCGATGAGGCGATGGAGGCGGCGGAGGCCGGCAACCCGCCCTGGCGCGAGGCGGCACTCTATGCGCCCGACCGGGACATGGAGTTAGGCGGCACCAGTCACTTCGTCGTTCGCGATCCGGACGGCAATGCTGTGTCGGTCACGACGACCGTCGAGAGCGGCTTCGGCAGCCGGCTCATGACCAACGGTTTCATCCTCAACAATGAGCTCACTGACTTCTCCCGCACGCCGGAGGAGAATGGCCGGCCGGTCGCCAACCGCGTCGAGGGCGGCAAAAGACCCCGCAGTTCGATGGCGCCGACCATCGTGCTGGGCGAGGATGGCGAGCCTCATCTTTTGATCGGTTCGCCCGGCGGCAGCCGGATCATCGGCTACGTCGCCCAGGCGACGATCGCGGTGCTCGATTGGGGGATGGACCCACAGTCCGCCGTCGATCTGGGCCACGTCATCAATCGCAATGGCGGTACCGACCTCGAAGAGGGGACGGCGGTCGCCGGCTACGAAGAGGCGCTAGTGGCCCGCGGTCATGAGGTCGAGGTGCGTGATCTGACCAGTGGCCTCCACGCGATCCTGATCGATGGCGACCGGCTTCTGGGTGGCGCCGACCCCCGCCGCGAAGGTGTCGCGATCGGCGACTGATCCGAAGCCTTCAACCCAGTCGGGAGCAGCCATGATCAGCGTGGTCGACAGCCATCTCCACGTTTGGGATCCGGCCCAGTTCACCTATCCGTGGCACACCAAGGTCCAGGCGCTCGCGAAACCGATGGCGCTCGCCGACTTCGATCGTGCCATGGGCCATCACAGTGCCGAACAAATGGTCTTCGTCGAAGCGGACGTCGCACCCGGCCAGCATATTGACGAGGCCCTATGGGTGGACAAGCTCGGCCGTGAAGATCCTCGGATCGCCGCCATCGTGGCTCACGCGCCGATCGACAAGGGCGAGGAGGTCGAAGGTGATCTTCAGGCCCTGGCGGCGATCGACCGGGTCAGAGGTGTTCGGCGGCTCTTGCAGCACGAAAATGATCCGGCCTTCTGTTTGAGACCCACCTTCATCGCCGGCGTTCGGCTGCTTCCGAAATACAATCTCTCCTTCGACATCTGCATCTTCGCCAACCAGTTCGAAGGGGCGATCGAGATGGTGCGCCGCTGTTCGGAGGTGACGTTCATTCTCGATCACTTGGGAAAACCGTTCGTTCGTGACGACGTGATGCAGCCCTGGGCGGCCCAGATCGAGCGGCTCGCCAGTTTCGACAACATCGTTTGCAAGCTCTCCGGCCTCGCCACGGAAGCAGACCACGCCCATTGGACGGAGGACCAGCTTCGCCGCTACAGCGACCATATTCTCGCCTGTTTCGGTCCGGAGCGCATTCTTTATGGCGGCGATTGGCCGGTCTCGACCCTGGCGACGACGTTGCCCCGATGGCTGGGTCTGGTCGAAGCGACGATCGCGCAACTTTCCTCGGACGAACAAGCGCTGGTCTTGCGCGACAACGCTCGTAGAGTATACCGAATATCGCAATAGGACGGTAAACTCTTGAACGAACGAACTAAATCAGCGCGATTGTGATTCCTCCGACATGCTCAACCACTGCTCAGCATCGGACATACCCGATGGTGCCCGCTGGAGTTCGCCACCGCGCCCGGTGCCTTCGCGGCTGATTATCGTCGTCGATCGCCGCACCATGACCACCTTTGAACCCGGTCTTGTCCCTTCGCTCAGGCGGGACGACCAACATTTGGAAGCCCTTGGCAGAGAGCGAAGCCGGCATGGCGGCGACAAGAAACGGTGACGGCGGTCGACGGTCCCGCGCGACAAGCGCGCTGGCTGGTCGCTACGATACGCTGATCTTAGGTGCCGGCGTTCATGGGCTGGCGATCGCCTACGCCTTGGCCAATCAGGAGCCCAGCGAACGGATAGCCGTCGTCGATACGGTCGCCATCGGCGCCCGCGACGGTAGGCATGTCACGACGCCCATCGGCTTTTCCGCCCGTGGCCATGTCGGGCTCACGCTCCAGCAACATTCCCGCACCTTCTATCGGCAGGCCGATGAATTGCTCGGCCGCAACATCTTCTATGCGGAGCGCGGTGCCTTGGTCCTGCCGCCGCGCGGTGAGGGTCAGGCCGCCTTCGAACGCCGCCGGGCCGCCTGGCGCCTCCACGGCATGGGGGCGTCGGTGAGCGGGCTCGACCGCGCGCGCGGCATGGCGCCGGTTGTGCGCTGGGACGATCGAACGCAAACCGTGGCCGATCTCCCGATCCACCTGCCCCAGGTCGCGCTGATCGATCCCCTGGCGCTTTACTGGGGCTATCGCGGGCGGCTCGAAAGCAAAGGGGTTACGCTCAAGAAGGTGGGTGAGATCGGCAGGCTGATGACGCGGGCGGGAAGCGTTTACGGTCTCGAGCTCGACGCCAAGCAGGTTGTAACCCCCCGGATCGTGGTCGCCGATCCTGTTCTCGCGATCCGGCTAACAGCCGATATCGGCCACCCGCTGGCGCTGGTTCCGGCGACGACGACAATTCTCGTGAGTGATGTTCTCAGACATTGGCTGGACCCGTTGGTGCTATTGTTCCCTGATATCAGCGTTGGTCAGGACCGTTCGGGGCGGATCTTCGTGCGTGGCTGGAGGACAGGTGAGGTGGAGCACAATCGGGTGGCCCTCGCCGACCTCGGCACCATTCTCGACGAGGCCCTGGAAACCATTCCAGCGCTCGCTGGCTGTCAGGCGACGCGCATCGAGACATTGCCCAACGCCGTCGGATCGGATGGACACGCGCTCGTGGGCCCCGGTGAGATCGACGGTCTGTGGTTCGACGTCGGCTGGGGCGACGCACTTTTCGACGTTGCACCGGCGGTCGCCGGCCAGCTTGCCCGCTCGATGCGCGCCGGCGCGCTCAGCGAAGAGCTGCGGCCCTTCTCAGCAGCGCGCCATGGCTCCGGCTTGGACAACGGCGCCAGTCTAAGACCCTTCAAGGCGGTCGCTTGATGGTCTCGAAGAGCCGTCGCCTTGGCCTGGGTTTCGGTTACCTGCTGGACCGCGATCGGCCCCGTCGTTTTCGCGTCGACCGCAAGACGATAAGGGCGCTCGAAGGTGACACGGTTGCCAGCGCTCTTGTCGCCAACGGCCTGACCATCGGCGGTCGCTCGCCCCGTTTTTCGAGGGTCAGGGCGTCGAACCGGTTCAGCGGCTTCGGCCGGGGCACCATCGTCCGGCGTGACGGCAGTCTCGTCGACCCGATGGAGGAAGCGGCGCGTGAGGGGCTACAGCTTCTGCGGCGCGCGGAGCGGCCGGACAGCAGCTGGTTCGACCGGGTTCGTACATACCTTTTGCGAGACGCCGATCACACAGGTGACTTGGAGCGCTTTGCGGCGTGGTCGCGGCAGGGCTTCGAAGCTCGGGAACCGGGTATCAGGGCGCGCCGGGGTGGGGCGTCGCTGCCCGAGGCGCGCGCCCTGCCGGACGCCGAACGGATCCACCATCATGTCGACCTGGCGGTCGTCGGCGCTGGTTTTGCCGGTCTGCTCGCGGCCCTGGCCGCGTCGCGGGCCGGGCTTCAGGTATTGGTCGTCGACGAGCGTAACGAGATTGGCGGCGGTCTGCTCTACGGCAGGTTCGGCGGCGCCCAGCGCAATGCCGATGCGCTGAGACAGCTCCTGTTCCAGGCGGTCAACCAGCGGCGCTCGATCGTCCAGTTGTGCGGCGCTCGCGTGTTCTGGGCCGATCCGACGAAGCGGCTCCTGGCGGCGCAGGGCCAGCGGACTCACGATATCCATTTCGATCAGATGATCCTTGCGACCGGTGCCCGTGATCAGGTGCCGTTGTTCGTACACAATGATCTTCCGGGTATCGTCGGTGCCGACGACGCGCAACGGCTCATGCGGCTCTACGGTCTGCAGCCCGGCAAGCGCGTGGTGATCCAGGCCGTGGATGATCGAGGCTACGAACTGGCGCTCGATCTCTTGGAAGCGAACGTCGCCGTCGCCGCCGTCGTCGACATGCGCTCGAGATACGACCTCACCCAGGCGATCGAGACGATCCGGGTATCCGGCACCCGTCTGATCGCCGGCGCCACGATCGTGCGCGCCGACGGCACCAACCGGGTGCGAAGCGCCACGATCGTGCAGGCCTCAGATGCCAAGGGGCGCCGGCGCCGGTTCAAGATCAATTGCGACACCATCATCAGCGCCTGCCGCCAGCTGCCGGACGCGGCACTGGCCGGACATCTGGGCGCGCGACTGGTCTTCGATGCCCGCCAAGGGCGCTTCGTAATCGATCGCTCCGAACTGCCCTCCTGGGCGCATTTGGTGGGTGCAGTGGGCGATGCCATCGATCTGAAAGCAACACTGCAAAGCGTGCTGAGCGCGATCCAAACCATTACCTCGAAACAGGCCGATCTGGACGAAGCGCTGATCGCCGGCGGCGATCTGGTGGCCGAAGGACCGAGCATCATCCCGAGCACGCCGCTGCCGCCCCGCAACAGTAAAGCCTTCGTCGACCTGCAAGCGGAAATCACGCTTGGTGATGTCATCGCCATGACCGAGAAGGAGACCTTGGACCTCGTCGATACGTTCGCCGCCCTGGGCTTGTCCGAGGTGGCCGGTGCCGATCAGAGAACCTGGGCTGAATTGGCCGTAGCAATGGCTCAACCCTCCTCGGCGGGGCGTTTTGAGATCGACACCAGCACGACCCCGGCCCGGCCTGTCGCCTTTTCGGCGCTGGCCTCGTTCCAGCCTCAACCGGTCCGACGATTGCCGCTGGAGGCCGTGCACCAAAACGCCGGCGCTCGGTTCAAGCGCATGGGACGTTGGCTCGGTGTCGAGCAGTTCAACGAACGTGACCGGGGTCCGGCGCTCATCCGCGAAGACTGTTTGGTTGCGGACCTCTCGGCTCGGCTCTGGATCGATTGCTGTGGCCCGGATGCCGCCCGTTTCCTGGATCGGGTCAGCGCATCGCGGCATGGCGACCAGCAGGTCGGCACCAGGGTGCCGGGCTTGTTCTGCGGCGAGCGCGGCATGACAATCGCGGTCGGCGCGGTCGAGCGCTGGGGCGGCGATCATTTTGTGATCGAAGCGGAACCGGAGCTCGAAAGCCGGCTATTGGCATGGCTGGAACGGTGGGCGCGAAAACTGGGCCACCGCTGCGATCTGATCGATATCTCGGCGAGCATCGCGACCTTTTTGATCGGCGGCAAGGATGCCGCGGGCCTGGCCAGCCGGCTGGGCTTTGACGCGAATGACCTCAATCGGCCCAAGCAGGAAAGAAAGATCTTCAAATCGCGGTCGACCGCCTGGCCGGTGTCGGCCCGAAACGGTGAATGGTTGGGGGCGGGACCACTTCTGATCACCGGTGAAGCCGGTATCTCCCGGCAGATTTGGGCAACGTTGCTCAAAACCGACGAGGTGCACAAACCCCGAAACGTTGGCCTGGCCATGGTCCGTGCATCGCGCCTTGCTGGCGGGCAGATCCGCGACGTGCCGTTGGACGAACTGGAAGTCGATCCGTTCGAGCTCGGGCTGGGCGATCTCGTCGCGCTCGACAAAGCGGCATTCGTCGGACGCGACGCGCTTATCCCACTTTCGAAGAAGCCGGCAGCACGGCGCACGGTGATTGTCCGGCCGAAGGACAGTCGGCATACGCTCGGCCGGCTCGCCTCGTCGGTCACCGATGACCGAAAGGTTGTCGGCGAACTCATCGCCGCCCAACATCTGGACGATGGTGCCGCCATCGGTCTGGTCCTCGTTGACGGTGCTCTCGACCTTCGTGCGGCCCGGCTACGTATCGACACCGGTGACGACGCGGCCACCGTTGTGTCGGTCTGGAACCTGGATGGCAATCAGGTCGGCCGTCAACGCGCCGCCCGGAGCGCACACGCGTGAGTGCCCCCGATTGGTTAGAACGAAGCCGTTATACCGGTCCTTTTGACGTCCTGCTCGCCGCCAAAGGTGCCGTTGCCGAACAGGTCGCAGGCGTAGCCCTCATCCGGCGATACCGTCCCATTGTGCTCGAGATGAACCAGGCGGGTCAAGCAGGCATCGCAGACTTGTCGGCGTTTCCCCGGGGCGGCCGGCGGATGATCGGCTACAGCCAGCAGGCGGGCCAGGTCGCGGCCCTGCCAACCCTTTTGCCGTGGACGGCGAAACGCACCGCCCCCGGCCATCTGGTGGTCCGGCTCGGTCAGGATCGTGCGATCTGGATGGATTGGGACGAACAGAGACTACGTCCGGCCGGTTCTTCCGGGGGTCCCGGCTTCAGCAACGGCGATTATGATTTGCCGCTTGCCCAAACTCATGGCTGGCTCATGGTGCCCGGGCGACAGGCAAGATCTTTGTTCGCGCGCCTGAGCGATGTCGATCTTCGCCCCGAAACCTTCCGCAACTTCGCCGTGGCCGAGGCCGAGGTGGCAGGCGCGCCATCGTTCATCATCCGTGAGGATTTGGGGTTGATGCCCGCCTTCCACTGGCTGGTCGAGCGAAGCCTGGGGCTGTCCGCGCTCAACCGGGCTCTGCTCCACGGCGAACGGCTGGGCGGCGCGTTGATCGGGCTGGACGTGCTGCGCATCTACGAAAACGCGGCGAGGAAGAGGCAACAGCCTGCCCGGGTGACGGGCCGGCGCTAACCCATAGCTTGGACGCGGATTCAGCCCAGCCGAGCCGTTCCGAAGTGGGGCACGACCTCGTCTTTGCGCGGCAGATAGTGCTCAGCTTCGATGGTTCTCACGGTACCGGTCTTAGAGCGCATTACGATCGAATGGGTGATCAGCCGGTCGCCGAACCGGCGGCCGCCGCGGAGCATGGTCCCATCGGTGACGCCGGAGGCGGCGAACATCACATCGCCTCGTGCGAGTTCGGTCTCGGTATAAACCTTCTCCAGGTCTTCGACGCCCATGCGGCGCGCCCGCTCCCGCTCGCCTTCGTTTCGATACCAAAGCCGGCCCTGCATCTGGCCGCCGATACAACGGAGCGCCGCCGCCGCCAGCACGCCCTCGGGCGAGCCGCCGATGCCCATGTAGATGTCGATGCCGCTGGTCTGCCGGCTGGTTGCGATGACACCGGCGACGTCACCGTCGCGGATCAGGAGAATGCGGGCACCCGCCTCGCGTACGGCGCTGATCAGTTTTTCGTGGCGGGGGCGGTCGAGGATCAGGACGACCAGATCGTCGATCGGCACACCTTTGGCCTCGGCCAAACGGCCGAGATTTTCGGCCGGTGGCGCGGTGATGTCGAGCAAGCCTTCCGGCAGGCCGCCGCCGATGGCGATCTTGTCCATGTAAATGTCGGGCGCATTCAAGAAATTTCCTTCGGTCGCCATGGCGATACAGGCGATCGCGTTCGGGCCGCCGGTCGCGGTAATCGTGGTTCCCTCCAGCGGATCGAGGGCGATGTCGACCTTAGGCCCCCGGCCGGTGCCAACCTTCTCACCGATGTAGAGCATCGGCGCCTCGTCCCGCTCGCCCTCACCGATCACCACGGTGCCGTCGATGTCGATCACGTTGAGCGCGTTGCGCATGGCATCGACGGCGGCCTGGTCGGCGGCCTTCTCGTCGCCGCGGCCCATCAGACGAGCACTGGCGATGGCGGCTGCCTCGGTCACCCGCACGGTTTCGAGCGCCAGATTTCGGTCCTCGCTCTGGTAGGTGGACATGGTCGGTCTCCCGTCTGGTGAGCGTTGATCTACAAGGTTTCGATGCGGATCATCATCGGCGGCTCACGAACGCTCGCGAGCGCGGCGATACGATCGAGGGCGGCGGTCAGCCGGGCCTCCTTGCTTTCGTGCGTCGTGAGCACGATCGGCACCGGCTGGTCAGAAGCCCTTTGGCGTTGGATCATCGTTTCCACCGAAACATCCTCGTCGCGGAGACAAGCGGCGATCTCCGCCAAGACACCCGTCTGGTCGTCGACCATGAGCCGCAGATAGTAGGCGCCGAAATGATCGGTCATGGGTTGCGTGACAGGCGCGATCAGGCTCGGAGCCGGCGTGCCGAAAGCCGGTACCCGCCAGCCCCGGGCCAGATCGCAAAGATCCGCAACGACCGCCGAGCCGGTCGGCTCCGCGCCGGCGCCGCGGCCGACGAACAGCGTCGTGCCGACACTATCGCCTTCGGCGACGACGGCATTGTAGACGCCCTCCACCTGGGCGATCGGTCGCCCGGCGCCGACCATGGTCGGATGGACCCGCTGCTCCAGGCCGGCCGAGGTCATGCGGACAACGCCCAGAAGCTTGATCCGATAGCCCAACTCCTCGGCGAAGGTGATGTCGAGCGCGCTGACCTGGCGAATGCCTTCGATATGGCTCGCGTCGAAGGCGGGTTTGGTGCCAAAGGCGATGCTGGCGAGAAGGGCGAGCTTGTGCGCCGCGTCGATACCGTCGACGTCAAAGGATGGATCGGCCTCGGCGAAGCCCAGCGCCTGGGCTTCTGTCAGCACCTGATCGAAGTCGCGGGCGGTCTCCCGCATGCTCGACAGGATATAGTTGCAGGTGCCGTTGAGAATGCCGTAGACGCGCTCGATCCGATTGCCGACGAGCCCGTCGCGCAAGGCTTTGACGATCGGTATGCCGCCGGCGACGCCGGCTTCATAGGCGAGCACAGCGCCACTCTGCTCGGCCCGAGCCGCCAGCGCGGCGCCATGGTGCGCAAGCAAGGCCTTGTTGGCGGTGACCACCGATTTGCCGCTCTCGAGCGCCGTCTCGATAAGTTGCTTGGCAAGGCCGTCCTCGCCGCCGATCAATTCGACGACGACGTCGATGTCCTCGGCGTTGGCGAGCGCCAGGGCGTCGTCCTCCCAGCGGTAGGCGCTGGTGTCCACCGGCCGGTTCTTCGATCGATCGCTCGCCGAGACCGCTGTGACCACCAGTTGCCGTCCGCTTCGCTGGGCGATCAGCTCGCCCTGCTCTTGAAGAATCCGAAGCGTTCCGCAACCGACCGTGCCGAGACCGGCGATGCCTAGACGAAGGGGGTCAACCATGGGCGGTGGCCTCGGTGAGCTCGGATGATGCAGGCGTCAGATTATCGTGGCGGGTCATGAAGGCCTTGATGTTGCGCACCGCCTGCCTCAGCCGCTGACGGTTTTCGACCAAAGCCATGCGCACATGTCCATCTCCGTATTCGCCGAAGCCCAGTCCCGGAGAGACCGCGACGTTAGCCTCCTCAAGCAACAGTTTGGAGAAACCCAAAGACCCCAGATGGCGGAAGCGATCGGGAATCGGTGCCCAGGCGAACATGGTCGCCGGTGGCGACGGAACCGGCCAGCCCGCGGCGCCGAGCCCCTCAATCAAGACGTCTCGTCTTGCCCGGTAGCGCTGCCGGATCTCGTCGACGCAGTTCTGGGGGCCGTTGAGCGCGGCCGTCGCAGCGACCTGGATCGGCGTGAAGGCGCCGTAATCCAGGTAGGATTTAATCCGAGTGAGCGCCGCGATCAGGTCCCGGTTGCCGGCGGCGAAGCCGATCCGCCAACCGGGCATCGAGTAGGTCTTGGAAAGGCTTGAAAATTCGACGGCCACGTCGAAGGCGCCGGGTATTTCCAGGATCGATGGCGGCGGCTGATCGAAGTAGATCTCGGAATAGGCGATGTCCGAGAGGATCCACATTTCATGGCGTTTGGCGAACGCAACCGCTTCTTTGTAGAAGTTCCGATCGACGGTGAGGGCGGTCGGATTGGACGGAAAATTCAGCACCATCGCCACCGGCGGCGGCACCGAATGCTGGGCGGCGCGGGCCATTTCGCCGATCAGGTCGACATCCGGTCCGACCGGCACGTGGCGGATCGTGGCGTCCGCGATGATGAAGCCGAACGCGTGGATCGGATAGCTGGGGTTGGGCGCGAGGATGACGTCGCCCGGTGCCGAGATCACCTGCGCCAGATTGGCGAGCCCCTCCTTCGAGCCGAGCGTGACGCAGATATGCGTGTCCGGATCGAGCTCGACCCCGAAGCGGCGCGCATAGTAGCCCGCGAGCGCCCGGCGGAGACCGGGGATGCCGCGCGATGCGGAGTAGCGATGGGTCTTGGGATTGCGCGCGGTCTCGACCAGTTTTTCAACGATATGCTCCGGCGTTGCCCCATCGGGATTGCCCATGCCGAGATCGATGACGTCACGGCCGGCGGCCCGCGCGCTCGCCTTCATCTCGTTGACCTCGGCGAAGACGTAAGGAGGCATGCGGCGCATGCGATGGAACGGGTGTCTCAACGGTCGGTCTTTCGTCTTTTGACCAGCCTGGGGGAATCAGCTGGCTTTAGCGCAGAAGACCGTTTGTGTCAGATGCACGGCAAAGGTCAATCGAGCGTGACCGTAAAGAGTTGCACCAGCTCCCCTTGCTCGCCGTTGGCGTTCAGCACTTCGATGCGTCCGGCGTCGGCACCCAGACGAATGAGCGCCAATGCCGTCTGGCGGGCGCGGTTGACGGCAACCACCGCGTCCTCGCCGTGGCCCTGAACCTTGATCAGGTCCTGGGCGGCGATGGATGTAAGCCAGTTATTCAGCGCATCCAGCTGCTGATCTTCGATATCCGTCTGGTCCTCGGCGAAAGCGATCGAGATGGGATTTTCCGGCTCGATCACCCCTGAGCGCAATGCCGCCGCGGTTGAGGTGTCGGCGATCGGCGGCGCCACGCTCAACGGATCAGGCTCGCCGAAGACGGATTGGCGGAGCAGGTTCGATAGCTTGTCGGGATCCGTCGCTTCGACCTCGCCGGTCGCCGACTGCAGGGGCGGCTGCGGAGCGCCCGGAATCGCCGGTGGCGTTGGCGCCGTCGGAACCGGTTCCGGCTCGGACCGGGGCGGCGGCGGTAACGCGCTCTTGCCCGCCCGGTGGCGCAGTACTTCCGCGGTGTAGCGCGCGTTTTCGCGGTCGGCCGCCAGGCCCTCGGAGATTTCGCGCCGCTGCTGGACCGAATAGGTCAGCTTCGGCCGCTCCGGCACGTCGGCCAGGCGCGGAACCGCCTCCTCGGCCGGCGCCTGATCGCCAGCGCCGCCGGTGCAGGCCGACGCCATCACCAAAGACATCAGACAGACGAAAAATGCTCTTGCCATAAGGCGCTCGCCTCTCGACGATGCGGGCCGGTCGACGGTGGTGGTCACCGGCACGCACTCTTGCTTGCGCTCGCGCAAACGATCAGGTAACGCAGCCATAATTCCCTTGTTACGCGAGCTTTGGCAAAGACAAAAGGTATCTCGCAACACGTCGTTATCTGCCAAGGCTCATGATGCGAGGAAGTGAACCACCCCGCCTTACCATTCCCTTGGAACCGACCGACGGACGGGCGACCCATGAGCGACCTGGCTCGTCCGTTCGCTTGCCAGCAGACGTGAAGGATTAACCATGTCTCAACAGGCCGAAATGGCGACCCCGCAAACCGAACAACTGGCCGCGATCATGGCGGAGATCGCCGAAAAGAGCCAGAAGCTGGTGGCCGACTTCGCCGAGCGCCAGAACGGCAAGCCAGTGTCGATGGCCAGCGGGTCACCGATGGCCTGGAGCCAAGCCTACATGGACCTGAGCGCCAAGTTCATGAACGACCCATTCGGTGCCATGCAAAACCAGTTCGAGTTGTGGCAGGACTATGTGCGCCTGTGGCAGACCACCAGTGCCCGCATGTGGGGCCAGGATATGGGGCCGGTGGCGACGCCCGAACGGGGCGACCGCCGCGTCAAGGACCCGGCGCGGGAAGAGAACCCGGTGTTTGACTTCGTCAAACAATCCTATCTCCTGACCTCCCGCTATCTAATGGACGCTGTGTCGGCCGAAACCGGTCTCGACGAGAAAACCCAGCACAAGCTCGAATTTTATACCCGCCAGTTCGTCGATGCGATGGCACCCAGCAACTTCGTCATGACCAATCCGGCGGTGTTGAAGGAAACGTTGGACACGCGCGGCGAGAATCTGCTTCGCGGGCTGAAAAACATGCTCGACGATCTGGAGCGGGGCAAGGGCAAGCTCTCGATCCGGATGACCGATCTCGACGCCTTCGAGATCGGCAAGAACATCGCGGTCACGCCCTGCAAGGTCGTCTTCCAGACCGATCTCATGCAGCTTCTTCAATATGAGCCGACCACCGAGCAGGTCCATAAGCGGCCCTTGCTGATCATCCCCCCTTGGATCAACAAATACTACATCCTGGATCTGCAGCCGAAGAACAGTTTCATCAAATACGCGGTCGAACAGGGTTTTACAGTCTTCGTCGTGTCCTGGGTCAACCCGGACGAAGAGTTCGCGAACAAAAGCTTCGAGGATTACATGGAGGAGGGGCCGCTCGCCGCCCTCGATGCCATCTACGAAGCGACCGGCGAGAAGGACATCAACGCGATCGGCTACTGCCTGGGTGGCACGCTTCTGTCCGCGACCCTCGCCTACATGAACGAAAAGAAAGACAATCGGATCAAGGCCGCCACCTTCTTCACCACCATGACCGATTTCAGCGACGCCGGTGATCTGGCCGTCTTCATCGATGAGGAGCAACTCGCCTCCCTCGAGCAATCGATGGCCAAACAGGGTTTTCTGGACGGCTCGCAGATGGCGACCACGTTCAACATGCTTCGGGCCAACGACCTGATCTGGAGCTTCGTGGTCAACAACTACCTGCTGGGCAAGGATCCGTTCCCATTCGACCTGCTCTATTGGAATTCCGACAGCACGCGCATGCCGGCGGCGATGCACAGTTTCTACCTGCGCAAATGTTATCAGGAGAACAAGCTGATCGAGCCGGGCGCGGTGACGCTTAAGGGCGTGCCGATCGATCTCCGCCGGATCAAGACCCCCGCCTACTGGCTATCGACCCGCGAGGACCATATCGCGCCCTGGAAGGCCACCTACGCGGCCACTCAGATCTTCGCTGGTCCGAAGAAGTTCGTCCTCGCCGGCTCCGGCCATATCGCCGGCGTGATCAATCCACCCTCCAGCGGCAAGTACGGCTTTTGGACCAATGAGGATTTGCCGAGCGAGCCGGAAGCGTGGCTCGACACCGCGGACCAGAATGACGGCAGCTGGTGGGACGATTGGTCGGCCTGGAACGCGTCCCACTCGCTTAAGAACAAGGTGCCGGCCAGGGTTCCGGGCGACGGCGATCTCGCCGTCATCGAGGACGGGCCCGGCGCGTTCGTGAAGGTGCGGGTGAACTGAACCCCGGCCGGCGGCCTGTTCCGGTTGCCGGCCCGTCAGACTACCTCTGGCAGGGACTGCTCGAGCCGCGCTCTTTTGTCCTCGTGCTGCTTCGGCAGCTTCAGAGTCTGGCCCAGCATGTCGACCGGCTCGTCGACGGCAAAGCCCGGAACATCGGTGGCCACCTCGAACAAAACCCCGCCGGGGGTACGGAAGTAGATCGCCTTGAAATAGTCACGGTCGATCTGGGGGGTGGGCTCGAAGCCGGCGCTGATCAGCTCTTCACGAACCGCCTGCTGGCTGTCGCTGTCCGGCGTCGAAAAGGCCACATGGTGAACGCTACCGGCGCCGCTCAGCGCCCGCGCCGCGTCAGCGCGGACATCGATTTCGAGAAAACGCGCAGTTCGATCCGTTTCGGCCTCGAAGCGAAGCCTTGAGCCGTCAGATCCCGTTTGCCGGTAGCCCATGACGCCCTGGAGCAGTTCGGCCGTGGCGCCCGCGTCCTGAAGGATCATTGAGACACCGCGAAAGCCACGGATGGCGACCTCCGCGCCGATCTCATCAGTGGCCCAGATCTGTTCCGTCTCCTGCCAGTCCGTTTGTGTCAGCACGAGATCGGTGCCGTCCGGGTCCTTGAACACCAGCCGCTCCTCACCGAAACGCTCGTCGCCCCCGACGGCCTCGACGCCGTGGTCGGTTAGATATTGACGCCAGAAGGGGAGACTGCCTTCAGGAACCGCGAAATGGGTCGCCGCAACCTCGCCGTTGCCTCGGCGGCCCGGTCGTGCGCCTTCAAAAGCAAAGAAGGTCATGATCGTACCGGGGGAGCCGATCCGATCGCCGAAATAGAAGTGATAGGCGGACGGATCGTCGAAATTCACCGTTTTCTTGACGAACCGAAGGCCAAGCAAATTGCGGTAGAAGTTCAGGTTCTGCTGGGCAGACCCGGTGATCGCGGTGACGTGGTGAAGTCCGTTCAAATGCTGCATCGTTTTTCTCCCCTCGGGCTCAACAGACATGCCGGCCCTTCGTTCCGCATGTAGGGTGCCTGTCGTTAGGCTTTGTTTCGATTGGATGGAAAAAGTTTCAACGCGTGGCGTTAGGGCCCAGGGCTGGAACCCTTTCCTCCGGAAACCATTTGAGCGGTCGTGTCTGTTTTCAAAAAAGGGGACGAGAATGGCCGTTCGTTTGCTTGGTATTTCGGGGAGCCTGCGTAAGGCTTCGTTCAACACGGCGCTCTTGGCGCACGCCGCGGCCAACACCCCCGATGACGTCACCTTGGAGACGGTAACACTCCACGACATCCCGCCCTATAGCGGCGATATTGAGGCTGAAGGCCTGCCGCAGACGGTCACGTCGCTCGCCGAAAAGATCCGGGCGGCGGACGGTGTTCTGATCTCAACGCCGGAATACAACTACTCCGTGTCCGGTGTCCTGAAGAACGCCATCGACTGGCTCTCGCGTGTGGAAAATCAGCCCTTCGCCAAGAAACCGGTGGCGATCATGGGCGCCAGCATGGGTGGGCAGGGGACCTCCCGGGCTCAGTATCATCTGCGGCAGATCTTCGTCTTTCTCGATGCCCGGCCGGTCAACAAACCGGAAGTATTCGTGGCTGCCGCCCACACCAAATTCGACGATTCCCTCGATCTGACAGATGAGGACACGGGCAAGTTTGCGCTCCAGCTCGTCGACGCGCTCGCCGAAGCGGCCAGGGCCAAAGCGCAATCTTAACGGTAGGCCGTGGCCGTGGATCGGACGCGCGCGGGAGCCGCTTGAGTCGATACCCTGGCGTTTTGCCCCGGCACCACGTCAAACAGGCAGTTCGGCACCGTCAGGCGAAAGACGGTGCCGCCGGGGCCGGATCGGGCCAGGGTCAGACGGCCGCCCATCTCCCGCATCAGCGCGAAAGCGGTGGGCAGGCCGATGCCCCGGATCCGTTCGTCTTCGCCCCTATCGGCGCGGGGAATAGTCCAGCCGTCGAGGACACTTTCATGGTCGAAACCGGGGCCGCTGTCCTCGACCTCGATCACCAGGTTCCGGCCCCGACGCTCGGCGCGCACCGATATTTCGCCGTTCTGCTGGCCAGACAGCGCGTCGGCCGAATTGTGCAGAATGTTGAAGAGGACCCGGTGCAGCCTGACACTGCAGAGATTGGCCACGAGGTAGGGCGGACAGTCGACTTGGACGGTAAAGTTACGAACCTGGCCCGGATCCAACTGCTCGGCGATCTCGCCCAGAAATGCGCGCATCTCGATCTTGTCGGTGCGTTCGCTCGGTGAGCGCTCGCGTTTCAGTTCGATCGTGCGGTTGCAAAACGCGGTGCAGGTGTCAGTCATCCTGGCGACGCGTCTTGCCAGGTGGCGAACATCCGTCTCGCCCCTCTGCTCGATCTGTTCCGCCAGCAGCCTGATCGTTGCGAGCATGTTGCGGATATCGTGACTGAATCCGACGATATCTGTGTCCGTTTTCATTCAAGCCTCCCAGGCGAGCCATGGCGCAAGTCTTTCTTCGCGGATGATTTCATGGCGCGAAAGGTTTGGTCTGGTCTTTCGTCAGATGGCGATCGTTTGTCGGAAACTGCTGTTTTGCCGACGATTTTTGAAAAACGCGTTCTATTGCCCACGGACGACCACCTTAAGGGTGGTTTCTGGTCAGTGTTGATTGTCGCTCCGGTAGCGGCCGGGCGTGGTGCCGACCGCGCTGCCGAACACGGTCGTCATATGCGATTGGCTGGCAAAGCCGCATTGATAGGCGATATCGGCCAACGGCAGATCGGTCGTCTCCAGAAGCCGGCGGCAAAGGTCGACGCGGCGTTCCTGGACGTAGCGGTGGGGTGTCTTCCCCGTCGCTGCCTTGAAAGCCCTTAAGAAATGATGCGGGCTCAGACAGGCTTCGCCCGCGATCGCGGCCAGCGACAGCTCCTCACCGAGATTGGCCTCGATGAAATCCCGGGCGCGTCGAATGGAGCGGGGCGGCAGGTTGGCCACCGCCTCAAGCCTGGGCTTAGTCAGGGTCGAGTAGTGTCTAAGCAGGTGCCAGGTGACGGTCTGGGCGCGCTCTCGAGAAACAATTGTGAGCCGCCGTCGCCAACCTCGAGCTCCGCGGTAATCGCTCTCAGCGTGGCGACGACCAGCGGATCGCGGCCCTTATGCACGTCCAACAATTCCGCATTGGCCGCCCTCTCGCCAAACGCGGCTTCGGCCTTCTCCCGGACCACATGTTCCGGGATCAAAAGCTTCATGGTCTCGAAAGGAGCACCGGACCTGACCGCCCAGTGACCCGGATGACGGGGCGTGGCGATGGCGAACTCGCCGACCCGAACGCCACTCTCCCGGTCGAGTTCACCGCCCGGCTTGATCACCGGATCCGGCATCCGGGTCGCCAGGATCACCGCATAGCTCAGCAATGCCGGGTGCTCGAACTCCTCGAAAGTCTCTGTCGTATTGATCGCAGCGATGTCCGCGGATGCGAAACTCGCCAACGCATTGAGCCTCGCCCGGTCGAGGTTCATCAGATTGTTGACCGCCGCCTCGGCCACACCGGTTTGGAGAACCGGATCGCTCATGCCGACACCCCCGGCGTTGCGGCTTGGGCCTCGCTCCGGTAGCGGCCCGGTGTCGTGCCGACTGTGCCACGAAACACGGTCGTCATATGCGATTGGCTGGCGAAGCCGCATTGATAGGCGATGTCCGCCAGGGGCAGCTCCGTCGTCTCCAGAAGCCGGCGGCAGAGCTCGACCCGTCGCTCCTGGACGTAGCGGTGTGGCGTGCGGCCGGTGGCGGCTTTGAACGCACGCAAAAAATGATGGGGACTGAGATTTGCGGCCGCCGCGATTGCCGAGAGCGACACGTCCTCGCCTAGATGCGCTTCGATAAAGTCCTGGGCGCGTTGCACATATCGGGGCGTCAGATCCGCCTGGCGTTGGTCCTCCGGCTTGGTAAGCGTGGAATAGTGCCTGAGCAGATGCAACGTCACGGTTTGAGCGGCGCTCTCCAGAAACAGAAGGGAGCCGCCGTCGCCGACATCGAGCTCCAACGAAATACCTTGGAGCATGCTGCTGACCAACGGGTCCCGGACGCCATGGACATCGAAGAGTTCGGCAGATGAAGCCTCTGATCCGAACGCGGCCTCGGCCTTTTCGCCAACCACATGCTTGGGGAGGAAAAGCTTGGTCGTCTCGTAGGTTGTCTTCTTGCCAGAACCGATGGCCCATCTTTCGGCACGGCCCGGATTAGTGATGCCGAATTCGCCGGTGCGGGCGCTGCGATCAGGTTTACTACCGTGGCCGATCTTCACGACCGGTTCGGGCAGCCTGATGCCCAAAACTATCGCGTAGGCAGGCAAGGGGCTGGTCTCGAACTCGTCGACATCTTCGACCGTATAAATAGCGGCGATGTCCGCCGACGGGCTGAGCAAGCTCGAGCGAACATCCGCCCACGTGGCAACGTGGCGAATGGCGGCCTCGGCAAGGTGATCTGACGCAGCAATCTGGTCTGAACGCACGGCCAGATCCGTCAACAAATGTATTCCCGGCTGAACAAAACACCCTCTCCACGGGAAGATTCCGTCCGCTTGAGCTCTGTGTCAAGTTGGCCAGGTCAAGACAGCAATATTCTGCAAACGATCACAATTTCGCGAAAGATCGACCCGATTTTTGGTGGGAGGTTTGGGCAGGCCGTCAAGAAACGGCTTTAAATCTTGGCGGGAGGATGAACATGGTCAGCGACGTGGCCGAGGTGTTTCTCGAACGGTTTAGTGCCCATGACGTGGACAGCATGGTGGAATTGTTCGAGGAGGGGGGATGGTTCGACTGCGTGGCGCTGCAGCTCTCAGGCGCCGCGACAACCGTCGGTTCGCGCTTTTGGCGTAAGGTGACCGACGATTATCCAGATTTCACCGTGACGATGAACCGGTTGTGGTCGGATGTCACCGGCAAGGCGGCATTCGTCGACACGACCGTCAAAGGAGCTTTTCCCGCGAGCGGGAAAGGCTTCGAGAACCGGCAATTGTACATCTTCGAGGGCAATGGCGGGGGCGGGATCATCCGCCTGACCTGCTTCGGCGACCGAGCCGACTGGCTGGACGCTGTGGAACGCCGCCTACGGGGTTGATCCGGGCTAGCGCGCAGTCCCCGGAGCGACGCCCCGGGCGCGGGCGGCGCCCCGTCGAAGGCCGAGCCGGCGTTCGCGTTCGAAGATGAACAGGCCTGCTGCGATAACGATGGCCGAGCCGGCAAGGACGGTTACGGTCGGCATCTCGCCGAAGATGACCAGGCCGATCAGAACCGCGAAAACCATCGCCGTATAGTCAAACGGTGCCAGCAGGTTCGCCTGGCCGAGCCGGTAGGCGTTGGTCATCAGGATCTGGCCGAAGCCGCCGAAAATCCCGATGGCTACCAAAAGAAGCGCGTCGAGCGCATCGGGAACCCGATATGCGAAAGGCAGGGTTAGGGCGCCAGCGATGGTGCAGGCGGCGGTGAAGTAGAAGATGATCGCAGCCGGCGGTTCACTGTGCGCCAGATGGCGGATCGAAATGGTGGCGAACGCCACGAACAGGGAGCCTGCGAGCGCCAGGGTCGAGCCCCAGAACATCGCAGAGCCCTGATCGAACTGGAGCGCGCGCGACAACATGACGACGACACCGACAAAGCCCACCACCACCGCCGAGATCCGGTAGATCCGGAGCTTCTCGCCGAGAAGGAGGGTGGCGAGCACGGTGGTGAACAAGGTCGCGGCGAAGCCGATCGCGACCGCGTTGGCGAACGGGATCAGGCTCAGGGCGGTAAACCCGCAGACCATGGCGCACATGCCGGCCACCGTTCGGCCCAGATGCGCTCGCGGCTTCGCCGTGGCCAGGATCTTGAGACCACCGTCCGCATAGATCAGGACAGCGAGCGGGATGAGGGCGAAGGCGCTGCGGGCGAAGATCAATTGGCCCACAGGATAGTCGTCGCCCAGCGCCTTCACCAGGGCCGCCATCACCTGGAACATGACGATGGCCGAAATTTTGAGCGTGATCGCGCGGATGGCGATGGAGGATCGTGTCGCCGGCAGGGTCAGCGCGTTCATGAACCGGGCCTGGCGACCGGGCGCGCCTTTTCAGACCTGATCATAGTCGACCGTAAGCTTGGGCGTGAGCGGACGGCTCTGGCAGGTGAGGATGAAACCGGCATCGAGTTCACCCTGCTCGAGGGCGAAGTTCTGGGCCATGGTGACCTCGCCTTCGACAAGCCTCGCCCGGCAGGTCGAGCACACCCCGGCCTTGCAGGCGAACGGGGCGTCGGCGCCGGCATTTCGGGCCGCTTCGAGAACGCTCGGTCCGGCGCCCGTCCCCTGTTTCGCCATGGTGAACCGGGTGCTGGTGCTGTCCAGGATCACGGTCACCTCGGCGTCACCGCCGTCGGTGGTGGCTCTCTCCCGTTGGGCTGGTCGCGACACTACGTGCCGGCTCTTGGGGCCGAACAGCTCGTAGTGAATGGTAGCCGGATCGACGCTTTTGTCTTTGAGTGTCTGCCGGACCTCGTCTATCATGGTCGACGGTCCGCAGATGAACGCCGCGTCGATAGTGTCCAGCGGTACCAGTGTCGAGGCGAGCGCCTTCACCTTCTCGCCGTCGATACGGCCCTCGAACAAGGGCACCTCGTGGCTCTCGCGCGACAAAAGGTGGACCAGCCGGAACCGGGTGAGATAGCTGTCCTTGAGGTCCTGGAGCTCTTCGCCGAAGATGATCGAGCGCCGGTCCCGATTGCCGTAGACAAGCGCCTCGTCGCTCAAGGGTTCGTTCTCGAGGATCGTCTTCACATTGCTGATCACCGGCGTGATGCCGCTGCCGGCGGCAAAAAACGCGTATCGTCTCCGCCGGTCCGGCTCGATCTCGAGGAAAAACCGTCCCGAGGGCGGCATCGCCTCGATCTGATCGCCGACCTGAAGATCCTCATTGACGAAGGGTGAGAACCGGCCGCCCTCGACCCGTTTCACCGCGATCCTGAGCGCTTGATCGTCGACACTGGCACAGATCGAGTAGTTGCGGCGAAGCTCCTCGCCATCGACGGTCCGGCGAAACGTCAGATGCTGGCCCTGACGGTATGCGAAAAGGTCTTCGAGCCCGCCCGGAACGGCGAACAACACGGACACGCAGTCCGGCGTTTTCCGGCGGATTTGCTTGACGGTGAGCGGATGAAAACGGGGCATCGGCGGCTAGCGAGCCCGGGCCCAAATCTCCAGACTGAGATCGTCGGCTGGCGACAGCGCGCGCTTCTCCTGGACCCCAAGTCCCTGTTCCGTCAGCGCGCGCCTGAGGGCGTCCCTGCTATCCGTGCCTGAGAAAACCGGCTTGCCCCGGTCGAGGCGAACCCCGTCCGCCAAGCTCAAATGGAAACGATCGAAGCCCAGGGTCGATGCGACGAGGTCGAAAACCCGGGTACCGCCGACCACCGAGACGGTGTCGCCGGCGACGATCAGCTCGTCCAGAACCTCGCCCAGGGTGAGGACGACCGGATTCCACCACCAGGTGACGTCGTCCTCCCGGTGCCAGCCCGGCACCGAAGTGGACAGGATCAGGCGCCGGCGCAGCATGTGGTTCGGGGCTGCTTCGTGGGTATGGCGGCCGATGAGGCAGAGGCTGCAGCGGTCGAGTTGATCCTGAAAGTACCGCCAATCCGCCTCGAACCTCAGCGCATCGGGCATGACACCCTCGGCGTCCGCCATCAGGCCGTCGGCACTGACGATCGCGAAGCCTTCGAGGGTGAACGGCCTTTCCATTTCGATCCAAAGAGGTTGCGCGAACCGCTAGGCGGACAGTGATCCTCGCCCAGATGCATTGGCTTGTCGAGATCAGAACAGGGTCCGGCCGAAGCCCGGCAGCGTTGCTCTGAGCGTCGATTATCGCGCTAGGTCGATGTGGCGCGTGTGGGGGAGTGTCAATAAAGCCGTTCGCGCTCGTCTTCCTCGATCCGGGCGTCGGCCTCGGCGGTGGTCAACGAAGCGGCGGCGTGGTCGCGGACCACCCGGCCGAGGGACGGAAAGTCATCCGTCTGCGGCCAGTTTTCAGGCCGCCAGAGATCCGAGCGGATCATGCATTTGGCGCAATGGAAGTAGGCGCGCTCCATGCGAACGACGATGACGAGCTTGGGCGGTTTGCCCTGATGCGCCAGCCGTTCCCGCAACTTCTGGTCGTCGGTGATGATCGCCGTTCCGGCGACCCGAAGTGTCTCGGTCCGCCCCGGCACCATGAAGATAAGGCCGGCATGGGGATCGTGGAGCAGGTTCGACAGGCTATCGGTGCGGTTGTTGCCGAGTCGGTCGGGCAGGGCCAGCGTCTTTTCGTCCAGAACCGCGACGAAGCCGTGCGGATCGCCCTTCGGCGACAGATCCAGATGGCCGTCCGCCGCCCGGGTCGTCAGGACCAAAAAGGGCGAGGTTTCGATGAAACGGCGACAATGTTCGTCGATCCGGTCGATCACCTTATTGGCCGCCAGCTCACCCGGCAGGCCCATGATCGATCGCAGTTTTTCTTCCGTTTCGATCCTGTTGAACGCGTCCATCATTTCATCCGTCAGTGTACGGAAGCCAGTGCCCGTTCGACCGCATCACCGAGCCGCTCGACAATCATGTCCATATCGGCGGGCTCGCAGATGAAGGGTGGCGCCAGCAGAACGTGGTCGCCCTGGCGGCCGTCGATCGTGCCGCCCATGGGATAGCACATCAGCCCGGCCGCCATCGCTTCGGCCTTGACCCGGGCGTGCAGTTTCATCGCCGGATCGAACGGGCGCTTGGTCCCCCGGTCCTCTACCAGTTCGATCGCCCGGAACAGGCCCCGGCCCCTGATGTCGCCGACGTGGTGGTGATTGCCGAAGCGCTCGTGCAGGTTCTGCTCGAGCCGGTCGCCCAGGTCGCGGACCCGGGCGAGCAGATTGTCGCGTTCGATGGTTTCCTGAACGGCCATCGAGGCGGCACAGGCCGTGGGATGACCCATATAGGTGTGGCCGTGCTGGAAGAAGCCGGATCCGGCTTCGAGGGCGGAAATGATCCGCTTATGAACCAGCATCGCGCCAATCGGCTGGTAGCCGGCGCCAAGCCCCTTGGCGATCGCCAGCAGATCGGGTGTCACTCGATCCTCGGCGCAGGCGTAAAGGTGGCCGGTCCGGCCCATGCCGCACATGACCTCGTCCAGGATCAACAGACAGCCATGGGTGTCGAGAAGCTCACGGACGCGGCTGAGATAGCCGGGGAACGCTGGCACCGCGCCCATGGTGGCACCGACCACGGGTTCGGCGACGAAGCCGATGACGTTTTCGGGACCCAGCCCGCGGATCGTCTCGTCGATTTCGCCGACCAGTCGGTCGACGAACGCGTCGTCGGTCTCGCCTGGCTCCTGCTCGCGGTAGGGATAGCACGGCGTGACGTGGGAAACGTCCATCAGAAGCGGCTCGAACTGGGCCCGGCGCCACTGATTGCCGCCGACGCTGAGGGCACCCAAGGTATTGCCGTGATAGCTCTGGCGTCGGGCGATGAAATGACGCCTCTGCGGCTCGCCGATCTCGAGAAAATACTGTCTCGCCAGTTTCAGCGCGGCTTCCATCGCCTCGGAACCGCCGGAGACGAAATAGACCTTGTCCAGTCCACCGGGCGCCTTGGCGACCAGGTGGTTCGCCAGTCGTTCGGCGATGTCCGTCGTGAAGAAGCCGGTATGGGCGTAGGCGATCTGGTCCAACTGGCCCTTGATCGCCTTGATAACGCTGGGGTGGTTGTGGCCCAGACAGGAGACCGCGGCACCGCCGCAGGCGTCCAGGTAACGCCGGCCCTCGGCATCGACGATGTAGATGCCATCACCCGCCACGGCTTGTGGATAGCGAGCCTTCGGGGTTCGATGAAGGATGTGGGACAAACCCTTAGCTCCCGCTTGCCAGATATTGGGCGAGCTCACCTTCCGATCGGGTACGAAGGGCTTCGTACAGATCGTCCAGCGTCGCCAGCATCAACTGATAGACCTGCTCTTGACGCTCGCGAGGGCTCTGACCTTCTCGGGTGGTCTGGGTCCGTCGAACTTCGAGGCGGATGAAGTCGAAGGAATTGCCGACCGCGTCACTGGTCTCGAGGCGGGCCGCGAGGGTCGCCCGGTGCCGGGTGTCTTCCTCGCGCTTGAAGATCCCGGAAAATCCACCGGTGGTGGGGATCGGCTCGCTGACCAGCGAGGCGCGCTCGATGGTGCTGATCAGATTGCCGTTGCCGCCGACCGTCCGCAGCCGCGTCCGAAGCATCTGTTCGGTCAGATCCAGTAGCGATACGTCGATCCGCCGCTCGATGAGCGACGGCTCGGTGTCGAGGTTTGGCGCCCACTCGACGAAGTGCCGTTCCAGGGCAAATGCCAGCGCCTTTTCGTCCTCAAAACTGACCGGGCCCGGCCGGAAACTTTCCTGGCTCGCGGTGCAGGAAGCCAGGCAAACAAAGGTGAGAAGCAGGATCAGCTTTCGATACATGGTTCCTTCGGCCCGAGCTGTCGTCGATGGGAGGTTAGTTGTGGGTTTCGGTGAGCGGCGCGACGTTCGTCGGATCCTCCCGGTGCGAGCGGTAGACCTGCTTGCAGAACTGACAGGTGATGGTGATCTTACCGTCCTCATCGGCCATGTCGTCGAGATCGTCCGCACTGAAGCTTTCGAGCATGGCGCCAATCCGCTCGGGCGAACACCGGCATTCGGCCTTCAAGGTCTTGGGCTCGTAGACCCGAACCTCTTCTTCGGAGAACAGGCGCCACAACAGCCGTCTCGGGTCCAGAAACGGGTCGATCAATTCGCTTTCGGCCACGGTCGACATGAGGAGCATGGTCCGGTGCCAGTCTTCTTCGCGGTCGGCCAATGCCGAGCCGTTCTCGTCGGGCAGTTTCTGGATGACGATGCCGCCGCCCCGCCAGTGACCGTTGGCGTCGCGGCCGACGGCGATGGCGATGCCGGTCCGAACCTGTTCGCTTTGGCGGAAATAGGCGAGCATGCAGTCGGCAAGCGAGCTGCCCTGGAGCTCGACGATGCCTTGATAGGTCTCGCCGCCGCGGGCGGACTGATCGACCGTCACGGCCAGATAGCCCTTGCCCACCATCGTCTCGAAGTCGGCTTCATCAATTTGGTCGAGCCGCTCCTCGTCGGCGGAAGCGTAAGCCCGGATGCCACCCTCGTTCGTGACGTCGGCGACGATCAGGCGGACAGCGCCGTCGCTCCGGGTCTGGAGGCTGAACCGCCCCTCATACTTCAAGCCGCCGGCGAGACTGGCGCCCAGGACGACGAACTCGCCGAGCAGAGCCGACAGGCGTTCGTTGTGACCGTGACGGCTGAGAATATGGTCGACCGTCGGGCCCAATCGGAGCACACGCCCCCGTAGGCCACTGCGGTCGAGTTGAAAGGGTATCAGCTGGTCGTCGGTGCCAACGACCACGCCAAGATCCCTTTTTGCGCGTGAAGGCGGTTCTCCGCCTCATCGAAAACCACCGACTGGTCGCTGTCCATCACGCCATCGGTCACCTCTTCACCGCGATGGGCCGGCAGGCAATGCATGAATAATGCGCCCTGGGCCTCGGCCATGAGCGCCTTATCCACCCGATAGGGTTCGAGCAGGCGACGGCGTCTCTCGCCGTCCTGATCGCCCATCGAAACCCAGGTGTCGGTGATCACGGCATCGGCACCCGAGACAGCCTCTTTCGGATCATGGGTCACCGCGATCCGGCCCTGATGACCGGCGGCCCAATCCAGCACCTGCGGATCGGGGGCAAATGCCGGCGGACAGCCGATCGTGAGCTTGAAGTCGAAGCGGACCGCCGCGTGAATCATTGACGTCGCCACATTATTGGCATCGCCGATCCAGGCGAGCGCGCGGTTGCGCACGGGCCCTTTATGTTCCTCGAATGTCATGATGTCGGCCATGATCTGGCAGGGATGCGATCGATCGCTCAGACCGTTGATCACAGGCACGGTGCTGAATTCGGCAACGCTCAGCAATTTGTCGTGACTGTCAGTTCGGATCATGATCGCGTCGACATAGCGGGACAGGACCCGGGCCGTGTCGGCTAGGCTCTCGCCGCGGCCCAACTGCATGTCCTTGCTCGACATCACCACCGGATAGCCGCCGAGCTGACGGATGGCGACCTCGAAGGATACCCGCGTTCGGGTCGAGGGCTTTTCGAAGATCATCGCCAGCGCCTTGCCGGCGAGCGGCGTCGCGCCTTCGGTTTTGAGCAGGCTCGAGCGATCGAGTATGCCGCGGAGCGTCGCGCCGTCGAGGGCATCCAGATCCAAGAAGTGCCGGGGTTCGTTCACGACGCAAACCGTTTGACGACCGTCTCCAGCCGCCGGAGCCCCTCGTCGATCTCGGAGTCGCCGATGATCAGAGGCGGCAGCAGCCGCACGATATTGTCGGCCGCGGGCACCACCAAGAGCTCCTGCTCCATGCAGGCGGCGGCGAACTCGGTGTTGGCGGGGACGACCCGAAGACCCAGCATCAGGCCCTGGCCGCGGATTTCCTCGATCACGGCCGGGTGATTTCGACTGAGCTCGTTAAGGCCAGATATCAACCGTTCACCGCTGGCCTCGACCCGGTCGAAAAACCCGTCGGCCAGGATGACGTCCAAGACCGCGTTGGCAACGGTGGTTGCCAATGGGTTGCCGCCAAAGGTCGAGCCGTGGGTGCCACGCTCCATGGCGCCGGCCGCACGTGCGGTCGCCAGGCAGGCGCCGATCGGCATGCCGTTGCCCAGCCCTTTGGCGACACCGAGGATATCGGGCGCGACGCCGCTATGCTCGTGGGCGAACAGTTTGCCGGTCCGGCCCGTGCCGCATTGCACCTCATCGAAAATCAACAAAAGGTCGTGCTCGTCGCAGAGCTCGCGCAAGCCCTCAAGGCACTGGGTCGGTACCGGCCGAATCCCGCCTTCACCCTGGATCGGCTCGACCATGATGGCGCCAGTCTCGGGCGTGATCGCTTGCTTTAGCGCGTCGTGATCGCCGAAAGGCAGGTGATCGAACCCTTCCAGCAGAGGCTCGAAGCCTTCGGTCAGCCGGGTGCCGCCGGCCGCGGAAATGGTCGCCATGGTGCGCCCGTGAAAAGAGCCTTCGAAAGTGATGATCCGTTTCTTGTGCGGATTGCCGGCGCCGTGGTGGTAGCGCCGCGCCATCTTGATGCAGGCTTCCATGGCTTCGGCGCCGGAATTGCAGACGAACACCGTCTCGGCGAAAGAGTTTGCGACAAGCCGGTCGGACAGGCGCTCGAGCGGCTGGATCCGATAGAGATTGGAGACGTGCCAGACCCGCGCCGCCTGCTCCTGAAGGGCTTTGACCAGGTGCGGGTGCGAATGGCCCAGGCCGGTGACCGCGATGCCGGCACCGAAATCGAGGAAGCGGCGCCCGTCGCTGCTCTCCAGCCACACGCCTTCGCCGCGCTCGAACATAACGTCGATCCGCTTGTAAACAGGCAATACGGCGGGAATGGCGGCGTTCCGCATTGTCTTCGCTTTCGCGCTTTCGGTTGCTGGTGGGTCGAGACCATCCACGATTGGGCGTGGTCCCTGCCCTGTCAATGGTTTTGGGGTCGCGTGCGGGTCCAGCTCAGGGCCTCAAGCGATAGCCGGTTCTCACAAGCCAGAGCGTCCCCATCCAAAGCGCGACATTGACCATCAGCAAGACACCGACGCCGATCCACGGGCTGGTGTCGGAGAAGCCGGTGAACCCATAGCGCGCGCCGTCGATCATGTAGAAAAACGGGTTGATGTGGGCGATCAGCCAGAATGCGTTCGGTAACTGCTCAACGGAGTAAAAGGTGCCTGAGAGAAAGGACAAAGGTGTGATCACGAAATTGGTCAGCGCCGCCATCTGATCGAATTTTTCGGCCCAAAGAGCTCCGATAAGCCCGATTAGGGAGAGCATGACCGAGGCGGCGAGGGTGAAGAAAATGATCGCCGGCAGCGAATGAACACCGATATCGACGACGAAAACCATGGCCAGCCAGACGGCGGCGCCGACGACGACGCCCCGGGTCACGCCGCCCATGATCACGCCGAAGACCAGCTCCTTCGGGCTCAACGGCGGCATCAGGTAGTCGACAATGTTGCCCTGCACCTTGGCGATCATGATCGACGAAGAGGTATTGGCGAACGCGTTCTGGACAATCGCCATCATGATCAAGCCGGGCGCCAGAAACTCGAGAAACGAGAGATCGCCGATCTGCCTGTCACTGCGGCCGAGCGCGAGCGCGAAGATGGCGAGGAACATGAGGGTCGTGGCCATTGGCGCCAGGACCGTCTGAGTCACGACCTTGAAGAAGCGGTGGACCTCTTTTTTGTAGAGCGTCCAGAGGCCGAGCCAGTTGACGTCCAGAGGTGTGCCGAACGTTGTGTCGACATCTTGATCGCTCCAAACCCGTTGGCTCAGATGATCGCTGAGCGGCCGGTCAGAACTCTGGGCCACGGACACATCCTCTCAAAAACCGTTTACCGCCGCCCTTATATGAACTGGCGCGGGGCCGGGTCGAGGTCCGCGTTCAATAGTCGTAAGACCAATTCAAACCGACGCCACTGTCACCGGTTTCGGAGACGTCGCTCTGCAACTTGATCCGCGGCGTGATCTCCACTTCCACGCGGGCGCCGCCGCTTTGTTCGCCGACGCCCTGCTCGACCTCGACGAACACCCGGTCGCTCAGATACTTGCCGGCCTTGACCGAGCCGCCATCGGCGCTGTCGACATCGATCGTGTCGAGACCGATAACGTTTCGGATTTTGTCCAGCGGGCTGGGTCCGCTGTCTTGGAGCCGTTTCAGTGCCAGCGCCAGCTTCACCCCCTGAGCCGGCGTGATCTCGTCGACGCTGCGATCGAACAGGAGGTTCGATATGACCTCGTCCTCCGGTGCTTCCGGCTCGGAGGTGAAGGTGAGCTCGGGCTCGGTGACGGGACCCTGAAGCAGAACGATGGCGGTGAAATCGCCAGCGTCAGCCCGGGCGTCGACGTCCACCGTGGGCTGGGGCGGGAAGGCGCCATCGAAACTGACCACGCCCTTCGCCAACTCGAAACGGCGATCCAGAAGATCCAGGTAACCGCGCTTGACCTCGATCGCACCGGTGATCTCTGGGCTCGACGCGTCACCTTCGACCTCGATGGCACCGGCCCATTCGGACTCGAGCCCGCGCCCGCGAACGAAGGTTTGCGAAGGCACGTCGACGGTTATGTCGAGCGCGATGTTCACGGGTTCAGCCGGCTCCTCGACCGCCGGCGGCGCCGGTCCCGCGCCCGGCTCTATGCCGATCTCCGCCACCGGCAGGGTTTTGACGCCCCCGGGGCTCGGGTTCGGGATGCGGATTTCCGCCTCGTTGACCGTTAGCCGCCCGATCACGCTCAAATCGGCCATGTCGCCGGAAGCGCCCAGATCGCCGGAGATGATGGCGTCGGCAACGTCGCTATGAACGAGGCGCATCCGATCGCTGGTGATCGTAAAGTCGAACAATTGCCCCGACGCCGGCGGTAAAGCGAAGCGGCCGCTTCCCGTCATCTTTCCCTGGCCGCCATCATCCGCCTGAAGATCGGTCAGGCGGATCTCCCGGCCCCGTCCTTCAAGCGTCAGGGCCAGGTTCTGAATGCGCGCGCCCGATGCCTCGTCACTGACCAACCCGTCGGTAAGGCTGAGCGTGCCTGTGACGTTGGGGCGGTCAATTCTGCCGCCGAATCGGAGATCGGCTCTGAGCAGGCCGGCGATCTCCTGGCCGTCGAGCGCCAAATAATCGGTGAACGGCGCCAGATCCGCCTCGCCTTCCAGGCTTCCCGAGAGCGATCCCTGTTGATCCAGTTCGAATAGGAAGGGCTGAAGCTGCAAACGTGCCGGCAGTGTCGCTGACGCCTGCAGCGGTTGATTGGTTAAACCGGCAACGATGAGGTTCGCCTCCAACTGGCCGCCCGCGAGCCCGCTGTCCACCTCGACATCCAGGGCCGGCAGGTCGGCAAGCGCCGGATCGAGGGGGCGGAACCCGGCGATCGAAAGCTCGCTTTGCATTCGGGGTTCGGTGAGCGAGCCGTCCAGTCGAAGACCGCCATTGATCTGGCCTTCATAGGGCAATGGGGCAAAGGGCCGGGCCACGTCGACCGGGAGGCCGTCGATGGAAAGCGAGAGATCGACCGCGCCATTACCCTGATCGACACTGCCGCCTGCGGTGAGCGTGCCGCCATCTAGTTCAAGGGCCAACTCATCGAGCGAGACCGTCTGACCCGTTAGAGCGACGGTGGCAGGTTTGAGCGTTTGCCAGGAGACGGTGTCGACGAAACCGCGCAAGTTTTCCAGCCGGAGCTCCCGCCCCGCGTCGACCTTGCTCACGGCCAACGCCGTCTCCACCCGAAACGTTTGCGGCAGGTTGCCGGTCGAGACGAGATCGACGTTCAACTGTTGGAGCGAGCCCTCGAGCCCGACCTCGAGCCGGTCAACGACCATGTCGCCGGTCGAAAACTGCTGGGCGTCCAGCGTTCCGTCCAGGCCCAACTGGCCCAGGGCGTCTCGAACTTGAACCTGGACGTCCGCCTGATCCAAAGCGCCGAAACCGCCGGTGACGCGCCTTAGCGATGCGTCGACGGACGCGTTCTGCTGCCCTTCAGGCGCCGACAGGTCGACGTCGAGACTGAGGGCGCCGGCAATAGCCTGGTCGAACAAGCCGGTCAGGCGCGCCAGATCTTCGCTCCTGGCGGTCACTGTGCCCACGGTCGTGGTCGTCGCCAATGCTGTCTCGAGGGCCGCATTCATGGACAGATCAGCGCCGTCGAGACGAAGATCGGGCAGGGCTAAAACGTCGCCGCCGTAGCGGAAAGGTGCTGCGAGCGTGAAAGCTTCGTTTCGGTAGGTGGCGGTCGCGTCGACCGTTCCCTCGAGTTGATCCTCGAGCGAGCCCGTGACCGAGCTATCGAGCGAAAGAGCGCTCAAGCCCTCGAGACCGGCCAAGCCGCTGAGTACCACGGAGCTCGACGCGTCGATCTGCTTGAACCCTTGCGCGAGTTCAATTGTCGCATCGGCCCCGGCGGTGCCTGCCAAATCCCGTCCGGCAAGCGGGCCGAAAGACGCCAGATCGCCGGCGTCAACTGCAATATTGATCTGCCCGGTCCCGGGTGCCGGCTCGACACGGCCCTTTGCGGTAAGCTGAGCGCCAAGGGCGGTGAGGCGCAGATCGTCGATCGTGATCGGCCCAGCCGGCGAGATCGCCACGTCCCCGGACCAGGTTACGGGTTGTGGAGGAAGCGTCTTGCCGTCGGCGAGCGTTACCTTTTCCAGATCACCGGTCAAATTCACCGCCATGGCGCCGTCGGCAAAGCGCTCCAGCGTGCTCTGGTGGCCAAGCCGTTCAATCGTGTGCCCCGCAAAACCGAGCTCTCGACCTTGTAGGTCGATCCCGGCGGTGGGTTGGTCGAGTGTTCCCTCGACTTTCGCTGCCAGCTCGATATCGCCGGCCAGGTCCTGGGCCAGCGCCTTGCCGATCGGCGCCAAAGCTGGAATGGCCGCATTGATATCGGCGGAGATCGCCTGGCCATCGACCGACGCGTTGCCGGCCAGCCGGGCCCAGCCGGTATCAAGCTCAACATGTTCGACAATCAACGCGCTGTCTTGGCGGGCGAGGGTGGCACCGTAGCTGAGACCGTCGGCGATCAGGCTTTGGAGATCGCCATCGAGCAGCCCGTCGGCCGGCCTCAGATAACCGTCAACCGTGATGCTTTGCTCGTCGGTCACCTGAAGACCGATATCGGCCGTGGTCGATGCCAGAGCCGGGATCGCCAGCGCGAGTTGACCCCGCCAGGCTTCGAGAGGGCCGTCTCCGGCAAGCGCGAGGGTCACATCATCGAGGCGCGGATCCTTGGCGAGGCCGGCCATAAGTCCCGAGCGTTCCTCGACGTCGAGATCCAGGGTTAGGGCCGGCCCCTCGAGATCTGCGTTGGCATCCAGACGGATATGGGCGCCTGGCGCATCGGTCCGGTCGCGCCGCAAAGTCGCGTCGAGCCGGTTATCTTCCGTCCGTGCCGCGCCGGCGAGCTTGAAAGCCGCCGCCTGGCCCATGAGCGGCTCACCCAGCGCGATCTCATCGATCCGAAGTTCGTCGACGATCACCAGGGGCAATGATTGCGGCAGCTCGAAGCTGGTCGGCTCTTCGTCTTCGGGCTCCGGTGTTTCGTCGCCGGACGGTGTCCGATGGACCGCAAGCCTGGCGGCGCTGATCTCCTCGAAATGCACCCGACCGCCGAACAGCGGCGCAACGGCGAGCGAGATGGTCGCATCGTCGAGCGCGAACCAGACGCCGTCTTCGTCACTGAAGGCGAGATGACCGAGACGGGGTGAGAAGGGCAGCGATCCCCTGAGGTCCCGTAGCTCGATGCCCGGCACACGCTGATTGACCTGGGCAACGAGCAGGTCCTGGCCCCAACGGCTCTGCAACGATCCCAGCACAAGACCCATAAGCGCGATCGGCAGCAAAAGGATCAAGAGGAAGGCAAAAACTATTCTTTTAATCATCAGTTTATCAGTGTCATCCGGCGCCTGGATGAAGGGATTTCAGAACGCCTGTCCAAGACTGATATAGATTTGAAATGCCTCATCGGTAGATCGGCGGTCGACGGGCACGCCCACATCAACCCGCAAAGGGCCCACGGGTGTGATGTAGCGAAAGCCGAGGCCGGCGCCGACGCGGATATCTTCGTTGAAGTCGGGGATCGATTCCTCGAAAGCCGAGCCGGCATCGACGAAGGCTGCGAAACCGATCGTCTCGGTGACGCGGGTTCTGAGTTCCACGGCCCCGAGCAGGATCGAGCGGCCGCCGATGGGATCGTCGTCCTCGTCGAGGGGAGAGGCGAACTGAAATTCGATGCCTCGAACCGATCCGCCGCCGCCGGCGAAGAACAACTCGTCGGCCGGAATATCTTCGAGGGCCTCGCCGAAGATACTGCCGACGCCGAAGCGCGTGGCCAACACCAGCCACGGCGCCTCGCTGATTTGGGTGTAGTGGCGATAATCGGTGAAGATCTTGCCGAAGGTCAGCCCTTCACCGAGCGTGTCGACGAACGGCTCGCCCTCGACCTGGAGACGAAACCCGTCTGTCGGGTCCAACAGATTGTCGCTGGTGTCCCAGGCGAACCGGGCCGGTAGGGACAGAAGACCGAACGTGTCGGTGTCGCCGTCCTGGGTGATCTCGGTCGCCCGGTAGGCGACGCCCAAGGACGCGGTCATCCCCGGCTGCAGTTGGCGCTCGACCGCGACGCCGGCGCCGATCGAAGTGCTTTCGAACGCGTCCGTGTCGGCGATCTCGAACTGGGCATTGGCCAACAGGTCTTGATCGGCGCGGAGGAATTGAGGTTTGCGGAACTGGCCGCCGAGCTCGAAGCCGATGCCGGATGCGTCGATCTCGGCCCGGAGCCGCTCACCGCCTTCCCGAAGGTTGCGGTGTTCCCAGAAAATCGTGCCACCCGGTCCCTCGTCCGAGCGAAACCGAACGCCCGCGCCGATCGTGCGGTGACGCCGTTGGGTTGCGTCGACCGAGATGGCGAGGAGCCCGTCATCATCGAGTTCTTGGCCCGGCGTGATGCGCACGGTCGAGAACAGCTGGGTGTCGATCAGTCGGGTGCGGAACTCCTGAATGAGGTCGGGCGTGTAGGTGTCGCCCGGCTCCCAAGGAACCAGATCGGCAAGATAATCATCGTCGACGCCGTCAGTGCCGGTGAACGCTGGCATGGCCAGGGCGGCTTTCGGACCCGGTGCGATCACCAGTGTCACGTCCATCGCCCGGGTGCGGTGGTCGACGACCGCCTCGAGCTGACCGGTCTCGGCCAGGGCATGACCTGCCGCCAGGGCCTGGTCCAGGAGCTGCTGTTCGGCACTGAGGATCGTATCGGTGAGCGCCGGCTCCCCTTCGACCAGCCCAAGCGATTCCAGCGACGGCGCTTGGTAGGTCGGCTCCGGCGGATCCGGGCGGACGGCGAGTTGGTTGAGACGGTAGCGCGGTCCGGGCGTCACCTGGAACAGGACTTGCGCGGGCTCACCCTCCTCCGGCGGTGGTTCCACTCGCAGCTCGACCTCACCCCGATAATAGCCCTCCGCGCGAAGCGCCCTGTCGAGGGTGTCCATATCGCTTTCCGCCCGCCGGCGAAGGACCCGCAGCGAGCGGGGCGGCCGACGGTTGCCTCTGACCGTGCCCGCCACATCCTCGAGCCGGGCGCGAAGATCATCCTCAAGCTCGCCCTCGATCATGACCTCGAAGGGCACGCCTTCGGTCTGCTGACCGAAGCCGGGTATCTGGCCGAGCGCGGGTGTGATCAGCCACAGCACCAACGCCAGGGGTACAAGACCCCAGCCAAAGGCGCCGGTGGTTAGGCCGCTTTGTTCATGGACTGAAGTTTTTTCTCCCACGCCCAGGCGGAAGACAGGATGAGCTCGAGATCGTCGCAGGATGGCTGCCAACCTAAAATTCGTTGAATCTTCTTGCTGTCGGCAACCAGAACCGGTGGATCGCCGGGCCGTTTCGGCCCTTCTTCGATCGTGAAATCCACGCCCGTTACCCGACGCGCCGTCGCCAACACCTCTCTTACACTGTAGCCGTGACCGTAGCCACAGTTGAAAACGTCTGAAGGATTGCCCGCAAGCAAATATCCTAGCGCGTCAATATGGGCGCTGGCGAGATCATCGATATGGACATAGTCGCGCACGCAGGTGCCGTCCTCGGTGGGGTAGTCGGTGCCGTGGATCGCAAGCTTTGGGCGCAGGCCAAACGCGGTTTCGCAGGCGATCTTGACCAGGTGGCTGTTGTTGGGGGTGGCCTCGCCAATCTCGCCGCTGGCATGGGCGCCGGCGACGTTGAAGTAGCGAAGCGCCACATAGCGGAGACCCGTCGCCGCGGCGATGTCGTGAAGGATCCGCTCGGCCATCATCTTGGACGCGCCGTAAGGATTGATCGGCGCCAGGGCCGCGTGTTCCGGGATCGGCTGCACTTCCGGCTCGCCGTAAACGGCGGCGGTCGATGAGAAGACGACGTTCGGGACATTGTATTGGGCGGCGAGATCGAACAGGCGCGCGGCGTTGGAGACGTTGTTGAAATAGTATTTGGCCGGGTTGGTGACCGATTCGCCGACCCAGATGTGAGCGGCGAAATGCATCACGGCGTCGAAGTTGCGCGCTTCGAACACGGCCTCCATCTGCCGGCGGTCGCCGAGTTCGGCGACGATGAGCTCAGCGTCGCTCACCGCCCAGCGATGACCAGAATAGAGGTTGTCGACCACGGTCACCCTGTGGCCCCGATCGCGCAACCCCCGGACGACATGGCTGCCGATGTAGCCGGCGCCGCCGGTGACCAGGACGGAGGTTTCTGAGCTCATCGGCCGACCTTTCTTGATACGGAGGGGAGGTCTGGAAAAATGTCCGGGATCAACACCTGGTTCCGTTTATCGGGTCGCTAGGAACCGGATGTCTTCGCCCTCGAGAACAACGCAAGTGAGTTTGCCGGTCCAACAGGCGCCGGTATCGATACCGATCCGGTTCCGTTTGAGGACGGGATCCGCCTGGACCGTGTGGCCGTGAACCACGACGCAGCCAAGATCGTCGTCATGGCTGAGGAAGGGTTCGCGAATGTAGAGCAGGTCGTGGGGCAATTGACGATCGACCGGTGTACCGGGGCGAATGCCAGCATGCACGAACAAGTAGTCATCCAGGCGGAAGCGCAATTTCAATCCGTTGAGAAAAGCCAGATGGGAGGGCGGAACCGCCTTGGCCAACTCATTGCGCGCTTTTTTGAGCTGCTCCAGATCGTCGAGCTCAAGGTAGGCCTGAACGCCGTAGCTGACCAGGGTCGCGTCACCCCCCCACTGGAACCACTGGGCGCCGACCTCGGGCTCGTCCAAAAAGTCGAGCATCCAGATATCGTGATTGCCGATCAGATGGATGAGGTCAAAACCGCCCACCGGCCGGTTGATCAGCTCATCCAAAACCGAGGCGCTGTCCAGGCCACGGTCGACATAGTCACCGAGATAGACGATGACACATTCGGTATCGGCGGGGGCGCTGAGCCGGTCGCTGATGATCTGTTCGTGCATGGCTCGCAAGAGGTCGGCGCGGCCATGAATGTCGCCGACCGCGTAGATTCGAATGCCGGGCGGTAGGGCGGCGGGCCGCCCTTCGACGGAGGGCCGCGCAATCGCCGGGGTCTCGTTCTTGCCGAGGAGCTTCTTGAACAGGGGAGCGACCATGGATGGGTGACGCAGTGTTGGTGTCGGGAAACCCTACCACCATGAACGGGAAGTCGCCTAGAAATCATCAGGGCCGGGACCAATGCTACGACCCAGACGTTAGTCTGGACAGCTCCATATCCCTGTTGGCGAGATTTTCAAGACCTGTCGGTCATCGCCTTGAGGCGGCGTTGTTGCCATTCAAGAATACGCGAGGTAAACCCCGGATGGTTCAATCTTTACTGGAGCCTGGAAGCGGATCTTAGCGCGTTGCCAGAGGTTTCAATCCGGGCTCCGAGAGGTGTTCGTTGGGTGTTGTCGCCCGCACCAAGGAGAGGTCTTTGTCACCCAAGTTGATCGTTCTCGGCGTTGTCGCGACCGTGGTCAGCGTCGCGCCTATCATCGCTTCGGCCCAGCAGCACCCTGCCAATCCGAACGTTCCGGTGACCTCCCGACCCCGTCCCGACTTCGATCCGTTGGGCATTCGTGTCGGCAGTTTCTCGTTGTTCCCGGTGCTCGAACTGGCCGGCGAGTACAATGACAACATCTTCGCGTCCCAGGATGAGGACGACGATTTCATCGGCTTCGTCCGGCCATCGGTGACGCTTTCCAGCAATTTCGCCCAGAACAGTCTCGATTTCAGTGCCGGAGGCGAGATCGCGCGCTACGAGGAATTCGACGACGAGAACTACGAAGACGCCTTCGTTCGGGCCCTCGGACGCTTGGATATCCGTCGGGATCTGAGCGCCGCCGGTTTGCTGGAGTATCGCCTTCTGCACGAGAATCGAGACGATCCCGAGGACACCGGTGCCAGCGAGGTGACGCGTTTTGACCGCTTTCGGGTGCGCGGCACCCTGGATAAGACCTTCAACCGTGTCGGCACCGCGCTCACCGGCATGTATCAGCGCTACGACTACGAAGATGCCGGCGAGCTGACCAATGACGACCGTGACCGCGACCAATTCGATGTGGCACTCAGGGTCGGCTACGATATCTCCCCCCGTTTTGATGCCTTCGTCGAGGGCCAGGGCCAGTTTCAAATTCACGACAGCGAAATTGACGACACCGGTGTCAATCGTGATTTCCAAAAATTCAGTGTTGTCGCCGGTGCCGACATCGATATCACGAGCGTTCTGTTCGGCGAGATCTTCGGCGGTATCACCTCGGCCGATTTCGATGATCCCGCCTTCAGCGACGAGACCGGCTTCACCGCCGGTGGCGGTCTCACCTGGAACGTGACAGAGCTCACGACCATCATCGGTACCGTCGAGCGGTCGATCGAGCCCACCACCCAGTCCGACGCTTCGTCCAACTTCCAGACCCAGCTTACCTTAGACGTCGATCACGAATTGCTGCGAAACGTGCTGGTCGGCGCTGGTTTCCAATATGATCGCGACGAATTCGAAGGTCTTGACGAGGATGAGGACACATTTGAAGTCGGTGCCCGGGTTCAGTACCTCCTTAATCGCAACATTGCGGTGGAAGGAAGCTACGCTTACCAGACACGGATAGCCGATGATGACACCGAGGAGTTTCGCCGGAACGTGGTGCGGATCGGTCTGGTCGGTCGGCTGTAGCGTGGTGCAGTGAAGAGACCTGGTTTCGGAGGTTTGGTTCAGATGATCGCCGGTATTCGCAACAACTTGCTTGCCCTAGTCGCTGTTCTTCTGGTGGCGGCGTGCTCGTCGGTCTCAAGTCTGCCGCCAGCACCTCAAAACGCAGAATTGGCGGCCTATCAGCTCGGTTCGGGTGATCGGGTCAAGGTGACCGTATTCGGCCAGGAGGATCTCTCCGGGGAATTCGAACTGGACGGCCAGGGCCGTTTCCCGATGCCGCTGGTGGGTGAGATCGATGGCTTCGATCAGAGCGTTCGTGAGCTCGAGAATTCGGTCGAGGCCCGGCTGCGAGAGGGTCAATTCCTGCGCAATCCCGAGGTCAGCATCGAGGTTCTGAACTACCGGCCGTTCTTCATCCTGGGCGAGGTCAATCAGCCGGGCAGCTACCCGTTCGCGGCCGGTATGACGGTGATCCGAGCCGTGGCGCTTGCCGGCGGGTTCAGCTACCGCGCGGATCAGAATGACATCTTGATTAAACGGGGCGGTGCGGAAGAGGAATCCTATCGCGGTGCGGTGACCACGCCGATCCTGCCGGGTGACATCATCGAGGTGCAGGAACGCTTCTTCTAGTGCCTGGGCTCACCTCTAGGCTGAGCTGCCAGAAGCCGGCCTTAGCGGCCGGCTTTTTGCGTTCTCACCATCATTCCGCGGACATGGCGGAACGCTAGATGGTCGGGCGGCGAGCCGATATGGCCACCACCGCCAGGGACTGGTTTCAATCCTTCGAGATCTACCTCGAGAGACGGGTCATCGCGATCCTGCTCTTGGGCTTTTCCAGCGGTCTTCCGATCATGCTGGTCGGCTTTACGCTCAGCGCCTGGCTGCGGGAGGAGGGCCTGAGCCGGTCGGCGATCGGCCTGTTCGGCCTGGTCTTCGCGCCCTACACGCTCAAGTTCATCTGGGCGCCTTTGATGGATCGCATGCCGCTGCCGCCGTTCACCACGCTGATGGGGCGCAGGCGGGGCTGGATCCTCTTCACGCAGCTCGCTCTGATCGCCGCCATCATCGGCCTTGGCCGGACCGAACCCGGTATCGATGTCTGGTGGACCGCCTTTTTCGCGGTCCTGGTGGCTTTCTTCTCGGCCAGCCAGGATGTGGTGATCGACGCCTATCGGATCGACAGCCTGCCGCGCGAGGAACTGGGTGCCGGCGCCGGGGTCGTGGTGCTGGGCTACCGGATCGCCATGTGGGTGGCGACCGCGGGCGCGCTGTTTCTCGCCGAACGGGCCGGCTGGTCGGCCGCCTACACCGCGATGGCTTTGCTCATGGGCGTCGGCATTCTCACCGTCTTGCTGGTCCCGGAGCCCGACCGGTCGACCACGGCCTTGATCGATAGGGACGCGCTCGCCCAGGATCAGTTGGCCCAGGACGCTGCCTCAAAGAAATTTGAGCGGTACCAGGGACTGGGCGGCAGTCTCGTTCTCATCGTCGCTCTTCTTCTGTTGGTCCAGCCGCTTTCGCTACTGTTCGGCATCGTATCACCCTATCACGGCGCCTGGACCGCGCTCGCCGGCATCGCTGCGTTAGGCAATGCAGCGTTGACGGGCTCGGGCGTTCTGGTGGGCTGGAAGCTTCTCAGGCGTGACGCCGCGAGCCCCATTTACGGCAAATGGTTCGCGCTGGGCGGCGTCATCTGGCTTTTGACCGAAGTGGCGCTCTACGCTCTGCCGGCGGGCGGCTTTCTCGGCCAGCTCTACGGCTGGCTGGTGATGGTGCTGGTCTGGGCGGTGAGCTCGCCCGTAATCGCGCTTGTTACCGGGTCCGGTTTAGCCTTCGAACAGGTTGTGACGCCCGATTGGGTTTTCCTAACAAGCCTATGGCTTAAATTCTCGTCCTTCGTCTGGCTCTACGGCTTTTTCTATTTCGGGGCGCGAGCGATCGCCAATTTCGGGGTGACACCGCTGGCCGAGGAGGCGGTCGCTCATCTGTGGATGCGCCGGGCGTTGATCGAGCCCTTCTACGATTTCTTCAAGCGCGCTGGCATCACGACGGCGCTGGTCATCCTGGCGCTGGTCTCGGTGTTCAAGGCGTCGGACGCGGTCCTGACCCTGATGGCCAATCCCTTCTACATCGATGTCGGCTTCACCAAGGATCAGATCGCCTGGGTTTCAGCGACCTTCGGCTTGTGGATGACCTTGCTCGGGGGCCTGTTGGGCGGCGTGATCGTCTACCGGTTGGGCATGCTCCGCTCGCTGATCCTGGCCGCGGTGATCATGGGCGTCTCCAACGCCAGTTTCGCGCTTTTGGCTTTGAGCGCCGAGGAGACGCTCGGCATCGCCGAAGCGGCGATCGCGGCGAACCGCGAGCTGAGCGAAGCGGAGATCCAGTTCCGCACCGAAGCGACATCCGGCTGGCTCTATGCCCTGTTTCACCTGGTGCTGGTGATCGAAAATTTATCGGGCGGGATCGGCACCGCAGTCTTCGTCGCTTTTCTATCGAGCTTGTGCAATGTCGCTTACTCGGCGTTCCAATATGCGCTGCTCACCAGCTTCATGCAGATGCTGGCCAAATTCGTGATCGTGCCGAGTTCCGGTTTCTATGCGGACGCGCTCGGCTGGCTCGGCTTTTTCATGACCTCGACCCTGTTTGCGGTGCCGGCCCTGCTCCTGATCGCCTGGCTCCATCGCTACGGACCCGATCTGGCCTCGCTGGACCCGGACAGTGAACCGCAGGCTCAGTCCGCTTGACCGATCGCTCGACGGGCGCCTAGGCTTCTTGCAGGTAACTTTTGAGGGAGGACGACCATGCTGTATCGTACAGCGACAGCGGCGGTTTTTGGTGCTGCCCTGGTTTCCGCACCGCTTGGCGTGGCGGCCCAAGAAACGTCCGTCACGATCGGCACCGGCGGACAGACCGGTGTGTACTACGTTGTCGGCCAGAGCATTTGCCGGTTGGTGAACCGTGGTGCCGAAGACCATGGCATTAAATGCACCGCACCATCGACCGGCGGCTCAGTCGCCAACCTCAACGCCATTTCCCAAGGCGAGATGGACATGGGCGTGGCCCAGTCCGACTGGCAGTACCACGCCTACAACGGCACCTCGCAATTCGAGGGCAATGCCAATGAGGATCTGCGGGCGGTATTCTCCGTGCACCCGGAACCCTTCACCGTGGTTGCCCGGGCTGATTCCGGCATCGAAACCTTCGCCGATCTCAAGGGCAAGCGGGTCAATGTCGGCAATCCCGGTTCCGGTCAGCGCTGCACCATGGAGGTGGTCATGGATCGCCTCGGCTGGACCATGGACGACTTCGCGCTTGCCTCCGAGTTGAAGTCGGCTGAGCAGGCCCAGGCGCTCTGCGACAACAATGTTGACGCCATCGTCTTTACGGTCGGCCACCCCAATGGCTCGATCAAGGAGGCCACCACCTCCTGCGAGGCCAAGCTGATCTCGGTCGAGGGCCCGGAGATCACCCAGCTCATCGACGAGAACAGCTACTATTCGCAGACGGTGATTCCGGGCGGCATGTATGCCGGGACCGATGAAGACACGACCACCTTCGGTGTCGGTGCCACCTTCGTTTCGTCGGCCAATACCGAGGCTGAGACGATCTACCAGATCACCAAGGCCGTGTTCGACAATTTCGACCGGTTTAAGGGTTTGCATCCGGCGTTTGGCGAACTGGAAAAGGAGCAGATGGTGACCAACAATCTGTCGGCTCCGCTTCACGACGGCGCCAAGCAATATTTTGAAGAGGCCGGCCTCTTGAAGGCTGGCGGTTAGTCGAAGCGATCGGCGGAGAGCATTCGCTCTCCGCCGGCACACACCGTCGATCGTTTTCCGGAGGACGACCGGACCGCGCTAAAACAAGGGACCCGATATGGCCGGCAAAGAGCAAGGCGCGCCTCTTTCCGAAGAGAAGCTTCAGGAACTCGCTGCGAGCGATACTGGTGGCCGTCATCCCAGTGGTGCCGCTGCCAAGATCCTGCTGGCCGCCGCGCTTCTCTGGTCCTTGTTCCAGCTCTGGTTCGCCTCGCCACTGCCGTTCATGCTCGGCTTCGGCGTATTCAACGATACCGAGGCCCGCTCGATCCACCTGGCCTTCGCGGTGTTCCTCGCCTTCCTGGCCTATCCGGCCCTGTCCTCGTCGCCACGCGACCACATTCCGCTTCAGGACTGGGTGTTGGCGATCGTCGGCTCCTTCGCCGCCGCCTACCTCTATCTTTTTTACGAGGGGATCTCGCAACGCCCCGGCGCGCCGATCACCCAGGACGTGATCATCGCGGTCATCGGCATGGTGTTGTTGTTAGAGGCAACCCGGCGCACCCTGGGCCCGCCCCTGATGATCGTCGCGATCGTCTTCCTGGCCTACACCTTTCTCGGTCAGTACATGCCGACGATCATCGCCCATAAGGGCAATTCTCTGAATGAGGTGGTGAACCACCACTGGATCACCACGGAGGGCGTGTTCGGCATCGCGCTCGGTGTTTCCACCAAGTTCGTCTTTCTGTTCGTCCTGTTCGGCGCGCTTTTGGATAAGGCCGGCGCCGGCAATTACTTTATCAAGGTGGCGTTTTCGCTTCTGGGCCATCTTCGGGGTGGACCCGCCAAGGCGGCGGTGGTCGCCTCGGGCATGACCGGCCTGATCTCGGGCTCCTCGATCGCCAATGTCGTCACCACCGGCACCTTCACAATCCCGATGATGAAACGGGTCGGCTTCTCAGCCGAGAAGGGCGGGGCCGTCGAGGTGGCATCCTCGGTCAACGGCCAGATCATGCCGCCGGTCATGGGGGCGGCCGCCTTCCTGATGGTCGAATATGTCGGCATCAGCTATTTCGACGTGATCAAACACGCCTTCCTGCCGGCCCTGATCAGCTACATAGCGCTGGTCTACATCGTCCATCTCGAGGCGTTGAAGGCCAACATGGAGGCGCTGCCCAAGCCCGGCGCCGACCGGCCGATCCTCAACCGCCTGATCGGCTTTCTCACCGGCTTTCTCCTGATGGCCGCCATGGCCTTCCTGGTCTACTACGGCATCGGCTGGATCAAGCCGGCCTTCGGCGATGCGGCGCTCTGGGTGATCGTCGGCCTGCTGGGAGCCGTCTACCTTGCCCTTGTGGCTTACGGGTCCCGCTATCCCCCGCTTGAGATGGATGATCCCAACTCGGACATCGTCGAGCTGCCGGAGACCGGCCCGACCGTAAAAACGGGGCTGCATTTCCTGTTGCCGGTCGTGGTGCTGGTCTGGTGTCTGATGATCGAGCGCCTGTCGCCGGGTCTGTCAGCTTTTTACGCCACCGTTTTGATGATCTTCATCCAGATCACCCAGAGACCTCTGTTCGCCATGTTCCGTGGCGTGGGCGATATCGGCGCCGAGATCAAGGGCGGCTTCGACGATCTGATTCAGGGTCTGATCGCCGGCGCCCAGAACATGGTCGGCATCGGCATCGCCACGGCGACCGCGGGTATCATCGTCGGCGTGGTCTCGCAAACCGGCGTCGGCAGCGCGCTCGCCAACGTTGTCGAGGTCCTGTCCCAGGGCAATATCCTTCTCATCTTGCTGCTGACCGCGATCTTGAGCTTGATCCTGGGCATGGGCCTGCCGACCACCGCCAACTACATCGTGGTCTCGAGCCTACTGGCGCCGGTGATCGTCACCCTGGGCCAGGAGAACGGTCTGATCGTGCCGCTGATCGCGGTTCATCTGTTCGTCTTCTATTTCGGCATTATGGCGGATGTGACGCCCCCTGTGGGACTAGCGTCCTTCGCCGCGGCGGCGGTCTCCGGCGTCGATCCGATCAAGACCGGTTTCCAGGCCTTTTTCTACAGTTTGCGAACAGCGGCCCTGCCGTTCCTGTTCATCTTCAACACGGATCTTCTGTTGATCGATGTCGGCTGGATCAAGGGTATTTCTGTCTTCGTCATTGCGACCATTGCGATGCTGGTCTTTGCCGCGGCGACCCAGGGCTTCTTCTTCGCCCGCAACCGGATCTACGAGACCCTTCTTCTTCTGCTCGTGGCGTTCAGCCTGTTCAGGCCCGGCTTTTGGATGGACATGGTGCAGCCGCCCTATGAGCAGCGGGCCGGCGCCGAATTCGTGAGCGCCCTCGGCGACGCTGAAACCGGCGAAGAACTGCGGGTCAACGTGATGGGGGTGGATGCCATCGGCGAGCCAAAGCCCATGACCTTGCTCATGCCGGTGCCGGAGGGCGGCAGCGGCGAGGAACGGCTGGAAGCCGCCGGGCTCGCCCTCGTCGAGCGAGACGGCGATCTGGTCGTCGACAATGCCGCCTTCGACAGTATCGGTGAGAAGGCCGGCTTCGACTGGGATCAGGTGATCGAAACGGTTCAGGTGCCGCAAGATCAGTTGCCGAAGGAGTTGATGTTCATTCCGGCGCTGTTGATCTTGGGCTTCATCGCCTGGCTGCAGACGCTTCGGGCCAAGCCGGCCAATCTGCCCCAGGCGCAAGCTGGAGTTGCGTGATGTATCAGCGCATCCTTGTCCCGGTCGCCCTCAACGATGCCTCCTCCTGGGCCAAATCACTGCCGACAGCGGTCCGTTTGTGTGAAACCTTCGGCGCGTCGCTTCATCTCCTTTGCGTGGTTCCGGATTTCGGCATGCCGATCGTTTCGCAATACTTTCCGCCCGATCACCAGGCGAAATTGCGGGCTGAGTTCGAGGCGAGGCTGGCCGATCTCCAGGCGAAGGAGGTGCCGACCAGCGTCAACTGCGGCCACACGGTGCTGGAGGGCAAGGTCTATGATCAGATCCTGGCCGCCGCCGACGGACAAAACATCGATCTGATTGTGATGGGGTCGCACCATCCGGAGCTTAGCGATTACCTGCTCGGTCCCAATGCGGCCCGCGTCGTCCGCCATGCAGACTGCTCGGTCATGGTCGTAAGGGATTAGGCGCAACGGCTTGAAGATCTTGCATCAGGCGATCCCTCGTCCATATTATGTACATGAGCATGTGTAGATTTGGATTGGGGTGATGAAAAGCCTGAGGATCAATCTTTTGGTCTCTCCGGAAGAGAAGGCGCAGATCGACGAGCGGGCCCAGGCCGCACGGCTCACCACGAGCGAGTTGGTCCGGCGCGCCGTAGCGGCTTACCAGCCCGACCAAAACCTGGACGATCTGAAGCTTCTAATCGATGAATTGGCGGCTGCTGCCGATCGGATGGAGCGAAAGCTCGACGCCACGCTCGAAAAATTGAAGGCGCACGAGCGGGCGTTTGTCGATAAATCCGCACTGAAGGCCGAGGCACTCACCGAGCTAAAACGCTCCGGTGAGGTTTGGCCGTTTGCTCTGCCGCAAGCGGTAGAGCCGGTCTGATGAGCGTCTGGGACGATCTGAAGGGCTCAATCCGAAAAATCATCCTCATGGAAAACCGGATCGATCGGTTGAGCGAAGCGGTCAATCGCATGGCCGACCAGAACCTCGACCACGAAAAACGTCTGGTCCGCATCGAGACGATGATCGAGATGGCCCAAAGCGCGGGCGGGCCGGCCAGGCCCCGAATTAAGTAGACTGCCCCAAACTGTCGGACCGAGAGGATCGTCCCTGTTCACTTCCGAAAGCTCCTCGTCTCATCTCTCATGTGCGAGCGCAGACAAGGTTTCGCGCAAGCGGTCCGGATCGCCGTCGGGCAGGAGCTGATCCAGTTCGTCGTGGGTCGAGCGCCAGACCGGGAGCGCGTCCCGAACCACATCGATGCCGTCATCGGTCAGTTGCAGCCGACGGTTCCGCCGGTCCTCGGAATCCGCGACGATCTGGACAAGCCCGCGGCGTTGAAGCGGTTTGAGTGCTGCCGTTAGCGTGGTTCGGTCCATCGCCAACAAAGGCACGAGATCGGAGATGCGCGGGGGCTTCGGCCGATTGATCGCCATAAGCAGCGAAAACTGACCGTTGGTCAGACCGAACGGCCGCAAGGCGTCGTCGAACAGCCGGGCAACCACGCGGGCCGCCCGCTGGAGGTGCAGGCACAGACAACGGTCGCGGACCTCGTGGGTCGCGGCCAAGGGAAGATCATCTCTCACAAGGAACGTATTTACGTTGACATCAACGTAAATGTCAAACATGCTCGCACGAGATGAGCGAGAGGTTCTGGGAGAGATCATGGCTTATGTTGACGGGTTCGTCCTGGCGGTACCGAACGACAAGCGCGACGCCTACAAGTCGGTCGCCGAGTCCATGGTGCCGATGTTTAAGGAATTCGGTGTGATCAGCATGACCGAATGTTGGGGTGATGACGTGCCCGACGGCGAGGTCACCTCCTTTCCCATGGCGGTCAAGGCGAAGGAGGACGAAACGGTGGTTTTCGCCTGGATGGTTTGGCCGTCGAAGGAGGTTCGCGACGAGGGCCAGAAGAAGATGCGGGAAGATCCGCGCATGCAGAACATGGACATGTCCCAAATGCCGTTTGACGGTAAGCGCATGATTTTCGGCGGCTTCGAGATCCTGGTCGAGACGTGACGGGCGACTGACGCGAGGGAGGCGCAGGCGATGGCGGCGAAGGTGCGGACCTGCCTTTGGTATGACGGCACGGCTGAGGAGGCGGCTCGGTTCTACGTATCGTTAATTCCCGATAGCAGCATCGAAAGCGCCTTCCGCCCCGCCCCCGATGGGCCGGCGCTCGTCGTCGCGTTCACGCTCGCCGGAACGCCGTATCAGGCCCTGAATGGCGGACCGCAGTTCAAGCATTCGGAAGCGGCTTCGATCAGCGTCACAACTCTGGATCAGGACGAGATCGATCGCTTGTGGACCGCGCTTACCGCCGATGGCGGCAGGGAAAGCCGCTGCGGCTGGCTCGTGGACCGTTTCGGCCTGTCATGGCAGATCGTGCCGGAAGCCTTGCCGCGCCTGCTTGGCGATACGGATCGCCAGGCAAGCGCCCGGGTCATGGAAACCATGATGACCATGGCCAAGATCGACATCGCCGCGCTCGAGGCAGCCTATCACGGCTCCTGAGCAAGCGGTTCTTTATCAGCGCCCGCGCTGCGTAAACCGGCAACGGACGATCTGCAGACCTGCCACGAAAGATTCTGACGCTTCGCTCGATCGCAATGACCGTCAAGCTTCCAGTTGAATGTTTTTGCAGTTTATACTCTTCTTGTTCTAGGTCATGTTCTTTTGTTGGGCTACAACGGATACAGTAGAGACCTTACCCGCGGACGGCCCCGGCTGACTTTCGATAAACAGACGAGTTGCAGGTTTCCCTCTGTCTCATGGCTCAAGATGAACATCTTTCTCAACCTGTGCCTGAGATCCCGCGCAAAGATCTCGTGCAGCAGGTCCTGGACAAGCTTTCCATAAGGCTGAACTCGTTCCCGTTCGCCGCGGCGATCGCCGATCCGGACCAGGAAGATTGCCCGCTTGTCTGGACAAACGAGGCTTTTGTTGAGCTCACCAAGTACCATTACAAGGAAGCTGTCGGCCGGAACTGTCGATTTCTCCAGGGAAATATTTCTCAGGATACCGATTTCATTCGAAAAACTATTGAAGCCAGAAAAAATTTGGATTTTATCTTAAAAAATCAAACGAAGCTTGGCGTCACGTTCGATAACTTCGTTTGCATGTGTTGTGTTGAATTCGGCGGTGGCCATCTGTACTTTTCTTCGCAGGGTCGGATCGACCCGGAGCTCATCCCACGGCTTCAGAAAAGTGACGATGAAGCCGATGTCTCAGATACAGATTCTTTTCATTTTAGAAGAAGCAACGAACAAATTAGAAAAGAATGTCTTACGAGTTGGCTATTTGTGCTGAAGTCTCATCTCAATAAAGCCATTTTGTCGAACTCGGAAAGTAAATCTTAGGTAACTCAAACGAAATTTCTCACTTTTAATTTGAAGAGAGTGTTTCGTAAATAGTTGAGATTGACAAAAGGAAATATTTGATGAATTTCGGTTGATGTCGCCGACCTAGGGGCAAAGTTCTTCCTGAAGTTGAGCGAGAAATCGGCGCAGAAAGGCGACCCGTTCGTCGGCGATGGCCTTCGCCGCCTCGGTATTGAGAAGCGCCGGTAGTTTCAGAAGTTTTGTCTGAAAATGATCAATAGCGAACCGTTTGTCGTCTAGGGGGCGGTGCTTCGCCATCAGATCCTCGGGATCGAACAGCTCGCTATCCATGCGGCCGGCGACGTAGAACGTCCGCGCAAGTCCGATCGCCCCCAGACTTTCGAGCCGATCCGCATCCTGGAGAATTTTCGCTTCGATCGTTTGCGGTTCGATCGCGGCGGAAAAGCTGTGGGCATGGATGGCGTGATGAACGGCGTCTAGTTTCGAGGCGGCAAAACCGTGGGTGCGAAGGAGATCGACGGCCCGGTCAGCGGAAAGGAGCGAGGCCCTAGCCCGGTCCGGCGCGTTTTTGGGCGGGTTGACGAGATCGTGGAGGAAAGCGGCGGCGACGAGGACCTCGCCATCGACCGGTTGCGCTTCCCTCGACGCGATCTTGCGGGCATTCGCCCAGACCCGACGGGAATGGTGCAAGCCATGGCTGCCGTCGCCATCGGCGTGGGCGGCGAGCAGGCCCGCGAGCCGCTCCTCCCAAACGCCAAGGCCCTCGCGTTCGAGGATCATGTCGGACGTCGTCTCCATCAGCTGGTTAACGCACGAGCTAGGTAAAGATAAGCTTAAGGCCGATGAAAAATCCGAGGGAGGATGCGGTGGGCGGTCCAATGAAAGATATCAAGGCTTGTGTCTTTGACGCTTACGGCACCCTGTTCGACGTGCACAGCGCCGTCGGCGCGCTGACGCAAGAGATCGCGGCCCATGGCGATCCTCAAGCCCTGTCGGCGACCTGGCGGCAGAAGCAGATCGAATACACCTGGCTGCGCAGCCTCATGGGCGCGCATATCGATTTCTGGCAGGTCACCGGCGACGGGCTCGATTACGCCATCGAGAAACACCGGATTCAAGCGCCAGACCTCCGCCAGAAGCTGATGGAGGCTTATCTTCGCCTCGAAACTTATCCGGAAGTGCCGGCCACGCTTCGGGATCTCAAATCCCTTGGCTTTAAGCTGGCCATTCTTTCCAACGGCGCGCCCATTATGCTCGAAGCCGCGGTCGAAAATGCGGGTCTGACGGACCTGTTCGATGCGGTTTTGTCGATTGAGGACGCGGGCATCTTCAAGCCCGATCGCCAAACCTACCAACTGGCATGTAATCGCTTCGATATCGAGCCCCCGGAGGTCTGCTTCCTATCGTCCAACGCCTGGGATGTCTGCGGTTCGGCCCACTTCGGCTTCCAGGTCGTATGGATCAACCGGTTCGACCAACCACCGGAGCGCCTTCCGGGAGATCGTCGCGCGACCATCAAGCGCTTGGCCGACCTGCCGCCGCTACTCGATGCAACCAATCGACCATAGCCAAATCGTGAACGAAGCCATTCCGCAACCGGCCTTGTTCACCCCGGCGCCTGCCTAGTTCGATTGTTGACGACAACCAAGGGAGGGATTTTGACCATGCCGATACTCTCACGCCGCCAAAGCTTCGCCACCGGCGCCGCGCTGATGGCGACCCCACTTGCCGGCGGCCTGGTCGCTGGCCGCGCATTCGCCGAGACCTCGGCGGGCGCCGTCGCCAGCCCGAACATTCGCCGTTTTCCGCTCGGCGCCTTCGAGGTTACCACGATTTATGACGGCCAGATCGCGCTCGAGGATCCGCACACTATCTTCGGCACCGACCAGGAGCCGGCGACAGTGGCCCAAATCGCCGAGCAGAATTTCCTGCCGGCCGACAAGCTGGTGATTGGCTTTACACCGATCATCGTCAATACCGGCGAGCAGGTCATCCTGTTCGATGCCGGCAATGGCGCGCGCCGACGCCCCGATGCCGGGAAGCTCGTTTCGCAGCTGGCGAACGCTGGCTTCTCCGCCGATCAGATCGACACGGTGGTCATCACCCACATGCATCCCGACCATATCGGCGGACTCATGGAAGAGGGATCGCCAACCTTCCCCAATGCTGCCTACGTGACCGGTCAGGTCGAATATGATTTCTGGTCGTCGGAAGACCGTCTCAGCGGGCCGACCGAGGGCACTGCGACGCTCGTGCAGTCAAACGTCGTGCCGCTGGCCGACAAGATGTCCTTCATCGATGATGGCAAGGACGTCGTCACCGGTGTGACGGCGATCGGTGCAGGCGGTCACACGCCGGGTCACATGGCCTATCACATAGAAAGCGAGGGCGAGCGCTTGTTGCTGTGGGGCGACGCCGCCAATCACTACGTCTTCTCGATCCAGCATCCCGACTGGCACGTCCGCTTCGACATGGACAAAGACGCGGCCGCCGCGACACGCCGCAACCTCTTCGACATGGCCGCGGGCGAGCGCATTCCGGTCACCGGCTACCACATGCCGTTTCCGGCCGTGGGCTTCATCGAAGGAACCGCCGACGGGCACCGCTGGGTGCCGATGACCTACCAGTTGGACCTCTGATCCTCATCGAAGCGTCTTTTCGGCAGTTGAAGGCAAGTCCGGGCGGGCAGCAAGGCCCGCCCGTCTTGTTCCTGGATCCATTCCGGCGCAGAGTGCGGCCAACAAAAAGAGCGGGGGATTCGTGGACCCAGTCGTTGTCGGCATTGATTCCAGCACGCAAAGCACCAAGGCGATCGCGTTCGATCGCCAGGGGCGTTCGGTCGCGGAAGGCCGGGGGCAGGTCCCTTTATCCAATCCCACGCTTTACTGGTTCGAGCAGGAGCCGGAGCACTGGTGGAGCTCCACGGCCGAGGCGCTGGGCCAACTCACGGACAAGGTCGATGCTGGGGCCATCGAAGCGATCAGCATCTCCAATCAACGGGAGACGATTGGCTTCCTGAACGCGAATGGCGAGCCTACCCGGCCGGCGATGGTTTGGCTCGATGAACGGGCCCGCGCCGAGGTCGAGACCGCCGATGAGGCGTTTGGCGCTGAGCGGATCCATCAGATCACCGGCCGTCCGGTCGACCTCACCCCCTGTCTCTATCGGCTGCGCTGGCTCGCCAAGCATGAGCCCCAGATCTTCGAACAGACGCAGAAATTCGTCGACGTGAACGCCTACCTGACGAAACGGCTGACGGGCCGCCTGGCTTGCGGTTGGTTCGCCTGCGATCCGATGGGCTATTTCGATCTCGCGGAGAAGAATTGGTCCGCGCCGCTTCTGGAATGGCTGGAGATCGACGAAACCCGTCTACCAGAGTTCGAGGCACCGGGCGACTTGCTGGGCGAGGTCACCGAAGAGGCCGCGTCCGCCACGGGCCTTAAGCCCGGTACGCCGGTCTTCGCCGGCGGTGGCGACGGGCAGTGCGCGGCTCTCGGCACCAACTGCACCGCCTCGGATCAGGCCTACCTCAATCTGGGCACAGCGGTGGTCGGCGGCATCTGGTCGGCGGCTTACAAAAACGCCAGGGCCTGACGGACGGAGCTTTCGGCTGACGGCGAAGGATACATTCTCGAAATCTGCCTTCGCTCCGGGGCTTTTCTCATCAATTGGTTCGTTGATCAGTTCGTGGGCGATCGGCTGTCCGGCAATGTGTTCTCGAAACTGGAAGAGGACGCGCAAAAAATCCCGATCGGCTCGGACGGGCTTTTGTCCCTGCCCTATTGGTCCGGCGTCATGAACCCGCACTGGGACACCAGCGCGCGGGGCGCCTTTCTCGGCCTCGGCGGCGGCCACACGCCGGCCCATCTCTTCCGCTCCCTTCTCGAAGGCATGACGCTGGAGCAGGCGCGAGGTTTCGCCCAGATGGAACGCCAGGGTCAGGTCGAGATCAGACGGATTCTCGCCATCGGCGGCGGCGCCGCTTCAGGCCTCTGGCCGCAGATGTTGGCCGATGCTTGTGCCAAGCCGGTCGTCATTCTGGACACGGTCGAGGCTTCGGCTCTGGGCGCCGCCATGATCGCCGCCAAGGGTGCCGGTTGGTATCCCTCGATCCGTGAGGCGGCCGCGGCCATGCAGGGCCGGGTGGTCCGGGAGCACGAGCCGGATCCCGATTGCCAACGGGTTTGGGCCGAACTGGCGCAACTCTACGATCGGATCTACGGGCAAAACGCGGAAACCTTTAAAGCGCTGGTGGCCTTCGCCGCGCGCCATCGGTCGGAGCGCTAGCCGTGAGCGATGATCTTGGCGGCGTATTGAGTGAGCTGGCGGCGGGGCGTTGGCGGCACCCGGTCTCCGGCGAACGCGTGACCATTCCGATCGAGCACATCGTCATCCAGGAAGATCTTGCCGGCAGCGAAGGCGAACTGGTTCGCCGTTGCGGTCTGGGCGCCCGGGACAAGACAGTCGCGGTCGTCGGGGACCAAAACACAAGAGAGGTGCTGGGGCGGCGGGTTTTCGAAGGCCTGAAACGGGACGGTCTCGGTGTAGAAGAGATCGTCTGGGCTGACCCCCATTGTTCGGAAGGCGGGGTCGACGAGCTGCGAGAGCTCCTGCGCCCTTTCGACGAGGCGGTCGCGGTCGGCTCCGGCACGATCAACGACAGCGTCAAATATGCGACATTCCTCGACAGAAAGCCGTTCGCAACGTTTCCGACGTCGCCGATGACCGCTCATTTCACCGGCACCGCGTCAGTCAGTTTCGGTGGGCTCAAGAAATCTCTCACCACTCACAATCCGAAGGGCGTGTTCGTCGATCTGGCAGTACTGAAGAGCTGTCCGAAGCGGCTGGTGTGGAGCGCCTATGGCGACGTCATCTGCCGGACCACGGCGCAGGTCGATTGGCTTCTATCTCACCGGCTGTTCGGCACGGCCTATAGCGACACGCCCTATCATTTGCTGGCCTATGACGAGGCAGATCTGCTGGATGCCGGCGACGACGTGGCGGCCGGCGACGACCAGGCGTTCGCCATGCTCACCCGGATGAACGCGATCATGGGCCTTGGCACCGGTTTCACAGGCACCAGTCACTGCGGCTCGATGGGTGAGCACATGCTCTCCCACTACATCGATATGTTCGCTGGCGATGCCCATCCGGGTACCCATCACGGTGAGCAGGTGGGCGTCGCGACCATGGTGATGTCCCGGCTCCAGCACGATTTTCTGTTGCGTGATGTGCCCCCGAGACTTCATCCCAGCGAGGTCGACGAGACTGCCGTCCGCCGCAGGTTCGGCGACGAGATCGCCGGGCCATCCCTTGAGCAGTTCGCCAAGAAGGCCCTGGACGGGGAGGGCGCCCGGCGGCTGAGCGAGGATCTCGAGCGCCGTTGGCCGGAGCTGACGGCGGAACTCAGGCCCCTATTGGTTGCGACTGAACGGCTGGAGCGGGGGCTCATCAAGGTGAGCGCGCCCACCACCGGTGAGGAATTGGGACTTAGCCGAGAGTTCTGGCAGGACGCGGTCCGCTATGCGCGGTTCACCCGGGATCGCTTCAGCATGCTCGATATCGCGGGCGACGCCGGCGAGCTTGACACCTTCGCTGACACCTGCCGCTGATGGCCCGGATCGTCATCATCGGCGCGGGCGTGATGGGCAGCGCGATCGCCCAGCCGCCAGCGGACAACGGTCACCGGGTGCTTCTTGTTGGAAGCGCGCTCGACGGGACAATCATCGAGCGTCTGAGAGAAAGGGAGTCTCACCCCAAGCTCGATACGCCGCTCGAGGGCAATGTTTTGCCGTTAGCCCACGATCAACTGACAAAGGATCACCTGGACGGCGCCGATGCGGTTGTGATCGGCGTCTCCAGTGCCGGCATCCCCTGGATCCTCGACTTTTTGGCCGGTTTCGACGCGCGGATCGATCGTCTGATGATGGTGACCAAAGGGCTGGACGTTCCGGGTCCTGGCCGGGTTCGCACCCTGCCGCCTCGGATCCAAGACCGGCTAGGCCCGGACCTGCCGATTGTCGGCATTGGTGGGCCCTGTATCGCCCGCGAACTCGCGAACCGGGCGCAGACGGCGGTGGTCTACGGCTCGAACGATCTCGGAGCCGCCATCCACTGTGCCGAGCTGTTCTCGACCGACTACTACCATGTGCGCGTGGCGAAAGATCTGACCGGCATCGAGGCCAATGCCGCGCTCAAGAATTTTATGGCGATTGGCGTGGCGGCCGCGTGGAGCCGTTTTCCCGATCCGAGCAAGGGTAACAGGCGACAGATGAACCCGACCGCGGCCCTGTTCGAGCAAGCGGTATTCGAGCTGTCCCATCTCACCACCTGGCTAGGCGGCGAGCCTGAGACCGCCCATCGCCTGGCCGGCACCGGCGACCTGTTCGTCACCGTCAATGCCGGCCGAAACTCTCGTTTGGGTCTGAGGCTTGGCGAGAGCGAACGGGTCTCGGAAGCGCTGGCCGGCGCGCTTAAGGGCGAGACGGTCGAAGGCGTGGATACCGGCCGGGCGATCGGGCCGGCGCTTCGGCAGGCGTGGGCGGATGATCCGACCCTCGCGCGACGTCTGCCGCTCACGGCCGCGCTGCTCGACAGCATTCTCGACGACAAAGCTTTTGCTTACGATATGAACGCCTATTGGCGATGGGAGGATTGAGGTGACGCCGAGCTACCAAGTGAAACGTCTGATCATCGGCGCCGATCATTTCGGGCTGCCGCTCAAGGACGCGATCGCCGAGCACCTCCGCGAAGCCGGTCTCGAGGTCGAGGATATCGGTGTCAGCGACGAAAACCCGGTGGACTATCCGGACATCGGTGAAGCGTTGGCGAAAAAAATCGCGGACGGTTCGTTCGAGCGCGGCATTCTCGTCTGTGGCACGGGCGCCGGCATGGCGATCACCGCCAACAAGGTGCCGGGCGTGCGCGCGGTCTCGGTCCAGGATCCCTACAGCGCCGAGCGGGCGATCGCGTCCAACAATGCCCAGGTGATCACCTTCGGCGCCCAGATCACCGGGCCCAAGGTCGCGACCATGCTCGCCGACATCTACCTCTCGAACCGCTTCCAGGGTGGTCGCTCGGCGCCCAAGGTCGAGAAGATGGAGAAGCTGGACCAGACCTACCGCAAGGCGGGTTAGTGGGGCTGTCCGGTGAGCATTCACCTTTTATCCGTCGAGGACATCGCGGCCGCCGTGCCGGCCGGGGCGCTCTTGGGCGTGCCGGCCGACTATTCGGGCGTGCCGATGGCCGTGACCCGGGCGCTGATCCGGCGCCGGGCGCGAAGTTTGCGCCTTTTTTGTCTGCCGTCCACCTCGATCCAGGGCGACATGTTGGTCGGTGCCGGCTGCGTGGCGTCGATCGAGACCGCCGCCGTCACCCTGGGCGAGTACGGCCTCGCGCCCCGCTTCTGTCATGCGGTCGAGGCGGGTTCGATCGAGATCAGCGACAGCACTTGTCCCGCTCTTCACGCCCAGCTGCAGGCGACCGAGAAGGGCGTGCCGTTCCTGCCTCTCCGGGGTCTGATCGGCACCGACATTTTTCGTCATCGCCCCGACTGGAAACTTTCGTCAAATCCTTTCGGGAAGGGTGAAGATAGGATCGTTCTATTGCCGGCGACCAGGCTAGATGTGACGGTCTTCCATGCGGCCAAGGCCGACCGGGAAGGCAACATCTGGATCGGCCGCAGACGCGAACTGGCGACACTTGCCCATGCCTCGGCGCAAGTCTTCGTCACGGTCGAGCAGGTGACGGACGACAGTTTTTTCGACAGTGAGGCTGGCGCCGCTGGGACCTTGCCCGCTTTTTACGTGGATGGCATCGCGGTCGCGGAGAAAGGCGCCTGGCCCTGCGGCATCGCCGGCCTCTATGAGCCGGACGGCGAGGCGCTTCGCACTTATGCCGAGGCAGCCCGGACAGACGAAGATTTTCGCGCGTACTTGGTTGACCAGGGCATTGTGGTTCCCGAGCCCGCTTGATGGCCGCATCTGACGAAAAACTGATATCCGTCATCGCCGACTTGCTGGCGTGCGATGCCCATGTCGCCGTCGGTGCCGCCTCGCCGATCCCGGGTGCCGCTGCGCTGCTGGCCCAGGAGGAAGCCAAAGCCGTTGGCCGGCGGATGCAGGTCACCATCCTTCACTCGAGAACGGAAAACCACTTCACCGAGGGGGCCCGCGAGCTTTTCGACTGCGCTGCCCAGGGAAGGATCTCATCGTTCTTTCTGGGTGGCGTTCAGATCGACGGCCGGGCCAACATCAACCTGGTGGGGCTCGGCGACTATCCTCGGACGAAAAAAAGATTTGCCGGCTCGTTCGGCTCGGCGCTGATGTATTTCGTCGTGCCCAAGGTGATCTTGTTCCGGGAGGAGCATTCGCCCCGTACCCTGGTCGAGCGGGTGGATTTCGTCTCGGCGCCGGGGGTGAGCGAGCCTTCTGTATGGCGTCCCGGCGGTCCGAAGGCGCTGGTTACCGGCCGCTGCGTCTTCGCGTTCGATCCGGGGCGGGCCCGGTTTCGTTTGAGCCAGGTTCACACAGACGAAAACGAGGCGTCGGTGCGGGATGCCACTGGGTTCGAGTTCGATGTGGACGAAAACCTCTCACCTAGCGTTGAGCCATCCGAGCAGCGCCTGGCCTTGCTCAGGCAAAGGATCGCGCCCAAGGTCCATAGCTTCTATCCGGAGTTCGCGGCCCGGATCTGGCCGGACCACATCTGAAGGGACGAAACATGGGGGCGTTGGACGGCGTTAAGGTGATCGACCTGACCCGGGTGTTGAGTGGGCCGTTCGGCACCCAGTGGCTTGCCGATCACGGGGCCGACGTGATCAAGGTCGAGCCGCCTCAGGGTGACGAGGTCCGGCTTTGGGGGCCGCCGTTCGACGAGGATCTGGGGGGTGCTTCCTATTTTCTGGGGCTCAATCGCAACAAGCGCGGCATCGCGCTGGATCTTCGTCTGCCCGAGGGCCGCGACGTGCTTTTTCGGCTGTTGGAGGACGCCGACGTCCTGTTCGAGAACTATAAGCCCGGAAGCATGGCCAAATGGGGGCTCGGCTATGAGGAGGTGCTCAGACAAAAATTTCCGCGGCTGATCTACTGCAAGATCTCGGGCTTCGGCGATGACGGACCGCTGGGCGGACTTCCGGGCTATGACGCCGTCGTCCAGGCCCAAGCGGGCATGATGAGCGTCAACGGTGTCGAGGGCGGTGAGGGCACGCGTCTGGGCATCCCGATGGTAGATATCGGCACCGGCATCACCGCCACCCTCGGCATCGCCATGGCGCTCTACGAGCGCGAAAAATCGGGCCAGGGCCAATACATTGACGCGACCTTGTACGATACCGCCGTCTCGCTCCTGTTCCCCCACTACGCCAACTGGTTTCTGTCCGGCAAAAAGCCGGTGATCACCGGCAACACCCACCCGAACCTGTCGCCCTACGACGTGTTTCCGACCAAGACCGCGAAACTGTTCATCGCCGGCGGCAACAACGCCCAGTTCAAGCGGCTCTGCGAGGTTCTGGGCGCGCCCGAGCTTGCGGACGACCCCCGGTTCAAAACCAACGCCGACCGCGTCATCAACAAGCACGACTTGCGCGAAACCTTCTCGCCGCTGACCGCCACTTGGGACGGCGAGGAGCTCTCGAAAACGCTCATGAGCCGGGGCGTGCCGGCGGGCCCGGTCCTCGAGACCGACCAGGTGCTCACCCACGAGCACACCGCCCACCGCGGAATGACCGTCGAGATCGACGGGTTTCAGACCACGGGGAACCCGATCAAGATGAGCCGCACCCCAGCCAACCCTAGCGCCAAAAAACCGCCCCGCTTCGGCGAGGATTCTCGTCAGGTGCTTTTGGAGGCCGGCTACTCCGACGCCGAGATCGACCTTTTCGTGAGTAAGGGCGCGGTGATCGAGGGTTAACTGATCAGTCAATTCGGGATTAAGGGAGCGGCGATCATGCCGGCCGAGAAAGTTCGCTTCGTCATCAAGGCAATGCCCGCGGACGAAAACGTGCCGCAGGCATTGCCGGGAACGATGCAGCCCCATCCCCTCGTCCATCAGGAGCTGGCTCACGATCCCGAATTCGGCCTCTACAACCACCGCCTGATCTCGCTCAGCATGAAGGACGTTACGCCGGACGAGATGTACTGGAAGGTCCGGTGTGAGGCGGGCCTGCGCCACACCGGCGAGCGCGCGCTGGAGATCCGAGGGGTGGATGCGCCCCGCCTGCTCAACCGCGTCTTCACCCGCGAGGTGGGCAAGACGAAGGTCGGGCGCTGTTCCTATCAGTTCGCCTGTTTCGACGATGGCGGCATGATCACCGACGGCGTGCTGGTGCGGCTCGCCGAGGACCGCTTCTGGTTCGGCCAGGCCGAAGGCGATCTGCTCTCCTGGATCAAGGCGCTGGCGCTCGGGCTCGATGTCGCGGTGGGGGACCCGGGCGGCTGGATCAGCCAGGTGCAAGGGCCGAACGCCCTGAAAATTCTCGAAGCCGCGGTCGACGGCGCCTATCCCGAGCCCTTCCGCTATTTCGACGCGGCTGAGGTGACGATCGCCGGCCAGCCCGTGGTGATCACGCGCACCGGCTTCACCAACGAGCTGGGCTGGGAATTTTATCTGGACCCCGCGACGGACAGGGAGGCGATCGGCGAACGCATCCTCGAGGCGGGCCGGCCGTTCGGCCTTGTCCCGATCGCCGCGTTCGGGGCGAGGCGGATCGAGGCGGGGCTGCTCAACGCGGGCTCCGATTTCGATCACGCCACGACACCTTTCGCGGCCGGCCTCGGCAACCTGGTCGACTTCGACAAGGGCGACTTCGTCGGCCGCCGGGCGCTCACGGGCGCGGACCGAAGCCAACGGGTCTGGGGCCTGCAGGTGGAAGCAGGTGTCGCCGCGGTCGGCGGTACGCTGGAACGTGATGGCGCGCCGGCTGGGCTGGTTAGCTCGAGCGCCTGGTCGCCTTATCAGCGCTGCGGGGTGGCGCTGGTCCGCATGGAGACCGCCGAGCACCAGGAAGGCGGCCATCTCGACGTCGCGTGCACGGACGGCGCAACCCGGCCCGGGACGCTGTGCGAGACGCCGATGTACGACAAGGACCGCCTGATCCCGCGTGGCAAGGTCGTGGACATCCCCGTCAGGGAACCGTCACCCTAATCCCCGCGCCGAGCCTGACAGGCGGAGATCACCGCCGCCGCCCGGGCGTATTTCGTAAGCCGCCACCGAAACTATTCGAAGCCGTCAAGAACGGCTCCTCTTGAACTCTTTGTGTAAGGCGTCATATAACGTCTAACGGAATGGCGATCAGGAGCATTCGGCACCGAGGCCTTCGGCGGTTGTGGGAGCGGGATGATGTCCGAGCGGTTCCGGCACAGAGCGCCGACAAGCTCCGCCGGATGCTGGCGGCGATCAACCGAACCAGCGTTCCCGCGAACCTTGTGGCGGCCGCATTGCCCGGCTGGCGGGTGCATCGGCTGAGCGGAGACCTCGCGGGTTACTGGAGCCTGAGCGTCACCGGCAATTGGCGGCTGGTGGGCCGTTTCGAGGATGGCGACGCTTTCGATCTGGACTTGGTCGACTATCACTGAGGATGAATGAGATGGCACATGCCAAGCCTCTCGGACCTATGAAGAACCCGCCTCATCCGGGCGCCTTGGTGCGTGAGGATGTGGTCAAGGCGCTTGGCCTGACAGTGACCAAGGCTGCCGAAAACCTCGGTGTCAGCCGGCCTAATCTGTCGCTCTTTTTGAACGAGCGGATCGATCTTTCGCCGGAGATGGCGCTCAAGCTCGAGGCGGCCTTTGGTCTCGAGGCGGAGATGCTCATGGGCATGCAGACCGACCACAGCATGGCTCGCGCCCGCGCCCGCCAGGCCGAAATCACGGCCAATGTCCGGCGCATTGAGCCAACCCCTGAAGGATTTAGTAAACTGTCACCGTAATCCGCGCAATCCAGTGGTAACTGTAGAAAAATAAAGAAATTGCCTAGACGTTCAGAAATTTCCATCGCTTTCAGTCTCCTCTAGCTTGCGATTGATGAAGTCAAATATTCGACGATACTCTTTTTCGTCCAATTTTGGAACTTTATATTTTCCGTACTTTTCGTGATATCTCTTAACAGTTTCGCTCATTCTTTCCTCATTTGGTGTCGGGGGCTGACTATCATACAGTTGCTTCATCAACTTGATATCTTTTCTGTAGATTTGAAATCCTCTCCTGAACGGAGGCATTCCGTCTTCGACAAGATAACCCATACCATGAGTAAGCGCTGGGACACTCCAGGGCCAGAAACCCACAAAAGATTCGGTCGACTCGTAAATGTGAGCTTCTAAAAAGCCTCGATGCGTTCCAGGTCTTCCGGGATGATTGACTTCATAGAAACAACTCAATTTCACACCTGTCTTTATAAACCTAATGGATTTTCCGGTGACTGCAGCTATGCGTTTTCCACTATTATCAAAAATTGAGCCTTCGGAATAGTATTCACGCGACATCGGAGAAAAACTAATTCTCAGAATCATTGTATTATCGTCATAGCCCTTAGGGCCGTCATAGGTCAAAAGCCAATCACCCAAAAATCGCTCTTTTTCTGCCTTAAAGACAATGCGAGCAAATCTCGTTTGTTTAGAGATCTTTATCAACCAATTTAGAACTAGGAATATCAAAGCCGCGAGAAACGGAGAAAGATAAATAGACAGTTTTTCGACATCATCATCTAATGGAAGATTGTTTTCCAAATAAATTGCAATAAATGCACAACACGCTACAATCAAATATTCCACGAACTGAGGGAAGTATCTCATTTTTTCTTCTCAAAATCAGCTTCTTGGTTTTTGTTTTCGTATGATGAGAAAAGATAAGCGTAACACTGATGAGACTAAAATTTGCTTTTGTGGCAAACTGTGAAGCCCCGGGTTGCCCCGGGGTCTCGGACGAAAAACAGACGAAAATCAGCCTTTGCCGGTGATGGCGTTGGTTTGGGCGGCGATTTCGTCCATGACGGATTGTGGGTTGTCGTATTCGCCGGCGAAGAACCGGCCCAGCTCGACCGGGATCACATTGTTGGCGAGTTCGGCCCATTCGGGCAGGTCCGGCTCTGAGCCCATCTGGTTTTCGATGGTGTAACGCATGACATCGAAGTGACGCGTGGTGCCGGGGCCTGGGACCGCCGCTTCCTTCACGGCCGGATGGGCAAAGGTGGTCTCGCGCATCGGGCTGGAGCCACCGCCGAGCACGGAGATGCGAGCCTGGGTGTCGGGGGAGGTGGCCCACTGCATGAATACCCAGGCGGCATCCGCCACCTTGGAGTATTTGGAGAGTGCCAGCGCCGAGCCGCCCTGGTGGCCGGTGTTGGGGATCTCGTTGTAGCCGGTTTCCTCGACGGTGCGGAGCGCGTTGGCCCGAGGCGGCGGCGCCACGCCCAGGAGGCCCGCGACCTGGGAGCTCTGGGGATCGTCACAGGACGGCAGAAACTCGCCCCAGCTCAGGACCTGGCCGGCGATACCCTGGCTTACCGATTGGAACTGGCCGTCCCAGGTCCAAGTATCGACACCTGGCGGCATGTTTTCCCGCAGTTTCAGCCAGTATTCCATGGCCTCGATGCCCTGCTCGTCATTGCCCGAGAAGGTGCCGTCCGTGCGGAAGATCGAGCCGCCATGGCCCCACAACCAGGCGGTCCAGTCGCATTCGAGCGAGTAGTGGCCGGATTTCTTCTGACCGGTGGTGCCGAAGACCTTGCCGTTGCCGCCGGGGGCGTCGATGCCGGCGGCCTGGATCGCCCGGGCGTTCTCGAGGAAGGCGTCCATGGTCTCGGGCACGGACAGGCCCAACTGTTCGTAGATATCGGTCCGGTACATGGTGATGAAGATCGGAATGTCGTAGGGCACGCCGACCATCACGTCATTGTACATGGAGATGCCGTCGACCAGAGGCTGGAGAAAATCGTCGAAATCATAGCCGGGGAAGGCGAGGTCCGGCTGGCTTTCGAATTTTTCGCGCGGGTCGATCACGTCCTGGGAGAAGGACGCCATCCAGGACTGGTCCAGATAGTAGCAGTCATAGGTGCCGAGGCCCGAGGCGACGTCGAGGGTGAGTTTTTGCAGGACCTGTTCCAGCGGCAGGACCTCGATCTCGACATTGATGCCGGTTGCCGGGCCGAACTCGGACTGGACCAGCTCGGCGATGCCTTTCGACGGCGGGGTGGATTCCGTGGCCATCCGCACGGTCTGGCCGGCGAAGGGCTTGCCGACCTCGGTGATCCAGTCGGTCACGGCTTGCGAAGGGCCGATCTGGGCGCGGGCCTGGTTGAACAAAGAACCGTTCCAGGGGCGGCCGATGCTGGAGCCGAGGGCGAAGGCGCTGGCGCCGAGGCCCAGTTTTCCGGCGGCGCGCAGGAATTTTCGTCTGTCGATCTGGCCTCTCGCATAGGCATCGGCGGCCCGCGCCAGATACAATTTTTTGTCTGTGTCACGCATTGTTTAGTCACTCCCTTCGGTTGTTCGTTTGTTTCGTCTTCAAGGCTTAGCCCTTCAATGAGCCAAGCGTAAGACCTCGGACCAGGTTCTTCTGAACCAGGAGAATGAAGATGAAGGCGGGGATCAGCGCGGCAACCCCGAGCGCGGCGAGACTTCCCCACTGGGTGCCGGTCGAGGTGACGAAGCCGGAAGAGGCCACCGGCACGGTCTTGAGGCTGGTGGCGGTCAGCATCAGCACGAACAAGAACTCGGTCCAGGAGAAGATGAAGCAGAGCACGGCAGTGGCCGCGATCCCGGTTTTCATGGTCGGCAGCGCGATCCGCCAAAAGATCTGCCAGCGGCTGGCACCGTCGATCAGCGCCGCCTCGTCCAGCTCCTTCGGGATGTCGTCGAAGAAGCTTTTGAGCAGCAGCACGGCGAGCGGCAGGTTCATGAAGGTGTGGGCCAGGATCACGCCGGTGTGGGTGTCGTAGAGCCCGATCTCCTTATAGATCAGGAACAGGGGTATCGCGGCGGCGACGGGAGGCAGCATGCGGGTGGTGAGCACCAGATAGACGAAATGGTGCTGGCCCCGGAAGCGGAGCCTCGACAGCGCGTAGGCCGCGAGCACGGCGATGGCGACGGTGAGAATGGTGCTCACGACGGCGATGATCACCGAATCCACGAGCCTCGGCACCATGTAAGTGTTGCCGCCGCCGGAGAAGCCCAAGGCACCAGTCTCCTGCATCCGCTGGCGTTCCGGCGAGATACCCAAGAGCACCGCCTTAAAGTGGGATGCCGTCGGCTCGAACTGGACCAGTTTCGGCGGCAGGGTGAAGACGTCCCGGTCGGTCTTGATGGTGACCGTGATCCAGAAATAGATCGGCAGGACCATGACCAGGGTGACGAGCCAGGCGAACGCGATTTTCGTCAGGCGGGCGGTGCGGGACTGATAGATCACCATCGGCGGTTCACCATCTGATTCGGGCCCGCCAGATGAACAGGTTTGCCAGGATCTGGATCAGGATCAGCGCCACCAGCGCGAGGGTCGCGCCGTAGCCCCAGCGAAGCGATTCGGCGAAGCTTTTCCAGGTGTAGAGCGAGAGGGTGTAAGTGGCGATCCCGGGCCCGCCGGAGGTCATCACGAACATGTAATCGAACGCCCGGAACAGATCGATGCCCCGGATCAGGATCGCGACCGCCATCACCTTGCCGAGCATCGGCAGCACGATTTTTGTCTGGATCTGCCAGTAGCCGGCGCCGTCGATCATGGCGCTTTCAATCGGGTCTCGCGGCACGCCCCTTATGCCGGCGAGAAAAATCAGGACCATGAACGGCGTCCACTGCCAGATGTCGGCGAGCATCACGCCGGCGAGCGCATAAGCCGGGGTTGCTAGGATCGGCGTGCTCCGGTCGATCGCACCGATCTGGTCCAGCGCCCAGGCGATCATCCCGAACTGGGGGTCCTGGTAGAGCTTGAACATCATGCCGGTGATGGCTGGCGGGATGACCAGGGCCAGAGAGAACAGGGCGCGCATGATGCCGAAGCCGGCGCCGTCATCGTCCAGGAGCAGGGCGATGAGAAAGCCCAGCACCAGTTGGATGGCGAGGCAGACGAAGGTGTAGGTAAGCGTGATGGTGAGCGCCGTGTGCAGCCGGCTGTCACTGAACAGCCGCGCCCAATTGTCGAAACCCACCGGCTCCAGCGAGCGGCGCATGGGCACGAATTCGTGAAAGCTGAGCCAGAGATTGTAGCCGAGCGGGAAGACGGCGAAGACCAGGAGCATAGCAATCAGGGGCAGGAGCCAGGGAAGCGGCCCCTCGGCGATCATGAAGCGCGGCAAGGCGAAGCGCACGGCTCAGCGTGCCTCGGAACCGGGGGACAGACATAAAGATCGCGCTCGCTCTCGTTTCATTCTTCCCCCGCCGATGCTCATGTTACGCGAGCCTTCGATAAGGCTAGGGTAGGATGCTGTCACTGCCAAGCGGAGGGGCCATGGACAACCGGACCGTGATGGGAATCGATGTCGGCACCTCGGCCGTGCGGATCGTCATCGTCGACGATGGAGGCGAGGTCGTCGCCTCAGCGAGAGCCGCCCTGCCGCCGCCGGAGCGGGGCGCGGACGGCGTCCGCCAGGACCCCGACCTTTGGTGGCAGGCGGTGCTGGATGCGCTGGACGCGCTGCCGGCAGGGGCCCGCGCCTCGGTGTGTGCTCTGGCGGTGGATGGCACCTCCGGCACGCTTCTGCTGGCGGACGACAAGGGCCGGCCGGCGACCTCGGCCCGGATGTACAATGATCAGAGCTGCACAGGTCCGTCTGCCGAGATCGATGCTCTGGCGCCAGAGACGAGCCTCGCCCGGGGCACTGGCAGCACGCTTGCCCGGCTTCTGGCGCTGGCGGGAGAGGTGGGCGACACCCAGGGATTGAAGGCCCAGCACCAGGCGGACTGGATCGCCGGCCGGTTCGCCGGATCTTTCGCCACCAGCGACGAGAACAACGCGCTGAAGATGGGCTACGACGTGGTCGCGAGGCGGTGGCCTGCTTGGTTCGAAGGGCTCGCGCTCAATCTCGATCTCTTGCCCGATATTGTAAGGCCAGGGGCGGCGATCGGTGATGTGATGGAGGCCGTCGCGAAGAAGACTGGTCTGCCGAAGGACTGCAAGATCGTCGCCGGTACCACCGACGGCGTCGCCAGTTTCCTGGCGGCCGGCGCGATCGCGCCCGGCACGGCGGTCTCGGCTTTGGGCACCACGCTGACCCTCAAGACGGTAACCGAAAAGCCGATCTTCGCGCCTGAGTTCGGGGTTTACAGCCATCGGCTGGGCGATCTCTGGCTTGCGGGCGGTGCCAGCAACACGGGCGGCGCGGTCCTTCGTCAACATTTCGACGACAGCGAGCTGAAAACGCTTTCTCAAAAAATCGATCCGAGGGCTGAAAGCGGGCTCGACTACTACCCGCTACCGGCGTCGGGCGAACGGTTTCCGGTCAACGACACAAACCTGACCCCGCGCGTAGAACCCCGTCCCGAAGCAGACGAGAAATTTCTACAGGGGCTTCTGGAGGGGATCGCCCGGATCGAGCGACAGGCTTACGAGAAGCTGGCCGAGCTGGGGGCGGTCTACCCACAAGAGGTGTTGACGGTGGGAGGCGGGGCGAAGAACGAGATCTGGACGGAAATGCGCTCGCGGATCCTGGGCGTCCCGATCCAATCGCTGGGTGATGTCGAGCCGGCCTACGGCACAGCGCTGCTGGTTCGCCGCGTTCTAAAGACAAATTAATCCAATACCAAAACGAAGCAACGCGGCTTCTCGTTCCTGTCTAATTCTAGAAATTTGTCGCAGTCTCAAATCAAAATCCGCAAATAAGAAGTAAATGACAGGATAATGACAAAAAAATCTAATTTTTGTCAGGAACCGTCCTGAGCAAAGCAAGTTTGCCTGGCGTGAAATGAGCCAGGCACAACTATTGCCGGCTTGACGGAATGGCTTTGCTGTCCAGTCGGATGGGCAGTGACCGAGGTCTTACGGACACCAGGAGGTAGCCCATGCCCAGATTTTCCGTGCTCACCATCGCTCTGGCCGCGACGACGGCGTTGGCAGCGCCGCAGGTAGCGAACGCCCAGAGCCGCGAGCAAATCCGCGTCGTCGGTTCATCGACCGTCTATCCTTTCACGACTGCGGTTGCCGAGAACTTCGCCCAAGAGACGGACTTCCAGCCGCCGATCGTGGAATCCACCGGCACCGGCGGTGGTTTCCAACTGTTCTGCGAAGGGGTCGGTGCGGGTCACCCCGACATCAACGACGCATCCCGGCCGATGACCGACAGTGAACGCGACCTCTGCGCCCAGAACGGCGTCAAGAATGTGACCGAGCTGCAGGTCGGCAATGACGGTATCGTGCTGGCTTCCGACAAATCAACCGATCAGTTGGATGTCAGTCGCGCCCAATTGTGGCAAGCGCTCGCGGCCGAGACCGTGCAGGATGGCGAGATCGTCGACAATCCCTACCAGAGATGGAGCGATATCGATTCTTCTCTGCCGGATCTCGACATCGTCGTGTTCGGACCGCCCACCACCTCAGGCACGCGTGATGCCTTCGTCGAACTTGCCATGGAAGCGGGCTGCGCGGAATTCGAGGCGGTCAAGCAGTTGGACGAGGAGCGCAAATCGACCGTGTGCACGCAGATGCGTAGCGACGGCGGGTTCGTCGAGGCCGGCGAAAACGACAATGTCATCGTCCAGCGGTTGGGATCCCAGTCCGGATCTTTCGGTCTGTTCGGCTTCAGCTACTACGACCAGAACCGGGCTGACCTCCAGGCAGCGCAAATCGGTGGGGTGGGCCCGAACGCCGATTCCATCGGTTCTGGGGACTATTCCCTGTCGCGGCCCTTGTTCATCTACGTGAAAGACGCCCATGTCGGCTCCATACCGGGCCTGGCCGAGTTCCTCGACTACTACACGAGCCCGGAGGTGTTCGGTCCGAACGGCTTTCTCATCGAGCAGGGTCTGATCCCGATGACCGACGATAAGCGCCAGGAGGTCACCGACAAGGTCGGCAGCATTAGCTGACCAGCCGCCTAATGGACCGGGCCGTCAGGTCCGGTCCTCCCCCCGGTCCATCTCTCAGCACAGAAGCATAATTGATGCTGCAGGTTCAGTTCGTCGCTTTGACCATCGTGCTGGTCTCCGTTGCCGGGTTCGTGCTCGGCCGGCAGCGTTCCTTGGTTCTGGCGGACGGCAAACGGCGCAACCTACATTCCCTGCCCCACTATCATGGCTGGTTCGCGCTGCTGGCGACACTGCTTCCGGGGCTGATCGCGCTGGGACTTTATCTCGCCTTTCGCCAGCCCGTCCTCGACTGGCTGACGCTTCGCCAGCTGCCCCAACATCTGGCGGACCAGGGCGCAGGTGATGTGTCCTTATTGATGTCGCGGGTCCAGCGTGCCGCGGCAGGGGCTGATGTTTTGGGTGGTCTGCCCGAAGGCGCGGCGCCGGTCGCAGATTATCTAGCCTCAGCCCAACGGTGGGCCGCGTGGCTGGCGATCCCGATCGTAGCACTGCCGGCATTTGCCGGTTTCGCCTACAGCCAAAGCCGGCTCGCACCTGCGTTCCGCGCGCGGAACATGACGGAAAAGATCATCCGGGCGCTGATGATCGCCTGCGCCGTGGTTGCGATTCTGACCACCTTCGGCATCGTCATGTCGGTGCTGTTCGAGGCGATCCGTTTCTTCAGCCGGGTTTCAATCCTCGAGTTCTTCACATCCCTCACCTGGAACCCCGGAACCGCGATCCGCGAAGATCAGGCTGCCGGCGCGCAGCAAGGTGAGTTCGGCATCATTCCGCTCTTTGCCGGCACGCTCTTGATCGCAACCATCGCCATGACGGTGGCCGTGCCCTTGGGTCTTCTGGCGGCGATCTATCTGTCGGAGTACGCCAACCGCCGCGTCCGCGGCTTCTTGAAGCCTCTTCTGGAGATCCTCGCCGGAATACCGACCGTCGTTTACGGCGTTTTCGCCGCGCTCACGGTCGGGCCGTTCATCATCGACATCGGTGGAAGTCTCGGCCTCGACGTCGGAGCGAAATCGGCGCTCGCCGCCGGCAGCGTCATGGGGATCATGATCATTCCCTTCATTTCTTCGCTCTCGGACGACGCGATCACGGCGGTGCCGCAAAAGCTGCGGGACGGTGCCTACATGCTCGGTGCCACGCAGGGTGAGGCCATCATCAAGGCCGTTCTGCCGGCAGCGCTGCCGGGGTTGGTTGGCGCCGTTCTCTTGGCGATCAGCCGGGCCATCGGCGAGACCATGATCGTCCTGCTGGCCGCCGGTCTTCGGGCCAATCTCACCGCCAATCCGCTCGACACCACGACCACCGTCACCGTTCAGATCGCCAGTCTCCTCACCGGCGATCAGCGCTTCGACAGCGCGAAGACGCTCTCGGCCTTTGCACTCGGCCTCGTTCTGTTCGTCGTCACGCTGATGCTCAATGTCGGCGCGCTCAAATTCAGCCAGCACTACCGGGAAAAATATGACTGACAGGGGCACCACAGGAGGAAGCCACCGGGATCTCGGCCGTCTTCAACAAAGGCTGCGCGGGCGCCGGCGGTCGGGCCATATTCTCAAATACTCAGGGCTCGGTGCGATCCTGATCGCGCTCACCATGCTGGGCGTTCTGTTGTTTTCGATCATCAGCCAGGGCTGGACCGGTTTTCTTCAGACTCAGGTCCAACTGGACGTCGTTTACGATCCGGAGCTGATCGCCGAGCCCGGCACCACCGACGCGGAAACGTTGAAGGACGGCCGCTTCCAAGAGATCGCGCTGAACGCGCTTCGAGAGATCGTGGGCGAGACCAGCGACGATCAGACACGAGCGCTTTCGGCGCTGTTATCCGGCTCCGTCCGTTTTCGTCTGCAGGACCGCGTGGTCAACGACCCGAACCTGATCGGCAAGTCGGAAACCTTGTGGTTTCCGACATCCAGCAACATCGACATGGCGTTCAAGGAAAAGGTCAATCTCGATATTGCCGAAGAGGACCGTCAGCTATCGGATCGCCAGGTCGCCTGGTTTCGAACCCTCGTCGATCAGGACCGCCTCAGAACGGTCTTTTCCACGGGCTTTTTCCTCAATAGCGACAGCCGCTCACCGGAGCTGGCGGGTCTTTGGGCGGGGATCGTCGGCTCGGCCATGATGCTTGCGATCACGCTTGTCTTTTCCTTTCCGATCGCGGTGATGGCGGCCGTTTACCTGGAGGAGTTTGCGCCCAAGAACCGGTGGACCGAGCTGATCGAGGTCAACATCAACAATCTGGCGGCGGTGCCGTCCATCATCTTTGGTCTTCTCGGTCTCGCCGTGTTCCTGAACACCCTCGGATTTCCGCGCTCCTCGCCGCTTGCCGGTGGTGCCGTGCTGGTCCTGATGACGCTGCCGATCATCATCATCGCGGCGCGCTCGGCGCTTCGCTCGGTGCCGCCCAGCTACCGGGAAGGTGCGCTGATGATGGGCGCATCGCATCAGCAGGCGGTGATGAGCCAGGTGTTGCCAGTGGCGCTGCCGGGTATGCTCACCGGCACCATTATCGGCCTCGCCCAGGCACTCGGCGAGACGGCGCCGTTGCTGCTTATCGGCATGGTCGCTTTCGTCGCCACGCCACCCGGCGGCCTGGTGGACACCGCCACAGCATTGCCGGTTCAAATCTATTTGTGGGCGAATGCTCCGGAGCAGGGTTTCGCTGAGAAAACCCAGGCCGCGATTATGGTTTTGCTGGCCTTTCTGTTGATCATGAACGCGACCGCGATCTTCTTCCGAAACCGTTTCCAGAAACGTCGCTAGCGCCCTGGGGAGGATGATGACCGAAAGAGCCGACAATGAGGGCGATCGACAATCGCCGATCGGAGCGCGTGACGGTGGCGCCAAGGCAGCCTCTTCGACCAGAGGAAATGGTGAAGATCGCAGCGGCGAATACGGCAAGCTCAAAATGCAGGCCGAGGACGTCAACGTCTGGTACGACGATTTTCACGCGATCAAATCGGTCGATCTGGAGGTGCGTCCCAACGAAATTCTGGCGTTGATGGGGCCTTCCGGTTGCGGCAAGTCGACGTTTCTTCGATGCCTCAACCGCATGAACGATCCGATCGAGGCATCGAAAGTGACCGGCCGGATCCTGCTCGACGACCAGGACATCTACGGCGAGGATTACGATCCGGTTCTGGTCCGGGTTCGGGTCGGCATGGTCGCGCAGGCACCCAATCCGTTCCCCAAGTCGATCTTCGAGAATGTCGCTTTCGGGCCCAGGCTCCACGGTCTGATCGACAGTAAGGACGAGCTCGAAGAAATCGTTGAGACCAGCCTCAAGCGTGCCGGTCTCTGGAAAGAGGTTAAGGACAAGCTGAACCAGCCAGGCCTCGCGCTTTCCGGCGGTCAGCAGCAGCGTTTGTGCATTGCGCGGGCGATTGCCAACGAGCCCGAAGTCATCCTGATGGACGAGCCCTGTTCATCCCTCGATCCGGTCTCAACCCAGACGATCGAGGAACTGATGAAGGAACTGCGCGAGGAATTCACGGTTGTGATCGTCACCCACAACATGGAACAGGCCGAGCGCGTGAGCACCCGGGTCGCCTATTTTCATCTGGGCGAGCTGGTCGAGGTCGGGCCGACCGACGACATCATCAAGGATCCGGACGACGAGCGGACGCAGAACTATGTCGCCGGACGGATCGGCTGACGGTCGACTAACCCGTCACTCGCTCGAACCAGTCGAGCGCCAGATCCGCCCAGCCATCCGGCACGCCGTGACCGCCATTGTGCAGGCAAAGCTGAAGTTCAGTATCGCCGGTGCACTCGGCCCAGATCCGACAGCGAAACTGATCGCCCATGGCAAAGTCATCGGGTCTGACGCCCGCGCAGCCATTGGTCGCGCGCAGGATCTGAAGGCCTTGGAAAACGTCGCCCTGGCCACGTTCATCGGATGTCCAGCGCCCCTCAAGAGGAACGGTTGTGTCGACGAAGCCGTGGGTGTGCAGCATGTTCATCGGGCCCGAAGCACATTGCTCGGGCAGCGGGATCCAGAAGGCGCCGGCCACGGGCGCGAAGGCGACGAACTCGACATCGCTATGACATGCCAGGTCCCAGACAAACGAGCCGCCTCGCGAGTAACCGGTGACGAGAAGTTTCGACAGATCGACGTCAAAGCGCTGTTCGGCATCGTCCAGAACTTGAGCCGTGAACGCGAAATCATCACGCCAAGGCTCACGTCCGTCCTTGAGCGCCCAGTTGTTACCCCAGCGAGCTCCGGGCCCTGGCGGGGTGATGCCGGTCGGCGCGATCACGCCATAGCCCCGCTCCAGAAACGGGTCGACGAAGGTCTCGTTGGTCACCACCGCTCCGCCATTGCCGCCGGCGCCATGGAAGTAGAGAACGAAGCCCTTGGCCGGATCCTCGGGCAAGGCGATGTTGTAGGTGCCAAGCTCGACCTCGCAAGGTTCGTCCAGCCCGCAATTGCCGTTGGCCATCGCCGTTGCGGGCGCCAGCGCAATCGCGCACGATAGGAACAAGGAACGCTTCGTCAGACCATCCAACATCCAAGCCTCGCTGTCGCCGCCGGAACCTGACACATAGCTAGGGCCGGCGAAGGCGATAGCCAGGCCGGCAATGCTCGCCTTCTCATGGTCGGGTGGACGGACACGCGCTCAACAGGCTGACGAAGAAAGGCGGAGAACGATGGCAGGTTCGGTGATGGTTCCCTGGGCCCTTGTCTGGCAGTGGCTGCGAATGAGTCTGGCGGCGGCGACCACGATCACCATGCGATCCTTCACTATCGGCCAGGCGATGATCGGCCAAAAACGCTGGGACGAGGCCGAGCTCCGGCGGATGTGGATGGAAAAGATGCAGGCGGCGACGGAAGCCACGATCGCCATGGCGACGATGGACGGCGGTCGACTGCTGTCATCGATGGGTTCCAAGCGCGCCGGATCGAGGATGGCCGGTGCCATGACGCGTCCCTACGCCCGCCGGGCCAGCGCCAATGCCCGGCGCCTCACCCGCCCGAGCCGGAAGGGCGGCTGATGGCGGCCGCGGAGGCGCGTATCAGAACGACCCATGTCGGCTCGCTGCCGCGACCGGCCGACGTGACGGATCTGGTCTTCGCCGCCGAGCGCGGAGAGGCGGTCGACCGGAAGACCATGAAAACCGTCCTTCGATCCGCAGTCGAAGCCGTGGTCGACCGTCAGGCCGAGGTCGGCCTGGACCTGGTCTCCGACGGCGAGATGAGCAAGATCTCCTATGCCACCTACATCAAGGACCGGCTCACCAACTTCGAAGGTGACAGTCCGCGCAACCCGCCGGCCGATCTGGAGCAATATCCGGGTTTTCTGAAGAAGCTGGCAACGACTGGAGGAACGCCATCATACAAGCGTCCCCGATGCGTCGGTCCGATCAAGGTCAAGGACCCCCGGCCTTAGGAGGACGACCTAACCCATTTCACGGCCGCCCTGGAAAAACATGCGAGTGTCGAGGGTTTCATGAACGCGGCGTCGCCCGGTGTCATCGCCCTGTTCCAGCCGTCAGACTACCACCAGAGCCATGAGCTGTACCTGGCTGATCTCGCGGCGGCGATGCGCGAGGAATACGAGCGCATCGTGGCGGCCGGTCTCGATTTGCAGATCGACAGCCCCGACCTCGGTTTGGGCCGGCACGTCATGTTCAAGGACCTCGATGACGATGCTTATCTGAGCCAGGCCGCTCAGCATGTCGAAGCGCTCAACTTCGCCCTGGAAGGCGTCCCGGCGGACCGGGTCCGCCTGCATGTCTGCTGGGGCAACTATGAAGGGCCCCACACCTGCGATATCGAACTCGCGAAAATCCTGCCGATCCTGCTCAAGGCCAAACCCCGAACGCTCTTGTTCGAGTGCGCCAATCCAAGGCACGCCCATGAATGGGCGGCGTTCGAGGATGTGACCCTGCCCGACGACTATGTGCTCGTGCCGGGTTGCATCGACAGCACGACCAATTTCGTCGAGCACCCGGAACTGGTTGCCCAGCGGATCCTGCGGTTCACCGCGATCGTCGGTCCGGAACGGGTGATCGCCGGCACCGACTGCGGTTTTTCGACCTTCGCCGGTTTCGGCACCATCGATCCTGACATCGTCTACGCCAAGCTCGAAAGCCTGGTTGAGGGCGCTCGGCTCGCCAGCGCCCGGCTCTGAGACGGTAGGCCCGTGGAAAAGATCTACATCGATGGCGATGCCTGCCCGGTAAAGCACGAAATCTTCCGGGTGGCTGGGCGCTACGGCTGGGTTGCGGTCGTCGTCGCCAATGGCTGGATGCGCTTGCCCGAGAGCCCGTTGATCGAACGGGTGATCGTCACCGAAGGCCTGGATCGGGCCGACGATTGGATCGCCGAACGGGCGGGCGCAGGGGACGTGGTGGTGACATCCGATGTGCCTTTGGCGGAGCGCTGCGTCAAAGCGGGCACCAGGGTACTTTCGCCGACCGGCCGGCCCTTCACGGAAGCGTCGATCGGGCAAGATCTCGCCGTTCGGAATCTGATGACCGGCTTACGGGAGGCGGGCGAGATCAGCGGCGGGGGCCGCAGTTTCTCGAAGCGCGACAGGTCGGCCTTCTTGATCGCCCTGGACAATGCCATCCAGGCGATTAAACGCACCGGACGCTAGCGCACTCCTGTCCCGTGGAACCGTAGCCATGAACACACATGCCGATGCCTGGAGGCCACCCGAGCGGGTTCTCGTCACCGGCGGCGCCGGTTTTCTGGGCAGCCATCTCTGCGACCGGCTATTGGAGCGTGGCCAGGAAGTGTTGTGCATCGACAATTACTTCACCGGCGGCCGGCGCAATATCACGCATCTTCTGGACCATGCCAATTTCGAGCTTCAGCGCCACGACGTGACCTTTCCGCTCTATGTCGAAGTCGATCAGATCTTCAATCTGGCCTGTCCGGCCTCACCGATCCACTATCAGCACGACCCGGTCCAGCCCACCAAGACCAGCGTTCACGGCGCGATCAACATGTTGGGTCTGGCGAAACGGCTGAACGCGAAAATCTTCCAGGCTTCGACCAGCGAGATCTACGGCGATCCGACTAGGCACCCGCAGACCGAGGATTACTGGGGCAATGTGAACCCGGTGGGCCCGCGCTCCTGTTACGACGAAGGCAAGCGCTGCGCCGAGACGCTGTTCTTCGACTATTACCGCCAGCATCGTTTACGGATCAAGGTCGCCCGCATCTTCAATACCTACGGCCCCCGCATGCATCCCCATGACGGCCGGGTCGTCTCGAACTTCATCATGCAGGCGCTGACCGACGAGCCGATCACGATCTATGGCGACGGTGAACAGACACGATCCTTTTGCTACGTCGATGATCTGGTCGCCGGCTTCCTGGCATTGATGGACAGTGCCGACGACATCACCGGACCGATCAATCTCGGCAACCCGTCGGAAATCACCATCCGCGACCTGGCGCTCAAGATCATCGAGATGACGGGCTCCCGCTCGCAATTGGTCAACAAGGAGCTGCCGACCGACGATCCGGTCCGTCGCCGCCCGGACATCAGCCGGGCACGGGAACAGTTGGGTTGGCAGCCGGCGACGCCGCTGGAGACGGGTCTCGCCGCGACGATCGCCTATTTTGACGATTTGCTGCGCAAGGGGTGAGTGGACGCTTCAACCGTCATCCGAGGTGACACTGACCTCGACGTCAAGGTGATGGTTTCCGCCGCCGAAAACAACACCGGCCACGGGACTGACGTCTGTGTAGTCGCGGCCCCAGGCGAGCGTGATGTGTTCGCCCGCCGGAACGACGTCGTTGGTCGGATCGACGTCGATCCAGCCCGCACCCGGAACCCAGACCGATATCCAGGCATGGCTGGCATCCGCGCCCACCAGCGCCTCTTCGTCGTCACGCCGGGTGCGCAAATAGCCGCTGACATAGCGCGCCGGCAGGCCGATCGAGCGCAAACAAGCCAGCGCGATATGGGCGTAGTCCTGGCAGACCCCGCGCCGGCGGGCGAAGGCCTCGGCGGGCAAGGTGGTCACCTCGGTCGCACCGGGATCGTAGACCAGATCTTCGTGCAGCCGCCGCGAGAGTTCGAGCACGCCCTCGAGGACGGGCCTTCCGGGCCCGAAACTCGCCCGGGCATAGTCCTGGAAGCGGTCGTCGGTCGGCACCATCGGTGACGGGTAGGCGAAGGGGGCCGCCTCCATCATGGACACGTCATTCGGATCGGCGGTCTCCGCCGCCACGGTCTCGAACGCGGGTGTTGCGGCCGGCAGGGGGATCACCGGCGGGTGGAGCCGGACCCGCGCCTGCATCGTCAGTTCGAGCGCCTTATGGGCGGCATCGATGGTCAACGACCGGATGGTGTTGCCGAACGCGTCCAGGTCGCGGCTCGTCCGCTCGACCTTGGGCGAGATCTCCAGGCCCAGGCGCGTCACCGTCTGGTGGTCGGTCGAGCGCGGATCCAGATGCAGCAGATGGTGGGAGATGCTGACCGGCGCGCTGTAGCTGTAGAGCGTCCGGTGACGGATCCGGTAGCTGAGTGGCGCGCTGCCACCGTCAGCCATCGAGCTGGCCGCGCATCATGGCCATGTCCACCGGCGTGTCGGCGTGGGCAAAATAGCTGGTAGCGATGGCATCGGACATGGCGGCCAGATCGCTCACGGTTCGTTCCGCCAGCATGGCCAAATGGGTTCGACGGCGATCCTCGCCGAGCACGCTCACCTGGCTGGCGTCGACCAGGCGGAAGGCGGTCAGAAGGCCGATGGCCTGACGATGCTCAAGGGCGCGCACGGCGCTTTCGCCGCCAATCTCATCCAAGAGGCGCTCGATCATCATCAACTGAAAGGCGAGGCTCCGCGGATTGGTCTCGTCCAGAACCAGGAGATCGATGACCGGCGTGGCCAGCGGCGCCACCATGTAGCGGGAGCGGAACGTCATGGTGCTGTCGCCGAGCTCGAGAGCGGCGGCGAGAGAGGGTTGGGCGAGTTCGTCATCGTCGACCAAGGTGCCGGCCGCCCAGCGGGCGGTCCGGCCGCCGAGCTCGATCCTGCGGCCCAGTTCCATGAACCGCCAGGCGAAATTGCGGGTCATGTTGTGGACGACGCTGCCGGCAAAGGCGCCCAACGCCACCAGCGCGTCGTCCAGCACGTGGAGCGGTGGGTGGTTCACGAGCGGCCCCGGCAAGGACCGCCACCGTCGGTCGGTAGTGAGCTGTTCCAGGACCCGCCAGGCCTCCTGGCTGAGCTGCCCCCGGCAAAGCCGGGCCGTTCGCCGGACATGACCGAAGGTTTGTTGGAGACCCTGGTCCTGGTCGGGGCCGACCAGCAAGTCGGCGAGCGTCCGCTCGAGCCGAGCCAGGGGTCCCGTATCCGGCGGTTCCTGATCGCTTTCGCCGTCGAGCTGCAGCGCCAGGAGACGGTTGAGAAAAAGGGGGTCTCGGTCTGATCTGGTTTCTTCCAGGAGCCGGCGGAGAACGGCGCGGGTGACCCGGACCGTGGCCTCCGCGCGAGCCGTATACCGGCCCAGCCAGAAGAGGTTGTCCGCCGTGCTGCTCAAGAGGTCGCGGCCTGTCCGGCGCAGGAAAACGGTCTCGATCGAGCCGGCGACGGGCTGGGGCCGGCGCCGGTCGCTTTCCTCGGCGGCGACCCAGAGATCGGCAGTTCGGCCCCGCTCGGGCCAGTGATCGGCTGCTCTACCACTGACATGCCGCGCCCACCCGCCAGGCAGAACGACGTAGCCGTCCGCCGTTGCACCGACATGCAGACGGATCACCGTCGACGCCGGCAGGATCTTTCCGTCATGCCACCGGGGTGTGGTCGCCAGCGCAACCTTTCGCCGGGCCAGCCAACGATAGCCCTCACGCGCCAGCAGATTTATTGTCTGTTTTGGATCGATCGGTGCATGCACAACGCCGGCCTGATCGCTCCTCAGTAAGGTCCAGCGCTCGGGCTCATCCAGGTAGCGCCGGCGCTGATCCGGATCGCCGAGCCAGAGACAGGGCGCGTCCAACAGAAGGAGATCTTCGCCGCGGATTCTTTGGGCCAGCGTCGCCATGAAGGGCGCAAGCGTCCGGCCAGTCGCGACGCCGCTGCCGAACGCGTTGGCCATCAGCAGATTCCCGGCTCGGGCGGCATCTACCAGACCGGCGGTGCCGATGGTGCCGGGTGCCGGCAATGACAGGGGGTCGGCGCCGAGGCTGTCGACCTTACGCAACAGCATGTCGATCCGCTGCAGGCCCTCCAGTGTCTTGAGATAGGCGATACCGTCCCTGGCCGTGAGATCGCCGTGGCCGGCGAGCGTGAACCCAAGATATCTGGCGATGTAGGCGTGGCTCGAAAAATTGCGGTCCTCATTGCCGGGCGACAGGATTACGCTGCGACCGTCACCTTTGGAGCCGCCGGCCAGTGCTTCCTGAAGCGAGCTGTAAAAGCCGGCATGGCGTTGCACCGGCTGGTCGAGGTAGAGATCGCCCAGGGCCTGGCCGAGGGCCACGCGGATGCCCAGAAGATCACCTTTACCGCTCGGCGCTTCGGTATGGTCGGCGAGCACCCGGAACCGGCCTCGATCGTCGATCGCCACGTCACAGGCATAGAGCCAGAGATAGCGCCTGGGCGGATTGCTCCAGCCGCGGCAGGCGGCGAGGTAGCGCGGATGGCCGAAGACGAGGCTCGAGGGCAGGATTCTCTCATGGAGAAGCCGGGCCCGGCCGTAGACGTCACCGAGCACCGCCTCGATCAACTGCGCCCTTTGGATCAGGCCCTGCTCGAGCGCGACCCAGCGCTCGGCGGTGATCATCTGGGGGAACAGATCGACTTGCCGATCGCTGCCGTCCTGATCGGTCGCATGGGGATCGTTGAGGACGTCGTTCTCGGCAAGCAGGCGATCGAGCGTCGCCGCCATGTTTTCGATCGCGTTTGGATTGAGGCGGCACCAGTGATCGACAAAGCCGCGCCAGACCAGCCGAAGTCCGCCGTCGCCGTCGATCAGCTCGTCATGTCCGTGGCCGGCCGCGTAGCCGGCGAGCAGGGCCGCTACGGGATCTGGATCAGAACCGATGCTCAGCCTCAGCATCAACCGGACTCAATCTAAGGACATCGCCATGCCCGTCTTTACAGAAAGTGGGTGAGCCCGGAAAGCAGCGAGTATTGGCGTCGGCCGGTTCGGTCCCAGCTCAGCCCAGGCGGCGGAGATCCAGCGTGCAGCTATCGGCGGACAGAGGCGGATGATCGACGGCCGTGATCAAGCCCGGGCTGTGGCGGTCGCGCTCCAGGCGCGCCAGACGCCGTCCCTCCGCTTCATTATCGTTGACCGGCAAGGTCTCGTAGTTGCGACCGGCCGGGTGCATCACGTGGTAGGTGAAGCCGCCGAGAGTGCGGCCGGCTTTGCCGTCGACCAGATCGAACACCAAAGGGCTGTGAACGCCGATCGTGGGGTGCAGGCAGTTGGGTGGCTGCCAGGCGCGGAAGCGGATGCCGGCCACCGCCTCGCCGGACGGATCGGTCGCCCTGAGAGGCAGGCGCACGCCATTGCAGGTGACGAACCGATCGCCCCCCAAAGTCCCGTTGCAGCGAAGCTGAAGTCTCTCGAGGGAGCTGTCGACATAGCGCACCGTGCCGCCGATGGCGCCGTCCTCGCCCAGCACGTGCCAGGGCTCCAAAGCCGCCCGCAATTCCATCTCGACACCGTCTATTTCGAGCGCGCCGTAGCGGGGAAATCGAAACTCGAAATGAGGTCGAAACCAGGCTGGAGAGAACGGAAAACGGGCGCCCGTCAGGTCCGCCAGCCCCGTTTCCATATCCTGCCAGACGAAATGGGGCAGCATGAAATGGTCGTGGAGCCGGTCGCCATGGCGGATCAGTTCCCCTTGGTAGGGTGTCCGCCAGAACCAGGCGATCAACGCTCTCAGAAGGAGATTTTGGACGAGGCTCATCTGCGGGTGCGGCGGCATCTCGAAGGCGCGGAACTCGACTAGACCCAGCCGGCCGGTGCTGCTTTCCGGCGCGTAGAGCTTGTCGATGCAGATTTCGGCCCGGTGGGTGTTGCCGGTCGCATCCACCAGCAGATTGCGCAGGATTCGATCGATCAGCCACGGCGGAAAGCCCCCGGGACCCGCAGTATCGGGCAGGGGGATCTGGGCGAGCGCGATCTCGAGTTCGTAGAGCTGATCGTCCCGCGCCTCGTCGATCCGGGGCGCTTGACTGGTGGGGCCGATGAACAGGCCGGAGAACAGGTATGAGAGCGCCGGATGGTTCTGCCAGTAGCGGATGAGGGAGGCGAGAACATCCGGGCGGCGAAGGAAGGGGCTGTCGGCGGCGCTGGGACCACCGACGACCACGTGATTGCCGCCGCCGGTACCGGTCGGCCGGCCATCGAGCATGAATTTCGAGGTATCCAGCCGGCACAGGCGCGCTTCCTCGTAGAGGATTTCGGTGATCTCGACCTGCTCGCCCCAGCTCGCCGCCGGGTGAATATTGACCTCGATGACGCCCGGATCGGGGGTCACCTTGATCACGTTCAGCCGGGGATCGTCGGGCGGGGCATAGCCCTCGACGTGGACCGGACAGTCAAGCGCCTCCGCGGTCTCCTCGATGGCGGCAATGAGGTCGACGTAGGGAGCGGCCGCCTCCATCGGCGGTATGAACACGCAGATCCGTCCGTCGCGCGGTTCCACGGCGAGGGCTGTTCTGACCAGGGGCCCCTCGCCGTCGGCCACCGGTTTCGGTTTCACCCCATGGCCGCGACCGCCGGGCGTGTCGGCGGCGGCCTGCATGACCGTTTTTCGTTGGGGCAGCGGTCCCCGCGGCATGAACGGGTCGGCCGGAGTAACTTGCGGAAAAACTTCTGGCGGCACGTAGGCCAGTGAGCTTAGCGGCAACCGGTAGCCGGCCGCGGAATCGCCCGGCGCCAGGAACAAAGCTTCGCGCCGGGTTCGCCAGCGCTCGCTGACCCAGCGAAAGGCCCGGGAGCCGTGGGCCCGAGCCTGCCAGGTCTGGATCGGCAAGACGTAGGCCTTGGGATGGGACAGGCCGCGCTCGAAGGCGCTGGCGAGCCGGGCCCGCTCCTGGGGGTCCTCGAGCTTGTTGTCTCCGGGATCCAGGTTCAGTGGAAGGTTTCGCTCCTTGGCCAGGAAGTAGGCGGGGTCCTCGTAGGCCGGGAGCGTGCACTCTTCATCGACCTCGAGCCGTTCCGACAGCGTTTTGGCGAAGCGCTCGGCGAGTTCGATGGACGGCTTGTGGTCGGCCTCTTCCGACGCGATCAGATCGGGGTTCTGCCAGAGCGGTTGGCCATCGCGCCGCCAATAGACCGCGAAGGCCCAGCGAGGTAGCTGTTCGCCCGGATACCATTTGCCCTGGCCGAAATGGAACATGCCGTTGGGCGCAAAACGCTTTTGCAGCCGACGGATCAATTGATCGGCGAAGTGCCGCTTGCTCGGCCCCACCGCGTCGGTATTCCACTCGTCGGCATCCCGGTCACCGGCCGCGACGAAGGTCGGCTCGCCGCCGACGGTGAGCCGGACGTCATCCTCGCGGAGACGGAAATCGATGCTCAGGCCCAGACGATCGATCGCTTGCCACTGGTTCAGCGTGTAGGGCTTCGTCACCCGGACCGTCTCGTGAACGCGCTCGATCTCCATGTGGAAATCGAAGGTCACCTCGGCCGGATCGACCAGCCCGCTGATCGGTGCCGCCGAGGCCGGATCCGGTGTCGCCGCCAGCGGCAGATGGCCTTCGCCGGCCAAGAGCCCGGAGGTCGGATCGAAGCCGATCCAGCCGGCGCCCGGCAGAAACGCCTCGGTCCATGCATGGAGATCGGTGAAGTCCTCGGCGGGGCCGGAAGGCCCGTCGAGCGCTTCCACATCCGGTTTAAGCTGGATCAGATAGCCCGAGACGAACCGCGCGGCGATGCCTAGATGGCGTAACACCTGGACCATCAGCCAGGCGCTGTCGCGACAGGATCCTTGCGCCTTCTCGAGCGTCTCTTCGGGTGTTTGAACGCCCGGCTCCATGCGAATGACGTAGGCCACCCGCTGCTGCAGCATCTGGTTCAGCTCGACCAGGAAGTCGATCGTTTTGCCAGCGTCCTTCGGCAGCGAGGCCAGGAGCGCCTGAAAGCGCTGGCCCAGCGCGTGCACCTCCAGATAGGGCTGTAGGCTTTTCGCCAGCGCCGGTTCGTAGGTGAAGGGAAACCGCTCGGCGCTTTCCTCGATGAAAAAGTCGAACGGGTTGATGATCTCAATCTCGGTCAGCAGATCGACGTCGATCTCAAAAGCCCGGGTCGGCTCGGGAAACACCAGCCGCGCCAGATGATTGCTGAACGGATCCTGCTGCCAGTTGATGAAATGGTTCTCGGGCTCGATCTTGAGCCGGTAGCTCCTGATCCGGCTGCGGTTATGCGGCGCTGGCCTCAGCCGTACGAGTTGGGGCCCCAAACGAACGGGGCGGTCGTAGGCGTAGGCCGTGCGGTGACGGAGCGCGACGAGGACGGTCATGGAGCACCTGATGGGGAACGTTGCGGCTGGCGCCGGTCGGCATCAGCCCTGAGACTGGCTTTGGCTTTGAAAGGCTGTCACCTCCCGCGGCCAAAAACCGTCGGCAATCGTCTCGGTCAAGCCCCCAAGCTCGCGTTGGACCCAGTCGTTCAAACCGTGCAGGTCGCGGGCGATGAGCTGTTGGAGGTTGCCCGGTTCCAAGTGGCTCTGGATCGAATCCAGCCGCTCCAGGGACGACGACGCCCCTTTGAGCTGATGTTGCCGTCGGAGCTGAGTGAGCAGTCGGACGCAGCGCTCGAAACAAAAGCCGATGGCCCGGGGGAAATCCGGATCCGAAAAGAGGAACCGACCGATCGCCTCCTGCTCAAGTGTACCGGAGCCGACCCGGCGGTAATAGTGATAGGCCCCGAGAACCCGAAGCAAGTGGTTCCACTGGCTCGCTTCCACGGCCTGGTCGACGGGCCCGGCCCGGCGCAGCGCCTGCTGACGGACATCAAGCAAACGCGATGTCTGATCGGCCCGCTCGATCTGCAGGCCCAGCATGTAGAAACACCAGCCGACGTCGCGCGGATGAGTGGAGTCCATGGTGCCGAGATGGGTGCGGGTTAATGCCATCAGCCGGTCGCAGGTGGGGCTGAGCCGGCCAAGCATCAAAGACTCGCTGCCGATCCTGCCGACATCGGTGGCGAAGGCGGTGAGTTGTGACCAGATCGCGGTCGACAGAAGCGGCCTCAGCGTTCGTGCATTAGCCCGGGCACCGTTCAGCGATGAGGCCACCGAGCCCGAATTGGCGCGGTCGATGGTGTAGAATTGGACGACCTGGTCCCGTTCGGCCTGCTCGTGGCTGGCAAAAAACCGGTCTTCGTCCGAGTAGAGCGCCAGCACCGCGGCCCAATCGATCTCGCCGCGGCTATCCCTGCTGAAGCTTTCATGGACATCGAGAACGCGGGCCAGGGATTCCACCCGTTCGATGTAGCGAGCCAGCCAGAAATAGGCCTCGGCGTAACGGGCGAGGAGGCTAGACAAGGACCCACGTGTCCTTCGAGCCGCCACCCTGGGACGAGTTGACGACGATCGAACCCTCCTTGAGCGCCACGCGGGTCAGGCCGCCGGGTAGAACCCAGGTTCCCTGGGCGCCGGTGACGGCGAAGGGCCTCAGATCCACATGCCGCGGTGCGACCTTGTTATCGGCGAGCGTCGGGCAGACGGAGAGGCCGATCATCGGCTGGGCAATATATCTGGCCGGGTTCTCCTTCAATCTCGCCCGGCACGCTTCGAGTTCGGCGCGCGACGAGCGGGGGCCAACCGTTATGCCGTAGCCGCCGGATTCGCCCACGGGCTTCACCACCATCTCATCCAGATGATCCAACGTGTAGGCGAGCGCTTCCGGCTCGCGGCAGATCCAGGTGTCGACATTGGCCAGGATCGGGTCCTCGTCCAAATAGTAGCGGGTCAGTCGAGGCATGTAGGCGTAGATGGCCTTGTCGTCGGCGATGCCGGTGCCGATTGCATTGGCGAGCGTCACATTGCCTTCACGATAGGCACGAAACAGGCCCGGCACGCCCAAGAGGCTGTCTTCACGAAAGACTTCGGGATCGAGGAAATCGTCACCGATGCGCCGATAGATGACGTCGACCGGCTCCAAGCCACCGACCGAGCGCATCCACACCCGATCGTCGCGAACGATCAGATCGGCGCCTTCGACCAGAGGCACGCCCATCTCCCGGGCCAGGAACACATGCTCGAAATAGGCGGAGTTGAAAACACCGGGTGACAACAGGACGACCTGGCTGCCCTGGGCCGTCTCCGGCGCCGTCGACGCCAGTTGGCGATAGAGCATCTGACCGTATTCCGAGACCTCACGGACCCCGATCTGGCCCATGATGTCAGGGAACAGGCGCTGCATCAGGTGGCGGTTTTCAACCACGTAGGAGACGCCCGACGGGGTCCGGGCATTGTCCTCGAGCACGCGAAACTCACCGGCCTGATCGCGGATCAAATCAGTCCCGTTAATGTGCACATAGACACCGTGAGGTGGCCGAAAACCGACCATCTCCTTCACGAAGGTCTCGTTGGTGAGAACCAGATCGGACGGCACGACGCCGTCCTTCAGGGCCTTCTGGGCCCCGTAAACGTCGGCCAGGAACAGGTTCAAAGTCCGGACCCGCTGGATCACGCCCTTTTCCAGCCGGTCCCAATCCGCGCGGGTGATGACCCGGGGGATGACATCGAACGGCAGGATCCGGTCGATCGCTTGGCTGTCGGAATAGACGGTGAAGGTGATGCCGAGGTTAAACAACTCTCGACTAGCATCGTCGGACCGGGCCCGAAGCTGCTCCAGTCCGATCCCATCGAAGCGAAACGCCACCGCTCGGGTCGCGGCGGTGTCCGGCGTGATCAGCTCATCGACATAGCCGCTGGGGTCGTATCCACTCAAAGTACCCGGGAAACCGGAAACATTCATTCTTGTTTTTCAACCTAGACGTTTTAATCCCACCGATCTCAGTGTAGCAAGCTCCGTACCAAGCCACCATCAACTTGGTGTGACGCTCGATGATCCACGCCCTAAATCCCTGGCTGACCGTTTCTTCGCCGGCATTCGTGCTGATGCGCCCTCGGCAATGGGTGAAGAACGGGTTCGTCGCGGCGCCGCTTTTTTTCACGCCCGAGGTGATCGAACCGGACACAGTCTGGCGGATCATGATGGCGGTGATGGGGTTCTGCCTGATCTCGTCCGCAGTCTACGTCGTCAACGACATCGCCGACCGCCGCGGCGACCGCGAACACCCGAGCAAGCGCCACCGGCCGATCGCGTCCGGGCAGGTGGAGATCGGAACCGCGGTTTGGTTGGCGGGCGGCCTCTTCGCCTGCGGCCTTTCCTTCTCTTTTACCCTCGGGCCGACATTCCTCCTGCTGGCCCTTCTCTACTGCGTGATCAATTGCGCCTATTCTTTCGGTCTCAAGAATTTTTCGATCCTCGATGTGATGCTGGTCTCGTCGGGCTTCGTGCTCCGGGTCCAGGCCGGCGCGGTGCTGATCGATCTGGAAGCCAGTGTCTGGCTGTTGGTCACCACCGGTCTGCTGGCGCTTTTCCTGGCGCTCGCCAAACGGCGCGACGATGTGGTTCTGAAGTTGAGAGGGAGCCACCGCGCCAGCCTGATGGGCTACACCCAGCGCTTCCTCGACATTTCCATATCGATGGTCCTGGGCGCCCTGTTGGTGACGTATTTAATGTACTGCACCGACCAGACGGTGATCGAGCGCCTGGGCACCGACAAGGTGTTTCTGACGACGCCATTCGTGGTCGCCGGGGTGTTGCGCTATCTGCAGATCACGCTCGTCGAGGAGCGATCCGGCTCGCCCACGAATGTTGTCACCAGCGATCCTTTTCTGATGGTCACCATCTTCGGCTGGCTCGCGCTGTTCGGCGGCCTCATCCATGTCTCCTGAGCGATCTGGCACCCGTGGCTGGCTTCAGAGGGCAATCCGGTCCGGCGAACGCTGGGGTCTAATTGGCGTTCTGGTTTCGCTCGCCCTCTTCGCCTTGGGAGCGGTGGTCTTCGGCGCCGGGCCGTTGATCGCTCAAGCGGGCGCGGTCGGTCCCGCCGGCCTCGCGGTTTTGCTTCTGCTCTCGGTTATCAACTATGTCCTTCGGGCGCTGCGCTGGCAGTTGTTCAGCGTCAGACTGGCGATCCGGGTGGCGTTGCTGCGCAACGCGCTCTACTACGTCGCTGGCTTCGCCTTCGCCGTGACGCCCGCGAAGCTGGGTGAGATCGTCCGCTTGTGGTTTTTGCGCCGGGCTCACGGCTATCCTTATGAGAAGACGGTTGGCCTCCTGGTCGTGGATCGCCTGTCCGATGCGCTGGCCCTGGTTCTGTTGATGGTGATCGGACTGGTCGCGGTGAGCGGTCACGAAATCGCTGTCTTCGCGTTCGCGGCACTGGTTCTCGTGGCCACCTTTGCTCTGCTGCATCCGACGTGGCCCATGGCTTTGTTGAGCTGGACGTTCGCCCGCGTCGGCCGCCAAAAGCGGCTTTTCGCCCGCGCTCGATCGGCACTCCGCCATTTGACCAAACTGGGCGACCCCCGGGTGTTCGCGCTCGCGCTTGTTCTGGCGGCGGGAGGCTGGTTCGCCGAAGGTCTGGCCCTTCATCTGCTGTTGGGATTGCTGGGTGCACCGATCAGCCTGCTGGAGGCTTGTTTCGCCTTCGCCGCCGCCATGGTCTTCGGTGCGCTCGCGCTCATGCCCGGCGGCCTCGGCACCACCGAGGTCGGTCTGGTCGGGCTTTTGGCCGCTTTAGGCGTCGCGCCCGAAACCGCGATCGTCGCCACGGCCGTCATTCGCATGACCACGCTTTGGTTCGCCGTGTTCCTCGGTTTCGGCGCGCTCGCGATCGCGCTGCGGCTAATCGGCGAACAGGGGCTTGGCGTTTCCGCTCTACGGCGATCGACCGGCTGACCATGAGCATCGATCCCTGCGAGACATGGCCCTGGCGAGCCACTACCGGCTGGGGACGAAGGCCTCGGGTGAGGGCCCGCGTCAGCCAGCCGAGGGACGCCAAGACGCTGATCGCCCGTTGGCGGGAAACGGTCACCGGTGCCGGCAAGCTCGTCCAAGGGGCGACCCGATCCTATGGCGATTGCCACCTAAGCGGCTTCGGCAAGGTTGTCTCGACGGTCAACCTCGACGCCATACTCGCCATCGACCCGGTTAGTCAGATCGCCATCGTCGAAAGTGGTGTCACCTTCCGACAACTGCATGAACACAGCATGGCCCACGATCTGATGGCGCCGGTCTCGCCGGGCACTGCCTTCGTCACCATGGGCGGGGCGGTCGCCAATGATGTCCACGGCAAAAATCACGTGAAGGACGGCAGTTTCGGCAGGCATCTCGTTTGGCTGGATCTCCTTCTTCCGTCCGGCGAGGTGAGGCGGCTCAGCCCGAACCGGGATGGCCGTCTGTTCTGGGCGAGCGTCGGCGGCATCGGTTTGACCGGCGTCGTCCTCCGCCTGGCGCTGAAGCTGCAGCGCGTCTCCGGCCGCGCCGTGATTGTCAGACAAACACGGGTCGCGGGTCTCGAGCAGATGTTGGCCCTGCTCCGGAGCGCGGACGATCCTTACGCAGTTGGCTGGGTCGACGCGTTAGCTGAGGGCGACGCCATCGGCCGCGGGCTCTTCGAAACGGCGCGGGAGGTGGACCAACCCTTTGACGATAGATCGTCACGCCCGGTGGCGGTCCCGTTCGACATGCCTGGCTGGCTGCTCTCCGGGCATTCCGTGAGAGCATTTAACCATCTCTACCGCAACCGGGTTCCGGCGGAAGGCTGCGAGCGCCTAACCAGCATCCGGCGCTTTCTCTACCCGCTCGACGCGCTCCACCAATGGAACCGGATTTACGGATCGAGAGGCTTTCGCCAGTTCCAATGCGTGATCCCCTGGTCGGACGCGTCGGCGGCCATCGCGCGGTTGCTGGCGGAGATCGCGCTCGCTGGTAACGCTTCCTTCCTCGCCGTGATCAAGGCCCTGGGTCAGGCCGGTTCCGGCTGGCTCAGTTTTCCAAAACCGGGCGTGACCCTTGCGCTGGACATTCCCTGGCGACAGACAACCGATTTGCTGTTTCGACGCCTGGAAGCGATCACGCTCGAACATGGCGGCCGCATCTATCTGGCGAAGGATGCCTGTCTTTCGGCGGAAGGTTTTCGCCGAATGTATCCGAATGCCCGCGCATTCGCCCGGCTTCTCGATGACATCGATCCCTACCGTATGATCCGCTCAGAGATGGCGAGCCGGCTTCGTATTCGCGACCTCACCTAATCGACACGCTTGCCATAACCTCGGTCTCGAAGGCATGCTGAATGCAGGGAAACTGCTGGGAAAAGTCGGTTTATGGACTCCTTGGCTAGCGTCCGAGCGACGTTCGCCGATCTGATTATGAACGATGCTCAGGTTGATGCGCCCCGGGTTCGAGATGCCTTCGCAAAGGTCCCGCGCGAGCGGTTCCTGGGCCCCGGTCCTTGGTTGCTCATGAGCCGGATCGGCTATGTCGAGCTGCCCGCCGATCAGCCGTCGTCATTGTATCAAAACCGCGGGGTTGCGCTCGATGCCGACGAGGGCATCAACAATGGCGAGCCGACACTGCACGCGATCTGTCTCGCCGGTGTCGCACCACTCGCCGGCGAACGGGTCGTCCATGTTGGCGCGGGGACCGGCTACTACACGGCGATCCTGGCCGAATTGGTTGGTCCTGAAGGCGTCGTCGAAGCATTCGAGATCAACCCGGAGCTCGCAAACAAAGCGGTTGTCTACCTCAAGCCATGGCCGCAGACCCACATGCACATTCGCTCGGCCCTCGACGAAACCTTGGCCGAGAGTGACGTCATCTATGCATCGGCAGGTCTCGATCATCCGCCGGAACGGTGGCTTCATGCCCTGAGCTTGGGCGGCAGGCTGGTGATGCCGCTGACGCCGACCGACAAGTGGGGGGCCATGCTCATGGTCACCCGCCGCAGTCAGGGTTTTGACGCCACGTTTCTCTGCCGCGCCGGGTTCATCGATTGTGTTGGTGGTAAAACGGCGGAGGGGGATCCGGCGCTCAAACGGGCCTTCGCCAGCTCCCGCTGGCGCGAGGTTCGCAGTCTTCATTTGGGTGAACCTGGGGAGGATGAGACCGTGTGGTATGCCGGCAAGGGATGGTGGCTATCGGTTAGGTCGCTCGCGGAACGATCAGACCAGGCAAACAGACCATGACCGTGACACGCATCGATCGTCCGGGGGAGGACCTGTCGCTGCCGGCCTTGGACGTCAGTGACGAGGTGTCGAAGAAAAATGGTCTCGTCAAGCTGGCGGCGCTCCAGGAGCAGCTACGAACCATTCAGATCGCCTACCGCCAGCACGATCTGCGGGCGATCATCGTCTTCGAGGGTTGGGACGCGGCGGGCAAGGGCGGCACCATCCGCCGCATGACCTCGGTTCTCGATCCGCGCCACTGCAAGGTTTGGCCGATCGGCGCGCCGTCGCCTCAAGACCAGGGCAAGCACTACCTTTATCGCTTCTGGCAAAAGCTGCCTGAGCCCGGCAGCCTGGCGATCTTCGATCGGTCTTGGTACGGCCGCGTTCTGGTTGAACGGATCGAGCAATTCGCCGATGGTCCCGAGGTCGAACGAGCCTTCGGCGAAATCATCGAGTTCGAGAATCTGTTGGTCGACGACGGGGTCCGGCTGGTCAAGGTGTTCCTGCATATCGACAAAGATGAGCAGGCCCGACGTTTCGAACGGCGGCTTAAGGATCCGCTCAAGCGCTGGAAACTGACCTGGGAGGACATTCGCAATCGCGAACGCTGGGCCGAGTACGAACACGCGACCGAAAACATGTTGCGCCGAACCGCCACCTCGAAGGCGCCTTGGCACGTGGTCGCCTCCAATGACAAGGCTTATACTCGAATCGCGGCGATCGATGCGATCTGCGAACACCTCGCGGACGGTGTCGATCTGGACCTTCCCGCGCCCGACAAGAAACTCGCCAAGGCGATGTGGGACTGTCTGGCGGCCGGCTGAAGCCGCATGACAAGTGGCGGAACCAGAAAACGATCCACGGAGTAGAGGTTGGCCGAGTGTTGGCTTGGCCCTCGCGCGCCGTTATCCAAGCGTTTCGGCAGGAAGATCAGGCCTCGATCGTGCGCTTATGCAATGCAATTCCACGAATGCTGTGTTTTCGGCTTTAATTTGCGCTAAATGTCACGGGGAGCGGGTGCCGGCGCGGGAAAAGGCGTCGGAAAACCCAAAGACCACGGGACAAGGCAGGGAGCTCTCATGTCCATGATCAAAAAAGCGTCGGTATTCACCGCCGCCCTGATGACCGCAACCGCCATCGCCGGTGCCGCCATCGCCGAAGAAATCGTGATCAAGTTCAGCCACGTTTCCGCTGCCGCGGGTCATCCGAAAGGAGAGGCGGCAACCCTATTCGCCGAGCGTGTCAATGAGCAGATGGCTGGCAAGGTCAAGGTCGAGGTCTTCCCCAACTCGCAATTGTTCAACGATGACAAGGTGATGGAAGCCATGCTGCTCGGCGACGTGCAAATGGCCGCGCCGTCCTTGGCCAAGTTCGAGAAGTTCACGACCAAGTACCGGATCTTCGATCTGCCGTTCCTGTTTGAGGACATCGACGCGGTCGACGCCTTCCAAGCCAGCGAACACGGTCAGGCACTCCTGTCGGCCATGGAAGACAAAGGTATCCGCGGTCTGGGCTATTGGCACAACGGCATGAAACAGATGTCGGCCAACAAGCCGTTGCTGCATCCGGATGATGCCGCCGGTCTCAAGTTCCGGATCCAGATTTCGGATGTGCTTGAGGCTCAGTTCCGGGCCCTGGATTCCAACCCGCAGAAGATGGCCTTCAGTGAGGTTTACGGCGCCCTACAGCAGGGTGTCATCGATGGCCAGGAAAACACCTGGTCCAACATCTACACCCAGAAGTTCTACGAGGTGCAGGACGGTGTAACCCAGACCGACCATGGCATCATCGACTACCTTGTCGTGACAAGCGCCAGCTTCTGGGACGGTCTGCCGGAAGACATCCGCACCGAGCTGACCCAGATCCTCGATGAGGTGAGCCAGGAGCGGAACGCCATCGCCACTCAGATCAACGAGGAAAACAAGCAGAAGATCATCGAGGCCGGCACCGAGATCCGCCAGTTGACGTCAGAGCAGCGTCAGGCCTGGGTCGATGCGATGAAGCCCGTTTGGGCCGAGTTCGAGGATGATATCGGCGCCGAGTTGATTGAAGCCGCCCAGACCTTCAACACCGGGTCCTAAGCGTCCCGGCGACGAGCCACTTTGATAAGGGGGGCGGTCTTTCGGGCCCGCCCCCAATTTCTAGAAAAGAAACGAGCGTGGGGGAGGCGGTCCGTTGAGCGACAACAAAGGACTGGCCGGTTGGGTCGAAACGGCCGAACAGATCATCATCGCCTCGCTGTTCGCGGCGATGACCCTGCTCACATTTACCCAGGTCGTGCACCGCTATCTGTATAATTCCGGTTTTGTCTGGGCCCTGGAGGCTACCACTTACCTGTTCGCTTGGCTGGTTCTGTTCGGGGCCGCCTACGGCATCAAACACGGCGTGCATCTTGGCGTCGACGCGTTCGTTCACCTCTTCAACAGCAAGATCCAGCGGTTTTTGGGGCTGGCCGCGGTAGCGGCGGGGCTGACCTACACCGTGATCATGTTCATCGGCTCCTGGAACTATGAGGTGCAGATGTACACGATCGGGATCGAGGCCGAGGACATCCCGGTTGAGCGATGGATCCTGCGCCTGATTCTGCCGATCGGTATCGCGCTTCTGGCGCTGCGCCTGGCACAACAGGGCTGGATGATCTGGAAGGGCGAGACCACAGGTCTTATCCGCGCCGACGAGGCCAGTGAGGCCATCCGTCAATTCGAAAAAGAGAACTTGACCACGCCGGAGCAACGGCAGTGACAATCGCTTTTCTTTTCATCGTCCTTTTCGCCCTGCTCCTGATCGGCACGCCGATCGCGCTCTCCCTCGGGCTCGCCAGCGTTTCGACCATCTTGTTCTTCTCCAACGACAGTCTCGCTTCGATCTCCTTGAAGCTTTTCGAGACGATGGAGCACTACACGCTTCTCGCCATTCCCTTCTTCATCCTCAGCTCCGCGTTTCTGACCACAGGTGGTGTCGCCCGCCGCCTGATCCGTTTCGCCATCGCCACTGTCGGTCACCTAAGAGGCGGCCTTGCGATGGCCGGCGTCCTGTCCTGCATGTTTTTCGCGGCCGTCTCCGGCAGTTCGCCCGCAACCGTCGTCGCCATCGGCTCGATCGTCATCGCCGGCATGGTTCAAGCCGGTTACAGCAAGGAGTTCGCGGCCGGCGTCATCTGTAACTCCGGGACGCTCGGCATTCTGATCCCGCCTTCGATCGTGATGGTGGTCTACGCTGCTGCCACCGACACCTCGGTCGGCCGGCTGTTCCTGGCCGGTGTGATCCCGGGCATGGTCGCCGGTCTGATGTTGATGATCGGTATCTACTTCCGCGCCCGTTATCTCGATCTGCCGCGACAGCCGAAGGCGACCTGGGCCGAATGGGGCCGGGCCGGTGAAGATGCGGTTTGGGGGCTGCTGCTCGTGGTCATCATCATGGGCGGCATCTACGGCGGTGTCTTCACGCCGCCCGAAGCGGCGGCGGCGGCAGCCGTCTACGCCTTCTTCATCTCCCTGTTCGTCTATCGAGATATGGGACCGCTCAAAACCGACGATGCCGACCACGACCCCGCTCCCCACGGCGTGGCGCTGATATCCCTGTTCGCGATCCTGACGGCGGCTGGCGGTCTCTGGGCCGGAACCCTGTCGGTCGCGACCATCGCGACGCTGCTCCTGATCACCGGCGCGGTGATCGCACTATTCGTCTATACCGGCGGCCGGGTCGGCACCATGGTCGGCTCGATCAGCCAGACCCTGGTCTACTTGCCGGCGGCAGCCTTCCACAGCGACACGCGCAAGGTGTTGGTGGAGGCCGGCAAGACCGTCATCATGCTCTTGTTCATCATCGCCAACGCGATCTTGTTCGCGCACGTGCTGACGACGGAACGGATCCCGCAAAACATCGCCGGCTCCATTCTGGAAGCGGGTTTTTCGCCTTGGGCCTTCCTAATCGTGGTCAATCTGATCTTGCTGGTCGCCGGCAACTTCATGGATCCACCACCGGTCCTCTTGATCACCGCACCGATCTTCTTTCCGATTGCCATGCAGCTAGGGATCGACCCCATTCATCTGGGCATCATCATGGTGGTCAACATGGAGATCGGCCTGGTGACCCCGCCGGTCGGGCTCAACCTCTTCGTCACGTCGGGCATAACCGGCATGTCGATCCTCGAGGTGGTCAAAGCGGCCCTGCCTTGGCTCGGCATTCTGTTTTTGTTTTTGATCCTGGTGACCTACGTGCCGGCGCTTTCGACGTTTTTGCCGAACCTGGTCTATGGCGGCCCGGCCGTCCGCTGAGCCAGGCTTCGCCTGATTGATTGAAGGATTGAGTCCATGTTCGATCTCGCGACGCTCCTGGTCTATTGCGGCGTTGTTGGTCTGTTGTTCCTGGTGCCGGGGCCGGCTGTACTTCTCACCTTGGCGAGGAGCGTCAGCGGCGGGGCGAAGGTGGGTGTCGCCACTGGTGCCGGCATCGCTGTCGGCGACGCGCTCCACACGTTGGCTGCAATCATCGGTCTTTCTGCGATCTTGATGACCTCGGCGCTCGCCTATGAGATCGTCCGCTATCTCGGCGCCGGTTATCTGATCTATTTGGGCGTCGTCGCCATCAGGGATCGCGCACGAAACGTCGACGTGCCGGAGGTCGCTTCGACCGGGGCCGTGCGAGCGTTCCGTCAAGCGATCCTGATCGAGATCCTCAATCCGAAGACGGCTCTGTTCTTCCTAGCGTTTTTGCCCCAATTCACCGATCCGGCCCAAGGAGCCCTTTGGCTGCAACTCCTGGTTTTGGGTGCGATCTTCGTCGGTATGAGCGTGGCCTACACCTCGATCATTGCTTTTTCGGCGGGAGCGGCATCAACCTGGCTCAGGACTAACCGGACGATCGCCAAATGGCAGGGAAAACTGGTTGGCAGCGTGTATATCGCCCTCGGTCTGCAACTGGCCTTCCAGGATCGGCGGTAGTCGAAACGATTGAGGCCCCAGCGGGCAGGGAACGGCCGCTTGGGGCCTGCATTTAGACCGAGAGGTCTCGGTGCTTATCGCACCATCAGCCGTCATGGAGATCGGTTATGAGCGGATTGCTGGCGCTATTGGACGATGTCGCGGCGATCGCCAAGCTCGCCTCGACCCAACTGGACGATATCGCGGCCCAGGCGGCCAAGGCCGGCAGCAAAGCGGCGGGCGTGGTCATCGATGATGCGGCGGTGACGCCCAAATATGTGACCGGTCTGCCGGCGGCGCGCGAACTGCCGATCGTCTGGAAGATCGCCCGGGCGTCGTTCTTCAACAAGCTCGTGATCCTCCTTCCGGCAGCGCTGCTTCTCAACACCTTCCTTCCGTGGCTGATCACACCGCTTTTGATGTTGGGCGGCGCCTATCTCTGTTTCGAGGGGGCTGAAAAGGTCTGGCATCTGTTCGTGCCGCATACCGAGCACGGTCCGCAGGAAGCGGAGACCCTGGACGCCGCTCATTTGGAGGAACAGCGGGTCAAGGGCGCGATCAAAACTGATTTTATTCTGTCCGCCGAAATCATGACAATCTCCCTCGCTGCGATCGATGCTGACAGCATTCCGAGCCAGGCCCTGATCCTGGCGGCGGTCGCCATCGGCATCACGGCCCTGGTCTATGGTGCTGTCGCGCTTTTGGTCAAAGCCGACGATGTCGGCCTAAAGCTGAGCCAGATCGGACGGCTGACCACCACACGGGCTCTGGGTCGGGGCATCGTCAAGGTCATGCCGGCCGTCATGGTGACGATCGCCACGATCGGCACCGCCGCAATGCTCTGGGTAGGCGGCAACATCATCGTCCATGGTCTACATGATCTCGGCTGGCACTGGCCCTACGAGATGATCCACCATCTGGCGGAGGACGCGAGCCTCGCCGTCGGGACGGCCATTGGCTTCGTCGAGTGGATGGTCACCGCCGTGATCGACGGCGTGATCGGCCTTGCCCTTGGCCTGGCGCTTATTCCCGTCGTGGCCGGCGTGATCACACCGCTCGTCGGCGTCTTCTCCGCCCGGGAAGCGACCGAGGATTCGGCGCACTAGCGGCCTCACCCGATGAGGCTCATCCATTCTTTGGGTACGATGGTGACCGGTGGCTAGGCACGATTCATACCCTTTAGAATTGTTTCTCATGAAAAAATAACTTATTTATGTTTCACATGAAACGGAGTAAGTGATGGAAACTCTTGCGCTCGCCGGTTCGAGAGCGGATGCGGTGCTCACCAAGGCCGTGGTTCGCGCCGCTAAGAAACTTGGCCTGTCCAATAGTGAACTGGCCAAGACTATCGGCACGAGTAAGTCGAGCGTTTCGAGAATGGCGGACGGCACGAAGGTGCTCCGCAGCGAGATGAAGGACTTCGATCTTGCGGTAAATCTGGTCCGTTTGTTTCGATCGCTGGACGCCATTACCGGTGGCGACGAGGCCGCGAACAGGAGTTGGATGCGATCACCTAATCAGGCCTTGAATGGTACCCCAGCCCAACTGATCACGACCGCCGCAGGACTGATTCATGTCGTCGATTATCTGGACGACCGACGCGCTCCCGTGTGAGCCTTGGTCTGGTTCGGTCTGGCGTGTTGTTGAAGCCCAACATTTCGTGTCAACGATGGCCTTGGTCGATGGGCTCGACGAACAAAAGCTCTTAGAGCGGGTGCTCGAAAGCGCTAAACCGGCGGTGCCGGAAGAGTGCCGCCATCTCAATTGGCTTCTTGCGTCGCCCTTTCGTTACGGAAAGTATCCTAGAGGGTCGCGGTTCCGGCGGCCAGGCAATAGCCGAGGTGTGTTCTACGGCTCTGAAGAAGCGACGACAGCCGTCGCCGAGATGGCGCATTACAGAGCGTTGTTTTGGCGTGAATCGCCGGAAGCGGAGAAGCCGAAGAGCTTCGGCCAATACACAGCCTTTTCGGTTGGCGTCGGATCTGAAGTGACGTTCAATCTCGCCGCCTCTCCGCTTGATCGGGATCAGACGATCTGGACCGATCCAGATGACTATTCGGGCTGTCAGCTATTGGCGGACTTGGCGCGGACCAGGGGTGTCGAGATCATCCGATATGTTTCCATCCGAGACCCGGAGGCCCGGAGGAACGCGGCCTTGTTGACGTGCAGCGCTTTCGGCGATCATCAACCGGGAGACCGCCAGACCTGGCACATCCGCGTTACGGACACTGGCGCTGAAGCAATCTGCGAATATCCGGATAAACGGTTGTCTTTTCCTTTTTCCTGACGAGCGGCGAAAATAGACCTCCGGCAGCAAACTGGACGAAAACTCAATCGAAGCGATCGATCCGAAACGACGAAAGATCGATGTTGGGTTTCCGGCCCTGGATCAGATCGGCGATCAGCCGGCCGCTCTTGGGTCCGCTGGTGAGACCCACATGCTGGTGCCCAAACGCGAAGTGGATCTTCGTCTGTTTCGGTGAGGTGCCCAGCATGGGCAGGCTGGCGGTGGTCGACGGCCTATGCCCCAGCCACTCGCTTTTTCCTGTCCAGGTCAGGTTCGGATAGAGCCGCTTGAGGGCGCGTTCGTAATGACGGAAGGGCGCCCGCGAGGGGCCCGCCTCGAGCCCGCCGAACTCGACGATGCCGGCGATCCGAAGCGCGCCTGCCATCGGTGTCGCCACATATTTCTGGTCGGCCACCATGTAGGGGTAGGGCGGTGTGATGTTCGGACCTTCCAGATGGATGTGGTAGCCGCGTTCGCTTTCGAGCCGGGCTTCGTGACCGAGGCTTTTCGCCAGATTTTGTGACCAGGCGCCCGTGGCGATTACGGCGTGGTCGAACCTTTCGTGCGAGCCGCCGGCAGAGATCGTGACGCCGGCGTCGCCGGGCGCGACGCGATCGACCGTGGCTCTGACGAAAAACCCGCCCTGGCCCTGGAACCAGGCGGCCAGGTCTTTGACGTATGCGCCAGGATCGGTGATCCAGCCGTGACCGCCCATGCGAAAGCCGAACCGGTAGGCCTCGCCCAGATGAGGATCCGCTTCCGTCAGCTCCTGCCGATCCATCTCGGTTCCGGCGATCCCGTGGCGCGCCCGGATCTCCCAGCCGAAGGCGTCGGCCCCAAAAGCGGAACGGTCGGTGTAGAGGTAGAGATAATCGCCGGTCTGGATCCAGCGCTCGGCTGGCGTTCCCTTCGCCAGCGCCTGATGCTGCTCAACGGCATCCGACAGAAGCGGCGCCATCGACCGGGCATAATGCTCGACATGACCTTTGGTCGCCGTCCCGAGATAGCGCGCGAGCCAGGGCAGCAGTTTCGGCAGGTAAGACCAGCGCAGGAACAAAGGCTTGTCCGGATCGAACAGCATGGCCGGCGCCTTCTTTAGAAGGCCCGGCACGGGCACCGGAACCAGCGCCGCGCAGGCGATCACACCGCCATTGCCGAAGGACGCGCCTTCGCCCGGCTCGCGCCTGTCATAAAGCGTGACCTCATGGCCATCGCGCCTCAGCCATTCGGCACAACTGACGCCGACGACGCCGGCGCCGATGACCGCGACCCGCGGGGCCCGGCTCAAGCCACCCATTCGCTGACCGGTGCCGCCGCCTCGTGCAGCGGCTGACAGACGAGGTCCAGCAGGACGGGCCGATCGCTCGCAAGCGCCCTTGCCAGGGCCGTTTCAACCTCGCGTGGATCCTCAATCCGATGCGCCTCCATGCCGAACGCCCGGGCGACGGCGGCGTGATCTGTGCGAGAGAAATCGACCGAAAAATAGCGCTCGCCAAAGCCGGAGCGCTGGCCGGCCTTGATCCAGCCGAAGACCGCATTGGAGATGACGACGAAGGTGATCGGCAGGTCGAGCCGGACCACGGTTTCGAGCTCGCCGCAGGTAAAGCCGAAGCTGCCGTCGCCCATTACCGCCAGGACCGGCGCGTCGGGCCGCCCGATCTTGGCACCGATGGCGGCCGAAAGGGCATAGCCCAACGCACCGTGGGCCCTGTTCGAGATGAATTTTCGTCCCCGCGCCGGCTGGCGCCAATAGGCCGAGATGTAGGGGCAGGGTGTGCCCGGATCGGCGACAACCACCGCGTCCTCAGGCAAAAGCTTGTTCATCGCCCGGATCAACCGTTCCGGCCGGATCGGCTTTTTGTCTGTTTCGTCGTTCTCCAGCAGGCGCCGATCGCGCGCGGCCATCACTGCAGCGGCACGTGCCTTTCCGTCAAATTCGGCGATGCAACCCCGAAGCGCCTCACCGAGCCCCAAAAGCGCTAGCCGGGCGTCACCAATCAGCGCCACCTCAGTCGGGTACGCAGCGCCGATCACCGCCGGAGCGCTGTCGATGTGAATGATCTTTTGTTCGGCCTTCGGGAAGCGCCAGCGCTCTGTGGTGACCGAGCCGGCCCGGCAACCGACAAACAAGATCAGGTCGGAAGCCTCGATCAAGGCCCGGCCTTCCGGGATGCCGCCGTTGGAGCCGACGACGCCGGCACAAGCCCGATGCGTTTCGGCGAGACTGCCCTGACCGCTGATGGTGGTGGCAACCGGCAGGTCGAATTGGTCGACCAGGCGGGCCAAGGCCTCCTCGGCGCCGGCGATCACCACCCCGCCGCCGCAGATCACCAGGGGCGCCTGGGCGTTCAACAGCATCGATGCCGCCCGCTCGACAGCCACCGGATCGGGCGCCGTCGGTTTTGCAGGGAAGCGGCCGAGCGCATCGTCGGCCCAGATCTCTCCTGGGTCCACGGGCGCCTTTTGGACGTCGAACGGCACGCCCAGATGGGCAGCGCCGGGCCGGCCCGTCGTCATGGACTTGAACGCTGCCCGGACCATGCGCGGCAGCAACGCAGCGTCGCGGATCACCGCATTGTGACTGGTGAGCGGCCGGAACAGCGCTTCTTGATCCAGCTCGGTGAGCGGGAAGCGGCCCGCCGAGGTGGTTGCGACGTCCGTGGTGATGGCCAGGACCGGAATGGAGCTCTCATTGGCCTCGACCACGCCCGGCAGGATGTAGGTGGCACCGCCGCCGGACGGTCCCTCGCAGACGCCGACCCGCCCCGTCACCCGGGCGTAGCCGTCGGCCATATACGCAGCCGAACGTTCGTCGCGGGTAAGAATATGGTCGATATCGTGGTCGAGCTGGTAGAGCGCGTCATAGAACGGCAGCGAGGTATCACCGCAAAGACCGAAAACGTGCCGCACCCCGTGAGCTTCGAGCATCCGGACCATGGCTTCGGCGCCGTTCATGCGATTGCTGCCGTCGTCCAATTCGCGCATCCTCCCGTTCCAACGAACGGAAAACTAGCGCGTCCAGCGAAAGGCCGAAAACGAAACGTCATGACTGTCACCGGCGGCAAGAGCATTTACGAGGCGAGCGTCGGCATCCTCATGCTGGACGCCCGCTTTCCCCGGATCCCCGGTGACATGGGTAATGCCGCGACCTGGCCGTTTCCGGTCCTCTATCGGATCGTGCGCGGCGCATCGCCCGACCTCGTCGTCCGCCACCGGGCCGAGGGTTTGCTCGATGCCTTCATCGAGACCGGCCGTGACTTGATTCGCGACGGTGCCGCCGGCATCACCACCAATTGCGGTTTTTTGTCTCTGTACCAGCAAGAATTGGCCACTGCCCTTAAGGTGCCGGTGGCGACCTCGTCCCTGATGCAGGTGCCGATGGTCCAAGCACTCTTGCCCGAGGACAAGCGGGTCGGCGTGCTGACCATCTCCAAGGCCTCGCTCTCCAAGGACCATCTGTCTGCGATCGGTTTGCCCGAAGACCTACCGATCGAAGGCACGGACGACGGCCAGGAATTTTCCCGCGTCATTCTGGGAGACGAGCTAGAACTCGATGTCGACCAGGCGCGGACGGACAATGTGAACGCGGCCCTTCGCCTGATGGCAAATCATCCGGATGTCGGCGCGATCGTTCTCGAATGCACGAATATGGGCCCCTACGCCGCCGATATTCGCGCCGCCACTTGCCTGCCGGTGTTCGACATGGTTTCGTTCGTCACCTGGTTCCGGGCAGGGCTCAACCCGGCGCGGTATTGGCCGCCTCAATAACCCAAAGCGCAGCCGTCCTTTCGGGGATCAGAGCCGCCGATCAGAACATTTTGCTCCCAGTCGATCCAGATCGCCTGGCTACCGCCGATCGGTTTCTGAACCGAGGTCAGATGGTGGCCCATCGCTTCAAGGGCGCCCCTGACCTCAGACGAAAAACCGCGCTCAGCACCGACCGCGCCGGTTTGGGGATCGGGAAACAGGCGTGTCGCATCCTGGGCTTCTTGGATGTCGAGGCCGCAGTCGATGAAGCGTGCGAGAAAAGCCATGTGGCCCGAGGCCTGGTATTCGCCCCCCATGACACCGAACGGCATGACGGCCCGGTCGTCCTTCGTCACCATGCCGGGGATGATGGTGTGGAGCGGGCGTTTGCCGGGCTCGATGGTGTTGGGATGGCCCGGTTCGACGACGAAGCCCGCACCCCGGCTATGGAGAACGATACCAGTGGTCGGCGTGGTGATGCCCGAGCCATGGCTGTGAAAGAGCGTGTTGATGAAGCTGCAGGCGTTTCGCTCCTCGTCGACCACGCTGAGATAAACCGTGCTTGGATGGGGCGGCAGCGAAGGCGTTGCCAGTTGGGTGGCGGCGCGTTTCAGGTCAATCTGAGCGACGAGCTCTTCGGCATGGGCGTCGGACAAGAGCCAGTCCACCGGCACCTCAGTTCGAGCCGGATCGGCGACGAACAGGTTTCTGTCCCGATAGGCGAGCTTGGCCGCCTCGATTTCCAGATGCAGCCGCTGGGCGCTGTTCGGATCCTTGTCCACCGGCAGCCGGCTCAACAGGTTGAGCAGCAAAAGCGCGATGACGCCCTGGCCGTTGGGCGGGCATTCCCAGACCCGGTAACCTCGATAGTCGGTGTGGATCGGCTGGACGTATTCGCCTCGAGCTTCCCTGAAGTCGCTTTCCTGGTGCAGCCCGCCCTGCTCTTGAAGCACAGACAAAGTCTCTTCGGCGATGGCGCCCGTGTAAAAGGCATCCCGGCCGTGGCGGCCGATCGCTTCGAGGGTCGTTGCCAGTTCCGGCTGGGCGTGGCGGCTGCCCGAAGCAGGCGGCTTGCCGTTCTTCAAGAAGATCTTCGAAAAGTGTGGATCCACTGACAAGAGTTGTGCCTGGCTCGCCATATCGAAGGCGACCCTAGGCGCGATCACGTAGCCGTCACGGGCGTAACCGAGCGCCGGTTCGAACAGCCTTCCGAGACCGAGCCGGCCATGATCCCGGGCGAGCTGGTCCCAGGCATCGACTGCGCCCGGAATGGTCACTGCATGGGCGCTCTGGCGGGGGATTTCGCCCATCCCCTGATCTCGATACCAGGCGGTCGTCGCGGCGGCGGGCGCTCGGCCGGAGCCATTGAACGCGATGACCCGGTTGCCGCCGGCGGGCGCGTACAGACAAAAACAGTCGCCGCCGATGCCGGTGGACTGGGGCTCAACAACAGCTTGGACGGCGCAAGCCGCGATCGCCGCGTCCATGGCGTTGCCGCCCTCTCGCAGGATGTCGAGTGCGGTGAGCGTCGCCAGGGGGTGGGAGGTGGCGGCCATGGCCCGGCCACTCATAACCGGCGACCGGCCAGGCAACTGAAAATCCCGCATGCGCCTTGTTCCCGCTTGAGCTTAACTCGTCCACCCTGCCAAACGACCGGCGGATCAGCCAGCGCTGGTCGCCTGGACGGGCACTAGACGTAAGCTCAGACAGGCGGCGGCCACCAGTAAAAGGCAGGCGATGACCGGCAGCGGTTGGAAACCGACGGCACCATAGATCAGACCAAATGACCAGGTGCCGAGCGACGCGCCGATATAGGTGACGGCGCTGTTGAGGCCGAGGATCGCACCCCGCCGCCGGGGGTCTGCCTCGCCAAGCAAGACCAGGAGTGCGCCCAGGCCGAAATGATTGGCGACACCCCAGGCGAAGGCGATGGCCGTCACCAAAGCAATGCTGTCATGGAGGAGACCGAGCACCGCGTAAACGGCTGCGATGGCCGCCAGACAAAGGGGGAAGAGCCGGCGGGTTCCCCAGCGATCGAGGATGCCATCGCCGAGCCCGCCAAGGCCGAAGCCCAAGCCGTAGCCCAGCACGATCAGACCGATAGCGCCGGCGCCACCGCCGGTTTCGCTGCGGAGATGGTCGCCCAGATAGGCATAGACCCCGTAGAACGCGACCATGTAGGCGGCGCACACCAGGAGCAGGCTCTTGACCGTCGGTACCGAGAGAGGGCTCCAGAAAGCCTGGGGCGCCGTGGCATGGGGCTCGGTTTCCCCGCGCATCGTCAGAAACACGGCGATACAAGCCAGCGCGGCCAGAAACGCCAGCAGCACATAGGCGCTCCGCCAACCGAGGTGATCGGCGATCAGTGCCGCCGTCGGGATCCCGGCGACCAGTGAGATCGACCAGCCGGTGAGCACGCGACCAAGCCAGCGGGTCTCATATCCCTTTGGCGCCAGTGCGGTGGCGAGCGTGTAAGTGGCGGGAAGCGCGACGCCGGCGCCGAGACCAGCGATCGCCTGGGCGAAGACCAGCCATGCCCAATGGGGAGCGAAGGCACTCTTGATCATAGCCAGCGCGATGACAGCGAGTGCGCCGATCAGCGCGAGGCGAGCGCCCAGCCGGTCGATCTGACGGCCGAACAAGGCGGCCGAAAGCGCGGTCGCCAGACCATAAGCCGAGATTGCCAGCGCCACGGTTTCGGGCTCTGTGCCGAAATCCCTGGCGAGGTCCGGTAGGATTGGGCTCAGAAGCAGGCTGTTGGAGCCGACAATGACGATCGCCAGCACCAGGATGGCAACAACGCTTGTCATGATGTTTGTGCTTGAGCTTTTATGTGGTTAGGTCGAAACGATAATTTACCGAAGAAAAGTCGGGCTCAAGAGAGAAAGGTGGAATGGGAGAAAATACGAACCAGCTTCGGCGACCGGCCGCCACTGGCCCGCGGTTGGACGAGCGTGACGAAATGCTGTTAGGGCTTCTGGCAAGGGACGCGAGCTTGCCTTACGCCGAACTTGGCCGGCAGCTTAATCTCTCCGCGCCGGCGGTCCATGAGCGGGTCAAACGTTTGAAGCGCGATGGCGTGATCAGGACCACGGCGGCGCTTCTGGACGGCGAAAAGCTTGGCCGAAAGATGCTCGCTTTCATCGAAGTGATCACTGAGGGGTGGGGCAAGAGCGGGGAGATGCTTGCGCTTCGCGACTTGCCCGAGGTCGAGGAGATGCATTCCGTCACCGGCGAGGCCTGCGTGTTCCTTAAGGTGCGCACGGTGGACGCCCAACAGCTCGAAGACCTTCTAGAGCGCATCTATCGGATGCAAGGCGTCAGGGGGACCAAGAGCGCCGTCGTGCTGAGCACCTTTCTCGAACGCGGGCCACTGCCGTTGGCCGGATAGTGGGCGTTGGGCGGAACCCGCCTACCTCCAGGAGAGTAGTTCTTGGGAGGAATATGATGAGCGATCAGAAAGCCAGGGCCGTGGGTATCAACCACATCGCGCTCGAGGTCGGCGATATCGGCGAAGCGCTCGCTTTCTACGGTGAGCTGTTTGAAATCAGTCTCCGGGGGCGGAGCGAGACCATGGCGTTCATCGACATGGGTGATCAGTTCATCGCGCTTTCGGAAGAGCGAACTCAGAAGCCCGACGAGCACCGGCATTTCGGTCTCGTGGTCGACGACCGCTCGCGGGTGAGACAGGCGCTTGAGCGGATCGGCGCCGAGATCCTGCCCACCAGCAGCCTGGATTTTCGCGATCCCTGGGGCAATCGGGTGCAGGTGATCGACTATGAGACCATTCAGTTCACCAAGACCGAGGCGGTGCTCAAGGGCATGGGGCTTTCGGATATGACGAAAACCGAAGATGCGCTGGAAGAACTGCGCAAGAAGGGAATGGCGCCTTGAAGCGGCAGCAGGAGGACCGATGAGCCAGGAAAACAGACCCAAGCTCGGCCACGGCGCCTGGATCGTGGTCGCGGACGGCGAACGCGCCCGTTTTTACGTCAATGCCGGCACCGAACATAAACTGCGTCTCGAACTCGCCCGGGAGAAGGAGATCGAGAATCCGCCGACCCGAGAGCAGGGCACCGACAAGCCGGGGCGGTTCGACGATGCCGGGATCGGGCGCAGCGCCGTCGACAACACCGACTGGCATGCCCAGGAGAAAGAACGTTTTGCCGAGGAACTGGCAGAAGAGTTACGCAAGGCGGCGCTCACCGGCCGCTTCGATCAGTTGTTCGTCGCCGCCCCGGCCAAGACTTTGGGCATCCTTCGCGACAACCTCCACAAGGAGGTGCAACGCCGTTTAATTGCCGATTTGAACAAGGAATTGACCAATCATCCCCTGGCAGAGGTCGAGGCAATCATCGGTCAGGTGGAGCCCTAGCGTTTCGAGGCTCGGCGCTTCGCGGGCCTTTTCGCTCTAGCCCTGAGCGCGGCATCGACCGCGAGCCTAGCCCAGGTCCGCATCTCTTCCGCGTCGTCCAAGGCCGCCTCAGGCGCCGTGTGATAGCTCATGACGCTGACCTGGCCCTGGGCCTTGGTGTAGCGAAACGGCTCCGAACCGGCCGTCTCGAAGCGGTCCTTGGTTTCATCGTCGGTCTTGAGATAGAGCTGATCGTCGGCGATCAGGGCGATCATCATATCGTCCAGAAAAATTCCGTGGCCGCCGAACATGCGCTTTGCCCGCACCGGGCCCACCGGCGACAGCAGCTCGAGCGAGAAATCGACGAACTCCGGATCATTCGCCATAGGCCGGAACCTGTTGCGGCTCGGCCATTTGGCCGAGCTTGAGGTTGAGAGCGAACAACAGGCAAAAACCGGCGACGCCGGCGAGATTAACCAGAAGTGTGTCCGGCCAGAGGCAGGCGGCGCCGATGGCGAAGGCGAGGATCCGCATCGGCCAGTTGAGCCCGTTTTCCAGCCAGCCCTGGAGGCCGGCGGCGAGCGCGTAGACGCCGGCGACGGCGAAGAGGAAAATTTTGAGCGCGATCAGCCAGTCACCCGCGAGAAACGGCGTGTAAGCGAACAGGATCGGCACGATGTAGAGGCCCTTCGCGACCTTCCAACTGGCGAGGCCGGTTGCCATCGGCGGTGATTTGGCGATGGCCGCGGCGGTGAACGCGGCGAGGCACACCGGCGGCGTCACATTGCTGTCCTGGCTCAGCCAGAAAATGATCATGTGCGCCGAGAGAAGCGCCACGGTGAGGGTTTCCGCCGACAGCACCGTGTCCCGTAAGGTCGACGCGAGCTCGAGCGGCAAACCCGTGACAAGCGCGGCCGCGTCCGCCACCGCCATCGGCTGGCCTAGCGAAGCGGCGGCATCGGGAGAAGCCAGCATCAAAATAGCCTTGGCTTCCTCGCCGACGGTGCCGGCGGCGATCAGCTGAATAAGCGCATTGTCGGCGATCATGCCCGCAAGCGCCGGCGCGGATAGGGTCGCCAGCACGATATAGGCCGCTGTCACCGGCAAGCCCATGCCGAGGACCAGCGAGGCGAGCGCGATCAGGACCAGCGCGATCATGAGGTTGCCGTCGGCCCAGGCCGAAATCATTAGCGAGAAGGTGTTGCCGACGCCGGCGGTGGCGATGACGTTGACCACCAGCCCCACGGCGCAGAGCAGGACCGCGGTCATGATCATGTTCTTCGAGCCGAGCGCCAGGGCATCGATCACAGCCCCTGGACCCATCGGCTTCTGGGTGAGCCAGCTGGACGCGATCACCGCGACGATGCCGATCACTGCTGCGTAGGTCGGTGTGTAGCCGGCGACGAGAAGGCCGATCAGGACAGCCACCGGGATGATGAAGCTCGCGCCCTGTTTCCTCACCGCCTCGCTGAGCGTCGGGCCTTCCTCGACCATCGGCTGCAGGCCCAGCCTTCGGGCTTCGATCCGGACGAACATGCCGACCGAAAGGAAGTAGAGAAGGGCCGGCAGGGCGGCGACCGCCACGATCACCTCGTAGGAGATCTGGGTGTAGCTCGCCATGACGAAGGCGCCGGCGCCCATGATCGGCGGCATCATCTGACCGCCCGTGGACGCCGAGGCTTCGACCCCGCCCGCGAACTTGGGCGGAAAGCCGGCCCGCTTCATCAGCGGTATGGTGATTACGCCGGTGGATGCTGTGTTCGCGACCGCAGAGCCCGAAATGGTGCCGGTGAGGCCCGAGGCGATGACCGCGACGAAGCCGGGCCCGCCGGTGAGCTTGCCGGCCACCGCCTTGGCCAGGTCGATCACGAAATCGCCGGCACCGGACCGAAGCAGAAAGGCGCCGAAGATGATGAACAGGAAAACGTAAGTCGAGGAGATCCGGGCGATCGTGCCGAACAGGGCGTAGTCGCCATAGATCGATCGGAACATGACCGTCTCGGCGGACAGGCCCTTGAACGCGAACACGCCCGGCACGTAGGCGCCCCAAAAGGTGACGTAGCTGAGCGATAAGATGATCAGGATCGGAATGACCAGACCGGCGGTCCGGCGGGTCAGTTCGATCGCGCCCAGCACGACGCCGCTGCCGGCGAGCCAGTCGAGGGGGCTTAGACGAACACCCCGGTCGTAAATGTCGTTTTCCGCGAACGCCAGGTGGGTGGCTGCCGCGGCGACCGCGAGACCGATGGTGGCATCGACCACAAGCGGCCAGCGCTTGTCGGTCCACCATGACGCCTTTGAGAGCGGGATATAAAGGGAGCAGAGCAGGGCGAAACCGGCGAAATGGAGAGCATTTCGAACCAGTTCCGAAACATCGGCGACCAGCGCCGCGTAGAGGTGCGCGACAGCGATGAGAACGGCAAAACCGTAAACGGTATGCCGTAGCGGCGGCGGCAGGCGATCCGGGCCGCGACCGTCGGGGCTATCGTCCTTCTCGGTCACGGCCCTGCTCGATCATTCAGGGGCCGAGCAGATCTTCGGGTACCTCGATGCCAGCTTCCCGGAAGTATTTGACGGCACCCGGATGAAGTGGCGCCGGCAGGCCGGCAAGCGCTTGGTCGAGCGCCATCGCGTTGGTGGCGGGGTGAATGGCCTGCAGGAACGGCAGGTTTTCGTAGATGGTCTTGGTGATCAGATAGACGTGCTCCTCGGGCACATCCGCATTGACCGCCAGGAAGTTGGGCTGGGCAATCGTGTTGACCGCTTCTTCCTGGCCGGGATAGGTGCCTGCGTCGATCACGAAGCGGGTCCAGAGGCTGGTGTCGCCATTGGCGGTCGCCATCTGCTCGTCGGTGAAGTTGAGCATAGCGACCCCATCACCCATCGCCGCGAACAGCTGGGTGACGGCACCGGTGGGCACGCCGGCGGGCGTCGAGATGCCAGCCACCTGGCCGTTTTGCAGGGCTTCGGCCGAGGGACCGTAGCCGGCATAGACCAGATCGAAGTCGCTCTCGATGTCGACCCCCAGATTGCCGAGGATCGTCCGGTTTGAGCCGATTGTGCCCGAATTCTGTCGGCCAAGCGCAGCCTTCGAGCCCTTGAGCGCGAGAAAATCCTCGATCGTTCCAGTTTCGGCGTTTTCGCTCGCGACTACGAATTGTTCGACATTTTGCCAGAGCATGGTGATCGAGCGGATGTTCTCCTGAACGCCGTCCGCCTCGACGGGCCCTGTGCCAGTCGTAGCGTAGTGGCCGAACAGGCCCTGGAGGATCGCAAACTGGGCCTCGTTCTCTCGCAACAGGCGCACATTCTCGCCGGACCCGGCGGAATTGATCGCCGACATACCGATACCATTTTCCGGCTGTAGCTTGACCTTGGTCAGCGTCGCCAGCGCCACGCCGACGGGGTAGTAGGTGCCGCCCGTGGATGCGGTGGCCAGAAGATAATTGGTATCCTGGGCCGTTGCCGGCGCGGTCGCCAACGCGGCCCAGCCCAGCAACGCGGCAGCGCCACCCAGTAGCGTACGACGGACGAACATCATTCTTACCTCCCCAATCCCCGGCGCGCGCCGGGGGCCCTTTCGTTTCGGCCTTGGCCGCCCACAATCGGACCAATCGTGCTTCTGTCAACCGATCAGACGATGGGAACTTGAAATGGCTGGGAAAACGATGTCGTGCGAACGATCTTTGGTTTGCTGCCGGCTTTGCCCTGTGGCACCACCAAAAACGCCGACATAGGACCGGGGAGATCCGCATTGATCCGTTACGTTCTCGCGGCCGTGATTTTTGTCTGTTTCGCAAGCACTCACGGCAGGGCGGCGATCGTCGATGACACGCCACGGATCGCAGTCATGTCCGCCTTTCCGCCCGAGCTCGCCAAGCTGATCGATCGCGCTGACGAGACCGGCTCCTACGTGATCAACGGCGTTACCTTCAAGGTCGGCCAGCTCGAGGGGCATCAAGTGGTGATGTTTTTGAGCGGCGTCAGCATGGTGAACGCCGCCATGACCGCGCAACTGGCGCTCGATCACTTCGAGATCACCGACATCGTCTTCTCAGGGATTGCCGGCGGGGTCGATCCGGAGTTGGCCATCGGCGATGTGGTGGTGGCAGAGCGCTGGGCCCAATATCTGGAGGTTGTGATGGCCCGCGAAACGGAGCAGGGCTGGCAGGTTCCACCCTTCTTCGACTATGCCGGCGAGAATTTCGGCATGATGCATCCCCGCGCCGTCTCGGTTGTCACGCCCCGCGCCGAAGAGCCGGAAGAGAAGTTTTGGTTCGACACCGACCCCGATTTGCTGGCGGTGGCGCGATCGATTGCCGACACGGTCGAACTCGCCGAGTGCGCGATCCGGGCCGAGGATGCCTGTCTCGGTCACACGCCCCGTTTCGTGGTCGGCGGCAACGGCGTTTCGGGCGGGGCGTTCGTCGACAATGCCGAGTTCCGCGAACACACCTTCCTCACCTTTCGGGCTCAGGTGCTGGACATGGAAAGCGCGGCCGTCGCCCATGTGGCCTACGCTAACCAGACGCCGTTCATCGCGTTTCGGAGCCTCTCGGATCTGGCTGGCGGGGGCGGTGCCGAGAACGAGATCGGCACCTTCTTTCAGTTGGCGTCCGACAATGCCGCGTCCGTGGTGACCGCGTTCCTCGCGGCACTGCCGACGGATCGCTGAGCGCCATCCGCCATCGCCCCGTTGTGAGCAGCCCGCGACCATAAGGCCGTTGAGGTGCGGGGTTCCTTGTGTCTTGTCGGGGCGCCTCCCCCGACAACAGGACACCGATGGCCGACAGATATCTGACGACCGACGACATCGACGCGTGGTCCCCACGAGAAGGCTCCGCCTTAGCGCGGGGGCAAGCCATTCGCTCGGCGCTCGACGCGGATGGTTGCGATCCTGACCGCCAGGTCGCCGGACCGAGCATGCCGGTCGGCTGTGTCGCACTGGAAATCACTCAACGATGCAATCTCGATTGCAGCCTTTGCTACCTTTCGGAACATTCCGAGGCGACTTCGGATCTGCCTTTGGAAGAACTGTTCCGGCGGATCGACACCATTGCCGACGCTTACGGCCGCGGCACGACGGTTCAGGTGACCGGCGGCGATCCGACACTTCGTGACCCGAATGAACTGGAGGCGATCGTCGCCCGCTGCCGGGACAGGGGATTGGTCCCGGCACTGTTCACCAACGGCATTCGCGCGACGCGCTCGCTACTCAGCCGGCTGGCGGCAGCGGGTCTTCAGGATGTTGCCTTTCACGTCGACATGACCCAGGCGCGGAAAGGTTACAGCTCCGAACAGGAGCTGAACGAGGTCCGCCTCGATTACATCCGCCGGGCTCGAGGGCTCGGGCTGCAGATCCTGTTCAACACAACGGTCACCGAGAGAACGCTGGAAGCGCTGCCGGACCTGTTCGCTTTCTTCATGGACCAGGCGGACGACGTCCACCTGGCGTCATTTCAGCCGCAGGCAACCGTGGGCCGGGGAACCGAGGCAGAACCGGCCATTCCGGTGGACCTCGCCGGTGTGGTTCAGCGCCTCGACCGAGCCGCTGGCCATGAGCTGGGTTTCGGTCGTCTGTTGGTAGGCCATCCCGCGTGCAACCTGTACACCACCGTCCTGGTCGCGGGGGACCGGCTGGTGCCGCTCATCGGTGATGGCCCTTTCGTTTCAGCGCTTCTGGCGGCTTGCCGTGGACGCTTCGATTTCCTCGGCCGTCGCCGTGAGCCCCTGTCCGCCGTCGGCGCAGCCATCGGGATATTCGCCCGCAATCCCCAGCTATGGCCGGGCCTGGCTGTTGAAATGAGACGCGTCTGGCGGGGCCTAGGCGGCGTGCGCGGCCTCTGGACCAGCCGGTTCCGGATCAGGCGGCTCAGCCTTCACGTGCACGACTTCATGGACGGCGACAAGTTGGACCACCGCCGGTGCGAAGCCTGCATGTTCATGGTCGCCACACGGGACGGGCCGCTCTCGATGTGCGTACACAACGCAAAGCGCGACGCCATGATCCTCCAACCGATTTTTCTGTCCGGCAAGGGGGCCGGATCCTGGCATCCGCTGTCCGGCGCGACGACCGATGTGCCGGATCCGTCCAGCCACGGGTTGAAACGAACCAAGGGCCGGACCAGGGCCAACCTGGTCAGAGCGCGTCGTTCAGCGACCAGTCGTAAGCATACTCGTCAACGCTTGTGACGCCGGCGAGCCGCTCGCTCAGATCGGGATCGGCGAAGCCGCGGATATGCTCCAGCACGGCTGCCTCGGAACCGCCGAAATCGCTGCGAAACCAGTTGTAGATGCTGGAGAGAACAAGCTCACCGTCATCGGTCATGAGCACGCCCCGAGGGTCATTGACGTACGCCCGGGCGGCTTCGTTCATCTGATCTTCGAGCGTGTCGGCCTGGAAGGCCGTTTTGGCCAGGTTGGGACAACCGGCCGCCGCGCAATTGACGGCGTAGTGGATCCGGGGCTCGTTGAACACGGGCCGGATGATGCCGTGCTCCACATCGTTGAGTGACAGATCGCGCCCCTCGACCGTTACAAGCTCCTTGCCCCAGGGGCCGATGGCGAAACTGTCGCCATAGGTGATGTCGCGGATGCTCTCTACCGGATAATGATCGAGGATGATGGCGACGGTCTGGGCATTGTAGAGGTTGATCCAGTAGGCAAGCTGTTCCGCCTGGGGAAGCTCGGTGACGGTGACGCTCTGGAGCTGTGCCAGATAGGCGTCGAGCGCTTTCCGGTCCTCGGCTGACACAGCCTGATAATCGATCCGATTGATCATACGGTCATCGGTTTCGACGTAGCGGCCCAAGAGCTGGTTCCAGGCGCTGTGGTCAACCGTTTTGCCGCTGCCATTGGCCCGCGTCCGCCAGTGGTCATCAATCAGATCGGATGATGGAGCGATCAGCCTTTCGAACCATGAGAAGCCTGCCGTCGCAAACGCCGCCAAAACCACAAACCGTCTTTTCATCACTCGGTCCCGTCAATCGGTGGGAAGGATGGATCCGCGCCTGAGCCCGCCACGATCACTGAGATATGGTGCGTTGCAGCGGGCGAAACGGGCACGGCCGATCACAGGCGATCACCAAACTGCCAAGTGGCTCGACGGACCCAAAGTCCGCCGATGAACGGGGCTCAATCCGGGGGATCTCGCAGAATGAGAAAACATCCCGACTTCTAAACGCTTTGAACGTGAATTCTGTCACTCGGTCCGGCACCATACCTGTGGTACAACCCGTCAACGGTTCGAAGTAACCAACAGTCGTGAGGAGGACCTCATGGACCAGCTCAACGAGCCGAAGATCCCTACCTTCCGCGTCGGCATCGTCGTCGCTCACGGCATTGGTTTCCAAAAACCGTACGACACGCTGCAGAACGTTCTCGAGGGCGTTGACTGGACGGTGAAGAAGCGCGCCAGTGAAGGTCACCTGATCGAAGAGTTGCCGGTCACTTACGGCAAGCTCGAGGTCAACGGCGGCGTGTGCCACGACTACGCTTCCCGACCTTTTCTGCTGACCCTGTCGGAAGGCGTAAAAATCCACCTGACTTTCGATGTCTACGAATATTACTGGGGCGACGCTCGGGAGTTCGGCATCAGCTCCGGCCAGGCATTCGGTTGGTTCACGCAATTGGTGAAGGAGCTCAACGACCAGCGGGAACAGGACGGCGAGAACATCATTCTTCTGCGCCGGAAGGGTGTCGCCGAGGGCGGTCAGGATCGGGCGTCGCTCAACAAATGTTGCTACCGGCTGGTCGACAGCCACCATCCCAGCGCCAACAATGCCGACTACGTCCAGATCGTTTGGATCCTGCGACGGTTCGCCTGGCTTTTGCCGATGCTGCGCCTTGGCAACACCCTGTCCCAGGGCGTCCTGACGCGAGGCCTGGAGTTTGTCCTTCGATTGGCTCGGGGCTCGCTGCGCATCAATTGGATGGATCTGGTGATGTATCTGAACCGCCAGCCCGACAATCCGTTCAGGCGCAAGCGCGAAGGCATCATCAAAGGTCTCGAAGAGCTGTCATTGGGCGTTCTCGCCAACGAGGACCGAAACTATCAAAGCGTCGTCTTTGCCGGTCATTCACTGGGCTCGGTGATCCTGTTCGATGCGCTTAACCAGATGAACACGGATTCCGCCAAACGCCTGACCCAGGCCCAGCGCGAACGGCTCCACACCATCGTCACCTTCGGCAGCCCGCTCGGCATCGTGACGCGCCTCTTGTTCTTCTCACTGGAAAAGACGACGCGTTATAAAAACCAACTGATGCTCTTGAATCACGGCCTGCGCGTCGTGCCCGACCGCTTCCTCCAAGACTATAATTTCGGCAGCCGGGAAGAGCTCAAGGCCCTGTTCGACGAGTTGGACGTGGCCTGGTTCAATTTCTTCAGCGACGCCGATCCGATCAGTACCGAACTGGAGCCTTCCTTCACCCAGGTGACCGATGTCCATCGGGACTATCGGGACCAGGAAAACGCACACGGCGCCTACTGGAGCGATCACGCCATCTATGAGCGGCTGTTCGACCGGCTCTGGGAGGATCGGGTCAGCCCGATGCTCCGGCAAACAAAGGAAACAATGGCACCGGTCAGCTGATCTTCGTCAGTTTTCGGACCTCTGCCGGCCCTGCGAGCAAAGGCGCCCGGCGCTCGCGCGAGCTCGCTAGATGCTCCTGACCGAAATGTTTCGTCAGCGCCGCCTCGTCGGCCCAGACCTCTATGAAGGTGAACCGGGTGGGCTCGTCCACGTCCTGATGCAGGTCGTAGGCCACGCACCCCTCCTCGGCCCGGGACGGCGCCACCTGGCCCTCGAGAATTGTCTTCAGGGCCTCCTCCTCGCCCGGCTTGGCCCGGATGGTGGCGACGACGGTGATGGTCATGGCGTGGCTTCCTCCGGTTGGATCGTTCACTCGCTCATCTGCACGCGGGCATGGGCTTGCAGCAGTTCCGCGGCCCGTTCGACGGCGGCCGCCAGTCCCGCCGCCTCGCCGAAGCCGAACAGGACCATCGACACCGATCGGCTGGCCTCGGTGATCTTGGTGCGTTCGCTGTCGCTGGTCGGGCTGCCGAACGGACCCTGGCCGTCGGCCAGCAGCGGCAGCCCTTCTAGATTGATCGGCCCGCGACCGATTCCGCCATAGCTCTCGCGCTCGCCGCCGATGCGGGCCTCGACCGGTGGCGCGAGCTGCGCTTCGTCGTAGCAGCCGACCGGAAAGCCGGTCTCGATCGAGATCAGGGTGCCGACGTCGACCACATGGTTGACCCGGTAGAGATCCTTGTCCGATGCGATGCGGCGCAGCAGCGCTTCGGACGAAAGCCGGTAGCGGCTCGGATCCTTGCCACAGGCCTTGTAGGCCTGCCGGCCCGCCGCGATCGCCGGCCACTCACTGATTTTTCGTTCCTTGATCCGCGCTCTGGCGCCTTCCACCGCTTGCGCCAAGGCCTCGTCGAGATTTTCAGTATCGAGCGAAGGATCGATCCGGCCCCGGATCACGCCGAGCCGCAGGCGCACGCCCCTCTCGGCGAAGACCGGGGATAGGGCGATCATTCGCTGCGGGTGTCCCTAACATAGGAGCCCGGCGCGTCCTCGATCGGCTTGAGCCCGCCCTCGCCGGGGACCCGGGCCGGTACCTCGCCGCCGGCATGGCGGTTCAGCCAGGCGACCCAATGGGGCCACCAGGACCCATTGTGTTCCTTGGCCCGCTCCAGCCAGAGATCGGGATCGCCCTGCTTTCGTCCGTAGGTGCGAAATCCATACTTCTGCTTGTCCGGCGGGTTGACGATGCCGGCGATGTGGCCGGAGCCGCCAAGGGTGAAGGTGACCGGCCCCGACACGTGGTTCACCACCTGGAAGCAGGAACGCCAGGGCGCGATGTGATCATCGACGGTGGCCACTGAATAGATTGGCGTCTTGATGTTCTTCAGATCAATGGGCGTGCCGGCGAGCTCGATATGGCCCGGCTTGATCAGGCCGTTGTCGATGTAGAACAGTCGCAGATATTCGAGCAGCATGGCCGCGGGCAAACGCGTGCTGTCGGCATTCCAGTACAACAGATCGAAGGCCATGGGCTCCCGGCCCAGAAGGTAATTGTTGACGAAGAACGACCAGATCAGATCGTTCTCGCGCATCATCGAGAACATGTCGGCCATGTAGCGGCCCTCGAGATAGCCCTGGCGCTCGATATGCCGCTTCATAGCCTCCAACTGGTCCTCGTCGACGAAGACGGAAACCTCGCCCACGTCCGAGAGGTCGATCATCGATGCGAGCAGCGTGGCCGAGGTGATCCGCTTGTCGCCCCGCGCCGCCATCCAAGCGAGCATCGCGGCGCTCAGAATGCCGCCGATGCAAAAGCCCAGCAGATTGACTTCCTTGGCACCGATCGCCTCGTCGATGGCGTCGAGCGCGGCGAGCGGACCCAGCGTCATGTAGTCCTCGACCCTTTTGTCCGCGAGTTCCTTTCTCGGATTGACCCAGGAGATCAGGAACACGGTGTGGCCTTGCGCCACCAGCCAGCTGACAAAACTGTTCTTCGGCTGAAGATCCAGGATGTAAAACTTGTTGATCCAGGGCGGCACGATCAGCAGCGGCCGCTCCTTCACCTTGTCGGTCGTCGGCGAATATTGGATGAGCTGGATCAGCTCGTTCTGGAAAGTCACCTTGCCGGGCGTGGTCGCCAGATTGCGGCCGACCTCGAACTGGCTCTCGTCGGTCATCTTGATCTTGAGATGACCGCCGCCCCTCTCCAGATCGTCCAGAAACTTTTCGTAGCCATCCAACAGACTGTCGCCGCCGGTATCGGACAGCCTTTTGAGCACTTGCGGGTTGGTCAGCGGAAAATTGGTCGGCGCCATGGCGCTGACATATTGGCGCAAATAGAAGCGCACCTTGGCCCGCGTCGCCTGGTCCAGATCCGGCACCTCCTCGACCAGCGAGGTCAGCCAATTGGCGCTCAGAAGATAATTCTGCTTGATCCAGTCAAAGGCCAGATTCTCGTGCCAGACCTTGTCCTTGAACCGGCGGTCGGTGGGCTTCGGATTGACCACCGGCTCCATCCGGCCGGTCTCCTGCCCGGCCAAAAAATTGTGCCAGAGGGCAAAACTATCCCGCCACAGGGCGGTCTGAGCCTCGGCCACCTTGGTCGGATTGGACAGGAACTTGCCGGCGAACTGGCCAAAGGCTTCGGCCAGCCCCTGATGGTCAACGAGCGAAAATTTTTGGCCCAGAAACTCCTCGGCCTGTTGCTCCAGGCTCCGTTGCGCTAGGAGCTGGGCACGCTGGTTCAGCCCCGCCAAACGCTCGGTCTGGCGCGCCAGTTTTTCGGTCTCGCTCGGCTCAACGGCTTCCTCGTCCATGGCCTTCTCTCGTTCCTCCCAACCTGAAGGCGCACGCATGCCCGCTCCCGCGCTGCAACGCAACAGGCCATTAGTTTTGGTCGTTTCAGTCCAGCTCGTCGCGGAGCTTTTTCGCGATTTGAGTATAGGAATGGTCGGGCCCGAGTCTGGCCTCGAAGATCGATGCCGCGCGGTCGAAGCAATCCCTAGCTTCGCTTGTTTCTCCAAGCTCTCTCAGGACGATGCCCAGATTGGTGAGGGTTATGGCGACCTCTGGATGGTCGGGTCCATAGGCCTTCTCGAAAATCTTGAGGGCGCTGTTTTGGGCGTCCCTTGCGGCCTGATAGTCGCCGAGCGCTTCGAGAACGTTTCCCAGATTGCCAAGGGTTCTGGCGACCTC
>JBHJGP010000014.1:0-130093 GCA_050331695.1 Geminicoccaceae bacterium
CAAGCTCGCCGAAACCATCAATCCGTCGGTTTTTCTTCTGTCCATCGGGCCACGGAAACGCCGTTCAACATGGTTCTCGAAGCCCGCGCCTAGTTTTTCGTCAGTTTCTGGCCGCCCGGTCCGGTCGCTATTTTGTCTTCACCACCGGGCCGGGCGCTTTGACGGACTCAATTACCTTGACAGTTTATCAACGCCCTTGCGATGCCTTAGGAGCATGGTTCTTGGCTATTACAATTTAGCAGGTTGTCTTTGAAACTGAAATTTTTTATTTTGTCGTCGGTTCAATTTTGTCAATATTACCGACTATTAGAATAAATACTAGTAATATAGCTGGATAAATAACTGTAATTGCTATCTCGATCTAGATACTCACCCGCAAAAAAACTACCGTAGGTAGAAATAAAGATGATACAAGAAGCAAAACGAAAATTGGAGCCCAACTTTGCGGACCGCTCTTGTGCTGCCCCCACAAACCATAGCTGATCCACATGACACACAAGATAGCAAAAAGAATAATCAAGTTTTTCCAGAAGTAATTGTTCTTTTGTTGGTATATACCAATAATTTCATTTTCGATATAACCGAGTATTATCCCTTCATTTTGACTTTTTGCTAATTGTTCTAGTATTTCGAGATCAAGTTTAAGCTCTTTTTTCTATGCAAGCGATTTCGAGCATAGATAATTTTTTAATTACAGGAGAAAACGATATGGCAAGTAACCAGACCCACGGCTTGGAGATAATGTTCTGTAACTGAAATAGTGAGACAAATTGTCGGATAATTTCATCCATTTTTGAGATCCGGTGCAAAGTTAGACGTTAAATACAGGTATCATTCTGTTTTTGTTTCAACGAATGCTGGTAAATTTCTTCTGTCGCGATCAAAATGGACGACGGATTCATTCGCGGGTCAAGGTTGGATGGCGCGCCCTCCCATATGCCCTCCCCAACGATCGGTGCACTATTCTTCAGCCGTCTGCAACAGTGCAGCGTGGATAAACGCGCTGCGCCTGTAAAACGTTCTGAGGCCCGATCGTAAGCCATCGATCGGGCGGCCGAAGAAGCAGACGTAGCCATCGGGGTCGGCGATTTCGAAGCCGCGCAGGCGGTCATCAGTGTCGCGAAGCGGCTGGTGGAAGGTGACGTTGCGGCTCGAAAACTCTTGGGCGAGTCGGTCCGGGTCCGATGAATGGATGAAGGCGTTCCAGCGGGCCCATTCATGTCTTTGGGGATTGGGAAGCGGCGGCAACTGATCACCGAAATCCACCGACAGACTATCCCATCACGTAACTTGGTTCCTGTGGGGGCAGGTTTGTCAGGGCGGTGGCGAGATCATCATGGGCCGGGAGTGATCGGGGGACCGCCAGGATGTCCGTGAACCCGTAGGCCCGTTTGGGAATGTCAGCTATAAAATCCTCGATGTGGTCTTTGTCGATCAGAGCCGCAGATGTCGGTTGCTGCAGATAGACGAGATCGAAAAGGGAATGGGTCTTGTCGAGTGTTCTCAGATAGGCGGCGGTATCGATCGTTTTGTACTGGCCCTGGCCGACGGCAAGTTCGATCATGAGGGTCGCGTCGTTGAGTTCGTCCAGATTGTCCATGATGATTTCGGCGTCGACGCCCTCGACATCGAACTTTGCCATGAGATGCGCTCCCTCGGGCACTTCAGCAAAGCAGGCCGCACCGGTGACCGTCCAGATCGGATAGCTTTCGAACTCCATCTCGGGCAGATCGGTGATGGTCAAATCCAGCCTCGAGGCATCGGAGTTTCCGCGGATCTGGTGAAACAGGTGTGGTCCGCCATGGCGGCTTAGGCCAACAGATTGGTAGGTCACCCTGTCGGAAACATCATTCAACGCCGCGTTGAACGGTATCAGGCAACCGGCAAAGGACGGATCGTAGCACACGGCATCGAACCGGTATTGGCGTAGGGCCGCGAACCGGGCCAGCCGAATGGCCACGTCGCCAACCCAAGCGCCGAAGTCAAGAAAGTATGTTTGGACATTCCGTTCATTCAAAATGTCCAAGTAAAGATACAGAAGTTTCTTTACGTCGTGTTCAAGCTCATGGCGAGGCGGGGCTCCGGCCCTCATTAATTCGCGGTGGGCCGTTCTATCGAAACCCTTGGCATCATCAGGGACCACCCGGTCGTACAAATTGTCATTGGTGGGCATGAACAAACCGACATTGTCGACCCGTACCAGGTCGTAGTTCGGTTTCTCGACAGTCATTCGTTCAATTCTGCGGTGCAGCTTTTCGATCTCGTTGTCCTTGGCTTCGAGTCGTTCCTCAAGTCGAGACAGACGATCTTCCAGACGGGAGAGTTCGTCTTTCCGATCAAAAATGTTTCTTATCGATTGACGCATGAATGCCCCGAAGAAGCTGATTTCTCAGAAGTGTTTGCCGTCGAATGAGCTATGCTCATCGTCGGGATCTTGATCACAGCCGTTACGCTGTTGCGGGGGGATCGTCACCCATCGATCGGGCGGCCGAAGAAGCAGATGTAGCCGTCGGGGTCGGCGACCTCGAAGCCGCGCAATCGGTCATCGGTGTCGCGAAGGGGCTGGCGGAAGATGACGTCGCGGCCCGAAAATTCTTGGGCGAGCCGGTCCGGGTCCGGTGAATAGACGAAGGCGTCCCAGCGGGCCCAGTCATGCCTTTGGGGATTGGGAAGCGGCGGCACCTGGTCACCGATGACTTTCAGCATGATTTGGGCCTGGTTCCGTCCGACGATGGCGAAAAGTTTTGGATAGGTGGATCTGAAGCGGCATTCGAAGCCGAGATGGGTGAGGTAATGGTCCAGGGATGCCTGCAGGTTGGCAGCGATGAAGAGGGGCGAGCAGGGGCCGAGGGTCGCGCGCTCCGTCATATTGTTTTTCGGCTGTGCGCCCGCGCCGGTTTCGTCACCAACGCAGGCTCCAACAGACAAAAAATCAGTTTTGGGCGGTTTGGACCGGCGGGGCGTTAATGATCGGATTGCGGTCGAAAAAGTTGTGGGGCGCGATCATCACCGACTTCGGGTGCGAGGGAAGCACCGGCCAGTCCTCGGCGGCGGTGATGTGATGAAAACCGAGCGTGTACCAAAGCACCAGATCTGTGTTCTCGATTGTGCGGTTGGACGCCGTCCAGGCGGGCAGGCCGTCGCCGCCCTGGCTCTGGTTGGGGTAGTCGCCGGCCGCGTATTTTTCCTGCGCGTCGAACGCGGTGACCCAGAGATGGTGTTTGGTGAAGCCGGCCCGCTTGTGCGGCCAGTCATCGTCGCTGAGCTGGGTGTAGGCGTTGCCGGTGGTCTTGAGGACGTAGCCGGTGGGATTGCCCAGCGCGTTGGTCCGGTCGTTGGACTGGATCCGCCATTGGACCGGATTTTTCAGGTCGATGTCGAGTTGGGCGTCGGCCTCGGTCTGGGCGACCTCGCGCTCGATCGTCCAGATGCTCGCGCGAGGGTGGTCTTCGGGCAGCGTTTCCCTGACGAAGGTGTCTTTGACGAAGGAATTGTTGCGGCCGTCGACGTCGAAATCGAGGCGCAGCGCGAAATAGTGGTCGTGATACGGGGCGACGAGGCCTGGTGCCACGAGGGTGCCGTAGGCCGTGTCTTCGGCCGCGGTGGCGTCGTCCATATGCTGGGTTTCGACAGCCTTGGTGATGTCGATGCCGGTCGACGCGATGTCGACCTTGATGGCACCGGTCGGCATGAACACCCAGTCATAGATGTAGTCGTAATTGCCGATCGCGGCGGCCATGCGGACGACCAGGTTGCGGCCGGGCCGGCCTTCGTAGGTTTCGTTCAGGAACTCGGAGTGGCGCCAGGCGGGACCCATGGTGGGCCGTTCGAAGATGCACAGAGCCTGGGGGTAGGGGACCGGCTCAGCATCGTCGAAGGCAAGCACGCCATCGATGAACGTGGCATGGGCCGGGCAGTCGACACCCTTGACCAGGGGCGTGGCGAACATGCCGAAGCCGTATTCGCCGGCGTCGAAATAGGTTTTGTAGAACCAGCCCTGGGCCGGATCCATGTAGGGCACGAACATCTCGCTCAAGCTCGCCTGATAGAGCACCGAGCGGTCTTCGCCGTCGTCGGCGAACGTGACCAGCGAGACGACCGGCCCGCTCCTTCGATCGAGCCGCAGGTGGAAGGACCAGGGCCCCCAGGTGACCTTGGAGCCGTCGATCTGGTAGCTGGGCCCGTCGGGCTGGGTCACCTCAATCGGGTTCATCGCCGGCAGCAGCGGCGACACGGATGGAACGTCGTAATTGCCGTGGGGCTCGGGCACCGGCACGGGACCCTCGTCGATCAGGCGCACGACCTCGCCGGCGTTGAGGTCGACGATCGCCGTCAGGTTCTCGATCGGCCGGGTGTAGACGCTGGTGGTGGTGCCTTCCTGGTCGAAGCACTGGACCCGGAGCAGGCGTTTGCCCTCGAGCTCCGGTTCGGCGAAATAGCCGGCGGAGAAGGGCAGGCACAAGAACCGTTCGGGATCGATCTCGTCATAGCCCCGGGCCTTCATCGCTTCCTGCCAGCCGGGATCGGATTGGGTGATCTCGCCGCCGGCGACCCACTCGCTGAACAGGATGCTCGACTGCTTGCCTTCGACTTCCGTGAAGTCGAGCACCGATTTCTCGACCAGATCGACCGTCGCTTCGAACATTTTCGGGCCCTCGCGGACCACGGCGGCGGCGACCCGTGAGATCGGATCGCCCTCGGACCAAGCCAGCACGTCCTCCTTGGCCGGTTCCTCCAGGCTGATGATGGCGAAGGCGGAGGTTTCGCCGACGTGGCCGTGAGCCTCGAGGATCGAGCGCACCTGGCCGTATTCCTCGTCGGTCAGCGCGTCGAGGGGATGGGTGGGCGCGGCGAACGCTCCGCTGCCGAGCAGGGTGATGGCTCCGAAAGACACGGACCAAGCGAGCGAACGTAAGACGCGCATCATCTTCCTCCCGAATGAGCTTGATAGACCTATCGTCTGCCTCCGGGAGGGGCTTCGCAAGAGATTTTGCGTATTCGACAAGAGCCTCAGTGACAGGCTTTGCCCAGAGCCTTGAGCCGCCAGTAATTGTAGGGCAGTGGCGTCAGGAAGCCGGCAAGCAGCATGATAGGCAGCACCCAGAAGGTCAGCTTGGCGCCGCCGGTGAGAACAACGTCGACCGCGTTCATGGCCACCTCCATCGACACCATCGAGATCAGCGACATGCCGATGGCGGTCCTGAAGGCGTCGCCGAGGGCCATTTGCCGGGAAAGGATGACCGTTTCGAGCGCGATTGAGGTCAGAATGCCGTTGACGATGGCGAGTGTCATGATGGCGAGCGTCGGCCAGGGGATGCCGCTCACCTGGAAGAAAAAGATGGTGCCGAGATCACCGATCGAGCATCCGGCGAGGCACCAGGCGGTATTGACCGACGCCTGCCGCCAGGTGGCTCGGCACTGCCAATCGATGCCGGTTACGGTTGCCGAAACCGCCATTTTCGTCCTTTCGCTAGCTCTCCTCCCCTCAGATAGGGAGGTGGCCGTTTGCCCGCAAAGACGAAACCTACTCCGCTGCTTCCACGGCTGCTTCGGCGTCGCCCAAAACCTCGAAACGGGGTGCCGTCGGTTGCGAGCCAACCACATGGTCGTTGCGGGAGCGGTTGATCAGCAACCGCATGACGTCCGGCCGGCTGTAATGGCCCACCGGATCGGCTGCCGATTTGGCGATCGCGATCATGCCGAGATCGATCTCGGCGACGACGAGACCCTCCTGGTCCTCGGCCAGCGGCTCGCCAAGGGGTGAGCCGTCGGGGCCGAAGATCCGGGCATAGCCGCCGCCCGGCTTGAGAAAGGCCTGCTTGTCCGGCGTATCGCACAGCCGTTCGACCATGGCGTCGCTGACGGTGGCACAGGAGGCGATGACGAAACACTGCCCTTCGGCCGCGTACATTTGGCTGGCGGCGGTGTTGAGTTCCGGCCCGAGCGCGTAGGCCATGCCCCGGTAGAGGCTGAAGCTGGGCCATGAGGCGATGTGGATCTGCTCGTTCTGGGCGTACATGGCATATTTGGTCAGCGGCTGCAGATGTTCCCAACAGCAGAGAGCGCCGAGCCGGCCGAGGCTCGTATCGTGGACAGCGATGTCGCTGCCGTCACCCTCGCCGAAGACGGTCCGCTCGACGTGGGTGGGCTTGAGCTTGCGGCGGCGGGCGATCATCTCGCCGTCCGCGCCGATCAGCCATTGGGCCATGTAGAGGCTGCCGCCGATTCGCTCACTGAGGCCCATGGCGACATGAATGCCGTTTCGACGCGCCGCATCGCGGAGCCTTTGCTCCTCCGGCCCCCCGGCGAGCGGCGAGTTGTCGGCATAAGCCTGGACGAACTGCATGCCCCACGCCGGCGCACCGAGCCAGATCCACCAGGGATAGCCGGGGACCCAGGTTTCAGGAAAGGCGATCAGCTTGACGCCCTGGCTTCCGGCCTGATCGATCAGCGAGACCGCCTTGTCGACGGTGGCGTCCTTGTCCAGGAACGAAGGCGCCGCCTGGACCGCCGCGACCTTGAACGGATTGCTCATCTTTCCTCCCCTTATACCCGGTCATGTCTTATAGCCTTTTCCGTGACACGACCAATCACCTGTCGAACGAGGCCTTCATGCTTGATCTGCTGCCAATCGCGCTCGCGATCGTGCTGATGCAGATCACGCCGGGCCCGAACATGCTTGCCGTCTCGGCGGTGGCGCTTGGCACGGGCCGGCGGGCAGGGCTCGCCACGGCCGGCGGGGTGGCGACGGGCGTTTTGATCTGGGCGGTCCTCTTCGCCTTCGGTATGGGCGCCTTTCTCGATGCCTTTCCCCAGACGATCACCTTGATGAAGCTCCTCGGCGGCAGCTATCTCGTCTATCTGGGTTTGCGCTCGCTGATCGGTTCTTTCCGGACGGCGTCCGCCGGTGCCCGCCAAAGAGGGATCCAATTGGGCTTGAGAGACGCTTTCGTTCGAGGGTTCCTGGTGGTCCTCTCCAACCCGAAAGCCGCGCTTATGTGGGTCGCGATATCGATCCTTCTGGCGGCAGCCACGCCGTCGGCCAGCCATTTCCTATTGGTGGGCGTGGGCGCATCGCTTTCGGCCATGACCATTTACGGCGCCTACGCGCTGTTGTTTTCCACCGGCATCGTGGTGCGCGCCTACGGCCGGCTATTCAAACTGATCGACGCCGGCTTCGGCATCCTGTTCGGCGCACTTGGCGGGCGTCTCCTGTTGGATGGGCTGAAGGAAGCGCGCAGCTGAGCCGAAAAGAAGAGGCGCTGATGTCGGCCAGCGCCTCCTCGTAGCGGATTGAAGCGGTCTAGGTCAGGCTGGCCGCGCTCAACATGTTCTGCATGAGAAACCGTTGGCCGAACTGCCCGGTGTCCGTGGTCTCGAGGTCAATCTCCGGGATGAAGTCGAGGCCCTTGCCGGTCCGCTCGCGGTAATGATCGATGAGGCCGGTGATGACTTCGCCGACGATGGTGCCGCCCACCGGACCCAGGACGTTGCCGGCCGCGCTGCCCATTTCGCGGCCGTGGCCCATCGATTTGACCTTGGGCAGATAGCCCTCGGCCGTCACCACCACCTGGCTCGCCTCCTGGAGCACATAGTACCAGAGCGGTGTTTCCTCGATCGCCAGATGTTCCCGCACGGTCTCGTCGGCGGCCAGCGGCGTCTCGCCCATCGCCCGGGCGATCGCTTGACCGGAAGGCAAGCGGAAGGTCCGCCCGCGGTTGAGGTTGCGTGCGGCCAAAGAGCCCAGATCGCCAGGCGGCACGACGTTGACCTCATCCAGATGGAAAAGGTGACCCGGAAGCAAGGGATCGATCTTGCGGGCCATCTGCGGCGCGCCACGGCCGTCCACGGCGAAGAACCGATGCCAGTCCACGCGATCGGTTTCGGCGATCGGGCGAAAACCCATCAAGCCGTCCGCAGCGAACAGCTCGACACCTAGTCTGGCCGCGTTCAGGTCATAGGTCTGACGGACCTGGCTGTGGCCGAAGCGATAGGCGGCGACCGAAAACTCCACCGGCATGAACGGACGGCGGACGTCGTCATTGGCGCCGTCATAGAAGCCATCCTTGAAGTAAAACCGTCGACCCCGCCGGGCGATGTCGATGGTCCTCTCCACGCCGATAATGTGGGGTAGAAAATCCTCGATCAGCAGGCGGTGGTAGTAATGGATGACATGGTCGCGGGCCGCTTCGAACAGCTCGCGTTTCGCCTGCTCGGAAAGAGCATTGAGGGCCACTCCCCGCGCCGCCAGCAGACGGTCGGCCAGGGCATTGTGGAAGGCGATAAATGCCGCCTGGAGCTGCGAGACGATGACGTTTTCGTCATTGCGCGGGTCACCGATGAGCGCGATGCCGTCGAACCGGGCCAGGTCAAAACGTTCGCCACCGATCGGTTGGCCCACCCGCAATTTGGGCAGATCAAACAGGAACGGGCTCGCTTCCGGGCCGGCTCCGTAAACGCAATCCAGATCGAGATTGGGCGTGCGGCTGTTCTCCACCGCCCGAGGCACAGCCGGCCGGTCGAGCTTCGAACTGGTGTCCAGTGTGATGTCATGATCGATGAATTGGGCCAGGAAGGTGAAGCCCGCTGGCGTGGCGCTGTCGTTGACAGCCCCCTGATCGTCGAGCATCGGCCCGTTCTGACGTCCCAGACGCCGCAGGTCGTAGATCGGGCTTGGATGAGGCTGGAGCTCACCGCCCAGCGCGAACAAGCGGCCAAAACGGCCGTCCGGACTGCTCGGCCCGCATTCATTGCCGAGCGTCCGGCGTGGGTTGTAGAGCTCGGGATTGTATCGTTGTGCACCGTGGTGTTGCATGAGGTGTCTCCCCAGGTTCCTGCTTGCCGCATTGTCGGAAACAAGGATGGAGAGCCGTGTAAGCCGGTCGGGCTCGCGCTTCTGTGATCAGATGCACGCCGCCCCGGAAATTGGCGGATCACCGGCTCCAAGACAGGGAAATCTCCTTTTCGGATAACATTTTTAATTTTATTCCCTTCTTAGTTGTTGCATTCAGGCGACCTTCAGCGCGAACACAGCTCTGCCCGGGGGCAATCGCTTTTGGACCGCCTGAGCCGCCTATCGCCGCGCCTTCTTCAGGGCGTGCTGGCGATCTATCTGTTGTCGATCGCCGGCCATGCCCTGGCGCCGATCTTCCATGGCGGTCTCAAGGAGATCGATTTTCTCGCTTTTTGGGCCGCGGGCCGGTTGGCCCTGGAGGGACAGGCAACGGCGGCCTTCGACTGGCGCAGCCTCGCCGCGACCTTCGAGGCGGAAATCGGGCCGGTCGATTTTGCCTACGGGTGGTTCTATCCGCCGACCATGCAGCTCCTGATGATGCCGTTCGCGGCGATGCCGTTTTTCGTCGCCTACACGCTTTGGGTCGGCGTCACGCTGGCGGCCTTCGCCGGTGGCCTCTGGCGTTTGTTCGGCGAGCGTCAAATCGTCTGGCTCGTGCTCGCGGCGCCCGTTGTCTGGGCCAACATCAAGCTCGGTCAGACCGGCATGTTCATCGCTGCGGCGATGATCCTGGGTTTTTGCCTGAGGCGGCAGTCATCCTGGATGGCAGGGCTTTGCTTTGCATTGATTTCGGTCAAGCCCCATATGGGCGTGCTGCTGCCGAGCGTCTTTCTCGTCTCCGGCTGGTATCGGCTGTTCGCGGCAACCGCTTTCTGGGTTCTTGTTTGGGCGTTGGCGGCCTTCGCGGTTCTGGGTGCGGAGCCGTGGCTTTTGTTTTTCGACGGGCTCCGCAACGCTGCCGGCGAGGCGCTCGCGACGGGCCTTCTCAAGACCCAGTTCATGATCACGCCGTTCGCCTTCGCTCTTGGATCGGGGGCCACGCTGGAGATGGCGACAACCCTGCAGCTCTGCTGGGTCGCCCTGGTCGTCCTGGCCACCATCGGTATCTGGCGGAAACCGCTCGCCCGCGATCTGAAACTGGCCTGGGTGTTCGCCGCCGCCGCGACCCTTTCGCCTTACGCCTATATCTACGACGCCACCCTGGCCGCCACAGCCTCACTGCTCCTGCTTCGCCACAGCGCCACCGGCGGGCACCATGACCAGGATCGGGCGCTGGCGCTGCACGCCCTGTTCCATGCCATGCCTTTCCTTCTTCTGCTGGTACCGCCAGGGGTCGGCATGGCGCCGGCGTTTCTCGGTGTCTTGGCGCTGATCGGCCACCTGCTCGTGCATTTGCGCAAGGACATGGCCACGGTAAGGCTGAAGCCCGTGTGACGGCGAAGACCAGAACCGTTCCTTGGTGTAGATCCCCGGGGACCGAAATCGTTCTGGAGCTCCGCCATGCCGCTCACCGTTACCACCTGGAACGTGAATTCGATCCGTTTGCGGATCGATGGCGTCCGCCAGGCGGTCGACGCCTTCGCGCCCGACATTCTTTGCCTGCAGGAAACCAAGGTCTCGAACGACAGTTTTCCAGTGCAAGAAATCGAGGATCTGGGTTTTCGCCATCACCTGATCCACGGCCAGAAAGCCTATCACGGCGTCGCGATCTTCTCGAAACAGCCGTTCGCTGCGACCGAGACCCGACACTGGTGCGGCATCGATGACTGCCGTCACGCGATCGTCCGGTTGGAAGGGGGTGTGGAACTCCACAATCTCTACATACCGGCCGGCGGTGATGTGCCGGACCGTGATGAGAACCCGAAATTCGCCCACAAGCTTGATCTCCTGGCGGAGCTCAGCGACTGGCTCGCCGCCGACCGGTCATCCGAGGATCCCTTGATCTTAGTGGGCGATCTCAACGTGGCGCCGCTCGAGACCGATGTCTGGAGCCACAAGCAGTTGCTCAAGGTGGTGAGCCACACGCCGGTCGAGGTGGCAGCCCTGGACCGGCTCCAGCGATCGGCCGATTTCGTTGATGCCGTGCGCGCGAAGATACCGCCGAGCGAGAAGCTTTACAGCTGGTGGAGCTACCGGGCCCGGGACTGGTCCGCCTCCGACCGGGGCCGAAGGCTCGACCATGTTTGGGTGACGCCGGCGCTCGAGGACAAAATTGGCGAGGTGACGGTGGCGCGAGAGGCGCGCGGTTGGGACAAGCCGTCCGACCATGTCCCGGTTTCAGTCACATTCGATCTTTGATCGGAAAGGTATCGGCCGGTGACCAAACGCGCGGCGCCGGTTGCTTAGGACCGACTGAGCCGTGGCATGAACCGGCCGATCTTGTCGGCGAAGAAATCGAGGTCTTCGCCCTGGAAAACGAGGAAGCGACTCAAGGGAATGCGGCTCACCCGGCAGTAGACGACCAGGAACAGGGCTGCCGCCAGCACGTAAGCAAGCGTGGACGCCATGGCTGCGCCGGCGGCACCGTAGTGCGGGATCAAATAGGCGTTGAGGCCGACATTGAGAGCGAAGATCGGTACCGATACCAGAAGCGATACCAGCGGCTTGCCCCGCCCGGAGAGATCTCCGTTGAGGATCCGGAACAAGGAAAAGGTGATCACCCCCGGCAATAGGATCAGGAACATATCGCCCGCGGGCGCGAACTCCTGGCCGTAGATCAGCGGAAACAGAACCGGCGACAGGAGCGCCGGCATGGCCGCGAACATCAGCGCGAGGAAGCTCAATCGAAACAGCCTGGGCACCTTCTGGTCAACGGCACTGTCATCCGCTGCGTTGGCGCGCTTGGCGAAGGCGAGGGTGCCGAGAGCTTCCGGCGCGTACCACATCAGTTCGGCCCAATTGACCGCCAGTGAATAAATGCCGATCTCGTAGACGGTGCTCAGCTGGTTGAGCATGACCACGTCGATCCGGAAATTAAGCATCAAAACGAACAGCGAAACCGAGTAGGTCAGCCCCTTGGCCAACAGGCTCCGGCACATCGAAAAGTCGATATCGAATGTGAACTCCGCCTGCCGCCAGAAAACCCGCAAAACGATGAACAGCACGATCAATGCCGTGATGATGTCCGCGAGCAGCGCGCCGACAACGCCCCCCTGGAGCACCATGATCAACAGTGAAAAACCGACGATCCGCAGTATCGAACGGAGCACGCGAACCAGAGAAAAAAGCTGAATGTTTTCCTTGCTGAGAAAATAGCCGCGGAAATATTCGAAAGACACCTGCAGGGGCAAGGTCAGGGTCACCAGTGCGACCAGTAGGAGCGGGAAATCATTATCGGTCAGAAAGATCAGATAGCCGGCGCAGGCCAGCATGCCGAGGGCCGAGCTGACGAAGAACAGGAGCCCGGCATTGGCGATGACCTTGCCTTCGGGGCATTTCTCCCGGGCGAGGTGGAACACCAGTGACCGTCTGATACCGAGGTCGAGCTGGGTCTGGACGATATTGGGAGCGACGTAGCGGGCGGCGAGAATGCCGCGCCCCTCGGGACCGAGAAACCGCGCCAGGATGACACTGATCAGAAAGCGGGAGCCGACATAGAGCAGGTCCGCCCGCAGGATGACCGACGCGTCCTTGAGAAAGCTGCGAGGGGGCTTTGCCATTGGCGTCAGATCGATACCCGCGGGCCCGGGACCAGCTTACTCGGCGGATCCAGGCAGCCAAAACTCAACTAAGTGATAAACACGAACCCGTATAACATTACTTAAGATTGAGATGCCAGGATGGCTTCTGGCTGTCACGTGGATCAGTGATTGAAAGAGGCATAAAATTTGGAAACCAAAAAGCGTATCAAGGCGCGCTCGTGGGTGTTTCTAACAACACGTGCATGTCAGGCTATGAATACTACTCTTGAGTGTCATCGAGGCCGCCGCACGCGCGCCTGGTGAAGCCGACCGGTAGCATCCTCCAGCGAGAAACGGTGTGATATGAAGTGGGTTAGTCCTTCCTCGATGCCTCAGCCACCCGCCTATGGGAACACCGGCCTTCCCGCTGTGGACCGCCAGAACCGACGGCCCGTTGTCCATCCGCAAACGTCGCCGGATGGCGGTGGCGGTCTCAGTCTTCAATCGGCCTTTCGGGCGCTCTTGCGCCGCCGCTGGTCGTTGATCATTCCCCTACTTCTGTTTCCGTTGGCAGCGGTCATCGCCATCGCGCGAATTGCGCCGAGCTACGAGGCCACCAGCGAGGTTCTGATCGAGGCCAACCAGATCAATCTGGGCAATCTGACCGGTGTCTTGGGCAACCTCAATCCGGACCTCGATGCCTTGTCGAGCGAGGTCAAGGTTGTCACCTCGCGCAAACTGGCGGGCCAGGTGGTCGATAATCTCGATTTGACCAACAATCCCTCCTTCTACGTCGCCAAGTCGGAAGGGCCCGGTTCGTTCGAACGGGCGATCGATGCGGTCGGTGGCGCCACCACGGCGGCGATCGACTGGGCTGTGGCGACGGTCGGCGGGGTTACCGGCGCCGAGCCGGCGAGCCCCAACCCGAGCCCATCGGTCCTGCCGAGCGAGACGGTCGTGCCCGAGGAGCGGATCGCCGCGGTCAAACGGGATGAAGTGATCGACGTTCTGTTGGGCCGGCTTGACGTCGAGGTCTTAGGCGCGAGCCGGGTGATGATGGTGACTTACACAGGACCTAGTCCGGAGGAAGCGGCCATCGTCGCCAACGCCGTCGCCGATGCCTATCTCGACGAGCGGGTCCAGGTCAAACTGGACGCGGTGGACCGGGCCAACGACTGGATCAATCAGAGGCTGCTGACGCTCCAGGATAGCGTTCAGGACGCCGAGCAGCGGGCGGAGAGCTTCCGCGCCCAGGCCGGCATCACAAGCGGCGTCGACGCCGATCTGGTCACCGAGCAGATCTCGCGGCTTTCTGGCCAGCTGACCGATGCCCGCAGCGATCTGATCCGCGCGCAGTCGACCCTCAACCAGGCCCGAGCCGCTCTCGCCAACCCGAACGCGGCGGACAGCGTGCCGGAGATCCAGGGCTCGCAAATCATCGTCCGCCTGCGCGATCAAGAGGCGCAGATCCGTTCCGAATATGCCGAGCTTTCAGCTGAACTCGGCCGCCAGCACCCGCGAATGATCGAGATGCGCGCGCAGCTGAGCCAGATCGAGGAGGGTATCGCAACCGAGGTCCGCCGCGTCGTCGCCAGCCTCCAGCGCGGTGTCCAGGCGGCGCGCTCGCGGGTGGCGAGCCTCGAAGCGAGCCTCGACGATCTTCGGGGCCAGACCCAGGTGCGGGATACCGCGAGCATCGAGCTCCGCGATCTCGAGCGCCGTGCCGCCGCCGAGCGCGACCATCTGACGGCCATGCTGGTGGAATCCCAGCGTCTGACCACTCAGTTCGACGTGACACAGCCAGACGCCCGGATCCTGTCACCGGCGGTGGTGCCAGCCCATCCCAGTTCGCCCAAGAAGAAGCTGATCCTCGCCGGCGCCATCCTGCTCGCGCTCACGGTCGGGCTCCTCTTGATTTACCTGCAGGAGTTGCTGGACCAGGCCTGCTACAGTTCTGACGATATCGATGACGCGCTGGGCGTCCGGACCCTGGCTCTGGTGCCCGAGGTCAGAACCCGCCGGCGTCTGGTGACCGCCAGCATGCCGCTCACCGATCCCCTGTCGCGCTTCACCGATGCGATGCAGTCCCTGAGCCTGATGGTCCGGTCCCGGGGTGACGTCGCCAACTCCCTGGCGGTGGTGTCGGCGCGGCCGGCGGAAGGCAAGTCGACCGTCGCCGCCGCCCTTGCGCGCACGGCCGCGCTTCACGGCGAGCGGGTCATTCTGATCGACTGTGATCTGCGGCGGCCGTCCTTAACCGAGGTTTTCAGCGGCGGTCCGACACCGGGGCTCAGCGACATCCTGCGCGGCCGCAACACGGCGGACATGGCGATCCGCCGCGACCCCCACAGCCCCCTTTCCTACATTCCGGCGGGTGCGCCGAGAGATGTCGCCTACTCGACCTCGCTTCTCCAGTCTGAAGCCATGACCAACCTGCTGGACGAGCTTCGCCAGGAGTTCGATCTGATCGTCATGGACGCGCCGCCCTTGATGGCGACCGTGGACAGCGTCATCGTCGCCGAACAGGCCGGCACAGCGCTGTTGTGCGTCCGCTGGCAGGAAACGCCAAAACGAGTGGCGAGCCAAGCGCTGAAGAAGCTGGATGAGGCCGGGATCGAGGTGCTGGGTGCCGTCTTGTCCCGTGTCGACACCCGCCGGCTCACTCAGTACGGCTATGCGGACTCGGAATACTACAACCCCCGTTACAATGCCTACCATGGCCGGAGCTGAGGCGAGCGTTAGGGCCGGCGGCGGGAACTCGTTTTTCCGATCGCCTGCCGAGACCGGCCTATCAGCGGAACCGGCGACCCTAGACGGCCAGCGCATGGCGGTGGTCATCGACGAACTGCCCCGCCCCCACGACGCCGGCCACCTTTTGTGGGTCCATTAGTTCATCCACCATTTCTCGGCCCGCGGCGCCGTGGTTCTGGTCGTGCTCACCGAGCCGCGAACACCGAGCCCGGTTGTCGATCTCTCAACCCTCTACGATCTCGAGCGCGTCGGGGTGCGGGGGAGCGGACTCATGAACGTTGGCCGGCGGGCCGTCGTCGTCGATCCGGTTCGTCTCGCCAAGATGCTGCTGAAACCGCTCGCGGCTCGGTTTCGCCGCTGGGGATCGGGGCCAAGTCGAGGCGGTCGGGCCGACGTGGTCATGGCCAAGTACACGAACCCGGGCGAGGCTCGAAAAGCGGCGCGGATCATCGATGCCTTCGGCGCGGATCACCTGTTCGTCGACACCATGTTCCGCACGCCCGTGCTCGACCATCTTCGAAGCCGGCCGATGCTCTTCAACATCACCCACGATCTGTTCCACGAGCGTCACCGTTCGTTGAGCGCGCTCGGTTACCGGGTGTCTCCGGAGCGATTGACCATCGATGACGAGGTCCAGGCCCTGGAGCGCCATGACGTTCTGATCGCTGGCAATGTGTCGGATCAGGAAAGAATGCGCGATTTGGTCAAAGGACCCCGGGTCGTCCGCGTGACGATGCCGGTGGAGCCGGTGATCGGCGCCGAGGGCGCCCGAGATCCAAAGCGCTGTCTCTTCGTCGGCTCGAAGGCGCTCCACAATGTCGACGGCCTTCGGTGGTTCCTGGCTGAGATATGGCCGCTGGTCACCGAACGCCTGCCGGACGCGCGCTTCCATATCTTCGGCAGCGCCACATCGGCCATCGCCGATCCGCCGGCGGGCGTCATTCTCGGCGGCTGGATTGAAGATCTAACCCCCGATCTCCTCAAGGCCAGCGTCGCCGTCGCTCCGCTTCGAGGCGGCAGCGGTCTCAAGGTCAAGCTTTTGGACTATATCGCCCACGGTCTGCCTTGCGTCACAACAACCTCAGGGGTGAGCGGCTTCGCCGAGGAGCCGGATCGGCCGTTCCTGGTGCGGGATGAGCCCCGCGACTTCGCCGATGCCCTGATTTCGATCCTCTCGGACCCGGCGAAAGCCGCCGAGTGGCGTCATTCGGCTTACGGGTTCTGCGAGCGGTTCAGCGCGTCGGCCATGTTCGCGCCGGTTGAAGCGTTGATGAGCCGGGCTTCTCAGACGGTTCGCGAGCCGACCGACTTGGCAGCCGCCAGCTGAGCTCTCGCAGCGTTGACCGGCCGGCGCTCTCATGCGGAGATGTCGCCCGTCGCCCGCGCAAAGGTTGTTGGCCGACCAACGGGGAGCCGGTCGACCGGGTTTGACGGCGACCCGAGTGCGGCTCAGGCGGTGTCAGCATCCGGCGGCATATCGGAAATTTGATCCACCCGCTCAACCACCATCTCAGGCCGGTTGTTGAACAGCTTGCACGGGCCGGTGATGTAGGCGTAGTTGCGGCGGGGGAAGTCCTCGCCGTCGGCGATGTACCGGTTGCTCAACAGACGCTTGACCTCGACGATCTCGGGCCGGTCCTCGAGGGGCAGGAACAGCTGGAAAGGTTGGGCGTTGGACCCGCTTCGAATGACGTGGTGCAACTCGCCGACGGTCTCGCCACCGCGCAGCTCCATGAACACGGTGACGGTCTCTCCCGCCGCCTTCTCGAGCAGCGTCGCATAGTCGAGGCGGGTGTTGTACAGCTCGGCGTCTGGAGCGGCCGCCTTGGCCTGGCGAAAACCATCGATGATCCGGGCCCGCAATTCCCACCAGACCATCAACTGCGCATAGTTTCGGGGCGCCAGTGCTTCGGACATCACGCCATTGGCGTCGAACTGGTTCCAAACGCCGACATCGTCTTGTTGAGCGGCCCATTCCGCATGGCTGTAGCGTCGGTCGTGATCGGCGAAGACCGCCCGGCCATATTTGACGAAATAGGGTGAGAAGCCTTTGCGGATCATGAGTTCGCTGAAATCGGTGAAGCCCTCGACCGCCTGCCGCAAATGGACGAAGCCCAGGGGCCGCTCGAAATTGTCGAGGTAGCGGGTGTTGATCTCGCCATCAACGATCACCGGCGCGGAACCCGGAAACTCGATTTCGACGGGCGTGCCCTCGGGCAGGATGCTTTTGGTGAAGGCCGTGGCTTCCTGACCCCACCGGGTCACCGGTTTGTGGGGATTGGCGTTGCTTTCCTCGGTATCGAGGCCGAGGACGCGAACCTTGAACAGTCGATCGTCAGCGGTGATGCGAAGGGTATCGCCATCGGTAACCCTCTCGATGACGCCATCAAGTCTGATACCGGCCATGATATCCTCCCGATTGTCGAACACGAGGCGGCTCTGCCCGTTTCCCGATGGTGGAACAGAGCCGCCTTCGGCCCATCTGTGTCGAAACGCACGGTCACCCTCTGCTCGTGCTCAGGGGCAGGATGATCAAAGGAGCTGAAATGAGTGACATCGCCGTGGCGGTTCGCGTCGAAATCGAAGAGATCCACCGGTTCTTCGTTCGCTGGTTCGCAGGCGATGCGAACACGATTGAATTGGATGAGTTTTTGTTACCGCGCCTGGACACCGACTTGGTCTACGTCACGCCTGATGGACATCGGTTCGGCCGTGACGCCCTGGTCTCGATGCTCCGGAAAGGACACGGCGACAATGCCGATTTCCGGATCAGGGTCGAAGATGTTCGGATCAGGCGGGAGCTGGGCGATGATCTGCTCGCGACTTATACCGAATGGCAGAGAGGCGCTCGGGCATCGAGCCAGGCGGAAAACGCCCGCATAACGACCGTTCTACTGACGAAAAGGCAGCCTTTTCGGTGGCTTCACATCCATGAGACCTGGTTGCCGGAGGCGGAGCGCGCCGCGGGCTCATTCGATTTCTGAGCGGCCCGGCCCGGCAATTTCTGATGCTGGATGGGCGTCGACGCCCGACTACCAGCGCCGGTCGTCCTGGAACCAGGGCAGATCATAGCTTGCGAAACCTGCGCGGAGTGCTCGCAGTTCGGGTTCGGCGACCCGTTTGCGCCAGCTGTCGATCATCGAGGCACTGTCGCGGCTGGTGCCGTAGGTGTCGCTCCGATCACCGCCGGCGCTCCGTCGGCGAATGCCGTTTTCGATGGCTGAGGACAATGTCAGACCGGCGAACCCGAACAGGGCGCGAAAGCCCTCGACCGGATTGCGGCAAAGATCGTCGTAATCGACGAAGCACTTGTCGTCATAGACCGATAGCGCCCGATGGGCCTCGCGCAGCGCGAAGGATTGGCGGCGACCGAAAGCCTCCCAGGCGACCGTCCGGTCCTGGTCCAGCTGCTCCCAACCGAGTTTTCGGTAGCTCAAGGCGACGGCGGCCGGATGGCGTAGCAAGAAGACGATCCGCGGCCGATAGGCTTCGATGTACCAGGCGCAGGCGAGCGGATTGACTTCCTTGATCACCAGCCGGCGTCCCGTCCGCGCGTCCAGCGACCAATTGTCGGCGGCGTCGACGATGCTCGCGGTAAAGCGCGGGATCCCGGCGAAGGCCAGGTCAGCGAACCGTTTGTAGACGGGGTCGGGCGATTGGGCATCGATGGGGATGACGGTGGCTGTCCCCGGCACCTCCCGGCGATAGCTCTGGGTGACCGGCTCCCGGAGGTACAGAGCCTCGCCGCTGCCGAGCACGTCGCCGACCCAGCTCGAACCGCTGCGGGGCAACGACAAAACCAGAACGCTCGGCGAAAGCGTCGGCCAACGCCTCGCCCGCTCACGGGCATCGGGCAGATAGGCCCAGTAGGATTGGCGGAGAAGGGCGAGATTTCGCCAGCCGCTGTCAACCGTGGCGGCAAGCCCGTAGGAACGGCTGTAATCAGCGATCTTGGCAAACAGGGGTTGGGTCATCGGCAATCCCGTTGGCGACGTCTTCGCCCGGCGGAGGGTTTTGCTTGCGCGTCCGGTCGGACATCGGCGTCCTTGGGATTCCGCTCCGGCAACGCCTCATCGTATGTGCGACAGCCAGCACACAGCCTTCGTTCTTTACCACTAATGCGTTAAAATCTCATTTGTCATTTATCTTATAGTTGCTTTTCGAAAGGCGGCACCCCAGCCATGGATCAGCACCCCAGCGTCGCGGTCATCATCCCCCATCTCAATGATCCGGTCCGGCTGCGGCTGACGCTGGAGGCGCTGGCAAGCCAGACTTATCCGGAGGACCGCTTCGAGGTCATCGTGGTCGACAACGGCTCCCGGGAACCGGTTGAGCCCGTCATCGACGCCTTTCCAGGGGTCCGACTTGTCCACCAACCGGTGCCCGGTTGCGGCTCGGCCCGGAACGGCGGCGTCGACGCGTCGAGCTCGGACATTCTCGCTTTCACCGATGCCGATTGCATTCCCGAGGCTGACTGGCTCGAGCGGGCTGTCCGGCGTTTCAGTGCGCCGAACGCTGTCGATATCGTCGGTGGCCGGATCAACGTGTTCGCGATCGATCCGGACCGGCCGGGCCCGGTGGAGGCGTTTGAGCGGGTTTTCGCCTTCCGCCAGCGGCTCTACACGGAAAAGATGAATTTCGCGGCCGGCGCCAATCTGCTGGCCCGTCGCGCGGTCTATGACCGGACCGGGCCGTTCAAGGACGCCGATCATCCGGACGATGTCGAATGGGGTCAGCGGGCGGTCGCCGCCGGTTTCACCATCGGTTACGCCGATGACGCGGTGGTCAATCACCCCGCCCGGGCCGACTGGGACCAGCTGAGCCGTAAGTGGCAGCGCAACATCGAGCACAAGCTGACGGTGGCCGAGGCCGGCCGGCTCTATCCCTTCACCTGGATTGCCGCGGCGATCGCTGTAGCGTTCTCCGGCCTGCCCCATCTTTGGGCGGTTGCAACGAGCGACAACCTCGCCTCGTTCGACCAGCGCCGCGCGGCGGCATCGGTGCTGGTTCGGATCCGCCTGTTCCGCGCCGGCTACATGCTCAAGGCCGCCTGGCAACGGCTGGTGGCGCCGGACAGTCGACGGCACTGGCGCGAGGCCGCCTGATCGCCCTTGCCGTCCGCAGGGCGAGCGACACATACTCTCTTCGTCAACGCCCAGCGTTTGGGCACAATCAAGGTCGATCGCGGTCACGGGCGCCGCGCCGGTGATCCGCATACAGCGAAGAGAGGCATCTATGCTAACGCGTCGCGGTTTCGTGGCTACGTCCGCCGCATTGTCCCTCGTGCCGCTTGGCGGCGCCGGTGCTCTGACACAAGTGGCGGGAGCCTATCGCCGGGGGGTCGGCGATACCGTCGTGACGGCCCTCTTGGACGGTTATCTCGAACTCGATCCGAACATGCTTACCGGTTCCGACAAGGAGGCGAACAAAGCACTTCTGCGAGATGCCTTCATCGCCACTGATGCGGTTGAAACCTCGGTCAATGCCTACCTGATCCAAACCCCCAACAACACCGTTCTGGTTGACGGCGGCGCCGGCTCCGCTTTCGGTCCCACAGCCGGCAACCTGCCGGCGGCGATCGAGGCCGCTGGCGTGGCACCCGACGACGTGGACACTTTGTTTTGCACCCACCTGCACCCCGACCATGTGGGCGCCTTCATCGCCGACGGCGAGGCGGCTTTCGCCAATGCCGAGCTGGTGGTCCACAGCGCGGACCAAACATTCTGGAGCAACGACGACAATTTCGCCGACGCCGGAGAGCAGGCGCAGAATTTCGCGGCCATCGCCCAGAGCGTGCTGTCCGCCTATCAGGACCGGCTGCGCGCAGTCGAAAATGGGGTCGAGATCGTCCCCGGCGTGCAGGTGATGCATTTTCCCGGCCACACGCCGGGTCACTCCGGCCTGATGGTGTCGTCCGGTGATAGCTCCATGCTGCTCTGGGGCGACATCGTCCATATCGGCCCGGTGCAGTTCGCCAGGCCAGAACTGACCATACCCTTCGACGTCAACCAGCCGAAAGCGGCCGAAACCCGCGCCGGCGTGCTCGACATGGTTGCTGCTGATCGGATTGAGATCGCCGGCTCCCACATCGATTTTCCGAGCTTCGGCCATGTCGAAAAGGCACCCGACGGTTACACCTTCACCCCCAGCCGTTGGGATCACAAGATCTGAGCCGGCTTGCGCGTCACGCCATCACTCCATGTTGGTGTGACGCGCGCGCATCGTTTGCGCCGTTTCGCCCTTCAGATCGCGAAGTTTGAGCACCACCAGCTCGAAGAAGATCATCTGCGCCGTTTCGAACAGCGAGCCCATGGGCAGGACCGAATGCTGATTAGGCCCCTGGTCATCGGCCATGGTCTGGGCCGGAATATGGGTCACTAGAGTGGCCCGCTTAGCTGCATCACCTTGCGGTTGAGCTGTGACAACAAGGCTCGAGGCGCCGGCCTCGTGGGCCACCCTCATCAGTGCGTCGACTGTTGAAAAATCGCCGGGCCCGGCGCTGACGATCAAAAGATCACCGGGTCCGATAGGCGGCATGGTCATGTCGCCCACGACATGGGCATCGAATCCCAGATGAAACAGTCGCATGGCGAAGCCCTTCATCTGCAGACCTTCACGGCCGACCCCGTAAAGAGCGATTCGGTTCGCCGCCATGATCGCATCGATCAGATCGTCAGCGGCCTCGTCCTTCAGCCAGGCGAACACGTTGGCCAGGTCGCGGAGCGCGCCGGTCGAAAGCTCGGACAGGGTTTGCGTCATACCAGGCTTCCTTTCTGATCGGGCGGAACCGAGATTGCCTACTTAACGGCGCCCATCGTCAGACCTCGGACCAGTTGGCGGGACGCGAACAGGGCGAAGATGATCACCGGCACCACGATCAGGGTCGATGTGGCCATGATCTTGCCGTAGGGCAGGTTGTAGCCCTCCATGAAGCCCACCGCCACGGCCGGCGCGGTCTTGGCCTCGCTGCGGGTCAGCACCAGGGCGAACATCAATTCGTTCCAAGAAAAGATGAACGAGAAGATCGCGCTCACCGCGACCCCGGGCGCTGCGAGTGGCAGGCAGATACGGCTGAAAATGTGGAATTGGCCGGCGCCGTCCAGGGTGGCGGCCTCATCGAGTTCCCGCGGGATCGAACGAAACTGATCGGTGCAGATCCAGATGACGATCGGCAAGTTGAAGGTGAGGTAGATCAGGATCAGCACCAGATGGGTGTCGAGCAGCCCCAGATTGCGGACGATCAGGAAGAAGGGCAGGGCGAGGACGATCGGGCTCACCATCCGGTTGGTGATGAACCAGAACCACAAATCCCGCTTGCCCCGAAAGTCGAAGCGCGCCAGCGCGTAGGCGGCCGGCAGGCCCAGCACCAGGGCCAGCGCGGTGGTCGAGCAGGCAACGATCAGTGAGTTGATCAGGCTGGCGCCGACCTTGTCCTCGATCAGCACCTCGCCATAGTTCGCGATCGTCGCGTCGAACACCCACGTCGGCGGCGAGGCCAGGGCCTCGACCTGGTCCTTCAGACTGGTTGTCACCATCCAATAGAACGGAAAGACGCAGAACAGGATGATCAAGAAGATCGCAGCAATGTGGACGATGCGGACCGTTCCTTCGGCCGGCGGCAGGCCCGCCCCGCTCATCGTTGCACCTCGCGGTAGAAGATCCGGATGTAGATCTGGGCCAGGATGATGGTGATGATCAGCAAAATGACGGCCTGGGCCGATGCCAGACCCTGGTCAAAAACCCGAAAGCCAACCCGCTGAATCAAAAGACTGATCAGCTCCGTCGACGAGCCGGGCCCGCCCCGGGTCATGGTGAACACCATGTCGAACAGTTTCAGCGTGTCGGCGGTGCGCAGGATCAAGATCGCGGTGAGGCCCGGGATCAAGAACGGCAGCTGGACGTGGCGGAGCACCACCCAGGGGCTGTTGGTCTCCATCCGCGCAGCCTCCTCAATCTCGGCCGGCACCGTGGTCAGACCGGCGAGCAGCACCAGCGCGCAAAACGGCGTCCACTGCCAGACGTCCCAAAAGGCGATGGCGATGAAGGCGTTGGTCGGGTCACCCAGCCAGTTGACGGGCTCGAACCCCAAAAAGCCGATCAACTGATTGATCACGCCATATTTGAGATTGAACATCACCTGACCCAGCAGGCCCACGACCGCGTAGGTGGTGGCCATCGGAATGACCAGGCTGAGCCGGCATAAGGTCTTGAGAAAACCGAGACCCGGGCGGTGCAGGATCAGCGCGATGGCGAGGCCGAGTAGGATTTGCAGCGGCAGGACGATCGCCAACAGTGTCAGCGTCCGCCCCATCGCCTCCCAGAACACCGGATCGGTGAGCACGCTCTGATAGTTTTCGAAGCCGATGAAGGGCGTGCGCTGCAGGCTGGTTAGCTGATAACGGTGGAACGAGGTGTAGACCGCGAAGCCCAGCGGCACGAGGCCGATAAGCAGCAAGGCCCCGACCGCGGGTCCGATGAAGGCCAAGATCGTCCAGCGGGAGTTCTGTCCGATCATTTTCGTCTGACAGCGCCAAACGGCGCCAATCCGGCGCCGCGCCGATGGCGACGACGCCGGATCTCCATTACTGGGCTAGGGGCTTGGAGCCGTCATAATAGCCAGCGTCTTCCAAAACCTCCTCCATCCGGGTGCCGATCTCCTCAGCGCCCTCCTCCGTTGTGACCTCGCCCAGCATCATCTTGGTTCCCCATTCCTGGACGATCTCAGTGATTGTCGGCCACTCGGCGAACCGGGGCCGGAATTCGGGTACACCGTCCTGCCAACTCTCGACCAGGGCATTCACGAAGCCGTATTTCTCGGCGATGCCTTCCTTCTGGTAAACGCTCTGGCGGGCCGGCACGCCGCCCAACTCCAGATATCGCTGGGCGTTGGCCTTGGATGTGACCCACTGGATGAACAGCCAAGCGGCCGCCCGCTCGTCTTCGTCAGCCTGGGAGGCCACGGCGAGCGAAAAGCCGCCGAGCGCGGGCTTTCTGCCGGCGGGGCCTTCGGGCTCTGGCGCGACGCCGAAGCAGTCGCCCAGGGTCGAGGTCTCGGGGTCGGTGAGTGTGGCGTAGAAGGCCGACCATTCGGTGATCATGGCGACGTCGCCCTGGGCCAGCGCGTTCACCGTTTCCGCATGGTCGTACGCCACGATCCCTTCCGGCATGTACTGCATCAGGTCTTGCCTGAACTTGAGACCGGTCTGGCTCTCCTCGGAAAGCAGGTTGGATCGAAACTCGGCGTCCAGGAACGAGCCGCCGAATGGCCAGAGCATCCTGGCAAAACTGTCAGCCGACTGGGTCTCGTTCCGCTTGGACTGCAGTGCGAACGCATACTTCCCGTCCCCCGTCAGCGCGGGGCCATAGTCGTCCTTGAGTTCCCCCCAGGTTTCGGGCGGACCATCAAAACCAGCCTCTTCCAGCATGCAGCTATTGTAGAACAACAGGCCTGAATAATTGTCGAACGGCAGGCCGTAGATCTCACCGTTCCAGCCGCCGAACGCGTCCAGCACCAGCGGGAAAAAGTCGTCGAGATCGAGTTCGGGATCGGCAAGATCCGGGTTTTCGGTGAACTCGGTGATCGGCACGATCCAATTGTTCTCGGCGAAATTGCCGATCCAGACCAAATCGATCAGGGCGATGTCGAGATCTCCCTGGGCAACGAAGTCCCGCACCTGCTCACCCAGCGCATTCTCGTAAGGATGGTCGATGATGTTGATCTTGATCCCGGTCTTCTCTTCGAATTCGGGCAGCATCTCCTTGGCCGCCTCGTAGCCAGGCCGCAGCAGAAAGACGACTTCCACTTCGGTGCCGGCATAGGGCTCGGCGGCCTCTTCCAAAGACCAGGCTCCAGCTTCGGAGAGGGCGGTGGTCGCCAAAAGTAGCGACGACAGGCCGGCCAACGTGATCCAGCGATTTTTCATGTCACAAACCTCCCTGGCGCGATCTGCCATCGTCGCGCTCGCCATCGTTCCCCGACGGCACACCACATTTTTCGGGGTCGTGCAACCGGCGCCCACCCCAGGGCCCAACGACCAGCTGTACCCGGGCGCCGCCGCTACGCGTCGCGCAACACTTATGCCACTCGGTTCGGCACCATTAACCGCTTTTTAGCTAAGACTTGTCACATTGCGCGGCGGTTTCGTTCCCAGCCAATGAGCAGGTCCGCCATGCGTTATCCCGCCGTCACCCGCGACCGGACGCTTCGGCGCTCGGCATTGTCCTTAGCCGTCGCGTTGCCGCTGACGCTGTTCTGCGCTTTTTCCGCCGTGGGCGCTGACCGTGGCGCCTATCGCCTGCCGACCACAATCCCCTTTCCGGCGGCAAATCCCTACACGCCGGAAAAGGCCGCTCTCGGCAAGATGCTCTATTTCGATCCGCGCCTGAGCGCCAACAACAACATCAGTTGCGCGTCCTGCCACAATCCGTCGTTCGGCTGGGAAGTGCCGGTGGACCGGGCGGTCGGCAGTCAGAACACCAAGATCGGCCGGCACGCGCCCACCGTTCTCAACCATGCCTGGGCCGACAGTCTGTTCTGGGATGGGCGGGCGCCGGATCTGGAGGCGCAAAGCCTTGGTCCGATCCAAGCCGATGTCGAAATGAACCTGCCGCTGGATGAGGCTGTGCGGCGCTTGCGGGCGATACCGGGTTATGTCGATGCTTTCGAGCGCGCGTTCCCGGGCAATGGCATCGATGCCGACACGATCGCTCGGGCCATCGCCACGTTCGAGCGCACGGTGGTCTCCACCTACGCGCCCTTCGATGCTTGGGTCGCCGGCGACGAAAATGCGATTTCGGGACCGGCAAAGCGCGGCTTCGCATTGTTCAATGGAAAAGCGCAGTGCAGTTCGTGCCATTCGGGGTGGAACTTCACGGACAACCGGTTCCACGACATCGGTTTGCCGACGAATGATCTTGGCCGGTATGGGGTCGATTCCTCAAAAGAGACCAACCGTTACGCGTTTCGGACGCCGACCTTACGCGACACGCTCAAGCGCGCGCCCTACACTCATAACGGAAGCGTTGAAGATCTCAGATCTTTAATCTACCATTACGTTAATGGTGGCATTCAACGTCCGTCGTTGTCGCCGGCCATGCAATCGCTCGATCTGTCGGAAAGCGAAATCGACGATCTGATCGCCTTTTTGCACACATTGACCGGCGAGGTTCCGGTGGTGCCGTTGCCTGTCCTGCCGAACTGATACGCTCATGCTGATCCGCACCAAGCTTTTTCTGGCCATGGCGCTTCTCATCGGCGTCGCCGTCGCTTACGGGCTCTACACGACGCACTCCATCGGCCGTCTTTCGGACCGCATGGCCCAAATCTTTGCCGAGCCGATGGCGGCGATCGTCGCGGTTCAAAACGGTCAGCGCGCGTTCCAGGATGCGCGCGCGATCGTCGACGAGGTGACGGCCGGTACCCATATCGTCGAACGCTCGGCCGCGCGTGCCGCGCTGGCCACGCATACCGAACAGTTCAACGTGGCAAAAACGACGTTGTTGAGCGCGATCCGCACCGAAGCCGGTCAGCGGGCGGCGCAGGAAACCGTTCAACATGCCGAAGCCTGGTTCGACGCCGCCAATGTGCTGGTCGGCAGCACAGGCGCAAGGGCCATCATCTCGCCCCATGCGCGCGCTGCGCTCGAAGAGCAACTGGAGGCTTCGCTGGTCGAGCTGACCGAACTTACGCTCAGCGAAGCCGAAGCCGTGCGACAGGCCAGCGCCGACCTGGCATGGATCAGCGAGCGAATCAGCCTGCTCGCGACCGGTCTGCTCTTCATCATCGGTCTTGGCTTGGTCGTCGCCGCCAGAAGGCAAATCTTGCGTCCGCTTTCCGCTATGCAGGCGCGCATGGCATCGCTGGCCCAGGGCGAGTTGGACGCGCCTGTGCCGGGCACGGACCGCCGCGACGAGGTGGGCGCGATGGCCGGCGCGTTACAGGTGTTTCGTCAGTCGCTGATCGACACGGAGAAACTGCGCGCCGAACAGGCCGCGCAAGACCGCCGGGCCGCGGAAGAGCATGAACGGATGATGGCCACCCTGGAGGCCGAGATCGGCGCGGTCGTCGAAGCCGGCGTGCAGGGCGATCTGTCGAAACGCGTCACCGCCAGTTTCGACGATCCGGTGATGGCGAAGCTGGGAGACGGGGTCAATCGGTATGCGGAGACGGTCGAGCGGGGTCTGATCGAAACCGGTGAGGTATTGCGCGCCATGGCATCGGGGGATCTCGCCAAGCGGGTCACCGGCGATTACCAGGGGGCGTTCGCGGATCTCAAGGCGGCAACCAATGCCACCGCCTCGCGCCTGGGTGAGGTCATCGCCCGCATCAGCGACACGGTGCATCATGTCCGCACGGCGACGGACGGGATCAATCGGGGTGCTCACAACCTTTCCGATCGGACCACGCAGGCCACCGCCAGCGTCGAGGAAACCGTGACTGCGGTGACCCAACTGTCGGCCACGGTCAAGGCCAACGCCGATAATGCTCAAAATGCCGCCCAGCGGGCGCAAGAAGCGCGTGACGATGCGGCCGAAGGGTCACGCGTGATGACGGAAACCACGGCTGCCATGGAGCAGATCGAGGCGAGCGCGCGGCAGATCGCCGAGATCGTCGGCTTGATCGACGGCATCGCCTTTCAGACCAACCTGTTGGCCTTGAACGCCAGCGTCGAAGCGGCACGCGCAGGCGAAGCGGGCAAAGGGTTCGCGGTCGTCGCCGAAGAGGTGCGCAACCTGGCATTGAGGGCAGCGACGGCGGCTGGCGAGATCAAGACGTTGGCCGCCAAGTCCAGCCAGCAGGTCGAGGCCGGCGTTACCCTGGTCGGGCGAACCGGTGAGAGCCTGACCCGGGTCGTCGAGACCGTGGCCGAGGTCTCAAACCTGATCCAACACATCGCCCATGCGAGCCAGGAGCAAACGGTCGGTCTCGCCGAAATCGAGCAGGCGACCGGGAGCATGGACCGGGTGACGCAGCAAAACGCGGCTCTTGTGGAAGAAACGTCGAAAGCGGTGGCGGCCGTCGCCGCCGAAACCGAAGCCCTGGCCGGGCGCGTGGCGCAGTTCGTGCTGGCGGACGACGCCACGGATGCGGTTTCCGCCTTGAACGCCGCCCAGGCGACCAGTCTGCCGATTGGCGACCATGGCAGGTTGCCGACCCACGGCGCACTCGCGGGAGTTGCCTGAGCGCCGGTTTGAGGGACCAACGGCGCTTGCCGGAGCACGCCGAAGCGGCCCCCAACGTCCTAGGGCTCTCGACCTCCGGTGCTGTGGCGGCGCGGTCGGAGGCGACGGCATTCGGGACGCTTGCGACGTGAGCCCATGCCACCCGTTCTTCCACATCCGTTGTCCGATCAAGCGACCACGGTTGGTCGGACAAGGGCTTTTTTCTTTTTGAGAGTTGTCGTGACCTTCCAGCGTCCGCTTGGACACTGGTCACCGCGCTTCGCCGGGCCGTCTCGACATCAACCACGCCCGACCTGTGACGCCCGGCGTGGCTCATCGCGAGCAACCGCCGGTCAATAGTCGTCGATCGACCAGAAGACCCGCTCGATCCGGCGCGGGCACGGCTGGTGTCGGCGCCGTCACGCCGCTCGCCCGGCTTCATGTCTACCATTGGCGCCCCCGTCGGACCGGCCGTGTCGTCTCAACCGATCTGAAAGAACCCGTCGCCGCCGGCCAGCATTCGCTTGCGCTCCAGCATAAACCTGCTGTCTTGAGCGGAACAAAAACTTTCGGTTGAGGATTGACATGGCGCGAGACGTTTCCGAGCGTGCCTGCTCGCCGCGTCCGCCGACCAAAGGGAAGAACCGGAAAGCCGATGTTCGTCACCTGATCGACACGCAGATCTTGGTTGGATGGCGGGAATGGCTCGCCTTGCCAAAACTCGGCGTCAATCGGATCAAGGCGAAAATCGATACCGGCGCCAGGACCTCCGCGCTGCATGCCACGGACATCGAGCTCTTCAAAGAGGGTGAGCTGCGTCTGGTCCGTTTCACGGTTGAACCCCACGCCGGCGGCGCGCGGGACCGGGCCAAGATCCATTGCCAGGCGCCGGTCAAGGACGAGCGCTCGGTCAAGAGTTCCAATGGCGTGGTCGAACGGCGGGTGGTGATCGTGACCCCGGTGGCCGTCGGCGCCAGGCGACTGAACATCGAGATCACGCTGACCAACCGGGCCGAGATGGGTTTCGAGATGCTGTTTGGAAGGACCGCCTTGCGCGCCGGACGTTTTCTCGTGCATCCCTCACGCTCGTTTCTGCAAAGCCAAAACATCCGCTGAACTGACCGGCGGGGGAGAGACCTATGCAAATGCTGATGCTGGCCCGTAATCCGGCTCTCTATTCCAATCAGAGGCTGAAGGCGGCGGCGGAGGAGCGAGGCCACACCCTGGATATCGTCAACACGCTGCGCTGCTACATGAACATCACCTCCCACAGACCGGTTGTGATGCATCATGGGGAGAGGCTGACCGGCTATGATGCGGTCATTCCCCGGATCGGCGCTTCGGTGACCTTCTACGGCTTGGCGGTGCTGCGTCAGTTCGAGATGATGGGTGTGTTTCCGCTCAACGAAAGCGTGGCGATCGGGCGCTCCCGGGACAAGCTGCGCTCGATGCAGCTATTGGCCCGCGACGGCATTGGTCTGCCGGTAACCGCCTTCGCCCACGATTCCAAGATGACCGAGGAGGTGATCGAGATCGCCGGCGGTGCGCCGGTGGTGATCAAGCTATTGGAGGGCACTCAGGGCATCGGCGTGGTCCTCGCCGACACCCCCCGTTCTGCGAAATCGGTGGTCGAGGCGTTCCGGGGCGCCAACGTTAACATTCTGGTTCAGGAGTTCATCAAGGAGGCCGGCAGCGCCGACATCCGCGCCTTTGTCGTCGGCGGTAAGGTCGTGGCCTCGATGCAGCGCCAGGGGGCCGAGGGCGAATTCCGCTCCAATCTGCACCGGGGCGGCAGCTCGCGCTCGATCCGGATCACCGCTGAGGAGCGCTCGACGGCGGTGCGCGCGGCCAAGGCCATGGGCCTCAACGTTTGCGGCGTCGACATGCTGCGCTCGAACCACGGGCCCGTGGTAATGGAGGTCAATTCGTCTCCGGGCCTGGAGGGCGTAGAAAAGGCGACGGGTGTCGACGTCGCCGGTCTGATCATCGAATTCCTTGAAAAGTCGGCGAAACCGAACAAGACCAAAACCCGTGGTAAGGGCTGAACGGCCGCCGCCCAAAGCGCGCAAACCGTTCAAGCTGGATGGCTTCACGATAGAGGGTGGGACCAGCCGGACCGTGGCTCTGCCGATCTCGGTTCTGTCCAACCACACGCCCATGGTTCTCCCGCTCCAGGTCATTCACGGCCGGCGCGCCGGACCAACCCTGTTCGTCAGCGCCGCGGTCCACGGCGACGAGATCATCGGCGTCGAGATCATTCGCCGGCTGCTGAGCCTGCCGGTCCTTTCCCGGATCAAAGGCACACTGCTTGCGGTGCCCGTGGTCATCGCGTTCGGGCTCATCAGCCATTCTCGCTATCTGCCGGATCGTCGCGACCTCAATCGCTCCTTTCCCGGCCACGCCGAGGGCTCGCTCGCCGCCCAGCTGGCCGATCTCTTCCTTTCCAAGGTGGTCGCCCGGTCCGACGTCGGCGTCGATCTCCATTCGGCGGCCATTCATCGGGTCAACCTCCCGCAGATCCGGCTCTCGCCGAACAACGAAAAGGTCGAAGCGCTGGCCCAGGCTTTTGGTGCGCCGGTCATCCTGACGGCGCCGTTGCGCGACGGCTCGCTGCGTCAGGCCGCCTCCGGCGTCGACACCGATATTCTTCTCTACGAGGCCGGTGAAGGGCTCCGTTTCGATGAATTCGCCATCCGAGTGGGTGTCACCGGTATTTTGCGGGTGATGAAAGCGATGGGTATGATCGGCACCCGGGCGGTTCGCGACAGCCGGGTCAATTCCGCGGTCGCCTCTTCCAGCTACTGGGTCAGGGCCGGCGCCGGCGGTGTTCTCCGCCTTCATAAGACGATCGGCGAGAGTGTCGCCGAGGGTGATCTCGCGGGCTGGATCTCCGATCCCTTCGGCGAACGGGAGACGGAAGTCCGGGTCAGGGAAGGCGGTCTGATCATCGGCCGGACCAACCTCCCGGTCGTCAATCAGGGTGACGCGTTGGTTCATGTCGCGAGGCTCCGGCGGGCCCAGACAGCGGAGGCCGGGGTCGAACGGATCGAGGCTGAGCTCCAGAGCGATCCGTTGTTCGACGAGGACGAGATTTTGTGATCGCAAGCGCTACCATACCGCGAAGTCGTCAGGGCTAGGAATGTTTGGCGACGACACAGATCGTCAATGGGAAAAGTTCGGACGCGCTGATCCCTATTTCGGCGTCATTACGGACGAGACCTATCGCCAGGCAAATCTGACCGAGGAGGCCAAAAAGCGTTTCTTTCGCTCGGGCGAGCTTCACGTCGAGCATGTCGTAGCCCAGACCCGGAAACACCTGGCAGCTGACATCGGGCTCGGGCGGGTGCTCGACTTCGGTTGCGGCGTCGGCAGGACCCTGATCCCATTCTGCGCCGTGGCGCAGCATGTTGTCGGTGCAGACATCTCGCCCTCAATGCTCGAGGAAGCAAAGCGGAACTGCGATATACGATCCGTTCAGAATGCCAGCTTGGTGCTGGCCGATGATGCGTTTCTGGCGGCGGATGATGCCTTCGACCTCGTCCATTCCTCCATCGTCTTCCAGCACGTCCCTATGCCGCGCGGCATCAAGATTTTTCGTGCGCTGATGGGCAAGCTGGTACCTGGCGGCATTGGTGTCATGGAGATGGCTTATGCCGCCCTGCCGGACCGCCGGCTGGGTCCATGGCTGAAGCGAAACGTCCCGTGGGCGAACAGTCTCGCCAATCTGTTTCGGGGCAGGCCGGTGGGTGAGCCCATGATGCAAATGAACGCCTATGACCTCAACCAGGTCTTCGCCATTCTTCAGTCGACTGGCGTCGTCGCATTCTACGCCGAATTCACTGATCATGGCGGTTATCGAGGGATCACACTCTATTGCCGAAAACCGCAAATCGATCGCTAAGGCAACTTGCGTCCGAGTGGACGAAGATGGATTTCTCTAACCCATTGTAATAGATAGTTTTTCAATCCGAACAAAATGGTTCCAATCAGTTTGACGGTGCCCCACCAGTCGGCGATCTGTGGAGTCCATTCAGCGTCGGCAGCGCACATGGAGAAAATGCGGCCAGACGCGGGCGCCAGCGAGTTTGGGCTGGGCGGTCAAGGCTCGATCATCGGGACAGGGCTCGCCTAACCGCTCGATCGCGAAACCCCGGTCGATCAAGCTGTTGAGCCACCAGCTGAGCGGACAATCGAAATTGGGGATCCGAAAGGCCCGATAGCGGTTTTTAAGCTCATCCGGTACGGTCGAGAAAATCCATTCTTGGATCCGGCCGTCTTGCGGATCGAAATAGCCGCCAAGTTCAAACGCATAGCAGACGCCGTTTTCATCCCTCAGCTTCCTCATGTGCGCGGTGGCTATGCTGGGATGCAGAATGGAAAACTGGAGAAAACCGCCCGGTGCCAGCACCCGGTGAGCCTCGGCCAACACGCGGTCCGGCTCGGGGATGTCCATCAGGCTCATGAAGGCGGTGACGAAATCGAAGCTGCGGTCCGGGAACGGCAATTGCTGGCCATCGGCCTCGATGAAACGGATGCCGCGCGGCTAGGCCCGCTCATGGCTGGCGGCATGACGAACGAACGTGGCTGCGATGTCGAGCGCGGTCATCCGCGCGCCCAAATCCGCGAGATGCCTGGTATTGGCCCCCTCACCGCAGCCGATGTCGAGGCCCGCGAGCCCTTTCACATTGGGCAGCATGGCGAGGAAGGCGGGGGTGTTCAGAAAATCGCGGTGAATGTCGTGCCCCGTCCGGACCAGGGTGGTCCAGACGTCGGCATTGGCCTCCCAATAGCGCCTGACCTCGTCCGCCTCCATCAACCCGTCCAAATGCCCGATGATCTCAGCCGCGCTTCGCCTGTTCGACCAGATCGGCCAGAGTTTGGCTGATCCCGTCACCCTGGTCGCGGAGGCCGTGGACGACGCCCAGACGATCCGGATCGGTCTTGTTCTGCGACATCTTCCATTTGCCCTGGAGGCGGGTGATCGTGATCTCGACGCCGACAATGCCTTTACACATGCGTGTTATGTAGCTGTCCGGTGCCATCTCCAGTGTCCAGGGCTCCGGGTAATCACTCTCAAAGCGTTCGGTCAGGGACGCCAGGTGGCGGCGAAGCGTTGGAGCGTCATCAAATGTTTGCGCCCGGCCATAGGCATGGATGGCGACGTAGTTCCACGTCGGCACGACCTTGCCGGTCGCTTTCTTGGAAGGATACCAGGACGGCGTGACATAGCCCTGGGGTCCTTGAAAAATGACCAGCAGGTCCTGGTCGGCATCGATGGCTTTGCCATGGGGATTGGGTTTGGCGAAATGGCAGCGGACCCTGCCGTAAGGCGCCGGCTCTGGCAGGATTTCAACAGGAACATGGGTTGCGAAGAGCCCGTCGGGTCCGTTGCCGACGACCGCCGCCGCACCGATGTCGCGCATGACCTGGTGTAAGACGTGGGTCCGTTCTTCTCGAAACGGTTTCGGAACATACATGCTGGCATGTCCTCATGAATGGCCGCTCGACAGCCCGTCGCGAGCGAGCATCTCTTCCAGAAAATCAGCTCGGGCGCCAACGCTTGCTTTCGGGATCAGCACCACCTCATAGCCGTTCGCCGGATAGCAGGCCAACAGATGTTCATACTCGGCGACGGCATCGGCAAAGCTGTGCCTGCGTTCGGCGTCGGCGGCGAACAGCTCCGGCCAGGGCGGGACCAGGAACACCCGGCTGGCGTATCGATAGCGCTTGAGCGCACTGGTCAGATACGGGGGAATGTCTGTGCCGCCCCTCATGAGCGCGCAGATATTGTCGAGAATGGAGCGGTCGAAGAGCACGGGCCGATCGCCGGCCTGCGCGGAATTGAAGAAATGGACGCCCCGGGACACGCACAGTTCGGCAAATTTTTTGTCACTGACCCAGGGTAGACCCGGACCACCGACGAAAAGCTGTTCCTTGACGATCTGACGGCCGGGCTCTGGCATGACCGGATAGCCCCGACGGCTCATTTCGGCGAGCAGGGACGATTTCCCGCCGCCGGAACAGCCGGAGACGATGACGAGGTGATCGGTGCCGTTGAGGGCTGGGTTGCCGGCGACGTAAGTCTTTTCGCCCATGGCCCAGCCCTCAGTGCAACATCAGCCCGCCGTCGACATTGATCGCCTGGCCGGTCAGGTGCTCGGCGCTGGCCAGAAACACAGCGAGGTCGCCCATGTCCTCTGGCGTCTGCGCAACACCCTGGGGCAACAGGGCTTCCTGATGGCGCTTCCAGGAGTCTTCCTCGGTCTCGCCCTCCGCCTTCCAAGCCTCGGAAAGACCGCTGTCGCCCCTCCACATGGCGGTGCCGATGATGCCAGGACAAATCGCGTTGACCGTGACCCCGGTTCGCGCGAGCTCCTTGGCGAGCGCGCTGGTGAAGCCCACGACCGCGAACTTGGACGCGCAGTAGTGGGCCAATTGCGGAAACCCGCTCTTGCCGGCGATGGACGCGATATTGATGATCCGGCCCCAGCCCTGGCGCGCCATCGGTCCCATTTCCGCCTTAGCGCACAAGAACACGCCCTTGGCGTTGACATTGTTGACCGCGTCCCAGTCCTCGGGTGTCAGGTTCTCGACCGACTTGATGCTGATGACGCCAGCATTGTTGACCGCGACGTCCAGCTTTCCCAGGTCGGCGATCGCCTTATTGACCATGGCCTGGACCTGATCCCACTGGCTGACATCCGCTTCGATCGCCGTGGCCTTGCGCCCCAGGGCCCGGACGTCATCGGCGACGGCCTGGGCGTTGTCCATAAGAAGATCGGCGACCGCCACGTCGGCGCCGGCTTCCGCCAGGCGCATGACGATGCCCCGACCGATCCCTCTGCCGCCGCCGGTCACCAGCGCCACACGACCCTCAAGCATGATGATTTCCTCCCTGTTCGTTTGTGATGCGTGTGCCAGTAAACTCCTGTTCGGCGGGCGTCGCCAGCCGCAGGGAGGGGTTGATTGGCCGAAAATTACACGGAGAAAGTTGATATCGCGATCATCGGTGCTGGTATTGCCGGCGCTTCGGTGGCAGCCGAGCTTGTCGCCCACGCGTCCGTACTCCTGCTCGAGATGGAGACGAGCCCCGGCTATCACACCACCGGGCGATCGGCGGCCGTCTTCGCTGAAACCTACGGCCCGGCACCGATCCGCTCGCTGACCCGCGCCTCGCGCGGCTTTTTCGACAATCCGCCTGAGGGCTTCAGCGAAACACCGCTGCTGGCACCTCGGGGCGAGCTTCTGATCGCTCGCTCCGACCAGATGGACGCGTTAGAGCGGATGATCGACGCGGTCGGCTCCGAGAGCGAGGTTCGGCGTCTGAGCGCTGATCAGGCGAGGGAAAGGGTTCCTTTGCTGGCAAAAGACTATGTCGCAGGCGCGATGTACGATCCGGCTGCCAGGGATATCGACGTTCAAGCCCTGCACCAGGGATTCCTTCGGGCGTTTCGGGCTGGCGGCGGTGTGATCGCCACGGATCGAGAGGTGTTGGCGCTGGAGCGCGAGGGCGCGGATTGGGTGATCACCTGCCGTGAGGCCCGCTATCGGGCGGAAAAGGTTGTCAACGCCGCTGGTGCTTGGGCGGACAAAGTCGGCGCTTTGGCCGGTGCCCGAACCATCGGCCTGGTGCCCAAGAGGCGGACCGCGCTGATCGTCGCTTCACCCGATGGCGCAGATCCGGACCGCTGGCCGGTCACCATCGACGTCGACGAGCAATTCTACCTGAAGCCCGATGCCGGGCGTCTGCTCATCTCGCCGGCGGATGAAACGCCGACCGAGCCCTGTGACGCCCAAGCGGAAGAGATGGACTTGGCGATCTGCGTCGACCGGATCGAGACCGCGTTCGATCTTCAGGTCAAACGGATCGAAAGCAAGTGGGCCGGGCTTCGAAGTTTCGTCGCCGACAAATGCCCGGTTGTCGGCTACGATCAAGCGACGAGCGGCTTTTTCTGGCTGGCGGGCCAAGGTGGCTACGGCATCCAATCGGCACCTGCCCTGGCTCGGCTCGCCACGGCGCTAGCCCTGGATCGAGCAACGCCCCAGGACATTCTCGATCAGGGATTGAACCCGGCCGATCTGGCGCCGGAACGTCTTGATAGTGTCGGTCAAGGATCCGACGGCTCTTCATGAAAATCGGCGATGAAGGCGACGAAGTCCTTGGCGTCGGCGAAATCCTTATAGACGGAGGCAAAGCGGACATAGGCGACCTCGTCCAGCTCCGCCAAGCTCTCCATGGCTAGCTCGCCGATCCGCTGGCTGGTCACATCGCTTTCTCCGGAGGTCTCTATTCGTCGGGTGATGGCGCTCGCGATCCGTTCGATCTGCTCACCATCGATGCCGCGTTTTCGAACCGCGATGGTCAACGACCTGACCAGTTTTTCGCGGTCGAAAGGAACCCGCCGGCCGTCGCGTTTGACCACGGTCAAATCACGAAGCTGGGTGCGCTCGAAGGTGGTGAAACGGGCACCGCAGGCGGTGCATTGGCGGCGCCGCCGGATCGTGGTGCCGTCCTCCGCGGGTCGACTGTCCTTGACCTGGCTTTCTTCGGATCCACAGAACGGGCAGCGCATCAGCGCTCAAACGAGGGTCGCGGGCCAGGGACCCGACTGGGGGAGGGCTTCGTCGGCGCCGGGCCAGGGCGGCATGGTCACGGCAACTACCTCCAGAGCCTGATCATCGGCGGCGCGGAACTGAAACGACGTGCCCACCGGGATCGTGAGCGACAGTCCCGGCTCCAGCTCCGTGACACTCTCCTCGCCGCCGGACGATCGCCATATCCGCCCGCCGCCGGCGGTCACGTACCAGATTTCCTCGACGCTCCGATGGACAACGGCCTGCGATACCTCGCCAGGCTGGAGGCTGAAATGAGCCATGCTGCCCCGCTCGGTCGCGGGCAGGATCCGCACCGCCGAGCCGTCCGGCGCAGTGACCAACACCGCGTCTTTCAATTTCATGGTCGTCCCGTTGGTCATGGTCTATCCGCTTTTGCAGCCCGTTTGGGCCAAGTCAGATGCTCAAAAGATCTCGCCAGTTTTGCCGCGTGGCCAGAATGCGCAAGATGCGTACGTCGTCACCGTCCACGGTGTAGGCGATGACGTGACTTTTATGGGTATGAACACGCACGCTAGGCGTAACATCGGCCAATTCCCGTCCGAGCCGAGGATTGGCCGCAAGCATCTCGAAGCACGAGTTCAGGTCCGCAACGTAGCTCTCGGCTTGGTCTATAGACCAGGTCTTGAACGAATATCGCCAGATGCCCTCAAGATCGGACCTGGCTCGAGGGGCAATCCGGAAGTTGCTAGTCACCGTCGGCGTGCTTCTGGCGCATCTCTTTCAAGAAAAAGTTGAGATCAAAAGGTTCGGCAATACCGCTCTCGATCCCCTCGGTGATCAGTTCCTGGAGCTCGGCGATCGCCTGCTTTCGTTCCTGATCGCGACGGATCAGATCGCGGACATAGTCGCTGGCATTGCTGTAGCGCCCGCCCTTGGCTTGAGCCTCGACCCAGGCTTTCATCGCATCCGGCAAGGAAACATTCATGGTCGCCATGTCGAACCCTCCAACCTATGTAGCATGACATATATTGACAAATTTTGTCAAAATCATTGCACAGCGGCTGGCGAAAAGCTCGAAGCGGACGAAGACCTGGGCGGTAAAAAAACAGGCGCCGCAAGCCATTCCTCGGATCGAAAGAGCCGAAGCGCACCTGAAGCAACCTTCTGCCAGCCCCATTCGACACGGCCACCTTCGCCGGCGACAGCATCGGGATGCCCAGGCCGGACCGGTTGACGGCGAAGAGATGAAAAAAGCGGCTCACGGCTGGCTTGCCCGCCGCATCAGGGCGAGACGATCGAAGGCCGGGCGTTGAGGGTCTCCACATCCATGCCGGCGAGGCTTTTGTAGGCGCTGGCGGCCACCTCCAGCTCTTGAGCGCTCATGACCTCGAGAATGTTCGAAAAGCCGTCCGGCGCGCGGGCGTCGACGATATCGAGGATCTTGTCGGGGCCGTCGCCGCGGTTGGCGCGAACGATCGCCTCGGTCACCGGCCGGCGTTCCGCCTCATACGCCTCAAGCGCCTCGGGTCCGACGCCGCGGCTCGAAAATTCGCGGGCCAGCACTCGGGCATCGAGGATCGCTTGAGACGCGCCGTTGGAGCCGATCGGATACATGGCGTGGGCGGCGTCGCCCATGAGTGTCACGGGCCCGAACGTCCAACGGGGCAGGGGGTCGCGGTCGACCATCGGATATTCGAAGATGTTCTCGGCACCTCGGATGAGAGCCGGTACGTCGAGCCAGTCGAACTGCCAGTCTTCGAACCGGGCCAAAAAATCCGTAAGCTGCCCCGGCCTGTTCCAGTCCTCGCGGTTCCACAAATAGTCCGGTGGGAAGCTGAGATCGGCGATCCAATTGATCCGAGCACGGTCTTCGCCCTCATCGCGGATCGGATAGCAGACGAATTTTCGGGCCTTGACCCCGGCCATGGCCATGGTCCGGCCGGTGAGAAACGGTTTCGCAACCGTCACGCCCCGCCACATGACCGTGCCGCCCCAGGACGGCGGTCCCTCATCCGGGTAGAGCTTTTGTCGGATGGTCGAATGGATGCCGTCGCAGGCGATCAGAACGGAGCCCCGGATGTGACCGAGACGGCGGTCGGTCCGGCGGTCGGCGAGATCGACCTCGATGCCGGTTGCCGTCTCGCGCCAGGTCTCGATCGCAGCGCCGGTGGTGATGACCTCCGCGCCCATTCGCTCGACCAAGGCGTCGCGTAGAAGCATCTGCAGATGGCCCCGATGAACCGAAAACTGGGGCCAGCGATAGCCGGCGGCGGTGCCGCGGGGCTCGGCCCAGATCTTCTGGCCATGGGACGAATAATAGGCGACCTCGGCGGTGCGCACGCCGATGCTGTCGAGCTGGTCCAGCAGGCCCAGTTCGGTCAGCTCACGCACCGCATGGGGCTGGAGATTGATGCCGACCCCCAGCGGCTTCAGATCATGAACCGCCTCGAACAGACGGCAGGCAACGCCGATTTGATGCAGGCTGAGCGCAAGCGAGAGACCGGCGATGCCGGCGCCGGCGATCAGAACCGGCGGCTGCTCCCCGCTCGAGTGGTCATCGCCTTCAACCGTCGTCGGCATACTGCGCGATCAGCGCCTTGGCATCCTCCAGCATGGCCGCGCCGTCTTTGCCCTTGGCGGTCATCTCCTCGACCCAGGCATCCGCCAGCGGCGCCGCGGCCTCCTGCCACCGGGCGACCTCGTCCGTCGGCAGCTCGCGGATGGTGTTGCCCGCCGCTTCGGCGGCGGCAATGCCCGGCGCATCGCCCTCATCCATGACCCGACCGACCCATATCGAGGTCTCCCGGCCGGAATTGGCATCGATCACCGCCTTCAGATCGTCCGGCAGATTGTCATAAGCAGCCTGGTTCATGGCGAAGACGAAAAAGGCGGTGTAGAGACCGCGATCGCCGGCGAAATCGGTGTGGCTGTCGACCAGCTCCGCCACCTTCAGCGGGGTCGTAACCTCCCAGGGAATGACCGAGCCGTCGATAACGCCCTTCGACAGGGCCTCGGGCATGGCCGGCACCGGCATGCCCACAGGGGTGGCGCCCAGGGCCGAGAGCAGCGCGTTCACCTGGCGGGTGGGGCCGCGCAATTTGAGGCCGGCCATGTCCTCCAGCTTTTCGACACCGTTGCCTTTAACGTGCAGTAGTCCCGGCCCGTGGACATGGACCGCGATCACGTGCACGTCCCGGAATTCGTCTGTCAGGTGCTTTTCGTAATAGTCCCAGGCGGCCTGGCTGGTGACCTCGGCGCTGGCCGGCATGAACGGCAACTCGAAGGCTTCGGTGCCGATGAAACGGCCGGGCGTGTAGCCCGGCAGGGTCCAGACGATGTCGACCACGCCGTCCCGCGCCTGATCGTAAAGGTCCGGCGGTTTGCCGCCGAGCTGCATCGAGGGATAGATTTCCGTCGTGATCCGCCCCTCAGATTCCTGTTCGATCTTCTCCGCCCAGGGGGTGATGAAATTGTTTGGAACCGGAGCAGGCGCCGGCAGGAAATGGTGGATCCGCAGCGTCACCTCCTGGGCCAGCGACGGGCTCGCGACCCCCAGCGACAGGCCGATGGCGAGCGTGCCCAAGATGACGCACCAAGCCCCTTTCGTCATGGTCATGACGACCTCCCTCGATCGATTGTCATTGGCTGGGATCTAAGCCCGCGTCGGAAGGCGTGGCAAGAGGTTGGCTTGTTGAATCAGAACGATTGTTCTGATATCAAAGCGCCATGCCGAGAACGAAGACCTACGCCCGCGATGAACTGGTGACGAAGGCCATGACGCTGTTCTGGACCACGGGGTACTACGCCACCTCGATCGACGATCTGGTCAAGGGAACCGGGGTTAGCCGCCACGGCCTCTACAAGGAGTTCGGTGGCAAGCAGGGCATGTTCGAAAACGTGCTCGAGGCTTATGGCGAGGGCGTGGTGAGCCCGGCCTTCGCTCAGGTCGAAGCGAAGGATGCGGGGCTGGAAGCGATCCGCCGCTATTTCGAGATGCAGATCCGCCAGGCCGAAGCCGGCGGTCTGCCCGGTCCCGGTTGCCTGATGGCCAATACCATGGCCGAGAGCGGACCCCACGAGCCGCCTTTCGCGCGGCTCGTTCGTTGGCATCTCACGCGGTTGGAGAAGGGCTTCGCCCATGCGCTGGCCAATGAGGCAAGGGCGAGAGGCTTGTCGACATCTCCCGACGTCGACGCACTCGCCCGGTTCGCGACTATCTCGGCGCAGGGCCTGTGGTCCTATTCACGGATGATCAGCGACGCCGGGCCGCTCCGCGATCACGCCCGGCAACTTTTGATGATCCTCGAGCAAGGGCTGGCACGATGACCCATGACCGTTCGCCGATACGGACAATTCTTCTGACGTTCATCATCGTTAGCCTGTGGGTCAACGCTTCGGAGGTATTTCGCTATTTCCTGTTCGTGATGCCGATGATCCGTAGCCAGCTATCAATCGTGCCCGACGTAGCGCCTATGAACCTGCCGGTCTTTCTGATCTGGGGTATCTGGGGCTCGATCCTGGTGGTTGGCCTGATCACCGTAACCTGGCTGTGGTGCGAGCGGTTCGGCTACAGCTGGGCGCAAGCCGTCTTGGCCGGCACCGCCGTTTGGCTGTTCGTCTTCGTGATCTTCTGGTTAGGGCTCTGGAACATGAACTTGACGGAGTCGAACACGCCTCTGGTCGCCCTGCCGTTGGCCTGGGTGGAAATGGTGGTCGGGGCGCTGCTAACCGTGTTCAGCCTGCAACGGTTTGGTGCGTCCGCAGCGAGCGTTCAGGCCCAGGGGTCGTAGGAACCGAAGTTCCAGACGTGACCCTCGGGATCGCGGCAGGAATAGTGCCGTCCGCCGTAATCCTCGTCGCGGATCGCCATGACGATCTCGGCACCGGCTCGCCGGGCCCGCTCGTAATGCGCGTCCGGATCCTGGACGACGATATAGACGCTCTGGGTGTTACGCCCGCCCGGTCCGGGCACCGTCATCATCTGTCCGAATTCATCCTCACGGGCCGAGCCCACCATGATCATGCCGTTCTCGATGGTGAGCTGGGCGTGGGTGATGCTTCCGTCATCGCCCGGGACAACCAGGTGTTTTTCGAACCCTTGCGCCTGGCAGAGCCATTCAATCGCGGCGGCGGCATCAACATAGCGCATCGTCGGGATCACGCTGCCGTGCCTGGATCGGGTCATGATCGCTCGTCTCCCTTGTTGGATCTCAGACTGATCTTTCGATGAGGCGCAGATAGCGCTCGACGAAGCCGCCGGTGCGGCGGTTCGGAATGTCTTCCAGGGGAACCAGCGTCGCCCATAAGATCTCACGCCCGTCCGGGACCACCCGCGCGAGTTCGGATGTTTGCCACTCGAAAATCGTGAGCTGGATCCGGCGCCGGCCATAGTCCGCCGGCTCGGAGCCCAAACGCGCCATCTCCTCGGCGGGCGCCCTTAGCCCCAACTCCTCCTCGAGCTCGCGCAAGGCCGCGCCAAGCTCGCTCTCGCTTCGGTCAACGCCGCCGCCCGGCAGATCCAGGCCCGGTCTGTAGCTGTGTTGAACCATCAGAAGGCGGTCGCCGACGCGGACGGCGACGATCACGCCGCGGCCCGTCGATGGCAGGACGCGCCAGCTCAGCCGGGCCGCCCGGTAAGCCACGGTCAGCACCGCCTGCCAACACCAGGCGGGCAGCAATTGCCGGCGGCCTGGAAACAGCGGTTCGGTCTCGTTGTGGGCTCCGGCCCCGTTCCTCATCGGCGTTAACTGTCCGCTAACCAACCAGCCCTAACCATGCCCGCTAACACCGCCAGGGGAAATGCCCGGCGGTCCGATCCGACCAAAAGGGTGAGCAGCATGGCACGAGACACATCCCATACCAGCCGCATTGGTATCGCCGGCACCGGCTTCGTCGCCCGGCATCTGGCCCGTCTCATTCACGAGCAGGCAGGTCTGGAGCCAAGCTTGGTCCTCACCCGGCGCCATGACCTGATGGGCGCCGATTTCGAAGGTGTGCCCTGCACGGGCGACCATCATCGGCTGATCGAGGCGTCGGATCTGATCGTTGCTTGCTCGGGCGATCTTTTGCAGAACGCGGTCCTGATCACGGAAGCCGTCGACGCCGATTGCGCGATCGTCACCGTCGATCCCAGTTTTCATCTGATTGCCGGCAGTCTGATCGCGGGCCAGGGCCAGCTCAGCGAGGTTCTGGCCGGTGCCGCGGGCCGGCTTTTCCAGCTGATCCAGAGCGGCCGGGCGATGGGTCTAACCGTCGCTGCCGGAGCCCTGGCCGTGCCCATGACCGACGGCACCAGTCTGGGTGATGCCGCCTGCTGGGCCCATCACAAGGGGATCAGCGTTCCCTCGGCGCTCGCCTGTTTGGACGGAACCCTGACGCAATTGGCCTTGGCGCTGGTGGCCAACGCCGCCGGCTGTGACCTCCTTTGCGAGGGCGGCTTCTCGCCGGTTGCCAGGCATAACGACGAGGCGATGGCGCAACTGGCCGAAGCGGCCCGGGCCCACGGCCGGACGATCGTGGATCAAATCCTCGTGCCCGAGGGCCAGCGGACCACGGCGATGATCGTCGGCAGCCATGCCTCCGATCAGTGTGAAGCGTTGGCCCATCACGGCTTCGGCGAAGGTCCGCTCTGCCATCTCGAGCGCACGGTCGAGCCGCTGCCGATGGCGATCCTCGCCACCATCGATCAGCTTCTGCGCCAGGGCGGCAACAGTTTGCGCCTGGATCGCACCCCGGCTTATTCGGTCGCGGCGATCGCCAAGGAGCCGTTGGCCGCCGGTACGCGCTTTGCCTACGGCGTCGGCAGTCTGAGCCTCAAGGGCGAGACTGTTCGAACGATCGATCACCCCAACCATCTGCCGATCGGCCTGGCCCAGGGGGTCGTGCTGACCAAGACCGTTGAGCAAGGCGAGCTTTTGTCCCTCGAGAATGTCGAGTTGCCGGACAGCCTCGCGGCGGACGCCTGGATGTCGCGGCGGGGACGGGTCATCGCCGAGGCCGACATCACGGCCCAGCCGCTGACCGATCTGTCCGAGACCGACGAGGTGCGCCTTGCGGGCTAAGTAGCAGCCCGCCTCTTGGGAGCGAGCCTGGGCCATCCCACATAACAAAAAGGGAGATGAAACACGGGGGGCAGGCATGGCCCAGGCCGTCTACAAACAGATCCTGGAAGACAGGCTCGTAGCGCTGACCAAGCGGATCCATATGATCGAGTCGGAGCTCGACACGCCGCCTAACCCAGACGCCGAGGAACGGGTCACCGAGCGCGAGGGCGACGAGGTCATGGAGGATCTGGGCAATGCCGGTCTTGCCGAGATCAAGATGATCCGGGCGGCACTCGAGCGGATCGAGGACGGTTCCTACGGCGTTTGCGTGAATTGCGGCGAGCCGATCTCCGCCGAACGGCTGAACGCGGTCCCCCACGCCGCCCGCTGCCGGAATTGCGCGTGAGTTCGGGTCGAGCCATCGACCATCTGGTTCTTGCGGTTCCTGATCTGGATCGAGCCGGAGAGGCTTACGAGGAGCTCGGTTTTACCCTGACGCCTAGGGCCGCCCACGACGATCGGATGGGCACGTCCAACCGCTTGGCCCAATTCGCCGGGCGCAATTTCATTGAACTTCTCGAAGTCGACCGGCCGGACCGGTTGTTGGACCATGACTGTCTGGTCGACCCGCCCTTCTTCAGCTTCGGCGCCCACAACCGTGCATTCATCGAGGGCGGTAGCGGTGTCTCCATGCTGGTGTTCCAGGGGAACGATGCCAGGGCCGATATCCAGCGGTTTCAGGCGCAGGGCATTGCCACCCACGCACCCTTCGACTTCCAGCGCCCGGCCCGTTTGCCCGACGGCACCAAGGCGACGGTGGCGTTCACCCTCGCCTTCGCGACTTCTCCCGACATGCCGCGGCTGGCCTTCTTCGTGTGCCAGAACCGGGCTCCCGACTATTTTTGGAAACCGGATTTTCAGGATCACGCCAACGGTGCTCTGGATCTGATCCGGGTCTATCTGGCATCGCCGGATCCGGCGCGCGAGGCCCGTTTCCTAAGCCGTTTATTCGGCGGCGAAAGCGATCCGATCGAGTATGGCTTTCGCGTGGCCTGTGGTGAAGCCCAAGAGATTTGGGTGGTTGATCCGGATGTCCTGGCGGACAAAGACCCGAGCCTCCGGGCGACCGCCAAGACACAACCCCACCTCGCCGGCTTCTGCCTACGCTGCCGCCAAGCAAGGGACCTGATCCCAGCTTCGGAGGCGCAGGGCGCGTTCATTAAGTGGATCGCCGAGGACGGTGCCTGAGCGCTGAGATTAGAGCCAGCGCTCAGGCGCGCTCGGCCGCCGGAATGATTTCCATCGCCAGCATCCGATGGAGTTCGCCGACATAGCCGTAGGATCGCCCCGGTCGGGTCGGATCCGAGGTGACGACCACGGTCAGACCCAGGGACGGCACGATGTAGAGCATCTGGCCGCCATAGCCCCTGGCGTAAGCTACCCGCCGCTCGGAGGCGCGGGTCCTCGCTAGAAACCAGCCATAGCCGTAGCTGTGACCGGAAAAGGGCGAACGGGTCCGCACCTCCCAAGACGCGTCGACCCAATCCTCGCTCAGGACACGCTGGTCCTGCCAAACACCCCCGAGGCGAACCATTTCGCCGAAGCGAAAAAGAGCGAGCGGTGACAGGGCCATGTTGTTGCCGCCCATGTAGTAGCCCTGGGGATCTCGGGTCCAGGGCGGGATCTCGATGCCGAGCGGCTCACCGAGCCAGCGCCCGGCAAGCGTCAGCAGGCTTTGGCCGCTGGCTCTCGCCAGACAGACGCCGAGGAGATGGTAGCTGCCGGTGGAATAAAGCATCCGGGCTCCCGGCTCCGCGACGAACCGGCGGCTGAGCGCGAAGTCGACCCAGTTGGGGCTATTGACCCACGGGCCGTAATTGGGTCCTGATGTTCGCTCGAGACCGGCCTGCATGGTCAGAAGATCGGCAATTTTGATGTCCCGCGCCCGGGGATCCGCCTGGTCGGGCATGAGATCGCCGAGGAGCCCGCCGATTGGCTGATCGACGCCGGAAAGCACCTCGCGGTCGAGGGCCGCACCGGTGAGCGCCGCGACGATCGTCTTCGAGACCGACTTGACGTTGGTCGGCCGGTCGAGCGCTGGCCCCCGGAACCGTTCAGCCAATGCCAGCTCGCCGTTGCGGGCGACGATCAGGCTATGCAACTGGTTGAGGCCGGACGCCCGCTCGGCCGCCTGGCCAAGCGCAGTCTGATCCAGTCCGGTCTCGCCATTGCCGAACGCCCGGCCCATGGGTGCCGCGGCGGAGGCAGCGATGAGCCCACCAAGGAGCCGGCGCCGGCCAAGCGCGACGTTACTGCCCCGATTTCTTCCTGTTCCGTCCATCTCACGCATCACAAACAATCTGGATGATTTCGCTCATGTACCGGCCACGAGCCGGTGTCCGGCAGCGCTGGTCCAACACCAGTAGCGTCATCGTTGGGCAATCTCGTGAGGCGCCAGCTTCGACCAGTCGAAGATGACCCCTGTACCCGGCGCTTCGGGCGCTATTGCCAGGCCGTCTTCCATGACCAAAGGCCGGGTCGTGTAGACATCGATCGGAAAGCTGTGAACCTCCAGCCAGCCTGGATCCTTCCGCCCGACGATCAGGCTGACATGGAGCTCCTGCATGCCGTGGCTGCAGATCGGAATGCCGCGTGCATACGCTTTTTCGGCGACCGCGAGCCAGCCGGTGATCCCACCACAATTGGAAGCGTCCGGTTGAATAAACGACAGTTTTGCCTGATCGAACGCCAGGTCGAACTCCTGCATGGTGTGGAGGTTCTCGCCCATGGCCAGTGGGACGTCGGTGGCGTCCGCGATCCGGCCATAGCCGGCGAAATCATCCGGGATGATCGGCTCTTCGAACCAGAGAATATCGTGGACCTTAAAGGCCTCCGCCCGGCGGATCGCCTCCTCGACGTCGAGCGCGTAATTGGCATCGACCATCAATTTCGTAGCCGGCCCGATCGCGGCGCGCACGGCCGCCACCCGGGCAAGATCCTCCTCGAGCGTCTCGCGGCCGACCTTGATCTTCACGGCGTTGAAGCCCTGGTCCCGATAGCCCCGGACGCTGGCGACCAGTTTTTCCAGCTCGAAGCCGAGATCGATGCCGCCCCGATAGGCCTTTGCCCGGGTTCCTTCGCCGCCGGCCAGGCGCCGAAGCGGTTCACCCCGCCGCCGACCCCGCAGATCCCAGAGCGCGATGTCCAGGGCTGAAATGGCGAAGCCGGCGATGCCACCCCGGCCGACATAATGGACGTGCCATTCCATCATCTGGTTCAACTCTTCGACCGGATCGGCGTCCATGCCGATCAAGGCCGGTGCCAGATCATGGTCGATCATGGCGCGAATAGCTTGGCCACCCCGCCCGCCGGTGTAGGTGTAGCCGATGCCTTCGCTGCCGTCCTCAAGGCGGATGACGGTGGTGATCAGCTCGAAATGGCTGTGCTCACCATGTTTGGCATCGATCAGCGGCTCGGCCAGCGGCACGGCGAAGAGGCGGGCCTCGATCTCGGCGATGCGCGAGGCGCTCAAAACTGGCCCTCCGTGACGATGATGAGGGGTCTCGGCCCGAAGCCCGTCCTGCTTGAGCCGCCCTTCCGCAAGCCGGCAAGACCGGCGGCGCCAGACGCCGTCGTCGGCAAGCCGAGATCAGCGAGCTCATCCGCTGCGGCCTCGGCTTCGTCATCCGTGACGGCGAGGTAGCCCACCTCTGCCCTTTCGAGAGCGTGAAAGGCGATCAGGGATGGCTCCTTGCAGTCCAGCCGGCCCATCGTCGAGGCGGGGCCTTCCGCCCGCAGTGGCCGGCCAGCCTCATGGCTCGCTTGCAGGCAGGCCGCCGCGTCCGGTTCGACCACGATGATATCGGGCTGACGCGCCCAGCGCTCACGAATCGAGATCGCCATGCTCGCCGCCAAACCGCCGACGCCCGCCTGGATGAAAACGTGGCTCGGCCAGTCGCCTCGCTCTTCGAACCGGGTGCGCAGCTCCTGGGCGATCACGTTATAGCCCTCCATCACCAGGGACGGCGGATCGAAATAGCCGGGCCAGGACCCGTCGGCCAGAAGGATGGCGCCGGTCGCTTCGGCATCCCGGCTCGCCTCGGCGACGCTATCCTCATAGGTCTCGCCGGACCGCAGAACAGTCGCATCCTTGGCGATAAGACGTTGCTCGAAACGCTCGGAGACACCGGCCGAGAGATGGATCCGTGCCCGGGCGCCGAACAAGCGAGCGCCGGTGGCGACCGCCAGACCATGATTGCCGGCGCTGGCACAGACGAAGGTCATGGCTCGGGCTAGGTCCTTGACTTCAGCGGAACGAAAATTTTCAGGCTCACGCGGGCCATGTCCGGTCTCCGACCAGCGGCGCTCGACCAACCGGGCCACCGCATAGACCCCGCCCAGAGCCTTGAACGAACCCAAACCCAGACGCTCGCTCTCGTCCTTGATCAAGAGCTCGTGATCCGCCTGGTCCCGAACCGCACGCAGCGGGCTTGGCCGGTAGGCCGGGCAAGCAGCAAGCAATCTGAGAGGGACGCCTGGATCCGGATCGAAAGCTAAGGGCGCCGGTTCGGGGGAGCCGCCATTCGCCACCTAGTTCCAACCCCAACGCCATCTTGACGAAACCGTGGCGCTGCCCAGCGTCTCGTCGATGAAAGCGCCGACGGTCTGTCCGACCTGAACCAGTCGCGGGTTAAGCGCGAAGAATTGTTGAGGGCAAGTCATTTCCGCAATCTCAATAACCAGAAGATGAGGCGCATTAATGAATTTATAGTTGTAATAATCTCTAAGTGAATTCGTCACATTGTCCTTGATGAAACGAAAATCGCGAACGTCGGGGACGTTGTCCTTGTAAAAGGCTTTCCACCGCTCGCCGAGGTCAGGACCCTGTTCCGGCGGATAACCGACCGAAGGACCGGAGGCGCAGGCCACGGGATGGCCGTCAGCGTGGATGAAGACACCGAATCGGGCGTCGATCCTCTGGTTGTGATCAGCGGGGATGCGCAAGACCCGGTATCCCCGGGCGGACAGATAGTCGGCAGCGCTGTCGGCGACCCGAATGTTCCAGTCGACCTCGGCGACCGCCTCGCCGGTGAAGAAGACCTCGGTTCCGAGCGCGCAGGGGCGGGTGGCAAAGGCAAGCTCGACCCAGTCGCAACGCTTGCGCTTCTCATGTCCGGCTTCGATGACCACATCAACATGGTTATCCGGAGGCAGGGCCGTCATGAACTGGGCACAACCTGCAACCGTAAGCAATGCCAACAAGATACAAAACTTCTTCATTCTTCGCCCATTTGTCCGGCCGCCACACGCCAATATGGAGACGTGGCGCTCCTTGGGAAGAACTGAGTGTCATGAAGAGCGTACGGTTGGGCCTGGCATCGGATCACGAAGCCAGCTCCGCGGGCGACAAAAAAGAGCCGGGGCGCTTCGGCCCCGGCGGCTTTCCCACAACGCGGCAACTGACGGTTAGATCACGCCCTGGCCCATTTGTTCGGCGATATAGTCGGCCTGGCGGATCGCCAGACTGACGATCGTCAGCGTCGGGTTCTCGGCGGCGCCGGTGGTGAATTGGCTACCGTCCGAGACGAAAAGGTTCGCAACATCGTGGCTCTGTCCCCACTTGTTGACGACGCCTTTCGCCGGATCCTCGCTCATCCGGTTGGTGCCGAGATTGTGCGTGGAAGGATAGGGCGGGGTCGGCATGGTTCGGGTGGCACCGACCGCATCATAGATCGCCGAGCCCTGGGCGTAAGCGTGGTTGCGCATCGCCACATCGTTGGCGTGATCGTCGAAATGGACATTGGGCACCGGCAGGCCGTGCTGATCCATGACCTCTGTGTTGAGTGTCACCGCGTTGCTTTCCTGAGGCATGTCCTCGCCGACCAGCCACATCCCGGCCATGTGATCATACATGTCCATGGCCCCAGCGAACTGCCGGCCCCAGGCGCCGGGATTGAGGAACGCCGCCATGAACGGCACGCCAATGGAAAGCGTCTCCATCTCGTAGCCGCCGACGAAACCCCGCGACGGATCGTTCTTGGCCTCGTCGGAAATGATCCCGGCCATGGTCGTGCCGCGATACATATGCACGGGCTTGTCGAAGATCGCGTAGACCGAGCCGGTCATGTGCCGCATGTAGTTCTTGCCGACCTGACCGGAGCTGTTGGCGAGCCCGTCCGGGAATTGTTCGGACGCCGAATTCAAGAGCAGGCGCGGACTTTCAATCGAATTGCCGGCGACGGCCACCGCCCGGGCTTTTTGCAGATGCTGATTGCCGTCGGCATCCGCATAGAGAACGCCGGTCACCTTGCCGCTGGCGTCGTGCTCAATCCGGAGTGCCTGGGCGTTGGCGCGGACCTCGAGATTGCCCGTCTCCTCGCCCGCTGGGATCTCCGTGTAGAGCGTCGACCATTTCGCTCCCATCTTGCATCCCTGGAAGCAAAAACCGAGCTGATGACAGGAGGTCCGCTCGTCACGCGGCTCCGAATTGATCGCCATTCGTCCGGTGTGACACTCCTTGTAGCCGAGCTTGGCCGCACCCGCCTCCATCACCTTGAAATTGTTGTTGCCCGGCAGACCCGGAATGCCGTTGGTCCGGGTGACCCCCATCTTCGCCTCGGCCTTGGCGTAGTAGGGCTCCAGATCGGCGAGCGTGATTGGCCAGTCGAGTAAATTGGCTCCCGGGATATCGCCATACTCGCTTCGAACCCGGAACTCATGTTCCTGGAAGCGCAAGGACGCGCCGGCCCAGTGGGTGGTTGACCCGCCGACCGCTTTGACGATCCAGGCGGGGAGATTCGGAAAATCCCGGGCCACGCGCCAGGAGCCGGAGGTGGTCCGATTGTCGAGCCAGGCGAGCTGGGAGAAGCTGGCCCACTCGTCATTGATGAAGTCGAAATATTCGTGCCGGCCGCCGGCCTCGAGAATGACCGTGTCGATCCCTTTCTGGGCCAGCTCATTGCCCAGTGTGCCGCCGCCGGCGCCGGAGCCGATGATCACGACCACGCCGTCATCGTTCAGATCGTAAGGTGCTGTCATTTTCGTTCTCCCTTACGCCTCACAGCCACTCGATATCGTCGAAACCGCGTTCGATGTAGCCGCCCATCTCGAACGAGGCGCCCTCATAGCCGAAGATCGGCCAGAGTTCCTCTTGGTTGTAGAGATCGACGACCAGACCCCCGCGCACCGCCTGGAAGAATGGCATCGGCTCGATCTCTTCCAACAGCGCCACCCGATCGGCTTCCCAGCCGACGCCCAGATAGCCGGTCGATCCGGCCCGGGCGTCGAGATCGGTGATGCCGTCCTCGATCATGTGAAGATGGTCTTTGTCGGCCGCCGCGGTCTCGTCATGTCTTTTGACGGCGATGGCGTAGTAGCGATCGGCGATCTGGTCGTGGGGATAGATGTCGCGCGCCATCTGGATCAGGCTCGCCATGGTCTGCGGCTTGAGCGCTTTGACCTCGAGCCCCCAGCCCTGACTTGGCGCAAGGACAGCGCTGCCGCTGGTCACAAGAACCGTGGCCAAAGCCGCTGAGCCCGAACTCTTGAGAAAACGCCGTCGGCTGGCGACCGCGGGCGATTGATGGATGGTCGTCATGAGGCTCCTCCCTTGGTTTCTCGATCCATTTTTGCTGTTTCTCCGCTACCGATAGCGGCCGTGGCGTTGGAGCAACTCGATCCGATAGCCGTCGGGATCGGTGACAAAGAAGAATTTGGCCATCAGCGAGCCGTCCCGATGAAACTCTTTGATCTCTTCGGGTTTGAGGCCGTCGCGCTCGAACCGCTGGTGTTCGGCGTCCAGATCGTCGACCGCAAGAGCCAGATGGCCGTAACCATCGCCATGGGCATAGGGCTCTTCGCGGCCATGGTTATAGGTCAGTTCGACCTCGAAATCGGCCTCCGCGTTGCGGAGGTAGACCAAGGTGAAACCGTCGAAATCGAAGCGATCGGCGATCTCTAAGCCGAAGGCGCGGCGATAGAAATCGAGCGAGCGATCCAGATCCCTTACCCGGAACATGGTGTGAATGGCTTTTGCCATCGATCCTCCCCGAGCCCCCAGATGGGTTAGGCCCCCTTGCGCTTGAACGCGCTATTGACCTTTCATTTATCGTCTCGCTCTCGAGTAAAAATAGCAAGCGCGCAATTCAAATCGGCCCGTTGAAAACCTTAGAACGCTGTCTGAACAGACCCACTGCTCCGTTATTCGTGACACGATGAAGGTGAAACTTTCTCGGAAAAACACACGTCAACAGTTCTGACACGCGCGTGATGGTGTGACCGCCGTACTTCGCATCTGCGAAAACCGGTGTAGTTGGGCGGTCATCTCAAGCGAGACCACATTCCTGGAGAGGAGCTTTTCCATGAACACAGACGTTGCCACCGCGAATGAGCGGGTGGGGATACCCGCCATCAATCTTTCCACCATCATGACGATATTGGTCGCCGGCGCGATCGCCACCGCCGCCTTCGACCTGTTTGGCCAGGCCATCTCACCGATGCTTGGCTTCGCCAATCTGGCGCCGGTGCCGCTGGCCACCCAAAGCTGGGGCGTGATTTTCGGCGAACCCTACAGGCCGGGCGGCCATCTTCTCCACTATGCGGCGGGATTGATCGCCTATCCCGTCGGCTGGATGTTCATCTGGCGGCCAATCGTCGAGCGGATCGTTCCCGGCTTGAACTGGTTTCTGTCCGCGATCCTCTACGGGATCGGCCTGTGGATCTTCGCCATGTACTTCATGGCTCATCTAGTTGCTGGCAACCCGCCATTTCTCGGTTTCTCAGGCATTACCTGGGTGGCCTTGGTCGGCCATGTTCTGTTTGCGGTCGTGACCGCGGCCGTGGAGCGCTGGCGATTGCATACGGTCCATTGACCAAGCCGTTATTTGACCAACGCAACGCCGGCCGGATCCAGCACGCCGGCCGGCGTTTTTCTTCTTCAGCCATCGCGGTTGACCCTCCGCTTTTGGGAACCGTTTCGCGAATGCTCCGTTTGACCGCTGAAATATGGTACGTTGAAGAACTTGGTGGCGGTCTCGCCAACAAAAGCGCCGCCGTCGTCCCGAGGGAGCCGGGCAATGATTGGGATGGGTCAAGGAAATCAGGCGTCGGCGATGCTGCTGACGCCGGCCGAGCGCGAACAAAGCGCGGTCGTCGCGGATCCAAGCAAGCCGGACATGCCGATCATTTTTGTCAGTGATGAGTTTGAGGCGCAGACCGGCTATGCAGCCGATGAAGTGCTAGGTCGGAACTGTCGCTTTCTGCAGGGACCGGAGACCGATCCCGCCACTGTTCAGATTATCCGCGAGGCGCTGGCCGAACAGGCCACGCTCACGATCGACATCCTGAATTACCGGAAAAATGGAACCAAGTTTTGGAACCGGTTGCGCCTGAGGCCGCTCTATAGCGAACAAAGCGACATGGTCTTCTACGCCGGGGCCCAGACCGTCATCGATGCGACCGAGGTTCGCTTTGGCGGCTTTCCCGGCGTCAGGGACTAGCCAGATCAGCCGGCCGAAGGGGCGCCGGAAGGCGCGGCCGTCTTGTCGGCTGACCTCGCTCTCCGTTTCGGCTTAAGTGCCGACAGTCCCGAAATCAGCACCGGCGCTTTGCCGACATAATCGCCCGCGACGGCCTCATGGATGAAAAAATCGGCCACGTCGGCGCGGGAGATGAGACCGTTCCGCCATTCGGAAGGTTCGGCAAGCACGCTGTATCGCCCGGTCCGCCGGCCATGCGTGAGCACACCGGGTCTCGCAATCGTCCAACGAAGCTTGCTTTCCTTGATGATCCGTTCCTGGACAGCCTTGTCGTCATAGGCTCGGCCGAGAGCTATGCGGAACGGGATTTTCTGAACGCAGCCGATGCTGCTTTGGCTGTCGCCCGCGCCAAAACCGGTGACGCTTAACAACCGGTCGACGCCGGAACGCTCCATGGCTTCGACTAGAACACGGGTCGCCGCGGAAAACAGCGTTACCGGTCCGAAGATTGTGTCCCGGTTCAAAGGCACGCCCATGGTCTGAATGACCACGTCCACACCCTCTAATGCCGCGTTCACATCCCCCGCCGACAGGGCATCGCCGTTACGCTTTTCGAGTTCCGGGTGGGACAGGCTCATCGACTGAGCGCTTCTCGCGAAAGCCCGGACGAAATGGCCGGCGGCGAGGCCTTGCTGAACGGTCTTGAGACCGATGCCCTTGCTTCCTCCGACAACCAACAGTCTGACCAATGCTCATCTCCCTTGAATGTGACTGGCGACCTAGGCCAAGCCCTGCCCGTGGCCAGGGTGCGAAATCGTCTCAGGCGTTGAAATCCAAAAAAAGCGAACCGACCGCCTCACAATTGTGCTGGCATATAGTTTGACATCAAACTATTTTGGCAAAAGGCCGATGCGAGGGAGGGCTTAAGGTGAAACGACGACAGATTCTGACCATCATCGGAGGCGGCGTTGTTCTGGCCGCCGGATTTGCCGGTTGGCGCTATCAGGCGAGCCGGACGCCGACCGCGGCGCTAGCACCCTGGCATCGAGCCGGCTCGGCCTACGTCGAACCCCGCAAAAGAGTTTTGTCCTACGCGCTTCTCGCGCCCAATCCCCATAACCGCCAACCCTGGCTGGTCGACCTCGATCAGGCCGACCGAATCATTCTCTACGCAGATCCAGAGCGACGGCTGCCCGAAACCGACCCCTATGACCGTCAGATCACAATCGGTCTGGGGTGTTTTATCGAACTCATGGTGATGGCGGCGGCGGCCCACGGCTTCCGGGTCGATCTGGACCCGTTTCCCGAAGGCGAGGACGAGGAGGGTCTTGATAATCGGCCCGTGCTCGTCGCCCGTTTCGAACAGGACGCCACGCTCGCGCCGGACCCTTTGTTCGGCCACGTTCCGGAGCGTCGCTCGCTCAAGGAGCCTTACGCGCTGGATCAGCCGGTTGCCTCCGGCGCGCTTTCCCAGCTGGAGGCGGCCTCCACCCATGGCGGGCGCGTCGGCAGCTCCAATGAGCAAGCTATGGTCGAACGCTTGCGGACCCTCACCCGAGAAGCGATGTTGATCGAGATCGAGACCCCTCGAACGTTTAAGGAAAGTGTTGATCTGTTCCGCATCGGCAAAGCCGAAATCGAAGCCAACCCGGATGGGATCGATTTTCCGGGCACGATGTTTGAGCTCATGAACAAGACCGGCCTTTTTACCCGCGAGGCGACGCTGGACCCGTCGTCCACGGCGTACAGTCAGGGGCGCGATGCGGTGCTCGCCAACGTCGATACCGCCATGGCCCACATCTGGCAGGTGAGCGAGACCAACAGTCGGACCGATCAGATCAACGCCGGTCGGGACTGGGCGAGGATCAATCTAGCGGCAACGGAACTGGGCCTCGGCACTCAGCCCTTGAGCCAGGCGCTCCAGGAGTATCCGGAGATGAGCCAAGTCTACGATCGGGTCCATCAACTGTTGGCGCCCGAGGGCGGCACGGTGCAAATGCTGGCACGGCTCGGCTATGGCCCGGTCGTCGGCCCAAGCCCGAGATGGCCCTTGGAGACCAGGCTGATAGAACCCGCCGGTTGACCGATCAGACGAAACGCCGGCTCGCGTTCCAATTCTTCAACGAAGTCGGCATAATCCAGCAACTGGCCTCGACACTGTTCAACCGACGTCTGCCGGACGGCCTCCACGTTTCCCATTTCGCGGTTCTAAACCATCTGATCCGACTGGGTGATGGCCGGCCGCCCCTGGCCATCGCAAGGGCGTTTCAGGTGTCCAAGGGAACGATGACCAACACGCTGTCGGCGCTCGCCACCCGGGATCTGATCCACCTCAGACCGCACGCCAGCGATGGCCGCAGCAAGCTCGTCTATCTGACCGAAGCCGGCCGGCGGTTTCACGGGCGCGCGATCGATACGCTCAGTCCACTGTTCGCCATGCTCGAGCGCGAGATGGACATGGACAAGCTTCTCGTCGTGTTGCCGGTGCTGAGCGAGGTCCGCCAGATTCTCGACGAGAATCGGGACGCGTGAACTAGACGCCGGTGCCAAGCTCACATGATCAGCTCATTGTCCTCCTCTTCCTCCCGGCTCTCATCGTGGGTCGCGAGCGCTATGCCGAAGGTGAGGATGCCGACCCGGCCCGCGACCATCAGCGTGATGATGATAACCTTGCCAAAGAAGGAGAGATCGCCCGTCAGGCCCATGCTGAGCCCCACCGTTCCCATTGCCGAGACGGCTTCGAAAAGCACGTAGTCGAACTCCGCTTCCTTCTCCGTCAGAAACAAGAAGAACAGCGACGCCGTCAGCAGCGCTGCGTAGAAGGCGAGCGACGTCGTCGCGGTCTGGAGGCGGGTGAGCGGAACCTCCCGCTTGAAGAAGCGAATTTTGTCGCGGCCCTTGAGGGTCGAGCGCACCAATCCCACCAGGGCAGCGAACGAGGTCGTCTTCAGACCGCCGCCCGTCCCCGCCGGTGAGGCGCCGATGACCATCAAGAACAAAAGAACCACCAGGACCGAGTGGGAGACGGCGCTGATCGGATAGGTATTGAAGCCGACGGTGGTCGACGCGGTCATGGTCTGGAAGAACGACGCGAGGAAACGTTCTTCTTGGGGCAGCGCTCTGATCTGCGGGTCCGCAACGAACAGAAGCGAGGTGCCGAGCACCAGGAACACAAGGGTTATTCGAAAGATCACCTTGCTGGTGAAGCCAAGAAAACGCTTCTGACTGGTGATCGTGCGCCAGCTGTCCAGGACGATCAGAAATCCCATCGCGCCCAGAAGGCTCAGTGCCGATATGATCGCGTTGACGCCGAAGCTGGAGCGAAAGTCCTCGAAACTGTTGGGATTGAGGCTGAAACCGGCGGTGCAGAAGGCGGAAATCGAGTGAAAAATCGCGCTCCAAACCGGGTTGGCCACGTCCTTGGCAATGAAAAACGGGAGCAGGAGGATTGCGCCCAAGATTTCCGTGATGAGCGTGAAAAACACCACCGATTTGATGAAAGAGCCGACTTCGATCCCTTCCGGCAGGCTGAAGGTCGCGCGTACGGTGTGTTCGAGCACCCGGTTCAATCGATCCTGGAGCGCGAGGACGGCAAATGACGAGATCGTCATGTAGCCGAGACCGCCGATCTGGATCAGGATGATGATCACGATCTCGCCGAACAGCGTGTAGGACGTGCCCGGGTCGACCACGACCAGGCCGGTGGTGGAGACCGCCGAACTCGCGATGAACAGATTGTCGATCGCCTTGAGCGGCTCGACCTGGGCAAAGGGCAGGGACAAAAGCCCCCAACCGACGACCATGTAGGACAGGTAGCCAATCAACAGCAGTTTGGCCGGCTCCATGCGGAGCAAGGTGATCCGGGCACCGGCCGCGCTCCGCTTGAGTTTTTTGCCCAGTCTCTGAATTTCGGTGACGTCAGCCATCGCACTACTGAGCCTCGTTGTCGCGCCGCCAGCTATAATGGAATCGCTACTGCTTTACCGCCCTTCGACGGTGTCGATACGGATCAAAATCCCGTTGCTCAAGAGCCAAGCAGACATCCGACCGATCCAGTGACGGAAGACAATAGATCAGATCGAGGACGTCTATGAGATGTTCGCCAATCAGCGGAATGGCGTGTTGAAAGTGGCGATCACGCCCTGAGCACGCTCAAGCGGGAACCCGCGCGGCGGTCCAACGCCCGGCATTGGCCAGAATCAGATCCGGCTCCTGATAGCGTTCACGGAGCAGGCTCTCGTAAAGGCGTTTTTCGTCTTTCCTGTCGACGCTTTGGCTCTGCACGAGGGATGAAAGAGCTTGATCCAGCGCGTCGACCGTGCCGCTGCCTTCATCGAACTGCGCCTTCTTGCGCCAGATCAGATCCGCCGGCAGCAAATCCTCGCAAGCCTTGCGCAGGATCCATTTCTCGACCGTCTCGCCGGAAGCGGCATCGGTCACTTTCATTTTCAACGATGCCGGGATCGATTGCGCGAAGTCGATCAGCTCACGGTCGAGAAAGGGCGTTCTGGCCTCGAGGCCCTGGGCCATGGTGATGCGATCGACCCGATGCAGGTTGATATTGTGCATGGCGCCTAGCGATCGGGTGATCTCGTCGGCGAGTGCCCGCGGTCGATCGGCGTAATCGTGATGATAGGTATAGCCGGCGAACAGTTCATCGGCGCCTTCGCCGGTGAGCACGGCTTTGACATGGGCCCGGGCGAGCGTCGTCGCGAAATGGGTCGGCAGCGCGCTTCTGACCAGATCCACATCCGCGCTCTCCAGATGGTAAATGACGTGGGGCAGCACCTCGGCCAGCTCATCGGCGCCGAAGGTGAGCTCGAAGTGATCCGAGCCGATATGGTCGGCAACCCGGCGGGCGGCTTTGAGATCGGCACTGCCGGCCATGCCCACGGCGAAGGTCTTGAGCCGGGTCTTCGACGCGCGGGCCGCGAGCGCGGCGATCACCGAGGAATCGAGACCGCCCGAGAGAAACGAACCGACCTCAACGTCGGCAACCATCCATTTGCGCACGGCCGCCTCGAGCACCAGACGAAGTTCCCGCCAGATCGGCTCCGGATCCTGATCCCGTGACTGGTCCGCTGCTCCTTGCGGCATGCGATACCAACGCCTGACGCCGCCCATGCTGTCGAAAAGGCTGCCTGGCTCGATCGCCTCAATCGCGTTCAGTCCCAGCCCGTCGAAGGCTTTCAGCTCCGAGGCGAAGACCAAGCCTTCGCCATGTCTAGCTTTGAAGAGCGGCTTGATCCCGAGCGGATCGCGGGCGGCGATCACCCGTTCCGGCGTCGCCAGGACGAAGGCGAACATCCCATCCAACCGGTTGATCCAACGTTGTTGGTCCGTACGGAACAGATGCAGGATCGCCTCGCTGTCGCTTTCGCTCATGAAGCGGCCCTGGCCTAAAATCGCCCGAAGGTCCTGATAATTGTAGATCTCGCCATTGACGACGAGGATGTCGTTAGTGCCGTAGATCGGTTGGCTGCCGTCCGCCGGGCCGATGATCGAAAGCCGGCAGTGGGCCATGGTCGCCGGCACATTCGAGGCGCGGATGACCTGCACCTCGTCGGGACCGCGATGGGCGATCCGATCGATCATGCGCTGGGCCAGCGCCGGATCGTCGAGCTTCCAGAGACAAACGAAACCACACATCCGGTCTTCCTTGCCGTTTCCGGAGAATGAGGCAAGGGGGCGCTGGCATTATGCGATGAAGTTTCAGCTTGGACGTTCTCAGGCCAGTGCGTGGTTGCCGGCATAGGCAGAGCGGGTCGGCGGGCGCCAGTCGCCCAAGGCTTCCTCGACCGGCTGCCAAACCTCGATGCCGAGCGGATAGCAGGCCGCAACGTCGCTGGAATGGCTTTGACCGCAATCACCGCCGGGACAGGTGGAAAGCCCGATCAGCAGGTCGATTTCCGCGAAAAACTCCAGAAAATCGCCGGGCCGTACCGGGCTTGCCTTCATGAAATATTGATGGGTGTCACGGGTGAAGCCGGTGCACATGAAGACGTTGAGCACGTCGTGCACCAGGTGTTCGGCCTCCCCGACGGTCTTGCCGGTCGATTGGACCAGCGCCCGGATCAGATTGGAATGGCAGCAGAAGTCATAATCCTGCTCCCGCAGAAGGCGGTTGGTGTAGGGATCGCAGCGGGTGCCGATGACGTCATGAACGCCGGCGCCGTCCTCGTCGAAGCCATACCAGCCGAGCGTGTCCCAGCTGATGGTGGCCATGGGCCTGAGGTGGGGAAAGCCGCTCCAAAGGCGATCGCCCAAGCCGACATGGGTGCCGTGCAGAGCCCGGGTCTTGCCGCTGTAGAACCGCTCATTGAGGTCATGAGCATTCCAGAGATTGAGATCGCCCACCTGCGGGCCGTCAGTGCAAACGATGCGAAAAAACTGGCCGGCGGCAACCGGTAGCGTGCGGACATCCCTCGGCGGAACGCTTGTCTCTTGGATCTTCCGGGCGCCGTCACGGGCCTTTCGATAGGCCTCATCCGGCGCCGCTGAAAGGGTTTCCGCCGGATAGACGATGACCGGCTTAGCGGCTCGGCGTTCATCCGCGTCCGGCGGCGATAGGTCGGGAGTTTCCGGTTTCATCTTCGCCACTCGAATGTCGCGCGTGAGAAAAACTCAGTTGTCGGCCAGATAGGCTGTCAGGATCTTCCGGGCGGCCTCGAGATCGGCTTTGTGGATCATCTCGCAGACCGTGTGGATGTAACGGGTGCCGACGACGATGCCGATCGCCCTGGCGCCAGCGGCCGCCTGTTGGGCTGCGGCACCGTCCTGGCCGCCCGAGCGAAGCATTGTGCGCTGATAGGCGATCCCGTCGCGCTTCGCGATCTCCTCGAACGTCGCCGCCAGTTCGCGGTCGGCGATGAAACTGGAGTCCTTGACATGCAGACCGAAGCCCTTGCCCTGTTCGGTGGTCCGGTCCTGCTCCGAGACACCGGGCGTGTCGCAGGCGAGCGTCGTGTCGATGCCGATACCGATATCCGGACGCACGGCGAAGGCGGCGGTCCGGGCGCCGCGAAGCCCAACCTCCTCCTGGGAGGTGAAGGCCACGTGGATTTCTGCGCCGTGCTCGCTGTCACCTAAGGCCCTGATAGCCTCGATGCCGAGCCAACAGGCGATACGATTGTCGAGAGCCTTCGAGACGATCCTGTCGCCGATTTCGATCAGCGGTTCGTCCATGGTGACCATGTCGCCGATCTGCACGCGTTTCTTGGTGTCTTCGCCGAGACCGAGATCGACGAAGAACTCCGAGATCTTCGGCACCTTGGTGCGGTCTTCCGGCGCCTGGAGATGCACCGGTTTGCCGCCGGGGTTCATCACGCCCCGATAATCGCCATCATCGGTCGAGACCAGAACACGACGGGAGAACAGGTTGCGCGGATCGAAGCCACCCACCGGGTGGAGGTAGACGAAGCCGCTGTCGGATATATGGGAAACCAGGAAGCCGATCTCGTCCATATGGCAGAGCAGCATGATTTTCAGCGCCTGCTCGTCGTCGTTCGACCGTCTTGATCGCCGAACGCAGAGCAACGAGCCGATCGGATCGGTCCGGATCTCGTCGAAAAGCCCTTCGACCTCCTACACGATCAGCTCCCGGATACGGTGCTCGTGACCCGGCACGCCCGGCGTTTCACAGAGCCGTTTTAAGAGGTCGATGTTCAAGACTGTCTCCAGGAGGTTTCCAAGCTTGGACTAAAACTATGTGGCGCCGGAGCGACGGCGGGCGGTAACCCGAAGGAAAGGCCACGCCGGCCGTCGTTCAGCCGTCGAAGGTAACCTCGGAGGCGAGCACGGCACCCCGCGACGCCATTAAGTACAGGCCGACATGGTGGGTTAGCGCTTGCGGATGGGCGGCGGTCGCCGGCAGACCGAGCTCTCGCACCGCCTCAGCCGACAAATCGTAGGTCGCACAGGCCGAGCTTTGAACGACGATGTCGCGGACACTTCCCATAAGCCCGTGATTACGCGCGGACAACAAGGTCAAAACCAGATCGAGCACGCAGATGTCGGTACAGATGCCGATGATGAGGACTGTTTTGAGCCCGTAATCGTTCGCCCAGGCGGTTAATCGGTTGTGATGCCAGCCGTCCTCAGCCGTCTCGATGGCGCCGACAAAGCCGTTTATGCAATCCTTGCGGACAAGGGTCGCCGTATCGGCCCCTTCCAGCCATTCCAGTTCCGGAACCAAATTTTCCTCACCCGTGCCCAGCTCGCAGTGGGGTGGGTAGGGCGGTTCGGGCTTGCCCGGTTCGTGGGTGTCGAGAAAGGCGAGGACCGGCCTGTTCGCCTCGGTGAAGATCCGGGCCAGCCGATCCGTTTCCACGACCATGGCCGACACTTGGGCGTTGGGCTCGGCGGGCGCCAGATTGCCGGCGCCGACCGTGCAGAACCCGTTCACCTCGTCGACGATGATCAGCCCCGCCGACGCCAGGTCAACGACCCCGGGTGCGAGATCGATCGGTAGTGCCGATTGCAGCGCCGGCAGAAGCGCGTCTTCGTTCATGGCCGAGGATCTGGCTTCATGGGTGGGGACCGGGTCAGCGGCCGATGACCCGGCGATACATATGCCAGGTGCTGTGGCCGAGCACCGGCAGGACCACGGCCAGGCCTAGAAAGGCGGGAATGCAGGCGGCAAACATCGAGACACCGATCACCAGCGCCCACAGGCCCATCGGCTTCGGGTTTCTGGCAACCGCTCTGACCGACGTTTCGATCGCGGTGAGCGCATCGACTTTGCGGTCGATCAGCATGGGGAAGGAGACCGCGCTGATGGCGAAAACGACCAGGGCGAAGACGGCGCCTGTGGCATTGCCGATGATGATCAGGGCCCAGCCGCCGGCGGTGGTGAATAGCGCGTTGATGAAGGCGCCGAAGCTTTCGGGCGCATCACCCATCGTCGTGGTGTAGATCCCTTGCGCCACCTCGATCCAGATGAAGAAAGCGACCAAAAGCGCGCCGGCTAAGATGACGATCTGGCCGATGGACGGCGAGCGCAGCACGCTGAACATGAAACGCCAATGCGTGTCCTCGCCTCGCTCGCGTCTGCGACTGAGCTCGTAAATGCCGAGACCCGTGAGGGGGCCCAGGAGCGCGAAACCGCCGATGAGCGGAAAGGCGAGCGCTGACAAGTTGTAGTTGAACGTGAACACGATCAGCAACGCGCCGATTGCGATGTAGAGCGCAACGAAGAATATGGTGTGCGTCGGCATGGCTCGAAAGTCGAGCAACCCCTCACGTAGCGCCGCTTCCACGTCGGCGACCGAAATCTTTTTGACGTTGGGTATCTCGTCACCCGGTGAAATGTCGATGACACCCGCGTCTTGATCAGCGTCGCCCGTCGCCATGGCCCTGTCCTCCTCTGATCACCATCCCATGCAACCACGACCTCGGCTTCCCGCTTAAGGGAACCCAACCCGGCAATGGAAGCCGCGCGATTGCCTGCTATTGGTGAAGTAGGTCGGTGGTCGATGTAAAGGAGGCTTTGCGCACGGTCGACGCTCGAGTGGAGGTTTTTACCGTAAGCTGCGGCGAGCCCGAGCGGTGTTAGGGTTCTCTCCGCTTTGATCGATCTGACAAGAACCACCTTGCCAAGGATACGGAAGCGAAAGGTGTCATGGATTTCAATGGTTTGATTGTTTTTGCGGCGGCCCTCACGGTCGCGGCAGCGACCCCTGGCCCGGGGGTGGCCGCGGTCGTCGGCCGAGTATTGGGTTTCGGCAGGTCGGGCACCTTTTCGTTCGTCGCCGGTGTGACCCTGGGAGATGTGATCTGGCTGGCGATCGCCGTGACCGGGCTCGCGGTCATTGCCCAAACCTTCCAAGAGATTTTTCTCGTCATCAAATATGGTGGCGCAGCCTATCTGCTCTGGCTCGCCTGTAAACTGAGGAACGCACCGCTCGCCCCGGAGCCCTTGGTCGTTCGAAGGAGGTCTGCCAGTGGCTTCCGGTTGTTTGCGGCCGGCCTGGTCGTGACTATGGGCAACCCGAAAACGATGATCTTCTATTTGGCGCTGCTTCCCAATCTCCTGCCGGTAGACGCGATCGATCCCTGGTCCTTCGCTCAACTGGTCGGGATCGTTCTGGTCGTCCTCGGCGGCGTGCTCGGTGGCTACGTCGCTCTGGCCCTGAAGGCGCGCCAGCTTTTTCGGAGCGAGCAGGCCATGCGTTGGGTCAATCGAACCAGTGGCACGATCATGGCGAGTGCCGCGGTCGCCATCGCCGCTCGCGAGAACTAGAGCAACCTTGCGTTCGAATGGAGGCGGCCAAGTTGCTTTAGGCGGGACGTAGCAGGATGACGCCGGATGGCGCGCCTTCCTGAGTGACGACTGAACCCTTCGACACCAGCGCTTGAGCATCCACGGCGCGCAGGGGCTTGGCGAACAGGTAACCCTGGAATTCGCTGCAGCCCATGTCGGTGAGGATCGCCACCTGATCCTCGTTTTCGACGCCTTCCGCCACGGTCCGGCAACCCAGGCCCTCGGCCATGGCGATGAGCGAGCGGACGATTGTCGGCGCCCGCGGATCATGGCTGAGCTTGGCGATCAAGGATCGATCGATCTTGATCACATCCACCGGCAGATCGACGAACCGGGCGAAATTCGAGTAGCCCTGGCCGAAATCGTCGATCGCGATGCGCAGACCGAAGCCCCGAAGCGCGTCGATGAAGGCTTTGGCCCGGTCGGCATTCTGCAGGACCGCATGCTCGGTGATCTCGAGCTCTACCCTCTGCGGGTGGATCGACGATGCCTGAACCAGGTGAATGATCTGCTTAGCCAGATCGGGGTCGGTCAGGTGACGCGCCGACATGTTGATTGAGATGCAAATGTCTCGATCATGCTTGTTCCACCGGGTCAGATGCTGAAGGGCGTGGGCCAACACCCATTGGTCCAGCGCGATGATCGTGTCCGTGCTTTCGATGCTGGGCAAAAAAGCGCCCGGAAGGAGAAGACCCCGTTCCGGATGTTGCCAGCGAACCAGGGCCTCCATGCACCGGATCCGGGCGCCGGCGCTGTCGAAACGCGGCTGAAAGTCGAGCACAAATTCCTGGTTCTTCAGCGCCTGGTGGATCTCCCGGCGCAGACTTTCGAGCAGTGTTGCCGATTGCTGGACATCCCGGTCGAAGAAGCGGTAGCCGTTCTTGCCCGAGCGCTTGGCGTGATACATGGCCATGTCGGCATGCCGCAGCAGGGTGGCATAGTCGTGCCCATCTTGCGGCATCGATGCGATGCCGATCGAGGCGCCGATGGTGATCTCCTCCTGACCTAGCCAGAAAGGCTCGCTGACCACGTCCAGGAGGATCATCGCCGCCGCCTCGGCGTCACCGTGGCGTGCCCTTTCGGCCATGAAGAGACCGAACTCATCGCCGCCCAGGCGCGCGAATATCGGCTCGGGCGGCGATGTTTCGGGAGCTTCCGTGCCGGTGGCGCCGCGGCGGTCCGGCCTCGACCAGGCGGTGATCGCGGCGCGGGCGCGGGTCGCGAACTGGCGCAACAGTTCGTCGCCCAGATCGTGGCCCAAGCGGTCGTTCACGCCCTTGAAGCCGTCCAGATCGATAAACAAGACCACGCCGCCTCGCCTCGACGTTTCGAGCTCGATCAGGCTCTCGCCCACCAATTTGCGGAATAGGGCCCGGTTGGGCAGGCGGGTGATCGCATCCTGATAGGCCAGATCGTGGATGCGGACGAGATTGTCGCCGAGCCGCCGGACCATGGCGTTGAAACTGGTTTGAACCTGGCGGAACTCGAGAGGCACCAGCCAACTCTGGGATTCTTTCACCTCGTAAGGTCGCTCGCCGCGAACAACGGCATCAGCGGCACCGCCGATCAGTTCCAGCGGCCGGGCGAGATAGATCGACACGATGTAGGCGAAGAGGCAGGCGAGGAGCAGGCCCGCCGCGAACACGGTGATCGCCGACATCTTGGCCGCCTCGGCCTTTTCGCGGATTTCCGCCAAGGGTTGCGGGATCATGACCCCCCAACCGGCGTCCGACACGGTGGTGAAGCCGGCGACCATCTCGCTGCCGAGAGCCGGCGAATAGAAGGTGTCGATGCCGGTCTCACCGTTCAGCATCCGCGCCACCGCCGTGACCTCGGCGAGGTTGCGACGCTCGGATACCCAGTGGTCCAGGGGGTGGGCCAGAATGTTGCCGCGCTGGTCGACGATCGCCGCATGGCCCTTGGCACCAAACGAGATCGACCGGCCGAGCTCCGTGAAATAGTCCGTTCTGAGCGCGCCTACGGCAAGAAAGCCGTGCATGCGACGGACGATGTAGATCAGCGGCTCACCTTCGGGACCCGGCAAGACTTCGCTGAACATCGGCGCGCTCTCTCTCGCGAGGTTGGAGAAGAGCTCCATGCGTTCGGCTGGAACCTGTTCCGGGCACCGGGCGGTGACGGGGCTCGATTCGGAAACGACCCGCCCGGTCGCCTCGTCCGCGATACAGATGTGGCGGAAGTTGAGGTTGCGGACCAAATCATCCGCATGTTCGACGTCCTGGCCGAAGATCAGATTGACCGCAAGCAGGTTGAACGCGGCCGACACGTCGCGGTGGTAGCGTTCGAGAGCGGCTCCCAAATTGCGGGCCAGAAGCAGATGACGGTCGCGAAGATCTTCGATCTGGTCGGTCTGTGCCTGGGAATGAGGCCATACCCAAAAAAGGGTTAGCGGGACCGCGGTCAACAACAAAAACAAGGACAAGAGCGCGTAAAGAAGTCGCATCGATACCGCCGTCTTGGCTCGGGCATCAAGCAGATCAGTCCGTCCCCATTGATGCGCGAGCGTGTTTGGTTCGAGGAGGCGCAGTAGAACTCTAAAGTTTCATTTTTTTACAGATCCGGCAACCTTAAAGCGTCCTTTTTGAATCTGTAGTTGCACTGACCAGGCGGCGGTGAAATCAGGTGCGCCGAAGGTCTGTACGGGGCGTCGATGCCTGTCCGCCCGATGCACGACACCACGACGATCACGCGATGAGTTGCGCGCAAGACAACCAACGGTCAGCAACTGCGATTCGACCTGGACGGTTAGTAGATCGGGAAACGGGTGCAAAGCTCCTTGACTGCGGTGCGTACCTCTTCTTCTACCGATCGATTGTCGGCGGGCGAGTCGGCGGCGGACAAGCCATCGACCACGCGGACGATCAACTGACCGACCGCACGAAACTCGGCGGGCCCGAAGCCGCGGGTCGTGCCGGCGGGCGTGCCGACGCGAAGGCCCGAGGTGATCGCAGGCGGTTGCGGGTCGGCCGGTATCGCATTTTTGTTGCAGGTGATGCCGGCACGCTCGAGCGCTTGATCGGCGTCCTTGCCGGTCACCGACTTGGGCCGGAGATCGACCAGGATCAGGTGATTGTCGGTACCGCCGGTAACCAAATCCAGCCCACCCTCGAGCAAAGATCCGGCGAGCGCTTTGGCATTGTCGACGATCTGGTGGGCATAGTCGCGGAAATCCGGTTGTAGCGCCTCCTTGAACGCCACCGCCTTGCCGGCGATCGCATGCATCAGCGGACCGCCCTGGCCCATGGGAAACACCGCCGAGTTGATTTTCTTCGCGATCGCTTCGTCATCGGTCAAGACGATGCCGCCCCGGGGGCCCCGCAGCGTCTTGTGGGTGGTGCTGGTGACCACGTGGGCGTGGGGGAGGGGCGAGGGATGGGCACCGCCAGCAACCAGACCCGAAATGTGTGCCATGTCGACCATGAGATAGGCACCGACCTCGTCGGCGATGGCGCGGAAAGCGGCGAAATCCAGGAGCCTCGGATAGGCTGTCGTGCCGGCGATAATCAGCTTCGGTTGGTGCTCGCGCGCCAGGTCGCGAACCTGATCCATGTCGATCCGGTGATCGTCCTCCCGAAGGCCGTATTGGATGGCGTTGAACCACTTGCCGGAGACATTGGGTTTGGCGCCGTGGGTGAGGTGGCCGCCGTGAGCCAGCGACAGGCCCATGAGCGTGTCGTGGGGCTGAAGCAGGGCCAGAAACACGGCCATGTTCGCCTGGGCCCCGGCATGGGGTTGGACATTGGCGAAAGCGCAGCCGAACAAAGCCTTAGCGCGCTCAATCGCCAACACTTCGACCTTATCCACCTCCTCGCAGCCGCCATAATACCGTCTGCCCGGATAGCCCTCGGCATATTTATTGGTCAGAACCGACCCCTGGGCCTCGAGAACCGCGGGACTGGTGATGTTCTCGCTGGCGATCAGTTCGATGCCGTCCTGCTGACGGTTCAGTTCCGCCGCAACCGCCGCTGCGAGATAGCCGTCATCGGTCAGGCGCCGCCGGAAGAATGGGTGGCCCGCCGGGTTGCCACGAGGGGAAACGGACGCACTGACCTGGCTCATGGGAAAACCTCCATCATGGGTAGCGGCGGCTGGGATGATCAGCCCAGTTTGGCGACACGGCCGGCATGCCGGCCGCCGTCAAAGGGATTGGCAAGAAACGTCTCGAGGCAGTCTCGGGCGACCTGGGGTCCGACGATCCGAGCGCCCAGCGCCAGCACGTTGGCGTCGTTATGGCGTCGGCTCATGGCGGCGGTTGTCATGTCGTGGCAAAGAGCGGCCCGAACCCCCGGAACCCGGTTGCAGGCGATGCTGATGCCGATGCCGGTGCCGCAGACGGCAACGCCGCAATCGACTTCGCCGCCGGCGACGGCCTGGGCAAGCGCTCGGCCATAGTCCGGATAGTCAACCCTCTCGGGGCTGTCGACGCCGAGATCGACCGGCTCGTGACCGAGCTCGACGCAGACCTCTTTCAAGGAGGCCTTAAGGTCAAATCCGGCATGGTCACTGGCCAGCGCGATGCGCATCGTCGTCCCGTTTTCCTGGGGTGTTTGGAGGCTGGACCGGCCGGCGATTCCAAGACGATCGGCCCCTCTGCTTACCTGCTTAACACAGGCGCCTCAGGGCAGAAAATGCTTGGAGAGGTTGAGGTCCTGTTTCGTGTAGTTCGAGCCGAGCTTGGCGCCGTAGAGACGGTCCGGTGGTGCGGTCAGACGATCGTAACGCAGATGGCCGACGATCTGGCCATCGTCGACCAGGAAGGGAACCTCATGGCTGCGCACTTCCAACACGGCCCGGGTGCCACCATGGCCATGGCCGAAGCCGGGATCGAAGAACCCCGCATAGTGGACCCGGAACTCACCGACGAGGGTGTCGTAGGCCACCATCTCGGCGGCGCAGTCGGGCGGCACGGCGACCCGTTCCTTGGAGACCAGGATGTAGAAATCATCGGGATCCAGAACCAGTCCGCCGCCGGGCCGGGCCGCGACCGGCTCCCAAAAAGCCTCGCGGGGATAGGCGGCGACGCGATCGATATCGATCAGGCCCGCATGTTTTCGGGCCCGGTAGCCGATGATCTCGTCCGCGCCCAACGGCCTGGTTTCGAGCCGGATCGGTAGGCCATGTTCGCTGAAGGCGGGCGCCCGGGAATCAGCGATCGGACTCTTGGCATGAAGCGCTTTTAGTTCGCCGAGGCCGAGGGGGTGGTTTCGCTGGCGCAACCGCAATTGCGCCAGTCTTGAGCCCCGCGTCACCTTGATCGAGAAGGTCCGGGGCGCGATCTCCGCGTAAAGCGGTCCTGAATAGCCAGCGGCGACCCGATCGAATGTGGCGGCGCCATCGGTGATGACCCGCGCGAACACGTCGAGGCGCCCGGTGGAGCTTTTGGGATTGGCGATGCCGTCGAGCCGGTCCGGAAGGCTGACGCTTTCCTCGAGTTCGACCAGATAGACGCAGCCTTTCTCCAGCACCGCACCGGTTTCGATCGCGAATGAGTGCATCGAATACTGATCGAGCTTCTCGCGGACGGTGGCCCCCTGGCCGGGCAGGAAGCTGAAGGGCAGGCGGTGGGCGCGGGCGCCGAGGCGCAGATCCAGGCTCGCCGGCTGCACCTGATCGTCGCCGATCGGCACGTCGGCGCGGATAGCGCCAGACGCGATCAATTCGCCCAGGCACTGGGCCGGCAGCACACCTCGGGCTTCGTTGTCGAGCGCGAGCGCTGGCGCCATCAAAAAGGCTCGTGGGGCGTGACGCTGGTCTCGGCCAAGGTGTGCGCCAGCATCTGCTGCATTTCACCCGCCGTCCGGTAAGCCGGCTTGACCCTGTGCAAGCTGCCGGTCGCATCCGAAAGGATCGCCTGATCCAGCACCTGCTGCATGTGCGCGGCCCGGCGGAAATCCGGTTGATCGGCTTTGCCGTCGCGGACAGCCCGAACGAAGCGGGCGTAGAGATCGGGCACCGGTGGGCAGTCGATCGTCCGCCAGGTCTGGGTGTTGACGTCGTCGCCCGCGCAGATGTCGATCTGGTCCCAGCTTTTGTCGAGATCGACGTCGATCGCGCCGTTGGTCCCGTGCAGCTTGAGGATCAGACGGTTGGCGTGGCCGGTGGCGTAGCGGCTCGCATGAATGACGCCGAGCGCGCCGCCGTCGAACATGATGTTCATGATGAAGCTGTCATTGGCGTCGAGCGCGTACTCCCCGATCTGATCGCCCTCCGCTTTTGGGAATGTCTGTAGCTGGCAGGAAACGGTATCGATGTCGGCATCGGCGCCATGGCTGGCGAAGTCGACGATGTGGATACCGATGTCGCCCAATACTCCCTGACTGCCATGGGCTTGGGAGAGGCGCCAGAGCCAGCGCTGCTCGGTTCGCCAGTCGCCCCAGTGATTGCCGACCAGCCAGCTCTGCTGATAGGCCGCGGCCACGTGGCGGATCTCACCGAGGACGCCATCTCGGACCAGCTTGTGGGCATGTTGGATCGCCGCGGCGCTTCGGTAGCGCAGATTGACCATGTTGATCAGACCACGCTTTTCCGCTTCCTCGGCCATGTGCTCGGCCAGAACCGCGTCCGTGGCAAGCGGCTTCTCACAGAGCACATGTTTGCCGGCCGCGAGCAGCTTCATGGTCGTCGGATAGTGGAAATTGTCCGGGGTGACATTGGCGACGGCATCGAAACCGCCCCAGGCGAGCGCCTCGTCAAGGCTGGCGTAGCAACGGCCGATGCGATTGGTGTCGCAGAATGCCTCGAGACGGCCGGTATCGACATCGACGGCGCCCACCAGCTCGGCATCCTCGGCGGCAGCGAAACCTTTGGCATGGTGCGCGGCCATCGCGCCGGTGCCCAGGATCAGAATACGAACCATCGAAAACCTCCTCAAGAGCCTCACGCGTGTCCGGCGCGTCGAAGCGAAAAGCGCTGGCGGGCATAGAAAGTCTCTTTTCGAACCCTGCGCGAGCGAGCCGGTCGATCGGCCTCAGCGAAGCCCCGCCTCACCCGGTTTGTGCAGCTTCGGTCCCTTTTCCTCGAGCGGTTCGGGCGCCTCGTCGACGGGTACGTTCGGGGCGTTGTCGATCGCCGGCCAGGCGGTCGGTTGACAAGCCCAGTGGACCGCATTCTTCAGGACGCGTTTGATGTCGGCATTGTGATAGATCGGATAGGTCTCGTGGCCGGGCCGGAAATAGAAAATGCGGCCGGCGCCCCGCTGATAGGTCAGACCTGAGCGGAACACCTCGCCGCCCTCGAACCAGCTGATGAAGACCGTCTCGGTCGGTTCCGGTACGGAGAAGGGCTCGCCGTACATCTCGGTATTCGGCAGTTCGATGTAGGGCCCGACGCCCTGGACGATCGGATGGCTGGGGTTCACCACCCACAAGCGCTCCCGCTCGCCGGCCTCGCGCCATTTGAGCGCGCATGGTGTTCCCATCATCCGCCGAAAGATCTTCGAGAAATGCGCGGAATGGAGGCAGATCAGGCCCATGCCTTCCCAGACCCGCCGCTGAATGCGATCGACGATCACATCCTCGACCTTGCCATGGGCCGCGTGTCCCCACCAAAGAAGGACGTCGGTCCCGGCCAACCGCTCGGTACTCAAACCGTGTTCCGTCTCCTGGAGCGTGGCCGTGCTGGTCTCCAGACTGTCGTCTTCGGCCAGGCCGCGGGCGATGGTCGTATGCATGCCGTCAGGATAGAGTTCGCGAACGGTCTCGTTGGTCTGTTCGTGAACGTTTTCGCCCCAGACGACGACGTTGATCGTCATGATCGGTTCCCAACTCCAGTCTTGATCCAGCCGTCCTATCGATCAGAGGCTAGATGCGTGCAAGGCCAAAGATCGGTCGAGCCGCGACGCCCAGCATCGAGCCCAGATAGGCCGAGCCGAACCAGAGCCAGCCGTGGAGGCTGCCGGAAGCGATGCCGGAGAAGAAGGCGCCGATATTGCAGCCGAAGCCGAGCCGGGCGCCGTAACCCAGCAACAGACCGCCTAAAACGGCGGCGACCAATGAGCGAAGCGGGATGGCGAAGCTGGGCTTGAACTTGCCGGCGAGTGCCGCGGCCAGCATGGCGCCGATGATCAGACCAAAATCCATGACCGACACGGTGTGCTCGAAGACGCTCCGCTCGAGCGCCGCCTGGGCGCCCGGCCGTCCCCAATAAGCGGTCTGGCTCAGATCGACGCCGACGGCGGTCAAGACCTTGGCACCCCAGATGCCGAACGCCTGGGTGATGCCCCAGGTCTGCTGGCCCACGACCAGCGTCAAAAGCGCCAGCGCGGCGAGCACCAGGGCCGTGAAACCCTGGGGCCAAGGGCCGGACAGCAGGTTGCCCGGGCGGAAGCCGAAGGAGGGACCGGGCGGCAGGGTTTGCCGGTCGGGATGGCGTTTTCGTTCTAGGCCGAGCGTCAACCAAGCGAGGCCGCCCAAAACCAGAAGTTGGAGCAGAACGGCCCACGGCACGCCGATCAGGCGGCCCAAATTCAGTGGCCCAAGCGACGGCTGATCCAGCCACCAGGGCAAATGGAGCGTTCCGATCACCGAGCCGACGATGAAGAAAACGAGCGTCACGACCATCCGCACGCTGCCCCCGCCCACCGTGAAGAGCGTGCCCGAGCCGCAGCCATTGCCGAGTTGCATGCCGAAACCGAAGATGAACGCGCCGACCAGCACCGAGACGCCGACCGGGCCGAAATTGCCGCCGCCGCGCAGGCCCGGAACCACGCCGCCGATGATCGGGATGGCCGCGACCATGACGAGTGCAATCACCAGAAACTGAAGGCGCAGGCTTCGGCCGTCTCGGGCCGCGATGAACCGGCGCCAGCCGGCGGTGAAGCCGAAGGCGCCGTGATAGAGCGCCATGCCGAGCCCGGCACCGATCAGCGCCAACCATGCCATCCGGGTGCCGACGCTTTGGCCCACGTGGATCGTGAGCAGCACTAGCGCGCCGGCGGCGATGGCGACGACAAGTGTATTCGGTGTCGGCCCCGTGGGCCGATCGATGAGGGTGGTGCTGGCGGTGTTCACCTATGGCCCCCGCTGAAACCGCGTTCGCTCTCACCTATCAAGGGCAGCGGGAGACGCCAATCACCGGCTTTTCTCTTTTCGGTGATCGGCGCCCCGTTTTCGCGGCGCAGCGAAGCTTATGGTCAGCGGATCACCGGGCGGTCCGGATCCGCCGTCCAGCCGACCATCGAGCCATCATAAAGCCGCACATCGTCCCGGCCCAGAAGCTCGCTCATGACAAACCAATTGGTGGCGGCCCAATGGCCGGTGTTGCAGTAGCTGACCACCTCCCGGCCATCGTCCAGGATGCCGGGCGGCACCAGTTCGGCAAGTTCGTCCGGCTCGCGAATACGGCTCGCATTGGGATCGAACAATGTTGCCTGATCCAGCGATTGGGCGCCCTCAAGCCGTCCAGCTTGCTTGGCCTTCGGGTGTTTCTTGCCGCCGTCGAACTGTTCCGGCGGACGGACATCGACCAGCCAGCTTTGACCGCTCTCGACCCGCTCGGCCACCTCATCGGTCGTGACGATCAGCGACGGATCGAAGCTTGCGTCGAACGAAACCGGTTCGATCGCGTCGCTGGCGCCCGTGGCGATCGGCCGTTTCGGGTCGGCCTGCCAGGCCTGGTAGCCGCCATCAAGGATCGAGACCTGGTCGTGCCCCATCACCTTGAATGTCCAGTAAACACGCGCAGCGCCGCCGAAGTCAGACGCATCCGTGCCGGCGGAGACGACGACGACATGATGGTCGTTGGCGATCCCCAGGCCGCCGATCAGCCGTTCCAGATGATCTTCCTTCGGAAGAAGGCCGACAACACCGTCGACCTCGACCCGCCAGCCGGCGGCGGCGTAGTCCGCATGCACCGATCCCGGAATGTGGCCGGCCTCGAAGAGGCTTTCGGGCGCTTCCTCGCGCTCCGTGCGGATATCGAGCACGCGAAGCCGATCATTTTGATGATGGTCGGCCAACCACGCCGCATCGACCAGGGGCCCGGCTTGGGTGCCGGCCATCGTCGCTGCTCCCGGCGCGGCGATAAGGAACGCGCCAAGGACGAAAGACGTTATCATTCGTGTCATTTCCAACCTTTCCCCTCGCTTCCAGGCGCCAAAGGTGCTCGGTCAAAGCGAAAAATCAATATGAGTGGTAATGATCGGCCTGTTCTGGATGCGCGCACTAGGCGTATTTTTCCAGCCTCTTGCACTTTTGCTTGCGGCCTTGAAACTGGCTTTGCCGGCTTTTGGCTGTATTGTCCCGGCGAATAGCGGATGACCAAGACCGTCCGCCAAAGGACCGTGATGGTTGAGATAGTCGGCTAGTCCATGCGTGGCTCGCAACGATTGCGGGTGTTGGATCGGATGATCGGCACGCCGCTTCTGTGGTGTCTCGGCGGGGTCCGCTCGCCCCGCGCCGGCCCCACAAGCTTTCGCAAAATCGGTATCATGCAAACCGCCGCGATCGGCGACACGCTGTTGATGGCGGGCCATCTCAGTGCCTTGCGGCGGAATTGGCCCCAAGCCTTGATCACGCTCTTCTTCGGCCGTGACAACGGGCCGGCGGCAAGGCTCCTCCAAGGCTACGACCGGCTGGTTCCTCTGGACTTGATGAGGCCTGATCACGCCTTGCGGCAACTGCGCGCTGAGCAGCTTGACGTGCTGATCGACTGCGGACCCTGGCCGCGGCTAAACGCGCTTCTTACCTGGGCTGCGGGAGCGCGACTGACAATCGGCTTCGCGACCCGAGGGGAGGGCCGTCACTACGCCTTCGACCTGACCGTCGAGCACCGGTCAGACCGGCATGAGACCGACAATCAGGCGGCGCTGTTCGCGCTTCTGACCCAGGGCGTCAGCGATCCGCCCCGCCTCGCGATCGGTCACGAGCCGTCGACGATCCGGCGCCGCATCGTCTTCCATCCCTGGGCTGGAGGATCAGGCAAACGGAACAAGCAATGGCCCGGGGCCTATTGGCAAGCCCTTGCCGCCTGGGCGCGGGACCACCGGCTCGCCGTGGCGCTCACCGGCGGGCCGACCGACCTGGATGATGGCCGGGATCTGGCGAAGCAGCTTCGCGCCGAGGTCGACGGTCTCGAACTCGCCGATTTCACCGGCAGGCTGAGCCTCGAGGGCACCGCCGAGATCCTCATGGGCGCGGCCGCGGTGGTGAGCGTTAATACGGGCACCATGCATCTGGCTGCGATGCTGGGCTGTCCGACCATTGGCCTTTGCGGCCCGACCTCGGCCAGGCGTTGGGGGCCGATCGGACCGAAGGCCATCTCCGTCGAGAGCCCGCACCCCGACGCCGGCTATCTCAATCTCGGTTTCGAGTTCCCGAAAGACCCGCCCCCGGTCATGGAGGCGCTGACGCCTGATCTGGTGATCGACGGGCTGGACCATCTGCTTCGCCGTGAGCGGCTGGGGCTTCTCACCACGCCGATGCCGCTCAGCGGCCGATCGGCGCAAGGACGGCCTTGAGCGCTGCGGCCAGATCCCGGGGCGAAAGCTCGATCTGAAGACCCCGGCGTCCGCCATTGACGAGGATGGTTTCGAAGGCGAGCGCCGCTTCATCAAGAAGACAAAGATGGCGGTTTTTCTGGCCGAAAGGACTGATCCCGCCCTTGACATAGCCGGTCGCGCGCTCGGCGGCTGTCAGTTCGGCGACCGTCGTCCGCTTGGCGGCGAGTGCCCGGGCAACGGCTTTCAAATCGATCTCCCGGTCGGACGCGAGCAAAGCGTTGGCGAGATGGTTTCGCCCGCCGCCCTCGATGTGGAGCATGACGCATTTCAGCAGCCTGGCGGGTTCCACATTCAAGGCCACCGCTGCTTGGAGGCCGATCCTGCCGGAACTATCGTCGAAATCATAAGTGTGCGTTCGGTAAGTCAGGCCGGCTCGGTCCAGCGCCTGGATCGCTGGGGTCGCGCCCTTCTTCGCCGCCATGCCGCCTACGCGTTGTCCTTGCGCCGGCGGATCTCGGCGAAGACCTCGACGTCGCTCGCCTGCTCCATACGGAGCTTGGCTCTGATCGCAGGATCGTTCGGACGGAGAAACGGATTGGTCTCGCGTTCCAAGCCGAGGGTGGTCGGCAGCGTCGGTTTGCCGTCCGCGCGCAGGCGATTGACCTCCTCCGCCCGTTGCCGCAGCGCTTCGTTGTCCGGATCGATGCTGAGCGCGAAGCGGGCGTTGGCCTGGGTGTATTCGTGACCGCAATAGATCTTCGCTTCATCCGGCAGCGCCGCGAATTTGGAGAGCGAACGCCACATGGTCTCGGGCGACCCTTCGAACAGGCGCCCGCAGCCGAGCGAGAACAGCGTGTCACCGGGAAACAGCGCCTTGGCGTCCTTGAACCAGTAGGAGATGTGTCCGGCGGTATGTCCGGGCGTTTCCATCACCTGGGCGTGGAAGGCCCCGAGATCGAAGCCGTCGCCGTCGCTGAGAGCCACATCGATGCCCGGCACCTTCGCCGCCTCGGCCCTTGGGCCGGTGCCCCGGCAACCGGTCGCCTGTATCAGGTCCCGGACACCGCCCGAGTGATCCTGGTGATAGTGGGTGATCAGGATCCAATCGAGGGCTATTCCTTTGGCGTCCAAAAGATCCAATACCGGATCGGCTTGCGCCGGATCGACGAAACCGGTCACATCTTCGACCGCGTCGCGTATTAAATAGCCGTAATTGTCGCTTAGCAGGGGAACCAACTCGATTTCGAGCAAGGCCGTCTTCCTCCACGATGCCGCGCCGGTTAACAACTGACTGGCCAGGCACTAGAGTGATGGTTCAGCCCGCCGGCAATGAGTGATCTTATGCGTTTAGTCGTCAACGATCTTCGAACCTTCTACGCGAGCAGACAAGGCCAAGTTGCAAGGCGGCTGATCGTTCACGAGATCAAGCGGGCCTGTCCGGACTTTCCGAACGGCCGGGTCGTCGGTGTCGGCTATGCCGGGCCGTTTCTCGAGGCCATGCGCGAGGACGCCGCCGAGGTGTTCGCGCTGATGCCCCAGGAGCAGGGCGCGGAACCGTGGCTTTCAGATGGCCGGGTTGCCGCAGCACTGGTCGACGAGACCAATCTCCCGCTTGGTGACAATAGCGCCGATTGTGTCGTGCTCGCCCATTCGCTGGAGGCGAGCGACCGGGTCAACAGGCTCTTGCGCGAAGTTTGGCGGATACTCGCCGACGGCGGCCGGCTCTTGGTCCTGGCTCCCAATCGCCGTGGCCTGTGGTCGTTCGCCGACACCAACCCCTTTGGTCATGGCCGGCCCTACTCATCCACGCAGCTGAAACAGCTTCTTCGGGCCAACATGTTTAACCCGCTGCGCCGGGCGCGGGCGCTCTACATGCCGCCTAGCCAATCGCGTCTGATCCTGAGGACCGCGGTCGCCTGGGAGCGGGTGGGCCGCCGATTTGCTCGGGCCTTCAGCGGTGTCCTGATCATCGAGGCCGAGAAATCGCTCTATGCCGGCACGCCGCTTTTGGTGGGCGCGAAGAAACTGAAGCACCGGGTCTACGCGCCGTTCAAACATCCGGCCGGTGCTCAGGCGGCGGCCTACAAAACGCCTGCGGAGCCGTCCGGCTTGGCGACGAGCCTACCACTGTTGAAGATCAAACCACCGCTTTAGTCGACGACCAAACCCGTTTCCGAGGCTTGAACGCATGGCCGGACCGCTTCCCCGTCCGGGGATCCTTGAGATACATCCCTATATAGGTGGCAAAGCCGAAGCGTCTCACGGCATGCCGGTGGCCAAGCTCTCCTCCAATGAGAGCCCGCTGGGACCGAGCCCGAAAGCGCAACAGGCTTATCGGGAGCTTGCAGGAGAGCTCCACCGCTATCCGGACGGCGGCGCCAATCGTCTGCGCGCCGCGCTTTCGGCTTACGCCAACCGAGATGCCGAGCGGATCGTCTGCGGCGCCGGCTCGGACGAGCTGATCAGTCTCATTCTCCAGGCCTATGCCGGACCGGGCGACGAGGTCATCCATTCGGCCCACGGCTTTCTCATGTATCGGCTCTCGACCCTGGCCGTGGGCGCGCAGCCGGTGGCCGCGCCGGAGCGCGACCTCAGGGCATCGGTCGACGACATTCTGGCCGCCGTGACGAGCCGCACCAAGATCGTCTTTCTGGCCAATCCCAACAACCCGACCGGCACCTACCTGCCGGCACAAGAGGTCGAGCGGTTGGCTTACGGCCTGCCGGACGGCGTTCTCCTGGTCCTGGATGCCGCCTACACCGAATATGTCGAGGCGGAGGATTACGATGTCGGGTTTGACCTGGTCGACCGCTCCGACCGCGTGGTGGTCATCAGAACCTTTTCGAAGATCTTCGGCCTTGCCGCGCTTCGCCTCGGCTGGGCCTACGGGCCGGCATCGATCGTCGCTGTGCTCAATCGGGTCCGTGGTCCCTTCAATACGAACGCGCCAAGCCAGGCGGCGACGATCGCGGCCCTCGGCGACACCGACCATCTAACCAAAGCCAAGCACCACAATGCGGTCTGGTTGCCCTGGCTCAGTCAGGAACTTCACCGCTGCGGCCTCGAGGTCACAGCCAGCGTCGGCAATTTCGTGCTCGCGCGTTTCGGTGACGACCCGAAAACCGGCGCGGACGCGGCGCTCAGCCATTTCGAACAGGGTGGTGTGCTGGTTCGCGGCATGGCGGCCTATGGCCTGCCCGCTTGGCTACGCATTTCCATCGGCCTCGAGGAAGAAAACCGGCGGGTCGTGAGCCTCACCGAGAAGCTGGTCCATTGACCGACAAGATCGGCCGGTTGGCGCTCATCGGCGTCGGCCTGATCAATGGCTCCCTGTCCCTGGCGCTGCAGAAACGGGGCCTTGTGGCCGACGTCGTCGGCTGTGCCCGCAATGCCGAAACCCGAGAGCGGGCAATCGAACGTGGGCTCTGCGCCCATGCCGAGGCCGACCCTGCGGCGGCTGTTCAGGATGCCGATATCGTCGTGCTCGGCGTACCGCCGGGTGCCATCGGCCCTGTCGCCGAAGCCATGGCGCCGGGGCTCGGCGCCAACACAATCGTGACCGACGTGGCCTCGATCAAAGCCCATGTGGTTGACGTCGTCCGGCCCCATCTGCCGAACCCGGCGTTGTTCGTACCCGGCCATCCGGTCGCCGGCACGGAGCATTCCGGACCGGACGCGGCCTTCGACAGTCTGTTCGAGCGCCGCCGAGGTATCCTGACGCCGCTGGCGGACGCCGATCCCGGCGCCGTCACCCGGATCAGGCAGATGTGGGAGGCGGTGGGCATGAGCATCGACCTCATGACCCCGAATCACCACGATAAGGTGCTCGCCATCACCTCACACATCCCCCATCTGATCGCCTATTCGATCGTCGGCACGGTCGGCGATCTGGAGGACCAAACTCAGTCGGAGGTGTTTCGTTACGCTGCGGGAGGCTTCACCGATTTTACGCGGATCGCGGCTTCCGATCCGGTGATGTGGCGGGATGTCTTTCTGCACAATCAGGATGCGGTCCTCGAGATGCTGGGCCGGGTCACCGAGGACCTGATCGCGCTGCAGCGCTCCATTCGCTGGGGCGAGGGTGACCGTCTGGAGGATCTGTTCATCCGGACCCGAGGGCTCAGACGCGGTGTCATCCAGGCCGGCGAGGCTTATGTCCGCCAGGCGGAAGATCCTCTAGCCGAACAATGAGCGAGCCGATAAGCCAAGAAAACCTTGATTGGGTGTTCGCCTATGGCTCGTTGATGTGGAACCCGGAGTTTTCGGTTAAGCGCCGCCTCCGGGGGCGGCTTCACGGCGATCACCGGGCGCTTTGCATCTATTCCTGGCACCACCGGGGCACCGAGACGGCGCCCGGCCTGGTGCTAGGGCTGGATCGGGGCGGCGCCTGTCGGGGCCATCTTCTGGGTTTCCGTGAGGACCAACGCGCTGAGGTCATCCGCAACCTCGATCTGCGCGAGTTGACCAGTGCCGTCTATGAGCGTCGCCGCGTTCCCGTGCAAACCACGGGCGGGCCGCTGATGGCCTGGGCCTATGTGGTTGTCAGAAACCACGAGCAATATGCCGGAAAGCTCTCGGACGGCGAGCTCCTTGCCCTGATCCGCCAGGGCAATGGCGGGCGCGGCCGATGCACCGACTATGTGCTGTCGACCGCCGACCACCTGCATGAGGAAGGGATTTACGATCCTATCCTGGATCGCCTGGCCAAACATCTTCGTCCTCAGGAAAAAACCTCGAACCGGTGAGCCGGCCGGCTATTGGGCCAGGCGCCGAGCAGCGCCGCGCCCTGGGCGCTGCCGACTGGCTGCGCTGAAATCTTGATCTCCTGGCCAGAGCGCAACGCCTGCAGTCTCTGAAGAAAACGCCGGTTGGTGGCGAACGGTCCATCGATCAGGATCGGCCCTCGAGCGTCCAAGAGCGCCAGCGCGTCGGCGGTCCTCCGGGCAGCATCGTCCGAAGCTTCGACCTCCGAAATGCCGGTGTCCCGCTGTTCGGCGAAGATCCGGCCGCCCATGAACCGGGCGGTTGGCACGGGCTCGCCGGTCACATCCACATTGGCGAGACAGTCCTTCGCCTCATCCAGTCGATCGAGCGCGCCGCCAACGGCCATCGTGATCACCCAGGTGCCCGTCGACACCACCGTAAACGGTTTTTCCTCCGTCAGAAGCGCCGGCAGAAGAGACGCGTTGCTGTCGTGGATCCCGCACACGATTTTTGTCTGGGGGTCGAGCGCCGTTCGCTCGGCCAAGTCAGGTGTGAGCGTCCCGATCACGTCCCACGCTTTGGCGAAAGGCGGAAATTTTTCGCGCCAAGCGAGGCGTTCGACCAGCCCGGAAAACCGCGCCTCGCCCGGCCGCCAGAGATCGGTGTGACAGCCCAGACTGGTGACGTCGCTCCGAGCGACACCAGACAGCCGCCACGCCCAATATTGCGGATACATTAAGATCGCATCCGCCGCGGCGAACGCTTCCGAGAAGGTCCGCGCTTGCCAGTAGAGCTGGCGGCCGAGGTTGAGACCCTTGCCCAGTCTCGGACTGAAGCTCAGATGAAAAGGATCCAGCAGGGCGTCATAGTCGGCCGCCAGTTCGTCGGGCCCATCGAATTCATAATCCAGCATCGGCAACGCAAGCCCTTTGCCGGCGACGACCACGGCCGCCGCCCCGTGGGCCACCGGCACGATTCTTTCGATCTTATGACGTCCGGCCTGGTCTCGAAGCTGGTCCAAAAACCAATCGAACATTTTGTCTGTATCGAAGTGAGGGTAGGGCGGGCTCGACAAAACTTCGTTCGGCCGGCTGACCTGCTCAATAGTCGAGCCGTCCGCGGCGCAGACGAGAAGCTTTACATTGGTCTTGCCGATATCGAGAACGGCGATGGTCATTGTCGTTTGAACGCCTGCCTCTCAGTTCATGCGGAAAACCTGGACGAGGGGCGTCACCAACGGCGCGTTGTCCGGGTGGGTCTCCATAATGTCGGACATGTGCGCCCACCAGCGCTTCATCACCTCCTGCTCCGGCAGCGCGTCCATCCGGTGATCGTCGGTCCGCTTCAACACGGCGAACAGCGTGTTGGTCTCTTCGTCCAAGAAAATCGAGTAGTCGCTGATCCCGGCATCTCGGAGCGCGGACAAAAGCTCGGGCCAGATTTCGTTGTGGCGGCGCTCATACTCGGCGCGCTGACCCGGATGAAGCTTCATGGTGAACGCGATCTTTTGCACGTCTCCCTCCGCCAGGGCGGGACCTCGATCGAGGCCCCGCATCTGACAAAAGATCAAAAATCGAAGTCGTCGATGTTTTCCTTGGAGTAGACGAACGGATCGCCCAGGAGGATTTCGGAGCCGTTGACCACCTGCAGCGTGCCGAGCCGGCCGGCCTCGACAGAGGTGTCGCCCGGCTGCAACTCGCCGTCGGCGACGGCGCGGATCACCTGGACGGCGGCGTAGCCCAGATCGACCGGGTTCCAGAGCACCACCGACTTGACGCAATCCGAGGCGACGTAGGGCCTCATGGCGTTGGGGGTGGCGAGGCCGACGACGGCGACCTCGCCGCAGGCATCGGCCTGGGTCACCGCTTCGGCGGAGGCCGGTGTCGCCACCGAGGTCATGCCGAACAGACCGTCCAGATCCTCGCCATGTTTGTTGATCAACGTCGTGGCCTGATTAAAGGACAAAATATTGTCCTCCTGGGCCTCGACCGTCTCGAGCCAGCTCATGTTCGGATAACACTGCTCCTGATAGGCCTGCATTTCGGCGATCCAGCGCGCCTGATTGGGCGTGGTGAAGGTCGAGGTGACGATGGCGAAGCTGCCGTCCTCGCCGATCTCCTCGGCCATGGCGTCGATCAAGGACTTGCCGATGCCGTTGAACTCCGCCTGGTTGACGAACCATTCCCGGGCGTCCGGCTCGGCATTGGCGTCGTAACCGACCACGTGGATGCCCTGGTCCAGCGCCTTCTTCAGGACCGGCGCGATCGCCACCGGATCGTTGGCGGCGAACAGGATGCCGTCGACGCCCTGGGTGACGTAGTTGTCGATGAAGGTGATCTGGTCGTCGATGTTGGCCTCGGTCGGGCCGTCGGTGGAGACGTTGACATTGCCCAACTCCTCGGCGGCTTCGGCCATGCCCTGGGTGGTGGCGGCGAAATAGCCGATGCCGACCAGCTTGGGCACGTCGACCACGGTGATCTCCTTGCCCTGGCGGTCCGGCGCGCCCGAGGGCTGGCCGCCGTCATATTCCTTGGCCGCGACCTCGCCGGGGCTACCGTCGCAGGCGAGCGGGTTGGTCGGCAGATCGTCGGCGCCGTCCCACGGATCGGCGGCCTGAACTGGCGGCGCCGTTAGGCTGGCGGCAAGCAGCGCGGTGCTGCAGAGCAGTGCGGTGGGTTTCATGCCTTATCCTCCCTTTTGGTTCGTTCACTGTTCCGTAGCCGGGTTTCGGTACGATCCGCAATCCTCAGCCGTCGCTTCTGCGATGCCGCTTCAGCAGGTTGGTGATCAGGATCGACAGGATCAGGACGCTGCCGATGACAACGATCGTGGCATCGCCTTTGACGCCGGTCAGCGCCAGGCCGTTCTTGAGGCACTGGATCAAGGTGAATCCCAGCACCGTGCCGGCGATAGTGCCGACGCCGCCGAAAATGCTGGTGCCGCCCAGAACCACCGCCGCGATGACGTCGAGCTCGAGCCCCGTGCCCATGTCAGAACGGGTGGTCGAGACCCGGCTAACGAAAATGATGCCGGCAAGCCCGGCCATGGCTCCTGATGCCGTGTAGATCGCAAGCTTGATCCGGTCGACGGCGATGCCTGAGAACCGCGCCGCCGTCTCGTTGTGGCCGATGGCGTAAAGCGCCCGACCGAAAGTCGTTCGGCTCAGGATCACCCAGAAGACGATGATGGCGATGCCCAGAATCCAGAGTTGGGTCGGTACGCCGAAGACGGACCCCTGGCCCAGGACAAAAAACCATTCGGGATAGCCCCGGACCGAGCGAGCCTGGCTGATGCCTTCGGCGAGGCCGCGATAGAGGGCCAAGGTGGCGAGCGTCATGATCAGGGGCGGCACGCGCAGTCGGGTGATGAGAAGCCCGTTGAAGGCGCCGGCCGCCATGCTTATCAGGAAGGCCAGCAGCATGGCGGCCTCCAGCGGCAGGCCGAAATTTTTCCAGCTGTAGCCGAGCGTGATCGCACTCAGCCCCATGATCGAGCCGACCGAGAGGTCGATGCCGGCGGTGATGATGATGAAGGTCATCGGCAATGCGACCAGCGCCACTTCGGTCATCAGCCGGCCCTGGTTCAAAAGGTTGGCGGTGGTGAAAAACCGGTCTGTCAGGCTGGCAAGCACGACCAGCGCCAAAGCGAGCATGGCGAGAAGAACCAGCTCCTGACCGATCGCGGGCAATCGGCGGCCCAGCGGTTCCTGCGTGATGCTGGCCACTAGCCGAGCCGTCCCTGCCGCCGCCGGCGATAGAGATCGGCCAGCACGGTGAGCAGGATCAAGACACCCTGAACGGCCCGGAGCCAGAATGGCGACAGATTGACGAAGATCAGCGCCGAGCCGATCGCTGCGAGCAGGATCGCAGCGAGTGTCGAGCCGATGACCGTGCCGGTGCCGCCCAGAATGCTGACGCCGCCGACCACGGACGCGGTGATGATGGTGAGCTCCAGATTGGGTGGAACCGTTGACTGGATGACGCTGAGCTGGGTCGCGAACAAGATCGCCGCCATGCCTGCGAAGGCGCCGTGAATGGCAAAAACCTTCATGATCGTCGCTTCCCGGCTGATCCCGGAGAGCCTCGCGGCTTCCGCATTGCCGCCCACCGCATAGATCGCCCGGCCCAGGGGGCTCACCCGCATCCACCAAGCGGCCAGGAGCGTAAGCACGACCATGGCGTAGATCGGCATCGGCACACCCAGCGGCTTCATTTGCGCCAGGTGAAAATTTTCGGGCATGCCGGTGATCCAGGCGCCCTGGGTCACGCTGATCAGGCCGCCTTTCAGGATGCTGAGCATGCCGAGCGTGACCACGATCGAGGGGATCCGCAAATAGGCGATCAGCACGCCCATCGCCGAGGTCACCATCATGCCGACCAGGATTGGAACGAGCCAGGCGATCACCACCGGAACGCCGTTGACCGCGAGCGTGCCGCTGATGGTCGCCAGCACGCCGATCAGCGAGCCGATCGAGATATCGATATTGCCGGAGATGATCACCATCGACATGCCGATCGCCGCGACCGCGATGTAGGCATTGCCCAAAAACATGCTGCTCAGATTGCGCTCGGCGACGAACCGGGGGTTGATGGTGCCGACCACCAAGAACAGGGCCAGGATCGCCAGAACCAGCACCATCTCCAGGCTCGCCCACGCCCTCTTGATGCCAGCGAACGGGTCCGGCGCGCTCAAGGAGGTGGCGGCCATCGCCTCAGTTCGCCGCCATCGCGGCTGGGGCATCGCTCATCATCGCCGCTGCGATGATCTCCTGATTGGCGTCATCGCGCCTGACGTTGGCCACGATCCGGCCACCCTTCATCACCAGGATGCGGTCGCTCATGCCCATGATCTCCGGCAGCTCGGAACTGATCATCAGGATGGCGATGCCCTTGCCGGCGAGTTCGCTCGTGAGTTTATGGATTTCGGCCTTGGCACCGACATCGATGCCTCGGGTCGGCTCGTCCATGATCAGGATTCTGGGCTCGGTCGCGAGCCACTTCGCGAGAACAACCTTCTGCTGATTACCGCCGGAAAGCTTTTCGGCAGGGAGATCGACGTCATGGGTTCGGATCTGGAATTGCGTCCGACCAGCTTCGGCAAGCTTTCTCTCTTCAGCCCGATCGATAAAGCCGCCACGGGCGATCCGTTCGAGCACAGCCATGCTCGTGTTTTGAGCGATCGCCATCGGTCGAACCAGCCCTTGATGCCCGCGATCTTCGGGGATGTAGGCGATGCCGAGGCGTTTCGCTGCGCTGGGGCTGCTTATGGTAACCGGCTTGCCGTCAACCTGGATTTCGCCCGCGTGGGGGGGCGTGATACCGAAGAGCGTATGCGCCAGCTCGCTCCGGCCCGAGCCGACCAGCCCGGCAAGACCGACGATTTCGCCGGCGCGAAGCTCGAAATGGATGTCTCTGGTGAGCGGCGGCCGTTCCAGGCCCCTCACCGCCAGGACCACCTCGCCGATCCGAGCCGCTGTTTTCGGAAAAAGCTGATCGATTTGCCGGCCGACCATCATCTGGATCAGATCGTCATGGCTGGTCTCGGCGACCGGCTTGGTCGCGACATGGGCACCGTCACGAAGCACCGTCACCCGGTCGGCGAGGACGAAAACCTCCTCGAGGCGATGGGAGATGTAGATGATGCTGACGCCCCGGTCGCGCAAAAGCCTGACGATATCGAACAGCCGCTTCACGTCATGTTCGGTCAGCGCCGCCGTCGGCTCGTCCATGATCAGGACGCGGGCGTCGTGGGACAACGCCTTGGCGATCTCGACCCGCTGGCGGTTGCCGACGGAAAGCGCGCCGACGGTGGCGCTCACATCGAGGTCGTGGATGTCGAGTGATGCCAGGAGCTCTCGCGCCTTGGTCCGCATCGCCGGCCAATCGATACGGCCCCAGGACCGGCGCGGCGCGTGGCCCATGAAGATGTTTTCGGCGACGCTGAGCTCGGGAAACAGCAACAGCTCCTGGTAGATCGTGGCGATGCCGCGGCTTTGGGCTTCCTGGGGCGAGCTAAAACGAACCCGCTCGCCGTCGATCCGAAGAGTGCCGCTGTCCGGCCGATGGACCCCGGAGATGATCTTGATAAGGGTCGACTTACCGGCCCCGTTCTCGCCCAAAAGCGCGTGGACCTCACCGGCTTCTACGTCGAAGCTGACATTGTCCAGGGCGCGCACGCCCGGAAACGTCTTGCTCACGCCTTCCAGCGCGAGAACCGCGGTCATATTAGTGACGCCTCCCCGTCGCGGCGTCGACCGAGGCAAAAGCCACCAGCCGATTGATCCAAGTTAGTAGGGTCCGTAACAGATAGGCAAGCCGGTTGGTTTGAGGGCGAACGCCCTGATGGGAGGGAAGGCATGGCGGACGGACGCCTTGAAGATCGCTGGGACCAGACGCTGGCCGCCAGCATGAGCGAGCCAGAACGGTTGCGCTACCGTTCGAACCTGCTGGGCGCCGACAAGCGGATCACCAATTTTGGCGGAGGCAACACTTCGGCCAAGGTCGAGGAGACCGACCCGCTCACCGGCGAGCCCGTCTCTGTCCTCTGGGTTAAGGGCTCTGGCGGTGATTTGGGCTCGATGGATCTCTCGGGCTTCGCCACGCTCTACATGGCCAAGCTCGAAGCCCTGAAAGGTCTCTATCGCGGGATCGAGCATGAGGACGAGATGGTGGGCTATCTGCCCCACTGCACGTTCAATCTAAACCCGCGCGCCGCCAGCATCGACACCCCGCTTCACGCCTATCTGCCCTACACTCACGTCGATCATGTGCATCCCGATGCGGTGATCGCGATCGCCGCGGCCGAGCAGGGCGAAGCGCTCACGGCCGAGATCTTCGAGGGCGAGCTCGGCTGGCTGCCCTGGCAGCGGCCGGGCTACGATCTCGGTCTCAAGCTTGAGGAGGTTGCCCGATCGGATCCGAGCCTGGTGGGTGTCGTGCTCGGCGGCCATGGCCTGTTTACCTGGGCCGAGGACTCGGCGGACTGTTACCGGACCACGCTCCGGATCATTCAAAAAGCACAGGATTGGCTGGACGCGCGTGCCTCCGGGCCTGCTTTCGGAGGCTCGAAGCTTGAACCGCTTCCCAAAGCCGAGAGCGCACGAAAGCTCCAGGCCCTGTTGCCTCGACTGCGCGGCCTGATCAGCAGGGACGAGCGAAAGCTCGGCCATGTGGACGCCAGCGACACGGTCCTCGAGTTCGTCAATGCCAACGATCTCGAGCCGCTGGCGGCGCTCGGCACCTCCTGTCCCGATCATTTTCTGAGAACGAAAATTCGGCCGCTGGTGGTGCCGGCCGACATCGACGATCTCGAGCCGGCGCTGGAACGCTACCGTGACGATTACCGGGCCTATTACGAACGCTGCAAACATGCCGACAGCCCGGCGATCCGAGATCCCAACCCGGTGATCTATCTGCTGCCGGGGACCGGCATGGTCAGCTTCGCCGCCAACAAGCCTACGGCGCGTATCGCATCCGAGTTCTACATCAATGCGATCAACGTGATCCGTGGCGCCTTCAGCGTCTCGACCTATGTGGGCCTGGATGAGCAGGAGGCCTTCGATATCGAATACTGGCTGTTGGAGGAGGCAAAGCTGCAGCGGATGCCGAAGCCCAAGAGCCTCGCCGGCCGGATCGCGGTGGTGACCGGCGCCGCCGGCGGCATCGGCCAGGCGGTGGCAAGACGGCTGGCGGGGGAGGGCGCTTGCGTGCTGCTGACCGATCGCGACGAAGCGCCGCTGGCCGAGGCCGAACAGGCGCTGGCCCAGGCGTTCGGTACCGATCTGATCGCCGGCCGTGTCGGAGACGTTACTTCCGAGGCGGACATGGCCGCGGTTGTTGCGGCAACGACGGAAATCTTCGGCGGACTGGACATTGTGGTAGCCAATGCCGGGCTCGCCAGCGCCGCGCCGTTCGACGAAACCTCGCTCGATGACTGGCAGCGAAACGCCGACGTGCTGGCCAAGGGGGTGTTCCTCACCGCGCGCGAGGGTTTTCGGGTGATGAAGGCCCAGGGTCTGGGCGGCTCGATCGTCACCATTGGCTCCAAGAACGCGCTTGCCGCCAGCGCCGGCGCGTCGGCTTACTGCGCCGCCAAGGCGGCAGCTCTACACCTGACCCGCTGCATCGCGCTCGAAGGCGCTCCCCACGGCATCCGCGCCAACATGGTCAATCCGGACGCGGTCCTGAGAGGTTCGCGGATCTGGCAGGGCGACTGGAAAACCGCCCGCGCTCAAGCCTATGGGGTGGAGGAAGGAGAGCTTGAGCGGGTCTACCGGGAGCGGTCCTTGCTGAAGCGAAGCGTCTTTCCGGAGGATATCGCTGAAGCGGTCTACTGGCTCGCCAGCGATCTCTCGAGCAAAACCACAGGCAACGCGTTGAACGTGGATGCGGGCAACGCCGTCGCTTTCACCAGATAGGATACCGCCATGACCGCATACCGGATCGCCGACAGCTTCGTCGCCGAGAGCAATCAACCACTGAAGTCCGCCCTCGACGCCGACTTTGAGCATCTGGGCGCGAGGCTGGCGCGCCGGGGACAGGACATCGAGTTGATTACCGACAAGGTCCGGGCCTTCGCGATTGCCGTTCCGACCTGGGGCGTCGGCACTGGCGGCACGCGTTTCGGCCGGTTCCCCGGTCCGGGCGAGCCTCGATCGATCTTCGAAAAGCTCGACGACTGCGCGGTCATTCAGCAGCTTGTGCGGGCGACGCCGACGGTTTCGCCTCATATCCCCTGGGACAAGGTCGACGATCTGGATGCGCTCAAGGCCCACGCCGAAACCTGGGGCCTCGGTTTCGATGCGATCAACGCCAACACGTTTCAGGATCAAATGGGTCAGCCGCTCTCCTACAAGTACGGCTCGCTGACCCATACCGACTCAGCCGTGCGTCACCAGGCGATTGAGCATAACCTCGAATGCATCGAGATCGGCCAGAAGCTAGGTTCGACCGCGCTTACCGTCTGGATCGCCGACGGCGCCAATTTTCCGGGCCAACAGCACCTGATCGGCGCCTTCGAGCGCTATCTCGACAGTTTGAGCCAGGTTTATGAGGCGTTACCCGACGACTGGGCCCTGTTTCTCGAGCACAAATTCTACGAACCCGCATTCTATGCCACGGTGATGGCCGATTGGGGCACGTCATACATGGCGGCGGACACTTTGGGCTCCAAGGCCAAATGCCTGGTCGACCTCGGCCACCACGCCCCCAACGTCAACATCGAACAGATCGTCGCTCGGCTGATCCATTTCGAGAAATTGGGCGGCTTCCACTTCAACGACAGCAAGTATGGCGACGACGATCTGGACAGCGGCGCCATCAACCCGTTCCAGCTGTTTCTCGTCTTTCACGAGCTGGTCAATGCGGAGGTGGAGAAGCGCCCGGCCTTTGAGCCGGCCTACATGATGGACCAGTCGCACAATGTCACCGATCCGATCGAAAGCCTGATGGTGAGCGCCGTCGCCATTCTGCGCGCCTATACCCAGGCGCTTTTGGTCGACCGCGAGGCGCTGGCCGGGTTTCAGGAGTCCAACGATCCGATCATGGCGCTCGGCGCTTTGCGACAAGGCTACCAGACCGACGTCTCACCGATCCTGGCCATGGCACGGCACCGTTCCGGCGGCGCGGTCGACCCGCTGGCCGTCTACCGGGCCAGCGGCTACCGTTCGAAAAAGCAAGAAGAACGACCCCAGTCCGCCAATCTCGGTGGTGGGATCGTCTGAGCTCAGGCTTGGACCGGCACCTCTTGACCCTGGCCGATCTTGTCCAGGCGTTTCTGCAAGGTGAGCTTGTCCAGGCCTGCCATCGGCAAGCTGGTGAATATCTTTATCCGGCTTTCGAGATAGCCGTAGATGCGGTTGAAGTAGGCGAGCTTTTTGTCCTCCGGACCGTCAAAGGCGGCCGGATCCTCGACGCCCCAATGGGCAGTCATCGGCTGACCGGGCCACACCGGACAAATCTCACCTGCCGCGTTGTCGCAAACGGTGAAGACGAAATCCAGTTTCGGCGCGCCGTCGCCGGCGAACTCCTCCCAGCTCTTTGAGCGCAGACCATCGGTGTCATAATTTAGCTTCTTCAACAGCTCAATGGTCGTCGGGTGAATCTCGCCCTTGGGCATGCTTCCGGCCGAATATCCTTTGAACCGGCCGACACCCCAGCGATTGAGAGCGCATTCCGCCATGATGCTTCGGGCGGAATTGCCCGTGCAGACGAAAAGTACGTTGTAGAGTTTGCCGGCCGCTCCCTGATCATCCATGGTCCGTTCTCCCGATGCCAGGTTATGTTTGTGACATCGGGGTTATAGCACAGGGCACTATCGGCATCACAGATTTCGCGTGACCGAGGCGCCACTCAATCCCCTGCCGTCAGCGAACCATACGCAACCAGCGCAGGATGTTCACGGTGCTGACAAGCGATGCCGAGACGTAGGTGTAAGCGCAGGCTCGCAGCAATCGCCTTGCCGCCGGCAGATCCTCTTTCGGCAGGAAGTCGCCCCGGTCGAGGATCGGCAAGGCCCGATTAAAGCTCGCGTCATATTCAACCGGGAGCGTGATCAGATCGACCACTACCCGGGCGAGGCCACTCAAGATGCCGGCGAGCACGGCCAGTGCAAACACCGCGGGCGACCGGGCGGCCAAACCCAGCGCGAAGGCCAGGTAAACGAAGACGGAGCCGACCCGTTCGACCACGACCGCTTTCCGGCCGAGCGTCACCCGCCTGTGCAACAGGGGCTCGCCGTCCCGGTCCTGAAGCGCATGGGCAACCTCGTGGGCTGCGATCGTGACGGCGCTGAGGCTGCGTCCGTCTTTGTGTTCAGGCCGCAGGCGAACGACCTTGGCGATTGGGTCATAGTGATCGCCCTGGGGGCTTGCCTCGACGGCGACCTTTCTCAAGCCGGCCTCGTCCAGGAGATGACGTGCGAGTTCGCCGCCGGTCCCGGGAAAATCGGGCCGGTCCCGGCCGTAGCGGCCGATCACCCACTTGGCCCAGAGCTGGGGGCCAACGAACAGGGCAATGAACAGCAGTGCGCCGATCAGATAGATCATTTCAACAGGGAGATGATCACGGCCGCCCGGCGAATCAATTGAGCCTCGGCGTCACGCTTTCGTCAAACCGCGCCCGTCAAACAACTAAGGGGAAAACCAGACGATGCTAGCGCAGCTTCTGCAAACCCAGACGCCGCTCGATCAGGTGCTTGTGAGACTGGCTGTGGCGGTGGCGCTGGGCACCGTGCTCGGGCTTGAGCGAGAGATCAGGCACAAACCTGCCGGACTCAAGACCCACATGCTGATCTCTCTGGCGGCCTCGTTGTTCACGCTGCTCACCTTCGAACTGACCGAGGCGGCGGTCCGCATCGATGAGGGTGTTCGTGCCGACCCGGTTCGGGTGACCGAAGCGGTAATTCCCGGCGTGGCTTTTTTGGGCGCCGGCAGCATCATTCAGGCACGGGGCAAAATCGAAGGCATTACCACCGGCGCCAGTATCTGGCTCGCGGGTGCTGTGGGCATGGCATGCGGCGGCGGCTTCTTTGGGATCGCGGGCCTTGCCATGGGCTTCGCGTTGGTGGTGCTGACCCTCATCGGCGGTCTCGAGCGATGGATCAAAGCGCACGCGCGAACCGAGGACGACTGAGCCGTGTTCGCCGGTCAGCTCATGCAGTTGCCGCCGTCGACATTGAAGGTTTGGGCCACGACGTAATCGCTGTCGGCAGACGCCAGGAACACGGCCATGCCGGCGTGGTCCTCGGGCCGGCCCATGCGTCCGAAGGGCACCGCCTCGCTGACCAGTCGTTTCTTCTCGCCCAGGGGCCGGTTCTCGTATCGGGCGAAGAGTGCGTCGACCTCGTCCCACATGGGTGTGTCGACCACGCCGGGAGAGATGCCGTTTACGTTGATGCTGTGCCCGATCAGGTCGAGCCCCGCCGATTGAGTGATCGATATGACCGCGGCCTTGGAGGCACAGTAGGCGCTGACCAGGCCCTCGCCGCGCCGGCCCGCTTGGCTCGCCATATTGATGATTTTCCCCCGGCGTCCAGGTGTTACCCGATTTTGCTGCATCATTTGCCTGGCGACGGCCTGCAACGTGAAGAACAGGCCTCGGACGTTGATCCGGAAGATGCGATCCCAGCTCTCACGAGAGACGTCGGCCACCGGCGCCATGTCGAAAACGGCGGCGCCGTTGACCAGAATGTCGATCCCGCCGAACGTTTCTTCCGTTCGTTGGACCATCGCGTCGATCGAGCTCTGATCGGTGACGTCGAGGCGGACCGACGCAGCGCTTTCGCCGATCGCCTTTGCGGTCGCTTCCGCCTCATCAGACAGAATATCGGCGACCATAACCCGCGCGCCCTCGGCGACATAGGCCTCGGCGATCGCGCGGCCGATCCCGCGGGCGCCACCGGTCACGACCGCGGTCTTTCCTTCGAGTTTCATAAGCACGCTTTTCCTTCCAGATACATCTTTGGGCCTTTCCTTGTTTGACCGACCCGAAGGTCAGGTCGGTCTCCAATAGCCGTCGGCTGATCTAACCGATGACTAGGATCGGCGCGATCCGGCTGTCGATCAGGTCAAGATCGCGAAATAGATGGTAGATCGGAACCTGCGCGCCGACCGGTGGCCGCAATTGTTCGGCAGCATCCTTTGGACAGTGAACTTGGCGCGGGCACCCGGAAGGAGGCTGGGGCGTAAGCAGCCGGGCCTCCGGTCAGCACCAGCCCAGCCGCCGGGCCATTTCATTTCGTCCTGGGTGGAGCCGTCAATCTCACGGAGCCACGGGGCGCGGGCGGGGGGGTCCGGTCGGCCCTCGTCTTGGCCCGACTGTCCGCGTCAGCGATGAGCAATTACCCAGCTTAAATACAAGAAGCCGTGGAGCGCAACGGCTTTTTTGGGGCGTTTTCAAGCCGGTTGTCCAGCCACCGGATCATGTCTTCGATCGGTTGATCGAGGCCTTCCTGATGCAGCAGGCGATGGATGCCTCCGGCGAAGAAGCGGGCTGTCACATCGGGCGCGAGGCGGTCCAACAGTGCGCAGATCGAGGACTGGCGCACCAAACCGTCCTCCTGGCCATAAAGAAGGAGAGTAGGCGGCATTGCCTGCGCGTCCACGAATGCCGCCCGGTCGGCGAGCCGGATCAGCCCCCAATAGGTATCGGCCCGGATCTCGCGGATCATCCTCGGATCATTGCCGATCCGAGCTTTGTCGACCGGCGTCAGATTTTCCAGATTGGGCTCGATGTCGGCGCTGGCCCCCGGCGCCACGGTCGCGGCGCTGCTGAGGGCCGCATTCCACAAGGGCCGCGCGAAAAGGGCTTCCCGAACACCAGGCGCGGCAAGGATCAGCCCGTCGACCTGGAGCCGCCCCTCATCGACGGCGGCGAGCGCTACCGAGCCGCCCATGCTTTCGCCGAGCACAAACAGAGGAACGTCCGGCGTTTCCGCTCTCGCCGCTTGGGCCAGATCGCTCAGATCCCGGACCATGGCGTCACCGCCATGCCAGAAGCCGTGGGCGACGCTGTCGCCAAAACCCCGCTGGTCCGGGGCGATCACCTGAAAGCCCGCGGCCGCAAGGATCGGCCCGACACGCTCGAAAGCCAGACGAAAGTCACCGAAACTGTGGAGCGCCAAGATCGTCCCCCGGGCCTCGCCGGCAGGCGACCAGCGCGCGATAGCCAAAGAAAATCCGTCGGTGGCGACGAAGCGATCCTCGCTCAGGCTGGGCGCGGTGGTTGCCGGCCCTTGGTCGATCCAACGGGGGCCGCAGGCGCCAAGCAAAGAGAGCGCAACGATCAGGACCACGCCCGAAAAATGTTGAAACGCTCGCCTCAAAGAGCTTCCTGCACCCGGTCTGCCAAACGTTGACTGGCGTTCAGGAGTTCGGACGTGGCCGTGTTTTCCGCCGGCGGTTCGGTCAGCGCCAGAAACGATGCCCGATGTCGCCCCTCGTCCAGGCGTCCCGTCACTCGCTCGGCGAGCTGGCGCAGGCTGCGCCCATCGTCGACCGCTCGATAGGCCACGGCCAATCGGACCAGATCCCGCGTCGCCGCGTCGCCAAGCCGACCGCCCCCGTCCAGCGCGTCAAACCGGCTCTGGGCCAGCCGGATGAAGGCGGGCCAGCGGCGGAGTTTCCAGAGTGCTTCCTGGCGCAGTGCATCGGCTTCGGTGCCCTGAAGTCCCTCGGTTAGCGCCAGAACCCGATCCTCCCGGCCAAGGCGCAGATTGATCTCGGCTTCCATCAGCTTGCGCGCGTCTCCGTGTTCCTCATGGTCGACCCGTGCCAGCGCCGCGAAAGCAAGACGTGGCCGATCCCGGGCCAGATTGGTCTTGACCTGGCGCAGCGCCAACGCGGAACGTCTCATCGGGTTGCGTTCGATCTCTATCAGATCCTGCAACAAGCTGTCGGCGGTGTCCCATTGCTGCTCTTTGTTCAGCCTGGCGATCAGGAGATCGATCAGCGTCTCACCGGCCGCGCCACTCGGCAGCAGCTCGCGAAACCGGTCGAATAGATCAGCGGCGACCGCGCTCGAAACATCATCGCCGGCCATGGCGCTCGCAAAAACCTGCTCCATCTTGGCGGCGATACGGCGGGCATCGGTACTCAGGGGCTGGGCGGCGAGGCTCAGCTTCCAGCTGTCCAGAGCATCGGCGGGCAGGCCTGCTTCGTTTTGAAGATCGCCAAGTCCGTCCAGCATCGCCGGCTGCTCCGGCAGACCGTGCCAGTAGCCGGAATAGACCTCGAGTTTCTGGATGGCGCCGACATCGCCGATCTGACCTAAGCGCCGGTCCACCTCGACCCGGTCGTAGAGCGCGTTGATCCGGGTGCGCAGATCCTCCGAGGCCATCAGTTCGTCCGTCAGGTCCCGGGCCCGCAAAACCGAACCATCGGCGAGCAAGGCCTTGATCTTGAGGAGCTTCACCCGTTCCGCGTCGGTCTTGGAGGTTGCCTGCCGTTCGATCGCATTGATCGCCGAAAGGGCAGTCTGAATGTTGGACAGGGCCAGGGCGACCCGGGCCGCCGCCAGACCCAACTCGATCTTGGGTTTGGGCGGATAGGAGCGCCACACCTCGCCGACATCGGTGAGCAAGCTGCCCGCCTCGTGGTTGCGCCCCGCCATGCTCAGCGCCTTGGCCTGCCAAACCGTCAACTCCGGATCATCTCGTCCCGCCAAGCGCCGGAAGAGCTCCAGCGCCCGCTCGCCCTTGCCCTCCTGGAGAAGCGCGATCGCCGTCAACCCGTCGACGCGGTCGGCAAGTTCCGGATCCATGGGCGGCCCGGTGTCGTCGGCCGCGTCCGCGCGGATCGCCTCCAGCACGCCCAAGGCTTCCAGGGGCATCCAAGCGCCGAGATAAAACCGAACCAGGTTCAGTCTGGCTCCGGCGCGCTGATCCAGCGGTTTCGAGCTCGTGGCCAGCCTGTGGACGGCCAGCCGTCGGGCGAAAGTGCCGGGCTCGATCGGCGCGACCCGGGCGAGACCGATGAGCGGACCGAGATCGATCGGTCTGCGCCGGCTCCGGTCGGCAGGAGGTTTGGTCTGCTCACCGGCCGACGCCTCTCCATGCGTGGCCTGCTCCTGTGCTTGCGCTGGCCCCCCGTCCGCCAGGCCGGCGTCGTCGCCATGGTCCGGGGATCCAGCGTCGGCACTGCCCCCGGCTTTCTGCTCGTCGGAGGTCGCGGTAGGCGTCAGCGAGGCCAATTCCGAACCAGGCGCGTGGTCGGGGACGTCGTGGCTCGAGCGTTGGTCAGGACCAGCGGAGCCGCGGCTTTGACCATTTTCGTCTGTATCGTCCTCGGCCGGAGGATCGGAGGGGGCGTGCCCCAGGGAGGGTGCTCCGATGACCACGCCTTGATCATGAACTTCTGTCACGAGCTCTGTCGTTCTCGGCGTCAGAACCGCGCCCAAGTGGGTGGGCAATAGGGTGAAGGATGGTCTCTGGATCCGATCGGGCGTCTGCACGCCGTCTATTGGGACTGGCATAATGACGAGCCTATCGCCCACCAGAGGATCGGTCACGCGGCTAGGTGACGCGCCCCGAGCCACGAGAATGCCGGCTTCTTTGATTTCTGGCGCAGACCTTTCGGCGTTCAAATCCTCCCGCTCAGGCTCGTTTCCTGCCGGAAGAGCCCGTTGGGCGCGGATCGTCCAACGACGGCCATCCTCGGTTTCCTCGATACGGAAGGAGCGGGCACCCAGACGGGCGAAACGAAGGACCGTGCCACGATCCGCCTCGACGACCTGAGGCGCGCCCAACCACCGGCCAAGCGGCGCCGCACCGCCGAGCATCCGCGGCGGCTCACGGCTGGTCAAATCGAAGGCGAGCCAGAGATAGCCGGCCCGTTCGAACAACGCCGCTCGTGCGGCCCGATCCCAGATGACCACCATATCGACGCCGTCAGCATCGGCCGTGAAGACCAAGGACACATCACCCTCGGGCCGATCGGACACAGGCTCCGGCGGCGTCTCCGCGCCGACCTCAACCCTCTCGGAACCGGCCGTGCCGTCCAACCCGTCTTCGCGCTCTCCGTCCGCCAACGCCGTCATCGGCGCCAGCATTTCGGCGTCTTGGTCAGGCCGCGCGTCCGGACCGCCGGTGCCAGCGGCCCTTGTATCGCCTCTCCTCGCGCGTTCGGACGTGGATGGCCGCCGAACCGGCAGAACCGGCGTCCGCCTAGCCGCTTCGACCCTCGCCTTCGCTTCCTGAATGATGTCGAGCACGATGATCCGCCGTTGCTCGAGGGTGAAATCGCGCACCTCGCGCTGGGCGCCAAGGGAAAGGATCAAAGCGTTGGTTTCGGCCCGGGCGTCAACGCCTCGGCTGGCCAGCCGGTTTCGGATCCGGTTGGTATCGACTGGTCCTTGATCCTCAAAGCTTAAACGGAGCTGGTCCGGTGCCCGCGAAATCCGGTAGGGCATGGCGCGCTCGAACTCCAGCGCGATCCGCTGATAGTCTGAATAGGTCCCGACCCGGACGGCGGGAACCAGAGCGGGAACCTCACGCTGCCTCGTCAGACGGAAATCCAGGGCCAGCACGGTTGGACCAGCCTGGACCCGTGCGGCGCTGACGCCGTCATTCAAACCCAGGATCAGCCGTCTGCCACTTTCGTCGCGTTCGGCTCGGCTGACGAACGGCTCGAGACTTTCGAGCGATTGGTCCCAGGCGGCGCTCACCGGCTGACTCAAGGTCAATGTCAGGGTCGAGCCCGCCTGATCGACATCGGCCGCTACCGGATCAGCCCACTCGATTGCGAGGCGGCCCCGGTCGTCGGTGACCGAAGATCGTATTGCCTGTTCGGCGGCCATGGCCGGCGCACTGATGGCGAGCCCCGACAGGACAATACCGATGCGCGCCTTGGTCAGGCCCGGGACCTTGAATGCTCGCCGACCAAAACGAGAAGACATCATGGTTTTCGGACTTCGATATCGAGCCACAATCGACCCGGACGGGGCCCGACAACCCCATCGTCATCGAGCCGAACGGCCACCTCATCGATCTCCAGGCCGTAACGCCGCGCCGAGCGACCACTGAAAACAACCGCGTCGGCGAGCGTATCGGCCGGACGCCCGTCGCTTGCAGCCGTCAGGCGGGTGACGTAGCCCCGACGGGCCCCGATGAAACGAACCGCTGTGTCCAAAAGGCTGCCGACAGCCGAGGGTAAAGGGTCGTCTTTGTTGAATCGGATGAGATTTTTGTCAACCTCGACGCGAACTCCTTTGGCTGTCCGATCGATGATGATGGGCACGATGTGATCTGCGGTGGCGATCTTCGTCTCAAGAATGGTGCGCAAGTAATCGAGAGCACTGGTCGAGGTGATCGGATCCGGCTGATACAATCCGGCGTCCTGCTCAGGGTCGCCCAGGCCCCGCTCGACGCTGGCAAAAGGATCGAAACGGCGTCCGATCAGATCGTCCGGCGCCGGCGGACGGGCCATAGAGAGCATCATGATGAAGAAACAGGTGAGGATCGCCGCCAGATCGGAAAGGCTCATCGTCCAGTCCGGCCCTTGCCTGCTCATCGGCGCACCGAGCGACGGCGATCGACGTCCAGACGCGCGCCTGCAGCACCGTCTCTCACCAAGCGGATTTCCTTGAGGCTGGTGGATCGCAGGCTCGAGAGCGACGTCAGGAAGGCGCCCAGTCTTTCTTGATTCGGCCAGGTCCGCCCCCAGGACAAGGAAAGCCTGGCGGCGATGTCGATGCCGTCCACGCGATCGATGGCGTCGAGGCGGGAGAAGGTTTGGCGAAAGTCGTCGCTTAGGCTCTGGCTCCCGGCTTCGACGATCTCGTCCAAGGCGAACGCCAATTCCACACTGTCGCCATCCAGACTTTGGCCCCAATCCTCGAGGGCGCTTGGATCGTCGAGCCAGGTGGTCAGGTCCCGGTGGGCGATGATCCGGGTGGCTTCCGGCGGCAGCACCTGCTGAAAGCCGAAGTGAAGGCGGACCGCGTTGAGGGTTGATGCGACCTCGTCCTCGTCGAAATCGAGTGCCGCGACCAGGGATGCGAAAAAGGCGACCAGGACCAGGAACAAGGTCAGAAGGGGCGCTGAGCTAGCGGCGTTTCTCGAGCGCTCCATCGCCTGGTCCGTTCCGCTCCATCGATCCTGAGTGGTGGCTTGCTCCGTCGGATCCGGCGAGTGCCCGGCTGCCTCAGGGCCCGCTTCGCGCATCACTGCGTCGGGTCGAGCCGTCAATCGGTCCTCGGTTCGGTCCATGCTTGGGCCGCATCATTGAGGCGGGCGCCAAGGTCCTCAGAACGTGCCGAGAACGCCCGAGATCTTGGTCTTGAGGGTTTCCGCGTTGAACGGTTTGACGATGTAGGTGTCGACGCCCGCTTCCTTGGCGGCGACGATGTTTTCGCTTCGGCTCTCGGCGGTGACCATGATGAAGGGCGTATCCTTCAAGGCCCGATCGGCGCGGACATGACGCAACAGGTCGAGGCCGGACATCGGCTGCATGTTCCAGTCCGAGATCACCAGCGCGTAACTCTTCTCCTTCATCCGGGCCAGGGCCATGCTTCCGTCGGGCGCCTCGTCGACATTGGTCAAACCCAGCTGTTTCAACAGGTTGCGTATGATCCGCAGCATGGTCTTGTAGTCGTCGACGATGAGGATGGGCATGGTTTTGTCGACCGCCATGGTCGGCACTCCTATTCGGGTTGGCCAAGGGGCTGGCACGTGGGGCGAGCGGCCCGCGCTTTTGCGCCGATCGCGTGCGCGACCTTAGGCGGCTTGTGGTTAAGGGCCGGTTAAGAGGACGGGTCCGGCTCGAGCAGGTCGGCTCTGTTTTTCCGCTCGGCCAGCCGCTCGGTCAGCTGGCGGGCCCGGGCCGGCTCCATGGCGGCGATGATCGGCGCCATCTTGGTCTCCTTCATCCGATCGGCGACCGCGAACAGAATGTCGCCGTCGAGCTGGTTGAAGATCAGCGCCGCCTTCTTGGCCTTCATGGTCTCGTAGGTTTTGACCAGGCGAAGGATGCGACGCTCGTCCTCGGCATCCAGCGTTTCGATCAGGCCGTTAATCTCGTCCCGGAGTAAGCGAAGCGCCTGGAGTTGATCCTGCACCCGTTTTTCGAGTGCCGTCACCACAGCCTCGCGCAGGTCGAGGGCGTCCCGGCGCCGTTCGAGATCGGAGCGCTCGACCGCGAACGGATCGTCGGGATCGAGCATCGGCACCGCACCGTCGTTCCCAAGTTCGGACGCCATCGCGAGGGGCTCGGAAAGCGGGTCCTGATCGGGACCAGCGGCCGGCTCGATTTCGGCCATCAAGCGCGCCAGGTCCGCTTCAATGGGCTGGACAGGGTCTTCCGCCGCCGGCGACAGGTCAGCGAAAAGACGCTCTACCGGTCCGAAAAGCTGGCTTGCGATCACCGCCAGGGCAAAAGCGACGACCAGCGGAAACGGCGAGAACGCGCGCCGAGACCGGTTGGTCTCGGCGGCGGTGGGCGGCTCGGGAGAGACGTCGGCCTTTCTCATCAGCCGGCACGGAGCGCTCGCAGCAAGGCGTCGCTCTCGGCATCGCTCGGGCCGTCAAGATCGGGTGCTCGAGGGCGTTGTTCGGCCTTCCTGCTCTGGCCTTCTTCCACGAACGTTCGACTGAGATCGATTGTGCTTTGCAACATCTTGCGCTGCTGCTTGGCGAGATGGATCGTGCGATCCAGTTCCGAGCGTTCACTGTCGGTGGCGACCTTCAGCTTGCGGATCGCGGCCTCGGCCCGGCGTATGGTCAGGTCGAGCGCGGTCACGAAGGCTTCGAGCTTGTGCCGGTCGTTCCTGAACAAAGCGAGCCGGCGGTGAACCAGCCAGCAATAGCCGATGGTGATCAAGAGGAGCGCGATCAACACCAATTGCAACGCCGTATCAACCATCGCCTTGCTCCATGGGTTGGACCAGCGACCCCTTGACCTTGACGGCGATAGTGTCACCGATCCGGCCCATGTGACCGTCGAAGAGCTCGGCCGCCCCGCAACGAAGCTTGATCACGGAATCGGGCTTGGCGGCCAGGGGCACGACGGAGCCGACCTTGAGGCCCATGACCTTCGCCAGCGAAATGGTCTGTTGATCCAAGACCGCTTCCAGCTCGACATCCGTCAACAAGATCTCCTTGGCCAGATGGCTCTCCCAGATGGAATCGCGGCCGAACTTTTCGCCCATGAACATCTGCAATAGAACCGTCCGGGCCGGTTCCAAGGTGGCGTAGGGCAGGAGGAATTCGATGCAGCCGCCCCGGTCTTCCATGTCGATGCGCAGCTTGAAGACGATGGCGGCGTTCCCGGGTCGGGCGATCGCCGCGAACCTCGGGTTGGTTTCCAGCCGATCGAAGACGAAATTGACCTCGGTCACGGGGCGGAAGGCGGCACTCAGATCCGCCAGGATCAGGCCGATCAGGCGGGTCACCAGATTGCCCTCGATGGTCGTGTAGGGGCGCCCCTCGACCCGCATCGGCGCGGTTCCGCGGCGGGCTCCCAACAATACGTCGACGATCGAATAGATCATTTCACTGTCGACGGTGACCAGTCCGTAATTGTCCCATTCCTCGGCGCGCATGACGCTGATCATCGCCGGCATAGGCACCGAATCGAGATAGTCGCCGAAGCGAAGCGAGGTGATGTTGTCGATGGCGACATCGACATTCTCGGAGGTGAAGTTGCGCAGCGACGTGGTCAGTATGCGAACCAGGCGATCGAACACGATCTCGAGCATCGGCAGACGCTCGTAGGTGACGCTGTTCGAGTTGATCAGGCCCATCATGCCCGACTGGTCCGCGCCGTCGTCATCGCCGGCGACGCCAAGGAGGCTGTCGATCTCGTCCTGGTTCAGCGCGCGGCCGACCGTGTCGTCATCGTCCGCTTCGTCATCGCCGGGTAGTTCCCACTCGGCCGCTAGCGCGTCCACGTCGGTGTTTTCAGCCTCGTCGCCGGTGGCCATGGCCTGCCACTCGGCGCCCATGCCATCGGCTTCGCCGTCGACGTTCTGATCGGGATCGGCCATCTACCGGTTTCCGGTCCGCTCTCGCCCTACTGGACGAGCATTTCCTTGAACAGCACGTTGCTGACCCGGGACGGCGAGATGGCGTGATTGACCCGCGCCATCAGATCCTCCTTCAGCTTATAGAGGCCGGCTGAGCCGTTCAGTTCGCCCGGATCCATGGCGCGAAGGTAGATCTGGAAGCTGTCGAGGATCCGCGGCGTCAGCTGGCCGATGCGGCCGGCCGCTTTCTCGTCCTCGACCTCGAGAGCCAGTTTCAGCTTGAGAAACCGGGTCCGTTTGCCGGTGCCGGGAAGATTGACCAGAATGTCCGGAAGCTCGACGAAGAGAACCGTCGTCGTGTCTTTGGCGTGGGCACCGCCCGCTGCCAGATCGGCATGGGCCTCGGCCGCGTGATCGCGGCTTCCACCGTGGTCACCGGCATCACCGTGATCATCATGGTCGCCGGGCATGGCGCCCGGATTGGCCGCGACCTCGACACCACTCTTGCCGCCGATGAGGCCCATCATAAAGGCTCCACCGACACCACCGCCGATCAGAAGAAGCGGCACGAGGATGATCAGAATGAGTTTGAGCTTGGAGCCCTTCGGCGGCTCCGGGGTAGCGCCGGCTTCTGCCTCAGCAGCCATGGGACGGGTTCCTTCAGATGGCTATGGCTTCGATCCCGGCCAGTTTCCGCGCGCTAGGTTAAGAAAGGGTTGATGCGGTCCGGCAGGAATTGCCGGGTGGCAAGAGCTGCCGGCAGAAACTGCCGCTTTCCCCAGTCACCTACCAGTGAAACCTATTATATTCAGAGGCTTAGAGGTTGGCACGGCGGTTGCTGCTAAGGGCGCGGCGGGTCGGTCGATGGTTTCCCGTCAGGAGCTGGAGTTCATGAACAACACGAGCTACGTCGCGCTCAGCCGGCAGACGGCTTTGGAACGGATGATGACGGTGATCGCCAATAATGTGGCGAACAGCGCGTCGACCGGTTTCAAGGCCGAGCGGGTTCGTTTCGACACGGTTCTCGAGGATGCCGGCGCCGCCGGCGATATCGCCTTCGTCCAGGATGTCGGCGCCCGGATCGACCTGCGCGACGGGCCGATCGAAGCCACCGGCAATCCGCTCGATCTGGCCATCCAGGGCGACGGCTTTTTCGTCGTCGGCACGGCGGCCGGTGATCGCTACACCAGCGCCGGCCAGTTTCGCCTCAACGATATCGGCGAGATCGTGACCGCGAGCGGCGATCCCGTGATGACGATCGACGACGTCTCCGTTCTGATCCCGGCTGAAACCAAGAACATCACGGTTGCCGCCGATGGCACGGTCACCGCCGATGAGGTCTTCGTCGGCCAGCTGGCGAAGGTTCGCTTCGCCGAGCCCGACAGTCTGGTCCGGGTGGGCGACACTTTGTTCGCCAGCGACGCCCTGCCGGAGCCGGCGGCCGACAGCGAGATCCAGCAGGGCATGATCGAAGGAAGCAATGTCCAGGCGGTGCTCGAGATCACTCAGATGATGCAGACGGTGCGGTCTTTTCAGAGCACCCAGAAGGTGATCGAGACCCAGCATGATCTCACCCGCCGGGCGGTGGAGAGGATACTCGATGTTAGCAGTTGACGGTTCCATGATCGGCACTCTTGAGGATTTGCCATGCGCTCTCTAAGCGTCGCGGCCACCGGCATGATGGCCCAGCAGATGAACGTCGAGGTCATCTCGAACAACATCGCGAACATGACGACCGCGGGTTACAAGAAGCGCCGCGCCGAATTCCAGGACCTGCTCTACCAAAATCAGCGGCGGACCGGTGCCAACAGCTCCGAAGCGGGCACGCTGGTCGCCGCGGGCGTTCAGCTGGGCCTCGGTGTGAAGCCGGCGGCCGTCTACCGGGTACATGCCCAGGGCGATATGGTTTCGACCGAAAGCCCCCTGGACGTTGCCATCCAGGGCAAGGGCTTCTTCGTCATCGAGAAACCGGACGGCGAGCTCGCCTACACCCGGAGCGGCCAGTTTCAGCTTGGGCCGGACGGGATCCTGGTCAATGCCGACGGCTACACGGTAAGCCCGGGCATCACCGTGCCGGAAGACGCGACCGAGATTTCGGTCAATGCCGAAGGGGGAGTGTCGGCCCGGGTGGCGGGCGAGGTCGAGCCCGTCGAGTTGGGCCGCTTGGAGCTGGCGCTTTTCGCCAATCCGACGGGTCTCGATGCGATCGGCAACAATCTTCTGTTGGAGACACCCTCTTCCGGTGGGGCGTTGATCGGCGCGCCCGGCAGCGAGGGCTACGGCACTCTGCTTCAGGGTTTCGTCGAGAGTTCGAACGTCAATCCGGTCGCGGAGATGACCTCGCTGATCACGGCGCAGCGGGCTTATGACCTCAACTCGAAGGTCATTTCCGCCTCCGATGAGATGCTTTCCACCATTACGCAGCTCAGGTGATCATCGATGCGTAAACTTTTTGCTGGAGCTTTGACCGTGCTGGTCGTTCTGATGACCGGCTTGCTCAACGATGCCCGGGCGGCGCGGGCGGTTCTGGCGTCCGGTGAGGCCCTGACCGAAGCCTTGGCCGAGGCGCTGATCATCGAGACCTTGGCGGCCGAGGGTGAGACGGGCCGTTTTCGCCTGCGGATCGCCAGTCCCGCCCTGCCGGTGGGCAACCCCCACGATCGGGCGGTCACCCTTCGCCTCGATCATGTCGACTATGAGCCGCGCCAGGGCCGTTTCCAGGCACGCCTGGCGGTGGTGGTCGAGGACAGCACCGAAGGTCATCTCCAGATCACCGGACGGGCCGAACGGTTGATCGAGATACCGGTGCCGGCGCGTACGCTTGGCGCCGGAGAGGTGATCCGGGCGGAGGATTTGGTCTGGCAGACCATGGCCGAACGTCGCGTCGGCTCGGACGCAATCGTCGACATGGACCAGCTGATCGGGGCGGAAGCGCGCCGCCGCCTGTCCGCGGAACGGCCCGTCCGGCTGGCCCATATCGGCCAGCATCGATTGGTTCAAAAAGGCCGGACGGTAACCATGGTCTACCGTCGGCCGGGGATCGAGCTCGCGGCTCGCGGCCGCGCAATGGAAGACGGGGTTTTCGGTCAGACGATCTCGCTCAAATCCGCCCATGGCGGCCGTCAGGTGTGGGGCCGTGTCGTTGGCGGTGATCAGGTCTTGGTGGGAGAATGACGATGCGGCGCACGCTGATGGTGATTTTCGCCGGTCTGTTGATCACGGGCTGCAATGCCGGCGAGCGGTTGGCCAATATCGGCAAAGCTCCCGATCTGTCGCCGATCGAGAACCCGGTTCAGGCTCCGGGCTACCAGGCCGTCAATTTGCCGATGCCGGCGCCCGAATTCGTCGGGCCCATGGCCGCCAACTCGTTGTGGCGGCAGGGCGCTCGGGGGTTCTTCAAGGATCAAAGGGCCGGTACGGTCGGCGACGTTCTCACGGTCAAGGTCACCATCAGTGATCGGGCCAGTTTGAACAATCAAACCTCCCGGTCGCGGGACAATGAGGAGGATTTGGGCGTCGGCGGTTTCTTTGGCCTCGAGAGCGAGCTTGACCAGGTGTTTCCCGACGCCGTCGATTCCGACAATTTGATCGGCCTCGACAGCTCCACGTCGAATACGGGCCGGGGCACGGTGACCCGGAACGAGCAGATCGTCCTCAACGTCGCGGCCTTGGTCACCCAGGTCCTGCCGAACGGCAATCTGGTGATCAGCGGACGCCAGGAAGTACGGGTCAACTTCGAAGTCCGGGAACTTTTCATCGCCGGCGTCGTGCGCCCCGAAGACATCACGCCGTTCAATACCATCAGTCACGAACAGATCGCCGAACTGCGGGTGGCCTACGGCGGACGCGGCCAGATCAGTGACTTCCAACAACCACGCTACGGCACGCAAGTTCTGGACGTCATCTTGCCGTTCTGATCCGGTACGGCCCGTGTCAAGGTCTCCTCGACGGCAGAGACTTTCTAAAAAGGTTTATAAAACTCCAAATAGACACCTAAAAGTTATTTCTCGCGCGTTTACCGTGTCGCCTCACATTCAAAACATTGATTGCCTCTCGACAAAGCCCGGTTTTGTCCTAAATTTAGAGGCGAACAAACAGATTTGAGGATCGAAGCGCCCGATCAAATTTCAACCTAAAGACGAACAAAATAGGAATTTTGCGTTGTATAGGTGAGCTTGATAGGGCGAACTTTGCGGGTTCGTTGGTTTGGCCTGTCAATCGAGCAAACTCGGATTTTTGTTTCCTTTTGCGAAAAATGCGTCATTGATTTGCCGTGCGGAAGTCGAAGCAAGACGATCGGCCCATCGTTATTCGAAGCTGTTGAAACTGTTGGTTGTTGGTTTCGTTTGGGAGGGGTGATGGTTGAGCTTGGTCGTTCGGCGAAGAAGCGGCGTTTGTGTCCTGTGATCAAACGCACCGCCTTTCAGACCGACGGCGCTTATGGGTTGAGCGCTTAACGTAAGGTCATTTGTGAACGGATTTCGACGTCATGGTTGCCAGTGTGTCTTCAACAATGGTCGGGGGCAGGCTTCTCCAGAGCGACCGCTTGGCAGAGCTTGCGCTTCGGGCGCTTGATTGCGGTATACTTTGCCTCGATCGCTTGGGCATTCTCCTCGCCGCCAATCCGACGGCGCTGCGGCTCTTGGTGGCGCAAGAACAGGCCGTCTTGGGCCGGCCTTTGTGCGAGGCGTTTAAGCTCATCGAGCCCGACGGCACGCCGGTGGCGCTGACCTGGGACTCGGACCATTTGGATAAGCACGAGCCCTTGCCGCCGGGCGCCTGCGTGCGGGATGGGTTGGGCCGCCTGATCGCGGTTTCCGGTTCGATCTCGCCGCTTGTGGACGATCAGCGCACGGCTATTGGCGCCGTCATCTCCTTTCGGGACGCGACGGATGAGCGCGCGAGAACCTCGCTTCTGACCCACCGGGCCACTCACGATGCGCTGACCGGCCTGCCGATCCGTTGGCTGTTGCAGGATCGCATGCGCCACGCCGTGGCGCGGGCCAAACGCCAGGTCAGTCAGATCGCCGTCTTGGCCTTGGACCTCGACGGCTTCAAGGCTGTGAACGATCTTTACGGTCATAGCTATGGCGATCAGGTCCTGGCCGACGTGGCCCGCTTTCTTGGGTTGCGAAAACGTGAGGCCGACACCTTCGGCCGTCTCGGCGGCGATGAGTTCGTTCTGATCCAACAGGACGTGACGGATCGGTCGGAGCCCGCTGTCTTGGCGGAGCGTATGATCGACACGCTGATCGCGTGGGCCCGAAAGCAGCCCAAAACCCTGCAACTCGGCCTTTCGGTGGGTATCGCCTTTTACCCGATCCACGGCGACGGTCCGGACCAACTGCTGAAGGCGGCCGACAAAGCGTTGTACGAGGCCAAACGGTCGGGGGGGTGCGCCTACCGCGTGGCGGAGAGCTGACAAACCAGCAAGCGACCATTGATCATCGCTTGAGCGGGCCAGTGAGAGATTGACGCAACCGCGCCCGGCGCGCCGCCGTCGGCCAAACGGGGCGACGGCATCAAAGCTTTCTGGCCTGCTCGCGAAGCAGGAATTTTTGAATTTTTCCGGTCGCTGTCTTCGGCAACGAGCCGAATATGACCGTTTTCGGAGCCTTGAAATGGGCCAGCCGCTCGCGGCAAAAAGCGATGATCTCGTCGGCCGTCGTGTTGCCCGCGGCCGGTTTCAGCGTCACGAAGGCGCAAGGCGTTTCACCCCACCTGGCGTCCGGCCTGGCGACGACCGCGGCCTCGATCACAGCCGGATGGCGATAGAGGGCTTCTTCCACCTCCAGGGATGAAATGTTCTCGCCGCCGGAAATGATCACGTCCTTGGAGCGATCCTTGACCTCGGCATAGCCGTCGCCGTGCCAGACCGCCAGATCGCCGGTCCGGTACCACTCGCCGCTGAAAGCGGCCTCCGTTGCCTCCGGATTCTTGAGGTAACCGCGCATCACAGTGTTGCCGCGCAGCATGATCTCGCCCATCTCAAGGCCGTTCTTGGCAACGGGTGCGGCGGTCGCCGGGTCGGCCACCTGCATCTCCGCCATCGTCGGATAGCGCACGCCCTGCCGAGCCATCTCTGAAGCCCGCTCGGTCATCGCCATCTCCTGCCAGCGGGGCTGCCAGGCGGCGACGGTTGCGGGTCCATAGGTTTCGGTGAGCCCGTAGAGATGAACGATCTCGAAGCCCATCTCCTCCATCGCTTCGATGACGGCACTCGGCGGCGCGGCGCCGCCGGTCGCCATGCGAACCGCGTGGCTCCATTCCGCCCGCTCGTTCGGATCGCTGTGGATCAACATCGAGAGAACGATCGGCGCGCCGCAGAGATGGCTGACGCGATGCTCGGCGATGGCCCGGAAAACGGCCGCGGGTTCCAGCTTGCGCAAGCAGACATGGGTGCCACCGACCGCCGTCACGCCCCAGGTGTAGGTCCAGCCATTGCAATGGAACATGGGCAGTGTCCAGAGATAGACGCTGCGTGGGTCGAGGCCGAGAACGAGCGCATTGCCGAGCGCGTTTAGATAAGCGCCTCGGTGATGATAGACCGCACCCTTCGGATTGCCGGTGGTGCCCGAAGTGTAGCAGAGAGAAATCGCCCGCCATTCATCGTCCGGCAGACTGATCGGTCGGTTCGGATTGCCGCTCTGGAGCAAAGCTTCATAGGTCAGTGAGCCCAAGAGATCACCGCTCTGGTCCAGCGGGTCGTCGATATCGATCACCTCGATCGGACGTTTGGCTTGGACCAGCGCTTCGGCGACGACGTCCGAAAAGCAGCGATCGGCGATCAGGATCTTGGTTTCGGCGTGATCCAGGATCAGGGCGATGGTTCGGGCATCCAGCCGTATGGTGAGCGCGTTCAAGACCGCACCGGTCATCGGTACGCCGTAGTGAGCCTCCAAGAGCGCCGGCACGTTGGGCGCCATGATGCTCACCGTATCGCCTTGGCCGATGCCCCTCGCCTCGAGCGCGCTCGCGAGCCGTCGGCACCGGGCGCCGAACTGTCGATAGGTGAAATGATCATCGCCATGGATCATGGCGGTTTTGTCGGCGTACGCCTCCTCGGCCCAGGCGAGCAGGTTCAACGGCGAAAGGGGCTGATAGTTGGCGGGCCGCTTGTCGAGGCCCTGCTCGAAGATGTTTTTCGTCAGTGTCCCAATCCTCCCCGGACCCCGCCACTCCCTGGATCGCCGGTTGTTTCCCGGATCGCCGTTTCGGGCGGACCGCCGGCCGGATCAGCCCGCGTCGATGAGGCTTCTTTGCCGGGCTTCGGCGATCACCGAATGCGGCGAGCGGCCTTTCAGGACACCGCTTTCGGCGATGATCTCCGCGACCCGTTCCTCCTGGCGATAGGCCATCACATGGATGCCGGCAACCCCGCCCATGTCCTGGATCTCCTGGATCAGCTCGACGCAGAGCTTCTTGCCTTCTTCGCGCTGGTTGGCGGCTCCCGCCAGGCGATCGACGATGCGGTCCGGAATATGGACCCCCGGCACGTTGCTTCGGATCCAGAGGGCGGCTTTCGCCGAAGCCAGGGGGCCGACACCGACCAGGATGAAACACTCCCGATCAAGACCCAAATCGCGCACCCGAGCCATGAAGGTCCGCAGGCGATCGATGTCGTAGCAATATTGGGTTTGGATGAACTGAGCGCCGGCCCGGATCTTTTTCTGCAGGCGAATCGGGCGGAAATCATATGGTGGTGCGAACGGGTTCTCGGCCGCACCGATGAACAGTCTTGGGGTGACCGAGAGCGGCCGTCCGGAGAGAAACCGCCCTTCGTCCCGCAGATGCTTGACCACGCCGACAAGTTGAACGCTATCGAGATCGAACACCGGCTTGGCGCCCGGCTGATCGCCGCACTGTACGCCGTCGCCGGTTAAACAAAGGATATTGGATACGCCCATGGCGGCGGCACCCAGCACATCACCCTGGATCGCAATCCTGTTTCGATCACGGCAGCTGATCTGCATGACCGGCGCGTAGCCGATCCGGGTTAGAAGCGAGCAGACACCCACGGACGACATGTGACAGTTGGCGCCTGAACCGTCGGTCGCGTTGATCGCATCGACCCAACCGTCGAACACGCGCGCCCGTTCATAAACCTCGTAGGCGTCGGCGCTGTCCGGTGGTGACAGCTCGGCCGTGACCGCAAATTCGCCGGCCCGCAGTACCCGTTCCAAGCGGCCGTTGGAACTGTAGCCGACGGGTGGTACCGGCGGGACACCCGGGTCCAGGGGCCCGAGGTCGATCAGCTCCGGATGGAGCGCACCCTCATTGAGTGGGCCGGTCGGGTATTCGTCCGTGTCGTCCACGATGATGCGTCCTCAGCCGCCGGATTTCTGCCGCAGCACCCGAAGCCAGGACGAGCGCTGCCAAAGCCTGTGGTCAACCGGGGGCGAAACCTCTTGGATCGTCTCGCCTTCCCGCATAGGCGCGGCGCCCTCGACCGCGTCCACCCAGACGCATACCATGTCCGGCTTGACCTCGCAGCGGCCATCCATGCGCACGCCGCCGCAGGGACCGTTCCGAAGACTCTTCGGACAATTCATAGGACACGACATGCCCGTGGCGCTGAGCGCGCACTGACCGCACATGCGGCAATCGAACAAAAGCCCTTTGGTTGGCTTCTCAAGAGTTACGGTCACGGCCTCCAGGCGCCGTCCGTCGAAGCGGAGCAGCAACGGTGCGAGGGCCAGAAGAGAGCGTTCGAAGACGTGGTAAACATCCTCCAGCAGGCGCGAGCGACGGACCGACCAGCGGCGCAGCGACCAACGCATGGGCGCTTTGGGTGGTGGAACGGCTGTCACGCGGCCTGGGTCACGGGCGTGTTCGGACAAAGGCCGCGGGCCAACCGTCTGTCGGGATCAACGAACGGCAAGGCATGCACACTCCCGGTCCGATGACCACCATCAACCGCCACACGCAACGCTCGTCCCGGCTCGGATCTGTCCGTCGCCAGCATGGCGAGCGCGATATTGCGCTGGAGGCGCGGTGAGTAAATGGCCGAGGTTACGCGACCGACCGGCTGTTCATCGAGATCGACCGGCCAAAAATCGACATTGACCGAGGCCAAGGGCGGGCCGTCGATGACCAGGCCGACCAGGCGTCGTTTCGGACCGGTCGCCCCCACTTGCTCCAGGGCGTGCCGGCCAACGAAATCGACGTCTTGTTCGAGATCGACCTGTCGGGCGAGACCAAGTTCGAAAGGATTTTCGTCGCGGCCCATGTCCGCCCCTTGGGAAAGTAGACCGGCCTCGATCCGGCGGATCGGCGACGGCGCGCCCGGGGCGATGCCATGATCGCGGCCCGCCGCCATGATCCGTTCCCACAAATCACCGCCGAACCGGTGATCGCGAAGGTACAGCTCGTAGCCGAATTCGTTCGACCAGCCGGTGCGAGAAATGATGAGAGGAATGCCGTCGAGATCGAGGCTGCGAAAGCGGAAGTAGCCCAGATCGTCGAGAACGTTGCCGAACAGGGCTCGGATCACCTCCTTCGATGCCGGTCCTTGGAGTTGCAACGGTGACACGTCAGGCTCGGTTATCTCGACGTCCATGTCCCAGCCTTGGGCCAGCCCCTTGGCCCAGAGCAGAATGTCGCTGTCGGCGAGCGACAGCCAGAAATGGTTATCTTCCAGCCTTAAGGCTACGGGATCGTTGATGACCACGCCCCGGTCATCGGTGATCAGGAGATATTTGCACTGGCCGATCTCGAAGCGATCGAGATTGCGGGGTGTGAGGCGGCGCAGAAAAGCGAAAGCATCCGGTCCGCTGATCTCAACCTGCCGCTGGACTGCCACATCCCAAAGGCTGGCATGGTGAACGAGCGGCCAGTAGTCCTCAACCAGCCCCCGATAGGTGCTCGGCATGTACATATGGTTATATATCGTGAACGCCGTGCAACCCCAGCGAAGAGTGGCCTCGAAATAGGGCGATTTTCGAATGCGGCTGTTCATTGCCAACAAAGGTTGAGAACCGACCATGGCTCCGGACCCCTTCTCGCCAGCCATTCCCTGATTGACGCCGCGAGGTAGGGTAGTTGCCGGTACTTTCAATGTGCCGAGGCGACCATCCTCTGCCGGTTTGCGTCACCGGGGGCCGCTGCGGCGTTTTTGCGCCCGCTAAGCTCGGCGTGAGCGACAGCGATGAATAGGATCAGGGGCGTGGCGCCGTAAACGGCATTGAAATAGTTCTGTAAAAGACTGCCGGCGGCGATGTCCGCGCTCAGCGCCAGGGCGGCCAGACGGACGTGAGGATCCTCATGGCGGCGCGCGACCGCGAGCCCCCGGCCGATGATGACCAGGAGCAGGACGAGAATGAAGGCCAGGCCCAGCCAACCGCCCTCGGCGAAGAAGCGGACGACCTCATTGTGGGGCCATTCGAGAAGCGTGCCATCCGGCAGCATGGTCCGACCGTCCGCGAAGGTGTCGCGGATCGCACCGAGACCCAGACCAAAAGGGTGGTCGGTCGCTTGGCCGAGCCAGTGGCCGAGGCTGTGCAGTCGGCCGGAGCTGTAGTCACCGTCGATGGCGCCGGTCAGCCTCAGCCAGAAACTTTCCGACACGAGCCGCGTGTAGAGCGCGAAGGCGATGGCCGAAGCGCCCAGAGCTGCGAGCAGCGCGATGCTGGCTCGAACCGGCTTGCGGCTTTGCATCAAGCCCATGGCGGCGACCAGTGTCAGCGTCATGACGATTGTGCGGGTGCCGGTGAGAAGCGCCAGACCAATGGCCACCAGCGCGACGGCGATACCCACAGTCTTGACGGCTAGGCTCGGGCTGGTGATCGACCGGTAGCCGACCAGCAGGAAGCCGAGCGTGCAGAGACTGGCATGTTGGACGATCGACCCGGAAACGTCGTAGCGGAGAACACCGCCGAAGCCGCGTGCTCCGCCCGCCACCTGGCCGGTCACTAACAATAGAGCGGAAATCAGCACGTAGCCGGTCAGCAGGCCCGTGATCAGCCGGGTAAGCCGGGCCGCGTCCAGATTTTCCGCCAGATTGGCGGCGAACAACAGCGCCGCGACCGGCAACAGGATCTTGTAGCCCTTAGGCTCCAGACCTCCCTGAAGCATGTCGGCGAAGGCGATGAAGACGAGCAAGATCAAGAGCAGGCCGGGCCCCGCTTGGTCGCGGCTGGCGATCCTGGGGTGGGCGGTCAATGCCGCCATCAGCAGAGCCGCGAAAACGCATGTGAAGACGACCATCCGGACCTCTCCGAGGCCCAGGCCGCTGGCGACCGACGAGGAGAGGAAGGTGAAAGCGAAACACAAAACGAACAGGGGCCTTAGCGTCATTCGCGCCAATCCAGCGGCAAGCGGGTGCGCTTGCTGAGACCTGAGCTGGGCGCTCGTCCGCGGAGACCCGAGGCCGAGACCCCCGCCTGGCCGAGACCGATAAGTGTTTGCATTGACCAAGCGATACGTATATCAACCTATACGGGAATACACAGGCATGTAATCGACTATGGCGATAATTTCGATCAAAGAAAAGCGTTTCTCTTGGGCGCCGCAAGTGCCCTGGATGAACAGCTTACTTCAGCAATGCCCAACGATCTTGGCCATCAACTTCGTCGCCCAGGGCATGCGGGGTATGGGGTTCAAGGAGTTGGCCTTCCGGCTCCTGCTGCAGATCCTCGTGAGCGTGATCATCGGCTTGCTCGCGGTGCCAGTGCTTGATCGCGTTGACGCAGTGAGCCTGGCTATCGTCGGCGGTCATCTGTTCAGTTTTCTGGCCAACGGCCAGTTCTGGGTCTGCTGTCGCTACTGCGCGCTCTACCGGCGCTCGCCCGACACATTGTTGGCCTTCACCGATCGGATCGCCGGTAAGCTGCAGGCGAAGATCTGGCTGAGGGAAGCGTTGATCCTCGGCTCGCTGGGCGATGGCAGGCTCGCCCCGGGGCCACGCTCCGACATCGATCTCCGCCTCGTGATCCCGCCCGGTTTCGACGCTTGGCTCAAGACCAATCTGCTTCTGCTGAGCCTCAGAATTCGGGCGATGATCGAGGGAATGCCCCTGGATCTCTACGCCTATGACAGCGTCGACGACCTGAAGCGCTTTCGCGCCGACGAGGCCTGGCTGATCATTCAAGACCGGGATCTGGCGCTCGCCGCCCGCTTTCCAGGCAGGCTCATGGTTCATTTGGAGCGGCATCGGTGACCGACGCGTTGCCGGAGCAAATCGAGACGCGGCGGACCTGCTGGGCCTACTCGCCCGGCGGTCATCTCTCGGAGCTCATCCGAGCGACCATCGGGATCCGCTTCACAAATCGTTTCCACGTAACTTTCACCACGGACCGCCCTTCGCACTTTCCGAACGAAACCCACTACATGCTGTGCCATCCCAGGCGGCGCTTCGCCCGGACGATGGTGAACGCCCTGCAGGCGTTGTGGGTCCTTTGCCGCGAACGGCCACAATTGATCCTGTCGACCGGCGCCGATGTGGCCGTGCCGATCCTGCTGCTCGGCCGGCTGATGGGTGCCAAGGTGATCTTCATCGAAACTGGCGGCTCGATCGCGCCTTCGCTCAGCGGCCGGCTCATCTATCCGTTCGCCCATCTTTTCATCGTCCAGTGGCCGGAGCAGCAGCTTTGCTATCCGAAGGCGATCCTCGCGGAGGCACCCCTATTCTGATCTTCGCCAGCGTCGGCACCTTTCACGCCGGGTTCGACGACCTGGTGGCATCGCTCGACGTCGCGGCGAGCCGTCTGCGCCTTCGGGGCCTCGCCCAGATCGGCCATTCGCGGGTAATACCGCGTCATTTGAACCATGTCCGCTTCCTCGATCAGGAGGCCATGCAGGCGGCGATCGCATCCGCTGACATCATCGTTTGTCACGGCGGCATGGGCATTGTCGGCGAGGCATTACGCGCCGGAAAAAGGATCGTCGCCGTGCCTCGAACCGGACCGACCAGCGCCGGCAATCCGGCGAACGACCAGCGGGCGTTTCTCGAGAGGGTGGCGACACGTTTTGCCATCCAGGTCGCGGAGACACCGGCCGAGATCGAGCGTGGGCTTTCGCATCTTTTGGATCAGCCGCCGTCGGTCATGTCGGCGCCGGTTCTGGCGGTCAGTAATGTTCCGAGGCTGATCGGCTCATTTCTCGCTTCGTCCGCGGAACCGATCATGCGAATTTGAAGTTTCTCGCCTAGCGCTTCAACATACTCATGGACGCATGACTGGATTGCCCATCGCTACAGTTGTGAAGGCAGCGGCGTTTTTGCTGTTGGGATCACTCGGCAGTGCCTGCGCCATCGGCCCCGGCGGCCAGTGCCAGCGGGCCGGCGGCACCTTCATCGACCAGCGCTGTGATCTGGGTCAGGCCAGCGACACCCAGCTGGCGCGGGCGGGTCTGATCAAGCGCGACGGCGACGGCCGCGTCTACCGGGTGGAAACCCGCTACGCGCTGATCGTACCGGAAGCGCCGCGTCTGGAGGCCGAGATGCGGGCGATCGCCATCCAGACCCGGGCGGAGCTAGGCCTTTACGATATTGATCTGTCGGCCAATCCGTCTGGTCCCAGGCCCTGGACGCTGCAAACCCGGTTCGAGGTCGCGGCCGTCGCCGGGCCGCTGGTCAGCCTGATCGGGCAGTCGGTCTATTTCACTGGCGGCGCCCACTCCAACCGCCACTGGTCGACCCGTCTCTACGACCGGGCCCGGGATCGGCTGATCCAGGTCGCCGATCTCTTTGTCCGGCCGGAAACGACGCTTCCCCAGATCGCCGATGTGGTTCGCGGTGAGCTGGTCGAGCAGAAGGTCCAGCGCGGCTATCCGGCGACCGAGGCCCGGACCGACCGCTGGCTCGCCGAGGGGACCGATCCCAACAAAGGCGGCCTGTCCTTCGTCACCCTGGAACCGTCGGAGGACCGGCCGGGCCGCGTTGACGGGCTCCGGTTCTGGTTCGCGCCCTACCATGTCGGCCCGTTCGTCGACGGCGATTTCAGCGTGTTCGTGCCTGCGGCCATGTTCCGGAACGATCTGAAACCTGCCTATCGGCCTCTGTTCGTGGATCGGCCGGCGGATGTCGGCTCCGCTTCAGAGGGCGAGGACCTTCAGTCGCCGACCAGCAACAAATCCTCTGGATGGACGCCGATTTCGCAACCGTCGCCGGGTTTCGGATCGCTCGCACGGACCCGCTCGGCATTGTAGTAGCTCACCTGAAGTCGGCGGCCGTCAGCGACGCGCACATAGATGAAACTGAGATCGCCGTAGTAAGCGATCTGATCGATCGTCGCCGGCAGCGTGATCTCACCCTCGAACGGTGTCGGCGTGGAATGGCTGAACCGGACCTTCTCTGGCCGGAGGATCAGTGCCCCGCTCGTGATCGTCCGATCGGCGCGCTCGACCTCACATTGGCCCAGAAGCGGGTTTCGCACCTGGGCGCGGTCGCCATCGACCGCCAGGACCACGCATTCGAAACTGTTGGTCATGCCGATGAATTCGGCGACGAACCGATGCCTGGGGTGTTCGTAGAGGTCTTTAGGGCCGGCGATCTGAGCGATCCGCCCCCTGTCCATGACCGCGATCCGGTCAGCCATGCTCAGCGCTTCCTCCTGATCGTGGGTGACGATGACGAAGGTGATCCCCACCTCCTTTTGTAGCCGCACCAGTTCGAGCTGCATGTCTTCCCGCAGTTTCTTGTCGAGCGCGGACAGGGGCTCGTCCAGGAGCAGGACCTTCGGACGCTTGATCAGCGCTCGGGCCAGGGCGACCCGCTGGCGCTGACCGCCGGATAGCTGGTCGGGACGGCGGCCGGCCAGCGCGTCCAGCTGGACCATCGCCAGCGCTTCCTCGACCCGAGGGGCGATCTCGCTTCTTGGCGTGCCGGTCACCATCAGCCCGTAGCCGACATTGGCGGCCACGGTCATGTGCGGAAAGACAGCGTAGGACTGAAACACCATGTTGACCGGCCGGCGATGCGGCGGGGCCCGGGTGACGTCCTCGCCATCGATGATCAGCCTGCCGGCACTCGGCTGCTCGAAGCCGGCGAGCAGGCGGAGCAAGGTCGTCTTGCCGCAGCCCGAGGGCCCGAGAAGAGCGAAGAATTCGCCCCGTTGGATAGCGACCGACACGTCGTCGACCGCAAGCGTGTCGTCGAAACGCTTGCTGACGCCATCGATTTCGACGGCGGCCTCGGCCATCAGCGCAATCCCTCATTTCGGGCCGGCGACTGCAGCCGCATGGCGATGACCGTGAGAACGATCGTGATCAGGATCAGCACGGTCGAGGCGGCGTTGACCTCCGGGGTCGCGCCGAACCGGACCATCGAATAGACCTTCACCGGAAAGGTCAGCGTATCCGGTCCGCTCGTGAAGAAGGTGATGACGAAATCGTCGAGCGAAAGCGTCATCGCCAAAAGGCCCCCGGCGAAAAGGCCTGGCACCATGAAGGGCAGCGTCACGTGGCGGAAGGTCTGCCACTCGCTGGCGCCCAGATCCTTGGACGCTTCCTCCTGGGACCGGTCGAAACCGGCCATGCGGGCACGTACGACAATAGCGACGAACGGAAAACTGAACGCGATGTGGCCGGCGATGATCGGCGACAGGTTCAAGGGCCATGGGAGATCGGTGGGAAACCCGGTTCGAAAGAAGAACGCCATGAGCGCCACGCCCATGCAAATTTCGGGCACCACGATCGGCAAGGCTACAGCACCATCGACCACCGGCTTCATGGTGAAGCGAAACCGCCACAAAGCGAGGGCGGTAAGCCCGCCCAGGATCGTGCTGACAACCGTCGAGATGACGGCGATCACCAGCGAATTGGTGAAGGCCTCGATCAGGGATGCGTTGTCGATGGCCTCGAGATAGTAGTCGAGTGTGAAACCCCGCCAGACGATGTTGCGCCTGCTGTCGTTGAAGCTGAAGATGACCAAAATGACGATCGGCGCGTAGAGAAAGACGAAGGTGGCCGCGAGCCAGAGACGCAGCCACCAGCGCCTGGTGTAGTCGAGGGGGCCGGGTCTAGTCATGGGCCCTGTTCCGGCTGGCAAGCCAGGCGCGCAAGGCCAGGATAACGAAGGTCAGGTAGAGGAGGAGGAAGGACATGGCCGCGCCGAGGGGCCAGTTGTTGGCGCTTTTGAACTGACGCTCGATCACATTGCCGATCAGTTGGCTGTCCGGTCCGCCCAAAAGGTCCGAGATCAGAAAGGTACCGACCGCCGGGATGAACACGAGGATGAGCCCGGAGACGATGCCGGCGCTGGCCAGCGGCACCGTGATCCGAAAGAAGGTGGTGATCTGACCCGCTCCCAGATCCAGGCTTGCCTCGATCAGGCTCTTGTCCAGCCGTTCGAGCGCCGCGTAGAGCGGCAGGATCATGAACGGCAGATAGATGTAGACGATGCCGACAACGACGGCCGTGTTGTTGTAGAGAAGATCCAGCGGCTGAAACCGTTCGCCGAGCAAGCCCGCGAGCCCGAGCGGGGTCAACAGGACAACTGCTCCATCCCACAGGCTCTCGAGACCGGCATTGACGTAGCCCTTGCGTCTCAGGACCGCGATCATCGCGTAGGTGCGGATCAGGATGTTGGTCCAAAAAGGAAGGATAATCAGAACCAGAAGGAGGGTTTTGATCCGATCGGGCGCGAAGCTGAGCGCGAACGCCACCGGAAAGCCAACGATCAACGTGATCAACGTGGCGATGCCGCCGATCCATAAGGATTTTAGAAACAGCCCGAGATAAAGTGGGTCCAGCGCTTCCCGGTAGTTGGCGAGCGTCCAGGTGATCTTGAGCTCGGCGGGGCCGACCCGTTCGCCGAATGCGACGACCCAGACGATACCGAGCGGAATGAAAAAAAATAGAAGGAGCCAAAGACTGCCGGGGAGAAGAAACGTCCAGAACACGACTGGATGTCGGCGCCAGTTTTCCAAGCCGCTTGCGTCTCCCTTTGGGCGAATTCCCCGATCATGGTTAGCGACGGCCCAAGCGTTTGGCCATCGCTTTGGACGGGTTCACTCACGAGCCAAGCCCGACCGCCGGAGCCAACCGATCGGTATCAGGGCCGGCACCCGGGCGCGGTATTGGCGATAGGCGTCGCCATAGAGAGTGATCAGCTTTCGTTCCTCTAGCACGATGCCGACGGCCAGATAGGCCGACGCCCAGAACGCCGTGCTCAGGGAAAAGGCGTCCGTCACCGAACCCCAGAGCAACATCAGACCGCCGGCATAGAGCGGATGGCGGACGTGAGCGTTGAGGCCGCCCGTGTTGAGCGGCTCGATACCGTTCTGGTTCTCGCTTCGGCCCCGGCGCCATTGCTCGGTGCCGGCAAACCGACTGAGATCATAGCCCCGAAGCCCGATCACCAGGATCACCGTGCCGCCTGCGATCATGGTCAGCTGCGCGGCCCGTATCGGCCAGGGCCAGTCGAAGGCCATCGCGCCCGGCCGCAGCCAGAGCCAGGCCGGCACCAGGACCAGGATCAAATGAAGGACGGAAATCGCATTGTAGGCAAGGCGATCCCTGGCGCCGAACCAGCGTTCCAGCAGGCGTCGCCCCGGGCTTGCCGCCAAAAGCGAGTGGCCGAGGCCGAAGCTCGCCCATAAAAGCGCGTAGAGCAGATGATCACTGACGGACAAGGTGCTGATATCCCTATCGGGGTGTCGACGAGGCGAAAGCGCAGCGCTGCGATGATTGACACCCCTATCCGCAATCGCCCACACACAATGTTAGCAAATCACATGAATGCGATGCCAAGCGCGATCGAACGAAACAGGTGGGAGCGAACCCGTCATGACAATTCTCAAAAAATGCGGTTTGGCCGCCGTGACGTTGGCCCTGGCGGGCGGATCCATCGCCGCCGAGCCGGTCAAGATCGGCATGGTGACGACGCTTTCGACGGGCGCCGGCTATCTTGGCGAGGACGTCCGCAACGGCTTTGAGCTCGCCGTCTCCATGGCCGGCAAGGCCGATCAGATCGAGCTTTTGGTCGAGGATGACGGCCGCAAGCCGGAACAGGGGCTGGCGATCGCCGAGCGGATGATCGAGCGCGATGGCGTCAAGCTCATGACCGGCATCATCTTCTCGAACGTGGCGATGGCGGTGGTGCCGAAGATCGTGCGCGACGGCATCGTCTATGTCAGTCCCAATGCCGGTCCCTCCCAGTTGGCGGGCAAGGGCTGTCATCCGAACTATTTCAACGCCGCCTGGCAGAACGACAATCTGCACGAGGCGATGGGCGCCTACGTGAAAAGCGAAGGCTACGACAAGGTCTATCTGCTCGCGCCCAACTATCCGGCGGGCCAGGACGCGCTGACCGGCTTCAAACGGTTCTACGATGGCGGTGTCGCCGGCGAGGTCTACACCCAGCTCGGCCAGACCGATTACGCCGCCGAACTGTCTAGCCTCCGGGCCGCCGAGCCCGACGCGGTCTTCTTCTTCTATCCCGGCGGCATGGGCATCAATTTCGTCAAGCAAGCCGCCCAGGCGGGGATCACGAGCGAGATCCCATTCTTCGGTCCGGCCTTCTCGTTCGACGACAATCTGGTCGACGCGGTCGGTGAGGCGGCGCTCGGGATCAAGAACAGTGCCCAGTGGTCACCGGATCTGGAAAATCAGGCCAACCAAGCGTTCGTCACGGCCTATAAGGACGCTTACGGTAAGAACCCGACGCTCTATTCGAGCCAGGGCTTCGACACCGCCAATCTGATCTTGGCGGCTCTGGAGACGACCGATTTAAGCGTCGAAGACACGGACGCGCTGACCGCCGCGCTGACGGCGGCCGAGTTCACGGCCGTTCGCGGTGATTTCGCCTTCGGTCCCAACCGCCACCCGATCCAGGACATCTATGTCCGGGAAGTGGTGGAGGACGAGGACGGTACATTGACCAACAGGCTGGTCGCCAAGGTATTCGAGGATCACGCCGACGCCTATGCCGGGGACTGCCAGCCCTAGGCCGGCACGCCTCGGCCGCGCCGGTGCCCGGATAGCGTCAGCAGCCGCCGGCGGCACGCGATGTTGTTGTTCATCGAGCAGGTACTGAACGGCCTTCAGTTCGGCGTCACGCTATTCCTCATGGCCTCCGGCCTGACGCTGATCTTCGGCATCATGCGGCTGATCAATCTGGCCCACGGCTCGCTCTACATGGCCGGCGCCTATGTCGCGGCAACCGTCTCGATCGCCAGCGGCGGTTTTCTGGTCGGTCTGGTTGCCGGCGTCACGGCCGCAGCCGTGGCTGGTTTCGCGCTCGAGCGCCTCGTCATGCGCCGGCTCTACCGGCGGGATCATCTGGACCAGGTGCTCGCGACCTTCGCCATCATCCTCATGAGCAACGAGGCCGTCAGTTGGATCTGGGGGCGCCAGCCCCTTCGTCTGGACCCGCCCTCCTGGCTTCAGGGCACGATCGAGCTGGTGCCCGGCGCGCCTTACCCGGCCTACCGGCTGGCCGTGATCCTGGTCGGTCTCGCCGTGGTCGTGGCCCTGTTCCTCCTGATCCAACGCACGCGGCTTGGCATGTGGATCCGCGCCGGCAGTGAGAACCGGGGCATGCTGGAAGCGCTGGGCGTCGATGTCGGTCGGGTGTTCGCCGTTATTTTCGCCTTGGGCGCGGCCTTTGCCGGTCTCGCTGGGGTCATGGCCGGTCCCTTCATCGCCATCGAACCCGGCATGGGCGAGCAGATCCTGATCCTGACCTTCGTCGTCGTGGTGATCGGCGGGCTCGGCTCGGTGACCGGCGCCTCGGTCGGCGCGCTTCTGGTGGGCCTCACGGACACGCTCGGCCGGGTCTATCTGCCGAGCCTGTTGCGGACGGTACTGCCCGCAAGCGAGGCCGATGTGGTCGGCGCGTCGCTGGCGGCCATGACGATCTATCTGGTGATGGCCGTGGTTCTGACAGTGAAACCCACCGGCCTGTTCGGCCGCTCGGAGTGACCCCTGCATCGATGAGCCGGGACCGGATCGCGGCGCTCGTCATCCTCCTGCTGGCAGGTGCCGCGGCTCCGCTGGCCCTGGTGTTGGACCAGCCCTTCGCGGTCAACTTGTTGAGCAAGGCCCTGATCCTGGCGCTCGCCGCCTCGGCGCTCAATCTGGTGCTGGGCTACGGCCACCTGGTCAGTTTCGGTCATGCCGCATTCTTCGGCGTCGGCGGCTATGCCGTCGGCATTTTGTCCTTCCACCATTTCGACGAGAGCCGGGTGCTCGGTCTCGCCGGCACGGATCAGGCACTGATCGCCTGGCCCGTGGCCGCGGCTCTGGCCGGGCTGGTCGCGCTGTTGACGGGCGCGGTCGCCATGCGCACGCGCGGCGCCTATTTCATCATGATCACGCTCGCTTTCGCGCAGATGGCGTTCTTCGTCTTCGTGTCGCTCACGGCCTATGGCGGCGATGACGGCTTGTCGCTTTGGTGGGGGCGAAGCCAGGTGGCGGGTCTCGTCATCAACGATCGCCTGACCTTCTTCGCCGTGGTCTGGGTGGCGCTGGGCCTCTGGACCTTCCTCCTGATCGCCATCACCCGTTCGTCGTTCGGCCGGGCGCTTGTCGGCACCGCCCAAAACGAAACCCGGATGGCGGCGCTCGGGTTCGAGCCTTACCGGATCAGGCTCATGGCCTACGTCATCTCGGGCGCCGTCACTGGGCTCGCCGGTGCCCTGTTCGTCGAACTCAACGGCTTCGTCAGCCCGGACCTCGTGCACTGGTCGCGCTCGGGCCAGTTCATGATCATCGTGATCCTGGGCGGTATCGGTACCGCCTGCGGGCCCATCCTGGGTGCGCTCACATTCGTGTTGCTGGAAGAGGTGTTCGTCAGTTTGACCGAACATTGGGGCTTCTTCCTGGGCGCAATCCTGCTGACGCTGGTTCTGGTGGCCAAGGGCGGTCTCGCCGGCCTTTTGCTCCGGCGGGCCAAACCATGACCCCGCTTCTCGAAACGAGGGCGCTCGCCAAATCGTTCGGCGGCATCCAAGCGATCTCGAACGTCGATCTGACCTGCGCCGCTCACGAGATCCATGGCCTGATCGGACCCAACGGTGCCGGTAAGACCACGCTTGTCGCCTGTCTCCAGGGCCAGCTTCGTCCGGACCGGGGCCGGATCATGCTGGACGGGCGGGACATCACCGGGCTGTCGATGCCGGCCCGTTCGCGCGCGGGCATCGCCCGAACGTTTCAGATCACCAGCATTTTCGAGAACATGAGCGTTTTCGAGAATGTGGCCATGGTCACCCGCGCGCGAGGCGGCGCCGCCTTTCGTCTGTTCGATGGCGCGCGTCTCAGCGTCGACAACAGCAACCGAATCGACGAGATCCTGATCCGCACCGGCCTTGGCCGCGATGGTCATCACCTGGCCTCGGATCTGCCCCACGGCGCCAAGCGGCAGTTGGAGCTGGCCATGGCAATCGCCTCGGACCCGAGCGTGCTCCTCCTCGACGAACCGATGGCGGGACTGGGGCCGGGCGAAACCGCAGAGCTTGCCGATGTCATCCGGACCTTGCGCCCGCTGGCGGCGATCTTGCTGATCGAACATGACATGGACGTGGTCTTCAGCCTGGCCGACCGGATCTCGGTGATGGTCGGCGGCCGCGTGATCGCCAGCGGCTCGCCGTCCGAGGTCCAGAGCGATCCGGAGGTCAAACGCGCCTATCTCGGCGATGAGCCATGCTGACGGTGGAGGGTCTACAAGCCGGCTACGGCAGTGCGAGCGTTTTGTTCGGTGTCGATCTGACGATCGGCGCCGGCGAGATCTCGGCCCTTCTCGGGCGCAACGGCATGGGTAAGACGACCAGTGTCCGGGCCATCACCGGCCAAATCCCAGTCCGCGCCGGCGTAGTCCGCCTGGACCAACGTCCGCTCGAGGGCTTGCCGGCTCACAAGATCGCCCGCGCCGGCATCGGGCTGGTGCCGGAAGGGCGCCAGATTTTCCGGACCCTCAGTGTCGAGGAAAATCTTCTGGCAACGGCGCGACCCGGTCCCTGGAGCCTGCGCCGGATCCAGGACCTGTTTCCCGTGCTCGCCGAGCGGCGCCGGGCGTTCGGCCATCAGCTTTCGGGCGGGGAGCAACAGATGCTGGCGATCAGCCGGGCGTTGATGACCAATCCCAAACTTCTGATCATGGATGAGGCGACCGAGGGACTGGCGCCCCTTTTACGGCAGCGGATCTGGGAGGTGGTCGGTATCCTCAAGGCCGAGGGCCAGGCGATATTGTTGATTGATCCGGACCTCGAAGCCGTGCTTCGGGTGACCGACCGATGGCGGGTTCTGGAGAAGGGCCGCGTCGTTCTCGAGAGCCGTGGCCAGCCGACCATGGCCGACAAAAGGGAACTAAGACGCCGTCTCAGCGTCTAGTTATCAACAGGCTCTAACAGCGCTATTTCCGCATCGGGCTCTTGTACACAGCCCGATAGAAAGCCACCTAAAGAATGTCCGAGGGCTCGCAAGTTCAGGATCGGTCCCGGCGGCCAATGTCGGGCGCTTCGGCTCCACACAAAGCCGTCGAGCGCTGACCGCCGGGATCCGATCCTTCCGAACCCCCGCTAGCACGCCCGTCCCGGAAATGTTGGGGCGGGCGCTTTTTTGTCCGCTCGCCCGCATGCGCTTGGCGTTTCGAACAGGCTTGGTCTACTACAGGGCCGGAAGTGAACTTGTTCTGAACACAACCGCAGATTACTGTTTCAGGAGAACCACGTGGCCGCGTCCCAAGACGGCGGCACGCCGATGATCCGCCAATACAAGGCGATCAAGGCCGCCCATCCCGACATGCTCTTGTTCTACCGGATGGGCGATTTTTACGAATTGTTCTTCGAGGACGCGGTCGAGGCTGCGGCGGCCCTCGACATCGCGCTCACCAAGCGCGGCCGCCACGACGGCCAGGACATCGCCATGTGTGGCGTGCCCGTCCACAGTGCGGAAAGCTATCTGCAAAAGCTCATCAAACAGGGATTTCGCGTGGCGGTCTGCGAACAGACCGAGGATCCCGCCGAAGCGAAGAAACGCCCTGGGGCCGGCAAACTCGTGGCCCGGGAGGTGGTCCGCATCGTCACGCCCGGGACCCTGACCGAGGACGGTCTGCTCGATCCGAGAAATGCCAACTATCTGGCGTCGCTGGCCGAGGCCCGGGAGCAGCTGGGCCTTGCCTGGCTCGATCTCTCGACCGGCGAGTTTCGGACCGAGACCCTGGGTCCTGCTCAACTTCAGAGCGAACTCGCCCGGATCGATCCCCGGGAGCTGCTCGTGGCCGAAAGCACTCTGGAGCGGGCCGACGGCCGCGACCGGCTGGGCTCATGGTTTGATCGGGCAACGCCGGTGGCCGACCAGCAGCTTCGAAGCGGCGACGGTGAGAAACGGCTCCGCTCGCTTTTCGGGATCGCCACCTTGGAAGCGTTCGGGGATTTCAGCCGGGCGGAATTGGCGGCGGCCGGCGGCCTTTTGGCTTATGTCGAGCTCACCCAGAAAGCGGCCGTGCCCCGCTTGTCGCCGCCGGTCCGCATGGAAAGAGGCGGGCATCTGGCGCTCGATCCGGCGACCCGCGCCAGTCTCGAGCTTACCCGCAATCTTCAAGGCGAGCGCCAGGGCAGTCTGCTCGCGGCTGTCGACCGAACCCTGACCGGCGCCGGCGGCCGACGGCTCGCCGCCTGGCTCTCGAGCCCGCTCACCGACCGGGCCGCGATCAACGAGCGCCTCGACCGGATCCAGGCACTGATCGAAACATCCGAATGGCTGGCGGGGATCCGCGCAAGCCTCAAAGGCTGTCCCGATGTGGAACGGGCTTTGTCGCGTCTGGCGCTCGATCGGGGCGGGCCCCGGGATCTGGCCGCCGTCCGCGAAGCGCTGCGGCGGGCTTCCGATCTGGCGTCGGGCCAGCCGCCGCCTGCGGCGGCCCTGGTGCCGCTGGTCCGTCCGCTCGAGGGCTTTGGTCCGTTGGCCGGGCAATTGGATACGGCGCTGGTCGACGAGCCGCCCGTTCTCTGCCGTGACGGCGGTTTCATCACCGAGGGCTTCGACCGGGAGCTGGACGATGCCCGCAGCCTTCGCGACCGCGGCCGCAAACATATCGCCGCCCTGGAAGCGAAACTTCGAAGCGAGACCGGGATCGCATCGCTCAAGATCCGGCACAACCACATGCTGGGCTACTATATCGAGGTGACCGCCAACCATCGGGACAAGACGCCGGAAACCTTCGTTCAGCGCCAAAGCATGGCCAATGCCATCCGGTTCACCACTGCCGAGCTGAGCGAGCTCGAAATGGCGCTGGTCCAGGCCCAGGACCGGGCGTGCACGCGAGAGCTGGCGCTGTTCGACGAGCTGGTCGGCGCTGTCACGGCCTCGGCCGAGGCTCTGGCCAACCTGGCCGACGCCCTGGCCCAATTGGACGTCGCCCAGGGGCTTGCCACCCTTGCCATGGAACTAAGGTGGTGCCGGCCCGAATTGACCGATGGCCTGATCTTCGAGATCGAGGGCGGCCGTCACCCGGTCGTCGAGCAGGCGCTTTCAAAAGCGCACCAGGGGTTCATCGCCAATGACGCGGTGCTCGACGACACCAATCGCCTGTGGCTGCTGACGGGACCCAATATGGCCGGCAAGAGCACGTTCTTGCGCCAGAATGCGTTGATCGTCGTGCTCGCGCAGATGGGGGCTTATGTCCCGGCGCGGCGGGCCAAGATCGGTCTGGTCGACAAGCTCTTCAGCCGGGTCGGTGCGGCCGACGACCTCGCCCGGGGTCAGTCGACCTTCATGGTCGAGATGGTCGAGACGGCGTCGATCCTGAACCAGGCAACGTCACGCTCGCTGGTGATCCTCGATGAGATCGGCCGCGGTACCGCCACCCATGACGGCCTTTCGATCGCCTGGGCGGTGGTCGAGCACCTGCACGACGTGATCCGTTGCCGTGGTCTGTTCGCGACCCATTTTCACGAGCTCACCGCGCTGGCGGAACGGTTGGAGCATTTGGCCTGCCATACCATGGCCGTGCGCGAATGGCAGAATGAGGTGGTTTTTCTCCATGAAGTCGCCGCCGGCACCGCGGATCGATCTTACGGGATCCACGTCGCGAAGCTCGCCGGTCTGCCGCCGGTCGTGGTCGCCCGGGCCGATCAGCTGCTTGCCGGTCTCGAAAAAGGGATGCCGGCGACCAACGGCGCTTCAATTTTGAGCGAGTTGCCTTTGTTCGAAAGCCTCGCCGAGCCCACACCGCCACCACCGGCGATGCCCCCATCACCGGTCGTCGACGCCTTGGAAAAACTCGAGGTCGATGACCTCAGTCCCCGCCAGGCGCTGAACACGCTTTACGAGCTGAAGCGGTTGGCGACAGCTCAAACGGAAAGGTCGTCATGATCATTCGCGGATTTCTGTCAGTCATGGTCGCTCTGGCGGCAACCGGCGCGGTGGCCGAGGACGACCCACACCGGCGTTTCGATGGCTTCGCCCGCACGATCGGGCCGGTATGCGCCCTCGATGCCTCGACGCGCTGCTTCGACGTCGGCTGGGCCTATGTCGACCGCGATGATGACGCGTTTCTCGATCTGGGCGAACTGACCCATGTGCAGGAAGAGGTTCGCGGCTGGACCCAGTCCCGCTGGCAACAATTGAGCGTTGCTGAGCGGAGCGGACTCAGTCTGGGCTTGTGGACCCTCGACACGGTGGGTCTCGAGAGCCTGTTCGCCAGCTATGACGCCAATCGCGACGATCGTCTCAGCCGGGATGAACTGCTGGCCGACGTGACGATCGACGAGCGGCGGCTCATTGACGTGATCCGCGACCGGGACGCGATCGACTGGCAAACGCTGGCCAGCCGTTTCGGACCCCTGTCAGGTCTCCTCGGCGCCCTCAAGCCGCCGGGCGGTTGAGCGTCTCAGCCGGTAAGCGCGGTTGGTCTCGCCGCCGCGCGCATCGGCACGACGAAGGTCACCAACATCAAAACCGCGCAGACCAGCATCGTGACCAGCGTCGGATAGGGTGTGCCGTCTTGGATCATGCCGACGAACTGGGCCATGAGCGAGGCGAGCCCCATCTGCATGAAACCGGCAAGGCCCGATGCGGTGCCGGCGATCGACGGATCGACGCTCACCGCACCTGCCTGGGCGTTGGGCATGGCGAGCCCCTGGCCGAAACCGACGCAGATGCCCGGAATGAAGATCGCCCAGGGCTCCCAGTGGCCGGCCATTAAAAGCGCGATCGTGACCGGCAGGGGGATGATCGTCAGCACGCTGCCGATGACGATCATCCTGTCCAGTCCGACCTTGCCGGAGATGCGGGCGGCCGTGAAATTGCCGGCCATGAAGCCGCCAGCCAGCAGGATGAACCAATTGCCGTACACCGAAGCCGGGTAGCCCATGACCTGCTGGACGATGTAAGGCGCGCCAGCGAGCAGACTAAAAAAGACCGCCATGGAGAACGCGCCCTGGAGCGTGTAGGCGAGGAAGGCCGGGATTTTCATCAGTCTGCTGAAGGCCTGGCCGATGCTCGAAAAATCGAGTTTCTCTATAGGGTTCTTGTTGGTTTCCGGAAGGCTTCTGAGGGCGATCGTTAGCGCGACGATCCCGATCACGCCCGGCACGAAAAAATTGGACCGCCAGCCGGCGAAACCCACCAGATGGGCGCCGATCCAGGGCGACAGCATCGGCACGAACACCATGCCAACGGTCAGATAGGCGATCATCTCCGCCGAGCGCTCCCGGTCGAAGAGATCGCGGACGATGGCCCGCGCCAGCACCATGCCGGCGACGCCACCCGCTGCCTGGACGATGCGGCCGACCATCACGCCCTCGATGGTCGGGGCGAAACTGGCGATCGCGCTGCCCAGAATGTAGAAACCGACGCCCGCGAGGATCGTCCGGCGCCGGCCGAACCGGTCGGAAATCGGCCCGTAGGCCAGGGTGCCGACGGCCATGGCAATGCCGGACAGGCTGAAGACCAGCTGGGCGTAGCCGATCGAGACGTCGAAATGGCTTTGGATGACGGGCAGCGACGGCAGGAAGATCTGCATCGCGAACGGCGCGAGAGCGGTGAGCGCGACCAGGAGAACGATCAACGGCCACGAGGCGACGGCGGGCATGGGAGATCCAAGGTACGAAAAAGCGGCGGTCGAAGGATGCCGACCCGCCGGTGGGCTCTCCGTCTAACCTAGCTCACGCCCCCACCACCGCCAAGGGCGCCCCGGGGCTGGGCCGAACCTCGGTGACGAATTTCGGTAGTGGGATGTACGGCTCCTGCAACTGGATCGTTTCGACACGCTCCAGTCTGGCTCAATTCGAAGCCGTTGGAGGCATCCATCCCATTACTGAAATTCCGAAACTCCTACTCCATCTGCCTGAACCAGTCACGCAGTCCGAGGTGTAACCTTAGCTCTTCGTCCTCGGCCAGAGCCTTGCAGTGAGCAATTGGTGCGCGAAGCGTATTGAGGGTTGCGAGAACCTTCTCAACCGCCTTCACGTCTCTGAACATGTCGCCAAAGATGCTCCAATTGGATTTGATGACCTCGCCAAGCTCGCCGAAATTCGTGAAATCAATCAGGTCAGTCGACCGCGGGGTTACACCTGATGCAAGCTCCCTCTTCCGGTTGCTTTCTGCATTCTTTCGAACCACTTCAGGAACTGCCTTATCCCACCAATCTGAGCCATGCTCTTCGTCAAGGCGCTGGGCAATGATCTCGCGAATGCTGTTCTCGAGGCAGTAGAAGATCGCATAGTTGGTCGACATCCGAGCCGCCTCGTTTCGCAGCCGCTCGACAAACTGCGGATAGTAGGTTTGGTCGATGCGCTCTTCCGTGGGCCGGTGGTGTCCGAGGTCCACATCGTAGTCTCGCTCGATCTTGCGGATATCTGACTCGATGGTCAGGTTGTTCAATCCAAACAGCTTGATGGCTTCTTCTGAGCGCATCAGTTCTTTAACAAGTTTTCTTTGAGAGCACGGAAGATCGCGTTGAAGACCTCAGGATCACTGGTCTCTGGCAGGTTCAAGTTGATTGTGTATCCAACACGAAGGTCCACTCCGTCCGCTTCCGCCAACGGCTGCTGTGGTGCGTACTGCGTGACAGGGACGGTTTGCGATTCGGTCGCTTCTTGCTGTGGCGTGGCCGTTGTCCTGGGTTCGAGGTCGCCTTCGAAGTCAGCGAGCTCCTTCAGCGCGAGGAATGTGCCCACGATGGCATTCGTGATACGGTCATTCGTGGCGCTACCCGTGATTTCGACGACTTAGCCAGTCAGTTTGTCGCGGTTCATTTCGTATACATATTCATTGCGCTCAAAGAGCTCGCTGAAGGCGTTTCTCATGCCTTCGGCAACGGCAGCCCCCTGTGTGTCAGTGTTGCGAAACTGATCGTAGAGCGACGTCGGGACACCATCGGAGCCCAAAAAGCCCATGCGTTTGAGCAATGGGATTATGGATCGCGCGCTCCCGCCGCTGTGGCCCAGCTTGGTCTCGAGGAAGTCTTGAGTAAACCGCTCAGGCCTGCGTGCGTTTTGAATCTTCTCAAGGATTTTCGGAATTAAGCTGACAGATAGCATGTATGGTAGCTTGGCGGCTATTAGTGTCCTATGCTTTGACTAGTCTACTGTCTCGCTAGGTTAGGATGCACGTAATAGGCTAACATCAGATCGAGTACGGATCTACCGTCGCACTTTGCTAAATTCACTAAGCTGGCTGCTCGTTGGCACACAAAACACCAAACTGTCGAGCACAGTGATGGTTGTGTATCTATTCTAAGGAGAGCGTTTGAGTTCTAGGCTTTAGCTGGCCACTTTGACGCCGGCCGTCACCCGGCGGCGTCGCGGTCTTCTTTTCGTTCGGCATAGACCCGGATCGGCGCGGCATGGCCGTCCGCCGCTTCCTTGTTGACAACCACCTCCTCGACACCGTCCAGACCCGGCAGGTCGAACATGGTGTCAAGCAAAATCATCTCC